>JBFWVR010000016.1:0-59753 GCA_050246635.1 Vicinamibacterales bacterium
GGATCCACGCCTCGTGGCATAGGGACCCCGTTCCTAGCGAGGCCGCGACGCGGCCGTGTCCCAGCGAGTCGAGCGAAGCGAAGGCGAGTCCTCGCGCCGCGCCGAAGGCGCGCGTCCCAGCGTGGCGCCGGAAGGCGCCGAGTCCCAGCGAGTTCGAAGCGTGTCCACCGCGAGAACGAGTCCTCGCGAGCGGCGAAGCCGCGCGTCCCACCGAGCCGCCGCAGGCGGCGAGGCCTACCGCGCCCGACAGGGCGCGGCCCACGACGCGGCCCGGGGCCGCGTCGCCTCAGTGCGCGGCCAGCGCCAGCGCCACGCCGTACACCACGACCAGCGCCACCGAGATCCACGACACGCGGCCCATGCGCGTCTGGTGGCGGTACACCAGACCGCACACGACCAGTGACGACATCGCCGCCGCCGCGGTGGCCGTCACCACATGCGTTGGATCCGCGTCGGCGAGCAGCGGACGCCGGTAGAGCACGTCGTCCACCGCGAGGATTGCGACGTTGAAAAGGTTGCTCCCGAGCACGTTGGCGACCGCGAGATCCCAGGCGCCGATGCGGGCCGCCGCCATCGACACCACCACCTCCGGCAGCGACGTCGACAGCGCCACGAGCGTCGTGCCCACGAACCCGTGCGACAGCCCGGCCAGCGCGGCGAGCGCCGCCGCGAGCGCGGGCAGGCTGATCGCCGCGACGACCAGCACCGCGGCATTCACGACATACCACGTCACCGCCGTCCGCAGGTCGAGGTGCGGGTGACGCGGCTCCACCGGCTCGTCGGCCAGCAGGTCCGCGCCGGTCTTCCGCTCGTGCAGGAACACGGCGCGCACCGCGACGAAGTAGCCGCCGAACAGCACGAGGCTGCTGCTCCCGAACCAGCCGATCGCGGGCAGCCGCCCCGCGCCGGCCACGGCTATGGCGACGAACGCCAGCAGCAGGGCGCCAAAGGCGGCCGTCAGCGTGTGGGCCGAGCGCACGCGCCCGAACAACGGCCGGGGCGACGCGAGGTCCAGCCCGGCCAGCAGCAGCAGGTTGAACAGGCAGCTGCCGATGACGTCGCCGATGGCGATGTCGGGCGCGCCGACGTACAGGACCGAGCTCGCGCCGGTCACGAGCTCGGGCAGCGAGGTCACCGACGCCATCGCGGCCACGCCAATCCAGGCCTGGCCCAGCCCCGACCGATCCGCAATCGCGTCGCCGTAGAACGACAGGCGCGTCCCCGTGTACACGATGACGGCAGCGCACGTGACGAAGAGGAGGACGATCTGCGGGGCGGTCATGCGGTCTCCGTCGCGATCCGGAGGCCGGTCGCGCGCTTCAGGGTCTGGCCCGTGACCGCCGGCAGGGTGGCAAGGCCGAGCACCACGAGCCACGCCTGCGCATCGAGCGGCACCGTGCGCAGCGTGGCCGCCACGGCCGGCGCGTAGACCGCGACGGCCTGGAGCGCCAGCACCGTGAACACCGCGGCCACCGCCCACACGTTGGCGACGACGCGGCGCGGCGCCAGCACGTCGTTGCGGCTGCGCGCGTTGCCGAGATGGAAGACCTGGGCCAGCGCCAGCGTCATGAACGCCACCGTCGTCGCGGCCTGCGGCCGGGCCGTGAGGGCCCACGTGTAGCCGGCCAGCGTGGCCGCGGTGATGAGCGCCGCGTAGAACGCCACGGACTGGAGGAAGCCGCGCGACAGGATCGCGGCCGCTGGGCTGCGCGGCCGCCGGCGCATGACGTCCGGTTCGCCAGGCTCGAGCGCCAGGGCCAGCGCGGGGAACGTGTCGGTGACGAGGTTGATCCAGAGGATCTGCAGCGGCGTCAGCGGCAGCGGCAGCCCGGCGACGGCGGTGCCGAGCAGCACCAGGACTTCCGCCAGGTTGCAGCTGAACAGGTAGAACACGAACTTCCGGATGTTGTCCGCGATGACGCGGCCTTCCTCGACAGCCGCGACAATCGTCCGGAAGTTGTCGTCCTGCAGCACGACGTCCGCGGCCTCGCGCGCCACGTCGGTGCCGCGGCCGCCCATCGCGACGCCGACGTCGGCCTTCTTGAGCGCCGCCGCGTCGTTGACGCCGTCACCCAGCACCGCCGCGACCTCACCCCGTGCCTGCACGGCCGAGACGATCCGCAGCTTGCCCTCGGGCGAGACACGGCTGTAGGCCGCCACCCGCGGGACCGCGGCGGCCAGCGCGGCGTCATCGGCCGCGTCCACCTCGCGGCCATCCATCGACTGGTCGCCCTCGCCGAAGAGCCCGAGCGACCGCCCGACGGCCTCGGCCGTCAGGCGCTGATCGCCCGTGATCATCACGGTCCGGATGCCCGCGTCGCGGAAGGCGGTGATGGTCTCCCGGACGCCTTCCGCCGGCGGATCGATCAGGCCCACCAGCCCGACGAAGGCGAGCCCCTGGAGCGCGCGCTCGGACGGCTCCGTCACGCTGCCGCACGCCAGGGCCAGCACCCGCAGGCCCTCCGCCGCCATCGTTTCGTTCTGCGCGCGCACCTGCCGGATGCGGGCCTCGTCGAGGGGCTCGACGCCGTGCGCGGTGCGCAGCGTGCCGCAGACCTCCAGCACCCGCGCCGGCGCGCCCTTGACGCACGCGGTGCGGCCGGACGGCGTGTCATGGAACGTCGCCATCAGCCGGCGGGCGCTCGAGAAGGGCACCTCGCCGATCTCGGGCCAGTCGTTGAGGAGCTGCGCGCGCGGGAGCCCCAGCTTGCGCCCCAGCACCAGCAGCGCGACGTCCGTCGGATCGCCCTCCGCCGTCCAGGCTCCGCCCACCTGACGCGCGTCGCCGCGTCCGGCCAGTGCCCCCACGCGGACGGCCAGCGCCAGATCGGCGTCGTCCTCGATGTCCACGGTTGTTCCCGCCAGGGTGACGGCGCCGTCGGGCGCGTACCCCGCGCCCGAGATGACGTAGGTCCGGCCGGCCGTCCAGACGGTGGTGGCCGTCATCTCCCCGGCGGTGAGCGTGCCGGTCTTGTCGCTGCAGACGATCGTGACCGAGCCCAGCGACTCGACCGAGGGGAGGCGTCGGACGAGCGCGCGGCGGCGCGCCATGCGCCGCACGCCCACGGCGAGCGCAATCGTCGCGACGGCCGGCAGGCCCTCCGGCACGGCGGCGACGGCGAGCGCGAGGCCGGTCTCGATCATCTCGCCCACGGGCGTGCCGTGCAGCGCGCCGATGACCACGACCAGCGCAGCTACCGCGAGGGCGATCCAGACCAGGCCGCTGCCGAGCGCGTCGAGCCGCCGCTCGAGCGGTGTGGCGCCCTCGGCCAGCCGGCCCACGAGCCCGCCGATCCGGCCGAGCTCCGTGCCGCTGCCCGTGGCCGTGACCACCGCCCGGCCCGTCCCGTCGGCCACCATCGTCCCGCTGAAGAGCATCGACCGGCGGTCGGCGAGCACCGCATCGTCCGCGACGGCGGCGGAGTCCTTCGACACCGGGGCCGACTCGCCGGTGAGCGCCGACTCGTTGACGCGCAGGCCGTGCGCGACGAGGACGCGTGCGTCGGCCGGCACGGCGCCGCCGGCCTCCACGACGACGACGTCGCCGGGCACGAGGTTGCGGGCCTGGATCTCGTGGCGCTGGCCGTCGCGAAGCACGACGGCGCGTTTGGGTTCGAGCTGGCTCAAGGCCTCGATCGCCCGGCGCGCGCGCAGCTCGGTCGCGAAGCCGATCCCCGCGTTCAGCAGTAACACCACCCCGATGGCCGCGGCATCCAGCGGATCGCCGGTTGCCGCCGACACGATGGCGGCGGCGACGAGCAGGTAGATCACGATGCCCTGGAACTGTGCAACGAGGATGCGCCACGCGGGTTCGGGGGGCGTCACGGGCAGGACGTTGGGGCCCGAACGGCCGAGCCGGTCCGCCGCCTCGCCGGTGGTGAGGCCCCCGGGGCGCGAACCGAGATCCCGCAGGACCTCGTCCGACGGGCGCGCGTACCAGGCCACGGACGGTGACTCAGGCATCTCACCCGCATGGTACTGCGCCCGCGGCAGCCTGCGGTCCGTCCCCGCGGAGGTCCCAGCACCCGTCCCTTCCGGGCCGGATCGCCGTTGATCGCCATCGGCACGCGGGCTATCCTGCCCCTTTCCGGCACCTTCCCAACGGCTGAGCGAGGTCTGCGAACGCCTCCGGAGGACGGCCATGAAGCACCTGACAGCAGTATTGAGCGCCGTGGCGCTCGCGGCGGCGGCGGTCACGACGCTCACTGCGGCGGATCCCGCGCCGCTCGTTGGCGAGTACGTCGAGGCGCGCACGGCGGAGGTCTTCGCCGGCGGCTGCGTCATGAACAGCGAAGCCGAGACGATGGGTCGCCAGGCGGTGCTGGCGTGGAAGGTGACGTCGGGGTCCTTCCAGGGCGTGCCGCTCGATGGCCTGACTGTCGTCGCGGCGGTTGCCGGCGATCGCAACCTCGGCATGCGTGAGATGGGCGGCGAGGCCCCGACGGCGGTGAAGGCCGTGATCACGGTCGATGCCCGGGCGACCGACGCCCAGCGCGATGCGCTCGTCGCGCTGGCGCTCGAGCTCTCCGGCGGGCTCATCACCGACGTCGTGCGCGTCGACACCCAACGCGTGCGGTTCGCGACCACCCAGAAGTACATCGAGGTGACGACGCCGGACGACAGCGTGGCGTTGACGGTGAACAAGGAGATGAAGCACGACCCGAGCTGTGGCGCGATGCAGTGGTTCCATCCCTTCTCCGCAACCGAGCACGCGGAGATGGGCACGGCCGAGACCCACGCCTTCAACGGCACCGGGCTCGGCACCCGCTGGAGCGCGCCCAACAAGCGGTCGGCGTTCTGGGGGACATTCAAGAACTGACGGTGATCGAAGGGCGCGAAGGGCGTACGGATGAGCCCGCGCTCACCCGAGCCTTGCTAGAGTGGCTCGCATGATCGGTCGCATCCTGGTGGTGCTGATGTTGTGCGCGGCCCTGGCCGCCCCCGCCGTGGCCCAGTCGCTCTCGGCGGCGCCGCTGGCGGCGCCGGTGCCGGACTCCCTGGCGCCTGACATCGCGGCGCGGTTCGGGGACGGCACCGCGGGTACGCCCGCCGTGGTCACGGTCGGGGATGGCAGGCTGGAGGTCTGGTGGGTCACCGGCATCGAGCCCTATGCCGCTGGCGACGCGAGCTGGGTGAACGTGGACCAGGGCGCCCTGGTCGGGGCGATGCGCGTCACCGGCCCGTTCAAGGACGTGCGGGGACGCACGGTCGAGCCGGGTGTCTACACCTTGCGCTACGGGCTGCAGCCGCAGAACGGTGACCACCTCGGCGTCTCGCCCTACCGCGAGTTCCTGTTGATGAGCCCTGCCGCGCTCGATGCCGATCCGGCCGCGCTTGGCTACGACGCCGTGACCAAACTCTCCGCCCGCACCATCGGCACGTCCCACCCGGCCGCGCTCAGCCTCGATCCCCCCGAGCAGGCCGACGGCGCCCCGCTCAGCGCCTACACGAACGACATGGATCTGCAGGGGATCGTCTTCGAGGCGCCGTTTGCCTTCGAGGGCAAGCCGCTCGGCACGGTCCGGTTCGGCCTCATCCTGGTCGGGATCATCCAGCACTGAGCTGGCGCTTCCGAGTACGCTCTTCCCATGACCTTCACCGACCGCGTCGCCCTCATCACCGGCGGCAAGCGCATCGGCGCCGTCGTGGCGACCCAGCTGGCGGAGCGCGGCATGGATGTCGCGCTCGTGTACAACCGCTCACGCTCGGAGGCGGACGACACGGCTGATGCCGTCCGCGCGGTGGGCCGGCGCGCGGTCGCGCTGCAGGCGAACCTGTCCGACGCCGCCGCCTGTGCCCGGGTGGTGCAGGAGACCGTCGATGCGCTCGGGCGCCTCGACGTGCTCGTCAACATGGCGTCGCTCTACCAGTCGATCCCCTTCACGCAGCTCACGGCGGAGGACTGGGATCGCCAGCTCGCGGTCGACCTGCGGGCGAGCTTCCTCTGCGCCCATGCCGCCGCGCCGGTGATGCGTCGCCAGGGCGGCGGACGGGTGATCTCGTTTGCCGACTGGGTCGCCGCGAGTGGACGGCCACGCTATACCGGATACCTTCCGTATTACGTGGCGAAGGCTGGGGTCATCGCCATGACCGAGGCGCTCGCCCTCGAGCTCGCGCCCGACGGCATCCTCGTCAACGCCGTCGCGCCGGGGCCAATCGTGGCGCCGCCGGAGATGAGCGATGAGGAACTCGCGGCTGTCGAGCGCGCGACGCCGCTGGGGCGGTGGGGGTCCGAGGCCGAGATCGCCGCGGCCGTGCGCTTCCTGATCGAGAGCGACTTCGTGACCGGCGAGACCATCCGGGTGGATGGCGGGCGGCACATCCGCTGAGGCCACGCGGCAGGCGTGGCGTCAGGACGTCGCGATGGCGGGGATCGTGGCGGAGAGCACCGAGCGAATGGCGGCGCTGATGGCTCCGAGGGGCGCGGGCTTCGAGAGCGCGCCCTGGGCGCCGACGGTGGCCGCCGCCTCGCGGGCGTCGATGTTGCCACTGATGATCACGATGGGGGTCCGCGCGAAGCGGGGGTGCGCGCGCAGGGCACGACACAGGGCCGCCCCGTCCATCACCGGCATCTTCCAGTCGAGCAGCGCGGCATCCACGCGCTCGAGCGGCTCGATGCGCTGAAGCGCGTCGGCGCCGTTCGCGGCCTGCACCACCTCGAAACCCTCGCGGGCGAGCACCCGGGCGTACAGTTGCCGCAGCGGCGCTTCGTCATCGGCGATGAGGACCACCTTCCGCGGCGGGGCCTCGTCCTGGGAACGCATGACGCGCAGCAGTATTGTCAAAAACGCACCGTTTCGCAACCTACATGACAAGCTGGGTGTGCAACCGCGCCAGGCCGATCAGTCGTCGTCGAGCAGCCAGCCCATCAGCATGGCGAACCGCACCACGTCGATGCGTCCCTGCAGGCCCAGCTTGCCCGTGGCGTGGGCCTTGTGGGTCTCGACGGTCTTGACGCTGACGTTGAGGCGGGCGGCAATTTCCTTGTTGCTGTGTCCACGCGCGACGAGCCGCAGCACCTCTTCCTCGCGGCCGGTCAGCCGCGTGCCGTGGTCGCCTGGCGCGACCGGCCGGTGTGGCGAGGTGCGGTACGCCCGTGCCGTCAGGGCCGCATCCACGTACTGTCCTCCGTCGGCGACCACGCGAATCGCGTGGAGCAGCTCCTCCACCCGGCTCTGCTTGAGCACGTACCCGTCGGCCCCGGCCGACAGGAGCTCCTGCACGTACCCCTCACTGGAATGGCGCGTCAGCGCGACGACCCGGGTGCCGGGCAACTGGGCCTTGAGCGCGCTCGTCGCGTGGAGGCCGTTCGTCTGCGGCATCGAGATGTCGATCACGACGATGTCCGGCCGCAGCTCTGCCGCGCGGGCCAGCGCCTCCTCGCCACTCCCCGCCTCGCCGACAACGGTCAGGCCGGGCCGGCTGCTCAGGATGGCCCTGAGCCCCTCCCGAACCGTCGCGTGGTCGTCGGCAAGCAGAACCCGCAGTTTCGACTTCACGAATCCTCTGGCTGTTCATCCGCGCCGGAACGCGGCCCAGGTTGGTCAGGAAATGAGCCTCCAGGGCCGCCTGCGCCCGCGCCGAGGCGTCACAGGACGCCGAATGCTAGCGCCGGCGCCCGCCCGGTCGCATCAGGGAATTCCCTGAGGCCTGGGCGTTGCACCTGATGGCGCCTCCCCGCGGAGTACGAAACGCTGGAGATCCGTCCGGTGCCCGACAGGCGCGTGTGCCCTCCCGCCGCGTCCCGCCCAGATTACCAAGACTGCGAGGCCGCGCATGCCAGCTCCGCCGCCCTCTCCGAACCGTCCACGGAACCTCCTGTTAGCCGCCCTGCCACAGGCGGACTACCAACGCATGTCCGCCCAGCTGCAGCCTGTGACCTTCAGCCACCGCCAGTCGCTGCACCGGTCGGGTGAGCGGATCACCGACATCTACTTTCCCAACAGCGGCGTGGCGTCGATCACCACCCTGCTTGCGGATGGCGCCTTCATCGAGGCAACGACCGTGGGCGCGGAAGGGATGCTCGGGGCGGAAGCGTTTCTGTCGCCAGAGCCGATTTCGGCGGGCGAGACCTTCATCCAGGTGCCGGGTGCGAATGTCGCCCTGCGACTCGGCGTGGGCGCCTTCAGGCAGGAACTCGACCGACGCGGCGCCCTCTACGACCTGATCGGCCGCTACATCGAGGTGCTGCTCGCGCAGGTGATGCAGGTGGCAGGGTGCAATGCCTCGCACCAGGTGCAGGCGCGCTGCTGCCGCTGGCTGCTGATGACCCACGACCGTATTGCCAGCAACTCGTTCGAGCTGAGTCACGAGCTGCTCGGCGTCATGCTCGGCGTCCGGCGGCAGACGGTGACCGTCGTGGCCGGCGCCCTGCAGCACGCGGGGCTCATCGCCTACCGGCACGGGCGCATCCGCGTGCTCGACCGCGCCGGGCTCGAGGCCCGCAGCTGCGAGTGCTACGAGCTCATGCGCCAGCGGTACGACCGCCTCCTTGGCCGGCCTTCACCGGGATCGTCCGGAACGTCGTCCAGCGGACCGTCCCGGCTCCCAGCCGGGCACTAGGATCGGCCTGCCACGTTCTCCCCCACGCTCGCGCACAAGGTTGGAGACATGACCAGACACCATCAGGCCGCGGTCCCGGGCACGCCGCCCGCTTCCTCCTTCGCACGGCCGGGCACCACCTCCGGGCCGGACCCGTCGGCCCTGACGCACATTGCCGCCGTGGCGCACGACATGCGCAACCCACTGGGCGTCATCGAGTTCAGCGCGGTCCGGCTGCTGCAGGATCGCGACGTCGATCGCGCGGCGCTCGAGCACGCCCTGCGGGTCGTGTTGCGCTCCGTCGCACAGGTCAGGCAGCTCACCGACGCCCTGCTCGACGTCTCGGCGGACGGGCGGGTGCTCGTCCAGCCCGGGTGGGTGTGCACTCGCGACCTGCTTGCCGATGTGGCCGCGCTCGGGACGCCGCTGGCCGAGCGAGCCCGCCTGAGCCTGTCCGTGCACGACGGCGAAGGACTCCCGGCCGTCTGGGCCGACCCACTGCGGCTGTGTGAGGTGTTCCAGAACCTTGTCGGCAACGCGGCCAAGTTCACCCAGGCCGGCGGGCACGTGGCGGTGCACGCCGAGCTGGTCGGCGGCGAGGTGCACTTCTCGGTGGCCGACGACGGGCCGGGGATCGCACCGGAGGACCAGGTGCGGATCTTCTCGTCGTACTGGCGAAAGGAACCGCCGGACGAGCGGGGGCACGGGCTCGGCCTCTCGATCTGTCGCCAGATCATCGAGGCGCACGGCGGGCGGATCTGGGTGCGGAGCGAGCCCGGCGACGGCGCGCAGTTCACCTTCACGTTGCGGACAGCCACGGCGCCGCGGTAGGCGGTCCCGCGCTCGCGGTCGAGCGGCGAGAAGGGCGCGCGACGGCTCCCTGAGCCGCCGCGCGCGAAGTGACCCTAGAACGAGTAGATCAGCCGCAGGAAGCCCGTGTGCGCCTCGAACGGGCGGTAGCCGTACCCGAGGGTGAGGCTGCCGAGATAGTCGATCCGGGGCGTGCCGTCGGCAAACGACAGCGTCTGGTAGTCGGTGACGTCGTACCGGTCGTACCAGTAGCCGGCGCCAATGCCGATGCGGCTGGTGACGAAGTAGCGCACGTCGAGCGTGCCACGCTGCCAGCGATTGGTGACGGCCGGCAGCGGGACGAACTGGCCGATGGCCGCCAGCGCGTCGATGCGCGGCCCGCTGTGCACGAAGCCCTGGTTCGAGTCGTTCCAGTCGTAGCCGGCCCGGATCTCCGTGCGCGGAAACGCGCGAATCAGGTCGAGCGTCACGCCGACGGTCTCGACGAGCTCGTCCGCGTCCAGGTTCCAGTTGCGGCTGGCGTCGGTCCACGAGGGATCGGGGGCCGGGTTGGCCGCGCGTGAGGCCTGCAGCGACGCATACTTCTCGTGCCCGTAGTACGCATTGAACGCGATCTCGGGCGACGGGATGTAGCCGGCGCCGATGGTGAAGCCGGTGTTGTCGTTGCTGAGCAACCCGAACTGCTGTCCGTCGCCGTCGTAGGTGTCCCGGCCCACGAACACCGACGCGTTCACGACGATGAACGGCACCGGCGTCACGTCCACGACCGCCGTGCCCCGGTTCCGCGTGCGGTCCGCATCGTCGAAGGCGCGGGCCTCGGGCTGCAGTCCGAGGCTGGCGACCCGCCCCGCATCCAGATCCGAGCCGACGCGCCGTGTGTGCTCGACGCGCGCGCGAAGCGTGACGAAGCGGTTCCCCACCGTGTCCGCGGAGACGCGCACGGTCGTGTCCGCGATGCGCGCGTAGACGCGCGGGTGGTCGAGCACGTCGTAACCGGCCCCGGCGTGGAACGACACGTACCGGACCGGTGACAGCGTCACGTCCACATCGACCTTGTTGCGCGTGATGTCGAGCGGTGCGGTCACCGCCCCGGTGTCCTCGGGCGCGGCGTCCATGCGGACGTAATCGGTGGCGTCGAACGGCGCCGTCCGGTCGTCACGGTTGAAGAAGCGGTACTTCGCCGTCAGGCCGACGTACCGGTTCGGCCGGACGGTGTAGTTCAGGTTCGCGTTCAGCAGCCGCACGTCCATGTCGGCGGTCGGGCGGTCGAGGCTGGCGAGCCCGGGATACAGCGCATGGACGAGGGGGCTGGCGATGACGGCATTGCTCGTCCACGGGATGAGCGCGGCGTCCTGCCGCATCACCACGTAGCCGACCGCGCCGTTGATCGCGGCCTGGTACGGCAGCTTCACTATGCCGAGTCCGCTCACGCCGTTGGTGAAGTTGCTCGGCGCCAGGGCCATCCGTCCGGTGGCGGCGCCGTTGCCGGTGATGTACCCGCTGGGGTCGTAGCCCGTGACCGTCCACGGGTTCGACGCGTAGTCGGTGGCTCGCACCGGGTTGTCCCAGCTCAGCGCCTCGATCCGGTTGTCGAAGTACGAGCCCTCGTAACCCACGCGGAACATGCCGCGCCGGTTCGTCCATTCCACGCCGGCCGCGACGTTCGTCGTGCGGCTGTCGAGCGGCAGGGCGACCTCGGGCAGCACGCTGAAGGCCATGCCGGCGCCCCACGGCTGCGTGCCGGTCCGCGCCGCGCTGGTGACGGCAACATCGACGGCCAGCGCGGGAGTCGCGGCGTACTTCAGCGTGAAGGCGCCGGTGTCCCGGCGCGAGTCGAGATCGAAGGGCGACGCCAGCCCGCGGTAGATCGACCCGGTGAGGGCCTGTGCCGGCGTGCGAGGGATCCCGATGGCGCCGTTCTGCACGGCCAGCCGGACGGCCGGGTCGAGCGTGAGCACGCCCGGCGCGGCCTCGGCGTACGCGGTCGCCGTCGTGGCGCCATAGAAGAGCGGCACCTGGGTCCAGGCGAAGGTGGCCTGGACGCGGTTGGCGGCGGCCTCGACCGCGACGCGCTGGTCGCGGTAGCCGAGGTTGCGGGCGCCGAGCGAGAAGGCCCAGGTGGTGGCCTCGCGATCGAGGCTGACGTTCACGCCCGCCCCCTTGTCGCGGATGTCACGGTACCGCTGGAAGCGTGCGGCGTCGCCGTCCACGCTGGCGGCGCGGAAGCCGACGTCGAACGTGCCGAGGGGCACGCTGGGCAGCGGCGGCTGTTGCGCGCCGGCCGGACCGGCGGCGGCCAGCAGCAGGGCGAGGATCGAGACGAGCAGTCGTGCGTCCATCGCGGGTCCCTCCTCCCTTACCGCAGGAACGCGCGGCCCGAGGGCGCGTTCGACCCGTGGATGTTCTGGTGGCAGGCCGCGCACGACCGCCCGTAGACGCGATTGGCGTTGGTCGTGGCCTGGAGCTGGTAGCCGTCATAGGCGGTGGACGGGTGCTGCGCCGAGACGTGGCACCGCTGGCAGAGGAACGGCGCCTTCGCGACGAGCATCCGGTCGTTGGTCGAGCCGTGCGCGTCGTGGCAGGTCGTGCACCGCTCGGTCACCGGCGCGTGCTCCCACAGGTGCGGCCCGCGTTTGTCGGCGTGGCAGCCCTCGCACGACTGGTTCACCGACATCCCCACCTTCAGCAGGCGCTCGTTGCTCGAGCCGTGCGGGTTGTGGCACGACGAGCACTCGAGCTGGCCTTCGGCGACGGGCATGTGCGACGAGCGATGCAGCTTCTGGACCTCGCCGCGATGGCACTGCTGGCATGTCTCGATCTGCAGCGACGTGCGGAGCAGCCGGCGGTCCGACTTCGGCTCGTGCACGCTGTGGCAGGACGTGCAGGCCATGCCGCGGAAGTCGTGCTGGCTGCCCTGCCACATGGCACGGGCGCCGCTGGCGTGGCACTCGAGGCAGGCGGCGCTCGTCTCGCGGGCCGTCGCCGTGCTGGCAAACGTGCGGATGCGCGACGGGTCGCCGCCGGCATCCACATGGGCCTGGCCGGGCCCATGACAGCTCTCGCAGCCGTGATTGGCCATCGGGGTGGCGGCGTTCCACGCGCGCGCATGCACGCTGCCGTCGTACCCGCGTGTCTGGCCCTCATGGCAGCTCAGGCAGGTCTCTTCTCCGACATAGCCCGCGCTGACGACCTGGTCGCCGGCGGTCGTCGACGCGGCGGCGGGTCCGGGCAGGACCAGCCAGGCGACGGCGGCCGCGACAACGCACAGGGCGCGGGCGCGGACGACTCCTGGACACTCCATGGCAGGCACCTCGATCGGGAGCCATGCGGGCTCCCCGGCGCGATTTCCGGGCGGTGGGGGCCGTCAGCCATGCGCGGCGCGCGCAGGCGCGGCCCGTCTCGTTGGCGGTACGGGTGGACCACGGGCGTGAGGTCCGCCGCCGGCGGCTCCGGCCGCCCGCGAGCCCCGGGAGCGACCGGGCTGGGGCGGCAGACCCCGACGCGCCCGTGGTCAGTACAGGTGCGCCCAGCTCTCGCGGTGGCAGCCCTGGCAATCCATCTTCACGCCCGACTGCACGTTCGCGATGGCCGAGCCGTGGCAGCCCTGGCAATCGGTCACCGCGCGCGCGGGCACGAACGTGGCGCGGAACTGGCCCGCCTTGAAGGCGTTGAGCAGCTCCGCGGCACGCGCCGCCGTGTCGCCGGTGAGGCGCGCGCAGCGCTCGGCGCGTTCCGGTGCCGTCGCCTTGAAGCCGGTCTCCGTGCACCAGCTGGTGACCGACGCGTGGCAGAGCGGGGACCCCGGCAGCGTCTGGGGCAGCGCCTTGTCGTTCCGGTCGATCAGGAACACGTGCTGCCGCGCATAGTCGTTGCTGATGTCGCTCGGGAACAGCGTGGCCGTGTACCAGCCGAAGAGCTCGCTGACGATGGCGCTCGCATTCGTGCGGTCGACCGCCATGCTGATGGCGGCCGCCGCCCCGTTGAGCGCGCCGCACAGCGTGCCCCAGCCGGCCCCGCCGCCGGACCCGTAGTAGAACATCTGCGTCGGCACGAGGGTCCACGGCTCGCCGACCGTCTCGGCCAGCGCGGACACGAGGCCGTTGAAGGCCCCGTAACCGCACCCGCCGTCGTAGTAGTTCTTGTGACCGCGCTTGCGCACGTCCTCCGGATCCAGCGCCGCGTACGGCCACGGCCATGCCGTGCCCACCGCGTGCGCGACGATCGGCGACTGCCGGAACTGGTCATCGGCGGCGAAGAGGTCCGCGCCGACGGCACCGACCGCCCCGACCGACGCCGCGGCGACGGCGGTCTTGGTCGCGGTGGCGAGGAACTCCTTCCTGGTGAGCTGGCGTCTCATCGCGGTCGCTCCTTCCTCGAGCAGGCGATGTTCGAGCGGGACGTGTGGCGGGGACCTGTGCCCCAGGCCTGCACAATGGGTACCGGTGACGCCGCCCGGCGCCCGTCCGGCAACCGCCACGCGCTCATGGAGTTGGTGGCGGCGGCCGGTTATTAAACGACTTGTTTAGTTGTCGAAATCACGTCAAATCGTACTGAAACGGCTAACGACTTCCCGGCAGCGTCGGCGCTCCGGCGGCGGCCCGGGCCGGGTCGACCGATCGTTCAGGAGTTGAACGATCGGTCGATCGCGCCGCGTCGGTCCGACCTCTGTGCAACGAGCCGCGGCCACCGGGGCCGGGTGCCCCTATACTGGGCCCGGCTCGTTCCGCCCTCCCCCCGCGCGCCCCCCTGCGCGCCCGCGGAACGGCCGAGGGGATAAGGCCGTCGCGCGCCTGCTCACGCTCGCGGGGCGGGCCCTGTCCCGTGGACTCTCGTACCCGAGCGCTCCGCCATGGCCACACCCGGACTCGACGCCCTGCGCCACATCGTCGTGCTGATGATGGAGAACCGGTCGTTCGACCACATGCTGGGCGGGCTGCGCGCGCGCGATTCCCGCATCGACGGCCTGGCCGGGACCGAGTCGAATCCCGACACGACCGGCCGCCAGGTGCGCGTGAAGGACGACGCGCGCTACCAGGGGCAGCTCGACCCCGACCCCGGGCATGACTTCGACGAGGTGGACGTCCAGATCTTCGCGGGCGACACGACTCCCGGCCGCGTCGCGACGATGCAGGGTTTCGTGCGCCAGTACTACGAGAAGCGCCGGGACGTGCGGCACGCGCGGAAGATCATGAGCTACTTCCGGCCAGAGCGGCTGCCCGTGATCACGACGCTCGCCACCGAGTTCGCCGTCTTCAACCGGTGGTTCTCGTCGATACCGGGACCGACCCTCTGCAACCGCGCCTTCGCCCACTACGGCACGTCGTTCGGCCACGTGGGCATGCAGATCTTCTATCCGAACGTGCAGTACAAGAGCGTGTACCAGCGGCTCGAGGCCGCGAACAAGCGTGGGAAGATCTACTACTTCGACCAGCAGAGCTCGACGATGGAGATCGTCAACCTGCTGCAGCACCAGCCGCAGTTCTTCGGGACGTACGAGCAGTTCCTCGATGACTGCCGGCGGGGTGCGCTGCCCGACTACAGCTTCGTCGAGCCCAACTACACCGATCACACGGGTCCCGATGGTGGCGCGCTGCTCGCGTCCGATCAGCATCCCGACCATCACGTGCTGGAAGGCGAGCGGTTCATCGCGAGCGTGTACAACGCGATTCGCGCCAACGACGCACTCTGGCAGAAGACCGCGCTGCTCGTCACCTACGACGAGCACGGAGGGATCTACGACCACGTGCCGCCGCCGGCCTGCCCGCCGGATGGCTTCGTCGCCCAGCCCGAGAGCACCGGCACCGGCCGGCCGTTCCTGTTCGATCGGCTTGGCGTCCGTGTGCCGGCGGTGCTGGTGTCGCCCTGGGTGCCGCGTGGCACGGTGGTCAACCAGATCTTCGAGCACGCCTCGATTCCGGGAACGGTGACGCGCCACTTCCTCGGCGACTACGCGGACCGATCCCCACGCGAGCGGGCGGCCGCGACGTTCGAGACCCTGCTCACCATGGGCGTGCCGCGCACCGACACCCCGCAATTCCGTTTGGGTTGAGAGACATGGCCATCATCCGCGTCCCGAAGCCTCCATCCTCGGCGTTCAATCCCGGGCGCCGGGCATCGGACCTGTTGAAGCAGCAGGTCGAGCACCTCGAATGGGCCGTGCTGCCGGCCGGCCGCCGGCGCGGCCGCACCCCACGGCCGCCGCGAACCGAGGCCGAAGCCGCGGCGCGCACCGAGCAGCTGATGCGCCAGTTGCCGCATGCCGACCAGTTGCCGCTCCCGCCACGGCGAGCCGTGAAGCGCGCGCGCCGCGCGCCGCGACCGACGAAGGCGCGCTGACATGCGGATGTTCGTCCTCGCCGTGCTCCTGACGACCGCGACGACCGCGTTCGCGCAGGAGAGCCGCATCGCCTCCGACTGGCGACGTGAACGCGAGCGGATTGCCGAGACGTGCACCGAGGCTGACGCCGGCAAGCTGGCGTCGTGCGCCGTGACGCTTGCCACCGACTATCCGTTCCACGTCGCGCTCGGCAACCTGGCGCCCGGCAACGGGTTCGCGTTCGGCCTGGCCTTCGTCGAGCGATACACCCCCAGCGAGCGCTGGAAGATCAGCTTCAACGCGGACGCGGTGGCAGCCCCCGGCGGATCCTGGCGCGCCGGCTTCTACACGCGGTTCATCCATACCGACGTCGAGGCACCGGCGATCGTCGTGGCGGCTGACACGGCGCCGGTCACGGGCGGTCTGCGCGAGTACTCCGTGTTCGAGACGTACGTGCAGTCGACCTCGCTCGAGCGCGTGGACTTCTACGGGCCGGACCCCGCCGGCTCCGGGAGGCTCCGGACGTCGTTTGGCGAGCGGCAGACGATTGTGGGCGGCCGCGCCGTCGTGCCCCTCGGCGGCCCGCTCCGCGCCTCCGCCGTGGGCGCCGTCAACGGACGCTTCGTCCAGCTCCGTCCGGGCGACGGCGACGTGCCCTCGACGGGCAGTCTGTACGACGACGCGAGGGCGCCAGGTATCAGCGACCAGCCGGGTACGCTGGAGTTGCAGGAGGCAATCCGGGTTCGCCCCACGCTCGCTGGCGGTCGCGTGCGGCTCGACTATCTTGCCGGACTGCAGCAGTTCATCGCGGGTCGTGGCGCCAACGCGTCCTTTCACCGCTGGACCATCGACCTTCGGCACGACATCCCGCTCTACCGGCGCGTGACGTCGCCCGGACCGCTCGCGACCAACGGACCAGACGAGTGCTTCGTGTCCGTCGGATCGAACGCCTGCCCGCCGCTCACGGTCTCGAGGAACCGTACCGGCTCGATCAGCCTGCGCGCGATGGTCGTCTCGAGCGTGCCGTTCCAGGGAAGTCGCGTGCCCTTCTACTTCCAGCCCACCCTGGGCGGATCGAACATCGACGGCGAGCGCCTGCTTGCGGCCTACGAGGACTACCGGTTCCGTGGCCCGCACCTCCTCGTGTTCCAGCAGATCTTCGAGCATTCCGTCTGGGGCCCGGTTGGCGCGTACCTGATGGCGGAGCAGGGCCAGGTCGCAAGCCGGCGTTCCGCCCTCGCGCTGTCGCGCCTCGACAGCAGCTACGGCGCCGGCGTGAGCATCCGGGCCGGTGGCCTGCCCGTGATGACCCTCGCTGTCGCGTGGGGCGACGGCAGCGGTGCCCGCATCGTCGCCACCATGGACGCGTCGCTGCTCGGAGGCAGCGGTCGGCCCTCGCTCTTCTGACCCCTGCCCCTGGAAGCCGTTTCCCTTTCGATTACCGCGCGACGTCTCTCTATATATCTCTCTGTCAATGGGCGGGACGTTGCCGTCTCGCAACGCCCGCGGTCCGCGGGCCGGCTGGGCGGAAGAACCGCCCTTTTCCAGCCGAAAACCCCGAGATCGGGCATCGGAGCCGCCGATGGGCGGTCGGGATTTCCGGGGCCTATCCACGCGCCGGCCGGCTCCGGCTCAAGTCCAGCGGAGCCACGCCGATTCTGCGGCGGCTTCCGCTGGCCGGCTGGACAACCCGTTGACCCGGCTTGGCGAGCACGAGCGGTGGCGATAAGATGACCAAGTTGTCATCTAGAGTTCTATTGACTCCGCCAGCGACCGGAGTAGAATCGGCTGGCTGCCGGGTTTCGTTTCGAGACATGACGGGATCCGGCGGGGACGATGTGCCCCCCATCCATGCCTGCCTGGCTTGCAGCACTTCATCTGTAAGTTACGGGGCGAAGCTTTACCCGAAATTCCACCGGTCTTGCATCTCAGCCGTTCTCGTGGACTCCGCCGAGCTGGCTTCATCGGCCTGCTGCTGGGCATGGCCGGCGGACTCGCCGCCTGCCAGGGCCAGCCGGACCCGCGGCAGACCGGGTTCCAGGTGGACCGCGACAACGTGAGCGCCC
Organism: Vicinamibacterales bacterium; assembly: GCA_050246635.1. Classification (GTDB taxonomy): domain Bacteria; phylum Acidobacteriota; class Vicinamibacteria; order Vicinamibacterales; family UBA2999; genus JBFWVR01. The sequence goes on from JBFWVR010000016.1 coordinate 17,734, forward strand.
AGTACGATCCGTCCAGCGGCCGCTTGCGCCGCCTCACCGTCGACCGCGACCGTGACGGGTTCGTCGAGACGGTCAGCATCTGGGACGGGTCGCAACTGCTGCGCATCGAGGTCGACACCGACGAAGACGGGATCGTCGATCGCTGGGAGCACTACGACGGCACCCCGCCCGTGATGGTCAGCATTGGCGGCTCGACGCGCAATGACGGGGTCGAGGACATGTGGTCGTACCCGAGCGCGGACGGCCGGTACGTCGCGCGTATCGAAACGGACACCACGCGGGACGCCCGCGTCGACAAGTGGGAGGAGTACGACGCGCCGCGCGCGCCGGAGGCGCCTCCCGTGCTGCGGGCCGTCGGTCTCGACCCTGGCGGCCTCGGCCATCCCACCCGCTGGGTCCGGTATCACCCTGATGGCAGCTTCGATCGTGTTGAAACGGTTCCCTGACTTCCTCGTCGGCGTCGCGGTCGCCTCGGCGCTTGCGCTGGCCGTTCCTGCGTCGGCGCAGCAGGCTGATGCGGATCCCGTGGCGGACGCGCCGGTGCGGATTGGCGCGTTGGGCCTGGCGCCCCGGGTGACGCTGACCAATCTCGGGGTGGACACGAACGTGTTCAACGAGGCCGGCGATGCCAGGCAGGACTTCACGTTCACCGCGTCCCCGGGGACGGAGGCGTGGCTGCGCCTGGGACGCGGCCTCGTCACGGCCACGGGGCGGGTCGATCTCGTCTACTTCCAGAAGTACGAGGCCGAGCGCTCGGCGAACCTCTACTCCGACGTGCGCTTCGACTACCGGGCGAACCGTCTGCGCCCGTTCGTCGGTGTCTCGGGCATCCGCACGCGCGAACGCCCCGGCTACGAGATCGACGCGCGGGCGCAGCGGATTGAGTCGGGCTTGCAGGTCGGCCTCGCGGCGCGAGTGGGCGCGAAGAGCACCGTGGAGGTGTCGGCGCACCGCCGCCGCTACCAGTACGATGGCGACGCGGTCTTCGGCGGGCAGGCCCTGAACCAGGTGCTGGACCGCACGCTCGACACGGTCCAGGTGGAATGGCAGCAGCACCTCACCGTCTTGACGACCTGGGTCTTCAGGGTCGCCGGCGAGCGGGAACGGTTCGAGCACGCCCCCGAGCGCAATGCCGACACGACCCGCATCCAGACCGGGCTCGAACTGGGACAGTTTGCGCTGATTCGCGGGAACGCCTTCGTGGGGTATCGCCGCCTGATGTCGGCCGACGGCGGGACCCTGCCGGAGTACAGCGGCATCACGGCCGAGGTGGGTGTCTCCTACACCGCCCCGACCCGCACGCGGCTGAGCGCCGATGTGACCCGTGACGTGCAGTACTCGTTCGATCGCGCAAACCCGTATTACGTCCAGACAGGGTGGACGGCCACGCTCACGCAGGCTATCGTGGGGCGGTTCGACCTGCAGCTGCTCGGCGGCCGCGACCGCCTGGCATACCGGCCCGTTGGCGGGCGGACGGCCGCCGGCGAGAGCCTGCGCGGGACCGACCGCGTGAACCGCATCGGAGGGGGCCTCGGCTACGCGCTGGACGCCGACAAGCGGATTGGGTTCGACGTCCAGCTCCTGGAGCGCCTCTCCTCTCTCCAGCCTCGCTCGTACCGCGGCATCCGGGCCGGGCTTTCGGTGACATATGGGTTCTAGCTTCACCTCCACGTCCCGCGCGTCGGACTCCCGGTGGCGGCCTGGCCGGCTGGCGTGTGCCCTGTGGCTGCTCGCCAGCGGCGCGCTGCTCGCCGCGCAGGCCCCGGCCTCCGCGCCACAGGCCGCCCCGCCGCCGGCCGCGTCACAGCCGGGCGCCACGGTCACCGCCGCGCCCCGCGCCGGCTCCGATTACGAGATCGGCGCCGAGGACATCCTCCAGATCAACCTGTACGACCAGGAGGAACTCGGGGGCCGCTATCCGGTCGACGCGGACGGCACGTTCACCTTCCCGCTCGTGGGCCGCGTCCAGGCCGGTGGCCTCACGTTGCGCCAGGTCGAAGGCGAGCTGCGACGCCTGCTGATGGACGGCTACTTCCGCGATCCGCAGCTGTCCGTCTCGGTCGAGCAGTACCGCAGCCAGAAGATCTTCATGGTGGGGGAGGTCCGCAACCCGGGCACCTACCCGCTCACCGGCCAGATGTCCCTCATCGAGGCCATCGCGCGCGCCGGGTCCACGCTCCCGTCCGCCAGTGGCGAGGCGATCATCGTGCGGAAGAAGACGCAGCCGGACGGCGCGTCCGGCGACGGGCCCACGATTCCCAGGGGCGAAGACGACGCGGACGTCGAGACGGTGAACCTCAAGAGCCTGCAGAGCGGCGAGCTGGACCAGAACGTCGTCCTGCAGGACGGCGACACGATCTTCGTGCCGCGTGCCGAGACCATCTATGTCTTCGGCCAGGTCAAGAGTCCCGGCGCCTACCCCATCACCCGCGGCACGACGGTGCTGCAGGCGCTGTCGCTTGCCGGCGGGATCACCGATCGGGGATCGACCGGCCGAATCAAGATCGTCCGCCTGGACGATGGCAACAAGGTCGAAATCAAGGTGAAGCTCGACTACGTCGTCCGCCCGGGCGACACCATCATCGTGCCGGAGCGCTTTTTCTGATCGTGTGATCGTGCGTGTGAGTGGACGCCCCGGGATCCGGTGCGCGTCCGCACCAAGGCCAGCCAGGTATGTCTGACGAACTTCCGTTGCCCGACCCGCCCGCGTCCTCTCCCGCCGAGCGTCCTCGATCGATCAGCGACGGCGGGCTCCCGCCGGCGCCGGAGTTCACCGGCGGGCACGACGCCCGTCGCTCGGGCTACGGCTATGGCTACGCCGGCGCGCCGGCCACGGTGCGATCGGGCGGCGACGGCGTCCACCTGATGGACTACGTGCGTGTGCTGTACAAGCGCCGCTGGATTGCCATCCTCGCGTTCGTGCTGGTCTTCGGCGCCGTGTCGGTGCACACGTTCACCGCCATCCCGCTCTACCGTTCGGCCGCCCAGGTGCTGATCGAGAACGAGGATGCGAACGTCGTCGCGTTCCAGCCGGTGGTCGAGGAGAACCGGCTGAGCCCCGACTACTACCAGACGCAGTACCGCATCCTCGAGAGCCGCGCCCTGGCGCGCCGCGCGATCGATCACGAGCAGTTGTGGGAGGCCCCGTACTTCAACCCGGCGCCGGGGTCCGACGGCCTGACGACGCGGGTGCTTCGGTGGGCGCAGGGCCTGGTGGACCGGAACGGGACCCCGGCCCCGCCGGAGCCGGGGGCGGGAGAGACCGTGGACCAGGCGCGCGTCATCGACCGTTACCTGGCGAGCCTGCGCATCGAGCCCGTGCGGAACAGCCGGATCGTGGAGGTGGCGTTCGTCACGACGGACCCGGCGTTCTCCGCGCGGCTGGCGAACGCGCATGCGGCGGCGTACATCGACCAGAACCTCGAGCACAAGTACCTCGCCTCGAAGGAGGCCGCCGACTGGCTCTCGGATCGGATGAGCGAGCAGCGCGAGCACGTGGAGGAGGCGGAGCAGAAGCTCCAGGCCTACCGCGAGCAGACCGGCGCGGTGTCGCTCGAGGACCGGCAGAACATCGTGGTCCAGCGCCTCACGGAGCTGACCTCGGCGGTGACACGCGCGCGCACCGAGCGGATCGAGAAGGAAGCGGTCTACAACCAGGTCCGCAACCTCTCGGCCGACAAGGCGGCGCTGGACACGGTGCCCGCGGTGCTCAACAACGTCTTCATCCAGCAGCAGCGCACCGAGCTGGCGCAGCTCCAGCAGCAGCGGGCGCAGCTTGCCGAGAAGCTCGGCGAGCGGCATCCCGACATGGTGAAGAACGCCACCGCGATTGCGGCGGTGCAGCGGCGCATCGACGGCGAGATCCAGAAGGTGGTGCAGGCGCTGCGGAACGACTACCAGGCGGCGCTGGCCAACGAGCGGTCGCTGCAGTCGGCCCTCGAGCAGCAGCGCGGCGAGGCCCAGGACCTGAACCGCGCCTCGATCCAGTACGGCGCCCTGCAGCGTGACGCCCAGGCCAACCGCCAGCTCTTCGAGGGCCTGCTGCAGCGCACGCGCGAGACCGACATCTCGAGCGACCTGCGCACGAACAACATCCGCGTGGTCGACGCGGCGGAGCCGCCGCGGGCGCCCTCGTCGCCGAACCGCCGGAACAACCTCGCCCTGGGGCTGCTGGGCGGCCTCTTCCTCGGCGTGGGCCTGGCGTTCTTCTCGGAGTACCTCGACGGGCGCATCAAGTCGCCGGAGGAGATCAAGGAACAGCTCCGGATGCCGTGCCTGGGGCTGCTGCCGGCGATCACGCTCCGGCCCGGCGAGCACGACCCGCTCGTGTCGTCCGAGGTCCCGGCGTCGTTTGCCGAGGCGATCAAGTCGCTGCGGACGAACCTGTTGTTCTCGAGCGCGGAGGACGCGTCGAAGACGCTGGTGGTCACCAGCACGGGGCCGGGCGAGGGCAAGACGGTCGTCGCCGGCAACCTGGCGATCTCCCTCGCGCAGGCCGGGCAGCGCGTGCTGCTGATGGACTGCGACATGCGGCGGCCCCGCGTGCACACGCTCTGCGGCTGTCCCTCCGAGCCCGGGCTCTCCAACGTGATGGTCGGCGACGCCAAGGCGAGCGACGCGGTGCGCAAGTCGGGCACCCCGAACCTCTGGGTGCTGCCGGCCGGCAAGCACCCGCCGAACCCCGCGGAGCTCCTCGGCTCGAAGCGGTTCCGCGACTTCATGCGCGGCCTCGCCGGGCACTTCGACTGGATCGTGCTCGACACGCCGCCGGTGATGGCGGTGACCGACGCGGTGGTGGTCGCGCACCACGCGCACGGGGTGGTTTACGTGGTGGGCGCCGAGATGACCCACCGCAGCTCGGCGCGACATGCCGTCGAGATGCTCGAGGGCGGCAAGGCCCACTTCTACGGGGCCGTGCTCAACCGCGTGGCCCTCGACAAGAACCCCTATTACTACTCGCCGTACTACCGCAAGGAGTACGCCCGCTATTACGGGTCGAGCGAAGTCGCCTGACCGCGCGGGTCCCTTCAACCGACGGGGGCCGGCATGCCGGTCCCCGCTCCCGGAATCCATCCTTGACGCCATTGGACTGGTCTGCCACCACCGTGCTGGTCACGGGAGGGACGGGGTCCTTCGGCCGGCGGTTCGTGCAACACGCCCTGGCCGAGCTCCATCCACGGAAGCTGATTGTCTTCAGCCGAGACGAGCTGAAGCAGCACGAGATGCGCGACGCCTTCCCCGAAGGACCGTCGTCGCCCATCCGGTACTTCGTCGGCGACGTGCGCGACCGGGACCGCCTCGGGCGCGCGCTGCACGGCGTGGACGTGGTGGTGCACGCGGCGGCGATGAAGCAGGTGCCGGCGTGCGAGTACAACCCGTTCGAGGCCGTCCAGACCAACATCATCGGCGCGAAGAACGTCATCGACGCCGCGATCGACGCGGGCGTGACCCGCGTCATGGCGCTCTCGACCGACAAGGCGGTGAGCCCGGTCAACCTGTACGGCGCCACGAAGCTCGTGGCCGAGAAGCTGTTCGTGCAGGCCAACGTGTACGTCGGCGACCGGCCGACCCGCTTCAGCTGCGTCCGGTACGGCAACGTGATCGGCAGCCGCGGCAGCGTCGTGCCGCGGTTCGTCCAGCAGCGCGCGTCGGGTCGCGTGACGATCACCGATCCGCGCATGACCCGGTTCTGGCTCACCCTCGAGCAGGGCGTACGCTTCGTCGTGCGGTGCACCACGGAGATGATCGGCGGTGAGGTGTTCGTGCCCAGGCTGCCGTCGGTGAGCCTGCTGGACGTCGCCCGGGTGCTCGCGCCCGGCTGCGAGCTCGACGAGATCGGCGTGCGGAGCGGCGAGAAGCTGCACGAGCAGCTCATCTCCGACGAGGAGATCCCGCGCACCCTCGAGCGCGACGGCTTGTTCGTGATTCAGCCGAAGGACCCGTGGTGGCAGCGTGACTACCAGACGGGGTCGGCGCCGGTGCCACCCGACTTCCGCTACAGCAGCGACGTCGAGGGCACCCGCACCCTGTCGGAAGCCGACCTGCTCAGCCTGCTGGCGGAGTGGCAGCCGCGGTGAGTGACCCGGCCCGCCCCCTGCCGTACGGGCGGCAGATGGTGGACGAGCAGGACATCGCGGCAGTGGTGGACGTGCTGCGCTCGGACTGGCTCACCACCGGGCCGGTCGTCGGGCGCTTCGAGCAGGCGTTCGCCGAGGCCGTCGGGGCCCGGCACGCGGTGGCCGTGGCCAACGGGACGGCAGCGCTCCACTGTGCGTACTACGCGCTCGGCCTCGGGCCCGGGGACGAGGTGCTCGTGCCCGCCCTGACCTTTGCCGCCACGGCCAACGCCGTGGCCATGCGCCAGGCGACGCCCGTCTTCACCGACGTGGATCCCGATCGGCTCCTCGTCGATCCCGCCAGTGTCGAGGCGCGCCTCACCCCGGCGACGCGCGCGATCGTGGCCGTCGACTACGCGGGACAGCCGTGCGACTACGCGCGGCTGCGCGACGTCGCGACGCGTGCCGGCGTGCCGCTCGTCGCTGACGCGTGCCATGCGCTCGGCGCCCGCTATCAGGGCCGCCCGGCCGGCTCGCTCGCCGACGTCTCGATCTTCAGCTTCCACCCCGTCAAGCACATCACCACCGGCGAGGGCGGCATGGTGGTGACCGACGACGAGGCGCTGGCCGCCCGGGCGCGGCTCTTCCGGCAGCACGGCATCTCCTCGGACCACCGGGCGCGCGACGCCGCAGGGACGACCGGCTACGAGATGATCGACCTCGGCTTCAACTACCGCCTGAGCGACATCAACTGCGCGCTGGGGCTGTCGCAGCTTCGGCGGCTCGACGCCTTTCTCACCGCGCGTCGCGCCCTCGCGGCGGAGTACGACCGGCGCCTGGCCGGACGGCGGGGCATCACCCCGCTGGCCGTCGCGCCGGACGTGGACCATGCGTATCACCTCTACGTGGTGGCACTCGACGTCCCGTCGGCCGCCGCGCGCGACCAGGTTGCGTCCGCGCTGAGGGCGCGGGGCATCCGGTGTGCCGTCCACTATCCGCCCGTGCACCTGCACCCCTATTACCGGCGGGCATTCGGCGGCCACGAGGGCCTGTGCCCGGTCGCGGAGTCGCAGGCGGCCCGCATCCTGAGCCTGCCCATGTTCCCCGGCCTGGAACCGGCGGACGTGGCGCGTGTGGTGGACGCGCTCGTGGAGGCACTCCCGGCGTGAGGGCCGCATGACGTGGGCGTTCCTGGTCAACCAGGCGCCGTTCATGATGGAGTTCCTCGGCCGCCTGGCCTCTCGCATCGTCGACGACGGTGGCGACGTGCTGGTCGTCGCGAACGGGAAGGTCTCCGAGCACTGGAAGGGGCGGCACTTTCCGCGGGAGGCCCGGCGAGCCTCGAAGATCGACTGGCTGGGTGGCACGCGCCCCCGTGCGTCAGCGCCGCCGGCTCACCCGTGGAGCACGCTCTATCCGTCCCTCGTGCGCAAGCAGCACGTGCTTCGCTTCGACTACCCGCGCGCCCGGCGCTGGGTGGACGATCTCGGCGCGTTCCTCGCCGACACGCTCGATCGCGAGCGTCCCGACGTGGTCGTGAGTGAGCCGCCCGCGAATCTCTTCACCTGCATGGCCGCCGCGATCTGCGCCGACCGCGGCATCCCCTACCTCGGCCTGATGGCCTCCCGCATCGAGGGGCACATCGACGTCTACGACCGCGGCTACACCTCGAGCCTGTACGCCAGCGGCGCCGACGCCGCGGTCGCACCGGACGATGCGGCGTGGGCCGACGGCTGGATCGACGACCTCGTGGAGCATCGCACGCAGCCGGCGTACCAGAAGTATCACCGGCCGGTCGGGCCGCTCCGGCGCGCGACGCGGTATGCGTCGCGGGTCGGCGACGCGGCGGGCGCCTGGGGGCACTACCTGCGGCACCGCGGGGCGTACTGGCCGGCGGATTACGAGAGCGAGGCGGCCATCCGGAACGAGCTCCAGCGGCCCTGGCAATCGCTGGCGAGCGGCTGGCGCGCGCGGCGCCAGGGGAAGTGGCTGTCCCCGGCGCCACCCGAGGGACCGTACGTGGTGTTTCCACTCCAGGTGCAGCCGGAGGCATCGACGTCGGTGCAGGCCCCGTTCTTCTACGATCAGGTGGCCACGATCACGGCCATCGCGCAGGCGCTGCCGTATCCCATGCGGCTGGCCGTCAAGGAGCACCCGTCGTGCCGCGGCGAGCGGCGCTCGTCCTTCTACCGGCGCCTGCACCGGCTGCCGAACGTGGTGGTGGTCTCGCCGGCCTGCTCGACGCGCACGCTGCTCGCCGGCTGCCAGGCGGTCGTCACCCTGACGAGCACCGTCGGGCTGGAGGCGGCGCTCGACGGCGTGCCGACGTTCATCCTCGGCCGCGTGTTCTACGAGCACCACCCGATGTGCCGCCGCGTCGCGTCGGTCGAGGCCCTCGTGCCCCTGCTTGCCGCGGCCGCGCGAGTGCCGCGGTCCGACCTGCAGGCGGTGAACCGGACGTTCGTGCTGCGGTACCGCGATGCCAGCCTGACCGGCGACATCGGCCAGGCGTGCCGCACGGACGACACGAACGACTACGGGCTGATTCGCCGCGAGGTCCAGGGCCTGCTGGACCGCGGGCTGGGCGTGAGGTCGCCGGCCGCGTGACCCGCGCACGCATGGCAGTGGAGGTGCCCCGGCTGCTGCGCACGTGGCCCACGTACTTCCGCGACTACGCCGGGGCGGCGCGGGGCGACGTGACCTACGAGCTGCGCAACGGCGTGCGCTTCCTCGTGCGGAGCGGCACGACCGATCGCAACATCTTCAACGAGGTCTGGCTGCACCGCACCTACACCCCCTCCGGCTTCGACATCAGCCCGTCGGATGTCGTCGTGGACATCGGCGCGCATGTGGGGTTCTTCGCGATGTACGCCGCGACCCGGGGCGCGCGGGTGTTCGCCTTCGAGCCATTCGCCGGCAACTTCGCCCGGCTCTCGCGGCATCGCGACCTGAACCCCCGCTGGCCCATCACCGTCACACGGACGGCCGTCGGCGCGGCGACGGGGACCGCGCGCTTCTACGCTGCCGGGACCAACGAGGGCGGCGGGTCGTTGTTTGCCGACACGGGCCGGACGGCCGAGGCGATCGACGTGCCGGTGCAGTCCCTGGCCGAGGCCCTGGCCGGACACCGGATTGCCGGCGTCGACTTCCTGAAGATGGACTGCGAGGGCGCCGAGTACGACATCCTCTTCGCGGCGGCGCCCGACCTGCTGGGGCGCCTCGGACGCATCAGCATGGAGTGCCATCCCGAGGGCGGCCACCAGGTCGGCGACATGGTGGCGTTCCTGCGGGAGCATGCCTTCGACGTGCGCGTGGAGCCGGTGGGACCACTGCACATGGTCCATGCCGTCAACACGCGGCGCCTGCCCGCGCCGCAGTGAGCACTGCCGACGAGCGAGCGGGTGCCGTCGGGACCGGACACACGGCACGGCCTGATGGCAATCGCCCCACGGTGATCCTGTTTGCGCCCACCCTCCACGACGGCGGCGGCGAGCGCGTGATCGCCGATCTCTCGCTGCAGTTCGAGCGGCTCGGTCTCGCGACGCCGGTGATCGCCCTGCTGCAGCGCCGCGTCGACTATCCGCATGCCGGGCGCATCGTCGACCTCGGGCTGTCGCGCCGGCTGGGTCGGGCCGGCATGCTGCTGCAACTGCCGCTGGTGCGGTGGCGGCTCGCGCGGCTGATACGTGACGTGCGCCCAACGGCCGTGATCAGCCTCGACCTCATCCCGAATCTGATCAACGCGTGGACGGCCCCTCGGCCTGTGCTGCGTGTGGACAACCCGGTGCGGGCCGGGCAGAGCCGGCTGGGGCTGCTGGCCCAGGCGCTGACCGCCGCCCGCCTGCGCCGACGGCCGAACGCGGTCCTGGTGGCCGTGTCACGTGCCCTCGCGTCGGATGCCCGCGCGTGTTTCGGGCTGTCCGACGGAAAGATCCGCGTCATCCACAACCCGCTCGACCTCGAACGGATCGACCGCCTGCGCGCGCAGCCCCTTCCGGACGACGAGAACGGCCGCTTCGCCGCGGACGGCCCGTTCTTCCTCGTGCCTGCCCGCCTGTCCGACGCCAAGGGACACCGGCACCTGCTGCGTGCGATCGCCGCGCTGCGGACCGCGCGAGGGGACGGAGGGCGTTGGCTGCTGCTCGGACAGGGTCCGCTCGATGCGGAGCTGCGGGGCATGGCCGAGGAGCTCGACCTCGCCGGGACTGTGCGGTTCGGTGGATGGACCGTCAATCCGTTTCCTTTCATGAGCCGTGCCCGGGCCGTCGTGCTGCCGTCGGTCTGGGAGGGGTTCGGCATGTCGCTGGTCGAGGCGATGGCGTGCGGGTGCCCGGTGATTGCGACCGACACGGCCGGGCCGCGCGAAATCATGGACCTCGACGCCGACCTGCCCCTCGGACCCGGCGTCACGACGACGGCGGTGGGCCTCATCGTGCCCCGGCCGGCGTCGCCGCGCGCCCTTCCCGCAGGCAGCCCGCCCGACGCGTCGGAGCTCGCCCTGGCGGGCGCGATCGCGCGCGTGCTGGACGATCCGGCGGCCGCGGCCGAGCGGGCGGTCCGCGCCGTTGCCCGCGCGCGTGACTTCGACGTGCCGCGGCTGCGCGACGAATGGGCTTTCGTGACGGCGCCCCACCAGTGACTTCGCCCGCACGGCCCGTGGTGACCTGGCTGAACATGGCCTCGACGCAGTACGGCGGCGTCGCCTACGGCGCGGCCGCGCGCGCGGCCCTCGGCGAGGTCTGCGACGTCACCTTCGAGGTGCTGGCCCCGCGGCGGATCCGCTGGCGGCCGGCGAAGCCGCTGGAGATGCTGGTCAACATGTACGCGGGCCGGTCCCGCGGCGACTACGTGATCAAGGACGACATGGTGCTGGCGGCGCTCGCGCCGGAGCGGTCCGCGCGCACGGTCGCCGTGATCTACCACATCGACGAGTCCACCACCGAGTGGCCGTATCGGCCCGTCGAGGTCCTGCTCAACCGGATCGCGGCGCGCCGCCTGCGGCGGGCCAGGGCGGTGATCGCAATCTCGCGGTACTGGCACGACGCCCTGAGCGATCTCGGGCTCGCGAACGTGCACGTCATCTATCCCGGTTTCGACCTCGAGGAGTTCGCCATCAGCGACGACGCGGTCCGGGCGTTCCGCGAGACGTACGGGCTCGGGTCGCGTCCCATCGTCTACATCGGCAACTGCCAGCGGGCGAAGGGTGTGGTCGAGGTCTACGAGGCCCTGAAGGACCTGGATGTCGAGCTCGTCACGTCCGGTAGCCGGCAGGTGACCTTGCCGGCGCGACACCTGGACCTGCCCCGTGCCGACTACCTGCGGCTGCTGCGCGCGAGCGACGTGGCCATCACGATGTCGCGATTCAAGGAGGGCTGGTGCATGACGGCGCACGAGGCGATGCTGCTCGGCGTGCCCGTCATCGGATCCGGCCGGGGCGGCATGCGCGAGCTGCTGGAGGGGGGCGCCCAGACCGTCTGCCCGACGGTGGAGGGCCTTCGAGACGTCGTCCGGGCCCTGCTGGCAGACCCCGGCGCGCGGCGGGAACAGGGTGCGAGGGGACGCGCGTACGCGCGGCAGTTCACGCGGGCGCGGTTCAACGAGGCATGGCAGGCCGTGGCCCTGCGGGCCCTCGCGGGAGGCGCGGGATGACGTTCGGCTTCATCTCGGCGTGGCTGCTCGTCGCCGCGATCGGGCTGTCCCCCCGCTTCACGGCCGGGATGATCCCGGGCGGCAAGTCCCTGGACATCCGCGTCGAGGACGTGCTGCTCGCCATCCTGCTGCCCATCGCGCTGACGGGCTGGATGGTCCACCCGGGCCAGGGCCGGCGCTGGCACCAGGCGGAGCGGCTGTTCATCGCGTGGATCGTGATCGCCGGGGCCGGCGTGATCCTGAACGCGCTGGTCTCGGACCTCGACATCGTGCGTGGGGTCTTCTTCTTCCTGAAGGATGTCGAGTACCTCTGCTTCTTCGTCTTCGTCGCCCACAACGTGCGCACCCGCAAGGACGTCGAGCGGCTCGTCCGGCTCATGCTGTGGGTGACCGCCGTGCACTCCGCGTGGATTGCCATCGAGGTCGTGCTCGGCCTGCGCTGGACGGCGTGGTACGGGCCGACGATCTTCACCGAGCCGACCGGGCCGTTGCCGAGCGGCGGCTTCATGCTGCTGATGCTGCTGCTCGGCCTGAACCTCTGGATTTACCGGGACGCGTCGCTCCTGCGCAGGCTCGTGCCCGCGGTGTTCGCGGTGGCCCCGGTGCTCGGGGTCTGGACGTCGGGATCACGCGCGTCCCTGATGGGGCTGGTCACCGGCGTCGTCGCCGTGGCCCTGCTCTTCGCGCTCAAGCGGGGCGCATCGCCGCGTGGGGTCGGCCTGGCGGCCATCGCGGCCGCGATCTTCGTCGCGACCAGCCCGACGCTGCTGGACTCGCTGGAGAGCACGCAACTCGGCAGCCGCCGCCTGCTGAACGTGTCCGAGTACGCCTACGAGATGAACGCCGACGTCTCGTCGTCCCGCGTGCACATCTGGGAGGGCGAGACCGACGCGATGCTGGAGCGCCCCTTCAGCCTCGTGCTGGGCTTCGGCAAGTCGTACCAGCTCACGGGGGAGTCGCACAGCCAGTACATCAACGTGTTGAAGGAGACGGGGATCGTCGGCTTCCTGGTGTTCAGCGGCCTGATCCTCGTCGTGTGGCGGCACGCGTGGTCCGCCTTCTTCGCGGCCGAGGACGGGCTGGCGGTCGGCGTGCACGCGACCGTGCTGTCGGCGACGGTGGCGCTGGCCTTCGTCGGCATCACCAACGAGGTGCTGATGGTGGCCAAGGTCGCCGCGCCGTACTGGGTGCTGGTGGGCCTGTCGATCGGCATCGACGCCGCGGGCATCGGGCCCGTCGCGCGGCTGCCGCTGGCCGAGCCCGCGGGGCGGGCGCCGCTGCCGGCCTGGCGCCCCTCGGTGCTCGCGCGCTGACAATGTGCGGGATCTTTGGCGCCGTGTGCTGCGAGGGCGGCACGTTCGAGGAGACGGACGCGGTGTCCTTCGCCCGCGCCACCGACCTCGTCGCGTATCGGGGGCCCGACGCGCGCGGCGAGGCGCGCTTCCGCGCCGGTACCGGTGAGCGTGCCGCGGCAGGCGAGCCGTTCGACGCCTACCTGGGCCACCGCCGGTTGTCGATCATCGACACCTCGGATGCCGGAATCCAGCCGATGACGACAGACGGCCGCCGCTGGATCGTGTTCAACGGGGAGATCTTCAACTACCGGGAGCTTGCCGCGGAGCTCGAGCGTGACGGCTGCGTGTTCCGCACGCGTACGGACACCGAGGTGATCCTGCGCGTGTACGAGCGGTACGGCGAGCGGGGCTTCGATCGCCTCAACGGCATGTGGGCGTTTGCCCTGCTGGATCTCGATCGCCACGCCCTCGTGCTCTCGCGTGACCGGTTCTCGATGAAGCCGCTCTACGTGGCACACGTCGGCCGCCGCGTGCTGTTCGCGTCCGAGTGCAAGCAGCTCCTGCCGTTCCTGCCGCGGCGCGCGCCGGACGCGGTCTCGCTGCACCGCTTCCTCAAGCAGGGCCTGCTCGACACCGACGGCCGGACCCTGTTCGACGGGATCACGCAGGTGCCGCCGAAGCACAACCTGGTCGTCGATCTCGACACCGGGACGACGGCAGCGCACGCCTACTGGCGGTACGGCACGGCCGACGTCCCGTCGTGCGAGACGGAGATCTGCGAGGCGTTCGGCAGCCTGCTGCGCGACGCGGTGCGCCTGCGGCTCCGCAGCGACGTGCCTGTCGGCCTGATGGTCAGCGGCGGGCTCGACTCGAGCGCGCTCTCGGTTGCCGTGCAGGCATCGGGCCAGGCCGACGTCCGTCGCTTCGGCGCGGTCTCGACGGATGCGAGGGTCTCGGAGGCGCGGCACATGGACGAGCTCGAGGCCGGCACCGGCGTCACCATCGAGCGCCTCGTCCTGAATGCCGGCCCGACGTGGGAGCGGCTGCGGCAGGTCGTCTGGCACAACGACTCCCCGTTCAACGCACTGACGATCGTGGCCCACGAGCAGGTGATTGCCGAGATCCGGCGCACGAGCGACGTGACCGTGATCCTGAGCGGCCAGGGCGCCGACGAGCTGCTGTGCGGGTACCGCAAGTTCTTCTTCTTCCACGTCGCGGCCGACCTGAGGGCCGGGCGGCTCGCGCAGGCGGCCGCGAACGTGGCGGGATCGGCGCTCCACCGGACCGTGCTGGCCCAGACCGCCCTCTCGGAGGCCAAGCGGTACCTGCCCCTGTCGAAGGGCGCCGACCCCCTCGATGCGGTGCTGCGGGACGGCGTCGAGCCCGTGCCCCTCGGCGCGGGCGGGGCGCTCCGGTCCCGCCAGGAGGCCGACCTGGATCGCCTGAGCGTGCCGGCGCTTGCGCATTACGAAGACCGCAACTCGATGGCGCACTCCACCGAGATCCGGATGCCGTTCCTCGATCACCGGCTCGTCGACTTCGCGCTGAGCCTGCCGCCGCACATGCTGATCCGGCGCGGCTGGCCGAAGTACGTGCTGCGCCGGGGCGCCGGCCTGCCTCCCGCGATTGCCTGGCGTCGCGACAAGCAGGGCTTCTCCAACCCCGAGGCGTCCTGGTTGCGGCACGAGCTGCGGCCGGCGGTGACGGCGCTCTTCGCGGACAGCACGCTCGCGCGGCGCGGCATCGTGGACGGCGCGGGGCTGCGGCGCTTCTACGAGCGGTTCGTCGGGGGCGACCGGCTGATCTGGCACGGCGACGTCAGCCGCCTTGCCACCGCCGAGATGTGGGCCCAGGCATTCCTCGACTGACGCACCGATGTCCACTGTCTGTATCGTCCAGGCACGCATGCGGTCCACGCGACTGCCGGGGAAGATCCTCCAGCCGATCGCGGGCGTGCCGATGCTCTTCCGTGTCGTCGCCCGGCTCCGCGCCGCCCGGACGCTGGACGCGGTGGTGGTCGCGCTCCCGGATGGCCCGTCCGACGACCCCCTGGCGAGCACGTGCGAGGCCGCGGGGATCGCTGTCCACCGCGGCAGCGAGACCGACGTCCTGGATCGCTACCTGTCCACGGCCCGGGCCACCGGCGCCGGCACCATCGTGCGCGTCACCTCGGACTGTCCCGTGATCGATCCGGCACTCGTCGACGAGGTGGTGGCGAGACGGCGCGAGACCGGGGCGGACTACGCGTCCAACATCGTCACGCGAAGCTTCCCGCGCGGGCTCGACGCGGAGGCGCTCTCGACCGGGGCGCTCGAGCGCGCCGCGACCGAGGGCACGGCGCCCCACCACCGCGAGCACGTCACGGCCTACGTGCTCGAGTCGCCCGGGCAGTTCCACATCGAGGCGGTCACCGCCCCCCCCGACCTCCATCGTCCCGACGTACGCTGGACCGTGGACACGGAAGAGGACCTGGCCGCGCTCCGCCGCCTCTACGAAGCCGTGCCCGCCGGTGAGCGCGACACGATTGGAGCCGCCGCGTTGCTGGCGTTGTACGACCGTGACCCGGGCATCGCGGCGCTGAACCGGCACGTGCGGCAGAAGGCGACCACGGAGACCGCATGATCTCGGTGGTGATTCCGGCCTACAACGCCAGCGGCACGATCGAGGCCGCGCTCGACAGCGCCCGTGCGCAGCAGCGCGTCGCACTCGAGATCGTCGTCGTGGACGATGGATCCGACGACGGGACCCGAGACGTGGTGCGCGCGTATGGATCCGGCGTGCGCCTCCTGGAGGCGACGCACAAGGGCGCGGTGCCCGCCGCCAATGCCGGGTTCCGGGCGGCGACCGGCACGTACGTGGTGAAGCTGGACGCCGACGATCGCCTCGAGGATGCCGGGGCGCTTGGGGCGCTTGCCGCGGCGCTCGACAACGATCCCGGGGCGGCCTACGCGTACGGCGACTACATCGAGGAACGGGACGGCGCGCCCGTGCGCGTGTCGACCGCGTCGAACCTGTTCGCGACGATTGCCGGCGGGGTGCTGTTCAGGCGGCAGGCCCTCGACGAGGTGGGGGGCTACGCGGAGGATCTTCGGTTTCCCGAGTACGACCTCCTGCTCCGGACCCGTGGCCACTGGCGCGGGATCCACGTGCCGGTGCTCACCTACCGCTACATCCGCCGCGGCGCCAGCCTGACTGGCAGCCGGGCGTTCGTCGAGCAGGGGTTGGCCGAGCTGCGTGCGCGTCATCCCGATCACCTCTCGGCCATCGAGCACATCCGTGAGTACTGACGACGGCCCGCTCGTGCTTTTCGTGAACAACCGGCTCGGCCTGCGCGTCGCGCGCTGGCTGGCCGGCGCGGGAGAGCCCATCGCGGGGTTCGTGCTGCACCCCCCCGGCCGGCGGAAGGAGGGCGAGGCGCTGGAGGCCCTGGCCGCGTCGGTCGGCGCGCCCGTGCTCGATGCGACGGAGCTCTCGACGCCGGGGGCCCTGGGTCAGCTCACGCGAGGGGCAGCGTCACTCGGGGTCTCGGTGATGTTCGGCTACGTGCTGCGGCCGCCCGTGCTCGGGTGGTTCGGGCGCGGCGTGGTCAACCTCCATCCGTCGTGGTTGCCGCACAACCGCGGCGCGTTCCCGAACGTCTGGCCCATCGTCGAAGGCACCCCTGCGGGGGCGACGCTGCACTGGATGGACGCCGGGGTCGACACGGGACCCATCATCGCCAGGGTGCCGGTGCCCGTGCGGTCCTGGGACACCGGTGAGAGCCTGTACGAGCGCCTGGAGGCGGCGGCGTTCGAGCTCTTCCGCGAGACGTGGCCCGCGGTGCGGCGCGGCACCGCGCCATCGACCCCGCAGGAGCCGGAGGCGGGCTCCACGCATCGCGCGCGCGACGTGGAGCGCATCGACTGCATCGATCTCGACGCGATCTATCGCGCCAGGGACCTGCTGAACGTCCTCCGGAGCCGGACCTTCAGCGGGTACCGGGGAGCGTATTACGTCGAGGACGGCCGGCGGGTCTACCTCGACCTGCGCCTCGCCCCCGAACCGGAGGAGCCCTGACGATGGCAGGAGGGGGGATCACGATCAACGGCCGGCGGGTTGGTCCCGGCCAGCCGGTGTACATCGTGGCGGAGGTCTCCGCCAACCACAGCGGGTCGCTCGAGCGCGCGCGGCAGATCGTGCGCGCGGCGGCGGCGGCCGGCGCGGACGCCGTCAAGCTCCAGACCTACACCCCCGACACGCTCACGGTCCGGCCGGCCGGTGGCGGCTTTCGCATCAAGGACACGCCCTGGGACGGCCAGGACCTGTATGCGCTCTACGAGCAGGCGCAGACGCCGTGGGAGTGGTATCCCGACCTGGCGGCGGAGGCCGCGTCGCTCGGGCTCGACCTGTTCTCGACGCCGTTCGATCGCACGGCGGTGGACTTCCTCGAGCAGTTCTCCCCGCCGTGCCACAAGATCGCGTCGTTCGAGAACGTCGACTACGAGCTGCTGCGCGCCGTCGGGGCGACGGGGCGGCCCGTCATCATGTCCACGGGCATGGCGTCGGCCGGTGAGATTGCGGATGCCGTCGCGACGCTGCGCGAGGCCGGCTGCACCGAGCTCGCGCTCCTCAAGTGCACCAGCGCGTATCCCTCGCCGCCCGAGACGATGAACCTCGCGACGATTCCCGATCTCGCCGCGCGGTTCGGCGTGGTCGTCGGGCTCTCGGATCACAGCCTCGATGTCGCCGTCCCGGTGACAGCGGTCGCCCTGGGCGCGTGCCTCATCGAGAAGCACCTCACGATCAGCCGCGCGACGCCGACGCCCGACTCGGCGTTCTCGCTGGAGCCCGACGAGTTCGCCGCGATGGTGTCGGCGGTCCGGGTGGCATCGGCGGCGATCGGGCGCGTGAGTTACGGCCGCACGGCCGTCGAGGAGGCGAGCGCCGTGTTCCGGCGCTCGCTGTTCGTCGTTCGCGACGTCGCCGTGGGCGACGTGCTGACGGGCGCCGATGTGCAGGCGAAGCGGCCGGGCATCGGCCTGCATCCCAGATGGCTGCCGATGGTCACCGGGCGCCGCGTGACCCGGGCCGTGCCCGCCGGCACGCCCGTGTCGTGGGACCTGGTCGAGGGCGGCGCTCCCTCATCAGGACAGGGCGAGGCGGCCGCGGAGCAGGACGAACACGAGGGCTGAGGACAGGAGGAACCCCGCGCCCACCGCGGCAATCGCCGGAACCCCCGCGGCCCGGCTTCCCTCCGCCACCACTGCCATGAGCACGGCTCCCATCGTGAGCACCACGGAGAAGCGCGTCCCGATCGTGAGGGTGAGCAGCCGCCGCGCGCCGAGCCAGAGCGCCGTGACGGCGCCGGTGAAGGCGAGCAGTGTGGCGGCGGCGGCGCCGACGAGACCCATCCGCGGGATGAGCACGAGGTTCAGCCCGAGGTTCAACACGGCGGCGCCGGCCCAGACCATCGCGACGAAACGCGTGCGGTGATGCATGAACAGGATCTGGACGACGAGCGTGCCCGCGCCGTACAGCACCGTGCTCACCAGCACGAACGGCGTGACGGCCGAGGCGGCGTCCGCGATCGCCGGCGACGCGAAGACGGTGAGCACGTCGTGCGCCAGCAGCGCCGCGCCGAGGCTGGCACCCACGCCGACGAGCAGGAAGAGCTGCAGCCCGCGGACCAGCGTGGTCCGCACGGCCTCGGCTTCTCCCGCGTCGTGATACTTCGCAATCGTCGGCGTCAGCACGAGCGCGAACGGCACGATCAACATGTTCAACGCGCTGCCGAGCGCATAGGCGGGTGTGTACTGCCCGACCGCCGCGAGCCCGAGGTAGGCGGCGATGAGGTACCGATCGCTCGACTGCACCGACCAGTACGCCAGCCCGCTCAGCACCGTCGGCAGGCCGAAGGCGAGGTAGGCCCGCAGCAGCGCGGGCTCGGGTCGCCGTATCGGCAGCGTGCGCGCGACGGCCACGGCGAGGCCGAGGGTGCCGGCCACGCGCACGACGAGCAGCGCCGTCATGGCGCCGGTCAGGCCCCGTCCGGCAAGCGCCGCCATCGAGACCAGGCCGACCTCGCCCGCGAAGAGCAGCAGCGCGGTCACGGCGTAGGCGCGCATCTGGAGCCGTCCCCGCCACACGCTCAGCATGACGAGATTCAGGGCCTCGAGCCCGACCACCCACACGAACAGCCCCAGCAGGGCGGGCGACGTGTGCAGCAGGTGCGCCAGCGGCACCCGCAGCAGGACGCCCACGCCGCCAAGCACGGCGGCCAGGCTGCCGATGAGTGCCACGGCGCTCCATGTCCCTCGCGCGGCCGCGTCCGGCGTGGCCGACGCGAGGAACCGTCCCATCGCCGCCGGCAGGCCGAGCGCGAGGGCCGGCGCCAGCAGGCTCAGCGTCACGCCGTACTGCGCCCACTCGCCGAAGTCCTCGAGGCTGAACGTCCGGACGAGCAGCGGGATCAGGATGATCGAGCGCAGCGCGATCACCAGCTGGGCCACGGTGACGATCGAGAGTCCGCGCAGGAGCTCGCGAAAAGGATGCTGAGTCACGACGTGTCGATGGGCGGGACCGGCGCCGGGTCCGTGATGGGAACACGAGCGTGAACCCGCCGGCGGCGCGCCAGTCTACCATGCCGGCCGACGCGGTACCCGCGCGCCTGGTCACCATCCTCCTCCCGTGCCGCGACGAGAAGGCCTACATCCAGGCCTGCCTTGCGTCGATTCGGCAATGGGAGCTGGCCGGGTGGGATCTGGAGGTGCTGGTGCTCGACGGCATGTCGACCGACGGCACGCGCGACCTCGTGGCGGAGGCGGCGCGCCTCGACCCCCGGATCCGCCTCGTGGACAACGTCCGTCGCGACAAGCCGTCGGCCCTCAATCTCGGCGTCGGCCTCGCCCGCGGCCGTTACGTGATGCGCCTCGATGCCCACGCGACGTACCCCGCCGACTACCTGGCCCGCTGCCTCGAAGTGGCGGAGGCGACAGGCGCGGACAACGTGGGTGGCGTCCTCGATGCCCGTGTCCACGACACGTCCTGGCAGGCCGCCGTGGTCCAGGCCCTGACGACGCACCGGTTCGGCGTCGGCGGATCGGCGTTCAGGACCGATGCGGCGGCGCCGCGGCCGGTGGACACCGTGCCTTTCGGGTTCTTCCCCGCGACGACCTTCCTCCGCTTCGGCGGCTTCGACGAACGCCTGATCCACTCGCAGGACTACGAGTTCAACCGGCGGATCACCAGGGGCGGCGGACAGATCTGGCTCGACCCGCGGATTCGTGTCTCCTACTTCAACCAGCACCGGCTGTGGCCGTTCTACCGCAAGGTCCTGTTCCGCGACGGACCCTGGAACCCGTGGATGTGGTACGTCGCGCCGTATGCCTTCCGCTGGCGCCATGCCGTGCCGCTCGTGTTCGTCGTGGCCGTGTTGATCGCCCCCTTCGCCGTCGCGCACCCGCTCGGGCGCGCCATCGTCCTCGCGGTCGCGGCGGCCTATGCCGTCGCGGCGATCGTGGCGGCGGCCCAGCAGGCGCGCCGCTTCGGTCGGTGGTGGCTGGTCGCCGCGCTGCCGCCCGCGTTTCTCGCGTATCACGTGTCCTATGGGCTGGGCAGCCTCGCCGCGAGCCTGGCGCTGGCCGTCGGGCTGGCGCCGGTGCAGCGCACCGCGACGCCGGCGGCGGGAGGCAGCCGATGAGCGGCACGCCCCGTCTTCGGCTGGCGGCGTTCGCCTACCACGACGTGGCCGACGATCCGAGCACGTCCGGCCTCCAGCGCCCGACCGCCGTGTCCTACAAGCTGCCGGTCGCGCTCTTCCGGGCACACCTCGACGCCATCGCCGCGAGCGGGCAGCCGGTCGGGCAGCCCGTGACGGCGCTCGAACCTGACGCGGACGCGTCCCACGTCGTGCTGACGTTCGACGATGGGGGCCGGTCGGCGCTGGCGGTGGCCGAGGAGCTGTCGCGACGCGGGTGGGCCGGTCACTTCCTGATCGTGAGTGACCGTATCGGCACGCCCGGCTTCGTGGCGCCGGCGGACCTGCGCCACCTCGTCGAGACGGGCCACGTCGTCGGGTCGCACTCGCGGACGCATCCCGACGTCTTCAGCGCCGAGTCGGAGGCCCGCATGCGCGAGGAGTGGCGCGCCAGCCGGGCCCGCATCGAGGACATCACCGGCGCGCCCTGCGTTGTCGCGTCCGTGCCAGGCGGCGACTCGTCGCCGCTGGTGGTGGGCACGGCCGCGGAGGCGGGTATCCGGGTGCTCTTCACGTCGGAGCCGGAGGTCCGGCCGCAGTGGGCCGGCGACTGTCTCGTGGTCGGCCGGATGAGCCCGCGGCAGCGGACCCCGGCCCGCCGGATTGGCGAGCTGGCGAGCTTCCGCGGCTGGGATCGCGAGCTGCGGCAGCGCCGGCTCAAGCTGTTCGCCCGGCGGCTGGTGTTCCCGCTCTACCGGCGATGGTCACACAGCCTCCCACGGGGATGACACGCCACCGCGTCGTCATCCTCTGCGACGGGGGCGTGATGCATCGCAACACGTGCGCGACGATCATCCGCTCCGGTGCCAACGTGGTGGCGCTCTGTGTCAGCGGCCAGCGCACGCGTCGCGCGAGGCTGGCCTACGTGTGGCGGCGGGTGCGGCGGAAGGGCGCGACCTACGTGGCCTCGCAGGTGGCGGCGCGCCTGCTGCACGACGTCGTCCACGCGGGACACGACGCGCGGATGCTCGGGAGCCTCGTGGACGTGGCGGCGAACGAGGCCACGATTCGCGACTGGCCGGGCGAAGTGATCCGGGTGGGCGACTTCAGCAGCCCCGACGTGGAGGCCCGCATCGCGGCCCTCGACCCGGACGTGCTCGTGGTGCACAGCGGCGCGATCATTCCCGCCGGCATCCTGCGCCTGCCCCGGACGCGCCTGACGATTGGCGGGCATCCGGGGCTGACGCCGCGTTACCGCGGATCGCATTCGGCGTTCTGGGCCCTCGCGGCCGGCCGCCCGCATGACGTGGGGTGCACCGTGTTCCTTCTCGACGAAGGCATCGACACCGGCGGCATCGTCGCGCAGGCCCGCATACCCGTGACACCGGACGACAGCTTCATGACGCTCGGCTGGAAGGGGATGGCCATCGAGGCGGAGATCCAGGCCCGCTTGATCGCGCAGCTGGACGCCGGCCTGCCGCCGGCGGCGGCGGCCGAACCGGTGCCGCCGGGTTCGTACTTCGACAACCCGTGCCTGTCCGACTACCTGCGCTATCGCCGCGAGGCCCCGTGCCGATGACCACGCCGGCGCGCGGCGCCCTGTCGAAGCGATTGGTCGACCTCGGCCTGTCGGCCGTCCTCCTGATCGCCCTCGCGCCAGTCCTGGCGGCGGTTGCCGTCGCGGTCGCCACCACCGGCCCGGTGCTCTACGGCGGCGAACGGGTCGGGCTCGGCGGCCGGCGGTTCCGCATGTGGAAGTTCCGCACCATGGTGGTCGGCGCCGATCGGCTCGGCGGATCATCGACGGCCAGCGACGATGCGCGGCTGACGGGGCTGGGCCGGTGGCTGCGCCGGTTCAAGGCCGACGAGCTGCCGCAGCTCTGGAACGTGCTGGTCGGGGACATGAGTTTCGTCGGGCCGCGGCCGCAGGTGCCGTGGGCGGTCGAGCGCTACTCGGACGAGGAGCGGATCCTGCTGACGGTGCGGCCGGGCATCACCGATCCGGCGTCCTTGCGTTTTTCGAACGAGGGGGAGATCCTTCGGGGGCACCCGGATCCGGACCGCGCCTATTTCGAGCTCATTCACCCCGAGAAGATGCGACTCTCCATCGATTACGTGCGCAGCCGGACCCTGGCCGGAGACCTGCGCCTCATCGCGGCGACGGTGGGCGCCGCGCTCGGGCGTGCCCCGGCGCGGCCCGGCGCCGGTCCCGTGAGCCGCCCGTCATGAAGCCCCTGCGCACGCCCGCCGAGTCCCAGGTCGGGCCCGCCCTCGCGGCGGCCTTCGAGTCGAGTCCCGACACGGTCGAGGCGCGGCTCGAGACCTTCCCCCGCTACGCGCGCCGCAAGACGATCACGCGCTTCATCACGCTCTACGAGCTGTTCAAGCTCGCGGTGCCCGTGAAGGGGTCGGTGGTCGAGTGCGGGGTGTTCCGCGGGTTCGGGTTGATGACGTGGGCGCATCTCAGCGCCGTGATCGAGCCCGCCAACCTGACGCGGCGCATCTACGGCTTCGACTCCTTCGCGGGGTTTCCCGCGGTGGCGCCCGAGGACGCCAACAGCCGGCTGACCCCCGAACCGGGCGGCCTGCGCGCCGACTCCCATAACGAGCTCACGCGGCTCGTCGAGATCTACGACCAGGACCGGTTCCTCGGTCACATCGACAAGGTGCACCTGATCAAGGGCGACCTCGTCGAGACCGTGCCCCGGTTCGTGGAGGAGCATCCGCACCTCGTGGTGAGCCTGCTGTTCCTCGACGTCGATCTCTACGAGCCGACGAAGGCCGCGCTCACGCACTTCCTGCCCCGCATGCCGAAGGGCGCCATCCTCGCGTTCGATCAGCTCGACAACCCGATCTGGCCCGGCGAGACCCGCGCGCTGCTCGAGACCGCCGGCATGCGCGATCTCGAGCTGCGGCGATTCGACTGGGATCCGTACGTCGGGTACGCGGTGCTGTAAGGCATGACGGACGCCAGCTCCCCGCTGCCCACCGACGACCCCGACGTGCTCCGCGCGCTGGCCCGGCGCCTGCGCGTGCAGGTGGTCCGGATGACCGCGCGGGCGAGGAGCTCGCATGTCGGCGGCGGCCTGTCGATGGCCGACCTCCTGGCCGTGCTCTACGGCAGCGTGCTCCGCGTGGATCCGGCCCGGCCCGACTGGCCGGACCGCGACCGCTTCATCCTCAGCAAGGGCCACGCGTGCGCGGGGTTGTACGCCGCGCTGGCCGAGCGTGGGTTTCTCCACCACGACGACCTGGAGACCTTCTACGCCGACGGGTCGGCGCTGGCCGGGCATGTGACGCAGAACGGCGTGCCCGGCGTCGAGTACTCGACGGGATCGCTGGGACACGGGCTGCCGGTGGCCTGCGGCATGGCCCTGGCCGGGCGCGCCCCCGGGGCTCGGTTCCGGGTCTTCGCGCTGCTCAGTGACGGCGAGCTCGACGAGGGGTCGAACTGGGAGGCGGCGCTCTTCGCGGGGCACCATCGGCTGTCGAACCTGACCGCGATCGTCGACTACAACCGCGTGCAGAGCCTGGGGGCGACCTCGGAAGTGCTGGATCTCGATCCGCTCGGCGCCAAGTGGGCGGCCTTCGGCTGGCAGGTCGTGGAGCTGGACGGCCACGACGTGCCGGCGGTGCACGCCGCGTTGTCGGCGGTGCCGGCCGCGCCCGACAGGCCGACCTGCGTGATTGCCCACACGGTCAAGGGCAAGGGCGTCAGCTTCATGGAGCACGCGCTGCTCTGGCACTACCGCTCGCCGGCTGGCGACGAGCTTGCCGCCGCGCTGGCCGAGCTGGGGGAGCCGGGACCGTGAGGACCGCATTCATCGAGACGCTCACGGCTCTGGCCGCGCGCGACCCGCGCATCATGCTGGTGACCGGGGACCTCGGCTTCGGCGTCGTGCAGGAGTTCGCCCGCGCCTACCCGTCGCAGTTCCTGAACGCCGGCGTCGCCGAGCAGAACATGACCGGTGTCGCCACCGGCCTGGCCCTCAGCGGCCGCATCGTCTTCACCTACTCCATCGCGAACTTCCCGACGTTGCGCTGCCTCGAGCAGATCCGCAACGGCCCCTGCTACCACAACGCCAATGTCAAGGTCGTGTCCGTGGGCGGAGGCCTGACCTACGGGTCGCTCGGCATGTCGCACCACGCGACCGAGGACCTCGCGATCATGCGCGCGTTGCCGAACCTCACGGTCGTCGCGCCGGGCGATCCCGCCGAGACGCGTGGCGCGGTGGAGGCGCTCGTCCGGCTCGACGGCCCGGCGTACCTGCGGCTCGGCCGCGCCGGTGAGCCCGCGGTGCACACGGCCACCGTGCACTTCGAGCTGGGCCGGGCGATCAGGCTGACGCAGGGACGGGACGTCGCCCTGATCAGCACCGGCGGCATGCTCGCCACCGCCCGCCGCGTCGCCGACGCGCTTGCCGTGGAAGGTGTGGGCTGCCGCCTGCTGAGCATGCACACCGTGAAGCCCCTCGACCACGCGGCCATCGTCTCGGCGGCGACGGACACGCGCCTGGTGGTCACGATCGAGGAGCACAGCATCGACGGTGGCCTCGGCGGCGCCGTCGCGGAAGTCATGGCCGAGATCCCCGAGCGCACGGCGCCACTCCGGCGGGTGGGCCTGCCGTCGGCCTTTGCGTCGCGCGCGGGATCCCGCGACTACCTCGCGGGACAGTTCGGCCTCACCAGCGAGGCGATCACCGCCTACGTGCGGAGCGCGCTGGAGCGCACCGCGTCCCCGGCCTGAGAGGAAAGGACCCCGTCGTGTACCGCGTCCGGTTCGTCAACCCACAGGAGCATTACCACCGGCTCAAGCCCGAGATCGATCACGCCCTCACCGACACGCTCGAGCGGGGTGATCTCGTCCTGCGGCAGCAGCTCAGGGATTTCGAGGCGCACCTCGCCGATTACGTCGGCGTGAAGTACGCGGTGGGCCTCAACAGCGGCTACCACGCCCTGCACTTCGCCCTGCTCGCGACCGGGGTCGGGCCCGGCGACGAGGTCATCACGCCCGGCCACACCTTCGTCGCGACCGTCTCCGCCATCGTGCACACCGGCGCCACGCCGGTCCTCGCGGACGTCGGAGACGATTTCAACCTCGACATGGATGATGTCGAGCGGCGCATCACGGAGCGGACGAAGGTGCTGCTGCCTGTGCACCTGAACGGCCGCATGTGCGACATGGACCGGCTGATGCGGCTGGCCGATCGCCACGGCCTGACGGTCGTGGAGGACGCGGCACAGGCGCTGGGCGCGACCTTCGACGGGCGGATGGGCGGGGCCTTCGGCCTTGCCGGCTGCTTCAGCTTCTATCCGTTCAAGGCGCTTGGCGCCCTTGGCGACGGCGGCGCCCTGACGACGAACGATCCGGACGTGGCGCAGATGGCGAGGCGACTGCGCTACAACGGCGAGGACCGGGAGACCGGCGAGTACCACTACCACGGCTACACGGCGCTGCTCGACAACATCCACGCCGCGGTGCTGGACGTGAAGCTCCGCTACCTGCCGGGCTGGATCGAACACCGGCGCACGATCGCCGCGCGGTATCGCGCCGGGCTCGAGGGCGTCGGCGACCTCGTGCTGCCGCACTTCGAGCAGGGCCGGTACCACGACAGCTTCCAGAACTACGTGATCCGGACGTCGCGGCGCGACGAGCTGCGTGAGTACCTCAGGGACCAGGGGGTCGAGACGCTGGTGCACTGGGCGCGCCCCATGTGGAAGCATCCCGGACTCCAGCTGCCGGACCCCGGCCTGCCGATGACCGAGCGCATCTGCCGCGAGGTCATCTCGCTGCCGATGAGCGCCGAGACCAGCGACCAGGACGTCGATATCGCCGTCGAGGTCCTGCGTGCCTTCTTCGCCCGCTAGCATCCGCGACTACACCGGCGTCACCGAGACGCCGGGCACGCGCATCACGCGCGACGCGGCCCGCATGGCGGTGTCGCGCTACGAGGTGGCGCGGCGCCTTGCCGCCGGGCGCCGCGTCCTGGAGATTGCCTGCGGCGCCGGCCAGGGCCTCGGGTACGTCGGCGCCGACGCGGCGTGGATCTGCGGCGGTGACATCACGAGCGGCCTGCTGCGGCAGGCCGCCGCGCACTACGGGTCGCGTGTCCCGCTGGTCCAGTTCGACGCGCATGCGTTGCCCTTCGCCGGCGGCGCCTTCGACGTCGTCCAGGTGCACGAGGCGATCTACTACATGGCCGATCCAGAGACGGTGTTCGCCGAGGCGCACCGGGTGCTGGCGCCGGGTGGTGCGCTCGTCATCTCGTCGATCAACCCGGCGTGGGCCGACTTCAACCCGAGCCCGCACGCCACCGGCTATCTCGACGCCCGTGGCCTGGCCGAGGCCCTCGGGCGGCAGTTCGCCCGCGTGGATCTCCGCTTCGGGTTCCCGGTCACCGGGACCGGCGCGGCCGGCGGGCTGGTGTCGGTGCTCAAGCGCGCCGCGGTGCGCCTGGGCCTCGTGCCGAAGACCATGAAAGGCAAACGCCTGCTCAAGCGCGTCTTCCTCGGGCCGCTGCTGCCGGCGCCCGCGGAGCTCACGCAGACGCTCGCGCCCGTGGACGAGCCGGTGGACGCACCACTCGATCACGCTGCCACGTTCCGCATCCTCTACGCCGTCGCCCACCGATGACCGACTGGCTCCAGCGCACCACCGATCGCCTCTACGCGCAGCGCCTCGTCCTGCTGGTGCTCACGCACGTGGTGCTGGTCGCGTTCGCGAACCAGGCGGCGTTCTGGCTGCGGTTCGACGGGGTCGTGCCGATCCCCCAGCAGCCGTACGACACGGCGCTGCTGCCGCTGCTGGTCCTCATCCGGCTGGCCGTGTTCCTCCCGATGCGGCTGCACCAGGGGGTCTGGCGGTATGCCAGCATCTGGGACCTTCGCCGCATCGTCACGGGCGTGGCGATCAGCTCGGTGCTGTTCTGGATCTCGGTGCACCTGGTGCTCGGCATCACCGTGTACCCACGGTCGGTCTTCATCATCGACGCGCTGCTGCTCGTCGGGTTGATGAGCGCCGTGCGGCTGGCGCGGCGGCTCTACGCGTCGACGGCACCCCGCGCGGGCGATGCCCGTCGCACGCTCGTGTACGGCGCCGGGGATGCCGGCGAGATGGTGGTCCGCGACCTGCTGCGGCGGCACGACGCCGGCGCGACGCCGGTGGGCTTCATCGATGACGACCCGGCGAAGCGGGGCCTGAAGATCCACGGCGTCACCGTGTTCGGCGGGGGCGTGGACATCCAGGCCGCCATCGAGCGGCTCCGGCCCGACGAGATCCTCATCGCCATTCCCAGCGCGGGGCCGCGCACCATGCGCCAGCTGCTCGCGCACGTCTCGAAGACGAGCCTGCCGATTCGCACGCTGCCGCGGCTGCAGGAGATCGAGTCGGGTGGCGCGAGCCTGGCGGAGGTGCGTGATCTCTCGGTCGCCGACCTGCTGAGCCGCGCGCCCGTCGGCCTCGACCCCGACCGCGTGACGGCGCTGGTCCGCGACCGGTCGGTGCTCGTCACCGGTGCGGGCGGCTCCATCGGCGCCGAGCTGTGCCGCCAGCTCCTCCAGGCCGGCCCGGCCCGCCTCGTGCTGTTCGAGCGATCCGAGAACGCACTGTTCGACGTCCACGCCGAGCTCGCCTCCCGCGCGCCGGGCGGCGTGCTGGTCCCGGCGCTTGGTGACGTGACCGACGTGCCGCGCCTCGAGCACGTCTTCGCCGCGGAGCGTCCGGCCGTCGTCTTCCATGCGGCCGCCCACAAGCACGTTCCCCTCATGGAGGCGAACCCGAGCGAGGCGGTGAAGAACAACGTGCGCGGCACGCGCCTCGTGGCCGACGCCGCGCTTCGTTGGGGCGCGTCGCGCGTCGTGCTGATCTCGACCGACAAGGCCGTCAACCCGTCGAGCGTGATGGGCGCGACCAAGCAGATCGCCGAGCGGATCATCCAGCGCCACGCGAGGCGGCACGGGAGCTTCTGCGCCGTGCGGTTCGGCAACGTGCTCGGCAGCAGCGGCAGCGTCGTCCCGACCTTCCTCGCCCAGATTCGCGCGGGGGGTCCGGTGACCGTGACGCATCCCGAGATGCGCCGCTACTTCATGCTCATCCCCGAGGCCGTCCAGCTCGTGCTGCACGCGGCCGCACTGGACGAGGGCGCCGGCGCGATTTACGTCCTCGACATGGGGGACCAGATCCGGATCGTCGACATGGCGCGCAGCCTGATCCGGCTCGCGGGCTACGTGCCCGACCAGGACGTCGACATCACGTTCACCGGCATCCGCCCGGGCGAGAAGCTCTTCGAGGAGCTCGTCGGTCCGGACGAGCTCGTCGAGCCCTCCGGCATCGACGCGATCCGCCGGATCCGCGCCGGGGCCGACGTGGCCGACGCAGCCCTGGACGAGGCCCTCGAGGCGCTCGAGGCGCACGCCGCGGCCGGGGACGATGCGGCGGTGCTGGCGGCGCTCGCCAGGCTGGTGCCGCCGCTCGCGCGATCCGCCGGACTGGCGCAGGTGGGATGAGGATCGCGGACCGCGCGGTGCTCGTGGGGATGGTGCTTGCCCTTGCCTGGGGCGTGCTGGCCTTCGGCGGTGTCTACCAGTGGGCATGGACGTCGCTGCTGGCCGTGGCAGCCGCCACCGGTGTCGGCGCGCAGTTGACGAGTGGCTGGAAGGGCTGGTGGCCGGGGACCGTGCTGCTGGCACTCGCATTCGTGGGCGCCGCCACGGTGGTCCAACTGCTGCCCCTGTCCTTCGACACGCTGGCCGCACTCAGCCCCGCGGCGCAGCGTGTGCTCGCCGTCACCGACGTCTCGTACATCGCGGCGGGCCTCGGCGCCGCCCCGGCGGCGCATGCGATCAGCCTGTCGCCGCCCGACACGCGGATCGCGCTCGTGTTCCTCGCGGCCCTTGCCGCCTTTGGCGTCGGCGTGTCGCGGTGGCTCGACCGCGACCGCATCCGCCACCTGGCCGTGGCGATTGCCGGCCTTGGCGTGCTCGTCGCGGCGATTGGGCTAGTGCAGCACGCGCTGTCGCCGGTGGAGATCTACGGCGTCTGGCGATCACCGCAGGGAGGCGAGCCCTTCGGCCCCTTCGTCAACCGCAACCACTACGCCGGGTGGATGCTGATGACCATCCCGCTCGCGCTGGGCACGTCGGCCGGCCTTGCGGTCCGTGCCTCCAGCGGCGACACGCGCCGTGGGTGGCGGGTGTGGGTGACACGGTTCTCGGGCCAGGCGGGCGCCGGCGCCCTGCTGCTGCTGTTCGGCGCGTTCCTGATGCTGATCGCGCTGATGCTGACGGTCTCGCGATCCGGGATTGCCTGCGCGGCCGCAGCCATCGTGCCGGCGGCGGTCCTGGCGGGCGGGCGGCGCCGCGCGCCGGGGGCTGGTGGCGCGTCCGCGCGTGCCGGCACCGTGGGCGTGCGCCTCGCGGCGGCCCTGTTCATCGGGCTGGCGGGTGCGGCGGCACTCTGGGCCGGCGTGGCCCCCATCGAGAATCGTTTCGCGGAGCTCGGGGGGAGCTATGTGGCGCGCGTTGCCGTCTGGGGCGATGCCTGGCGGGTGGCCACCGACTTCCCGTTGACCGGCGTGGGCATGCGCGCCTACGCCGCGGCAAGCCTCGTCTACCAGACGGCGCTGCCGGGCTTCTTCGTGCGTGCCGCGCACAACGACTGGCTCCAGCTCCTCGCCGAGGGTGGTGCGCTGGTCGGCGTTCCCGCGGCGGTGCTGCTGGCTACGCTCGTCGTGCAGGCGGCGAAGCGGTTGCGGGCCCACTGGCGTCACGGCGACATCGGGACGACCTACTGGGTCCGTGTGGGCGCGGCCACGGGCCTCGCGGCCATCCTGCTCCAGTCGTTCGTGGACTTCAGCCTGCAGATGCCGGGCAACACGCTGATGTTCGTGACGCTGTGGGCAATCGTGATCGCGCCCGCCGAGGGACGACAGGGCCTCAGGCGCGGTCGCGCGGCGGACGGCGAGCCACCTCGGCACGCTGGCCGCCCCACCACCGGCTGAGCAGCTGGAGTGGCCGGGCGAGCACGCGCAGGGGCGAGCGCGCCGCAGCGGACGGCATCGCGTCGAGGTCGTACGGCGCCGGCACGACAAAGGTCATCCAGCAGCGGCGAAGCCGGGCCGCAGATCCGGTGTCCGTCCAAAGCAGGTAGCGGAGGCGTTCCAGCGGGAATGCCAGGATGCGAGTGGGCTCGCGGTGCAGGCGGCGAAGTATCAGGCGGTTGACGAACGCGGACCCGTGCCAGTGGAAGGCGGCGGGCACGGCCACATCGTCCCAGAGACGCGCGGCAAGCCAGAGAGCTGCGGCAACCCGTCGGCGCGCGCCCACGCGGGTGGCGTAGTGATCGACGCGGTCCCAATCCAGCGAGGGCTCCCGCAGCCTTTCGGCGATGGTGGCGATCCAGTCGAGGCGCGTCCACGCGTGTTTGGCGCCGTGTTCGCAGAGGTAGACCAGCTCCTCTTCCCGTGGCACTGCCTGGACGTCCTGTCCCATGAAACGGCGTGTCTCGAGCACCGGCTCCAGGCTCTCGTAGTCCTGCCGGTGGCCGGTCCGATGGGCGACCAGCGAGTAGTGCACCTCGACGAGCAGGCCCCCGCGGCGAGGCGCCCTCGCCAGGAGGTGGTAGCTGTTGTCGAGCACGAGCTCGCTCGACGGGATGCGGTCCACGTCGTAGCCGCGGTCCCGAAGGAGCGCGGCGAAACGGCGGAGGTCGCCGCGGCGCACGAGCACGTCGAGGTCCCGGTACTGGCGGAGCGCCACCGAGCCGTAGAGCGACTCGGCGAGCAGCGGGCCCTTGAGCGGCACCAGCGGGATGCCCTGTGCCGCGCAGGCCGTGGCGATTGCCGCGAGCTCGGCGCACAGTTGCAGGTTGCGGCGCGCGACGCGCGCGGCGTCGTCGCGGAGTGCCGCGAGCACGCCGGGTGGCACGACGAGCGCGCCGCCGGCGGCGTGGGCGTGGAGCAGCGGGAGCAGTCCATGCGCCGACGCCAGGGTGCGCACCGTCGTCCAGTCGGCGCCTGCGGCAAGTGCGTGGTCCGCCCGCGCGCGCGCGGCCGGGTCGAGGCGGCGGGTGGCGCAGGCGAGCAGCAGCTCGACGTCGCTGGACCAGGGGCGTGCATCCGGCACCCCGCGATCATAGGCCGGGTCGGGCAGGCCGCGCCGCGGGCTCAGGCCCAGCCGCGGAGCGTGTAGTAGGCGAGGCCGACGTACTCGTGCAGGCACGCGGCGCTGATGCGCAGGGCCGAGAGCTTCGGCTGGAAGGCCTGCCACCCGGTGGGCCAGTAGCGCGGCAGCGACGGCGCCGGGGCCTCGACGACGTCGAGGCCGGCGAGGCGGAAGACGCGGGCGGAGCGCCGCATGTGGGTGGAGGAGGTCACGAGGGTGACGCGGGTCACGCCGCGGTCCGCGAGGATCGCGCGGACGGCGCGAGCCGACTCGTGCGTGTCGGTGGAGCGGTCCTCGAGCAGGATGCGGCCGGCGGGCACGCCGGCGGCGGCGAGGCCGGCGCGCAGGGCGGCGGGCACCACGGGCGTGCCGTGCGAGGGCCGGTCGGTGCCGCTGGCGATCACCTGGGTGGCGCCGGTGGCGCGGAAGAGGCGGGCGGCCTCGGTGATGCGGAGGGTCGACTCCTCGTCCATGATTGGCACGGGCTCACCGGCGAAGTCGTACCAGTCGCCGGCGCTGGCGAGCACGACGATGACGGAGGGCAGGCCCGGCCGTGCGGCGAGAGGGGGCGCGTCGCCGAGGCGCTGGACGAGCCCGCCGGCGACGATGGGCAGGCTGAGGGCGAGGTAGAGGAGTGCCCACGCGGCAAGCCAGGCGCGCGCGGCGAGGCGCACGCGCGGCCCGAGACGGAGCGCGAGGGTGCCGGCCGCGAGCGCGAGGACGAGCAGTGAGAGGGAACCGGGCTCGATCAGGAGCCGGATGGCCGAGAGCATGATGGACGAGGGTACACCGGGCCCGGCGCCTGCCGGAGAGGAAGCGCGCGCGCTGCCCTATCTCTATCGCGCGTTCGGGCTGACGATCGCGTCGGAGATTGCGTTTCCCGAGCTGCTGCCGGGTGAGGGCGAGCCGGACGTGCGGGTCGTGTACGGGGCCGTGCCGGAGCACCTGGACGCGCCGGTGAAGACGGGGGTGCTGTTCGAGGCGGCGAAGGACAACTACCTGTTGAGGGTAGATGGAGTCGCGAGGTATCTTGCGCGCCACGGTCGTGAGGTGTTGGTGAACCGGGCGGAGGGTGCTCAGGATAGCGACGTCCGCGCGCTTCTCCTCGGGTCGGTCGTCACGGCGCTGCTTCACCAGCGCAACGTGCTCGTTCTGCACGCTGGTGGGGTGGTGGGTCGAACAGGCGCGGTCCTAATCGCCGGACATTCCGGACAGGGCAAGTCGACGCTGCTGGCGGCGCTGGCCGAGCGTGGATATCCGATCGTTGCGGACGACGAAGCTGCGATTACTTTCGATTCTGCTGGCCAGCCTTTTGTGCACCCGGCCTATCCGCGGTTGAAATTGTGGGCGGACGCAGTCTCCCGCTTGGGTCGGGATCCTGCCGACATGCCTCGTGTGCGGGCGAAGGCCGGAAAGTACGCATTCTCCGTTGAGCCAGGTTTCACCCAGCACCAAGTGCCAGTGGCGCATCTGTGCGTCCTGGAGCGCGGCGACGACTCGTTCCCTCGAGTGGAACCTGTAAGCGATAGTGACGGCTTCACCACTGTCAGGCAGCAGACTCGCAATCCGCGTGTGCTTCAGGGCCTCGGACAGCTGGCGGAGCACTTCGTGCTGGCTGCTCGCTTCGCGGCGCAGGTGCCGATTTCTCGCGTCGCTCGACCGCGAGACGGGGACACCGTTGCCGAGATCGCGACCCTGATCCAGGCGCTCCTCGCATAGATGGGCACTCTCGTCTGGCTGGTGTCCTATCCAAAGTCAGGGAACACGTGGTTACGGGCGTTGCTGACCAACTACACCCGAAACGCCTCGGTACCCGCGTCCATCAACGCGATGGACCCGATCTACTCCGCTGGAGATCGGGCGTTCTTCGACGAGATGGTAGGAGTCGAGGCTTCGGACCTGACACCGGCCGAGGTTCAGCGCTATCGCGCCTCGACATTTGTTCACGCTGCAGGCGAGGTGGAAGGGACACTGTTCGTGAAGGTCCACGACGCTCGACGGTTGACGGACAGCGGCTGTCCCAATCTGGACCTGGGAGGAAGTAGCCGCGTGATCTACGTGGTCCGAAGTCCACTGGACGTTGTGGTGTCACTGGCACACCACGAGGGGACGGACGTCGAAACGGCAGTGGGCAAACTCTGTACGGGACATGTCCTGGCGAGCTCGGCTGGTCGTGGGCGAGAGCAGCTCGAGCAGCCCTTGGACTCTTGGAGCGCGCACGTACGGAGCTGGGTAGACGACCCTGGAGCCCGTGCGCATGTTGTTCGCTACGAGGACCTGGTCGCGAATCCTCACGTCGCCTTCTCCAGTATCCTGCGCTCAATCGGTTGGAGGCCGGATTCGTGGCGCCTCGCCCGTGCAATCGACCAGAGCCAGTTCGAGACGCTGCGAGCGCAGGAGCAGGCGCAGGGCTTCAGGGAGCGCCCGCGGACCAGTACAACGTTCTTTCGCCGCGGCACACCGGGCGAATGGCGGGAGGCGCTGTCGCCGGGACAGGTGCGACGTATCGTGGCCGTGCACGGGGAAGTCATGCGACGGTTTCTCTATCTCGACGAGAACGGCGAGCCATCCTGACCGCGGGTAGAACCCATCGATGAGCGGGATCTTCGGCATTGTGCAATTTGATGGCTCACTCGTGAGGCCGGAGGATGCATCACGGATGCGCGAATCGATGGCGCACTGGGGTAAGGACGGCGTCCGCCTTTGGAGCGGAGGGGCGGCCACTTTGGCCCAATGCGTGTTGGCAGACACACCTGAGTCCGTGCGTGAGCGGTTGCCGGCTGCGGTCGACCCCAGCGGTGAGGTCTGGTTCACCGGCCAGGGGCGCCTCGACAACCGGGACGATCTCCTGCGGTCGCTCGGCCCGCGCGCGCGTGACGAGGTAGTCACCGACGGAGACCTCCTGCGTATGGCCTACGCACGCTGGGGACTCGACTGCGTTCAGCGCGCCCTCGGGGACTGGGCGTTTGCAGCCTGGCACGTAAGAGACCGCCGCCTCGTTCTGGCGCGGGATCACATAGGGACAACATCACTCTATTACGTGCGTTCCCACCGATGGGCGGCGTTCGCGTCGGACCGTCGAGCGCTGCTCGTTCTCCCGCAGACCCCGCGACGACTAAACGAGTACTACCTCGCTCAGCAGCTGGTCATGTCGGTCGCGGAGGTCAGTGGCGCAGCCGAGACCGTCTGGAGAGACGTGCAGCGGCTGCCGCCAGCACACACGGCGATCATCGACGAAACCGGCGCGCGCCTGAGCCGGTATTGGCGCTTGGAAGACGCGCCGGACGTGTGCCTTCGGTCGCAGGCTGACTATGCGGAGGCCTTGGAGGACCACCTTGCGCGCGCGGTGCGCGTGCGCCTCCGCTCCCGGCTTCCAATGGCAGCGACCCTCAGTGCCGGTCTCGACTCGGGATCGGTGTCGGTGCTCGCGGCCGATGAGTTGCGACTCAAGGGGCATTCGTTGCTCGCTCTCACATCGGTTCCGCTCCACGAGGTCGCTGTACCCGGGAAGTTGGCCGATGAGTCGGGAATCGCGGCTGTCGTTGCTGGGAGTCGCGCCAACATCCAGCATGAGCGGGTTGATGCGTCTTCCATTGGTCCGCTGGAGGGCCTTAGGCGGCACCTTGCTTACCATGGCGAGCCGGGTCTTGCCGTTCACAACATGTATTGGCACCTCGCGGTGTTTGAAAGGGCGAGCGGGCATGTGTTGTTGACGGGAGGATTTGGCAACAGCGCCCTCTCCTGGGCGGGCTTGCCAGCACTGGCCAACATCGCCGCAGCCCTCGGTCGAGGATGGGGTAGGCAGGCGCTGGTTGCGGCGCGCGACGTCCTGCGGCCGTGGCTGGGGCCTGCGTGGAGGGTCGTTCAGGGTCGGCCGGCGGTTCCGGTGCCGGCCGTCTGGTTTCCGGAACTCCTAGCCCGAACAGACCTGCTCGACCGTATCCGCACAGACATGGCCCGCGCGGCGCGAACCCCCCGGGTACGCTCGGGCCGTGCGGTCCGACTGGCGGGCCTGCGCCCGTGGAGGTCGCCGACAGGGGAAGTCATGGCAGAACTCGCCGCGGAAGCCGGGCTGGCCATTCGTGAGCCGGCCCGCGATGTGGAGCTGCTTTCATTCCTGCATGGCATCCCAGACCGATATTGGCGTGGCCCCATGAAGCGGTGGCTGATCCGGTCCGCGATGAAGGGAAAACTCCCGGACGAGGCTCGTTTGGCAACCGTTCGAGGTTGGCAGGCCGCCGATCTCGCCAGACGACTTCAGTCCACTCCAAGAGAACTCAGCGCGTTGCTCGACGAGGTGAGGGGCTCGAGCCTGGCGCGTGCCTGGCTGAGCACGGATGCGCTTGAGCGTCTGGCGAGGCGGGTGGACTCTTCAGGTACGAGTGCAGACGACCTTGGAATACCCGCGATGATGCTTCTTCGCGGGCTGTGCGCAGGTCGGTTTCTGGCGCAAACCGAAGCTGAACTTTAGCGCAAAAGCAGCCTGCGCCAGTTGTGCTACAGTAAGGCTCCAATTGCGCCATATAGGGACAGGAGAGGATTTAATGGCTGAGAAAAAACTTCATGACACTCAGTCAGAGCGCCCCAGGGTGTCCTCGGACCGCTCGACGGCTCAATGGAACGCTCCCCGGCTGCGGAAACAGGCCGTTAGCACAGCTACGGAGAAGCTTGTGGGGATCGAAGGTGCCGGCACGACGGCGTCTTGAGTGACATATTGTGCTTTTATGGTCATTTTGACGTCCACATATACCTTTAGGTCGAACCTATAGGCGCCAGCGAAAAGACTCTTTGACACATTAGAGTCGTCTTTGGTAGATTCTCCAACCTGCCAGACTCATGCACGGGTCCGGCAGTGTTTTTGGAGGATCCGTGACCCCCAGCCCGATCCGTCGTGGACTGCTGACCCGCCTGGGAAGCAGGACAAAGTCGGCCCTCCTCCTCGCCCTTGCCGTTCTGATGGCGGGCGGTCTCTTCAACCGGTCTGCTGTCGCCGAAAAGGACAGCCGCGGCAACGAGTTCTGGCTCGCTTTCCCGGGTAACACGAACGCCGGCGCCAACCAGCTGTTCCTGTACCTGGTATCCACCGGCCCGGCGGTCATCGACGTTTCGTACGCGCCGGTCGCCCTGGCAACGCCGTTCACCACCCAGGTGACCTTCACGGCGTCAGGGCAGGTCCAGCGCGTCGACCTCCCCGCCACCGCCACCCCCTACTCGGCCGCCCAAAGCGCCGACATCCAAGCAAACGACGTCATCGGCGACAAGGCGATCCACATCACCTCCACAGGTGGGTCGTCGCCGTTCACCGTGTACGGCTTTTCGAACAGCGCGGCCACAGCGGATGCGATGCTGGGGCTGCCCGTCAACGTGCTCGGCAACCGATACTTTGTTGCTGGCTACGGCGCGACGAACTCGACCGCTCAGAGCGGGTCGCAGTTCGTCGTCGTTGGCACGCAGCCCAACACTCAGGTCACGATCACGCCGACGGCGGTCATCCCTTCGTCCGGGTTTACGACGAACCTCGGGGCCGGTGCGCCGTACACCATCACGTTGCAGCCGGGCCAGACGTATCTGGCGCGTGGCGCCGTCGGGACCACAGACCTGACCGGCACCCGCATCGAAGCGGACCAGCCGGTTGCCGTCTTCAGCGGCAACCGTTGCGGCAATGTGCCGGTCGGCTATGGAGCCTGCGACATCCTGCTCGAGCAGCTCCCGCCGACCGACGCGTGGGGCGAGAGCTTCCTGACCGTGCCACATGCCCTCCGCACGCGCGGGGACGTCTTCCGGATCGTTGCTGCCGAGGACGGCACGCAGGTCACGATCAACGGTGGCACCCCCATCGCGCTGAACGCGGGCCAGTTCTACGAGACTACTCTCACGACGGCGTCGTACATCCAGACAAACGCCGGACACCCGACGCTCGTGACGCAGTACGAGCCGAGCGCCGCTTTCGACCTCGCCGACTTCATTTCGTCCGACCCCCTGCGACTGCAGCGGGATCCATCGATGTCGATCGTGTGTCCGTTCGAGCAGTACCTGGACGAATACACGTTCAGTACGCCGACGAACTCAGGTTTTGACAATTACAACTTCGTCAACATCGTTGCGCCTACCGAAATAACGGGGACGCTGCTGCTTGACGGCGCGGTGGTGCCGTCCGGCCTTTGGCTGCCAATCGGCTCGACGGCCTTCTCTGCAGCCCAGGTGCCGATCACGCCAGGCGTGCACCACGCTGTCGCCGAGCGACCTTTTGGGATCACGACTTACGGCAATGCCACTGTCACGACGTACGCGTACCCCGGTGGCATGGCAGTTGCGCCGATTGCGACCGTCAAGACCATCACCCTGGATGTCACTGGCGGCACGGAGATGGTCGGCAACCAGTTCTGCGGTGTCGTGGCTACCGCAACCGACGCGAACGGTGATCCCGTCGTCGGCGTACGCGTGGACCTGACGACGTCCCTCAATGGTGATGTCGACTACGGACTCACCGACGCAAACGGTCAGGTGACCTTCTGCTACACGGGCCACTTCGCAGATCTCGACGAGATTACCGGGTCGGTCGGGTCGGTCACAGGCATCAACTGGGTGCTCTGGACCCCCAAGCCCGTCACGGTGTCGATCGGCGCCGACAGTCGGTACTACGATGGAACGAACGCTGCGACTCTCAACAGCCTCGTAGTGAATGACGTCCTCCCGTGGGATGTGGGCAACGTCGAGCTGAATGTTTCCTCTGCGACCTTCTCGGATGAACAGAGTGCGAACGGCAAAGTAGTCACCGGTACGGGCCTGTCCCTTACCGGATCGGCCGCCTACAACTACACGTTGGCGATGGTCGACGTGACGACGAACGCCGACATCTGGCCGAAGCAGCTGACGCCGGCCATCACCGCCGACAGCAAGCAGTACGACGGCAACACGACGGCGACGCTGTCGAGCCAGACCGTGTCGGGCGTCGTGCCCGGTGAAGAAGCCCTCGTCTCGCTCGTCGTCGGCGCCGCCAACTTCGACACCAAGGACGTCGGCACCGGCAAGCCCGTCACCGGGACCGGCCTGAGTCTGACCGGCACCGGCGCGTCGAACTACGTCCTTACCGCCACGACCGCCGCGACGACGGCCGACATCACGCCGATCCCGATCACGGTGACGGCCGACACGCTGTCGAAGGTCTACGGAGACGATGACCCCGCGCTGACCTACACGATCACGAGCGGCGCCCTGCTCGGTGGCGACACGCTGACCGGTTCGCTGACGCGCGTGGCCGGCGACGACGTCGGGTCCTACGCGATCGCGCAGGGCACGCTGGGTGTCAGCAGCAACTACATCCTCACCTTCGTGGGGGCCAACCTCTCGATCACCCCCCGGCCGATCACGGTCACGGCCGACGCGAAGACCAAGACCTACGGCGACGCCGATCCGGCGCTCACCTGGAACCTCACCAGCGGGAACCTGGTCAACAGCGACACGCTGACCGGCTCGCTCGTGCGCGTGACGGGCGAGGACGTTGGCGCCTACGCCATCAACCAGGGCACCCTGGCCGCCACGGCCAACTACGCGCTGACCTACGCGGGCGCGAACCTCACGATTACCACCCGCCCGCTGACCGTCACCGCCGACGCGCAGACCAAGACCTATGGCGACACCGACCCGGCGCTGACCTACAGCATCACCAGCGGCTCGCTGGCCTTCAGCGACGCCCTGACCGGCAGCCTGGTCCGCGACCTCGGTGAGAACGTCGGCACCTACACGATCACCCAGGGCGGCCTGACGGCCGGCGCCAACTACGCGTTCACCTACGTCCCGGCGAACCTGACGATCACCGCCCGGCCGCTGACGGTCACCGCCGACCCGCAGGCCAAGACCTACGGAGACCCGGACCCGACCCTGACCTGGCAGCTCACGGCCGGCGCGCTCGTCGGCAGCGACGCCTTCACTGGCGGACTCGACCGTGACCCCGGCGTGAACGTCGGCGTCTACCCGATCACGCAGGGCACGCTGTCGGCCGGCAGCAACTACGCGGTCAGCTACGTGCCGGACAACCTCACGATTGCGGCCCGGCCGCTGACCGTCACCGCCGACCCGCAGACGAAGGTGTACGGCGATGCCGACCCGGCGCTCAGCTACCAGCTGACCGGTTCGCTGGTCGGCGGCGACGCGCTCTCCGGCGCCCTCGCGCGTGACCCCGGCACCGACGTCGGCACCTACGCCATCACGCAGGGCACGCTCGCCGCGACCGGCAACTACACGCTGTCCTTCGTGCCCGCGAGCCTGGCCATCACGCCCCGGCCGCTGACCGTCACGGCCGACGCCCAGACGAAGGTCTACGGGGATGCGGACCCGGCCCTGACGTACACAATCAGCAGCGGCTCGCTCGTCGGCCCCGACAACATCTCCGGCGCGCTCGTCCGGGATCCCGGGACAGACGTGGGCGTCTATGCCATCAGCCAGGGCACGGTGACGGCAGGCACGAACTACAGCCTGACCTACGTGCCGGCCAACTTCACCATCACGCCGAAGCCGATCACGGTGACGGCCGACGCCAAGACAAAGGTCTACGGCGAGGCGGACCCGGCGCTGACGTGGAGCATCACGAGCGGCACGCTGGAGTCGGGTGACTCGCTGACGGGCGACCTCGACCGCGCCGCCGGCACGGACGTCGGGACTTACGCGATCGGCCAGGGCACGCTCGCGGCCAGCACGAACTACACGCTGACCTACGTCGGCGCCAACCTGACGATCACGGCCAAGCCGATCACGGTGACGGCGAACGCGCAGACCAAGGTCTACGGCGAAGCCGACCCGACGCTGACCTGGAGCATCACGAGCGGCACGCTGGAGAGCGGTGACTCGCTGACGGGCGACCTCGACCGCGCCCCCGGCACGGACGTGGGGACCTACGCGATTGGTCAGGGCACGCTGGCGGCGAGCAGCAACTACGACCTGACCTACGTCGGCGCGAACCTGACGATCACGGCGAAGCCGATCGAGGTCACGGCGAACGCGCAGACGAAGGTCTACGGCGAGGCCGACCCGGCCCTGACCTGGACGATCACCAGCGGCACGCTGGAGAGCGGCGACTCGCTGACGGGTGATCTCGACCGCGCGCCCGGCACGGACGTCGGGACCTACGCGATTGGCCAGGGCACGCTGGCGGCCAGCGCGAACTACGCCCTGACCTACGTCGGGGCGAACCTGACGATCACCGCCAAGCCGATCACGGTGACGGCGAATGCCCAGACCAAGGTCTACGGCGAGGCCGACCCGGCCCTGACCTGGACGATCACCAGCGGCACGCTGGAGAGCGGTGACTCGCTGACGGGCGACCTCGACCGCGCCCCCGGCACGGACGTGGGGACCTACGCGATTGGTCAGGGCACGCTCGCGGCGAGCAGCAACTACGCGCTGACCTACGTCGGGGCCAACCTGACCATCACGGCCAAGCCGATCACGGTCACCGCGAATGCCCAGACGAAGGTCTACGGCGAGGCGGATCCGACGCTGACCTGGACGATCACGAGCGGCACGCTCGAGAGCGGCGACTCGCTGACGGGCGACCTCGACCGCGCCCCCGGCACGGACGTGGGGACCTACGCGATTGGCCAGGGCACGCTGGCGGCGAGCAGCAACTACGCGCTGACCTACGTCGGGGCGGACCTGACCATCACCGCCAAGCCGATTACGGTCACCGCGAACCCGCAGACCAAGGTCTACGGTGACGCCGACCCGGCCCTGACCTGGACGATCACCAGCGGCACGCTCGAGAGCGGCGACTCACTGACGGGCGACCTCGACCGCGCACCTGGCACCGATGTCGGGACCTACGCGATTGGCCAGGGCACGCTCGCGGCCAGCGCGAACTACGCCCTGACCTACGTCGGCGCGAACCTGACGATCACGGCGAAGCCGATCGAGGTCACGGCGAACGCGCAGACGAAGGTCTACGGCGAGGCCGACCCGGCCCTGACCTGGACGATCACCAGCGGCACGCTGGAGAGCGGCGACTCGCTGACGGGCGACCTGGACCGCGCGCCCGGCACGGACGTCGGCACCTACGCGATCAACCAGGGCACGCTGGCGGCGAGCAGCAACTACGCGCTGACCTACGTCGGGGCGGACCTGACCATCACCGCCAAGCCGATTACGGTCACCGCGAACCCGCAGACCAAGGTCTACGGTGACGCCGACCCG
>JBFWVR010000016.1:59853-137157 GCA_050246635.1 Vicinamibacterales bacterium
CGCTGACGGGCGACCTGGACCGCGCGCCCGGCACGGACGTGGGGACCTACGCGATTGGCCAGGGCACGCTCGCGGCCAGCGCGAACTACACGCTGACCTACGTCGGCGCCAACCTGACGATCACGGCGAAGCCGATCGAGGTCACGGCGAACGCGCAGACGAAGGTCTACGGCGAGGCCGACCCGGCCCTGACCTGGACGATCACCAGCGGCACGCTGGAGAGCGGTGACTCGCTGACGGGCGACCTGGACCGCGCGCCCGGCACGGACGTGGGGACCTACGCGATTGGCCAGGGCACGCTCGCGGCCAGCGCGAACTACACGCTGACCTACGTCGGCGCCAACCTGACGATCACGGCCAAGCCGATCACGGTGACGGCGAACGCGCAGACGAAGGTCTACGGTGAGGCCGACCCGGCGCTGACGTGGAGCATCACCAGCGGCTCGCTGGAGAGCGGCGACTCGCTGACGGGCGATCTGGACCGCGCGCCCGGCACGGATGTCGGGACCTACGCGATCGGCCAGGGCACGCTGGCGGCCAGCAGCAACTACTCGCTGACCTACGTCGGCGCCAACCTGACGATCACCGCCAAGCCGATCGAGGTCACGGCGAATGCCCAGACGAAGGTCTACGGCGAGGCGGATCCGGCGCTGACCTGGACGATCACGAGCGGCCCGCTGGAGAGCGGCGACTCGCTGACGGGTGACCTCGACCGCGCGCCTGGCACGGACGTCGGGACCTACGCGATTGGCCAGGGCACGCTCGCGGCCAGCGCGAACTACACGCTGACCTACGTCGGGGCGAACCTGACGATCACGGCCAAGCCGATCACGGTGACCGCGGACGCCAAGTCGAAGGTCTACGGCGAGGCGGATCCGACGCTGACGTGGAGCGTCACGAGCGGCACGCTGGAAAGCGGCGACTCGCTGACGGGCGACCTCGACCGGGCACCGGGCGCGAACGTCGGGACCTACGCGATCAACCAGAACACGTTGGCGGCGAGCAGCAACTACACGCTGACCTACGTCGGCGCCAACCTGACGATCACCGCCAAGCCGATCGAGGTCACGGCGAATGCCCAGACCAAGGTTTACGGCGAGGCCGACCCGACGCTGACGTGGAGCATCACCAGCGGCTCGCTCGAGAGCGGCGACAGCCTGACCGGCGATCTGGACCGCGCGCCCGGCACGGATGTCGGGACCTACGCGATCAACCAGGGCACGCTGGCGGCCAGCGCGAACTACACGCTGACCTACGTCGGCGCCAACCTGACGATCACCGCCAAGGCCCTGACCGTGACCGCGGACGATGCGTCGAAGGTCTACGGTGACACGGTGACCTTCACGGGATCGGAGTTCACGACCGCCGGCCTGTTCGGCAGCGACAGCGTGACGGGCGTGACGCTGGCGTCGGCGGGCGCGGGCGCGTCGGCCAACGCGGGCAGCTACCCGATTGCGGCGACCGCCGCGGTCGGCACCGGCCTGGCGAACTACGACATCACCTACGTGGACGGGACGCTCGACGTCGCCAAGAAGCCGGTGGTGATCGGGGTGCCCGACGTGAACGTGCCGTATGACGGCACGCCGAAGGGCGCCGTCTGCACCATCAGCGACGGGCTGGTGGGCACGGTGACCTACACCGGGAACGCGCCGACCATCTACGGGCCGAGCGCGACCGCGCCGACCGAGGCGGGTAACTACACGGTGACGTGCGAGTTCCCGGGTGACCCGAACCACGAGGGCCCGGTCACCGAGACCGGCATCGTGACCATCACGCCTGCGCCGCTGACGGTGACCGCGAACGACGCCTCGAAGGTCTACGGCGATACGGTGACCTTCGCCGGCACCGAGTTCACGACCGCGGGCCTGTTCGGCAGCGACAGCGTGGCGAGCGTGACGCTGGCGTCGGCGGGCGCGGGCGCCGCGGCGAACGCCGGGACCTACCCGATTGCGGCGACCGCGGCGGTCGGCACCGGCCTGGGCAACTACACGATCAGCTACGTGGACGGCACGCTCGACGTCGCCAAGAAGCCGGTGGTGATCGGCGTGCCCGACGTGAACGTGCCGTACGACGGCACGCCGAAGGGCGCCGTCTGCACCATCAGCGACGGGCTGGCGGGCACGGTGACCTACACCGGGAACGCGCCGACCGTCTACGGGCCGAGCGCGTCGGCGCCGACCGAGGCGGGCAACTACACGGTGACGTGCGAGTTCCCGGGTGACCCGAACCACGAAGGCCCGGTGACCGAGACCGGCATCGTGACCATCACGCCGGTGCCCGCCACCGT
Organism: Vicinamibacterales bacterium; assembly: GCA_050246635.1. Classification (GTDB taxonomy): domain Bacteria; phylum Acidobacteriota; class Vicinamibacteria; order Vicinamibacterales; family UBA2999; genus JBFWVR01. Next base: position 62,141 of record JBFWVR010000016.1, read on the forward strand.
GACGGCGGGCTCGGGTTCCAAGGTCGAAGACGAGGTTGACCCGACGCTCGGCACGACGAGCACGGGTTTCCTGGCGGCCGACCTCACCGACATCACGCTCGAGACGACGCGTGACGCCGGCGAGGCGCCGGGCACCTACGACACGGCGGCGACCGCGACGGGCGCCCCGCTGGCCAACTACACGGTGAGCTACGTGCCGGGCACGTTCACGATCGACGCCAAGCGCCTCGACGTGACGGCCGACGCGATCTGCATCGCGGACACGCCCTACGTCAGCTTCAACATCACCGCGGCCAACTTCACGCCGGTGAATGGCGCCACCGCGACGATCGAGTGGATCGACTCGCTGGGCAACACCGTCCGGACCGACGTGCTGCCCTGGACGAACACGTCGCAGCCGCTGACGGGCCAGCTCCTCTGGCCGGGCGCCGTGGTGGACGGCAACGGCCAGCCGGTCGACTGGCCGGGCTGGCTGCTCCAGGACGGGCTCTGGATCCAGGGCAGCGACGGCTACGAGAACACGCGGCCGACCAGCACGGTCCGGATCTCGGTGAACCCGACGACCGAGGTGACGGTGAACTACCCGCCGCCGACGCCGAACTGCAACGCGGCGCCGCCGGAGAACCAGCCGCCGGTCGCGGTGGACGATCCCGCCACGACGCCGGAGGACACGCCGGTGACGATTTCGGTCACCGACAACGACACGGATCCGGAAGATGGTCCGCTGACGGTGACGGTGCCGTCGACGACGACCCCGAACGGCGGCACGCTGGTGGTCACGCCTGGCGGCGCGATCACCTACACGCCGGCGGACGACTTCTGCGGCACCGACACGTTCACCTACACGATCACGGACGCGGCCGGGCTGACCGACACGGCGACCGTGACGGTGAACGTGACCTGTGTGAACGACCCGCCCGTCGCCAATGACGACACCGCGGCGACCACGGAGAACACGCCGGCGGTCATCGTCGTCAAGGGCAACGACAGCGATCCGGACGGCGATCCCCTGACGGTGTCCCTGCTGACGCCGCCGGTGCACGGCGGCGCGGTAGTGAACCCGGACGGCACGGTGACCTACACGCCGACGGTCGGGTACTGCGGCGCCGACACGTTCAGCTACCGGGTGACCGATGCCGGCGGGCTCACCGACACGGCGACGGTGACGGTGGCGGTCGCCTGCGTGAACGATCCCCCGGACGCGGTGGACGACACGACCACGGCGGTGAGCGGCACGCCGCTGACCATCACGGTGCTGTCGAACGACACGGATCCCGAGAACGACCCGCTGACGGTGACGACGTTCACCCAGCCGACGGCGGGCACGGTGACGAAGGTCGGCAACCAGCTGGTCTACACGCCGCCGACGTGGTTCTCGGGCACGGTGACCTTCACCTACACCGTCAGTGACGGCAAGGGCGGCACCGACACGGCGACGGTCACCGTGCAGGTGAGCGGCTACGGCGAGGTCTGCTACATCGGCACGGGAAGCCAGCACCACGATGGCGACGGGTGCGATCACGATCGCAAGCGGAAGGGCCACTACGACGGCGATGGCGACGCGCACGATCGCCAGAAGGTCAGCGCGAAGCAGGAGTGGCGCTCGAACCCGGACGGCACGATCACCATCCGGACGACGCTGAGCCGCAACTTCGTGGACAACACCTACGGGTCGACCCAGATCGGCTGGCCGGGGAACAACCACCGGTTCAAGCACCTGGTGGACTCCGACATGATCCAGCTCGCGCTCTACGACGCGAACGGCAGCCGCAAGCTGGAATTCAGGCTCGACTACTTCTCCGAGGTGAGCGGGACGCCCAGCGGCTACGGCAACACCGGCGTCACGGGTCGCGACGGCGCGATGGTCTACGGGTCGGCGTCGAAGATCGTCGGCTCCGACTCCTCGCTGGCGCGGAACTTCAACCAGTTCGGCTACGTGTTGACGTCGAACTCGCCGGCGACCGACGCGAACTACACCCCGAACCCCGGGTACCCGAACTGGATCTACGAGGTCTGGTACGAGGTGACGGTCAAGGCCGACGCCTTCGGCACGGCGGGCTTCGGCCACGCGCGCATCGTCACCATGCACGCGAGCCCGAGCAAGACCGGCAACGAGACCGAGCCGCTGGCCGTGACGGCCTGCGCGCCGTCCGACCCGGGTGGCAACCAGCCGCCGGTGGCGGTCAACGACACGGCGACGACCGAGGAGGAGACCCCGGTCACCGTGACGGTGCTGGCGAACGACTTCGACGCCGACGGCGACACGCTGACGGTGACGGGCGTGACGGGCAACCCGGCGCGGGCGACCGTGACGGCCAACCCCGGCGGCACGGTGACCTACACGCCGGTGGCCGGCTTCTCCGGCACCGACACCTTCACCTACACGGTGGACGACGGGCACGGCGGCACGGCGACGGCGACGGTCACGGTGACGGTGACGCGCCGGAACCACTCGCCTGTCGCGAACAACGACGCCGCGACCACCGACAAGAACAAGTACGTGAAGATCCCGGTGCTCGCGAACGACAGCGACCCGGACAACGACACGCTGTCCATCGCGAACGTGTCCTCGCCGGCCCATGGCACGGCGAGCGTGTCGGGCAGCCAGATCCGCTACACCCCGAACCGCAACTTCACGGGGACGGACACCTTCACCTACACGATCGCGGACGGCCAGGGTGGCACGGCGACGGCGACGGTCACGGTGACCGTGGGCCGCCAGAACCGGCCGCCGGTCGCGGTGTTCGACACGGCGACCACCGAGAAGAACAAGTACGTGAAGGTGTCGGTGCTCTCGAACGACAGCGATCCCGACGGTGACGACCTGAGCATCACGGGCGTCACGCAGGGGGCGCACGGGAGCGTCACCATCTACGGTTCGCAGGTGAAGTACACGCCGGCGACCAACTACACCGGCACCGACACGTTCACCTACACGATCAGCGACGGCAACGGCGGCACCGCGACCGCCACCGTGACCGTGACCGTCGTGAAGGTGCACTCGGACAACGACGACTGCAGGTCGCACAAGGGCCACCGCGATCACGACGGCAACTGCCCGGACCGCGACGACCACCACGACGATCACTACCCCGGCGACCGTGACGGCTGCCGCGACTGGTCGCGGAACAACGACTGGGACTGGGGCCACGACCGCGACGACCGGGACCACGACGACCGCAACGGCCATGACGATCGTGACGACCGCAACGGGCACGACGATCGCGGTGGCCGGAACGGTCACGACGACCGGGGCGGCTCTGACCGCGACGACAACCGCGGCCACTACTCGGGCGACCGGGACGGCTGCCGCGACTACAGCCGCAACGGGTCCTACTCGTTCGGCAACGACCGTGACGACCACGGATCATCGTCCGGCGGCTGGAGCAGCTGGTCGGGGTACGGCGGCCGGCGCTAGGCGCGGCCGCGGGGATGTGGGCAGGGACGACGGCATGGCACTCTGGTTCGATGGACCTGGACAAGGGCGTGGCGACGTGGACGAGCGGAGCCGATCGATGAGCGATGCGGCGGTGACGCTGGGCACGGTCGTCGGGCGCAACGAATCGCTGATGGCGGCCGAGGTCGGATCCGACCTCGTGATGCTGCACCTCGAGAAGAACGCCTACTACGACACGGACGCGATCGGCGCCGACATCTGGCGCCGGCTCGAGCCGCCCGTGGACGTGCGCGCGCTTTGCGCGGGGCTCGTGCAGAGCTATGATGTCGAGCCATCGACCTGCGAGGCCGACGTGCTGGCGTTCCTGAACGAGGCGTATCAGGAAGGACTCATCCGGATCGTCCAGCCCGAGTGAGGCGCGTGACCAGGGAGGGAGACGCGAGATGAGGAAGGGACTGATCGGCGTGTCGGCACTGGCGCTGGCCGCGGTCCTGTCGGCAGGCTGCGCCTGGCGCATGTCTCACATCCAGAAGGGGTTCGACGCCTTCACGGACCTGGATTACGTCACGGCCGAGAAGGAGTTCTCCGAGGCGCTGGAGGACGATCCGGACAACCCGTACGCGCAACTCAACCTGGGCGCGGTGTTCCAGAACACGGGCCGGCCCCTGCTGGCCATCCCGCTGTATCAAAAAGTTCTCGTCACCGGCAAGGACGTGCGGCCCACCAAGAAGGCCAACGCCGAGGACGACGAGGAAAACCCGACCCTGGCGGAGCTGGCCCAGCAGAATCTCGACAAGCTGAAGGCACAGGGCTTCCTCAAGTAGGCGTCGGCGGGAGAGTTTGCTTGATCCCGGCCGTGGGCCGGATCAACACTACAACGAGCTGTGTCCACGGGGCCGCCTCTCCGGTCCCGGCGGCACGCTGAGGGAAGGGTTCAGTCCATGCGCCGAGTCACGTCCTCCATGCTCGTGCTGGCACTGGCTGCGGCCGGGGCCCCCGTGCTGCCGGCCACCGCGGCCGTCCGTGCCGTTGCCCAGAACAACGGTGTGGTTGAAGGCACGGCGGTCGCCCAGGGGCAGCCCCTGCCGAACATCACGGTCCGCCTCCGCGACATCGACAACAATGGCCGCCTGGTGGGCTCGACGACCTCCGACACCGCGGGCGCGTACCAGTTCAGCGGGCTGCCGCCCGGCAACTACATGGTCGAGGTCGTCGCCGACAACGGCGCGATTCTCGGGACCAGCGCCGCGATTGCGTTGACGTCAGGCGCGATGCTGGCCGGCAGCGTGACCGTGGCGACCACGGCCGCCGTCGCGGGTGCGGCCGGTGCCGCCGCCGGCGCGGCCGCCGGTGCCGCCGCCGCAGGCGCGGCTGCTGGCGGTGCCGCTGCCGGTGCTGCCGCCGGCGCGGGCGCCGCTGCCGCGGCTGCGGCCGCTGCCCCTGCCGTCGGTGCGGCCATCCTCGGCAGCACCGCGGCCATCGTCGGGGCCGCCGCTGTCGCGGCCGGCGTCACGGCGGGTGTCGTCGCCGCCAACAACGACGCGAGCGCCGCGCAGTAGACGCGCCGCGCACGTCAGGATCGATAAAGGGCCGACCGGGTCTCCCCGGCCGGCCCTTCCTCATGTACGCCGCCTCAATCCGCTCAGGGCTGCGCCGGCGTCACCGCCCGCAGCTCCACGTCGAACGTGCAGCCCGCGTCCGTCGTGAGCTCGATGCGGTAGCCCCGCTGGAACTCCGGCGTCTCCATCGCGACGAAGGTCGCGTCGACAGGCGCGAGCGGCACCACCAGCAGGTGGCCGGCACGAATGCTCCCGTCCTCCAGCAGCTCCGGCGCTTCCGGCACCTGGAGCTGGAAGACCACCCGCACGCCGTCGGCCACGCTGCAGGCATCCGTCACCCGCAGCGTGTCACCGGCGAGCGTGAGGTTGCGGGTCCAGCCATGCACCAGGCTCGTGCTGGCCGAATAGGCGTTGGAGAGATCCGCGGCCACCGTCGTCACGCCGCCGGCCTCGCCGGGCGTCATGCTCGAGGCCACGGTGTCGCTGCGGTTCTGGCCGATCACCGATCCGTCGGCCCGCTCGAACCGCAGCACGTTGTGGACGTCCACCTCCTGGTGGATGCCACTGTGCGACCAGATGTTGTTCGTCACCGCCAGCCAGTCGCCCTTGAAGAACGTGAACGAGCCCTGGTCCTCGTGGGCGTGCGACTGGTCGAACCTGCCGGCGACGAACGCCATCCACGCCGCATCCGGCTGCCAGCTCGTGCGGGCGAACAACGCGCCCGCGCCCGGCGCGTAATACATCAACGCGGTCGGGGCCTCCGCCTGATCGGGATACGGCAGCAGATCGCCCGCGATGTTGAAGACGTGGGCCACGCCGTCCACCGAGTTGTGCTGGAGCCACCACGTGCCGCGGCGCGCCTCGGGTGTGCCCGCGCTCAGGACCACGGCCTGGTGCACGAGGTTCTCCTGGTAGTCGTAGATCTCGGGAATCGACGACCGGGACAGGTCGGCGATGGGCGCGAAGCGGTCCAGCGTCGGCACGGTCGCGTGGATCCAGTAGTCGATTGTCTCGCGCGCATGCGGCGTGATGGACGCGAGGTCCTCGCCGGTCGAGGCCTTCCAGTACAGGTAGTTGCCGAAGAGGCCGTTCAGCGCGGTGCCGTAGCCGGTGCCCTCACGCGTACCGCCGCCATCCAGGGCCGCGTAGTAGTCGAGCAGCGGCCCGAACTTCTCCGTCTGCAGGAAGGCGAGCCACTCCGGGTTCTGCGACGCCAGCGCCCACAGCATGGTCGCGCGCAGGAAGCTGAAGTGGTAGTTGTTGCCCGGATCGCAGATCGACCAGCCCGACCAGGGATGCGCGACGCCGCCCCATGACGCCTGTGCCGGGTGCCACACGTTCTGGAGCGCCTGCTCGGCAATCGCCTCCCAGCGCGCGCGCTGCGCCGGCGTGAGCTGGGCGTAGCCGCGGTCGTAGACCAACGCGAGCTGCTCGAGGTACCAGCCGACGTCGAGGTATGAGTCGTAGGCGATGTCGGGCGCCTGGCCGGCGGCAATCGCCGACTCGGCGCCGGTCACGAAGGCCTCGACACGGGCAATCGCGTCGTCCAGGTAGATGGGCGTGCCGGTCAGCGTGTACGCCAGCACCGAGTGCACGGCGGAGTAGGCCCAGGCCGGGTCGCCAGCGATGGCGGCGTCGGCCGCCCCGATGAGACGCTGACGTGCGGGCGCGGTGGGCGAGGACTGCGTGAATGCGTCGAGGGAAATATACGGACGCGCCTGCGGCAGCTCGTACGTGAAACCCGGGTAGACCCCCGCACCCGATGTCGTGCACGCGTCCCCTCCCGAGGTGCTGCCGCCGTCCTCGCCGCCTCCCCCGTCCCCGCCGTTGCCCTCGTCGCCGCCGCTGTCACCGTCGCCGCCCCCCGTGCCGCCGCCCTCCGGCGCCTGGACGACGTCGAGCGATGCGAAGGCATCGTCCACGAGGAAGGAGAGGGGATCGCCTCCTTCCTGGATCATGCGGACGTTCACCCACGTCAGCGGGCGCGCGGGGTCGATGGCCAGGTCGGCCGAGACGAGGCCCTTGTCGCCGGCGGAGCCGTCGACCGGCGTGCACGCGACGTCGGTGTCGCCGTCCTCGAAGTAGACCATCGCGCAGAACTGCAGCGTGGAGCCACTCGGCTGCTCGGAGCGGAGGTGGGCACCGACCTGCAGGCGGCTGGCGCGCCCGCCGGAGAAGTCGTAACTCCACCAGAGGTTCGTGCCCCAGCCCGTGGTGGTGGCCCGCAGGCTGGCGGTGCCGGCAATCGGCGCGTCAGCGATCCGCAGCACGGCGCCGTTGCCGTCCTGCGCGTAGAAATCCGAGATGCCTGCCTCGAAGCCGGGATCGGGAATGAGATTGCCGGTCGCCTCGCCCGTGGCGGCGTAGGCGACACCACACGACAGGATTGCAAGAAGGCCAGCCGCGCTCCAGCGCACGTTGGCCGCATACGTCCTCGACATCGATCCGTCCTCCCAGGGGAGCGTGAATGCCCCCATGAAGAGAGGATCGTGATCGCGCGGTGGAAGGCGACAGCCGGCGATTGGCGGGGGCGATCAGCGATAGGTTGCGGCGAGGGCGGGGCGGTTCGTGCGTGCGTACAGCTCCGCGAGCCGCGCACGGTTCGCGGCGTACTCGGACGCCTGGCGTCCCGTGGGCGGCAGGCCCGCGTTGGCGGCAAGCAGGAGGGGCTCCGCCTCGGCGAGGCGTCCCTGCGCCAGCAGCGCGCCGCCGAGCAGGCCCTGCACCTGCGCGATGCGCCAGTGCCCCTCGGGATAGATGCGCCGCCGCACCTCGAGCGCGTGCAGCAGCACGGGCTCGACCGACGAGCCCTCGCCCTGCGCGAGCCGCACCCGCGACAGGTTGACGGAGAACGTCACGACGAAGGCGTGGTCGGCCCCGCCGCTGGCTTCGCCGATGCGCATCGCCTCCTCCAGCAGGCGGCGCGACTCGTCCAGCCGTCCCTGGATCTCGACCGCGCCGGCCAGGCCGTTGAGCGTGATGGCGTAGTCCATCCGCGATGGCCCGAAGACGAGCTCCGACACGCGCAGGGCCTTGCGCAGCAAGGCCTCGGCGGCCGGGCCGTCGCCGCGCGCGATCTTCACGAGCCCCAGATTGGCCCAGGAGCTGCCCGTGTTCGGGTGATCCGGCCCGAGCAGGCGCTCGTTGGTGGCGGCGCTCTCGCTGAGCAGCCGATCGGCTTCCACCAGGTCGCCGTGCTCCCAGAGCAGGAGGCCGAGGTCGTTCTTGCTGGTGGCGGTCTCGCGGTGCTCGTCGCCGAAGACCTGCTGCCGGATGGCGAGCGCCTCCTGCTGGAGCGCGCGGGCGCCGTCGAGGTCCCCGCGATCGTCGACCACCCGCGCGAGCTCGACGAGGGTCACCGCCACGTCCTTGTCGACGGGGCCGAGCAGGCGCCGGCGCATGGCGAGTGCTTCCTCGAGCAACGGCTCCGCCCGGGCCAGGTCGCCCTGGCCGCGGTACAGCACGCCGAGGTTGTTGAGGCTCTGGGCGACACGCACGTCGTCCGGGCCGAGCGCGGCGCGGCTGATCGCGAGCGCGCGCTCCAGCACGGGCTGCGCCTTCTGCATCTGGCCCATGCGCTCGAAGGTGCGGCCGATCAGCGCGAGCATCTCGGCCTGGAGCTCCGGCTGGTCGGCCAGCTCCGTCGAGATGCGGTCAGCGCCCCGGTCGAGGAGGTTCGAGACGGTGGGTTCGGTGCCGTCCGGCGTCCTGAACGGATCCGCGCCGGTGAGCAGGTCGGTGAGCAGCTCGCTGGTCCTCGCCGACTTGGCGGCCTCGAGCTGCGCGCGGTCGCGCTCCGCGGCCAGTTGCACCGTGTAGAACGCGACGAGGCCCACGATGAGCGTGAGCACCGCCGCGGCGGCCGCGAGGCCGCGCCAGTGGCGCCGCGCGAACTTGCCGGCGCGGTAGGCCATCGTGTCCGGGCGCGCCGCAATCGGCTCGAGCGCCAGGCACCGGCGAAGGTCGTCGGCCAGGGCCTCCACGGAGGCGTAGCGCTCCAGCGGGTCGCGCTTGAGGGCTCGGGCCAGGATGGTCTCGAGATCACCACGGAGGGCGCGCGCGAGGCGCTCGGGGGTGGTGCCGCGTCGCGCCGCCAGCTCTCGGAGGGCTTCGGCGTCGCGGCCGTCGAGGGCTGCGGAAAGGCGCAGGGGCTCTCCGTGCACGAGCGCACGGGCGAAATCGGCCGGCGTGCTGCCTTCGGCCCGTGCCGGGTGGCGCCCCGAGAGCAGCTCGAAGAGCAGCACCCCCAGCGCGTAGACGTCGGTGGCGGTCGAGATGGGGCCGCCACTCACCTGCTCGGGCGCCGCGTATTTCGGCGTCAGGGCGGTGCCGTCGCTGGTGACCAGCGTCGGCGAGGCATGCGCCCCGTCGTCCTCGAGCAGCTTGGCGATGCCGAAGTCGAGCAGCTTGACGTGGCCCTCCCTGGTGACGAGCACGTTCGAGGGCTTGATGTCGCGGTGCACGACGAGGTTGGCGTGGGCGTGCGCGACCGCGGCGCAGATGTCGAGCGCCATGCGAATCCTGGCGTCGATCGGGAGGCGGGCCTCGTCGCAGTAGTCGTCGATGTGCCGGCCATCCACGCGCTCGAGCACCAGGTACGGCTGGCCCGTCGGGGACACGCCCGCGTCGGTGAGGCGCGCGATGTTGGGGTGGGTGAGGCGCGCGAGCAGCGTGCCTTCGCGGCGGAACCGCGCCTCGCCGCCGCCGCCGATCAACGAGGCGTTCAACAGCTTCACCGCGACCTCGCCCTCGAAGCGGCCGTCGCTGCGGGTGGCCAGCCAGACGGTGCCCATGCCGCCCTGGCCGATGCGGGAGACGAGCGTGTAGGCCCCGACGCGCAGGCCACTGCCCGCCGCCCCGGCGGGCAGCTCGAAGCCACCCTCGAGGAATCCTTCGGCGATCAGGCGCCGGTGCTCGTCGAGCAGGGCCTGGACCTCGGCGGCGAGCGTGGGATCGCCGGCGCGAAGGGCGTCCAGACGCGCGGTCCGGTCGGCCGGCGCCGCATCGAGCAGGTCGTCGAGGTGGGCGCTGGCGAGCCGCCAGCGGACGCTGTCGAGTGCTTTCATCGAGCCTCCGTCAGGAAGATCGGAATTGACCGGACGAAGACGACACTGGAACCCTTCTCATGAATGGGGCCGGCATTCGGCCGGCGATGCATCCCGCCTGGCGGCGTTGCTCCTCCCTCAAATACTCCAGGTATTCTCGGTCGTCGCGCCTGGCCACGCGGGCGCCTCGCCGCCCTCCGTGCGACGCCCCCATCCATGAGATGGGTTCTACGACTGGTCGGGTGGCGCCTCGAGCGCGCGGTGCAGGAAGATGCGCGCCTTGTCCCAGTCGCGCTGCACCGTGCGCTCCGAGACGCCGGCCATCGCGGCAATCTCCCCGAAGGTGAAGCCGCAGAAGAACTTGAGGTCGACCGTGCGGGCCAGGCGCTCGTCCACCGCCGACAGCTCGTCGAGCGCGTCGCTCAGGCGCGCGAGGGCGGCGGCATCCGGAACCGCGGCCGCGACATCGGTGCCGATGGCGGTCAGCTCGAACAGCCCGCCGCGCTTCTGCGCCTGGCGACCGCGCACGTAGTCGATGATCAGGCCGCGCATCACCCGGCAGGCGTAGGCCATGAACCGGTTGCGATCGGGAAACGCCGCGCCTTCGCGGGCGGAAATGTCGAGATACGCGTCGTGCAGGAGGGTGGTGGCGCCCAGCGTCAGGCCCCCGCCGCGCCGGGCAAGCTCCCGGCGCGCCATGCGGTGCAGTTCCGCGTAGAGCGCCGTGAACAGGGCATCAGCGGCGCCGCGATCCCCGCGCTCCGCCAACGCCAGCAGGTCCGTGAGGGTGGCCGCCACCTCTGTCGAAGTATAGTGCGCCGCCGGCATCGTCACGTCCTCTCCCTCCGCCCCCCCGGGCGACACCGGGGGCCTGGAATTCGGCCCCAATAAGAGGAGATCGGAATCCGGCGGCGAATCCCGACGTGACCCGGTGCGGGTCAGCCCTTGACGGTCCAGCCGTACCCGCCGAGCAGCGCACGCACGCGCTCGCGGATGTCCCCCTGGAGCTCGATGGTGTTGCCCGACACGGCGCCCCCGGTGGCGCACGAGCGCTTCAGCTTGCGCGCCGTCTCCTCGAGGAAGGTGGCGTTGTCAGGCAGGTCGTAGATCACGGTCATCGCCTTGCCCCCGCGGCCCTTCTTCTCGAGGCGCAGCCTGGCGACGATGCGATCCGGGACCGGCGCCGACCCGCCGGCGCTCCGCTGCGAGCTGCACTGGCAGTTCTTCTGCGGCCAGCCGCAGGTCGGGCACCGGCCGTCGGAGCCGGTGGAATAGACGAGGCGGGAGTTGTCTTTCGGGGCCACCACCCGATCATGCCGTACCCCCCGACAGAGATGCGGACACGGGGGCACGGAGACACGGGGGCACGGAGACACGGAGGCACGGAGGCACGGAGAAGATGCGAGGAATCGGGACGCCATCCTCGCACCCCCCGTGTGGCACCTCCGTGCGGCACCCCCGTGCGGCACCTCCGTGTGGCACCTCCGTGTGGCACCTCCGTGTGGCACCGCCGTGTGGCACCGCCTTGCGGCACCTCCGTGTGGCACCCCCGTGCGGCACCTCCGTGTGGCACTCTCGTACGTCATACTCCGCCCATATGGCCGGACTCTTCCTGGACCTGCGGTATGCCCTCCGCACGCTCACAGGCGCGCCACTCCTGGCCGGCGTTGCGGTCCTGACGATGGCGGTGGGTATCGGTGCCAACGCGGCGGTGTTCGCCCTCGTCGACACCGTGCTGTTGCGGCCGCTGCCGTATCCGTCGCCGGGAGACATCTACTCGATAGCCGGCACGTACGACGGCCGCCGGCGCGAGTTCGTCTCGGTGCCCGACCTGCTCGACTGGCGCGCGTCCAGCCGGACGTTCGCGGCCATCGCCGCGACGCGGGGCGGGAACCGGACGATCATCACGCCCGACGGCCCCGAGTACCTCGTGGGCGCCAGCGTGTCCGCCGATTTCTTCGCGGTCCTTGGTGTGCAGCCCACATTGGGCCGTGCCTTCGCCGCGGCCGAGTTCGAGGCAGGACATGACGACGTGGTCCTGATCGGCCATGAGCTCTGGCGGCGCCGTTTTGCCGGCAATCCAGCCATCGTCGGCCAGGCCGTCGTGATGGATGAGGAACCGGTCACGGTCGTGGGCGTCATGCCGCCCGGCTTCTCGTATCCGGACGACAGCGAGCTCTGGCGTCCGCTGTCGCTGGTGTCGCGGGAGAGCAGCCGCGCGGTCGGCATCGTGCGCGCGATTGGCCGCGTGCGGGCCGGGGTCGACGTCCGTCAGGCCCAAGCCGAGCTCGACACGATTGCAGGCGCCATCGCGCAGGCGCACCCCGACACGCGGGCGGGGTGGGGCGTGCAGGTGACGCCGCTGCACGACGAGCAGGTGCGCAACATGCGCCCGACGCTCCTGGCCTTATGGGGGGCGGTGGGGTGCGTGCTGCTCATCGCCTGCGCGAACATCACGATGCTGCTCCTGTCGCTGGGCTTGCGGCGCGGGCCCGAACTGGCCATTCGCGCGGCGCTGGGTGCGGGGCGGGGACGGGTGGTCCGCCAGCTCATCGCCGAAGGCCTGCTGATTGCTGCCGCGGGCGGCGGCGCCGGCCTGGCGCTGGCCTGGTGGGGCCTCGACGCGTTTCGCGTGTTCCAGCCGGCCATCGATGTCGGCCTGCCCGCCGTGAGCCTCGACTGGCACGTGCTGAGCCTGGTGGCCGGGCTCTCGATGATCACGGGCATCCTGCTCGGTGTGGCGCCGGCGCGGCACGTGATGCGCCTGGATCTCCAGGCCATCCTGCGGCGGGGCGGACGCGATGCCTCGGCGTCCGCCGAGCAACGCCGAACGACACGTGTCTTCATCGCCGCGCAGCTGGCGCTCACCCTCGTGCTGCTCGTCGGGGCCGGACTGATGGTCCAGACGATCGCGCGCCTCCAGGCGGTGGACGTGGGGTTCGAGACGGGCCGCCTGCTCACGACGTACGTGCGGTTGCCCGCGTCGCGGTACACCGAACGTGCGGAGATCCACCGCTTCTACCGCGAGCTGCTCGATCGCCTCCGCGTGTTGCCGGGCGTGCGCGACGCGTCCGCCATCAACGCGTTGTACGTGCACTGGGCCAATGCCATCCTGCTCTGGCCGCCGATCGAAGGTCGCGAGCCACCGTCGCATGCCATGCCGGCCGACACCCACGTGCGCATCGTCGCGCCCGGTATCGACCGGGTCCTGGGCGTGCCCCTGATCCGCGGACGATCGCTCACCGACGCCGATGACGAGGTCGCACCCCGGGTGGTCGTGATCAACGAGACCATGGCGCGGCGGTACTTCCCCGGGGAGGACCCGATCGGACATCGGGTGCAGATTTCGGTGGATCGCGACGGGAATCCGGTGTGGAGCGCGATCGTCGGGATCGTCGGCGACGTCCGGCAGGGCGGGCTCGATGCCGAGCCGCGCCCGGAGATCCTGATGCCCTACTCGCAGACCAACATGGGCCAGCTGGCGCTCGTGATCCGGACGCAGGGTGATCCCCTGGCGCTGGTGCCAGCCGTTCGCGAGACCGTCGCCGCGATGGACCCGGCGTTGCCCCTCAGCTATGTCCAGACGATGGACGAGGTGATGGCGAAGGCACTGGCGCCACGCCGGCTGGGGATGGACGTGCTTGGGGGATTTGCGGTCGTCGCGCTGGCCCTGGCGAGCGTGGGGGTCTTCGCGGTGGTCGCGGCTGCCGTGGGCGCTCGCCGGAGGGAACTGGCGATCCGGCTCGCCGTCGGCGCGTCCCCGGCGGCCGTCTTCCGGATGGTGCTGGCGGAGGTGGCGCTCACCGCGGGCGCGGGTCTCGCCGCCGGCGTGGCCGTCGCCTATCCCGCGACACGGGCTCTGGAGCCCCTCCTCTTCGGCGTGGGGCGCGCGGACGGTTCCACCTATGCCGTGACGGTGGCCGTCCTGCTGCTGGCGGCGATCGCGAGTGGCCTGGCGCCCGCGCGGCGGTCGGCGCGTGTGGATCCCGCGATGGCGCTTCGCGCCGAATGACGCGCGCAGCCTGACCCGGCGGGGCGGTGGTTTGCCAGATCTGGGTCGCCGGCGTTCGTCCGGCTGTGGAGTCGGACGCCCTTCTCGGCCATTCCCGGCGGGACCGCGGCCCGCCAGGTGCACGCGATGGCACTAATCTGCCACTTACCGTGCCGTCCCGGGTTGGCACCCGACATGCTCTGTGACTGGCAGCCCTACCACTACGGGAGGCGCGCGGTGACCCTAGACGGAGCGGTCGTGACACCCGCGCGCCTCTCCTGCCTGTGCAGGAGGCCGCACGTCGCGCGCGTCGAGCCTCGCCGGTCCACGTCGCCCGGGCTCGGCTGGCCGCGCCTTCGGCGCGTTGGGCCTCGGCGGCATCCGCCGCCTCGGTAGGACTCGTCCTCACTGGTCTGCGCGTCGGACATCGCTACGACTCGACCGCTCTCGCGGTCTCGCCCGGACGTCGGCCTCTGGCCTGCCACTCAGTCCCGCGGACCCGCGGTGTTCACCTGGAAGCGCCGGAAGTTCGTGTAGTCGGCGACCGTCTCGACGTAGTCGTCCGCGCGGTCGGGATAGTCGTACAGCTCGCGCATGCGCGCCGGCACCATGAGATCGAGACGGTCATCGAAGGCGAACCACGTGGTGTGGCGCATCTCGATGTCGCGGGCCGTGAGCTGGAGGTCGGTCCGCCAGATGCGGCCGGACGCGGGTTCGACCCAGAGCAGCCCGCGGCTCGGCCAGTCGTTGCCCTGCCGCGTGATGATGGTCGGGGATCCCGTCTCGCGGAAGCCCACGATCGCGAGGCGCCGGCCGTCCACCATCTCGTAGCCTCGCAGGTCGTACGCGAAACGCGCCACGTTGCCGGGACTCGCCACGAGCAGCGCCATCGTCGGCACGTTGAAGTTGCGGCGAGCCGGGCCGAGGTTGAACCGTGCGCTCGACGCCGCCACCCGTTCGAGCTGCTCCGCCGACGGGAAACGCCGATCCACGAAGAGCTCCTCGAGCCGCTGCTGCCGATCGGGCACGGTCTGGCCGTCGACGTCGAGCACGTCACGGAACCCGAACCACGTGCCGGGATCGGGGAACCAGGCAAAGCCCATCTCGGACCGCGTCTCACGCCGCGAGACCTGCGCGGGGGCGGGGTAGGGCGAGATGCGCTGCGAATAACGCTGGACGTAGTGCTCCTCGGCGACGATGCCGGCGAGCGCTTCTTCGTAGCCCGCGACGTAGTCCCGGATGTGCGGCAGGATGTCCTGCGGCGGCACGTCGGTGCCGGCGCCCGGCCGCGCGGCCACCGGCGCGGCGGCGTCCGGTTCGTCCCCTTCGTCGAGCCAGCGTTCGATGAGGCGCGCGGTCTCGTCGGCGGCCGACTGCACGATCTCCCGCTCGCCCTGGTTGCGCCCGCGGATCTCGGTGACGCGGTCGCCGGCCGTGACCAGCACGCGCAGCAGCATGGTGGCCGGCTGCCCCGTGCGGGTCTGGTTGGGCAGCGCGGTCATGCCGCCGTTCATCAGGCGCTGCCCCGCGAGCTCCACGTGGATGGCCGCCTGGTCCGCCGACCGCGCGCCGGCGAACCCACGGGCGCCAAGCGCCGACGCGAGGGCACGCACGATGGCCAAGGTCTCCTCGGAGCCGCGATCGGGGTGCAACGGGTCGATGCCGACAACGGTCGGCGCGTGACGCCGGGTCGCGCGCGATGCCGTGGGTGCCGGCGCGGCCGTCGGCTCCGGCGTTGCGGCAGGCGCCGGAGTGGGCTCGGACACGGCGGGGGCGACGGGGGCCGGCGGCGTGGGCGCGGACACGGCCGTCATGGCCCGGACGTTGTCGGCCACGAACTCGCGGCGCGCGCGCACGGTCACGTCGTGTCCCTCGACGCGGACCGAGATGCGGTGCGGCCGGTTGTCGCGATCGGCCGCCGTCGTGTCGATGAGGAGCAGGTAGCCGCCCGAGAGCTCGTGCGCCAGGCGGGTGGCGAGCTCCTGGGTCGAGCCGATCGTGAACAGGTCGCCGCCCGTCCAGTCGGACACGTATTCGAGCCCTTCGAGTTGCCGCTGTCTTTCGCGTGTCCGATCGAACCGCATGAAGGTGTCGCCGGCGTCCCCGGCGGGGCCCTGTGGCTGCAACACGTGGATGCGCGTGCGAGCGGCGGCTGCGGCGCGGGCCACCCGCGAGACCTCGACACGGGCGCCGTCGGTCTGCAGCTCCTCCGAGAACAGGATCATCGTCTTGGGGCCGTCGACGCTGGCGAGGACGCGGAGCAGGCCTTCGAGCCCGGAGGTCGAGGCATTGGTGCGCGCCTGCACCTCGGAGACGATGGCCCGGGCGTCGGACTCGAGGCTCGAGCGGCAGGCCAGCCGCGCGAACTCGTCGCCGCGGTTGCAGACGCGGCTGACGGCGCGTTCCCACTCCGGCTCGTTCCGCTCCACGCCCATCGCCTCGATGATGCTGATGGGGAGCGTGCGGCCGGGACGCGGTGTCCAGCCCGTCACGTTGTCGAGCGCGGACCGTGTGAGGGCGCGGCTCGTCGTGAAGCTCAGGCCGGTGCCGCTCCAGGGCAGCGCGGCGACGGCGACGCGGTCGGCGGCGGGCAACCGGTCGAGCAGTGCGTTGGCGGTCTCGAGCACCTGCCTCCGCCGCTCCGGGGGCGTCGCGCCGGTATCGATGGCGAAGATGACGGTGTTCGCGGCCGCCGGGCGCGCGGAGGGGGGCGTCGCGGAGGGCAGGCTGGAGCCGGGCACGAGCGGCGCGCCGCTCTCCACGTACTGGGCCGAGACGACGCTCCGGGCCTGGCCGTCCACCTCGACCGTGAAGTCCCCCGGCTGCAGCGTCGCCACCTGCCGGCCCTCGTCGTCGACCACGACGACGTCGATGGAGATGAGGTCGACGCCGGCGCGGAAGATGGGCTGCTGGGGCGTGGGCGCCTGCGCGCCGAGGGTGGGGGCGAGCAGGGCCGCCCCGACGAGTCCGGATGCCGCAAGCCGTGCGAGGGTCATGAGGGCTGCCTCCCCGCCGATTGTAGTGAACATTCGCCGGGCAGTCCTGCCTGTCGGCGCGTTGGCCGTGCGACTGAGCCGATTGGGCCTAATCCTGCCGGAGGGCCTCCGTAGGGTCGACCAAGGAGGCTCGCCAGGCAGGCGTCACGGCCGCAACAAGGCCGGCCGCCAGGAAGAGGCTCGCGGCCCACGCAAAGGTCGCGGGATCTGTGGCGGTAACGCCGTACAGCTCCGATCGCATCAACCGGGCCCCTGCAAGGGCGCATGGAATGCCGATCAGGACGCCAGGTACGACGACAAGCAGACCGTCACGAACGATCATCCGCAGGACATCGGCACGAGACGCGCCGAGGGCCATGCGCACGCCGATCTCCCGAAATCGCGCGGTGACAGAGTAGGCCAGCGCACCGTAGATGCCCACGCACGCCAGGAGCAGCGCCAGCGCTCCGGCCGACGTGGATACGCCTGCCATCAGGCGCTCCTGCAGGACCGCGTTGTCCAGCCACTGCTCCAGCGTGAACAGCCCGGGCACGTAGTGGTGGCCGCTGGAGTTGACAACGCGCGTGTACTCGTCGGCGACGGCGGCGACGTCCGCTCCGTCCCGTACGCGGACATGCGCGAGCGGGAACCGCGCGCCGGCGGAATCCTGAAGCATGGGACGAAAAGCGACGGCTACGTTCGGATCGCGAATGCTGCCCATCGTGGCATTGCCGACCACCCCGATGACTTCGGCGATGACTGTGCCTCCTCGCGTCTGCAGTCGGAGCCGACGGCCAACTGCGTCCCCCTCAGGGAATAACCGTTCAGCAAGGGACTGCGTTACCAGCGTCACGGCCGGTGCGTTCGCACCGTCACTCCATGTCACGTCCCGACCGCGCAACAGCGGCACACCGAACATGTCGAAGAAGCCCGGTGACACCAGTTCGGTCAGCCCGGTGATCGTGGACTCCGGGGCACGCTCTGCGGCGAACGTATCGGTGGCGAGCGCTCCTCGGAACCCGAGGTATGCCGGGAACACCGAGGTGTAGACGGCGCCATCAGCTCCGGGCATCGCCGCGAGCCGGTCCAGGAGCATTCGATAGTAGGTGTGGTCGAGAGGCGTCCGGTCGCCTGGATTCGGCGTCAGCCGCGTCCAGACGACGCGGCGCCCGCGGAATCCCGAGTCGTTCGCGTACAGGCTGGACAGCATGCCGGCCAGCAGCCCGGCCCCGGCCACGAGCACCATCGACAGCGCCACCTGGATGACCAGCGCCGTCCGCCCGGCGCGTCCCAGTGACCGCGTCACCGCGCGTGCCGAGCGCATCGCGTCGTGCGCGGGACCGCGGATTGCCCGAAGCGCTGGTGGCAGTCCCATCAACAGACCCATCGCGAGCGCCACAACGGCTGCGATTCCGATGACGCCCGCGTCCGGTGTCCACGGCTCGATGAGCGGGCGGCCTCGGGCGATCGTCATTTCGGCCTGCAGCCTGGCGCTACCCCACCATCCGACCGGTAGCGCAAGGGCCAGCCCCACTGTTGCCAGTATCAATCCGTCCACGAGCACCTGGAAAAAGAGCCGGCCGCGGCTCACGCCCAGTGCGCGACAGACTGCGATTTCGTGCTGCCGACCGAGTGCACGGGCCGACATGAGGCTCATCAGGTTGACGCAGCCAACCGCCAGGAGCAACACCCCGAGCCCGATTGTCACGAGCAACGGAGTGCCCCACTGCACCTCGGCGTTGCCGATCCCTCGCGCAAGCGACTCCACCGTCAGCGTCTGACCCCGCACAGCGTCCCGGTCGGGCTCCGGCACCACATCCAGGCTCGCGGACTGTATGGCCGGCCATCGGCCCACGACTTCGGCGCGCGCCTGCGCGAGGCCGACGCCAGGCGCCAACCGTGCTATCGCCCTCGGACTCCGAAGGATGCCCGTGGGATCCGTCCTGCGCGCGAACGGCAAGGGTACGAATGCCTCCGCGGCTGAGTCGCGCTGCATGCCCCGAAAGTCATCGCCCAAGACTCCGACCACCGTGACCGAAGCGCCGTCGATGGTCAGGGTCTCTCCGAGTGCCGCTCCCGTCTCGCCGAAGAGCTCACGGCGCGCGTCACGGGTGATCACCGCGACCGGAGCGGTCGCGGCAGCCCTCATGTCCTCGGCCCCCAGGAAGCGGCCTTCCGCCAGGCGCGCTCCGACCATTTCGAAATAGGACGGCGTCACACCCTCGACGCCGAAGAAGCGCGATCTGCCTGCGATCTCGAGGCGGAACATGGAAGGTTGTAGCAGCGCGACTGACGAGAACACGTGCTGCGTCTGCTCGAAGGAGGTGAGGACGTCGCCGTAGATGTGCAGCGGTCGGCCCGTGCGCGTATCGGCCGCGCTAATGCCGACCAGACCCGAGGGGTCCCGGGCGTCGATGGTCCGGAGAATGATGCCGTTGACCAGGCTGAAGACCGCCGTGTTTGCGCCGAGCGCGAGGGCGAGCGTGGCCACCACCACGAACGACAGACCGGGTGATCGGCGCAGGCGGCGGGTGGAGTGGCGCAGGTCGGTGCGAACGGCATCCAGCATGTGAGGGTCTCCGGACGCGGATTCTATCTCCGTCACGCAATCGGGTTGCACGCCATGTCCGGCGACTGGGAAGTCCTTGCGACTGGTGACGCCGCGCTGCCCCCCCCCCCTCATTGTCTAGACATCAAGGCATCAACTGTCTATCATCAAGACATGAGAACGACACTCACGCTGGACGATGACGTGGCTGCACGACTGAAGGCGGCGGCAAAGGAGCGGCCCTTCCGCGCGGTGGTGAACGAGGCGCTCCGCGCGGGCCTTGCGGCGCTCGACAAGCAGGTGCCTCCCCGCAAACCATTCCGCACGAAAGGGTTCGACCTCGGGCCCAGCCTGGTCGGAAGCCTCGACAATGTCGAGGAGGTGCTCGCTCGTGTAGAAGGCGAGGCCCACCGGTGATCCTGGTCGATGCGAACCTCCTGCTGTACGCGGCCAATCGCGCGGCTCCGGAGCATGAGCCAGCGCGCGAGTGGCTCGACGCGCAACTGAATGGGACCGTGCCGCTTGGTCTTCCGTGGCCATCGCTGTTGGCCTTCGTGCGGCTTGCCACGAACCCGCTGGTGATGCGTATGCCGGCGTCACCGGCCGAGGCCTGGCGGCAGGTCGAGGACTGGTTCCGCTGCGAGCCGGCTTGGACGCCTCTTCCCGGCGAGGCCCACCGCCGAATCGTTGGTGCGTTCTTGAGCGCACCATGGATGACCAGCCGGCTCGTGCCCGACGCGCATCTCGCGGCACTCGCGATGGAGCACGGGCTCACCCTGCATTCCTGTGACGCGGACTTTGCCAGGTTCCCTGGGCTCAAGTGGGTGAACCCGTTGGTTACCTGAGCCGCGGTAGCCTTCCGGCCGGCAGTCGCTGGGGTGTCGCGCCGCCGTCCCGCGTCGGCATCGGGGTACAATCCTCACGCCCCCGATCGCACCAGCCGGATCGTCCGCTTCGGCCACCTGGGCCGCGCGACCCGCTCCGGCGGCAGCCTCAGGAACGCCGTGGGTCCGACCGAACCAACCTGCCTCCGTCCCATCGTCATTCGCGCGCGCCGGCCGTCGCTCTGGGCCGACCTCGCGGAGATCTGGCAGTTCCGCGAGCTGCTGCTCACGCTCGTGGCGCGTGAGCTCCGGCTCCGCTACGCGCAGACGTGGGTCGGCATCGCCTGGGTCGTGCTCAAACCCGTGGTGACGATGGCGCTGCTGTACGCGATCTTCGGGGTCGCGGCAGACCTGCCCACCGACGGGCTGCCAGGTCCCGTGTTCTTCTTCGCGGGCCTGATGCTCTGGTTCTTCTTTTCCGGGGCGATCACCGACAGCAAGGACAGCCTGGTCGCCAACGCCGACCTCATCCGGAAGGTCTACTTCCCCCGGCCGCTCCTGCCGCTGGCGATCGTGATCGCCCGGCTGATCGATCTTGGCATCATGCTCGTGTGCCTGGCGGTCATGCTGCTGGTGCTGGGCGAGGCACGATGGCCCTCGCTCCTCGGCCTGCTGTGGGTGATCACCACGATCAGCCTGCTCGCGGCCGCCGTGGGTTTCGTCGCGGCGGCGGTCAACGTCCGGTACCGCGACGCCACGCACGTCGTGCCGGTGGCGCTCCAGTTGCTGATGTTCGCGTCGCCGATCGTGTACTCGTCGCGCCTGGTCCCGGCGGACTGGTCCGCGGTCTATGCGCTCAATCCCCTCGTCGGCCTGATTGACGGCTTCCGGGCGGCGCTCATGGGGCTGCCCGCCGATCCGCGCTCGGCATCGGTCGCGGTCGCGATCACGTGTGCGCTGCTGGTGGCGTCCACCCTGACGTTCCGCCGCCTCGAGGCGTCGTTCGCGGATCACGTCTGACGCCATGGCCCCGATCATCCGCGCCGACGGCCTCAGCAAGCAGTACGACCTGGCGCCACGGGCCGCCTACAACACGTTCCGCGATCAGCTCGCGTACGCCGTGCGCTCGCCACGCGCGTGGTGGCGCCGCGCGGCCACCGAGCCGATGTGGGCGCTCAGGGACGTGAGCTTCGCAATCGAGCCGGGCACCGTGACCGGCCTGATCGGCCGCAACGGCGCGGGCAAGAGCACGCTGCTGAAGATCCTCTCGCGCATCACGCCGCCGACCTCGGGGGAGGCGGTGCTGTGCGGCCGCATCGCCAGCCTGCTCGAAGTGGGCACCGGCTTCCATCCCGAGCTGACCGGCCGGCACAACGTCTTCCTGAACGGCGCGATCCTCGGCATGCGCCAGCGGGAGATCGCCCGCAACTTCGACGCGATCGTCGCCTTCGCGGACGTGGAGCGCTTCATCGACACGCCCGTGAAGTACTACTCCACCGGGATGTACCTGCGACTCGCGTTCGCGGTGGCCGCGCACCTGGAGGCCGAGATCCTCGCCGTGGACGAGGTGCTGGCGGTGGGCGACCTCGTGTTCCAGCGCAAGTGCCTCGGCAAGATGGCGGAGGTGGCGCGGAGCGGCCGCACCGTGTTGCTGGTGAGCCACAACATGGCCGCCGTGCAGAAGCTGTCGGACGAGGTGCTGCTGCTCGAGGGCGGGCGGCTTGCGGCGCACGGCCGCGCGCCGGACGTCATCACCCGCTTCGTCGACCAGCTCCAGGGCGGGGACGACGGCACCGAGTCGAGCGACCTGCGCGCCCTGCCACGCGGCTCGCGCGAACACGGCGGCTTCACCGAAGGGTACCTGAACGGCCGGCCCCTGGTGGCGAGCCACACGCTCCGGACCGGCGGCGACCTCGACTTCGAGCTCGTACTCGACCTGCCGGAGCCGAGGCGGAACTGCCACGTCGGCATCAACCTGGACGACGACTTCGGCGTGCGGATCTGGAGCCTGCACAGCCAGTGGCAGGTGCCGCGGTTCGACCTGTCCGCCGGGACGCACCGCTTCCGCTGTCACGTGCCGATGCCCCCCCTCGTGTCGGGCCAGTACCACATCGGCGTGGAGGCGGGCGCCGGACGCGAGCGGCTGGATCAGATCGACCGGGCCGCGATCCTGCACGTCGTGCAGACCGCCCATGGCCCCACGGGAGAGACGCCCGGCCGCGAGCACGGCTACATCCTCGCCCCGGCCGAGTGGACCGTCGTCTGCGCCTCGCCGCAGCCCGTGCCCACCGGAGGCGCGTGAGGCCCGTCTCCGCGGGTGGGGGCGTCAGCGTCGTCGTGCCGACCCGGGACGCCGCGCCGCTCCTGGCCGAGACGCTGGCCTCCGTGTTCGCACAGACGCTCCAGCCGATCGAGGTGCTGGTCGTGGACGATGGCTCCACCGATGGAACCAGGGCCCTGCTCGACCCTCTCGAGGCGGCGGGCCGCCTGCGGGTGATTCGTCAGGCCCCGTCAGGCGCCGCCGCCGCACGCAACACCGGCCTGCGGCACGCGAGCGGGGCGTTCATCGCGCTGCTCGATCACGACGACCTCTGGCCCGCGGACAAGCTGGCCTGGCAGGTGGAGCTGTTGCGGAGCCGGCCGGAGGTGGTGCTCGCGTACGGCTTCATGGAGAGCTTCGGGCAGGAGCGGTCTTACGCCTGGCCGCCCGCGGATGTGGCGCCGGAGGGCGATGTGCGTCAGGCCTTCCTGCGCAAGAACTGGATTCGATCACCCGGCCAGACGCTCATTCGCGCCAGTGCCCTCGAAGCCGCGGGCGGGTTCGACGAGACGATCGTCGGCGCGGATGACTGGGACCTGTACCTGCGCCTGGCGGCGATCGGGCCGTTTGCCTATGCCCACCGGAAGGCCTTGGCCTATCGCACGCACGGTGGCAACCAGTCGCGGCGCGCGTGGACAATGTTCCGCCACGCCTGCCGGGTGCATGCCCGCCACGCGGGCCGGTGGCCCGCCGGCGCGGCCGGCGGGGCCGGCCGGTGGCTGAAGTGCCGCGGGACCCTGGTCCACATGCTCGCGCGCGACCTGCTCGCCGCCACGCGCGCACGCGCGATCACCTCCGTGACGCCCTCCGATCCGTCCGCCGCGTGAGCCCGGACAGGCCCGACTCCACGCAGCACCAGCCGAAGACCGCGCTCGCGTACGCGTAGTACATCGCGTGCAGCGGGAAGGCGGCAGCCGCGAATGCCACGCCGCGCCGGGTCGCGAGGAAGCGGTAGAAGTCCACGTTCAGCGCCGCCACGATCCCGAGCGCACCTGCCGCCGCCGCGCCGAGTGCGAGGCGGAACGGCGGAAGGGCGAGCGCCCCGACGGCAAGCATCACGGACAGCCACACGAGCACCGCGCTCAGGCGGTGGCTCGGCTGCAGGTTCAGGTCCCTGGGCACACGACCGCCCCGGAGGATCAGCCGCGACCACGGCCGCGCGCGGTCGAAGACGTCCGCGCGGATCATGCCGGCCAGGGTCCAGCGTTTCAGGTGCTTGCCGTGCAGGTCCTTGTCGAGGCGGATGCGGTGGCCCGCCGCCGAGAGGCGCGCCCCGAGCTCGATGTCCTCGATCGAGGGGCGCCCGTATGCCCCGTCGAACCCTCCGGCCGCCAGGAAGACGTCTCGCCGCACCGCGCCGAGCCCGGCCCAGAACGACGCGCTGTCGGCTGAGGCGTGCTGGTGCACGAAGTGGTGCAGCAGGTTGCGATAGTCGGACACGAGCGTGCCGGCCGCCGGGGCCGCGTCGTAACTGCCGAACACCGCTGCCAGCGCCGGGTCCGCGGCAAGGCGGTCGAGCACCCGCGTGCAGGCGTCGGCCGCCGGCTCCACGTCCGCGTCGACGAACAGCACGATCGGCGCGCGGGCCGCCGTCGTGCCGGCGTTCCGCGCCCTCGCGGGTCCGGCGGGCGTGGCCATCCGGACGACCGCCGCCCCGTGTCGCGCGGCGATGCCCGCCGTGTCGTCCGTCGAGCCATCGTCGACGACGAGCACCTCGGCCGCACGAGGGGCGGCCCGGAAGACGGCCGCAAGGCAGCGCGGCAGTGTCGCCGCCGCGTTGCGCGCGGGGACGACGATCGTGAGCGGCGGTGTCACCCCCACCCGAACCTCCGCCGCGCACGTGCGGCAAGGCGCGTGCCCCAACCCGGGTGGCGGGCACGGTAGCCGGACTCGCCCTGGTACATCGGCCGGCCGTGTTCGAGGTACCGCGCGAGCCTCGCCGGATCGTCGAGCTGCGCGACGAGGTCCTCGTATTCGGCGGGATGCTCGGCCAGCAGCTCCGAGATGCTGTGCCAGTGGTGCACACGCAGGTCGACGTTCACGATGTCGTAGCCCATCGCGGCAAACCGCAGGTACCACTCCCAGTCGGAGTGGTACTGCGTGAAGGGCCCCGTGTGCAGGTAGAGACCCGTGCGCGCCACGAGGGCGCGTTTGACCAGGAAGCAGTGCCCCTCGAGATGCATCGCGCCGCCCCGCTGGAGCAGGCTGCGCATGCGCGGCGCGGTCGAGGCATCCGGGTAGACCGGATCGTAGCTGGCGAACACGCCGCGATACCGATCGGTGATCGGCTTGATCCTGGCCTGGCCGGCGGCAATCGTGCCCTCCGGCTGGACCGCCGCGACGAGATCCTGGAGCCAGGTGTCGGACAGGGCCTCCACGTCGTTGCAGTAGAGCGCGAGGTACTTCACGCGTGGCGAGGCCGCGTTGAACCCCTGGTTGCACGCGGTGCTGAAGAACCGGTTCTCGGGGTTCTCGATGACGACGGCGTCGACGTGGGGGTGGTCGTGAACGAACTGGCGGATGTAGGCCAGCGATCCGTCGGTCGAACCGTTGTCCACGATCACGAGCTGATAGGGATAGGTGGTGTGCGCGACCAGGGCACGAAGCGCGCGCTCGAGGAATGGCCTCGCGTTCCACGACGGAACGACGATGGCCACCCGCTCATCCGTCGAAGCGTCGGGCGCCGTCCGGAGCACGCCCGGCGATCGGTCTTCGATGACCGCGTCCAGCCGGACATCCGGCGCGGATGAAGCGTCCGCCTGCCCTGCCGTGTGCGCCGTCGAGGCCGGGGGAGCGAAAAGCCCCGTCGCCCGGTCCAGCGGCATCGCCAGCCCGGCGCGCACACCGGAGAGGAAACCGAACAGCCGCGCCCGCCGGTGCGACTCCGTCCCCATGTCGACAACGGGTTTGCCGAAGGTCCAGCGCAGGGCCAGCCGGGCCGCGACGGCGCCCACCTGCCAGTAGCCGAGGCGCGCGTGCTTGGCCAGCGTCGCGCCAATCCCGTGGAGGTAGCGGCGCAGCACGACAGGCGCCTGCGGCCACGAGCGGAATCCGGAGTGGATGACGGCGGCGCCTGGTGTCTCGTAGGCGTGGTAGCCCGCCAGCAGGGCGCGCATGACGAGGTCCACTTCCTCCGCCGAGTACAGTGGGCCGCCGGCGCCGAGTGCCGGGTCGAACCCGTGCAGTGCGGACCACGCCCTGCGTCGCACGGCCATCGACGCGCCGATGCCCTCGACGTGGTGCTTGTCGAAGATCGACCGCGCCAGGAAGGGCGCATCACGGGAGTAGTTCGGCAGGAAGCCGAGCGCCGGATCGTACGGCGCCGGCCGGACCGTGCCGAACACGACCGCCAGCCGGTCGTCGTCCGCGAACGGGGCGATGATCTCTGCCAGCCACGTCGGCGTGACGACGCAGTCGTCGTCCGTGAAGGCGAGGATGGCGGCGGAGGCCTCCGCGGCGCCGAGGTTGCGGCCGGCGGACAGCCCACGCGCGGCGCACGGCAGGTACCGGAGGCGGGGATCGTGCATCGCCTCGCCCAGCACCTCGGTCACCTGGTCGGTGTCGCTCTGATCCACGAGGCACAGTTCCAGTCGCGCCTCCGTGCTCGCCAGGATCGACCTGACGGTGTGCCGGATCCGGATGCCCGGGTTCCGCGTGCAGACGATCACCGTGGCCACGGGGCCGTCCCCCGGCTGGATGGAGGTCGCGTCCATCAGGCGGGACCACCGTGCTCGAGCATGGGTCGGGCGAAGTGCCGGCGTGCCAGGGCGACCCAGCGGTGCCGGAGCGCGAGCTTCGCGCGACGCCAGCGCGGATGCGGACGGGGAGCGCCCGCGGGATTGCCACGGCGCGCCGTGAGCACCGCGGAAAGGGCGCGGGCCGCGGCTTCCGGGCCACAGATCCGGCTGACGTGTGCCTGGCCGGCCAGCCCCATGGCGTCCGCGGCCTGTGGATTGCTGAAGGCCTGCACGAGCGCGTCGCCGAAGGCCTGGGCGTCCTCCGCGACGAAGGCGTGCGTGCCAGGGATGAGATCGAGGCCCTGCGCGCCCACCGGTGTCGTCACCACGGGCAGGCCGGCGGCCATCGCGTCGGTGACCTTCCCCTTCATGCCCGCGCCGAAACGAAGCGGGGCAATCGAGGCGGCGGCGGCGTCGAGGTGCGGCGTGAGATCGGGGACGTAGCCGAGAATCCGCACCCCGGGCGTCCGTCCAAGCGCGTGCACCTCGTCGCGCGCGTAGCTGCCAATCACGCAGAGGGTGGCATCGGGCCGCCGTTCGCGCACGCCCGGCCAGACGTCCGCGCAGAACCAGCGCAGCCCGTCGAGGTTGGGCGCGTGGTGGAAGTGCCCGACGAACAGCGCGTCGGGTCCACGCGTCCGGCGCGTCCTCGGCCGCAGCCGCACCAGGTTCGGCACGCACACGATCGGAGGCAATCCCGTCTCGCCGCGCAGGAGATCGGCATCGTCCGCCGACACGGCGATGACCAGGTCGGCGGCCCGGTAGGTCGCCAGCTCCGCCTCGCGGACCTCGTTCGCCCATTGGCCTGGCACGGTGCCGAGTGCCACCCCCGAGGCCAGCCGGGCGAAGTGCACGTCCACCGAATCCACCACGGCGGCTGCGCGAGGGCACAGGTCACGCACCACCTCGAGGTACCGCCCGGCCATCGCGTAGAACTCGAAGAACACGATGTCGTACTGGCGCCTCGCGACCGCGCGCCGAAAGGCGGTCCACGTGCAGGGCAGCACGTCGATGCCGAGCGACGTGAGCCGCGCGCGATCGGCCTCCACCCGCGAGGGCGGGAGTGGCATCTGGCCTGTCGTCTCGTCGAGCTCGATCCACAGGTCGACGTCGGCCGCGGCCGCCAGGTGCTCGAGGATGGTCAGGAAGCGGCAGCTGCCAGACGACTCGTCTGGCCGGGGAAGGCGCTCGCTGACGACGAGCAGGCGGGGGCGTGAACGGGAGGTGGGGACGGAAGACGGCACGGCCAACCCAGCTTACCTGCTTCGTACCGTCGGGGGTGGCCGGTCGAGTGGACGGTATCATAGCGCAGGTGTCCACCCTGCCCGCCGCCGCTCCCGGGCTCGCGACGCTGTCGGTCGCGGTGGAAGGCCCGGTCGACACGTCGTTCAGCCTGGCCATCGTGAACCGCGCCTTCACGGACGCGCTGGCGCGCCAGCCAGGCGTGACGGCGGCCATCGGCGTGCCCACGCGCGGCACGACCCACGCCATCCGCAACATGTACCCGCCGCGACTCGACAGGGGAGTTGCCGGTGTGCGCACCTACTTCTACCTCGCGTGGGAGGACTCGCGGATTCCCATGGCGTGGGCCCAGGCCATCAACCGCGGCTTCGACGGCCTCCTCGTCCCCTCCACGCACGTGCGCGACGCGGTGCGGCGTTCGGGTGTCGCCATTCCCGTCGCCGTGGTGCCGTACGGCGTCGAACCGCCTCCCGGCCGGCGCCCGCCATCCGCCGTCGTGCCGACGCGTGCCTCGTTTCGGTTCCTGCACGTCAGCACGGGGTTCCCGCGCAAGGGCTGCGACGTGCTCGTCCGCGCCTTCGCGCGCGAGTTCTCGGCCTCCGAGGACGTCGCGCTCGTCGTGAAGACGCTGCCGCAGTACGACCATCCGACACGGTGGCTCGTGCGGCGCACGCGCTGGCTGACGCGGCGGTGCCCGGAGATCGTGCACGTGGACCGCGACCTCGACGCCCCGGCCCTGGCGGACCTGTACGCGAGCGCGTCCTGCCTGGTGCACCCGGCCCGCGCGGAAGGGTTCGGCCTGCCGATTGCGGAGGCCATGCACGCGGGCGTCCCGGTGATTGTCAGTGACGGCAGCGGGCACGCGGATTTCTGCACCGCCGACACCGCCCTGCTCGTGCGGTCCACGCCAGCACCCTCCCGGAGCCCGTTCGTCGTCCAGGACGCCGAATGGCGGGAGCCGGACGAGGCGGCGCTCCGCGCGGCGATGCGATCGATGTACGAGCGGCGTGATGAGGCAGCCACTCGTGCGCGCGTGGCCCGGGCGGCCGCCCACATCCGGGGCTTCACCTGGGATCGTGCCGCGGAGCGGGCCGTGCGTGCGGTGCAGGCCATCGATGCCGGCCGGCACCTCCCCGTCCGTGGCGCCATGCTGACCACGTGGCGCGAGCGGTGTGGCATCGCCGAGTACAGCCGGCAGCTGATCGACGCCACCGCCGATCCGGCGCTGTCGTGGACGATCCTTGCGCCGCACCGCACGCCCGACGGGACGGGCGCCGGCCGCGCGCCTGATGGCGACCCGCCGGTGATCCGGTGTTGGGCCGATCGGTGGCCGACAGCGCTCGACGGCGCCGTGGCCCGGATCCGCGAGCGAGACCTGCGGTTCGTGCACGTCCAGACACACCTGATCACCTGGGGCACGGACGCGGCCCGTGCGCTGGCCTCGCTCGTCGACGAAGGCCGCCGGGTGTTCGTCACGCTGCACTCGGTCCGTGATGCCAGGCCCGCCCCTGAGGTGGTCGAGGCCTTCCGGCGGCTGGACCGCGTGATCGTGCACACGGAGCAGGATCGGCTCCGCCTTCGCCGCCTGGGTCTCGCCGACAACGTCCTGGTCCTGCCGCAGGGATATCCCGCGCCGCCTGCCGCCGGTGATCCCGAGGCCCGCCTGCGGCCCCTGCCGGGCCGTCCGGTCATCGGGACCTCTGGATTCCTCCGCCCCCACAAGGGCGTGCTCGAGTTGATCCGCGCCGTGGCGCGGCTGCGCATGCGCTACCCGGGGATAGGGCTGCACGCGGTGACCGCGCTCTACCCATCGGACGATTCACGGGCGTACCTCGCACGCTGCCAGGCCGAGGCGCGGCGCCTGGGCCTGGCGGACCACTGCCGGTTCGTCACCGACTTCCTCGAACCCGCAGACATGCTTGCCGCCCTCCAGGACTGCGACATCGTCGTGCTGCCATACGCGAGGACGATCGACTCGTCCAGCGCGGCGGTCCGCATCGCGCTCGCGTCACGCCGCCCCGTGGTCACGACCGCCGTGCCGGTGTTCGCCGAGGTGAGGGACGCGGTGCACACGGCCTCGGGTCGAAGCCCGGGTGCGCTGGCCGAAGCCATCGATCGCCTGCTCGAGGACCGCGGGCTGCAGGACGAACTGGCGGCGCGGGCGCGGCGGCACCTCGAACGCGACTCATGGACGGTGGTGGGTGAGACCTACCGCAAGCTGGTGCGCGGGGCGATGATGGACCTCGGACCCCTCGCCCGCGCCTATCCGTTCGACACGCCGTAAGCCTCGACCGTCCTGGCCGCAAGCGCCGTCCAGTCGAGCTGTCGCATGCGTTCACGGTTGGCCACGCCGATGGCCGGAAGGACCTGCGCCGAGTCGATGGCCGTCCGGAGCGCGCTCAGCAGGCCGTCCGGCGCGCCGGCGTCGTACAGGAACCCGGCGGCCTCGGTTGCCATCTCGACGGCGCAGCCCAGCCGGGGCGCGACGATGGGCTTGCCGAACGAGAGGGCGAGGGCGAGGGAGCCGGAGGTCAGCGAGCTCGCGAAGGGACAGGCGACCAGGTCGGCTGCCGCGAAGTAGGTGCCGAGCTCCGCGTCCGGCACGACACCCGGCCGGTAGTCCACCGACACGCGCCCGGCGGCCCGGGCAGACAGCTCGGCGGCGATGCCCTCGTCGAATGGCTGTCCCGCAATCACGAGCCGCACGCCGGGCCGTTCGATCCGGTCGAAGACGTCCAGCAGCGCGTCGACGCCCTTGTGGCGGCGCAGGTTGCCGAGGAACAGCACGACGAGTGGATCGGCCGGCAGGCGGAGCGCCTGGCGCGCGGCGTCACGCCCGTCCATGAACTCCGGATAGCACCCGATGTACGACCCGTGCGGCACCACCACCAGCCGTGCCTCGTCCAGGCCGAGCGCAGACGCCACCAGGCGGCGGGCCTCCACGCAGTGGACGATGACGACGTGGGCGAGGCGCGCGGTGGCGCGGCGGCACCACCGGTCGAGGGTCTGGAAGCGCCGTTCGTGGTTCGTCAGGTCGTGCGCCGTCCAGGCCACGCGGATCCCGAGCGCACGGAGCGCGGCAAGCTGGAACATGAGCACGCCGAGGGCCAGCGCCGCGCGCACCCCGGACCGCTCGTAGACCACGAAGTGATCGGGCGCGTGCAGGTGCACGACGTCCGGGCGTCCGTCCCGCCACAGCGCCGGCAGGAACCAGAGCCGCCGTTCGACGTGGGTCACGTCGGCTCCGAGCCGCCCGAGGCCGTCCGCGAGCAGGTGCTGGTACGGGTTGTCGTGCCAGTGCGGCAGGAAGACAACGCGGAGCCGGCGTGTCGTGCGCGTGGTGGTGGCAGGATCCGTCACGGCGTGATCTGGAACGTCGGGTACTGCTCGCCCCGGCGCATGCGGTCGCGGAAGCCGGGGTCGTAGATCCGCACGCGGACGGGACCGTCGAGTTCGGCGATGGGCGGCCAGTCGAGGTACCCGAGTGGGCTGACGGGCCGGAACCGGGCCTTGAAGACCACTTCCTCGGGCTCCTCGATCACGAAGTACGGCCGGTAGCCGCGCGTGCGCATCTTGCTGAGCGCGTCGTTGAACCAGCGGGAGGGCAGCGTGTCGAACCGGATGATCGGCCGGCCTGCGTAGTAGTGGAGCGCGCCGCTCTCCTGGAACGCGAAGAAGATGGCGTTCTCGGGCAACGCGCGGGTCGCGAAGCGCGAGACGGCGGCGTAGCGGGCCTCGGCGCCGCGGAGCCGGAAGACACCACGCTCCACGGCCTCGTGCAGGCCCAGGCCCGCCACGATCAGGGCCATGGCTGCGACGGCCATCGTCTGCCAGCGGCCGGCCGCCACACGCGCGAGACTGGCCGCGCCGACACCGGCAAACACGGCGGCAGGTGGCCACGCCGGCAACAACAGCCGGAGGTACCACCACTCGGGGAAGGTCACGTAGAACGCGTACGAAACGCCGAGCAGCGCGATGGCGCCCGCGGCCATCCACGCGAGCGGCCGCGCCGCGTCACGTCGCGCCAGCCGCCAGGCCAGGCCGATCGCACAGAGCAGCACCAGGGCCGGTTCCAGCGCCAGCGGACGGAGGGCGAACCCCGTCGCGACCTCGGGCAGCCGATCCACCGCGTAGATCTGCGTGACGTTGCCGTACCCGGTGCTGAGCGGCGACCCGTAGAGCCACGTGTGGATGGCGGCGACGCCGACGCAGCCCGCGCAAGCGAGCACGCCGGCGGCGCCCAGGCGGAGCAGCGCCAGGCGCTGATAGGGGCCGCCCCGTGCCGCCCAGGCGCGCCACAGCAGGTAGGCCGCCGGCGCGAGCGTCATGAGCACCAGGTTGGGTCGCGTCAGGACCGCCAGCCCCATGGCCACGCCCGCCCCCGCCGCGGACACGACGCCCGGGCCGGCCGCAAGCGCCACCGCGGTCATCCACAGCGCCGCCGCCGGCACGTCGCTCATCGGCCACATCAGCGAGAAGAGAAAGGTCGGGCTGGACGCGAGGCAGACCGCGGCCACCGCGCCGGCGGCCGGCGAGTCGAGCCGCCCGGCCAGCCACGCCGTGGCCAGCACCGCGATGATGCCGAAGATTGGCACGGCGAGGTAGACGGCGTCGCGGCCGCCGACGGCCTCCAGCCCGGCCATGACGAGCGGCAGGCCGGCCGGATACACCGGCACGATGGTGCCGGCCTCCACGCCGGGCCGGTAGCCCAGCGGCGCGAACGTCCACTCCGCCTCATCCCACGGCACGGTGGTGGCCATGGGCGCGTCGACAACGAGGTTGCCCTCGAGCCACAGCTCGGCCTGGCTGATGTAGCCGTGGGCGTCGGCGCTCCCCGCCGACCAGGTGCCCCAGCACAGCCCGGCGGCGCCGACCCACGTGGCGGCGGCGATGACGATGACAAGGGAGGTGCCACGCCAACCCGCGGAGCGGGCGCGGGAGGCGGACGCGGGCTCGGACATTGCGGTGCTCAGGGGGTGGGCGAATGGTATCATCCGCTCACGGGTTCCTCACGGCTGGTTGACTCCCCCATGGTCACTCCCACGAATGGACTCACGGCGTACGATCGACGTGCTCGTTATCGGGGCGGGGCCTGCCGGCCTGACGGCCGCGCACCTGCTGATGTCGCGCGGCCGGTCGGTGACCGTGATCGAGAAGGACGCGCAGGTCGGCGGGCTCGCCCGCACCGTCACCTATAAGGGCTTCCGCTTCGACATCGGTGGTCATCGCTTCTTCACGCGGGTCCCGGCGCTGCGCGCCATGTGGCACGCGATGCTCGGCCCCGAGCTCCTCACCCGCCCCCGCCTCTCGCGTATTTTCTACGACGGCCACTACTTCTCGTATCCGCTGCGGCCGCTGAACGCGTTGCGGGGCCTCGGCCTCATCAACGCCGTCCGCGTCGTCGCCAGTTATGCCTGGAGCCGCCTGCGGCCCATCCGGCCCGAGGTGAGCTTCGAGGACTGGGTGGTCAATCGCTTCGGCCGCCGGCTCTACACGGTGTTCTTCAAGACCTACACCGAGAAGGTGTGGGGCATGCCGTGCTCGGAGATCGGCGCCCAGTGGGCGGCGCAGCGCATCCAGTCGCTGTCGCTGTGGACGGCGGTCACCGACATGCTCTTCAAGCGGTTCCGCGCGCCCGGCAGCGCGCCCGTGAAGTCGCTGATCGAGCAGTTCGAATACCCGCGCCTCGGCCCGGGCATGATGTGGGAGGCGTTTGCCGCGCGGCTTGCCGACGGCGGGCAGGAGGTTCGGCTCGGCGCCCACCTGCGCCGGCTGACGCACCGCGGCGGCCGTATCGAGACGGCGACGTACGACGTCGATGCCGGGACGGTGACCGCGGCGGTCACGAGCGTGCTCTCGACGATGCCGCTGCGCCAGCTCGTCGAGGCGCTGTCGCCGGCGGCGCCGGAATCGGTCCGCCAGGCGGCGGCCCGCCTGCGGTATCGCGGGTTCCTCACCGTGGCCCTCATCGTGGACCAGCACGACGTCTTCGCCGACAACTGGATCTACGTGCACGAGCCCAGCGTGCGCATGGGGCGCATCCAGAACTTCAAGAACTGGAGCCCCGACATGGTGCCGGACCCGGCGCAGACCTGCCTGGGCCTCGAGTACTTCTGCACGGAACGCGACGACCTGTGGCAGATGAGCGACGAGGCGCTCATCGCGCTCGGCCGGCAGGAGCTCACGGCGCTCGGCCTCGTCGACGCCGCGCGCATCACGGACGGCGCCGTGGTGCGCATGCCGCACGCCTATCCCGTCTACTCCACGGACTACGAGGAGGCCGTCGCCGAGGTTCGCGCGTACCTGGCGGGTTTCACCAACCTGCAGGTGGCCGGCCGCAACGGCATGCACAAGTACAACAACCAGGATCACTCCATGGCCACCGCGCTGCTGGCGGCCGAGAACCTGCTGGGCGGGGAAACCGACCCCTGGTGCATCAACGCGGACGACGAGTACCACGAGGAGGCGCCGGCCGCGGCGCGCCGTGTCGTCGCCGACCTCGACGCGCTCGCGCGCACGCAGCCCCTCGTCCCGATGCCGTTGCGGCCCGATCGCGCCGCCGCCGACTGAGTCGCCGATGCCCGCGGTCAGCGTGGTCGTGCCGACCTACAATCACGCGCCGTTCCTCGAGCGGCGGCTTCGGTCGATCCTCGACCAGACCTGGCAGGACTTCGACGTCCTCGTGCTGGACGACGCCTCGACCGACGCCACGCCGGCCGTGCTCGAGCGCTTCGAGGCGCATCCGCGGGTGCGCATCGAGCGGCAACCGGAGAACTCGGGTTCCCCCTTCCGCCAGTGGAACGCCGGCCTCGTGCGCACCGACAGCGCCTTCGTCTGGATTGCCGAGTCGGACGACGAGGCCGATCCCCGGTTCCTCGAGACGCTGGTCTCACGCATGCAGCTGTACCCGCGGTGCGGGCTGGCGTTCGCGCAGTCGCTCTCGATCGACGCCGAGGGCCACGCGAGCGGAACGCTCCGCCGGTGGACCGACCACGTCGACCCGGCGCACTGGCTGTGGGACTACGTCAACGGCGGCCGCGACGAGTGCGCCCGCTACCTGGCGGTGGCCAACACGATCCCGAGCGCGAGCGCGGTGGTCTTCCAGCGCCAGGCGTTCGTCGACGCCGGTGGCGCCCCGGAGCACCTGCGCCTGGCGGGGGACTGGCTGACGTGGTTCCGCCTGCTGCTGGGGACCGACGTGGCATTCGTGGCCGAGCCCCTCAACCGTCACCGCTCGCACGCGGGCACGGTGCGGGCGGGACTGGCGGACGACGCGCGGTGGTGGGACGAGACGCTGTCGGTGTGGCAGGTCGTCCGCGAGAGCCTGCCCCTCCCGGTCGCGACCCGCCGCCGCATCGTCGACATCGTGCGTGAGGTCGTCGTCCGCCTGATGGCGCACCCGGTGGCCAACCGGCGGACGATTGCGGACCTGTGGCGGTTCGGCCGCGAGCTGGATCCCGCGCTGCCGCTCTCCACCGCGAGGATGGTCATGACCCGCGCGATGGCCGGCGCCCGTGCGGGCGCGAGGCCGTCGCGCTAGAACACGTCGACCTGGACGTCTGGCGTCGGCACGCTGATGCCGGAGGCATTCCTCGCGCGCACACGGGCGAAGTAGGTCCCCGGCGGCGCCCCGGTGACCACGACCGACGGATCGGACGTCACCATCGTTCCCACGTCGGTCAGGCCGAGGCCGAGGCCGACCTCGACGATGTAGATCTCGACCCCGCCGCCGCCGACGGGCGGCTGCCATGACAACGTCACCGTCCTGCCGTCGACGCGCACGCCCAGGCCCGAAGGCGAGTTCGGCGCGACGAGGATTGACGTGACCGTCACCTCCACCTCGTTCGACGCCGGCCCCGTGCCGCAGGCATTCGTGCCCCGGATGCGGATGTAGTACGTACCGGGTGGGGCCTGTGCGACGAACTGCGTGAGGCCGCCGATGTTCTGCCGGGCCAGGTCGGTGGCGCCGGGTGTGGACCCCACCTCCATCAAGTACGTCGACGCACCGGTCGCCGCGCCCCACGAGAGCGTGACGTTGACGTCGGCGGTCATCGCCTGCAGTGTCCCAGGCGCATCGGGCGGCGCCGTGCACGATGTCGTCTCCGCAAGCCGGAGCTGCACCTCGTTCGATGCCGGGCCGAGCCCGAACGCGTTCCGGGCCCGTACTCGTGCGTAGTACGTGCCTGGCGCCGTGGCCACGACGAGTGACGTCGTCGAGGCGTCGGTCGTCCACGTCGTCAGGTTGCTCGCGCCGACTTCCGTGCCGGCCTCCACCTGGTAGCCCGTGGGCGCCGTGCCGCTGGACGGGGGAAGCCACGTCAGGCGGACGGTGTAGCTGGCGTCGCCCGGAGCGTCGGGCCGGAGCGCGAGTGGAGCGACCGAGGCGGCGCCGTGCGCCCGGAACCCGGCGTCGGTCGGGACGCTGGTGCCCCAGACCTGGCCGGTCGCGGCCGCGGCGGCGGTGTCGCCAATCGCCTCGATCGCGTACGACAGGATCGGCGCGCCGGGCAGGACGCTGCGTGTCGGCTGCGGCGTGGCCGTCGGCACGGGCCGGAAGGACGCGGGTGGCGTTGGCGTGGGGGTTGGTGTCGGTGCGGCACTGGCCGACGGCGACGGCGTCGGCGTTGGCGTGGGGTTCGCGCTGGCCGAGGGCGACGGCGTGGGCGTCGGCGCGGCCGCGCTGGCCGAGGGTGACGGTGTCGGCGTCGCGCTCGGCGTCTGTGACGGGGTCGGGGAGTTCGTCGGCGTCGGCGTCGCCGACGCGGCGACGGCGACGATCATCGGCGGATTGCCGCTGTTGGCGGATGCGAAACGCACGGTGAAGCCCGTGCCGCCGTTGGCCCGCAGCAGCCGGATGATCGAGCCGGTCCTGCCCACGAACGCGTCGACGTTGAACGCCGCCGTGTCGTTGGCGTTCAACGTCGAGAAGTTGACGTTCGAGACCGAGGCGTTGAAGGCGGTCGGGCTGAAGTCGTTCCAGGTGGCGGTGGCCTGCGTCAGGCCGGAGAAGTCGTCCGCGACCAGGCGGGCCACGATCGTCTCGGTCGCGGAGCTCACCCCGTTCAGGCCGTTCTGGACCAGTGTGAGCACGAGGTGGAACGACGAGCCGGCGTGGCTGGTGAAGAACCCCTGCAGGTCGTCGAAGACGAGCATGGTGTCCATGCGTGTGCCCGTGCAGTGGTCCTCCGTGACGAAGACGTCTGCGGGGTTCGTCGAGCCGAGTGCGCTGCCGGGATTGTCCTCGTTGACGGTGAAGCAGGCCGAGAGGTCACCGGCCGCGGCGTACACCCTGCCGGTGAGCACCCCGACGACTGCCGCGGCGGGACCGGAGAGCCGGAGCAGCCGGCCGGCGTGGGCGGCGAGGTTCGTGCCGCCGACGAGCCGGACGAACGTGCGACGGGTGACGCCTGACGGATCAGGGGCGGGACGGTTGGAGGGGGACGGCTCCACGGTGGAGCTGATTATGGATCACGAATCGGCCGGGCGAGCCTGGCCAGGCGAGCCGGTCACTCGGACCGGCCCGCCTCCCCGACAGGTACGGGTCTCAGCGCGCGCCAGGATCGGAGGGGATGCCTGAACCGGTAATCGTCACGATCGCATCCGGTGTGAACGCGCTCGATCCGCCGGCGTTGTTCGCCCGCACCCGGACGAAGTAGGTGCCGGCGGCCACGCTGCTGACGAACACGAACGGGGTGTCGACGGACGTCGATGTCGCGGTGCCTCCGACCGGCCCGTACTGGAGCGTGTAGTCCACGACGGCGCCGCCCGTGGTCGGCGCACTCCAGGTGACGATCACGCTCCCCAGGATGTCCTGCACGCGGAGATTCGTTGGCACGCCTGGGGGTGCGAGTCCGGGGGTGCCGCCGCCGACGGTCACGGTGAGATCCGCCGTGAAGGCGCTCACGCCCCCGTTGTTCTCCGCTCGCACTCGCACGAAGTAGGTCCCGTCGGGCACGTTGGCGACCAGGCTGGTCCCGGTGACCGACGTGGTGTTCTGCACGGTCGTGCCCGACCCGGACTGGACCGTGTAGCGGGCCACCGCCCCGCCGGTGACGGGCGCGGACCAGCTGACGGTCACCTGGTTCCCGGTCACGTCCGCGGCGAGGTTCGACGGCACGCCTGGCGGATCGATGTTCGGGCTGCCGCCGCCCACGGTGACGTTGACGTCCGGCGTGAAGGCGCTGGTGCCGGCGGCGTTGCGCGCCTGCACGCGGACGAAGTAGCTCCCGTCGGGTACGCCGTCGATCGCGAGGCTCGTCTCCGACACCTGCGCGAGGCCCGGCGTGGTGCTGCCGATCGCCCCGTACGCAACCGTGTAGCCCTCGACGGTCCCGCCCGTCACCGGTGGGTTCCAGCTGACGGTGACCCGGCTTCCCGAGACGACGGCCTGGAGACCGGATGGTGCGCCGGGCGCATTGCCCACGGGGCCGGCGAGCTCGACCCGCACCTCGTTGGAGGGCAGGCCGACACCGCACGCGTTCTTGCCGCGGACGCGGATGTAGTAGACGCCCGCCCCGCCAATGTCCATGGAGAAGGACGTCAATGCCCCGACGTCGCGTCCCGTCTCGTAGTCCGTGCCGTCTGGCGTCGAGCCGGCTTCGATCAGGTAGCTCGTGGCGCCGGGCGCCTCGACCCATGTCAGGTCGAAGCCGGTGCCGCTCACCGCGACCTGGAGCAGGCCCGGGCTGCCGGGCTCCGACGTGCACGTCTCCGGCTCATCCAGGCGGAGCAGCAGGACGTTGGAGCGGGGGCTCTCGACACGCCCGCGCAACGCCACCACGTACACGTAGACGGACGAGCTGACCGTGATTGGGAGCGTCGTCGAGAGGTCGCTCGGGCCAACGGTCCGGACCTGCTGGTAGGTCGTGCCGTTGAAGCTCACGTACAGGCGGTACCCGTCCGGGCTGACGCCGCCAGCGGGTGGGAGCCACGAGAACTGGGCCGATGATCCCGGCGCGATGTCGGCAGCAGCGAAGGCGGGTGGGGTGGCTGTGGTCCGCTGCGGGACCAGGCCCCTGTCGACGAGCGCCGGCTGTCCCCAGACAGTCGCGGGCGGCGCACCGGTCGCGGCGTTGCTCGGGCCGGGCGGGAGGATTCTGTACGTCAGCCCTCGCGGCGCCTCAGGCTGCCCGGTCGTCGGCGACGGCTGTGGTGTCGGCCGTGGCGGCAGCGGCGTGGGCGTCGGAGTGGGCCGCGGCGTCTGGCTCACCGACGGCAGGGGCGTGCTGCTCGGCGTCGGCGCTGGCGTGGGGTTGGCCGAGGGGGCGGGCGTGCTGCTGACGGACGGTGCCGGTGTGTGGCTGGGCGTCGGCGGCACCGGCGTCGGTGTCGGCGTGGCCGCCGCGGTGATGGACGGCGTCGGCGTGTTCGTAGCGGCGACGGTCGGCGTCGGTGTAGCCGTCGCGGTCACCGACGGCGTCGGCGTGCTCGTGGCCGTGAGGCTCGGCGTCGGTGTGGCCGTGGAGGACGCCGCGACGGTCGGTGTCGGGGTGGCGGTGGCGGTCACCGACGGGGTCGGCGTGTTCGTGGCCGTGAGGCTCGGTGTCGGCGTGGCCGTGGACGAGACCGCGACGGTCGGCGTGGGGGTGGTGGTCGCCGTCACGCTCGGCGTCGGCGTGTTCGTCGACGTGACCGTCGGGGTCGGCGTGTTCGTCGCGGTCCCGGTCGGCGTCGGGGTGTTCGTCGCCGTGGCCGTGATGCTCGGCGTCGGCGTGGAACTGGCCGAGGCGAGGGCGGGTGTGCCCGTCGGCGTGGCTGTCGCGCTCGGCGTCGGGGTCGCCGACCCCACGGGCGTGCCGTTGACCTGGAGCACCGGTCTGAAGCCAGCCGTCCCGTGCTCCTTCGACGCGAAACGCACCGTGAAGTCGGTGAAGCCGTTGACCCGCTGGAGCACGATCGCCGTGCCCGTGCCCTGGGTGGCGAACGAGCTGATGTCGATCGTGACCGTGTCGTTCGTGGCGGCGCTGGCCGCCGAGATGTCCACGCTGGGGATGACGTCCACCACGTTGTTGGTGGTGGCGTTGTCGGGATCGACACTCGTCCACGTCGCGTTGGCGTCCGTGAACCCCGTGACGTTGTCGCTGATCAGCACCAGCGCAATCGTCTCGGTGGATGGATCGATGTTGTTCGTGTTGAGGTCGTTCTGCAGCAGCGTCAGGATCAGCTGGACTGGCTGCCCCGAGAACGCCTGCAGGTTCTCGTAGACGATCAACGCGTCCGTGCGGGTGACGTTGTTGGTATCTACCGAGACGACGAGGTCGGTGTTCGTGCCGAGGGCGGACCCCGGGTTGGCCTCGTCCAGGGTGGCGTCGAGCGTCAGGTCGCCATTCGCCGCCTCCAGCCGCGCGGTGAGCGCGCTGACGATCGCGGCCGCGGGACCCGACAAGCCCAGGATCTTGGTGGCGTGCGCCGCGAGGTTCGTCCCGCCCACGAGACGAACGAACGTGCGACGCGTGACCGGGGGGATGGAGGGAAGGGACTCGTCAGGAGGCTGTGACACGGCAGCACATTATCCACCAGCCGTCGGACGTCCATCGGATTAAATCCACCAGACGTTTGCCCCGAAGAGAGGTCCGGCGGACCGCACGGCCGGTTACACTTCTGATCCTGGACGCCTCGCCCCACCCTGCATGCCCGCCGACAACTCCCCTGTCTCCGATGTGTCCGTCTCGCTGGCAGTCACCGACGCCGAGCGCCAGGCCTGTTTCGGCCTGCGATACCGCATCTACATCGAGGAACAGGGACGGCGGCCTGCGGCCGCGGACCACGAACGGCGGCTCGATTGCAACGCCGACGACGAGGGGGCCATCCTGCTCCAGGCGCGCATGGCCGGCGAACTGGTGGGCACGGCCCGCGTCCACCACGGACGCGACACCGGCATTCCGGCGTTCCTTCAAGAGGCCTGCGAGCTGACGCGGCGGCCAGACGCGCCCCCGCTCGAACACGTGGCCGCCATCAGCCGCCTCGCCATCGATCCCGCCCACCGCGGAAGCCTGGTGGTCGTGGCCCTCTTTCGCGCCTGCTTCGAGGTCCTGCACGCGGAGGGCCGCGACACCCGCCTGGTGATCATCGTCGCCCTCGATCAGCCGGGCCTGCCCCAGATGTACCAGGCGCTCGGCTTCCGTCCCGTTGCGCCTGGCCGGACCTGCATGACCGACCTCGGGCCGGCCACGCCGATGATCGCCACCATGCGTCCCCGCAGTCCGGTCCGCGGCGATTCCCCCTGAGACCACGGCTTGACATGGGCCGTGGTATCCTTTCGGCCACACCGCCCCCCCGCGGACCCCACCCGTGCAGCCCGCCGTTCCAGGCGTTTCCGCCGCTTCCATCCCTGACAGCCTCGTGCCCTTCTGCCGGGCTCCGCAGCAATTCCTGCTGGACCTCGCTCGCGCCGGACGGCCCGTCGAGGCGTATCGTCTTGATACCGACCGCTTCGCCTCAGTCAGCCATCCGGACCTGGCGCACGCGGTGCTGCACGGCAGCCAGGACGATTTCGAGAAGGGACCGCTGTACGACGTCATCCGCCCGGTGTTCGGCAACGGCATCCTCACCGCCGAACGCGAGGACTGGCGGGGGCAACACGCCGCCGTCGCGCCGATGTTCGCCCGCCACCGCATCCGGCGCCTCGCGGATTCGGCCATGGTCCTCGCGGCTCGCCAGGTGCAACGGTGGGACACCCTCGGCGGCGCCAACGATGCGGGCGTGCTCGTCGCGACGCAGCGGCTGGCCTTCGACGTCGTCGCGACCGGTTTGCTGAGCCTGCACGATGCGGATCGGCGCGGCGCGTTGTTCCAGGTCTTCAACCGTGTGGACAGGTTGCCGCTCGTCGCGACGCACTACCTCGCCCGGAGCCTGCCGCTCGATCGCCTGTCGGCCATCGTGCACCGTGGCGAGACCTCGACGGCGGCCACGCTCGAGCGCCTGGACCAGCTCCTCCTCGAGATCGCCGACGAGCGCCTCACTGCCACCGTGCAGCCCGATGACGTGCTGGGCGCGCTCCTCGCAGGGGAGTACCTTGCCGGCCTGCCGGAGGCGCGCCGTCGGGTCGTCGTGCGTGACCTCACGAGCTCGCTGCTGACCGCCGGCTATGCCAGCACCGGCGAGTCGATGTTCTGGGCCCTGCACCTGCTGGCCCGGCACCCGGAGGTGCAGGCGCGAGCCCGTGCAGAAGTGCTGGCGTCGGGAGGACCCGCGACGGATGCGCCTCCGTACCTCGCGGCCGTGCTCAACGAGACCCTCCGCCTGTACCCTCCCGCGTGGTACATCGGGCGGACGACGCGGCGTGCGATCGTGATCGGCGACGCCGAACTTGCCGCTGGGACGCAGGTCGTCTGCAGCCCGTACGTCATCCACCGCATGCCGTCGGTGTGGGCGGATCCCGACCGGTTCAGGCCCGAGCGCTTCCTGCCCGGCGCGACCATCGTGCCTCGGAGCTTCATCCCGTTCGGCTCGGGTCCCCGTGCGTGTGTGGGTCGCACGCTGGCGCTGATGGAGATGTCGGCGCTGGTCTCGTCTGCGCTGGTGGCCTTCGATATCGACGTTGACGGTCCCGATCCCGTGCCGCTGGGCCCGACGTATTCCCTCCAGCCGCGCGAGCCAATCGCCTTCCGGTTCCGTCCACGCTCATGAGTACCCCCGGTCCACTCATATTCCTGCTGGGCCTCCAGCGATCCGGTACGACGTGGCTGCACCTGCAGCTGGCCCGGACGGGGTGCTTTCGTTTCGTCACGGCGGCGGACCTCTGCGCCGGATCGACCGTGACCGCCACCGACCGAGGTATCGACACGATCCCCGCCGGTCCCGACACGCCGGAAGAGTATGGTCTCGTGATCAACCCAGGCCGGCTGCGGTTCGAGGAACCAGACACCACCGAGACGACGCTGCCGGCGCTGCGTGCGCTCTGCGATCGCAAGGCGCGGGGCGCCGATGCCGGCCGCCCCCTGCTCCTCAAGTCGCCGCCGGACTACCCCGCTGGGGTGCCGTGGCTGCGCGCGGCGTTTCCGTCCGCGCGTTTCGTGGCCATCCAGCGGCATCCGTTGCGTACGCTCGACTCCCAGCTGCGTGCATGGCGCCAGATGGTGCTGACGCGCCTGCCTTACCTGGCGCAGATCGATCGCGCGTATTGCGCCTTCATGGACGACGAGCCGCGCCGCCTGCGAATGGGATTGTTCCTGCACTCGCCCGCAGGCGTCGCGTGGCTGGCCGATCACATCCTCCGGGCCCATGAGGGGTTCATGGCCCTCCAGGACGACTGGCACGATGACAACCTGCTCGTCGTGCGATACGAGGACCTCTGCAGGGACCAGCAGGCGGGCTTCGAGCGGCTGGCGCGATTCCTCGACGTGTGCCTGCCCGCGCCCGCGGACGCACCGGCGCCACGGCTCGACCCCGTCGGCGCCGAGGCGCAGGCGGCGTTCGACAGCCGGCGCGCGGCATTCAGGCCGTTCCTCCAGCGATACGGCTACGAGGAGGACGCCGTATGATCACGCCCCCGATCCCGGGCGTCCTGTTGCGCCTGCGCGCAGAGACCGATCCCGGACGCGTGATCTTCACCTACGTGGCGGACGACGCCGCGCCTGTGCAGGACGTCACCTATGCGGCGCTCGTCACCCGGGCGTCGGCCATCGCGGGCGAGCTCGTGGCACTGGGGCTGCGCGGCCGGCCCGTGCTGCTCGTCTACCGCGCGGGCCCGGCCTTCTCGGAGGCATTCTTTGGCGCCCTGCTCGCGGGCGCCATCGCCGTGCCGGTGCCCGTGCCGCAGTTCGGGGCGCAGTGGGATCGCCTCGAACGCGTCGCTCGCGACTGTGACCCGGGAGCGTTGCTGACGACAGCGGCGCTGGCCACGTCACTCGAGTCGCGCATCGAGCCGGGTGCGGCGCTCCGTCGTGCCTCGTGGCTCGTGACGGATGGCCTGGAGGGCTCGCCCTCCGGTGACCTCCCGGTGGTGGCGCCTTCGGATCTGGCGCTCCTCCAGTACACGTCCGGATCCACCGCGGAACCCCGTGGCGTCGCGGTGACGCACGCGAACCTGGCGTGCAACGCGAGCACGATCGTGGCGGATCTCCCGGTGCCGAGCCGCGAGCCGGCGGTGTCCTGGTTGCCGCATTTCCACGACATGGGCCTGATCGCCGGGCTCGTCACGCCGGTCTATCGGGACTGCCAGAGTGTGCTGATGGCGCCGATGGCGTTCCTCCAGCGGCCGCTGCGCTGGCTCGAGACGATCTCGCGTTTCCGCGCGCAAACCAGCGGCGCTCCCAACTTCGCCTATGGGCTGTGCGTACGCGCGGCGGAAGGCGTCGACCTTCAGGGCCTCGATCTCAGCTCGTGGGACGTGGCGTACGTCGGGGCGG
The DNA here is from genome assembly GCA_050246635.1 of Vicinamibacterales bacterium. Classification (GTDB taxonomy): domain Bacteria; phylum Acidobacteriota; class Vicinamibacteria; order Vicinamibacterales; family UBA2999; genus JBFWVR01. The sequence continues at coordinate 106,128 of JBFWVR010000016.1, forward strand.
AGCCGGTGCGGCGCTCCACGCTGGAAACCTTTGCCATGCGGTTCGCGCCGCACGGCTTCGACGCCCGAGCCTTGACCCCGTGTTACGGCATGGCCGAGGCCACGCTGCTCGTCACGAGCAAACGGAAGGGCACACACCCGACGTGGCATGGCGTCTCGCGCGCCGGCGTGGAGCAGGGCCTCGCGCTGCCGTCGGAGGATCCGGCGGCCCTGCCACTGGTCGGTTGTGGTGTGCCGGTCACAGCCACGGACGTCCGGATCGTGGATCCGGTGCGCCGGGCGGCGGTCCCACCGATGCACGTCGGTGAGGTCTGGGTATCCGGACCTCAGGTCGCACGAGGTTACTGGCGTCCCGGCGCGGATGATCCGTTCGGCTGGCACCTCGACGACGCAGGCGACGGGCCGTTCCTGCGCACCGGCGACCTGGCGTTCATGACCGTCGATGGCGAGCTCGTGTTCGTTGATCGGCTCAAGGACCTGGTGATCGTCAACGGCCAGAACCACGTCTGCCACGACCTCGAACTGACGGCCGGGGCCAGCCATGCGCTCCTCTCACCCGACGCCTGCATCGTCTGCGGCATCGAGGCCGGGGAACGCACCGTGATCGCGGTGATCGCCGAGCTGCCCGTCGCGTCTGCCGGCCAGGCGGGTGAGGTGGCCCAGGCCATTCGCGCCGCGCTGCTGGCGGGCCATAGCCTGCCGGCGCACGCCGTGGCGTTCGTCGGCCCACGCAAGCTGAGCCGGACGACCAGCGGCAAGCTGCAGCGCCGCCTCACCGCGGCGCGGCTGCAGGCGGGAGACCTGCGGACGATTGCCTGGATCGGCGAGGCGCTGCCGCCTCTCGACACGTCTTCACACGTTGCCCTTTCACCATGAACACCACACCCGACACCTTTCGTGCCGCCGCTCCTGACATCCGCGTCCAGCTCGTGGAAGACCTGATCGTCTCCCGCGTGCGTGCGCTGCGTCCCGGGGAGCCCGCGTGGTTCGATGCCAACACGAAGCTCGCCGACCTCGCCATCGACTCCATCCAGCTCGTCGAGCTGAAGTTCGCTGTCGAGCAGCTGGTGGGTGCCGAGGTCGACGTCGCGCTCCTGATCGTCAACCCGACCGTGCGGGAGCTCGCGGAGCAGTGCGCCGGGTTGGGCGGCCACTAGCGACGCATGACGCCCGTCCACTGGTTCGGCTTCCCGCTGCGAAGCCACACGGCGCCGTCGTTGCCCGTCGTGTCGGCGCTGGTGCAGGCCGGTGCGGAGGTCACCTTTCACACCACCTCGCGGTATCACGCCATGGTGGAGGCGACCGGCGCGCGGGTCGCGACGTACCCGTCGTGGTGCGACGCGTTCGAGTGCGGAAAGCCGCTCGAACAGCACGTGTGCGATGTTAGCTCGGCCACGGCGCCGCTGGTGTCGGCACTCGCTCCAGCCTGTGGCGCCGAGCTCGTCGTCTTCGATGCCTCGGCCGCGTGGGGGCGTGAGATTGCGACGCGGCTCCGGGTGCCGGCGGCGGCATCGGTGACGACGTTCGTGTTCACGCGGGCGATGCTGCAGCTGATCAGCCGTCCTTCCTGGATGAGCGAGGCCGACATCGACGTGCTCGCCACGACCGGTGAGCTCAAGCTCGTGTACACCTCACGCGCGTTCCAGCCGGGCGGCGAGTTTCTCGACGCGTCGCACCTGTTCATCGCGCGTGACTTCGCGGGCGCATCCCCCGGGGACGGCGCGCGCGTCATCCGGGACAGCCCGCGGCCGCTGGCGTACGTCTCGCTCGGCACCATCTACGGCGGAGATGTGGGGTTGCTCCGCCGTGTCAGCGCGCATCTCGACGCGGCGGGGTGGCAGGTCATCGTGTCGCTGGGATCACCGGACACGTCGGTGGGGGACGGCTGGCCGTCCGGTGTCCGCGTGTTTCCGTTCGTCGATCAGCTTTCCATCCTGAAGGAGGCGTCGCTCGTGGTCACGCACGGTGGTCTCCAGACCGTCACGGAGGCGCTCGCCCACGGCGTGCCGATGATCGTGCTGCCACTGGACGTCGACCAGCATGTGGTCGCACGCAGGGCGGTACACGCCGGCGCGGCCATCGTGCTCGATCCGAAGACGACGACCGATGCGGAGCTCGCTGGCGCAATCGCGCATGTGGGCGCGGAGCTGACGCGCTTTGCCGAGTCCGCAGGTCGCATCGGCCGCAGCTTCGCGGATGGGCTGCCCGCCCCGGCCGCCGCGCACCGGCTGCTGGCACTCGCCGAGGACGGCGGCGACCGGTGACGACGGCAGCCGACGACGACCGTGAGGCGCGGAGCCTCGAGCAGTGGTTCATCTCGGCGCGTGATCGGCAGCGGGCCTTCGGCGACGCACCTCCGCAGCTGGTCGTGCCGGGCGCCCGAGCGATGCGGCGCCTGCTCGGGCCGCGCGGGCGCAGCCTCGACGAGACGACGGCGGAGATGGCGTTCTGGCAGGTGTTCCTGCCGTCGGCGATCAACAGCGACCTGGCGGACTTCCGGTCGGTCCGCCAGCGGCTGCCGCGGAGCTTCGCGGCGGTGCGGGACGGGATCACCCGGTCGGCCGCGCCGCCCCAGGTGGTCTTCGCGACGTTCCACATCGCGGCGTTCCACCTGGTGGCCGCCCTGGTGGCGTCCGCGCTCGAGGACGTGTGTGGCGAACGAGGCCATGTGCTGATCGCGCGACGCAACATGGGTTGGCTGCAGCTCCAGGCGGGCCGGTGGGTTCACGACGCGGGCCAGGTCCTCACGACCGACGCGGCCGGCCTGCGCCAGCTCCACCGTGGCCTGCGTGACGGGTCCATCCGGCGGCTCTTCATCCTGGTGGATGGCCCGCATCCGGCAAAGCCCGGTGTTCACCCGCTCCAGATGCTCGATGGGTCGATGGGCTTCAAGACGGGACTGCTCACGCGTCTGCTGGAGTGGGGCATCCCCATCCTTCCGCTGGTGCATGGCTGGAGCGCTGGGCGGCTTGCGGTCGAGTGGCATCCTCGACTGGAGCCCGGCAGCGGCATCCAGGTGATCAGCGACCTGGCCGACGGGCTGCTCCGCGCGTTCCCGGAGCAGTGGCTCAACTGGTCTGCGGTGAGCCGTTTCCTGGAGCCCGGCGTTTCACCATGAGCTCGCTCGTCTCTTCGCCCCCACCCGTCCTGCCCGTGGGTCCTGTATGGGCACGGGGCCGAGGTGTTGCGTTGACTTGCCGGCACGACGGCGCGATCATCCTCGGCGTCCGCGATGCTGCCCCCGCTCGACCCCCCGAGTGAGCTCGAGCCGCCGCCGCCGCCCCTCAGCTCGCGCCTGTGGCGGCCGCTGTTCGACGCCGTCTACGAGATGAACGTCGCGCGGGGCCACGCCGACTTCACGGCAGCGGTGCTGGCCGCGGTCGGGCGCCTGATTCCCGCGGACCTCGCGAGCATCCACGTACTCGATCGCGCCAGTGGCCGCCTGATCCACCGCTGTGTCCCGGAGAACCCGTTCACACCGGACGAGACCGCGTACTACGTGGCCCATCCCGACGACAACCCGTGGGTCGGCTACTACGCCCGCACCGGCGACCGTCGCGCCAGGCGCATTTCCGACATCATGTCGATGGGGGAGTGGCGCGCGAGCCGCCACTTCCGCGTGTGCCTCCAGCGGCTCGGGTTCGTCTACGGACTCTGCCTGCCCGTCACCGTCGATGACACGACCCTGGCAGGTCTTGCCTTCAACCGTCGTCGGTCGGACTTCACCCCCCGGCACTGCGCGCTGCTCGACGCCTTCGCACCGCACTTCCTGCTCGCCTGGCAGCGCCACGGCAATCCCTGGCACGAGGCCCCGGATGCCGGGCCGTCGCCGCGGCAACGGCTCGAGGCGCTCGGCCTCACCCCACGCGAGAGCGACGTGCTGCTGCTCATGACCGAGGGACACGAGAACCGTGAGATTGCGACGATGCTCGGTCGCAGCCTGCACACCGTGCAGGAACACGTCGGCAACATCGTCCGGAAGCTCGATCAGGACAGCCGCCACGCCGCCACGGTCTTCGCCCTGCGCACCCTGTTGCGAGATTGATACACCCCCACGTGTCAGGGTAGTCCCCGCCGGGTCGTGGCCCTATTCTTCGGGGGCCGCGCACCAACGTGCGCGCCAGGAGTCCCCCGATGAACATCGTCTTTCCACTGCCCCGCCTCCTTCGTCCGATCGTCGCGGCCGCACTCGTGCTGGCTGCCGTCCAGCCCGCGGCGGCGCAGCGTGCCGTCACCTTCTCGGTGCCGGGCGCAGAGATGACCCAGCCGGTGACGGTGAACAACCGGGGCGTGATCGCCGGGTTGTACGACTCGGACGCGGTCTGGGAAGGCGCGTTCGTCCGCGACGCCGACGGCACCATCACCACCATCGAGTTGCCCGATGTGCTGATCTTCACGAACCGGATGCATCTCAACGCGTCCGGCACGCTCGTCGGTACCTATGTGGAGCGCACGTTCGTGGCCAGGGGCTTCATCCGGACGCCCGACGGCACGGTCTCGTCGTTCAACCTGCCGGGCGCCGGGACCACGGTGCTGGCGGGCATCAACGACGGTGGCACGATGATCGGCGCCTACCTGGACTCGACCTTCACGCACGGGGCGGGTTTCCTCGTGACCCGCGGCGGAACCATGGTGGAGATCACAGGTGACGACCCCAGCGACCTCTACATCCCCGTCGCCATCAACAACGCAGGCAGCATCCTGGGCCTCATCCAGAAGGCGAACGGCACCTACGTGGGCATGTTCGCCCGGGACGCGCGCGGGAGGATCGCCCGATTCGACGTCCCACACGAGCCGTCGCGCCCCGACGTGACGCGCGTGGAGATGTTGACGGTGCAACCGGCCGCCATCAACGCCGCCGGTGTCGGCACCGGCTATTACCAGTACCTGGAATGGGCCGGGGACACGCTCGTGTCCGCGGGGCTTCGGGGCTTCATCAGACACGCGGACGGCACCCTGGAGTCCTTTGCGGCCCCGAACTCCACGATCGAAGACCTCTTCGAGGTACCGGAGACCCGCACGGCTGCCCAGGGCATCTCGAACGCCGGGGCGATCTTCGGCTACCAGTTCAACACCCTGCTCCGGCGCCGGACCGGGTTCATGCGAAGCCGGAGCGGCGCCTACACGACGATCGAAGTCGACGGCGCCGTGTTCACGGAGGTGACCGGCGTCTCTTCCAGCGGACTTGCGATCGGCCGGTACCAGGCTGGGGCGGGTCTCCCGCTCCTGGGATTCATCGTGCGCTAGCGGGGCGGGCCGCCCGGAGCGCCGGGCGGCCCAGTTCCCCGCGGTTCAGCTCCACGCGCGATCCCTGCCGCGTCGGACCAACCCTGGGGTAGGCTTCGGCGATGCGGCTGCCCATCTTCCTGCTCGTCGCCCTCTGCGCGGCTGTGCCGCTCCACGCGGACACCTACCCGAAGAACCCGCGCGTCGACGTGGTCAACTACCAGTTCGCCTTGGAACTCCAGGACCAGACCGACGCGATCGCCGGCACGGCGGACATCACGGTCCGTTTCGTGGCTGATGGGGAAACCAGCCTTCGCCTCGACCTCATCGACAAGGATCCAGCGACGGGCAAGGGCATGACGGTCCAGGGCGTCGGGCTCGATGGCGCGACGCTGCCGTTCACGCATCGTGATGACGTCCTGACCATCGAGCTGCCGCGGGCCTTCCGCGCCGGCGAGCGCCTCACGGTGCAGGTGCGCTACGCGGGCGAGCCCGCGACAGGGCTCAAGATCGCGCCGAATCGGCACGGCGACCGCACGTTCTTCAGCGACAACTGGCCGAACAAGGCGCGGAACTGGCTGCCGACGGTCGACCATCCGTACGACAAGGCGACCTCCGACATGATCGTGACGGCGCCGGCGTACTACCAGGTGGTCTCGAATGGCCGGCTGGTGGAGGAGACCGATCTGCCGGACGGACGACGCCTGACGCACTGGCGCGAAGGCGTGCCGATTGCGCCGTGGCTCTATGCGCTCGGCGTGGCGCGCTTCGCGGTCGAACACGTCGGCACGTTCGACGGCAAGCCGGTCCAGACGTGGGTCTACGCCCAGGACCGCGACGCCGGCTTCCACGACTTCGCCGTGCCGACGCGCGACGTGCTCGAGTTCTATTCGGATCGAATCGGTCCGTTCGCGTACGAGAAGCTCGCCAACGTCCAGTCGAACAGCGTCAGCGGCGGCATGGAGGCGGCGAGCTCCATCTTCTACAGCGAGGGCTCGGTCACCGGGGACCGCAGCATCCGCTGGCGCAACGTCGTCATTCATGAGATCGCGCACCAGTGGTTCGGCAACGCGGTCACCGAGTCGGACTGGGACGACGTGTGGCTGAGCGAGGGGTTTGCCACCTACTTCACGCTGCTGTACATCGAGCACGCCTACGGCCGGGATGAGTTCCTCGCGGGACTCGAGGACAGCCGGCAGCGTGTCCTCGCCTTCGACCGCGAGCACCCCGACTACCGGGTCGTGCACGACAACCTCGACGACATGTCGCAGGTGACGACGGGGCAGACCTACCAGAAGGGCGGGTGGGTACTCCACATGCTGCGCGGGATGATGGGGGACGAAGCCTTCTGGCAAGGCGTCCGGACCTACTACCGCGAGCACTTCAACGGCAGCGCGAGCACGGATGACTTCCGGGATGCGATGGAGCGCGCGTCGGGCCGTGACCTCCGCGGCTTCTTCGATCAATGGCTGACGCGTGGTGGCGTGGTCCGTCTCGATGGCGGCTGGAGCTACGACGAGGCGGCACGGCAGGTCGTCGTGCGGCTCACGCAGCGGGATGCCGCGCGCCTCTACACGATGCCGCTGCAGATCGGGGTCTACGCGGCCGGGAGCCGCGTGCCTGCGATCGAGACCGTGCAGCTCGCGGATGCCTCACACGAGTTCCGGATTGGCGCAGATGCGAAGCCCGAGCGCGTCGTGCTGGACCCGAACCACCTCGTGCTGATGGAGGCGACGTTCGCTGGCCCCGAGCGGTAGCCTCGACGAAGCCACCGAAAAGGGGTCAGACCCCTTTTTCATCACGGTGCCCCTGGAAAAAGGGGTCTGACCCCTTTTCGGCAGCGGGTCTGACCCCTTTTCGGAGAGTCCACCGCGGTCATTGGTTAGGGCAAACGTGGCACCTTCGACAGCAGTCCCTCCTGCTTCATCACCGCCTCGATCTCATCGGGCGTGCTGGCGAGGAAGTCCGTGAAGTTCTCGATGCCGTCCTTCGTCACGAGGATGGTGTCTTCCATGCGCACGTAGTGCCGCTCCTCGTCGATCCACATCATCGGGTCGACGGTGAACACCTGGTTCTCGCGGAACGGCTGTCCCCAGATCGTGCCGGGGTCGTGCACGGTCATGCCGACGTGGTGCTGCAGGTGGCCCCGGAAGTCGAGCATCGCGCCGGCGGCCTTGCGCTGGCCCTCGGTGGCGAACGTGGTCCGCTGCCAGATCGGCTCCATGTCCTTCCGTGCCAGGACCACGACCTCCTCCGGCGTGATGCCAGCCTTGATGTGGCGGAAGAAGGCGGTGCGGTATTCCAGGATGAAGTTGGCGAGCGTGCGCTGCGCGTCAGTATAGGCACCGCTCACCGGCCACATGCGCGTGACGTCGCTCGTGTAGTAGCGAAGCTCCGGCGCGTAGTCCATGAGGATCATGTCGCCGGCCTTCAGCGGGTCGAGGTTGCGCGAGTAGTGGCCGTACCACGCGTTGGTGCCGCCGCCGGCGATCGGGTTGTAAGCCTCGAAGCGCGCGCCGTTGGCGAGGAAGGTGAAACGCGCGACGGCGGCCGTCTCGTACTCGTGCACGCCGGGCTTCGTGCTCTTCATCGCCTCGAGGATGCCGAGGCCGGCGAGCACGGAGGCCTTGCGGATCAGGTCGATTTCCCGCGGACTCTTCGTCGCGCGGAGCGTGTCGAGAATCGGCGAGAGGTCCCGCTGCTCGAGTGCGGGATAGCGCTCCGCGAGCAACTGGCGGAAGTGCGTTTCGCGCGGCGCCTGGCCATCCCACGGGTCACCGGCGACGCCGGCCCGATGCGCGAGCAGCTCGTCGCGGCTCTGCACCTCACCCTCGGCCGGGCTGAACGGCACGTAGAGCGCGGGCCGCGGCGCGCGCAGCATCGACGTGAACGTCTCGCGTGACATGCGCTCGACCGGCGAGACGGCCTCGACGCCCGTCAGGCGCATCACCTCCCCCGCGTCTTCGGCCGACCACACCGGCCCCGTCCCGCGCTCCACCGCCTCGTTCCGGTGCGGCAGGTACACCGTCGTGCGGCGGCTGCGACCGTCGAGCAGGATGTAGGCGTGCGGGGTCTCGAGTCCCGTCAGGTAGTAGAACGCGTTCGACTGCCGGAAGACCTTGAAGCCTTCCACGCCCGGTGCGCCCTGGACGATCGCAATCGCCTGGTCGCCGATGGCGTCCATCACACGCCCGCGCCGCGCCGCGAGCTCGTCGACGGGGAAGTCGGTCTGGTAGGGCGGCGGCGCCTGGGCCTGGAGCAGCGTGAGGGATGCGAGGACGAGCGCGGCGAGCATGGAGGCGCGTGCCATGGATGGGCTCCCTGGGGGCTGGCGGTCGCGAGGGCGTGGCGGCGAACCCCGGGATTATACGGAAATGGGGACAGTCCCAATTTCCCGGATTCCGGAAAAGGGGTCAGACCCCTTTTTCGACGGGAGTCCATGAAAAAGGGGTCTGACCCCTTTTCCGTCCCGAATTCCCCACGCGCCGCGGCGTCAGGCCAGCCGGTGCTCGTCGATGACCGACTCGAAGGCGCGGCCATCCACGTCGACGTAGAGCTGCCGTTCGGTAACCGACACGGAGACGGCTGCGCGCCGGCCCAGCGTCGCCGCCACCGTGTCGATGAAGCCCGCGCTGAAGGTGTAGACAGGGATCTCGGCCGCGCGGTGAACCGACGCGCCCGCGAATTGCGCGAGCACGTTCGGCAGCGCGCGGTGCGTGTAGATGGCGACGCGGGCGGCCTGCTTGCTGCCGCGGTGCACGCGCTCGGCCGTCGGCATGCCGACCTCGGCCCACGTGGTGATCCGGCCGGTGAGGTCCCGCACGAGCACGGCGGGCAGGTCGCCTCCGGCCGCGACGCCCTCGGTGAACGCGACGCCCTCCGCGTACTCGAGGCAGTAGGCGAGAAACCGCGTGAGCATGAACTCCGCGGTCTCCGACGGCTGGCGCGCCATGCGCACGGCAAACGACTCGTAGACGCCGCGGTCCACGTCGGCGAGCGTCGTGTCGAAGCTGTAGATGGTTGCGGTCAGCGCCACGGGCCCACCATCTTACCGGCGGGAAATGGGGACAGTCCCCATTTCCCGTCCAGTCCCCATTTCCCGTCGGGTTCGGCCGAGGAACATCGGAAAAGGGGTCAGACCCCTTTTTCGACGAGAGCCCATGAAAAAGGGGTCTGACCCCTTTTCCGGCCCCGCCAGCGGGCCGTCCGATCAGTTGGCGAACGCGGCGATTCCCGTCTGCGCGCGACCCAGGATCAGCGCGTGGATGTCGTGTGTGCCCTCGTAGGTGTTCACCACCTCGAGGTTCACCAGGTGGCGCATCACCACGAACTCGTCCGTGAGGCCGTTGCCGCCCATCATGTCCCGCGCGAGGCGCGCGATGTCGAGCGCCTTGCCGCACGAGTTGCGTTTGAGGAGCGAGGTGAGCTCGACGGCCGCCGTGCCCTCCTCCTTCATGCGGCCCAGCCGCAGCACGCCCTGCAGCCCGATCGCGATCTCGGTCTGCATGTCGGCGAGCTTTCGCTGGATCAACTGGTTGGCCGCAAGGGGACGGCCGAACTGCTTGCGCTCCAGCACGTACTCGCGCGCCCGCCGCCAGCAATCCTCCGCCGCGCCGAGCGCGCCCCAGGCGATGCCGTACCGCGCGCTGTTGAGGCACGTGAACGGCCCCTTCAGGCCACGGATGTCCGGGAACACGTTCTCGTCCGGGCAGAAGACGCCGTCCATGACAATCTCACCGGTGATGCTCGTCCTGAGCCCCAGCTTGCCGTGGATGGCCGGCGCCGTCAGGCCCTTCCAGCCCTTCTCGAGCACGAACCCCCGGATCTCCTCCGCCTCGTCCTTCGCCCACACGATGAAGACGTCGGCAATCGGGCTGTTGGTGATCCACGTCTTGGTGCCGGTGAGCGTGAAGCCGCCGTCCACCCGCACCGCGCGGGTGGTCATGCCGCCCGGGTCGGAGCCGGCGTTGGGTTCGGTCAGGCCGAAGCACCCGATCCACTCGCCGGTCGCCAGCTTCGGCAGGAACTTGCGCTTCTGCGCCTCGGTGCCGAACGCGTTGATGGGCACCATCACGAGCGAGCCCTGCACGCTCATCATCGAGCGGAAGCCCGAGTCGATGCGCTCGACCTCGCGCGCGACGAGGCCGTACGCGACGTAGCCGAGGCCGGCGCCGCCGTACTCCTCCGGGATGACGATGCCGAGCATGTCGAGCGCGCCGAGCTCGCGGAAGATCGCCGCGTCGGTCTGCTCGTGGCGGAAGGCGTCGAGGACACGGGGCGCCAGCTTGTCGGTGCAGTAGGCACGCGCCGTGTCGCGGATCATCCGCTCGTCCTCGGTCAGCTGCTGGTCGAGGAGGAAGGGGTCGCTCCAGTCGAATCGGATCCGGGTGTCTGTGGCCATACGGTCTCCCGTCATCATTCCACGAAGCGGGTTGCCGTGAGGAGGGACACCCCGTGATCGCGGGAGCGCCGCCGGCCCCCGGTCCCCGGGTCAGGTGGGGATTGACAGGCGTGGTCGCAGATTCATATTATGTGCACTAAATTCATAAGCTATGAAACAACAGGTCGTCAGTCCCGCCCGTGAACGCACCCGCCGCGCCATCCTCGAGGCCGTCGCCGATGTCGTCACCGACACCAGCGGCGTCGGATTCACCGTCCAGGCCGTGGCCGACAGGGCGGGCGTGTCGCACCGCACCGTCTACAACCACTTCCCCACGCGCGACGCCCTGTGTGAGGCCTTCGCGGCCTACGTGGACGAGGTGCTGCTTGCCACCGGCGCCCAGCCGCCCGATCGCCGCATCGACGTGCCGTCGATGCCCGGCATGGTCGACGCCCTCTACCGCGTGCTCGGCCAGCGTGATCGCTACGCCCGCGCCTACGTGATGCTGATGCTCGCCAATCGCGCGCCGATGAAGGCGTGGCGGGGACGCACGCGGACGTTCGAGACGCTGCTCGCCAGCCATGCGTCCGCCGGGGCCGCCATCGACCCGCGGCTGGTCGCCGCCGCGATCCGCGTGTTCGCGTCGTCGGTCGGGTGGCACCTCCTGACCGAGCAGATCGGCCTCTCGACCGAGGAGGCCGCCCGGGCCGGGGCCTGGGCCACGCAGGCGCTGCTCGACGCCGTCAATCCCAATCCCGCGCCCCCGGCGTCGCGCCGGCCGGCCGCTGCCCGCAACCCCCGCACCCGGAAAGCGTAGGTCCCCCGATGTCCCCAGTGCTGATGCTCGATGCCGCGACCGATCCTGGCGCCTGCGGCCACAAGGCGGCGACGCTCGCCGCGCTCCGCCACCAGGGCTTCGACGTGCCTGACGGGTTCGTCATCCCTGCGGGTGCGCATGCCACGCGCGACGAGATCGCCCAGGCGCTGGCGCGACTCGGCGCAGGACCGGTCGCGGTGCGCTCCTCCGGCCTCGCGGAAGATCTCGCCGACGCGTCGTTCGCCGGGCAGTACGACACGCTCCTGAACGTCGAGGGCGCGGAGGCCGTCCTGCAGGCCGCCGCGGCGTGTGTCGCGTCGGGCCACAACCAGCGGGTGGCGGCGTACGGCCACGCCGCGGGGGCCGTCGCGGTCCTCGTGCAGCGCATGGTCGACGCCGAGATGGCGGGTGTCGCGTTCTCCGCCAACCCGCTTACCGGCAACCGCGACGAAGCGCGGGTGAGCGCGGCGCGCGGGCTCGGCGATCGCCTGGTCAGCGGCGCCGTCGACGGCGACGAGTGGATCGTGACTGGCGATCGCGTGTCAGCCGCGAGCCCCGCCGGTCGCGTCATCGGCCCGGACCTGGCGCGTCGGGTGGCGGCGCTGGCCCGGAAGGCCGAGGCCGTTCGCGGGCAGCCGCAGGACATCGAGTGGGCCGTCGCCGGCGGCCGTCTCTGGCTGTTGCAGTCCCGCCCAATCACCGCGCTGCCAGTGGCCCCGGAGATCACCATTCCCAAGGGGACATGGCAGAAGGATGCCGGCCACTTCTTCGACCCCATCTCGCCCTTCGCCGTGAGCACGCAGCTCCGTGAAGGCGACCAGATGCTGGACGAGGCCATCGCGACCTGGGGCCTGATGCCCGACCGCATCCGCTTCGCGGTGATTGGCCACGAGCCGTACATCCACGTCGAGCCCGACGACGGCGGGAAGAACCCTCCGCCGTGGTGGGTGCTGGGCGCGGTGGTGCGCGTCATCCCGTCGCTGCGCCGCAAGCTGGCGACGTCGGCCCGCGCGGTGAACGGCGGGCTGCTCGAGTCGGTGCCACGCGAGTGGGAGACCTCGACGCGCCCGCGCCTGCGGGAGGAGATCGCGCGACTGGCGGCGATCGATCTGGCCACCCTGGACGACGCGGCGCTCTTCCAGCACGTTGACGCGCTCAGTGCGTTCTACGCCAAGAGCCTCCGGCACCACTTCTCGCTGGCAATACCCACGGCCGTCGGCCTCTACGAGCTGACGACGACATGCGAGCAGCTCCTGGGATGGGACATGGCGAAGGCGATGGGCCTGCTGCAGGGCCTCTCGAGCGTCTCGACCGCGCCAACCGAGGAGCTGGCCGCCATTGCCCGTCGCGCGGCGCTGCGCCCGGCCACGCGTGACCTCCTGCAGGCGAGACGCCCGGACGTGCTCGACCGGCTCGACGAGGTGGACCCCGCCGCCGCCGGGGAGCTCCGCGCGTACCTGCGGTTCTGGGGGCTCCGGCCCCTCGGTCCCGAGGTGGGCTCGCCCCTGGTGGCCGAGCGGCCGCAATTGATCGCCGACCTGCTCGCGGAAAGCCTCGACGATCACTCGACGGCGCAGCAGGTCCAGGCACGGTCGCGGGCGGCGCTCGTAGACGAAGCACGGTCGCGCCTGAGCGGCGCGGCGCGTGGGCGCTTCGACGCCGCACTCCGTTACGCGGAGCTGATCTACCCGCTTCGGGAGGACAACGTACTGCTGACCGATCAGTTGCCGGTCGGCCTGCTGCGGCTCGCGGCGCTGGAAGCGGGGCGGCGCCTCGTCTCGGCCGGCAGGCTCGATCGCGCGGACGAGGCGGTGATGCTGACCGCCGATGAGCTCCGCGAGGCCCTCACGACGTCCCGCGAGGTGCGGACGCTCGTGGCGCGCCGCAAGGCCGAGCAGGCCTGGGTGCGCGCGAATCCCGGACCCATGATCTACGGACCGCCGCCCGGCAAGACGCCGGACCTGCGCGGGTTGCCGGAGCCGGCACGGCGTATCAACGAAGGGCTGCTGTGGGCGCTCGAGCACGAGATCTCGGCCCCCCCCGTGTCTGAGGGCGGCATTCTCAAGGGCGCGGGCGCGTCGCCGGGGACGTACCGCGGTCGCGTGCGTGTCATCCGGACCGCCGACCAGGTCGAGACCTTGCGCGCGGGCGAGGTGCTCGTCTGTCCGGCGACCTCGGCGGCGTGGATGCTCGTGTTCCGCCGGGCCGGCGCCCTCGTGGCTGACACCGGCAGCGTCCTGTCGCATACAGCCATCGTTGCCCGCGAGTTCGGCTTGCCCGCCGTCGTCGCCGTGGGGAACGCGACGACCACGTTCGTCGATGGGGAGGAAGTGGTGGTCGACGGCACCCACGGCACCGTCACGCGTGTGGCGTCCAGCGCCTCCCGCGCCGCGGCAGAGGTCGTCGTGGCGTGACCCGCGCGGGGTGAGGGCGACGGCCGCGAGCGGATCAGCGTGCTTCCGCCGCCAGGTGCGCGAGCTTGTCCGGATTGCGGACGACGTAGATCGTCTTGACCCGGTCGCCCTCCAACTCGACGGCGGTGGTCTGCAGCAACCCGTCGGGCCATTGCAGGATCACGCCGGGCAGCCCGTTGATCGTCGCCGGTCGTACGGTGATCCCGTCGGTCCATCCCTTGCGGGCCACGCCGGTGAAGAACGCGGCGACGCGTTCGGCACCCTCAATCACGTTGAGCGCGGCCAGCACCTTGCCGCCGCCGTCCGTGACGAGGCGCGCGTCGGCGGTAAGCAGGCGCGTGAGCGTGCCGACGTCGCCTGAACGCGACGCGATCAGGAAGGCGTCGAGCAGCTCGGCGTGCCTGGGATCGACGGCGCCGCGGCCCGATGAGGTCCGTGGCGCCATCTCCCCGGCAGGACGCGCCGATCGCACGCGGGTGCGCGCCCGGCTGGCCAGCTGCCGGCACGCCGCGTCGCTGCGGCCGAGCGCCTCTCCGACCTGCGCGAACGAGTAGTCGAACACGTCGTGCAGCAGGAAGGCGGCGCGTTCGAGCGGCGACAGCCGGTCCAACGCGAGGAGCAGCGCCACGGACAGGTCCTCGGCCATCTCGGTCTCCGTATCGGGGGCCAATGCCGCCGTGTCGATCACCGGATCGGGCAACCACGGCCCGACGTACGCCTCGCGCCGCGCCCGCGCCGACTTCAACACGTCCAGGCAGATCCGCGTCGTCGTCGTGAGCAGGAAGGCGCGCGGCTCGGCGATCCCGTCACGATCGACGCCGTGCCAGCGCAGGTAGGCTTCCTGGACGGCGTCTTCGGCCTCGGCCATCGAGCCGAGCATGCGGTACGCCAGCCCGAGCAGGCGCCGGCGGTGCGGCTCGAAGGACGCGGCGGGATCGGTGCTCATGCGTGGTGCGTGGTTGCCAGCTGCCGGTCGAACGCCAGCGGCGCGCCATCGACGACGACGCGCGTGCAGGCCTTGCCGTGGCCGAGGGCGTACTTGACGGTCGGATACATCCGCGAGGCCACCATGGCGAACGCCAGGCTCACGACAGCCCGTGGGCCCCAGCGCCTGATGATCTCATCACGATACCGGTCCGCGGAGGGATCGTGATCCAGCGTCGCGCGCGTGAAGCGCCACGCGAGCGCGACGTCGTCCGGCATGGCTGCGACGTCCTCCGTCAGGATCGCACGCAGGACATCCGATGGGATGCCGGAGCGCTCGGCCATCGAGACCCCGAGCTGGGTGCACGGCCCACAGTCCTCGAGTCGCACGGCCGTGATCGCGGCGGCCGCCCACGCCGCCGGCGGCACGTCCTGACGATAAGTGCCAAGTGCCGTGCCGCGCGAGAACATCCAGGCGGCCCTCGGGCTCGCCACGATGATGTCGTGCAGGTAACTGGCGTCGTAGTCCCATTCCCGTTCGAACTTCCTCACCATCCGGTGCAGCAGCCATCTCAGCATGGTCGTCTCCGTGTCTCCAAGGCTTCCGTGTCTCTGTGCCCTGCAAGGAGGACGAGACGGGAACCGCGGGTGTGACATGCGCCGGGACGCCCGTCCGGGACGGCTTGACAGGCGCCTTCTGATAACCATAAGGTTATGGAACTGGATAGTTATGGAACTGACTGCTGCCGCCGGTCTCGACGCGACCTTCCACGCCCTGGCCGACCCGACGCGCCGTGCCATCGTGGCCCGGCTCGCCCGGGGCGAGGCCTCGGTCGCGGAGCTGGCTGGGCCCTTCTCGATGAGCCAGCCCGCCATCTCCAAGCACCTCAAGGTGCTCGAGCGGGCCGGTCTGGTCAGCGTCGGCCGCGACGCGCAGCGACGGCCCCGTCGTCTCGAAGCCCGGCGCCTGGCAGAGGCAACTGCCTGGCTCGACCGTTGCCGTGACGCCTTCGAGGCGAATTTCGCGCGGCTCGACAGGCTGCTCGAGCGCATGCAGGCCGACGCCCCAGCACCGACGCGTGCGCGCCGGCGCACGGACGTCCGCAACCGGACCACGGACTGATTGAAGGAAGGACGAGACCATGTTCGAGACCGCACAGGTGACCCTGCCCAGCGACCGCGAAGTGAAGGTCGTGCGATCGTTCAAGGCGGCCCGCGCGCTGGTGTACCGGGCGAGCACCGAGCCCGAGCTCGTGAAGCAGTGGATGCTCGGGCCCCCAGGCTGGACGATGCCGGTGTGTGAAATGGACGTCCGGGTCGGCGGCCGGTACCGGTGGGTCTGGCGCAGCGAGGCGGGGGACGCCGAGTTCGGCTTCAGTGGCGTCTATCGCGAGGTGGAGCCGGCCGTCCGCATCGTCCACACCGAACGGTTCGAAGCCGGCACGCTCGGCGGCCCGTTCCCCGGGGCCGAGGCGCTCATCACCGTCACCTTCGACGAGGAGAACGGCGTCACCACGCTCACCTCCCTGATGGACTTCGGGTCGAAGGAGGCACGCGACGCCGCCGTGGCCACCGGCATGACCGACGGCATGGAGCAGAGCTACCAGCGTCTCGAGCGCACGCTTGGCGGCGCGTCGGCCGGGGCGTCGACCACCGCGGAGTGACGGCATGCGGCGCGCCTGTGCCGGCCACGGGCCGGTCAGGGTGCGCCCGGGCCGCAGCCTTTCACGATCACCCACGACAGCCCGTCCGCGATGACGCGGGCGTGACAAGGAGTCCCCGTGACACCCAAGAACACGATCTGCCTCTGGTTCGACAAGGACGCGCTCGACGCCGCCGAGTTCTACGCGGCCACCTTCCCCGACAGCGAAGTGACGGCGGTCCACAGGGCGCCGGGCGACTACCCGAGCGGCAAGGCCGGCGACGTGCTGACGGTGCAGTTCACCGTGTGCGGAATACCATGCCTGGGCCTGAATGGCGGGACGGCGTTCAAGCACTCCGAGGCCTTTTCGTTCCAGGTCGCGACCGACGACCAGGAAGAGACCGACCGCTACTGGAACGCCATCGTCTCGAACGGCGGGAAGGAGAGCGCCTGCGGATGGTGCAAGGACCGCTGGGGGCTGTCGTGGCAGATCACCCCGCGTGTGCTGACCGAGGCGCTGGCCGCTGGAGGCGACGAGGCCAAACGCGCCTTCGCCGCGATGATGACGATGACGAAGGTGGACGTGGCGGCCATCGAGGCCGCGCGCCGGGGCTGAACCACCGGACGCAAAGACCCTCCTGGAGAGGACCAACGATGGATATCACGCGAGCAGGCTCACGCCCGTCCGGCAAGGGACCGGCCGACTGGTTCACCGGTGCCGTACGGCTCGATCCGCTGTTCCAGGCCGAGCCGCCCGGACGGGTTGCCGGCGCGAACGTCACCTTCGAACCCGGCGCCCGCACGGCGTGGCACACCCACCCGCTGGGCCAGACGCTGATTGTGACCTCCGGCGCGGGACGCGTGCAGCGCTGGGGTGGCCCGATCGAGGAGATCCGCCCTGGCGACGTCGTCTGGTTCCCGGCGGGCGAGAAGCACTGGCACGGTGCGGGCCCGGACACCGCGATGTCGCACATCGCCATCCATGAGGCACTCGACGGCAAGGCGGTCGACTGGCTCGAGCAGGTCAGCGACGAGCAGTACCGGGGCCGCTGAAGGGCACCAGTGGAGGCGTCCCTGCCTGCGATGCCTGCCGGTGGCACCAGGCGAGTCGCACTCGGGCCGTAACCGAATAGCCCCCTCGGCTACACTACGCCTCCATGAACACAGCGTGGTGGCGGAAGTGGCACCGGTGGATTGGTTTTCCGGCGGCGGCCTTCGTGCTGTTCGCCTCGATCACCGGCGTGATGGTGGCGTTCAGCGAGTTCTTCGGCGAGGCCGAGGCCCTGCGCGAGGCGACGCGCGACCTGGTCAGCCCGGTCTCGACGGCCTCGTCACCAGAGGCGTGGACGGAGCCGATCGCCAGGGCGATGGCGACCACCCGCGAGCGGGCACCCGGCGCGCCCATCGACAAGATCGAGGTCCAGTTCAAGGGCGACCAGCCCACCGTCACCGTGTTCCTCGGCAAGCCCGAGGGCGGCGAGGATCGCCTGTTCGTCCTCGACGCGCGCTCCGGCGCTCTCGTGCGTGAGGACGCCTACGCCGACAAGCCCCTCCTGCACCGCATCCACAGCGGTGAGTTCTTCGGCGACGGCGGCCTCGTCTTCGCGATGTTCTGGGGGCTGGCCATGGCCATCCTCAGCGTCTCGGGACTCTGGATCTACTGGACCATGCGGCGGAAGAACCCGGTCGGATGGCAGAAGGTGTTCTGGTAGCCACCCGCCCTCGGGGCGTCCAGGCCGTGAACAGGCCCGGGGCCGTCGGCCCCTGGCTATTTCCAGGTCACGTTCATCGCGAAGAAGTGCGCGAAGACCTTTCGGCCCGGGGTGTTGCGGCTGTCGCTCTCGGGGCTCCTGATATAGAAGTCGAGTTGCTGCGCCGCGGGATTCACCGCCCCCGCGCCGTCGTGGGCTGGCGGGTAGTGCACCGCCAGCGTCTTCCGGTCGCGGATGCCCTGCGTCACCATGAAGTGCATCTCGTAGTCCTGGTACAGCGGCTTGCCGTCCAGCGTCGCGTGCCCGTAGCCCCACCCCGCGACGTACACCAGCGTCTTCGGCCAGTTCATGTCGCCGCAGCCCGAGTTGCTGCCGTGCTCGTACAGGAACGCGGCGATGCCACCGTCCTGGCACGGGCTGAATTCGTGGAAGCGGTCGAGCGTCAGCACCAGC
The DNA here is from genome assembly GCA_050246635.1 of Vicinamibacterales bacterium. Taxonomy (GTDB): domain Bacteria; phylum Acidobacteriota; class Vicinamibacteria; order Vicinamibacterales; family UBA2999; genus JBFWVR01. Next base: position 124,695 of record JBFWVR010000016.1, read on the forward strand.
CTGCCGTCGGGCACCTGGAGCGTCGCGCCGAACGTGCCCGTGTTGGCCTTCTCGTCGACGTCGAGCTCCACGGTGCCGTCCACCGCGTGTGCGGTCTTGCCGCTGTTGTCCATGTGGTCCCAGCCAGGCGCGTCCTCGAGGCCACCGACCATGTAGACCTTGCTGCCGGTGATGGCGAACTGGCCATCGTAGAGGTCGTGCTGCTCCGGCGTGTAGATCGTCATCGTCGCGCCGGGCTGCTGCCGCGGATCCGCCGCGGGCGCCTGCTGCCTGCCCGTCATCGACGGCGTCGCTGCCGACACCGCCAGCCCAAGCAGGACCACCGAGGCGAGTGCGAGTGTGCGTCTGGTCATGACAAGCCTCCAAGGGAGAGTCCGTCTGCGCCAGGGGACGGACGCCAGCCAAGAGAATCATGACACCAGGCGCGCGACCCCGACGAGGCGGATATCACCCGATGGCCCGGGAGCCGCTGGCAGTTGACGGGCTGCCACGGTCAGGTGATAGTGGACAGGTGTCCGGCCGTTTCCACCGCATGATTGTCGCGCTGGCGATAGCCGTCCTGGCCGGGTTGCCGGTGGGCGGCTCGTTGTGCGCGGCCGTGTGCATGCCGGACGGCGCCGCGGCTGCCCATCATGGCGCCACGGGCCCCTCGTGCCACAAGCCGGCCGCTGACACGCCTCGGCTTGCGGGCCTGCCGCACCACGATTGCCGCCAGCACGATGGCGCGTCGGGCGACGCGAGGCCCTCGGTGTCATCGGCGCGGGCGGATGTCCGCCTTGCGGCCGTGGCCCAGCAACTCACTCCCGCCGTCCTGGCTCCGGCCGCCCCGAGCGCGCAACCCGTGCATCTCCGCTCGGCCCCTCCCCCGGGGATGGTGTCCGTGACCCGTCCGCCGCTCGTCCTTCGAATCTGATCCCCTCGTCCGAGGCGCGTACGTCCTGTCGCGCCCGATCGCCCCTGATCTGCCTCGCTGACGTCCCGTCGTAACCGGCGCTGCCGCGTGCAGCGCCAGACGTGCCGCCGCCACGATGCCTGGATGGCAGCCGGCGCGCGCACGCATTCGCGAGCACGCGTGTGGCGCCCCCGTCGCCGCGCGGCCCATTCAACCGGAAGGAATCATGAGTACCTCGGCACACACATCGTCGTCCGCGTGGTCGCGCCCTTCGCGCCGGACGTTCGTCAAGGGCCTGGCCGTCGGCGGCGTGGCCACCGGCCTCGGCCTGTGGGGCGGCCGCGCCTGGGCGCAGGGGGTTGCACGCCGCGACACGGCGGTGCTCTCGGGCACGGAGTTCGATCTCGAGGTCGAGGGCACGATGGTCAACTTCACCGGCCGTCCCGCCTTCGCGCACGCCGTGAACCGCTCCATTCCGGCACCCACGCTGCGCTGGCGCGAGGGCGACCGCGTCACCCTGCGCGTGTCGAACCGCCTGGCCAACGACCCCGCCTCGATCCACTGGCACGGAGTCCTGCTGCCCGCCAACATGGATGGCGTGCCTGGCCTCAGCTTCAATGGCATCGCGCCGGGCGAGACGTACGTCTACCAGTTCGATGTCAGGCAGGGCGGCACGTACTGGTACCACAGCCACTCCGCCTTCCAGGAGCAGCTCGGGCTGTACGGCGCGCTCATCATCGACCCGCGTGAACCCGAGCCCTTCCACTACGACCGCGAGCACGTCGTCCTGCTCTCAGACTGGACGGACGAAGATCCCGACCGCGTGTTCGCGAAGCTGAAGAAGGAGGGCGACTACTACAACTTCCACAAGCGCACCGTCGGCGACTTCTTCAGCGATGTCCGGGCGCATGGGCTCGGTGACACGCTGGCGAACCGGGCCGCGTGGGGGCGGATGCGCATGAGCCCGACCGACATCGCCGACGTGTCGGGCGCCACCTACACGTACCTGATGAACGGCGCGGCGCCGGCCGGCAACTGGACAGGGTTGTTCCGTCCGGGTGAACGCGTCCGCCTGCGGTTCATCAACGGCTCGTCGATGACGTACTTCGATGTCCGGATCCCCGGCCTCAAGATGACTGTCGTCGCGGCCGATGGCCAGAACGTCCATCCCGTCTCGGTCGACGAGTTCCGCATCGCCGTCGCCGAGACCTTCGACGTCATCGTGGAGCCCGGCGGCCAGGACGCGTTCACGATCTTCGCGCAGTCGATGGACCGCACGGGGTATGCGTGCGGCACGCTGGCGACGCGCGTCGGCCTGAGCGCGCCGGTGCCCGAGACCGATCCGCGTCCGCTGCTGACGATGGCCGACATGGGCCACGGCGGCATGGGCCACGACCTGGCGGCCATGGGCACGCCGGGCCCGGCGTCGACGCAGGCCACCGACCCGCATGCCGGGCACGCCATGCCGGCGCCGCCGGCCGCGGCGGATCCCCACGCCGGCCACACGATGCCGTCGCCGGCGCCGGACCCGCACGCTGGACACGTGATGCCCGGGGCGGCTCCGCAGGCCGGAGGCCACGACATGTCCGCGATGGACATGCAGTCGCACCCGCCGAGCGAGAAGGGCAACCCGCTCGTCGACATGCAGACGATGATGCCGACCTCGCGCCTGGACGATCCCGGCATCGGCCTGCGGAACAACGGCCGCCGCGTGCTCACGTATGCGGACCTGCGAAGCCTCTTCGACGATCCCGATGGGCGCGAGCCCGGCCGCACGATCCAGCTCCACCTCACCGGGCACATGGAGCGCTTCGCCTGGTCGTTCAACGGCATCAAGTTCTCGAACGCCGAGCCCGTCCGCCTTACCTACGGCGAGCGCCTCCGCATCGTCCTCGTCAACGACACGATGATGGCGCACCCGATCCACCTCCACGGGATGTGGAGCGATCTCGAAGGGGACGATGGCGAGTTCCGCGTCCGGAAGCACACGGTGGACATGCCGCCCGGCACGAAGCGGAGTTACCGCGTCCGGGCGGATGCGCTCGGACGCTGGGCGTATCACTGCCACCTGCTGTACCACATGGAGGCCGGCATGTTCCGGGAAGTGAGGGTGGACGAATGAGCCGCCAGATACGACACGCGCTGGCGATCGCGACGCTCGTCGCCCTGGCCTCCCCGGCACTCGTGCGCGGGCAGGCGCCGACCGCTCCGGCCCCGGCAGCATCGCAGGATCCGCACGCGGCGCACGGTGCGCCGCCGCGGCAGCAGCCCTCGTCACCGCCGCACGAGCATCATGCGCCGCAGCCGGGCGACGAGCCGCCGGGCCAGCCGCCGCCGCAGGGCCTGCCGCCGATCACGGAGGAAGACCGCAAGGCCGCGTTTCCGGAATTGCACGGGCAGCACACCGTGCACGACGACGCGGTGTTCACCTACGTGTTGTTCGATCAGCTCGAGTGGCAGCATGACAGCGGTGCGTACGCCGGAAGCTGGGACACCTCCGGCTGGGTGGGTGGCGACATCAACCGCTTCTGGTTCCGGACCGAAGGCGAGGCCGAGGACGGCAACCTGCAGTCCGCCGAGGCGCATGCCCTCTACGGCCGGGCGATCGCGCGCTGGTGGGAGGTGGTGGCGGGCCTGCGACAGGACATCCGTCCTGGCCCCGCGCGCACGTGGGCGGCGATTGGCCTGCAGGGCCTGGCGCCGTACTGGTTCGAGGTCGAGGCCACCGCGTACCTCGGCGAAGGGGGGCGCACCGAGCTCCGGCTCGAATCGGAGTACGAGCTGCTCTTCACCAACCGCCTGGTGCTCCAGCCCCGCGTCGAGCTGAACGTCCATGGCAAGGACGATGTCGCGCGTGGCATCGCCGCGGGACTGGGCTCGATGGAAGCGGGCCTGCGGCTGAGGTACGAGATCCGGCGGGAGTTCGCCCCATACGTTGGCGTGAACTGGAGCCAGAAGTTCTCTGGCACGGCTGACCTGGCCAGGGAAGACGGCGAGGCTGTCCGCAGCCTGCGACTGGTGGCGGGCGCGCGGATCTGGTTCTGATCGCGGAAGCCGTACGCTGGCCTTCGGGGCACGGGACTTGCGAGGCGGAGCCGAGGCGGCCGTCACCGAGCCGTGAGCAGCAGAGGTGGCGGCCCGCCGGACCATGGGAGGTAAGGGCGATCCATGACGTCTTCACCACATGACCATCACCGGGAAGGGGCGCACCCATCTCACGGGGCGGAGGACGCGCGCCAGCCGCACGACGGGCACGGCTCGACCGAAAGCCGCGGCGACGGCGGTCATAGCGGACACGACCGCCATGCCGGGCACAGCGTGGCCATGTTCCGCGACCGGTTCTGGATCACGCTGCTCCTGACCGTGCCCACGCTCGTCTGGAGCGAGATGCTGCAGGGGTGGTTCGGCTTCACCGCCCCGTCCTTTGCGGGATCCGCGTACATCCCCGCCGTGTTCGGCACGGCCGTCTTCGCCTACGGCGGATCGGTGTTCCTCGCGGGCGCGGTCAACGAGATCCGCGATCGGCTGCCGGGCATGATGACGCTGATCTCGCTGGCCATCAGCGTGTCGTTCGTCTTCAGCCTGGCCGTGACGTTCGGGTATCCCGGCCAGCCGCTCTGGTGGGAGCTGGCCACCCTCGTGGCGATCATGCTGCTCGGCCACTGGATCGAGATGCGATCGATCTTCCAGGCGAGCGGCGCGCTGCGTGAGCTCGCGCGGCTGCTCCCCAGCACGGCAGAGAAGGTGGTCGGCGAGCGCGTCGAGGAGGTGCCGATCGCCGAGCTGACTGACGGTGACGTGGTGCTGGTGCGTCCTGGCGCGAGCGTGCCCGCCGACGGTGTCGTCCGGAACGGGACGAGCGACGTCAACGAGGCGATGATCACCGGCGAGTCGGCGCCGGTGCCGAAGGACGAGGGCGCGAAGGTGATCGCCGGCACCGTCAACGGCGGCGGCTCGCTCCGCGTCGAGGTGACCGGCACCGGCGAGCGCACGGCCCTCGCGAACATCATGCGCCTCGTCGACCAGGCCCAGACCTCACGATCGCGGGCGCAGGCGCTGGCCGATCGGGCGGCTTTCCTCCTCACGGTCGTGGCGGTGGGATCGGCGGTGGCGACGCTCGTCTTGTGGCTCTTGGCGGGTGCCACCGGGGCCTTTGCGGTCGAACGTGTCGTCGCGGTGCTCGTCGTCGCCTGTCCCCACGCCCTCGGGCTTGCTGTGCCGCTCGTCATTGCCATCTCCACGACCCTGGGTGCCGGATCGGGCCTGCTCGTCCGCGACCGCCGCGGGCTCGAGGAGGCGCGGCACCTCACGAGTGTCGTCTTCGACAAGACGGGCACGCTGACCCGCGGCGAGTTCCGCGTGGTGGACGTCGCGAGCGACGGCGGCCTGGACGAGACGGCGGCCCTTCGCGTGGCTGCCGCCGTGGAGCGCGACTCGGAGCACACGATCGCGCAGGGCATCGTGAAGAGCGCCGAGGAACGTGAGATCACGGCGCCGGCCGCGGAGCGGTTCGAGGCCATCCCCGGCCACGGCGTACGTGCGGTCGTGGACGGCACCGAGTACTTCATGGGTGGGCCGGCCATGTTGCGGCGGCTCGAGGTGGAGCCGGCGGGAGACGTGGACGCGGCGGCCCGCCGGGCTGCCGATCGTGGACAGGCCGTGGTCTACCTGATCGCCGCCCACCGGGCGGTCGCGGCGTTTGCCGTCGCCGACGCCGTGCGGCCGGAGTCGCGCGAGGCCATCGACCGCCTGCACGAGCAGCAGATCGAAGTCGTCATGCTCACGGGTGACGCCAGGGCGGTGGCCGACGCGGTTGCCAGCGAGCTCGGGATCGACACCGTGTTCGCCGAGGTGCTGCCGGACCAGAAAGTCGAGAAGATTCGCGAGCTGCAGGCGCAGGGCAAACGCGTGGCGATGGTGGGTGACGGGGTGAACGACGCGCCGGCACTGCTGACCGCCGACGTGGCGGTGGCGATCGGCGCCGGCACCGACGTCGCGGTCGAGGCCGGCGACGTCGTGCTCGTGCGCAGCGATCCCCGCGACGTCCCTCGTATCGTCGCGCTGAGCCGCGCGAGCTACCGCAAGATGGTCCAGAACCTCTGGTGGGCGGCCGGCTACAACATCCTCGCGATCCCGCTCGCGGCCGGCGTGCTCGCGGCGCAGGGCATCGTCCTGCCGCCGGCGTTCGCCGCGGTGCTGATGTCGCTCAGCACGGTGATCGTCGCGGCCAACGCGCAGTTGCTGCGACGCGCGCGGCTGTAGGTGCCGCAGCCGGGATCCGCGAGCCGCCCGTCGGTCGGCGCGGCACGGGCCGTGTGTTAGGATGGGTGGGTGGACCTGACCCGCCTGCGCAGGACGTGCCAGATCGTGGCGCTCCTCCTGCTCTGCCAGACGGCGCTCGACCTCGCCAATCCAGCGCTCTGCGCGCTGGATGCGGAGGACCTTGCGTCCGTGGGTGCCACCTCGGCCACGCTCGTCCTCGCGGCGCCCGGCCCGCAGACCGCCAACCCGGCGGCGCCGGCCGGCACCACCAACCACGTCGACGACTGCTTCTGCTGCTCGGGCTGTGTCGAAGCACAGCCGATCTTCCACGTGCTCCCGGTCGAGCCTGTCGCTCGCGAGCCACGGGCCGAGATCGAGAAGCGTGTTGCGCTCCTGCCCTCCGCGTTCGACCACCCTCCGCAATTCCTGAGCTGATCGGGATCGGCGTCCCTTCGTTCGCGCGAGCCGCCGGCGCCTGCGCCTGAACGTCAGGCGGGTCCGGTGTGTCGTGCAGACCTCCGACGCGCATGCTTCAGGTGCGCCTGGCGAGTGAACGAAGGGACGGGTGTGACCGTCGGGCGTCGGCCCGCCGCGGTTGCCTGTCTGATTCTTCACTCCGGAAGTGCGTCCATGAGTTCTCTTCGTCTGCGCGACGGCCGTTGGCCTCGCGGTGCATGCGCGCATTCGCGCGCTGTCCTGAGGGCCGGCTTCGCGCGTGTCCTTTCACGTCTCACAATCGGCGGGCTGCTCGCCGTGGTCCTCGTCCCGACGCTCGAAGCGCGGCAGGCCCCAATCCCCGACGCGCTGTCGCTCGATACCGCGGTCCGCCTGGCGCTCGAGCGCAACCCGCTCGTCTCCGCCGCCGCGAGTGCGGTCGCCGCGGCGGAGGGGCAGCGGCTCGACGTGTCGCGTCCACCCAACCCGGCATTGACGGTCGAGGGGGGCAACTATCCGCTGTTCGAGCCGTCGCGGCCGCCGTTCTTCGATGGCCAGGAGCTGACCGTGCGGGTCGACCAGGAGATCGAGACCGCCGGTCGCCGCCGGCTGCGGACCGAAGCCGCCGACCAGGCGGTCACCGTCGCGCAGTCGATGCTGCAGGACCGGCGGCGGCGGCTGACGCTCGAGACCGAGCGCGCCTACTTGGACGTGGTCCTCGCAAAGGCGAACCTGGAGATCGCCCGGGTCACCCTCGACGAGATCGACCGCGTCATCGCCCTCAACGTGGCACGCCGGGACGAGGGCACGGTGTCCGGCGTCGATGTCCGGCGTCTCCAGGTGGAGCGCCTGCGGTTCGTGGACGACAGGTTCGCTGCCGAACTCGCCTTGCGCAACGCGAAGGCGGCGCTCCTCGCGATCCTCGATGCTCCCGACCTGACGCGCGACATCGACGTGACGGAGCCGCTTTCGGGCGGGTCCACGACGCGGCCTCCGGAGGCGCAGGCACTGCAGGCGCAGGCGGCGTCCGCCCGGCCGGATCTCGCGGCCGCCGAGCGCGAGGTCCAGCGCGCCGACACCGAGACGCGCCTCCAGCGCGCGCTCCGCTCGCCGAACGTGACCGTCGGGGCCGGCTACGTCCGTGACTTCGGCGCCAATGCCGTCGTGTTCGGCGTGACGGTGCCGCTCCAGCTCTTCAACCGCAACCAGGGAGGCGTCGCGCGTGCCGCGGCTGAACGGGAGCGTGCCGCGCGCCTGGCCGAGGCGGCTACCGTGTCGGTGCGGCTCGAGGTGCAGCAGGCGCGAAATGCCCTGGAGGTGAGCGCGGCCAGGGTCGCCTACATCGAGCGCGAGTACCTGTCGAACGCCGAACAGACGCGGGACACGATCCTCGAGTCCTACCGACTCGGCGCCAGCGACCTCATCGACTACCTCGACGCGCAGCGCGCGTTCCGCGACACCGTCCGGACCCACAACCAGGCGCTCTACGAGTGGCGCATCAGTCAGTTTCAGCTTGCGGCGGCCGTCGGCCGGCCGTTCGAAGGAGGCCGGGAATGAAGTCGCCGTTTCGTGCAGTCCTGGTGGCCGTGGGAGTCGTCGTGTTGGTTGCCGCCGTGGTGCTCCTCGCCACCCGCGGCGGCGACCCACCGGAGGCCGCGGCAGCGTCGGACGACCACGACGACCTGCCTGCCGGCGTCGTGGAGCTCGCGCCGGAGGCGCAGCGCACCGCCGGCATCGAGACCGGCCCGGTCGCGACCGCACCCCTGCCGGCCGTGCTGTCGGTCACCGGCGCGGTTGCACCCGTCGAGACCCGCGTCGCCCACGTCCGCCCGCTCGCCCGCGGGGTCGTCGAGCGTGTGTCGGTCACCCTCGGCCAGCGCGTCGCGCGCGGCGACGCCCTCGTCACCTTCGACAACATCGAGCTCGGCGAGCGCATCGGGGAGTTCCTCGCCCAGGCCGCGGCCCTGCGGCAGGCCGAGGCCGACCTCACGGTGCGGCAGCGCGTCTTCGAGCGCGCGCAGGCGCTCATCGAGATCGAGGCGGTCTCCGAGCAGGAGCTCGAGCTCAGGCGCGCGGAGTTCCAGAACGCCCAGGCGGCCGTCGCCAGCCAGCGGGCGCAGCTCGCACAGGTGGAGGAGCAGCTCCACCGCTTCGGCCTGAGCGAGGACGACGTGAGGGGGCTCGAGGCGGCGGCCCCGGGCTCCGGCGGCGCCGGGGACGCGGCTGCGGCCAGCGGGCACCGGACCGCGTCGCACAACGTGCTCCGCGCGCCGTTCGACGGCGTGATCACGAGCTATGACATCGCCCCCGGTGAGCTCGTGGACCCGCAGAAGGAGCTGCTCACGGTGACGGATCTGTCCGAAGTCTGGGTCCTCGCCGACGTCTACGAACAGGACCTCGCCAGGGTGGAGACGGGGCGGGACGTCGAGATCGTGGTGGACGCCTATCCCGACCGCACCTTCGACGGGCGCCTCACCTACGTCAGCGACGTCATCGATCCGGCCACGCGCACCGCAAAGGTGCGCTGCGTCGTCGGGAACCCGGATCGCCTGCTGAAGCTCGACATGTTCGCGCGGATCCGGATTCCCACCGGCGACAGCCGGCAGGTGATGGGGGTGCCGGAGACAGCCGTGCAACGGATCGACGGCCAGACAGTCGTGTTCGTCCGCCGATCGCCGACGCGCTTCGAGCGCCGCGACGTCGAGATTGGCGCGACGGCAGGTGACCTCGTCGAGATCACCGGCGGCCTCGAGCCCGGTGAGGTGATTGCGACCACGGGAACCCTCAGCCTGAAGACGACGTTGCTCGGCGAACGCATCGGGGGCGAGCACTGATGCACCGCCTGGTCGACTTCTCGCTGCGCAACAAGTTCCTGGTCATCACGGGCACGCTCCTGCTGATTGCCGCCGGCATCTCCTCGATGCTGCGCCTGCCGGTGGACGCGGTGCCCGACGTCACGCCGAACCAGGTGCTGGTCATCACCCAGGCGCCCGGCCTCGGCCCGGAGGAGGTGGAGCGGTTCATCTCCTTCCCGGTGGAGACGGCGATGAGCGGCCTGCCTGACATCACCCAGGTGCGCTCGGTGTCCCGCTTCGGCCTGTCGGTCGTCTACATCTACTTCGACGAGTCGGTCGACCTCTACTTCGCCCGGCGGCTGGTGATGGAGCGGCTGCCCGAGGCGCGTGACGCCATCCCGCCCGGCTACGGCACGCCCGACATGGGGCCGATCAGCACGGGCCTCGGCGAGATCTATCAGTTCGAGGTCCGCGGCCAGGGGTATTCCCCGATGGAACTGCGGAGCATCCTCGACTGGGACATCGCCTTCCGGCTGCGGTCCGTCCCCGGGGTGGTCGAGGTCAACTCCTTCGGCGGTGAGCTGAAGACCTACGAGGTGCAGCTCGATCCCGCGAGGCTGACCTCCTACAACGTGCCGCTCGACGCGGTGTTCACCGCGCTCGAGGAGAACAACGCCAACGCCGGTGGCGCCTTCATCGAGCGTGCCCAGGAGCAGTACATCATCCGGGGCGAGGGGCTGGTCGACGGGCTCTCCGACCTCGAGAACATCGTCGTCTCGGCGACGGCGGATGGCACGCCGATCTACGTCCGCAACCTCGGGCGGGTTGCGTTCGCACCGATGGTGCGGCAAGGCGCCGTCACGCGCGACGGGCGCGGCGAGGTCGTCACCGGGGTGGTGATGATGCTCATGGGCGAGAACTCTCGCGTCGTGTCCCAGCGCGTCGACGAGGCGCTCGCGCGGATCGCCGAATCCCTGCCGGAGGGGGTGACCGTCGACACCTACTACGACCGCACCGACCTGGTCGCGCGCACGATTGCGACCGTCGAGAAGAACCTCGTCGAGGGCGGCGTGCTCGTCGTCGCCGTGCTGCTGCTCCTGCTGGGCAACGTGCGCGGCGGGCTGATCGTCGCCTCGGCCATCCCGCTCTCGATGCTCTTCGCCTTCACCGGCATGGTCCAGGCCGGGCTGTCGGGCAACCTCATGAGCCTCGGCGCGATCGACTTCGGGCTCATCGTCGACGGGTCGGTCGTGATGATCGAGAACATCGTACGGCGTCTCGGTGAGGCACGGCGGCCGGGCACGTCCCGTGACGAAATCATCCGCGAGGCGGGTCGCGAGGTCGCGCGGCCGGTGTTCTTCGCGGTGCTGATCATCATCCTCGTCTACGTCCCGATCCTGTCGCTGCAGGGCGTCGAGGGCAAGATGTTCCGCCCGATGGCGCTTACGGTCATCATGGCGCTCATCGGCTCGCTCGTGCTCGCGCTGACGCTGATGCCGGTGCTCGCCTCGCTCCTCTTCCGCAAGGCGACGACGGAACACGAGCCGCGGCTCATGCACTGGCTGAAGGCCCGGTACGAGCCCTGGCTCCATCGTACCCTTCGCCACCCGGGTCCGACCGGTGCGGTCGCCGCCGCCGCGTTCGTCCTGTCGATGCTGCTCGTGCCCTTCATGGGGACCGAGTTCATCCCCAGGCTCGACGAAGGCACCATCGCCCTGCAGGCGTGGCGGCTGCCGAGCGTGGCGCTGTCGGAGTCGGTGGCGTCCACCACGGCGATCGAGAAGGTGCTGATGCGCTTCCCGGAGGTGACGACCGTCGTCTCGCGCACGGGGCAGGCCGAGATCCCGACCGACCCGATGGGGGTCGAGACGAGCGACATCTATGTGATGCTCGAGGACGCGTCGGAGTGGACCACGGCCGACACCCGGGAGGGGCTGATCGCCGCCTTCGACGAGGCGCTCCGCCGCGAGGTGCCGGGCAACGCCTTCAGCTACACGCAGCCCATCGAGCTGCGGGTGCAGGAGCTGATTGCCGGCGTGCGGTCCGACGTGGCGATCACGCTCTTCGGGGAGGACCTGGACGAGCTCCGCCGGGTCGGCGCCGAGATCGCCGGGGTGGTGTCGAGCGTGCCCGGCGCGGCCGACGTCCGCCTCGAGCAGACCGGCGGCCTGCCGTTCCTGCGCGTGCAGATCCGCCGGGACGAGATTGCGCGCTACGGGATCAACGCCGCCCAGGTGCTCGACGTGGTGCGGACGATCGGGGGGCGCCCGGCCGGGGAGGTGCTGGAGGGCCAGCGGCGCTTCGTCGTGCAGGCGCGCTTCTCGCCGGACGGACGCGATGACCTGGAGGCGATCCGCAACCTCAAGGTCGCCGATCCGCGAGGCCGCCTGATCCCCCTCTCCCAACTCGCCGACATCGTCGTCGAGGAAGGGCCGGCGCAGATCACGCGGGAGGACTACAACCGGCGGATCGCGATCGAGAGCAACGTGCGCGGCCGCGACCTCGGCGGCTTCGTGGCCGCGGTGCAGCAGGCGATTGCGGAGCGCGTGGAGCTGCCGCCCGGGTACTACGTGACCTACGGCGGGCAGTTCGAGAACCTGCAGCGGGCCTCCGCACGCCTGGCGATCGTCGTGCCGCTCGCGCTCTTCCTCATCTTCGTCGTGCTGTACACGGCGTTCGGCGCGGCGCGCCCGGCGCTGCTCATCTACTTCAACATCCCCATCGCCGCGACCGGGGGCATCGCGGCGCTGTTCCTGCGCGGGATGCCGTTCAGCATCTCGGCCGGCGTCGGCTTCATTGCGCTGTTCGGGATTGCCGTGCTGAACGGCGTCGTGATGGTGTCGTACTTCCGCGAGCTGCGTGACCAGGGGATGGCGGTCGGGGAGGCCGTCCGGACCGGCGCGCTCCTCCGGCTGCGGCCGGTGCTCATGACCGCCCTCGTCGCGGGGCTCGGGTTCGTGCCCATGGCCCTGGCCACGAGCGCGGGTGCGGAAGTGCAGCGCCCGCTGGCGACGGTCGTCATCGGCGGACTCGTGACCTCGACGTGCCTCACGCTCTTCGTGCTGCCGACGTTGTACCA
>JBFWVR010000017.1:0-134081 GCA_050246635.1 Vicinamibacterales bacterium
GGCTGGTGCTCGCCGAGTCGCCGCGGCGCAGCTCGTCGCGCCACTGGTAGTCGAAGCTGCTCTGGAAGAACAGCCCGTTCGGGAACCGCTTGTTGAACCCGAGGCTGATCGTGTCGAAGTTGTAGTCACCGCCCCCGACCGTGTCCGGGATGTTCGTGACCACGTTCAGCACCTGGCCCGCCACGTCGTCCGGGATGTCGAAGACGTTGAGGGTCGTCTGGCCCGTCACGCCGTTGACGTAGTCCCGCAGGTCCACCGTGACGCTGCGCGGCACGGTGAAGTGGCCGACACGCGCGGGGTTCAGCGTGGCGAACTCGTCGCGCTGCATCTTGCGCACGTACGCCACACGCACGGACGACTCGCCCCAGAACTGCCGCTCGAACGAGAGGTCGAACTCGTCCGCGTAGGGCGTCCGGAGGTCGGGGTCGAGGGTGGTGCTGTTGCCGCCCGTCGAGGCGAGCAGCGTGCCGAGCTCCTGCGGGCCGTCGTACAGCCGGTTGCCGTTGAGGTCGTTGAACCGGTAGGTCTTCGAGTTGGTGCCACCCGGGTTCAGGTTGCTCATGCGGTCGGCGAAGTTGAAGTAGTAGCGGCCGTAGAAGGCCTTGATCACGGAGCGGCCGTCCGCGGTCGGCGAGTAGCTCATGCCGACGCGGGGCACGACCTTCGTCGACGTCAGCAGCACCTTGCCCGGCACGGTCTGCGGCGAGAAGACCTCGGTCAGCAGGGGCACGCGTACCGAGTCCATGTAGTGCGGCTGCTGGCGGTCCATGCGCACGCCGAGGGTCAACGAGAACTTGTTGTTGACCGCCCACCGATCCTGGAAGAACAACGCGTAGCGTTCGTTGCGGTCGTCGGCGCCGGTCCACTCGCTGCCGAAGGAGCCGTTGTCGCCGAGGTCGGTCATGTAGATCCGGTCGACCGCGCCGTTCAGGTCGAGGTAGCGGAGCGGACCCGACGCGCTGTTGTCGGCGAACTTCGACTGGTCATCGAGCCACTCGAAGCCGAACTTGAAGTCGTGCGACCCGGCCTTCTCCGGCAGGAAGTAGCTCGCCGTCAGGTTCACCTGCGGCTTGTTGCGGTCGAACGTGAACGGGCTCCAGCCGGCGCCGGTGCTCACGCCCGTCCCGGTGTCGTTCCGCGGCGGGTCGTTGTGCCAGTCGACGGCCGGCGTCATCGGCCAGCCGAAGCCGAAGAGGCCGACCTTCAGATCCGTGAAGAAGCGGTTCGTCCACACACGCTGCCACTGGCCGTTGTACATCCACGACGCCGAGTTCTGCGCCAGGATGGAGTCGGGTCCGGTGGTGTTGGACAGGCCGCGGCGCGGCTTGCTCTTGTTCGCCCACTGGTAGTAGCCGATGATCGTGTCCTTGCCCGACGCCTTCCAGGTGCCCTTCGTCGTGAAGTTGTCGAAGATCCCCAGGTCCGAGAACTCGGGGTCGACGCCGGAGATGATCTTGTCGATCTTGAAGTGGTTGTACGCGACGTAGAACCACAGCTTGTCGCGCTTGATCGGCCCGCCGAGGTCGACGTGGCCCTCGTAGAAGATCTTGTTCGGCTGCCCCGTGAAACCACGCTCCGCCGTCTCGGCGTCGATGTTGTCGCCGACGAAGGAGCCGTCCTCCCACGTGAGGTTGTTGAACGACTTGAACTCGTTGCCGCCGCTCTTGATGGTCGAGAAGACCGCCGAGCCCGGCGTCATCATCGTCACATCGCCGCCGGCCGCGCTCACCGAGACCTCCTCGTGCGCGAAGAAGTCCTGGTAGATGCCCGCGCCGCCCGTGCCTTCGGTCGTGTCGACGCCGTCGGTGACGACGCGGTTCTGGTTGCGCACGCCGAAGCTCTCATAGCCCGACTGCTGGCTCTTGTGCGAGCCACCGACGTCGAAGCCGCGCATGCGCACGCCCGGCGCCTGGCCCAGCGTCGCCCACAGGTCGGTCGCCGACGGGATCGCCGCCAGCTTCTCCGCGTTGAACTCCGAGCCGACCTTCGTCGAGCTGACGTCGACGATCGGCGCCTCGCCGGTCACCGTCACGGTCTCCTCGAGGGTGGCGAGCTGCAGCCCCTGGTCGACGTTCAGGGTCTGGCCGAGGCCGAGCACGATGCCTTCGCGCTTGACGGTCTGGAAGCCGCTCAGCTCGAACGTGAGCGTGTAGCGGCCGGGGGGAAGGGACGGAAAGCGATACCGGCCGTCGATCTCGGTGATCGCGGTCTGGGTGCCGATGAGCGCCGGCGAATTCGCCGTGACGGTCACGCCGGGGAGCGTGGCCTGCTGGGCGTCGGTGACGATGCCCTGGAGGCGCCCTTGATCCTGCGCGCCGGCCGGGACAGCCATGGCAAGCGCGACGAGCGCCGCCAGGACCACAGTACGACAACTGGTCATTGCGTTCTCCTCCTCCTCAAGTCACGACACCCGGCCCGCGCGGAGCCGCCACGTCCGGGGACGTGCTCCCACGTGAGCTGTGGGACGGATGCCGTAATGCGCCACGAACGCCGAACACCGACGACGAGATGACGCCGAGAGCGACGGTATGAACGCGCCGGACGAGGTACGAACGGGCCGGAGACGAGGGTGCCCGGTGGGTCGGGCAGCCAGAGCGGGCTGCAAACTCAGCCACAAAACCCTGGGGTGAGAAGAATGGAGGGGAGTCTAGCCACCACCTGCACGGAGTGCAAGCTGAGCCACGACAATTCTCTTGTTGAGCTGGGCGCTCGGCCCAGCTCGACAAGAGAAAGAGAGAATCAAGAATTGCGAATCAGGAAAGGAATGGCGGAAGGCGGGAATTCCCGAATTCCTTTCTTGATTCGTACTTCCGTTTTCTCTCTTCACGCGTGACGCGTCACGCGTCGCGTGGCGCGCGACGCGTGACAACCACCCCCGCGAGGATTGCGGTTGCGCCGCCGACCTGCGTCGTCGTGATCGGTTCGCCGATCCAGATTGCCGCCACGATCATCGCGACGATCGGCGTCAGGTTCGAGTAGATGGCCGTGCGTGAGCTGCCGATGCGCTGCACGCCCGTGTACCAGATGAGGAACGCCACCGCGATGGCGAAGACGGCCGAGATCACCATCAGCAGCCAGCTGAGAGCCGAGATGGCCGCCCAGTCCGTCGCGCGGGCCGCCGGCGTCGCCGCCACGCCGTAGAGCACCGCGCCGAGGCCCATGGACCACGCCGTCACGGCCAGCGGCGCATGCCGCGCGAGCAGCGGCCGCGCCAGCACCGAGTAGAGCGACCAGCACGTCATGGCCACGAACATCAGCAGGTCGCCCGCCAGGGTCGATGTGCCGACGGCCGCCCGGTGCCCCACCAGGACGTACAGCCCCGTCAACGACAGCGCCGCGCCGGCCCACTGCGCCCCGCGGATGCGCTCGTGGCCGGCGAGCGACGACAGGAACGCCACCATCACCGGGGTGCACCCGAAGATCAGCGAGCTGTTCGCGACGCTGGTGCGCGCGACGCCGGCCAGGAAGCAGAGCTGATAGACCAGGTGTCCGACGATCGCGAGCAGGACGATGCGCCGCCACTCGGTGGCGGTGAACGCCGGGACCGCGGGGCGGCCTGCCGCACGACGGCGGCGGGCGTCGAGCCAGACGAGGGCGCCGAGCAGCGCCGCCGCGATCAGCAGGCGCAGGCCGTTGAACGGCAGTTCCGGGAAGTCGCGGAGGGCGACCTTGATCAGGGAGAAGTTGCTGCCCCAGATGGTCACCATCAGGAGGAGCAGGACATCAAGCATGTGAGATCTCAGATCTCAGATTGAAGAGGAAATGCAGATTGCAGATTGTAGAGGGCAGATTGATTGGGGGATTGGGGGATTGGGAAGATTGGCGACCGGGCGTACATGAAAAGGGGGACGCCGGTGGTGGCGTCCCCGCTTCGCATGAGTCTGGATCCGTGTCCCGGCCTTAGCCGCCGAACGGCTTGAGGAAGAACAGGATCAGCGAGACGAGCAGCACGTAGATGACGAGCGACTCGATGAGCACGAGGCCCAGGATCAGCGCGCCGCGAATCTCGCCGGCGGCGCCGGGGTTGCGGGCGATGGCCTCGGTCGCGGAGCTCACCGCGCGGCCCTGGCCGAGCGCGCCGAAGGCGGCGGCGATGGCGAGCGCGAAGCCGGCGGTAATGATCGACCACTGCACCAGGCCACCATCGGCCATGGCGCCCGGCTCCTGGGCATAGGCCGGCGCCACCGCACCAACCAGCAGGAACAGGAACATCAGGGAAAGCACGGACCGTCGGGTGCTCACAACTAACGCCTCCTCAGCACACGAATCACACGAACCACGAACGCGAATACAAGAGAGTAATGAGAGCCGGGGCCCGGACTGCGCCTCACCGCCCGCGGCCGGGGCCACGGGGCCGGGGGCCCGAGCGGATGGCCTCGACGGCGGTCGCGGCGACCAGCGCCGTGACCCCCACCAGCATCCCGACCGGGTCGAGATGCAAACGCACCATCATACCGTAGGCCGCGGCGGCGAGTATAGCATGCCTTGTGAAAATCTTCACTAGCACACCCCAGCCCGGCCACCGCTGCCCCGTCGCCCCGGCCGGCTGGCCCAGCACCCCGTCCACAGCGCCCCGAATCGCCCAGACGCTCAGCCCGATCAGCGCGCCGCCGCCGAGGACGCCCAGCGCCACCCGGGCGCGCCCGGGCCAGACGCCCCAGGCCCCGAGCGCCAGCACGGCCACCAACACGGCCGTGTCGCGGGCGATCCGGCCCACCAGGTCCGGGCCGTCCGGCTGGCTCACCGCCCCCCGCCGGACCGCGTCGACCGGTCGGCGAACTGCATGATGCGGTAGACGTTCAGCACCCCCGCCGCCAGCCCCAGGAAGAAGCCGATGAAGGTGAACCACGGCGTGGTGCCCAGCCACCCGTCCAGCAGGTAGCCGCCGCCGAAGCCCATCACGAGGGCCAAGACGAACGCCAGCCCGATCGTGCTCAGCTGTCCGACGACCTGCAGGTTGGAGGGCGGCTCCGAGGGACTCACCGCCCCAGTCTACCGGAGCTGGCGGCCGCCAACGGACACATCGGCACCATATCCCCTATACTGGCCCTAGTCGTGCCATCGCGCCTCGGCCGAGCGAAAACGCCTATGAACCGAGCAGCAGCGGCCCTCATCGCGGCGGTGAGCCTCGCGCTCCCGACCGCCGTCCTCACCGGCGTCCTGTCGCCGGTGTCCCTTGCCGCCCGGGCCCAGGCCCAGG
Organism: Vicinamibacterales bacterium; assembly: GCA_050246635.1. GTDB lineage: Bacteria > Acidobacteriota > Vicinamibacteria > Vicinamibacterales > UBA2999 > JBFWVR01. Next base: position 5,201 of record JBFWVR010000017.1, read on the forward strand.
AACAGGTGCTCTACGTGAGCGCCTGGGACACCGGCAGCCACGCCCCTGTCTCCGACCTCGCCGCCGACCAGTTCGTCGTGCGGGAGGACGGCGTGCGGCGCGAGATCCTGCGGGTGGCCCCGGCGACCGATCCGATGGCCATTGCCGTCGTCGTGGACAACAGCGCCGAGGCCTCCGACACCATCGCCAACCTCCGGCGGGCGCTCCAGGCCTTCCTGCCGGAGGCCGCGAAGCTCGGGCCGACGGCGCTCGTGAGCGTCGCGGACCGGCCGACGATCCTGCAGGACTACACGACGTCGGCCGACGCGCTGGTGCAGGCGTCGCAGCGTATCTTCGCGCCACCCGGCAGCGGCGCCACGCTGCTCGACGCCATTCGCGAGGTCTCCCAGGGCCTGCGCCGGCGCCCCGAGTCGCGTGCGGCCATCGTGCTCGTCGCCACGGAGCGCACCGAGTTCACGCAGCTCCACCACACGCAGGTGCTGGCGGCCCTCGAGGACGGCGGCGCGTCGCTCCATGCCCTCGTCCTGCAGTCCCCGGGCGCGGGGCTCGGCGACACCGCGGCGCGCGAACGGGCGAGCGTGCTCGACCGCGGGCCGAAGGAGACGGGCGGTGTCAGGATCGACGTGCTCAGCAGTATGGCGTACGACGATCGCCTGATGGACATCGCGGGCATCCTGGGACACCAGTACAAGGTCACTTACGCGCGTCCCGGTTCGCTGATTCCACCCGAGACGACCGAGGTGTCGGTGACCCGCGCGGGCGTGGAGGCGCGCGGCACACCTGCCCGGGAGGGCGCCCGGCCGTGATCGCCCGGCTCCTCGGCGTCGTCGCCGCCCTCGCTCTGGTGCCCGCCGGCGCCGCGGGTCCCGCCCCGCAGGCGGCCGGGGCGTCGTCCGCCCGGGGCCAGGCCGCGCCGGCGCCGCAGGAGCCGCAGGTCTTCCGGGCCGGTGTCGACGTCGTGTCCCTGAACGTGACGGTCGTCGATCCGTCGGGGCGCTACGTCACGGACCTGGGAGAGTCGGACTTCTCCGTGTTCGAGGACGGGGTCAAGCAGGACCTGATTTTCTTCAACCGGACCAACCAGCCCATCGCGCTGTCGCTGCTCATCGACACGAGCGCGAGCATGGAGCAGCGCCTGGAGATCGCGCAGGACGCGGCCATCGGCTTCTCGAACACGCTGCGGCCGCAGGACCTCGCGCAGGTCGTGGACTTCGACAGCCGCGTGCAGATCGCGCAGGACTTCACGAACGACAAGGCCGCGCTGGAGCGGGCCATCCGCTCCACGGCGCCGGGCGGGTCGACCTCGCTGCACAACGCGCTGTACATCTCGCTGAAGGAGCTCGCGAAGATGAAGGCGAAGTCGAGTGACGAGCTGCGGCGGGAGGCCATCGTCGTGCTGTCGGACGGCGAGGACACGTCGAGCCTCGTCTCGTACGAAGAGGTGCTGGAGCTGGCGAAGCGGTCGGAGACGTCGATCTACGCGATCGGCCTCCAGCCGAAGGAGACGGCGTCGGCCCGCGGCTTCCGCGAGGCGGAGTTCGTGCTGCGGCAGCTCTCCCAGGAAACCGGCGGGCGCTCGTTCTTCCCGGACGATGCGGCGGCGCTGAAGGACATCTACGCGCAGATTGCCGACGAGCTCTCGAGCCAGTACTCGCTGGGGTACACGTCGAAGAACCCGCGCCGTGACGGCGCCTGGCGGCGCCTGGTCGTGCAGATCGACCGCCCCAACGCGACGGCGCGCACCAAACGCGGCTACTACGCCCCGTCCTCGCACTGATGCAGGCCCTCCCCCTCGTCTTCTACATCCTGGCGCTGGCCGCCTATGCGCTGCACTTCTCCGGGCGCCAGCCGGCCGCCGGCCGCTCGGCAACGGCGCTGCTCGGCGCGGGCGCGCTGGCGCACTCCTTCGTCATCGGCATGCAGACGATGGAGGTGGGGCACGTGCCATTCGTGGGCACGACGCAGGCCATCTCGACGTTCGTGTGGCTGCTGGTGCTGGCCTACCTCTACACCGAGGTCTCGACCGAGGAGCGGGGGCTGGGCATCTTCATCCTGCCGCTCATCGTCGCCGCGCAACTGCTGCCGGCGGTGCTGGAGCCCGGGCTGGAGCCGCGGTCGCCGATTCTCGAGAGCCCGCTCTTCTGGCTGCACGTCTCGTCGATGCTCTTCGCGTACGCGAGCTTCGGTCTCGCGGCGGTGATCGGCATCACGTACGTCCTGCAGTTCAAGGAGATCAAGGCCAAGCACCTGGGCTACTTCTACACCCGGCTGCCCTCCTTGCAGACACTGGACGTCATGAACCAGCGGGCGACGACCATCGGCTGGGCCCTGCTGACCTTCGGGATCGTGATGGGCGGGGTCTGGGCGTTCCAGGTGCAGAGCATCCTGCCGGGCGACGCGCGGGTGAACGCGATGTCGATCGGCGATCCGAAAATCTTCGTGGCGATCATCAGCTGGCTCGTCTACACGTACCAGATGGTCGCGCGCCGGACCATGGGGTGGCGCGGACGGCGGAGCGCGTACCTCTCGCTCGTGGGCTTCGCCATCGTGCTGCTGAACTTCGTGCCGGTCAGCTACTTCCTGACCGAGAGCCACAACTTCTACTGACGTGCATCTGCTCCTCGTCGGCGCGAGCCATCGGACGGCGCCGGTCGAGCTCCGGGAACGGCTGGACTTCTCCAGCCGGGGGCTGGACCAGGCGGTAAGGGAACTGGCGAAACGGCCGCTTGCCAGCGAGGCGGTCGTGGTGTCCACCTGCAACCGGGCGGAGCTGTACGTGGCGTGCGACGACGCCACGCCGGCCCGCGACGAGCTCGTCCGCTTCATCGCGGACTTCCACCAGATGCGGCCAGACGAGGTCGCGCCCCACCTGTACGTGCACCAGGACACCGACGCGGCCCGGCACCTGTTCCGCGTGGCGTCCGGCCTCGACTCGCTGGTCGTCGGCGAGCCGCAGATCCTCGGGCAGGTGAAGGCCGCCTACGGGGTCGCGGCCGAGGCGCAGACGTCGGGACCGCTGCTCAACAAGCTGTTCCACTGGGCCTTCGGCGTCGGCAAGCGGGTCCGCACGGAGACCGCCCTGTCGGAGGGGGCGGTGTCGGTCAGCTTCGCGGCGGTCGCGCTGGCGAAGAAGATCTTCGGCAACCTGCACGGCCGGCGCGTGCTGGTCATCGGCGCGGGCGAGATGGGCAAGCTGACCGCGCTGCACCTGAAGGCGCAAGGCATCGCGGCCCTCGTCATCACGAGCCGCACGCTGGCCAACGCGGAACAGCTCGCCACGGAGGTCGAGGGCACCGTCACGCCGTGGGAACAGCTCTCGGAGGCGCTGCTCGAGGCCGACATCGTGATCACGTGCACGGGATCGCCCGTGCCGATCCTCGACAAGGCGCGGGTCCAGGCCTCGGTCCCGATCAGCCGGACGCGCCCCCTGTTCCTGATCGACATCGCGGTGCCCCGCGACGTCTCGCCGGACGTCGGCGACATCGAGCAGGTCTTCCTCTACAACATCGACGACCTGCAGGCGATCGTGCGCGAGAACCTGGAGCGGCGGGGCGGCGAGGCGGCCCGCGCCGAGGCCATCGTGGACGAGGAGGTCGGCAAGTTCTCGCAGTGGCAGAAGTCACGGGGAGCCATCCCCACCGTGGTCGCGCTGCGGCAGCGGTTCGAGACCATCCGGCGGTCGGAGCTCCAGCGGCTCGAACCGAAGCTGGCCCAGCTCCCGCCGGAGGCGCGCGGCCGCGTCGAGGAGATCACCCGCCTCATCATCGAGAAGCTGCTGCTGCAGCCGACCGAGCAGCTGAAGACCGCGGGGGACCCGGAAGTCCTCGGCCAGTACGCCGAGGCACTGAGCAAGCTGTTCGCGCTCCCCGAGGATCCGCCGGGGGCCCGCGACGAGACCGGCGCGGCCCGCGAGGCCGGCATGCAGCGGACGGGAAGGCAATCGTGAAGCTCGGGACGCGTGGCAGTCAGCTGGCGCTGTGGCAGGCACACACGGTGGCGCGGCTCGTTCGCGAGGCCGGCGGCCCCGCCTGCGAGATCGTCGTCGTGCGCACGTCGGGCGACGAGGCGGGCACGGGGCTCGGCCCCGGGGGCAGCACGCTGCCGACGACCGATCGCGCGCCAGCCGCGCCCGCAGCCGGCGCGGCCGGCGACAGCGGCAAGTCGCTCTTCGTCAAGGAGCTCGAGGAGGCCCTGGCCGACGGGCGCGTCGACTTCGCCGTGCACAGCAGCAAGGACATGCCGGCGGTGCTGCCCGACGTGATGGCGCTCGGCGCGGTGCTCCCGCGGGAGGATCCACGCGACGCCATCGTGCTCCCCGCCGGCGCGCCGCCTGCCACGGATGCCGCGGCCCTGGCGGCGCTGCTGGGCGCGACGCCGCGGCTCGGTACGAGCAGCGTGCGCCGGGTCGCGCAGCTGCGGCACCTCTTCGCGTCCGCGACCTTCCAGGCCATTCGCGGGAACCTCGACACCCGCCTCCGCAAGCTCGACGCCGGCGACTGTGACGCCATCGTCCTCGCCGCGGCGGGCCTGCGCCGGCTCGGGCACGGGGACCGCGTCTCGTTCGCCGTGCCCGCGAACCTCTGCACGCCCGCGCCGGGGCAGGGGATCATCGCCGTCGAGTACCTTGCCGAGCGGCGCGACGTCGCCGGGGTGCTGGCGCGGATCAACGCGCCGGACGCCGCCGATGCCCTCGCGGCCGAGCGGGCGGTCGTACGCGCGCTCGGCGGTGGATGCCAGATGCCCATCGGCGCGCTGGCCCAGCTCGATGGCGACACGCTGCGCATCGAGGGGGTCGTGATCGCGCCGGACGCGTCGGAGGTCGTGCGTCACGACGTCAGCGGGCCGCGCGCCGACGCGCGCGCGCTCGGCGACGCACTGGCCGCGGGGCTGCTGGCGCGCGGCGCCGGCGCCATCCTCGACGCCGTCCGACGCGCGCAGTAGGGAAATGAGGACGCGAGAGGGAAATGGGGACACTCCCCATTTCCCTTCTGCCACTGCCTCCTCCGCCGCGGGTCAGCGGCCCGGGCCCAGCACCATTCCGAACGCGGTGGACGAGGCGATGCCACCCGGCGCGCCGGGATCGGCGATGTACCAACGGCCATAGATGGGCACGCCGATCAGCGAGCCGTCCGCCGGGATGGGAATCACCTGTGAGCCGTACCCGGTGCCCGCGCCTGTCCCCTCCAGCACCACGTTGAACTGATAGCCGCCCGCGGGCGGCGCGCCACGAGGCGGGACCGCCGTGTCGAGCACGAGCCTCGCGCGCGCACCGCCGAGGCCCCCCGACAGCCCGACCGTGAACGTCGGGTTGCCCAGCACCGGCGGCTCGAGGGCCACGACGTCCGGAGTGACCCCGCCCGCCCCCGGGACACCGCCGTCGACGATGGTCGGCGGCCACGTGCCCTCCGTGAACAGGTGGGGACGCTCGAAGGGGCCACTCTCCGCGGCCACCCGCGGATCCGTCAGTGGACGCCGCAGGAACGCGAGCAGGTCCGCGCGCCGCCCGGCGCCGAGCCCCAGGGGACGGATCTGCTTGTTGGGCCCGTCGAAGTCGCCACCGCGATCGTAGAAGTCGACCACCTGCTCGAGCGTGGTGAAGCGGCCGTTGTGGAAGTACGGCGCACGAAGCTCCACGTTGCGGAGGGGCAGCGTGCGAAAGGCGCCGTTGTCGTCCGCATCACCGGTCTGTCGCGCCCGCCCGGGATCCTCCCCGGCTGGCCTGAGGCCCAGGTAGTGGAACTGGTCGTCCGAGAACTCCGCGCCGCGATGGCAGCGCGCACATCCCACGTCGCCGAAGACACCGAAGCCACGACGCTCCGACGCCGTCAGCGCCCCGTCGTCGCCGGCGAGGAACCGGTCGATGGGCGCGGCGGTGGAGACGAGCGTGCGCTCGTAGCTGGCAATCGCCATCGCAATCCGGACGGGGGTCACGTCCGTGCTGCCGAAGGCCTCGGCGAAGAGCGACGGGTAGGCCTGGCCGTCGATCCAGCCCGCGAGGGCTCCTGGCACGGACGACGCCAGGGCCAGGGGGCGCGCGGACGCCACACGCGCCGCGACGTCGGCCCAGTCCCGGCCGGGATGCCCCATCTCGAGCTCCGACACCGGAGGTTCGATCACCTGCGACTCGAGGGCGGCGTCCGTGGGCAGCACGACAGTGCCGGTCAGGGGATCCCGGAATCGGTCCGAGGCCCGGCCGTCGCCGAAGAGACGGCGGGCGTAGGCGGCATCGATGACCGAGGGCGCGCGCCGGCCCGTCACCTGGGGCCGCATCCCGAAGAGCGGCGCCCACGTGTAGCGGCCGTCCGCGAGGTTCGCCGGGACGCCGGCGGCGCCGGTCACGTCGTCACTGGTGCCGAGGCGTGCGTCCGGCCCGGGGTGCGCGGCCTGGCCCGGGGCGTCGAGCGCGCGAGGATCGGCCCCGCCGCGACCGGGCCGGTGGCAGGTGCCACAGGCGACGGTGCGGGTGGTCGACAGCTGCTCGTCCCAGAAGAGGGCCGTGCCGAGGCGGACCTTGGCGTCGGTGACGGGGTTGCCATCCGGGACCCGCGGCGGCCCGAGCGGGTCGGGCCGGCGCCCCTGCACGAAGACGGCGGCGCTGGCGGCAACGACGAGGGCCAGAACGACGGCAGCGAACCGGGTCGAAGTGCGGAAGTCAGTCGTCATCGAGGGGGAACTCCTTGACCGTCATTCCAGCAGCGCAATGTTAAGTGCCGGCGGCCGGTTCCCCGGGAGATTGTGAAGGAAGGGTAAAAGGGGGCGGCGGTGGTCCAGTAGAATGCCGGTGTGCTTCGTTCGCAGGTGTACCTGATCGGCGCCGGACCCGGCGCTCCCGACCTCATCAGCGCGCGGGGGCTGCGCTGCCTGCAGGCCGCCGACGTGGTGATCTACGACCACCTCGTGCACCCGCGCCTGCTGCACCAGGCCCCGGCACACGCCGAGCGGATTGACGTCGGCCGCGCCGCGCCGGAACGCCACGACCAGGAAGCCATCTGCTACCTGATCGCCGAGAAGGCCCGTGAGAGCGGCCTCATCGCGCGTCTGAAGTGGGGCGACCCGATCCTCTTCAACCGGGGCGGCCGCGAGGCGCTGTTCCTGCACGAACAGGGCATCCCCTTCGAGATCGTGCCAGGCATTCCCGCGGGCATCGGCGTGCCGACCTATGCCGGGATCCCCATCACGTATCCCGGCGGCGGCGACACCGTAACGCTCGTCCGCGGCCACGAGAGCGAGGACGGGGAGCGGCCGAAGGTGGACTGGGCGGCCCTTGCCGCCCTGGGCGGCACGCTGGTCTGTTATGCCGCGCCGAAGCAGGTGCCGGAGATGCTGCGGGCGCTGATCGCGCACGGTCGGCCCGCGGACGAGCCGGCGGCGCTCGTGCTGGACGGCACGCTGAGCGCGCAGGCCACACGGACCGGCACGCTGGCCAGCCTGGCGGATGCCTGCGAGGCGTCACGGCCCTCCCACGGCGGGGTGCTCGTCGTGGGCCGGACGGCCGCGCTCCGCGAGCACCTGCGATGGTTCGACGCGCGGCCCCTGTTCGGCAAGCGCGTGCTGGTGACCCGATCGCGGGATCAGGCCACCGAGCTGGTCGAGCTGCTCGAAGCCCACGGCGCCGAGGCCATCGAGGCCCCGCTCATCCGCATCGTCCCCCCCGAGGATTTCGGTCCCCTGGACGAGGCGTGCGCGCGAGCCAACCAGTTCGACTGGATCGTCTTCACGAGCGCCAACGGCGCCGTGTCGTTCCTCGACCGGCTGATGGCGGGCCCCCGCGACGTCCGCGCGCTGGCCGATGCCCGGCTCTGCGCGATCGGCCCGGGCACGGCCGCCCGGATCGCGCGCTACGGGCTGAAGGTCGACCTCGTGCCGGAGGATCATCGGGCGGAGGGCGTGGTGCAGGCGATCACCGCGCTCGGCCCGCTGACCGGCCAGAAGGTGCTCTTCCCGAAGGCGGACATCGCGCGCGACGTGGTGCCGGAGGCGCTGACAGCCGCGGGTGCGGAGGTGACCGAGGTGGTGGCGTACCGCACCGTGACCGCCGAGGGGGACCACCATCTCGACATCTACCGGCAGCTCCTCGATCGCCGGATCGATTGCGTGACGTTCTCCAGCGCGTCGGCCATCCGGGCGTTCGTGACCATCTACGGCGACGAGCAGGCCGCCGATCTCCTGAACCACACGGTCGTGGCCACGATCGGGCCCGTCACCGCCGACGCGGCGGCGCGATACCAGATCCGGCCGGTGATCACGCCAGCCACCTCCACGATCCCGGCCTTCGTGGATGCCATCGTCGAGCACTTCCGGACGGCCAGCCCCGAGGAGGCCGGCACCTGAAGGCGGGACGGTCGCCCGCCGCGTGGGCTACTCGCCGCGGGCCGATTTGTGGATCAATAGGGGCATGAGCACGACCACCCACGTCGAGAGGCTCGCCCTCCCCGTCCGCCTTCGCCGCCTCCGCCGCACACCTGGCATCCGCGCCCTGGTGCGCGAGACGCGGCTGTCGCCCGAGCAGTTCATCTATCCGCTCTTCGTCGCGGAAGGCTCCGGCGTCCGCCGTGAGGTCGGGTCCATGCCCGGCGTGTTCAACCTCTCGGTGGACGAGACGGTTCGCGAATGCGAGGCGGCCGCGGCCGACGGCGTCTGGTCGGTGCTGCTCTTCGGCCTGCCGGCGCACAAGGACGCGACGGGCACGTCGGCCTTCGACCCGCGAGGGCCGGTCCAGCAGGCCGTCGCCGCGATCAAGAAGGCGCTGCCGCGCATGGTGGTCATCACCGACGTGTGCCTCTGCGAGTACACGTCGCACGGCCACTGCGGCATCCTCGACGGCGAGCGCATCACCAACGACGCAACGGTGGAGCAACTGGTGAAGGCCGCCCTCTCGCACGCGGAGGCGGGGGCCGACATCGTGGCGCCGTCCGACATGATGGACGGGCGCGTCGGCGCCATCCGCGAGGCACTCGACGCGAGCGGGTTCGACGAGACGGCGATCATGAGCTACGCGGCGAAGTACTGCTCGGGCTTCTACGGACCGTTCCGCGACGCCGCCGACTCCGCGCCGGCGTTCGGCGACCGCCGCAGTCACCAGATGGATCCGGCAAACACGGAGGAGGCCCTGCGCGAGGTCGCGCTCGACCTCGAGGAGGGGGCGGACATGGTGATGGTCAAGCCGGCCATGCCGTACCTCGACGTCATCTGGCGCGTGAAGGAGCAGTTCGGTTACCCGACGGCGGCGTACCAGGTGAGTGGCGAGTACTCGATGATCAAGGCGGCGGCGGCCAACGGCTGGATCGACGAGGAGCGCGCCATGATGGAGTCGCTCACGGGGATCCATCGCGCGGGCGCGGACATGATCATCACCTACTTCGCGCGCACGGCCGCCCGCCGGCTGAGGCAGGCTGAGTGACGCCGCGCCTGCTCGCCGGGTGGCTGGCCGCGGCCGCCCTGGGCACCGCGGCGTGCACGCCTGCGCCCCCCGAGTACGACCTGCTCATCACGCATGCGCGGATCGTCGACGGTTCCGGCAGGGCGTCCGTCGACGGCGCGGTGGCGGTCCGGGACGGCCGCATCGCGGCCGTCGGCGACGTGGATGGGACGGCTGCGCGCACGATCGATGCCCGTGGGCGGGTGCTGGCCCCGGGGTTCATCGACATGCACAGCCACTCGGACATCCCGCTCGTCACCGACGGGGATGCCCAGAGCAAGATTCGCCAGGGCGTCACCACCGAGGTCATCGGCGAGTCGGGGTCGGTGGCCCCGCGCGGATCGGCGACCCAGGCCGCCCCGTGGCTCGACTTCGACGGCTACTTCGGCGTCCTCGAGCGGCAGGGCATCTCGGTGAACCTGCTGTCGTACATCGGCCTCGGCACGGTCCGATCCCTTGTCGTCGGCGAGGACGACCGGCCGGCCACGGCGGACGAAGTCGCCCGGATGCGGCAGATCGTCGTGGAGGCGCTCGGCCAGGGTGTCTTCGGCGTGTCGACCGGCCTGCTGTATCCGCCGAATGCGTACGCCTCGCTGGATGAACTGGTGGCGCTGACCGAACCCGCCGGCGCCGCCGGAGGGCTGCACGCCTCGCACCTGCGCTACGACGGCGCGAAGCTGGCGGATGGCCTGAACGAAATCATCACGATTGGCGAGCGGGCCAGGACGCCGGTCCACGTCTTCCACATCAAGGTGACCGGGCAGAGGAACTTCGGCCGGATGCAGGAAGTCGTCGACCTCGTCGAGGCCGCGCGCGCGCGTGGACTGCGTGTCACGGCAGACCAGTATCCCTACGTCGCGAGCAGCACGAGCCTGACCGCCACGATCCCCGACTGGGTCGAGGAGGGCGGCACCGACGCGATGGTCGAGCGACTGCGGGACCCGGCCACCCGTGCCCGCATCCGGCGCGAGATGGAGGACCCGAACCCCGACTGGGAGAACCGGTACCAGTCCGCGGGGACGTGGCAGAACATCCAGCTGGCCGCGATCGGGCGCGAGCGGGGCCGTGAGACCACCACGGCGTCGCCGAACCGCCAGTACGAGGGCATGCGGATTGCCGAGGCGGCGGCCCGGGCCGGCAAGGACCCGTTCGACTTCGTCTTCGATCTCCTGGTCGAGGAGCATGGCTCGGTAGGCTGTGTCTACTTCATCATGTCGGAGGACGACCTGCGCCTGGCGATGCGCCAGCCATGGGTGGCCATCGGCTCCGACGGGTCCGCCCTCGCGACCGAGGGGCCCCTACACGCCGGGGTGCCTCACCCGCGCAATTTCGGCACCTTCCCGCGGGTGCTGGGCCGCTACGTCCGGGAGCTGCAGGTGATTCCGCTCGAGGAGGCCGTCCGGAAGATGACCGCCCTGCCCGCCAGCATCCTGGGCCTGCCCGACCGCGGCACGATTGCCCCTGGCCAGGTGGCGGACCTCGTGCTGTTCAATCCCGACACGGTGATCGACACCGCCACGTTCGAGGATCCGTTCCAGTACCCGACCGGCATCGACACCGTCATCGTCAACGGCACGGTCGTGCTCGACGAAGGCGAGCACACGCACGCCCGTCCCGGACAGGTGCTCCGGAGGCCGCACTAGCGACGCACCTTCGTAAGACACCGCCGTGTGGCACTTCCGTGTGGCACCTCCGTGCAGCACCTCCGTGCAGCACCTCCGTGCGGCACCTCCGTGCGGCACCTCCGTGTGGCACTACCGTCCGGCACCTCCGTGTGGCACCATCGTGTGGCACCTCCGTGTGGCACCATCGTGTGGCACCATCGTGTGGCACCCTCGTGCAGCACCATCGTGCCGCACCTTCGTGGAGCACCCTCGTCGATGAAAACTCCCAAGTCCGCCAAGCTCTTCGAACAGGCCCGGCAGGTGATGCCGGGCGGCGTCAGCAGCCCCGTCCGCGCGTTCCGCGCCGTGGGTGGCACGCCCAGGTTCATCGCGCGAGCCAGCGGCTCGCGCCTCGTGGACGTCGACGGCCACAGCTACATCGACTACGTGATGTCGTGGGGCCCGATGATCCATGGCCACGCGCCGAAGGGGCTGACGACCGCCCTTCAGCGGCAGACGCGGCTGGGCACGAGTTTCGGGGCGCCAAGCCCGCTCGAGGCCGAGCTCGCCGCCATGGTGCGCGACCTCGTGCCCTCGATGGAGCGCGTCCGCTTCGTGTGCTCGGGCACGGAGGCGACGATGAGCGTGGCGCGCGTCGCGCGCGCGGCGACGAAGCGGGACAAGCTGGTGAAGTTCGAGGGCTGCTATCACGGCCACGCCGACGCGTTCCTGGTGCAGGCCGGATCCGGCGCGCTGACCTTCGGCAGCCCGACGAGCCCCGGCGTGCCGAAAGGGGCGGTCGCAACCACGTTGCTGGCGACCTACAACGACCTGGGCAGCGTCGAGCGCCTCGTCGCCGCCAATCGCCGCCAGATTGCGGCCATCATCCTCGAGCCCGTCGCCGGGAACATGGGGGTCGTGCTGCCGGAGCCCGGCTTCCTCGAGGGCCTGCGCGCCCTCTGCGACCGTGAGGGCATCCTGCTGATCTTCGACGAGGTGATGACGGGCTTCCGCCTCGCGCCCGGCGGCGCGCAGGAGCGCTTCGGCGTGAAGCCGGATCTCAGCTGCTTCGGCAAGGTCATCGGGGGCGGCCTGCCGGTCGCCGCGTATGGCGGGCGCGCCGACGTGATGGAGCTCGTGTCGCCGGCCGGTCCCGTGTACCAGGCGGGCACGCTGTCGGGGAACCCGCTCGCGATGACGGCCGGGCTCTGGGCGCTCTCGCGCCTGAAGCGGGGGCTCTACCGCCGCATGGCCGAAATGGGCGCGGACCTCGCGTCCGGGCTGGCGGCCGCGGCCCGCGACGCCGACGTGCCGCTGCAGGTGAACGCGATCGGCTCGATGCTGACGCCGTTCTTCACGCCGACGAAGGTGCGGGACTTCAAGTCAGCCGTGACGTCGGACACGGCGGCGTTCGGGGTGTTCTTCCAGGGGATGCTCGACCGCGGTGTCTACCTGCCGCCGTCGCAGTTCGAGAGCTGGTTCCTCTCGGGGGCGCACAAGCCGACGGATATCCGCCGCACGATCGCGGCGGCCAAGGCGGCGATGAAGGCCGTGCGGAAGGCGGCGGCCGAGCGGCCGTCCGTGCCGGCGGCGCGCAAGCCGGCGGCGACGCGGGGACGGGCGAAACGCTGACGCCCGTCCCGTTACACCTTCATCGCCGTGACGGGCTCGACGCGCGCCGCGCGCAGGGCGGGCAGCCCGCTCGCCACGAGCACGGTGCCGAGGAGCACGGCCGCGGTGACCGCCAGCGTCAGCGGGTCCCCGGGCGCGATGCCGAACAGGATGGTGCGGGCCGCGCGGCTCAGCGCCGCCATGGCGACGGCACCGACGATGCAGCCCGCGAGGGCGAGGACGAGCGACTCCATCACGATCGCCCGTGCCACCGAGCCCGATGACGCGCCAATGGCCATACGCAGCGCGATTTCCCGCCGCCGCTGAGTGACGGTGTACGCGAGCAGGGCGTACACCCCGGTCGCGGCCGTCAGCAGCCCTCCTGCGGCGAAGAGCGCGACGAGCAGCATCGCGAACCGGTCCTCCTCTATCGTCTCCGCCCGCAGGCGCTCCATCGTCGTCACCGAGTGCACGGGCTGGTCCGGATCCACGCCAAGTGCCTGCGCGCGAGCCGTCTGCGCGAGCGCGTCGGGATCGATGACCGTGCGCGCGACCACGTTCATGACGAGGTACGGGTTCTGCGCGTGCGGGATGAAGATTTCCGGCGCGGGTTCGCTGCGTGGCCCGTCGTACCGTGCGTCGCGAACCACACCCACCACGAGGCGCTCGGTGGCGCCGCCCTGGTAGTCGAGCACCAGGGTGCGGCCGACCGGGTCCTGGCCCGGCCAGGTCGTGCGAGCCAGGCTGTCGTTGACGATGACGACACGCGGCGCGTCCACGGAGTCGCGCTCCGAGAACTCACGGCCCGAGACGAGTGGCAGCCCGAGGGTCGAGAAGTATCCGGGGGTCGCCATGCGGATGTTCGCCTGCGGGACCTCGCTGCCGGCCGGGCGTGCGCCGTCGCGCCAGAAGGGCCGGTAGAAGTCGGAGCCGATCGTGCTCATCGGCAGCACGGTGACGGCGGCGGCCGACTGCACGCCTGGCACCACGCGAATCGCGTCGAGCACGCGGGTGTAGTAGTCGGTCACGCGCTGTCCCTGGTACTTCGTGACGTCCGGGGCGATTCGAAGGACCAGCAGGTTCGCGGACTCGAAGCCGGGATCCACCCGCTGCAGGCCGGCGAAGCTCCTGACCAGCAGCCCTGCGCCGGCGAGCAGGACGACCGTCACGGCAATCTCCCCAATCACAATCGCCCGACGCATGCGGCTTGCCTGCGGCGCCGACAGGGGCGCTCCGTCCTTCAGGGCCGCCGCAATGGCGGGGGCTGCACCTCCCAGGCCAGGCAGCACGACGGCCAGCACCGTGACCCCGAGAGACAGGGCCAGCGCGAACAAGATGACCGGGGCGCCGGCCGCCACCTCGTGGAGACGCGGGATGTCCGATGGGGCGAATCGGGTCGCGGCACCGAGCGACACCACCGTGAGCGCGACGGCGACGAGCGCCGTGAGGCCGGTGCACAGCACGCTTTCGGCCGCGTGCTCCCTCACGACGCGGGACACGCCGGCGCCCAGGGCGACGCGGATGGCACGCTCGCGGCTACGGGCCATGCGGCGTGCCACAGCCAGGCTCGCGACGTTCGCGCACACGAGCAGGAGCAGGCACGACACCGCGCCGAAGACGAGGAGGAGCTGCGTGCGACTCGACCGTACCAGGTCGTCAGCAAGTGGTTCGAGCGTGACACTCCAGTCGGCATTGGTCTTCGGGTGGTCGGCTGCCATGCGCGCGGCGACGGCCTGCATCTCCGCCGTCGCGCCCTCTCGCGTGCGCCCGGGCGCAAGCCGCGCCGCGACGCCCAGGAACCGCGCCTCGCGTGGCGGTCCTTCCGCGAAGCGCGGCCCCACGTATGCGGCGCGGATGTCCCACGGCGTCCAGAATCCCGCGGCCGCATCCGGCACCGCGAAGTCGGGCGGCATCACACCGAGCACCCGCCACCGGCGGCCCTCGACGAAGACCGTGGCACCGACGAGCGCGGGGTCGCCCCCGAGGCTCTGCCAGAGACGGTGGCTGAGGACGAGAATCGGTTCGAGGCCACCCGTCCGGCCCGACGCAATCGACAGCCGGCCCTCGTACTCCTGCTCGTCGAAGGTCCGGCCCAGGAGCGGTGTGCGCCTGAAGACCTCGAAGAACCCCTTCGTCACCTGGACACCCGTGACGGGGGCGCTGCCATCCCGCCCGCGCAGCGTGGCGGAGGCGGTCCACCAGGCCGTGACCGCCTCGAACGGGTCACCCTGCGCGGCCCAGTCGTTCACGTCTCCCGGGGACGGCCCTTCGCGCAGCCGATTCTGGGTGGCGTTCGTTGCCCAGACGGCGACCAGACGCTCGGGAGACTCATACGGCAGGGGCTTCAGGATGACGGCGTCGACCAGCGCGAACAGCACCGTCGTCGCCGCGACGCCAAGGCCCAGAAGCAGCGACACCGTCAGCGGAAACCCGGGCGTGCGGAGCAACGATCGGCACGCGCGAGCCACGTCCTGCCCCGAGCCGACGACCAGGTCCCACAGGAGGCCGGCCCATGTCGCGGCGACCGACCCCGGGCCATGCTTGCGCGCTTCCTCGAGGAGCCGCTCGGCATCGTCCCGGATGGCCCGCTGCTCGCCCATGCCACGCGCACGAAGCAGACCCAGCAGGCGGCCGTAGACCCGCTGGCCGGGTGACGGGGGACGGCTCATGCGCGTCCAGCCTGGCGAAGCGCGCGGCTCGCGCGCGCATGATCGACGATGGACTCGAGACGCCGGACTTCGGCGCCAAGCACGCGCGTGCCGAGGGGCGTCAGGGCGAAGCAGCGCCGGCGTTCGTCGTCGTCGGCCGGCGTCTCGGTCTCGACGATCAGGCCACCCTCCTGCAACTCACGGAGGGTGCCATAGAGCGCCGCGGGCCACAGGCGCACGCGCCCGTCCGTTCGGGCCGAGACGTCCTGCATGATGCCGTATCCGTGGCGGGGGCCGTCGGCCAGCGCCAGCAGGATGTGGAGGATCCTCGGTTTCAGCGGCAGCAGGTGGTCGACGCCTCTGGCTCGGTCCGGCATGGGGGCTCCTCACGGTCTCGCGGCCCCGCAGGGCCAGGCCGCGACTCTATACCAAATAGTATAGATATGCAAAAAGACCGTTCAAAGAGGGGACCCTCCTGGAAGGCCGAGGGGCCCGGACGGCAGGGACACCGCGAAATAGTGAAGGGCGGGTGAAAAGGAGGGAGCGGGACCCGGCGGCGACGCGGGGACGGGCGAAACGCTGACGCCCGTCCCCCGCCGTTACTCGCGCTAGCGCATGAGTTCGAGGGGCGAATCGAAGCGCATCCGCAGGATGGTCCCGGGCTTGAGGTCGACCTGTTTGCCTTCGGTGGCGGCCACGGTGCCGCCGCCGCCGATGAGCACGCCGGCGAGCGCGCCCTTCGCGCCGCCGAAGATGCCACCAAGGATGCCACCGACCGCGGCGCCGGCGCCGATCTTGCCCGCGTCTTCCTTGTAGCCGCCCTCTTCGATCGCCTGCGTCACGGTGCCACGGATCGGATATGCGCGGCCGTTGACGGTGATCTGGTCGAAGCTGAGCGAGAGGCTGCCCTTCCGCTCGACACGTCCGGCCGACTTCACGTCGGTGACGACCCCGCGCACCACCGAGCCGGCGGGCACCACGACGCGGCCATCCTGCCGATAGTCGACCAGGGTCGTCGCCTCGAAGCGGTCCTCCACCTGCGCGGTGCCGGAGTTGAGCGCGGTCTGCAGGCGCACATCGAGTTCGGCCCCGACGGGCACGCGGCCGTCGGCCGAGGAGCTGGACGAGGCCGATGCGCCTGCGCGCGGCGCGGGCGCGGGCGCCGCTTCGGGCGTGGCCGGCGCGGCAGCGGGCGCGCCCCCGTTGCCAGCCCGTGTCTGCAGGTCGGCGATGCGGTCCCGGAGCGCGGTGTATTCGCTGCGCGCGACGGACGGCTCCTTGCGCAGCTTGACCTTGAGGTAGATGACCTCGTCCTGCAGGTCATCGAGCTCCGACTGCAGGCGACGCGCGGCAGCCGTGTCGGACGAGCGCAGCGTGGCAATCGCCTGTCCGGCGTCGTTGACGTCCTGCTGCAGCCGATCGACGTCGGCCGAGGTCATGCTGGATTGCCGGGCGGCCGCGGGCATCGCCAGGGCGAGCATGGCGATGACGGCGAGCAGCCCGCGGCGGACGTTCGGTGCCATGGGTCCTCCCCGGGCTGTCCTGTCTGGAGGCCAGCCCTTACCTGATCTGTGACCGATGAAGACGAATTCCTGGTCCGATCAGCCACTCTGGCCGGACCTCAGGATCCTGAGAGCAAACGCCGGGCCAGTTCGTGCCCTGCCCTTCGTGCCTTCGTGCCTTCGTGCCCTTCGTGCCCTTCGTGCCCTTCGTGACCTTCGGATCCTTCGTGTCCTTCGATCCGATCCGATCAATTCCTCCACGGCATCAACTGCTCCACCCACGGGATCCGTGTGAGGTCGTTGTAGATGACCGTGACCATCAGCATCATCAGGAGCACGAAGCCGGCAAGGAGCATCTTCTCCTTCACCTGCATGCTGAAGTCGCGGCGCGCCACGGCCTCGAGCGCCATGATGGTGATGTGACCGCCGTCCAGGATCGGGATGGGCAGGAGGTTGAGCAGGCCGAGGTTCAGCGAGATCGACGCCATCAACCCGAAGAGCGCCACCCAGCCGAGCTGCGCCGACTCTCCCGAGAGCTGCGCGATGCCGACCGGGCCCATGAGCTGTCGTGGCGAGGTCTGGCCCACGACGAGGCCCCACACCGTCTGGAGGATGAGCCCCGAGTACTCGATGTTGCGCCGCACGCTCAGGCCGACCGCCTCGAGCGGGCCGGGCTGGAACGTGCGTGTCTCGTTGTTGATGCCGATGCCGATCACACGGCTGCCGCCACGCTCGACCGGCGTCACGTCGACGGTGCGCTCGTTCCCATCCCGGCGAATCGTGATCGCCACCGGACCGCCAGCCGATCCCCCGATGGCCTCGGAGACGTCCTGCGCGAAGACCATACGCTGGCCGTTGATTGCGACGATGACGTCGCCGGCCCGCAGGCCCGCCTCGTCGGCGGGATCCCCCTCGGTGACGCTCCGGATGTTCGGGTACACGTCCGGCAGCACGCCGATGTCCCCCACCTCGAACCGCGTCGTCGCCTCGGGGTGCACCGACACGATCTGCTGGCGGCCGTCGCGCTCGATGAGCAGCGGCACGTCCCGATCCGGCTTCGTGCCGATGGCCAGGAAGAACTTGTCCCACGTCGGCGTCTCGCCGCCGTCCACGGTGACGATGCGGTCGCCGGGACGCAAGCCGGCCTGCTCGGCCGGTGAGCCCTCGGTGACCTTGCCGATAACCGGTGCCTCGTCCTGGAACGCCGGCACCTCGGCGCCCTGCGCCAGCACCACGGCCAGCAGGACCACGGCGAGGATCAGGTTCATCGCCGGGCCCATGATGAGGATCTGGAACCGCTGCCACTTGCTCTTCGAGAGGTACTCGTCCTCGGCGCCGGAGCGTTCGTCTTCCGGGTTTTCGCCGGCCATCTTGACGTAGCCGCCGAGGGGGATGGCACTGACGCAGTACTCCGTGTCTCCCCGTTTCACGGTGAGGAGCTTCGGACCGAATCCCAACGAGAAGGTCAGCACGCGCACGCCGTGCCAGCGGGCCATCATGAAGTGGCCCAGCTCGTGGACGAAGACGAGAACGCCGAGCACGAACGCGAAAGCAAGCAGCGTGGTCACGGAATTCCTCAGGCGCGCGCGCGGGCGCCGTGTGGGCGGTTAGGTCAGCAGCCCCGTGCCTTCAATTCTACCCCTGCCACCCGGCGGGCGGCCTCGGCACGGGCCCAGTCGTCCACGCGGCGGACCGCCTCGAGCGTGTCGGCCGGCGCCGGCTCGTGGGCATCCATCGTCGCCTGAATGACTTGCGGGATGTCGTTGAAGCCCAGGCCCCCGTCGAGGAACGCGGCCACCGCGACCTCGTTGGCGGCGTTCAGCACGATCGGGAGGCTGCGCTCCGCCTCCAGCGCCCGATAGGCCAGCGTCAGGCACGGGAAGTCGTCCCAGGCCGGCTCGTGGAACTCCAGCGTGCCCGCCGTGGTCAGGTCCAGGAAGGGCACCGGCGCGTCCCACCGATGGGGATAGGAGAACGCGTACTGGATGGGCAGCCGCATGTCGGTGATGCCCATCTGCGCGATCATCGAGCCGTCCTTCAGCTCGACCATCGAGTGCACGATCGACTGCGGGTGCACGACGACCGCAATCTGCGAGGCCGGCGCGCCGAAGAGCCAGTGCGCCTCGATCACCTCGAGGCCCTTGTTCATCAGCGTGGCCGAGTCGATCGTGATCTTCGGCCCCATCTGCCACGTCGGGTGCTTGAGCGCCTCGGCCGCGGTCACACGCTCCAGGCTCTCGCGGCGCCGTCCGCGGAACGGTCCCCCCGACGCCGTGAGGATCAGGCGCTTCAGCTCACCGGGCTCCCGTCCGTGCAGGCACTGGTGGATGGCATTGTGCTCGCTGTCGACGGGCAGCACGGCGACGCCGCGGCGCCGCGCCGCGTCCATCACCAGGCCGCCGGCCATCACGAGCACTTCCTTGTTCGCGAGCGCAATCGTCTTCCCGGCGTCGATGGCGGCCAGCACCGCCTCGAGCGCCTCCGTGCCCGACGAGGCGCACAGCACGAGGTCGGCGGCCGGATCCGTGGCCACCGTGACGAGGCCCTCGCGACCCGAACCGTGGCGGGGTGGCAGCACGCCCCCGAGCGCGTGACGCACCTGATCCAGGGCGGCGCTCGAGGCCATCGCGACGGCGCCCGGGCGGTACTTCGTCACCTGTCCGGCCAGCGCCGAGGCATTCGCGCCCGCCGCGAGCCCGACGACGTCGACCCGATCGGCATGCGTGTCCACGACCGCCAGGGCGCTCGTGCCAATCGAACCCGTGGAGCCAAGGATGGCGACGCGCAGCTTCGTCATAGGGCCTGGAGGACGAAGTAGAAGACCGGCGTGGCGAACAACAGCGCATCGATCCGATCCAGCACGCCACCGTGCCCGGGGATGAGCGACGAGCTGTCCTTCATGTTCGCGGCACGCTTCAACATCGACTCGAAGAGATCACCGGCAATGCCGGCGGCCACCACCGCCAGGCCGAGGACGACCAGCGCCACGGTCGACACGGACGGCAGCACGTACCAGCCGGCCCCGGCCAGGAACGCCGGCGCCAGGACGAAGCCGCCCACCGCGCCCTCGCGTGTCTTCTTCGGGCTCAGGCGGGGGGCCAGCGGCGTGCGGCCCAGGAGGCGTCCGGCATAGTACTGGCCGCTGTCGCTCACGACGACCGTCGCGATCAGCAGCAGCACGACCTCGCGTCCCCGCGCCTGGTGCAGGGCCACCAGCGCCCCGAGCGGCAAGCCGAGGTACACCGGCGCCAGCAGGCCGGCGGCCATGTCGCCCATCGTGGCCGCGCCGGTCCGACCGGAGGCCATCACCGCGACCGCCGACGCCATCACCGCGGCGCTCAGGACGGCCGCCACGGGCACGCGCGGGTACACCATCACGGCCACCACCGCGACGGTCGCGACGGCGGCGGGGGCCAATGGCAGCCGGATGTCCAGCGCGCGGGCCAGGCCCGCATACTCCTGGAACGCGAGGCCGGCAACGACCAGCGCGACGCCGAGCAGCACGAGCGTGCCGGCGAACCAGATGACGGCCAGGAACACGGCGCCGAGGACGACGCCACTGAGCACTCGGGTCATGCGACGGGCGGCCCTACTTCGCGCCGGCCGCCACGGGCGCGGGGCGGATGCCGCCGTAGCGGCGCTCGCGCTTCTGGAAGGCGAGGATGGCCTCGAGCAGGTGGCGACACCGGAAGTCGGGCCAGAGCGTGTCGGTCACCCAGATCTCCGCGTAGGCGATCTGCCACAGCAGGAAATTGCTGACGCGCATCTCGCCGCTCGTGCGGATGAGCAGGTCGGGGTCGGGCTGGCCGGCCGTGTAGAGGAACGACGCGAACCGCGCCTCGTCCAGCTCGTCGGGCCGTACGCCCGCCTCCATCGCGCGACGCGCCGCATCGACGATTTCGGTGCGGCCCCCGTAGTTGAGCGCGATGTTGAACCGCATGCCGCGGTTGTTCGCGGTCTTCTGCTCGGCCGCGCGCAGCTCGTCGAGGACGTCGGGGGCCAGCTCGTCGGCCCGCCCGATGACCTCGAACCGGATGTCGTTCCGCAGCAGGGTCGACAGCTCCGAGCGCAGGTAGCGCTTGAGCAGCAGCATCAGCGTGCCGACCTCCGAGGCCGGCCGCTTCCAGTTCTCCACCGAGAACGCGTACAGGGTCAGCACCTCGAGGCCCAGCCGCGCCGACGTCTCGACCGCGTCGCGTACGGCGTCGATCCCGGCCCGGTGGCCTTCCACGCGCGGCAGGTGCCGCTTGCCGGCCCACCGCCCATTGCCGTCCATGATGATGGCGACGTGGCGCGGCAGCCGGTCGGTGTTCACCTGTTCGGCCAGCGCGATGTCGGGGCTCCCCGGAGGAATCCACGCCAGCAGTTGCTCGAGGCTCATAAGGGTGACAAAGGCTGATCTTACATCGACATGCGGGTGCCCGGGGACCGACTCGTCAGTAGGCCACCTCGTGCAGCACCAGCCCTTGGGGCGGCGCCGTCGGGCCGGCGGCGGCACGGTCGCGACCGTCGAGGAGCGCCGGCACGGCATCGGCCGGGAGTCGACCGCGCCCGACCTCCACCAGGGTCCCGACGATCGCCCGCACCATGTGACGCAGGAAGCCGGTGCCGCAGACCTCGTATCGCAGCCCGACCGGGTCGTCCACCAGGACCGACCGCGCCAGCTCGCGCACCGTGGTACGGACGGCGGAGCCCGACGACTGGAAGGCTGCGAAATCGTGCCGGCCGACGAGGCTGGCGGCCGCCCGGTCCATCGCCGCCCGGTCCAGCCGGCCAGGGACGTGCCAGGCGCTGCGCCGCGCCAGGGGCGGCAGCACGTCCTGCGTACACACGCGGTAGTGATAGGTCTTGAGGCGCGCGCTGAACCGGGCGTGGAAGGCCTCCGGCGCCTCCTCGGCCGCCAGGGCCCGCACGTCGGCCGGGAGGCGCGCGTTCAGGGCGCGCAGGAGGTCGGTCAGCGGGATGGCGCTGTCGAGCGCGAAGGACGCCACCTGCCCGTCGGCGTGGACCCCCGCGTCGGTCCGGCCGGCGCCGGCGACAGCGACCCGGCGGCCCTCGACGGGCTCGAGCGCCGCTTCGAGGACCGCCTGCACGGTGCGGTGCTCCGCCTGGCGCTGCCATCCCGCGAAGTCGGTGCCATCGTAGGCGACCGTGAGCTTGATGACGCGCATCGTGCGCGGGCGGCCGCGGGACTCAGGCCCGCGATCCGGGTTTGACCACCGGGTCCCCCGCCGCGCATTTCGGGCAGGACGCGGGCTCCCAGGTGGGCAGGTTCATGGGGAGCAGGGCCGCAAAGGGCACGTCGAGGCCGTGCTGGCCGCCGCTGCGATCCACGATGGCGCAGGCGCCAACCACGGTCGCGCCCGCGGCCCGGGCCACCGCCATCGTCTCGCGCGTGGAACCTCCGGTCGTGAGCACGTCCTCGACGACGAGCACCTTGTCGGAGGGGCCGAGGGTGAAGCCGCGCCGCAGCGTGAGGGTGCCGTCCTGCCGCTCGGCGAAGAGCGCCCGCACGTCGAGGGCCCGTGCGACCTCCTGGCCGATCACGATCCCGCCCAGGGCCGGCGACAGCACGACGGTCGCACCGACGCTGCGCACCTTGTCACCGAGCGCGGCGCCGAGGGCTTCCGCGTGGCGGGGCCAGGCCAGGACGAGCGCGCACTGGAGGTATCCGGGGCTGTGGAGGCCGGAGGAGAGCCGGAAGTGGCCCTCGAGCAGGGCCCCGGACGAGCGGAACAGGGACAGCAGGTCGGCTTCGGTCATCGAGCGGTAGTATAGCCGTCGCGGCCGGCCGAACCCTGGCCCCTCGCCTCACGTCTATCTAACCCGAGGGGCGATGCGCGGCGCCCGACCGGCACTTTTCTTGCTCGGTGGGGCGCGCACTCTCATTCCCGGCGCCTTCTCGTTTCGAGTGGAGTACCAGGCAGATGCGTGAATACAAGCACTTCCGGCCGCGGGTCCTGCTGGCCGCGGCGGTGGCCGTGGCGGGGCTGTCCGGATTCGGGGCAACCCCTGTCCGGGCCCAGACAGCCGGCCAGGAGGCGGCGATGGTGCCGTCCACCACCGACGCCCAGGGGCCCGCGCGGCGCCTGACGATCGACGAGGCGGTGGCCCTGGCGCTCGAGCAGAATCTCGACCTGCAGGTCGAGCGCATCAACCCGCAGGTGCAGGACTACGGCATCTCGGTGGCGCGTTCGGGCTGGACGCCGATCTTCCAGTCGAGCCTGCAGAACCAGACGCAGAACAACCCGCCCGACAGCTTCCTGTCCGGCGCGGACACCACCGTCAACGACAAGCGGCTGACCTCGAGCGTCGGCCTCGCGCAGCTGCTGCCGTGGGGCGGCAACTACTCGCTCGCGTGGAACAGCGGGCGCAGCGAGACCAACAACGAGTTCAGCAGCTTCAACCCGCGCCTGAGCTCGACCTTCTCGCTGAACTACACGCAGCCGCTGCTGCGCAACTTCGGCATCGACAACACGCGCCAGCAGATCCAGATCAGCAAGAAGAACCGCGAGATCTCCGACGTCCAGCTCCAGCAGGCGGTCGCAACCACGACGCGCAACGTGAAGAACGCGTACTGGGATCTCGTCTACGCGATCAACAACCTGGCCGTGCAGCGCCAGTCCCTCGAGCTCGCCCAGCAGTCGCTCAAGGACAACCGCGCCCGCGTCGAGATCGGCACGATGGCGCCGATCGACATCGTGCAGGCCGAGGCGGAGGTCGCGCAGCGTGAGGAGGGCGTCATCCTGGCCGAGGCGCAGATCCAGCGCGCCGAGGATCGCCTGCGTGCCCTGATCTCCAACCCGTCGCAGCCGGACTTCTGGAGCACGCGGCTGCTGCCGTCGGACGAGGCGACCTTCGTCCCCGTGAACGTGGACGTCGAGGGCGCGGTCCGCACGGCGCTCGACAACCGCACCGACCTGCAGACGACCCGGAAGCGCATCGAGGCCAACGACGTCTCGATCCGCTACTTCCGCAACCAGACCCTGCCGGACGTCAACGCGCAGGTGAACTACAGCGCGGTCGGCCTCGGCGGCACCAACTTCGCCTTCGGCTCCGGCTTCCCGCCGCAGGTCGTCGGCGAGACCCAGCGTTCCTTCGGCTCGGTGCTGGGGGATGCCTTCAGCAACGCCTTCCCGACCTGGAGCTTCGGCGTGCAGATCAACTACCCGATCGGCACGGCCACGGCCGAGGCGAACCTGGCGCGGGCGCGGCTGCAGAACACGCAGGCCGAGAAGCAGCTCGAAAGCCAGGAGCTCTCGATCGCCACGCAGATCCGCGACTACGCGCGCGCCGTGCAGACCAACGGCAAACGCGTCGAGGCGACCCGCGCGTCGCGCGCGCTTGCCGAGAAGCGACTCGAGGCCGAGGAGAAGAAGTTCCAGGCGGGCATGACCACCAGCTTCTTCGTCGTCCAGGCCCAGCGCGACCTGAACCAGGCCCGCAACAACGAGCTGCAGGCCCTGATCGACTACCTCAAGTCGGTCGTCGACTTCGAGACGTCGCAGCAGGCCCCGCTCGCGGGCGGGTCGGGCGGCACGACGTCGGTGTCGACCGGCCAGCAGCAGCAGTAAGGGATCGTCTTCGAAGGACACGAAGGATCCGAAGGGCACGAGGGCACGACGGGGCGGCGCGAGCCAGAGGGCCTGCGCCGCCCTTTCTGCTGTACGGAATCAAGAAGACGGAATCGGGAATCAAGAAAGGAATTCGGAAGGGCGGAAGGCGGGAAACAGCCCGGAAGCGGGTAGACTGTGCCGGTGCCGGGCGTGACCGTCACCATCATCACGAAGGACGAGGCGCCCAACATCGCGGCCGCGCTCGCGAGCGTCGCATGGGCCGACGAGCGGCTCGTGGTCGACAGCGGGAGCACCGACGACACCGTGGCCATTGCCCGGCAGGCCGGGGCCCGGGTGCTGGTGCGGCCGTGGGACGGGTACGCGGCGCAGAAGAACTTCGCCGCCGGGGAAGCGCAGCACGACTGGATCCTGTCGGTCGACGCCGACGAGCGGGTGTCCGATCGCCTCGGGGACGAGATCCGCACGCTGCTGTCCGAGAGCCCCGCCGCCGCGGGATACCGGATGCCGCGGGTGACCTGGCACCTCGGCCGCTGGATCCGCTCGACCGACTGGTACCCCGACTACCAGCTGCGGCTCTACGACCGCCGCCGCGCCCGCTGGGCGCCGCGCCTGGTGCACGAGTCGGTCTCCGCCGACGGACCGGTCGAGATGCTGGCGGGCGAGCTGCTGCACTACGCGTACCGCGACATCGCCCATCACCTCCAGACGATGGACCGCTACACGACCCTCGCGGCGCAGCAGATGCTGGCCGAGGGCCGGCGCGCGCACTGGTACGACGTCTTCCTCCGCCCGCGCCTCGTTTTCTTCCGCAACTACGTCCTGCGTGGCGGCTTCCGCGACGGCTCGGCCGGGCTCATCGTCTCGTGGATGAACGCGCAGTACGTCGGCCTCAAGTTCGCGAAACTCTGGGAACTGTGTTCGCCCTCCACATCGACACGGCCCGCACCTGGCGCGGCGGACAGCACCAGGTCCTCCTGACGGTCCTCGGCCTCCGGGCCGCGGGCCACCGCGCGGTGCTCGTCGCGCACCCGGAGGGAGAGCTGTACCGTCGCGCGAAGGAAGGGCCGGACCTCGTCCCGCTCGCGCCCAGGAACGAGGTCGACCTCGGTGCCGCGTGGCGGCTCTCGCGCATCATCCGGCAGTGGAAGCCGGAGATCGTGCACGCCCATGATCCCCACGCCGTCGCCATGGCGTCGCTGGCGCTCTCGTTCGGCGCGCCCGCGCCCCGCCCGTGGATCGTCGCGGCGCGGCGGGTGGACTTCCACCTCCAGGGCAACTCCTTCTCGAAGTGGAAGTACCGGCAGGTCGACGCCTTCATTGCCGCCTCGGCCGCCATCCGCGCCGTGCTCGTGCACGACGGCATCCCCGCCGCACGCATCATCGTCGTGCACGACGGCATCGACGTGGAGCGGGTGCAGCGCCTGCCCGCCGTGGACGTGCACGCCGAGTACTGGCTGCCCCACGGGGCGCCCGTCATCGCCAATGTGGGCGCCCTCGTGGGCCACAAGGGCCAGCGGCATCTCGTGGACGCGATGCCGCTCGTGCGGCGCGAGATTCCGGACGCGCACGCGATCATCTTCGGGGAGGGCGACCAGCGGCCCGCCCTGGAGAAGCAGATTCGCGATCGCCACCTCGAGAAGCACGTGCTGCTCGCGGGCTTCCGCGAGGACGTGCTGCAGCTCGTGAAGTCCACGGACCTGTTCGTGATGAGCTCGGTCACCGAGGGCCTCGGCTCCGCGGTGCTCGACGCGATGGCGATGGGGCTGGCGGTCGTCGGCACGCGCGCCGGCGGGATCCCGGAAGCCGTGAAGGACGGGCGCACCGGGCTGCTCGTGCCACCCGGCGACGCGAAAGCGCTCGCCGCCGCGATCATCGCCCTGCTGAAGGATCCCGATCGCCGCGCCGCGCTCGGCCGCGCCGGTCAGGAGCGCGTCGCCGCGGAGTTCGGTGTCGAGCGGCTCGTCGAGCGCACGCTCGCGGCGTACCGGCGCACGGCCGGACTGCCACACGCGGAGGATCTTCCGGGCGGGGAAGCGGGGCGCTAGCCGGCCTGCCCCCGCTTCAGCCCTACCGCCGCTTCGGGCGGCAGGCCCCCTTGAGCGGGCAGTTCGCGTCACCGCGTGCGGTGCCGAAGCCGCAGGCGCCCATCATCCCGACGTGGCAGATCGAGAAGTCGTACTTGATGGGGTCCTCGGGGTCCAGCGCGCGCAGGGAGCGCGTGATGTCCACGGCCATCCGCCACCCCGGGCTGCGATAGGTGGTGAGGCCGAGGCACCGGCCGACCCGAATCACGTGCGTGTCGAGCGGCACGACGAGCCGCCCCGGACGCACCCGCTGCCACACGCCCAGGTCCACCTCGTCGCGCCGCACCATCCAGCGCAGGTAGAGGTTCAGGCGCTTGCACGCCCCACCGGACGAGGGCTTCGAGAAGAAGTACCCGACACCCGGCTTCGGGCGGCGGCGGCCGTAGACCGCCGACACGTCGAGCGCCAGGGCACGGGCCGAGAACGACTCGAGGCCCGGCTGGATCGTCTCGGCTGCCGGCTCGTCCCCCGCCGCGAAGAACCCCTCGATGGACCCGTGGCCGTCGAGCATCTGGCGCAGCACCCACAGGAGCGCCGACAGGTCATCGCCGCGCGTCCAGCGGTGCACCAGGTGTGACAGCGCGGGGCTGTCCCTCTCCGGCTCGAAGGCCCGGACGAACGCCGCCGGGGAGGCGCCCATCACCGCGAGCAGGCCCTCGATCGACTGCAGCACGCTCTGGACCCGCCCGAAGGCCAACGCCGCCGCGCAGAAGCCCACCACCTCCCGATCGTCCGTCCGCTCGAACCGCCGGACGATCCAGATCGGATCGCTGACGACGTGCACGGCGTTGTAGCCGTGGTAGAGCGTGTCGAGCGCGGGTCGCCGGGCCGCGAGGGCGGCCCGCACGGAGGGCAGGCGGCGGGGCGGGAGCGCCACGGCCGGGACTGAGGCCTACTGGACCGGCACGTGCGCGTCGAGCGCGCGCATCGCGTCGAGGATGGTCACGGCCGCGTCGTGGAAGAACGCGGGGTTGATCTTGTCGGGCGTGTCGCTGGGGCGGTGGTAATCGGCGTGGTCCTCGACCCCGAAGTAGACGAAGGGGATCCCGGCGTCGTGGAACGGCCCGTGATCGGACTGCTGGGTCCAGTCCTGCTCCCCGTCCTCGGGACGATCGTGGCCGAAGAGCAGCTTCACCGGCGCGCGCGACGCCACGGCATCCAGGACCGGCTTCAGCTCGGGCGAGTGGTACGTGCCGGCCACGTAGAGCTCGTTGACGTCACTGCGACTGACCATGTCGAGGTTCACGTCGAGGGCCAGCGACTCCCGCGGCACGGGCGGCTTGTCGACGAACGCACGGGCCCCACGCAGGCCGCCCTCCTCCGCGTCGAAGGCGGCGACGATCAGCGGGTGCCGGAACGGCTCGCGCATGCAGGCCTCGGCAATCCCGAGCAGGACCGCGACGCCGGACGCGTTGTCATCCGCGCCTGGGTAGACCTCGCCACTCCGCACGCCCAGGTGATCGTAGTGGGCGGACAGCACGATGGAGGGTGCGCCCTCAACGGTCCCCGGGCAGGTGCCCAGCACGTTGGCCGCGTCGATGGCCGGGCCGCTCTTCGGCGTGTAGCGGAACGTGTGCAGGTACGCCTCGCCGATCGGCCGCAGCCCGATATCGGTGAAGCGGTCGACGATCCACGCCCTCGCGCGCTGGTTCCCGACGGTGCCGGCGCCACGGCCGTTCATCTCGGGAGCCGTCAGGGTCCGCACGCTGTCCATCAGCCGCGTGGCATCGAGCGGCGATGCCTGGACAGCGACCGGCTGCGCCGGCGCCGGCGCGCTCTCCACGCCGGTCCCCCCGCAGGCGGCCAGGCCTGTCGCCAGCACGGCCGCGGCCATCCGCCCCTTCCACGTGCCACGCCTCGTCTGCGCCATCGGGTGAAGCCTCCGCTGGGGTTGTCGCGTCAGAAGGTGGTCACGGGCACGCCGGCGGCGCAGAGCGGGCAGCTCGTCGCCGGGTAGTTCGGCGGGGCCGTGTAGTCGACCAGGGCGACGTTCGGCACGTCGAGCGTCACCTCCGCCTCGAGCCGGTCCACGATCTGGACGGTGCCCACGACGGTGCCACCCGCCTGCACGACCGCATCGGCGCACTGCTTCAACGTCTGCCCGGTGTTCCGCACGTCGTCGGCGATGAGCACGCGCTTGCCGGCCACCACGCCGGCGTAGAACGGGCTCAGCGCCGGCGTCCCGTCGGCGGCCAGGCTGAAGGGGGCAAACGAGTACGGGGGCGTCGTCAACGCGCGACGACCATCGAGCAGGCCGGCCATCGTGTGCGCGAGGAGCGCGCCGCCGGTCGGCGGCCCGGCCACGACGTCGGTCGCCTCGAGCATCGACGCGGGGATCACGTCGATGAGGTCCTGGGCGACGCGCCAGATGGTCGACGGGTAGCGGAACAGCTGGTGCGGGTTGAGGTACAGCCGCCCATGGAAGCCGTTGCCGTAGTCGAAGTGGCCGTCCATGACCACCTCGAAGCGGCGAAGGTCCTCGAAGGCACGCGTGCGGATCTCATCGAGACGGGGACTCACGACTGGCTCCCTTCGGCGACGGTCAGCCCCGCCGCGGGATTGACGAACACCGGCCGGCCGTCCACGAACGTCGCGGCGACGCCGCCGCGGAAGGTCCAGCCGTGGAACGGCGTGTTCTTCGACTTGCTGCGCAGCGCCGCGCGATCGATCGTCACGGCGAGGTCGGGGGCGAGGATGGTCAGGTCGGCGGGGGCCCCTTCGTCCAGGCGCCCGCCGGTCACGCCGATGATCCGGGCCGGGTTGACGGACATCAGCTCGACGAGGCGCGACAGGCTGACGACGCCGGCGTGGACCAGCTTGTCGAGCGCGATGGGAATCGCCGTCTCGAGCCCGACGATGCCGAACGGCGCGCGATCGAACTCGACGGCCTTCTCGTCGTAGTGGTGCGGCGCGTGGTCGGTCGCGATCACGTCCACGCTGCCGTCACGGATCCCCTCGAGCATCGCGTCGCGGTCGCGCGCCTCGCGCAGGGGCGGGTTCATCTTCGCGTTGGTGTCGTACGCCAGCGGCGCGGCGAGCAGGGCGTCGGTCAGCGTGAAGTGGTGCGGCGCGACCTCACAGGTCACCTTGACGCCGCGGCTCTTGCCCTGCCGGACCGCCTCGAGCGTCGTCCACGCGCTCATGTGCGCGACGTGGACGTGGCCACCGGTCAGCTCGGCGAGCAGGATGTCGCGGCCGGCCGTGATGGCCTCGGCCGCACCGGGGATGCCCTTCAGGCCGAGCGACGAGGCGGTCGGCCCCTCGTGCGCGCAGCCGTCCCCCTTGAGGGTCGGGTCCTCGCAGTGCTCGATCATCGGGACGCCGAACATGCTGGTGTACTCGAGCGCGCGGCGCGCGAGGATGGCCGTCGACACGGGATGGCCGTCGTCGGTGAACGCGACACACCCGGCCTCCCGCAGCTCGGCGATGTCGGCGAGCTCCTCCCCTTTCTGGCCGCGGGACACCGCCCCGATCGGGTACACCCGCGCGAGGTTGGCTTCGGCCGCCTTCTGGAGGATGAGCCGGGTGACACCGGCGTTGTCGTTCACCGGGCTCGTGTTGGGCATGCAGGCCACGGCGGTGAACCCGCCGGCCACGGCCGACCGCACGCCGGTGGCGACGGTCTCCTTGTGCTCCTGGCCCGGTTCGCGCAGGTGCACGTGCATGTCGACGAACCCCGGGCAGACGACCAGGCCCTTCGGGATCTCGACGATCTCGGCGTCGCCGGCGACGTCGGCCGGGAGGTCCCGTCCGATCCGCACGATGCGATTGCCGTCGAGCAGGACGTCGAAGGCCCCGTCGCGGCCGTTGGCGGGATCGACGACCCGCCCTCCCTTAAGCAGCCGTTTCATGTTCCGCTCCGCCGGCCAGGAGGTACAACACGGCCATGCGCACCGCGACGCCGTTGGCCACCTGGTCGAGAATCACCGAGTAGGGTCCGTCCGCCACTTCCGAGGCAATCTCGACGCCGCGGTTCATGGGGCCGGGATGCATGATGATCACGTCGTCCTTGGCGAGCGCCACCCGTGCCTCGGTCATGCCGAAGGTCGTGAAGTACTCGCGCAGCGACGGGAAGAAGCCGCCCTGCATGCGCTCGAGCTGGATGCGGAGCATCATGATGACGTCGGCGGCGTCCACGGCATCCTCGACGCGCGTCGTCACCCGGACGCCGTGCGCCTCGAGCCCGAGGGGGATCAGCGTCCGCGGACCGCACACCCACACCTCGGCGCCGAGCTTCGTCAGCAGCAGCACGTTGGAGCGCAGGACGCGGCTGTGCAGCAGGTCGCCGAAAATGGCGACCTTGAGCCCGGCGATGCGCCCCTTGCGCTCGCGGATCGTGAACGCGTCGAGCAGCGCCTGGGTCGGGTGCTCGTGCATCCCGTCCCCGGCGTTGACGATCGCGGCGCGGCAGATGCGCGAGAGCAGGTGACACGCGCCGGACGAGCTGTGCCGGAGCACGATCATGCTCGGGGCCATGGCCTCGATGTTGCGCGCGGTGTCCACCAGCGTCTCGCCCTTGACGACGCTGGAGGTGCCGATGGCGACGTTCAGCGTGTCGGCGCTGAGCCGCTTCTCGGCCACCTCGAACGAGGTGCGGGTGCGGGTGCTCGGCTCGAAGAACAGGTTGACGACGGTGCGGCCGCGCAGGGCGGGCACCTTCTTGATGTCGCGCTGGCCGACCTCCTTCATCGCCTCCGCCGTGTCGAGGATGAACCCGATCTCCTCCGGCGTGAGCTGGGCGATGCCGAGCAGGTCCTTGTGACGCAGCGCGGTGAGCGGGGCTGCGGCTCCGGTGCTGTCCATGTCAGGCCTCCGCCCCCTCGATGGTGACCTCGTCCGCGCCGTCGATCTCCTGCAGCCGCACGCGCACGCTCTCCGGCCGCGCGGTGGGCACGTTCTTGCCGACGTAGTCGGCCTTGATCGGCAGCTCGCGGTGGCCGCGGTCCACCAGCACCACCAGCTGGATCGCCCGTGGACGCCCGAAGTCGATCAGCGCGTCGAGCGCCGCCCGGGTCGTCCGGCCGGTGTAGAGGACGTCGTCTACGAGGATGATCGTGCGGGCGTCGATCGAGAACGGGATCTCGGTGCGGCGCACGAGCGGCTGCGGGCCGACCGCATGCCGCATGAGGTCGTCCCGGTAGAGCGTGATGTCGAGCGCGCCGACCGGGACCTCGTCGCCCGTGATCTCCGTGAGCGCCCGGCCGATGCGCCGCGCGAGCGGCACGCCGCGGGAACGCACGCCGACCAGGGCAATCTCCGCGACACCGCGGTTGCGTTCGACGATTTCGTGGGCAATGCGCGTGAGGGCGCGCGCGATACGATCGGCATCCATCACGACCGGCATGGATGCCTCCTCTCGGCAGGAGCAGGCATGGGCACCTCTTCGCGGGCTCGCAGGCCGCGCGTTAAAGAGTTCGGCGCCCAGTATACCAGCTATCGCCCGTAGCTCGGGATGAACGTGATCGGGTGCGCCGCCGTGAAAGCCGGACGGAAGAGGTCGGTGCGCGCGACCCCGTCCATGTCGCGACCGACCGGCAGCCCGAGGTAGTACAGGACCGTCGGCACGACATCGAGCACGGATCCGCGCGGCGGCCGGGCCGCCGCCACGGCCGGCCCGTACGCGAGCAGGAACCCGTCCGGCGCGGGCTCGTGCGTGCCGCTGATCGCCGGGTTGCCCACCAGTTGCTCGAGCAGGCGCTTGCCGGGGCTCAGCGGTTCCATGCCGAAGCCCGACACCACGAGCAGCAGGTCGTCTGGCCCCTGCCCCTCGAGTGCCTGCCCGACAATCCCGTCGAGGAAGCCGTAGTAGCGCTCGAGCACGTCGCCGTACTGGCGCCGCTCGGCGTCGCTGACATCACCGAAGGGCGTCGGGTTCTGGTACCGAAGGAAGTAGTGCCCGACCGCGTCCACGCCGGGGAACCGCGCGGCGATCACCCGCAGGTCGGGCTGGGCCTCGAAGGCCCGCAGCACCTGGAGGTGCATGCGATCGGCCAGCAGCGGCTCGGGGTCACGACGCGTTTCCTCCGCCCGGGCCGCCGCGACGGGCAGCGCCGCGATGGCCAGCGGATCGGGGATCACGGGCGTGGCCAGCGCGCGGCGTGCCTCGGCCAGGCGATCCGGCGGCCACACGCTGTTCTCCCCCTCGAGGTCGAGCTCGGCATCGGACAGCCGGTGGAACATGTCGCTCACGAGGAAGCCGCGGACCTCCGGCGCCGGGGACGTGAGCGGCCAGCCGATGGTACCCGAGGGCACGCCCATGTCGCCGAGGATGCGCCAGAGCGGCCGTGCCGTCAGCGAGGCTGCCGTGTGCGCCTCCTCCGTGAGGAACCCGAACCGGACGAGGGCCTGCGCGAAGCAGTAGTCCGGCAGCAGGTCGACCGGCGCGCCACCCGGCCGCGGCCGGTACCGGCCCGACGACCGCACGCCGTTCGCCATCGGGGTGCGGCCCGTGGCCACGGCACTCCAGACCGGCTCGGGCTGCGTGGGGCGGAGCGTCGCCAGGTGGACCACCGCCCCGGCGTCGAGGATGCGACCGAAGTTCGGGAGCTGCCCGGCCGCCGCCGCCGGCGCGATCACGTCGAGTGAGGCGCCGTCGAGCAGCAGCAGCGTCACGCGCCCGTCGGGGCGGGCGGCCTCGACGACCGCGCGGGGCACCGGCACCGGGACGGGCCCGGCCGTTCGCGCCGGCCCGCGCGCCCCCAGGGGCACGGCAATCGAGAGGCCGATGAGCACGATGAGGAGCGCCGCGCTGGCGCGGCCGCCGCGCCGGCCGAGGTGCGCGAGCGCGAGGAGCACGAACAGGACCGCCGCCGCCGACAGCGCCACGGCGCCGGTCACCAGCCGGCGTGAGGTCTCCTCGTCCAGCACCGCCTCGAAGCCGCCGACGTTCAGCCAGGTCACGACCGCCGCGCCGGTGGCCGCCGCCGCGAGCAGCCAGGACAGCAGCCGCACGCTCAGCCAGCCGGGCGACAGCACCTCGGCCGACAGCAACTGGCGCAGGACGACGAGCGCGTAGAAGGCCACGGCGAGGTTCGCGCCGTAGGCGAGACCCAGCATCGCGGCCAGCGGCAGCACGGCACCCGGCGTCAGCGGAATGGCGGGGTTCAGCTGCAGCACCAGCACGGTGAGGTACGCCGAGGCGACGGCGCCGGCGAGCACGGCGTTGGTCAGCGTCCGCAGGAAGCGCACGCCGCGATTGTAAGGGTATGATCGGTCGGATGCCCCCGGTCGACATCGCCGCGCCCGTCATCGACAACGTCCGCCTGTCGGCCGACTACAACGTGCTGACGCTGGCGGCGCCGCACATCGGGGCCCTCACGCGACCCGGGCAGTTCGTGATGGTCCGCCCCGATCGCGGCACCGATCCGCTGCTGCGCCGGCCCTTTTCGGTCTTCGAGATCCTGCGGGACGACGGTGGCGCGCCGTCGGGGATCAGCATCCTCAGCAAGCGGGCGGGCCGGACGACCGGCCTGCTCTACGAGGCCCGGCCCGGTGACGTGGTCCACTGCCTCGGCCCGCTCGGGCGCCCCTTCGGCCCGCTCGGCACCGCGACGGAGGCCTGGATGGTGGCAGGGGGCGTCGGCCTCGCGCCGTTCGCGACCCTCGCCGAGGCGTTGATGGCCGCGGGCACGCCGGCCACGCTGTTCTACGGCGCGCGCACGGGGGCCGAGCTCTTCTACCTCGACCTGTTCGAGCGCCTCGGCGTCCGCCTCGTGCTCGCGACGGAGGACGGCAGCCGCGGGGCGCATGGCCGCGTCACGGCCCCGCTCGACGCTGCGCTGACCGCACTGGCACGCCCCGGCGCCGCGAAGGTCTTCACCTGCGGCCCCGAGCCGATGCTCGCCGCGGTCGCCGCCGTCGCCGCCCGCCACGGGCAGCCATGTGAGGTGTCGGTGGAGCGCGTCATGGGGTGCGGCCTCGGCGGCTGCTACAGCTGCGTGATTCCCGTGCGCGAGGGCGACGGCCCCGCCCACTTCGTTCGTTCGTGCATCGCCGGCCCGGTCTTCGACGCGGCCACGATCGCCTGGGACTGACCATGGACCTGTCCGTCCGCATCGGATCGCTCACGCTGCCCAGCCCGCTCATGGCGGCCAGCGGCTGTTTCGGCTACGGCCTCGAGTACGAGGACGTGGTCGACCTGTCCTCGCTCGGCGCCGTGGTCTCGAAGGGCCTCTTCCTTTCGCCGCGCGAGGGCCATCCCCCGGACCGCATCGTCGAGACGCCCTCGGGCATGATCAACGCCATCGGGCTGCAGGGCATCGGCGTCCACCGCTTCATCGCCGAGAAGCTCCCGGCCCTGCGCGAGCGTCGGGCCCGCGTCGTGGTGAACATCTGCGGCACGACGCTCGACGAGTACGTCGAGGTCGCCAAGGCGCTCACCCAGGCGGAGGGCGTGGACGCGCTCGAGCTGAACATCTCCTGTCCCAACATCAAGGAGGGCGGCATCCAGTTCGGGTGCTCGCTCACGGGCACCCACGCGGTCACGAGCGCGGTGCGCAAGGCGACCCACCTGCCGGTCATCCCGAAGCTCACGCCGAACGTGACGGACGTCGCGTCGTTCGCGCGGGCCGCCGAGGAGGCGGGTGCGGACGCCGTCTCGCTGGTGAACACCTTCCTGGCCATGGCCATCGACGTCGAGAGCCGGCGTCCGAAGCTGTCGAACACGTTGGGCGGGCTCAGCGGGCCGGCAATCCGGCCGATTGCGGTCCGCATGGTGTGGGAGTGCTTCCAGCTCGTGAAGATCCCCGTCATCGGGATGGGCGGCATCATGGACTGGCGCGACGCCCTCGAGTTCATCCTCGCCGGCGCTACCGCCGTGCAGGTCGGCACGGCCAACTTCACGGACCCGTTCGTCTGGACGAAGATCCACGACGGCCTTGCCGACTACATGCGGCGCCACGGCGTGACGCGGCTGGCCGATCTCGTCGGCACGGTCGACACGACACCGCGCAAGGCGGTGCACGCATGAACCGCGTGCTCGTGGCGCTCGACGTCGACACGGCCGACAAGGCCACCGCGCTGGCCGATCGCCTCCGCGGCGCGGTGGGCGGCTTCAAGATCGGCAAGCAGCTGTTCACCGCCGAGGGGCCGTCGATCGTGCGGACCCTGGCGGCCCGTGGTGACCAGGTCTTCCTCGACCTGAAGTTCCACGACATTCCGAACACCGTGGCGGGCGCGGTGCGTTCGTCGATCGCGACCGGCGCCTGGATGGTCAACGTGCACGCCGCGGGCGGGCGCGCGATGATGCGGGCGGCCGCGGACGCCGCGGCGGACGAGGCCGCGCGGCTCGGCCGCCCCCGGCCGCTGGTCATCGGCGTGACGGTGCTCACCAGCCTGGACGAGGCCGCGCTGCACGAGACGGGCGTCCCGGGCCCTGTGCTGGATCAGGTGGTGCGGCTGGCCACCCTGGCCCGGCAGGCCGGCCTCGACGGCGTCGTCGCCTCCCCGCTCGAGATCGCGGCCATCCGCCAGGCCTGCGGCCCGGACTTCCACATCGTCACGCCGGGCATCCGTCCCGCCAGCCAGGCGGGCACGGACGACCAGGCGCGCACGATGGGCCCCGCCGATGCGGTGGCCGCGGGTGCGTCCTGGATTGTCGTCGGCCGGCCGATCACGGCCGCCGCGGATCCTCGCGCCGCCGCCGAGGCCATCGCCAGCGATGCCCGCTGATGGCCCCGCGCACGCTGATCCTCCACATGCGTCCGGGCTGCCACCTGTGTGAGGACCTGCGCGCGGCCCTCGACGAGATCCTGCCCGAGCTCGACGCCAGCGTCGCGGAAGTCGACATCACCTCGGACGACGCACTGCTCGCCCGCTATCGCCACCACATCCCGGTGCTCACGCTCGACGGCCGCGAGATCGTCCGCGGGCGCGTCGAGGACGAAGGGGCGCTCGCGCGCCTGCTGGCGTCGGCCCTGCGCGCCTGATCGCCCCGCACAAAGACAAACGGCCCGGAACGCACGGGGCGTTCCGGGCCGCAGTCGTGTCGTCGGTCGCGACGGCTACTTCGCGGTGATGATGAAGTGGCCGCGACGGTTCTGCTGCCAGCAGGCTTCGTTGGACTCCGTGCAGAACGGGTCTTCCTTGCCCTTGCTCACGACCTGGATGCGATCCGCAGGCACCCCGAGGCTGACCAGGTAGTCCTTGACCGCGTTGCCGCGACGCTCGCCCAGGGCGAGGTTGTACTCCGCGGTTCCCCGCTCGTCGCAGTGCCCCTCGATGGTGATGCGCGTGGACGTCCACTTCTTCATCCAGTCAGCGTCCGCCTGCAGCGGTGCGCGGGCATCGTCGCGGATGCTCGACTGGTCGAGATCGAAGTACACGTCGGTGAGCGGCCGCTCGGAGTTGAGCTGCTCGAGCGACTTGCGCGCGAAGATCTCTTCCTCGGACAGCGGCGCGGGCGCCGGGGCCGGAGGCGGCGGAGGCGGCGGCGGTGGCGGCGGGGCCGCGGGCGCTGCCGGCGGGGGCGGCGGTGGCGGTGCGGGCGCGGGCGCCTTCTTGGCGCACGCAGCCGCGCCGAGGCTCAGCACCAGGCAGAGGGAGAGGATCCCTGCCGTCCGTCGGTACACGTTCATCGTGGGCTTTCTCCTGCTGGCTCTCGTTTGGTGAAAAATGGACCGCGTGGAGCTGCGGGTTGGCGGCAGATTACAGGGTTGATTCGGCGATTGTCAACGCAAAGCGGTGTGAAAGGCCGCGAAATCGACCGAGTACACGCGCAATCCGAGATGCCGCCGGTCTCCGCCGCCATCACGATCGGCGGGGACGAAGACCTGATCGGTCTCGAGCGCGACTTCACCTCCGGCGGCCTTCAGCTCTGCCGCAGGGACGGTGACACTCCACTCCGCCAGCCCCTCGACGGCCAGACGGGTCAGCTCACGCGCGCCCACGCGCACCGTCACCGACGACGGCCGCACGAACGACGTGGCTGGTGCCTCCGCCCGCACACGCAACACCAGATCTTGCCCTTCGGGTGCGTCGACGACCCGCACCACCGCGCGCTCGGAGGTCCAGCGCCAGAGGCCCCGCGCCGTCGAGTACTCCGCTTCGTGCCACCCCTCCCCGTAGCCCCACATCATCGTGCCGGCCGTCTGCAGATCGAACTGCTCGATGGCCGTGGGCACGGTGGCGTCGCCGGACATCGTCCGCGACGCGAAGGTGAGGGTCGCCAGCGGACCGTCCCCCTCGAGGGCCCCGGCCGGCAGGTCGATGACCCTCAGGAAGAAGCCCGGCTTCACCGTCCAGCTGGCGACGGATTGACCGTCGAGAGCCAGCGTGAACTCCGCCGGCGGCGCGCCGGCTTCCGCGAGGTTGCGGCCGCCGACGAGCACACGCACGGGGTCGGGACGCCGGCGCACCCAGGCTTCAATTGGTGCGATGGAAGGCCCCGCGTTCATGGCCCGCGACACCCCCGCGATCTCGGGGGTGAGGGCCCACCCGGTGCCGGCAAACCAGCCTGGCGGCGACAGCTCGTACCAATCGGCGGCTGACGGCCGCATCCCGCCCAGCATCGAGAGGCTGTCGACCGCCCAGCGGTACCGGTGCACGTCCTGGCGGCTGCGTGGATCGACGAGGGCCAGGTCGGTCCGGATCGGATCCGCCAGGTACCACACCGGTGCCGCCGCGTCCGCCCGCCAGAGTTTGACCAGCTCCAGCCATTCACGTCCCGCGGGGGCGGGCAACTGGCGCGCGACGGGGGCGGGCTCGGCCTCGAGCGGGCGGCGGAAGACGAAGTGCAGGCCCAGGGCAGCCGGTGGCTCGACGGCCGCCCGGCCGGTCATCTCGGCGACCGCGCGCCGCACGGGACTGGGTTCGGCCGCGTAGGCGGCCAGCGTGGGCGCGGCGACCGCCAGGCCGGCGGCCGCCAGCGCCACGCTGCCCACCCAGAGCACCCGCCGGCCGGCCGCCTCGAGCGCGGTCATCGCGAGGAAGACGACGGGCGGGACCAGCGGCAGCGCATAGCGCAACACCTGTGGTTCCTGGAACAGGAGGTGGAACAGGAGATAGGGCCCCGCCAGCGCGGCCACGAAGGCCGCCGTCCGGCGCTCGCGCCAGAGCAGCACGAGGGCGCCGGCCGCCGCGAGAGCCACGACCACGCCGCCGAGCCAGTAGTGGTCCCACGGCACCAGCAGCGTATCGCGCAGCCCGAAGGCGGCGAGGCGCAGCGACGGGTGCAGGTAGAGCATCGGCACACCCGCGAAGTCGTCGCCGGCCTGTCCGCCGAGCGCCGCCAGGTACGCCGCGGGGCCGCCCGTCAGCACGAGCAGCGGCACGGCCCACGCGAGCACGCCGACCGTGAAGGTCATCGCGCTGCCCAGCATCGCGCCCGCCGCGCCGCGTCCGACCCGATCGACCAGGACCAGCGCCAGCAGCGGGAGCGTCAGCCAGGCCGCCTGCGAGCGCACGCCGATCGCGAGCGCCGCAAGCAGGGCGCCGAGGACGATCATGCCGCCCGACGCCGCCATGTCCCCGGGCGAGAGGCGGCGATCGCCGTCGCGTGCCTGCTGCCGCCACCAGGCCAGCGCGAGGCACGCCTGGGCGGCGAGCTCCGCGGCCAGCCCCGGCATGTCGCTCATGGGCCGGGCCGCCATGTACCAGAACAGCGGGCACGCCGCGGCCACCAGTGCGGTCGCCAGCGCGCGCGGCTGCAGGCGCTGCCACGGCGCGGCCGTGCGTTCGGCGCCGGCCAGCGGCGCGGCACTCGCGAACACCAGCGCGACGAGCCAGACCGCGACGACGCCGCCCGCAAGCGACAGCACGGCCAGCGCCCGCGCGTCGAGCACGCTCTCAGGCCGCAGGCTCGACACGGCGCCGGTCGCCGCCGTCGTCAGCCTGGCGAGCGCGATGTAGACGGGATACCCGGGCGGGTGCGGCTGGTGCGCCGCGACATCGAAGTCGCGGATGCCCAGCGCGAAGTTGGCCGAGTCGATGTCCTCGAGCGAGGCCGACAGGAACGGCAGGTGGGCGAGCGCAAAGGCGAGGGCCAGCGCCGCGGCGACGCGCCGCGTCACCGGACGGGCCGGAGGCGCAACGCCTCGTTCAGGCTGCCGAGCCGGTAGCCCTGCAGGTCGAGGCTCACGTACTGGTACCCCAGCGCCTTGAGCGCCTCGACGAGCCGGCCGTTCACCTCGGGTTCCAGCGCGCGCGCCATCTCGCTGCGGGCGATCTCGAGGCGCGCGACCGTGTCGTGGTGGCGCACGCGGAAGATGCGGAAGCCGTTCGCGCGAAGCACGCTCTCGGCCTGCTCGATGCGCCGCAGCTTCTCATCGGTCACCTCGGCGCCGTAGGGAATGCGCGAGGACAGGCAGGCCGACGCCGGCTCGTCCCAGGTGGGCAGGCCGGCGGCCCGCGACAGCAACCGGATCTCGTCCTTCTGGAGGCCGGCCTCGTCGAGCGGGCTCACGACGCCATGCTCCCGCGCCGCCTGGCGGCCAGGCCGATAGTCACCACGGTCGTCGGCGTTGCTGCCGTCGGCGACCACCGCGAACCCACGCGCGCGGGCGAGGTCCGCCAGGTGGGCGTAGAGCTCGGTCTTGCAGTGGTAGCAGCGATCGGGGCCGTTGGCGCGGTAGGCGGGGCGCTCGAGCTCCGCGGTCTGGATGATCTCGTGCGCGAGATCGAACTCGCGGGCGACGCGCAGCGCCACCTGGCGGTGCGAGTCTGGATAGCTGGGGCTGTCGGCGGTCACCGCGAGGGCGCGGGGCCCGAGCACCCGCCGGGCCGCGCAGGCGAGGAACGCGCTGTCGACGCCGCCGCTGAACGCGACGACGACCGATCCGAACCCGGCCAGCCGCGCGTCGAGCGCCGCGGCCTTCGCCTGGACGGCGTCCGGCACGGCCGGCGTGTCGGCACCCGTCATGACGTCAGGCTACTCCTCGTCGTCGCTCCAGCCGCCGTCCTCCTCGTCATCGTCGTCTTCGTCCTCGTCGTCTTCGTCTTCTTCCTCGTCGTCGTCGTCGTCGAGGTCGTCCTCATCCTCGTCGTCGACGATCTCGAGCTCGAGCGGCGAGTCGTCCGACACGCGGAGCAGGGCTCCACATTCCGAGCAGGACAGCTCGTCACCGACGTCGGCAT
Organism: Vicinamibacterales bacterium; assembly: GCA_050246635.1. Lineage (GTDB taxonomy): Bacteria > Acidobacteriota > Vicinamibacteria > Vicinamibacterales > UBA2999 > JBFWVR01. The sequence goes on from JBFWVR010000017.1 coordinate 45,715, forward strand.
CGAGCTCGTCGATGTCGATCGGCGAATCGCATTCGGGGCAGGAAACGGCCATGCAAGCGCTCCTCGTGTCGGACCGGCGAACACACGGATTATAGCGAGAAGGCGCGAGCGTCTGCAACGGAACGGGCCGGCACGGCGTTCCCGCCACGCGGGGCGACGCCCCGCCTCGTCACGCGTGGCGCAGCAGGCGCAACGCGTTGGCCACGACGAGCAGGGACGCACCCGTGTCGGCGAGCACGGCCATCCACAACGTGGCCACACCACCGATCGCGGCGGCCAGGAACACGGCCTTCAGCAGGAGCGAGAGCGCGATGTTGGCCTGGATGTTCCGCATGGTCGCGCGGCTCAGGCGGACGGCATACGGCAGCTTCTGCAGCTCGTCGGTCATGAGCGCGACGTCAGCGGTCTCGAGCGCCGCGTCGCTGCCGATCGCGCCCATCACGATGCCCACGTCCGAGGCCGCGAGGGCGGGCGCGTCGTTGACGCCGTCACCGACCATGGCGATCGGGCCGTGCCGTCCGGCCAGTTCGCGTACGGCGTCGACCTTGTCGCCGGGCAACAGGCCGGCGCGCACGTCGTCGATGCCCAGCCGGGCCGCGAGCGCCTGCGCGGCGGCCGGCTGGTCGCCGGTCAGCATCGCAAGGCGCCGGATGCCGAGGCCGTGCAGCAGCCCGACCACGTCGCTCGCGACCTCGCGCGGACGGTCGGCGATCCCGATGGCGCCGAGCACGCGTCCCGCGTGCGCGACGAGCACCGGCGATATCCCGCGATCGGCGAAGCGGGCGACCAGCGCCTCCGCCGGTGCGGTCAGGAGGTCGCGCTCGGCGAACAGCCGGGGGTTGCCGACGACCACCATGGCGCCGTCGGCCGTCCCTTCGGCGCCCAGACCGGGCAGTGCGCGCACGCCGGTCCCGGTGGGCACCGCGATCCCCTGCCGTCTCGCCTCGTCGATCACCGCCGCCGCGATCGGGTGCTCGGAGCGCTGCTCGACCGACGCGGCGGCCGCGAGCAGGTCCCGCGCCGTCGCGCCCTCGAGTGGCGCGACCTCCACCACCGCCACTTCGCCCCGTGTGAGCGTGCCGGTCTTGTCGAAGGCCATGACCCTCACCGCCGCCAGGCGTTCGAGGTGGGCGCCGCCCTTGATGAGCACGCCACCCCGGGCGGCGGCCGCCAGCGCGGACACGATGGAGACCGGCGTCGAGATGACGAGCGCGCACGGACAGGCGATCACGAGAAGCACCAGCGCCCGATAGAACCACGTGGCGGCATCGGCGCCGGCGAGGATCGGCGGGGCCACGGCGACGAGCAGCGAGAGCGCGACCACCGCGGGCGTGTACCACCGCGCGAACCGATCGATGAACTGCTGCGAGGGGGCACGCTGGGCCTGCGCGGACTCGACCAGGTGGATGATGCGTGAGAGGGTCGTGTCGCCCCGGTGCCGCGTGACGGTGATGTCCAGGGCCCCATGGCCGTTGATGGTGCCGGCGTACACCTCCTCGCCAGGCCCCTTCTCCACCGGGAGCGACTCACCGGTGATCGGCGCCTGGTTGATGTCCGACCGCCCGTCGTGCACGATGCCGTCCACCGGGATCTTCTCTCCCGGCCGCACGATCACGAGGGCCCCGGGGGACACGCGGTCCAGCGGCACCGTCGTCTCCTGGCCGTCCTGGCGGACCCGCGCCTCCGCGGGCGCGAGATCCATCAGCGCCCGGATGGCATCACGCGCGCGATCCATGCTGCGCGACTCGAGCCACTGCGCCACGCTGAAGAGGAAGACCACGGTGCCGGCTTCGGACCACTCGCCGAGGACGAGCGCACCCGCCACCGCGATGAGCATCAACGCGTTGATGTCGAGCAGGCGCTGGCGGAGCGCCATGACCGCGCGATGGGCGGGAAAGACGCCACCGGCCAGCGCCGCGAGCACGTAGAGCCCCGCCGACACAGGCTCGGCCGCGCCGAGGTACGAGGAGGCGCCGCCGGCCGCGAGCAGCACGGCGGACGCGGCGACGAGCGGCCCGCGGAGTCGCGAGCTCGCGCGCACCACGGGCGCGTCCTGCTCGATCCAGGCACGCATCCCCGTCTCGGCAACCGCGTCGACGATGGCCGTGGCCGACAGGCGCGAGGCGTCGTACCGCACGTGCAACCGCTGGCCGAGCGCATCGGCGGAGACGTGTTCGACCCCGGCCACGGGCCCGAGGCGGCGCTCGAGGATCGCCACCTCTTCACTGCAGCAGAGGCCCTCCACCTTGAACACGGTCTCGGTCGGCACGGCACAGCTGCCGCAGCAGGCCGGAGCCACCGGGGCGGCAGCCGGCGACGGCGCAGCGGGTGACGCGCTCATCGGGCCGGCCTCAGTCGCGTGGTGCGCGGTTCCTCCTCGACGTGCCGCAGGCCCTGCCGCACGAGGGCGAGGATGTGCTGGTCATCGAGCGAGTAGAAGACCATGCGCCCGTCGCGGCGAGGCCGGACGACCCGAAGCGCGCGCAGCAGCCGCAACTGGTGCGACACGGCCGACTCGGACATCCCGATCAGCGCCGCGAGGTCGCAGACGCACAACTCGCCGTGCGACAGCGCGTCGAGGATCCGGACCCGGGTCGGGTCGCCCAGCGCACTGAATATCTCCGCCAGCCCGGCAACCGCCTCGTCCGCAATCAGCACCTGCCGGAGCTCGGCCACCCGCGCCGGGTGCAGGTGGGCAACGTCGCAGACGTCCTTGACACCTGAACGAATGCTCATATGTTCAGCCTATCAGGACCCCCAGCCCCGTCGCAAGCCGACCACCCGCCCCCCGACACCGTGGCTCAAGGGGCCGTGCGGGGTGCCGATTACATCTGCAGACATCGTAGAGACGCGTACCCCCCGGTGCGCGGCGCATGCGGCAGACCGGTCCCCACCTGTCGCGAGGTGACCGTCATGCGTCCCGTGATTCCCCCCGCCGTGATGGCGGCCGCCCTGCTGGCGGCCCTGCCGGCCTTCGCGCAATCGCCTCCGCCGGCTCCCGGCTCGAGCACCACCGTCCACAGCACCGACACGCCCAGCGCCCCGGTCCCGCCCGACCGTCCGGGCGGCCGGCCCTGGCACGACTGGGCCTCGATGAGTGGCGACTGGGGCGGCGCACGGACATGGCTCGCCCAGCGAGGGTTCGAGATCACCGCCGAGCACACCGCCGATCTCTCGTCGAGCCGCGTCGACGGGCAGCACGGCGCACGCGGCCTGCGTGGCCTGACCGTCGTCGGCGCCACCCTCGACCTGGAGGCGCTGGTCCCGCACGCCCGCGGCTGGCGCGCGTCCGTCCAGTTCATGCAGAAGGGCGGACGCGACGGGGGGGCATGCCAGATCAGCGCGCAGGGCTTCTCCAACATCGACACCGACTCGTTTGCCGGACGCGGCGAAGCGTGGGTGGAAGGGCACCTCGCGGGTGAGCGCCTCCGGCTGAAGGTCGGTCGCGTCGACGCCAACTCCGAGTTCGCGTACGTCGAGCATGGCGGCGAGTTCATCAATCCCTCGGTGGGCGTGAGCCCCACGCTCTTCCTGCTGCCCACCTACCCTGAGCCCGCCGCCAGCGTGAACGTCGTCCTGGAGCCTGGAGGCGGGCTGTACAGCGCCACAGGCCTCTACAACGGCCGGCCCGCGCTCGGGGACAGCGGTGTCGGGACACCATTCGTCATCCAGGAAGCCGGAGCGGCCTGGGACAGCGGCCGCCTGGGCGTGGGCGCGTGGCATCACTCGGGCACCTTCGAACGCCCGGATGGTTCGCGGTCGCAGGGCACGACCGGCACCTACGCGGTGTTCGACCAGTCCGTCTGGGCCGGCATCAACGGGGCCGGCGAGCCCGCGCTCGCCGGCGTGTTCGTGCAGGCCGGCTGGGCGGACGGTGAGGTCTCGGAGATCACGCGCCACGTCGGCGTGGGCATCACGACCCAGGGGCTCGTGCCCTGGCGCCCGCGCGATCGCGCCGGGCTCGCCGCCAGCGTCGTGCACTTTGGCGCGTGCGCCGCGACGGCGGCGCCCGCCGGCAGGGAAACGAACGTCGGCGGATTCTACGCCGTGCCGCTGGCGGAGTGGCTCTGGCTCAAGTCGGACCTCCAGATCGTCTCCCACCCGGCCGGGCGCGTGAGCGGCAGTCCGGCCGTCATGGGCACCATGCGCCTGCAAGTGGTCTTCTAGTCGTCACCCCCCGGGGGCGCCGGCAACGACGCCCGACAACAGCGAAGGAGCGGCATCATGTCCCGCGAGTGGAGTATCAAGGCCAGGTTGCTGGCAGCGGTGGGCGCCATCGTCGCGCTGCTGGTCATCAGCGGCATCGTGACGATCGCATCGACCCGGATCATCAAGGGCACCCAGGATGACACCGCCGATGCCGGGCGCCTGGCCCGGTCCGGAACGGAGGTGGAGGCCTTCGCCCGCGGGCTGGTGGGCGCGCAGCGGCAGATCCTGATGGCCACGCTCGAGGGCGACGAGGACGCGATCCGCGCCGGACACGCCGCCGTGGACCAGTTCGCTGATGAGGCCCGGTCGGCGCTGGCCACGCTGGCGGCGGCCGAGACGTCCGACGAGGATCGCGGAGCGCTGCAGGGCGTGGTGACCAAGCTCGACGCCTGGATGGCGTTCCACGAGGAGATCGCGCAGTTGCTCGAGCAGGGCCAGGTGGACGCGGCAATCGCGCTCGACCTCCAGCAGAGCCAGGCCAGCATCGACGCGCTCCTCACCGACATCGAGGCCGCGCAGGATCGGCTCGTCGCCCGGTTCGACCAGGAAGATGTCTCCGCCGAGTCGACCTACGGCGCGGCGTTCTGGACCTCGATCCTGCTGCTCGTCCTCTCGGCCGTCGGCGCAGCCGGCGTGCTGTGGGTCATCCGCGGGATCAACCGTGCCCTGGCCGAGACGGCCGCGTCGCTGCGCGAGGGCTCGGAGCAGATCGTCGCTGCGTCGACGCAGGTTTCGTCGGCGGCCCAGCACCTGTCCCAGGGGGCCACCGAGCAGGCGGCGTCGCTCGAGGAGACCTCGGCGTCCCTCGAGGAGATGTCGTCAATGACGCAGAGCAACGCCGAGGGAGCCCGGGAGGCCGCGCGGCTGATGGGCGACACCGAGCGGCTGGTCAAGGACTCCAACCGGTCGCTCGAGGAGATGGTCCGTTCGATGCGCGGCATCGTGGAGACGAGCGACAAGGTCTCGAAGATCATCTCGACCATTGACGAGATTGCGTTCCAGACCAACATCCTCGCGCTGAACGCGGCGGTGGAGGCGGCGCGCGCGGGCGAGGCCGGCATGGGCTTCGCCGTGGTGGCCGACGAGGTGCGCAACCTGGCGCAACGCTCGGCACAGGCCGCCCGCGACACGTCGACGCTGATTGCCGAGTCGTCCGAGCGGGCCGCCGAGGGCGGGACGCGCGTCAACCAGGTCGCCGCGTCCATGGCCGCGATCACGAAGAGCGTCGGGGAGGTCGGCCGCCTCGTGGGTGAGGTCAGCACCGCCAGCGAGCAGCAGTCGCAGGGCATCGGCCAGATCACGCAGGCCGTGTCGCAGATGGAGCGGGTCACGCAGACGACGGCGGCCAGCGCGGAGGAGAGCGCGGCGGCCAGCGAGGAGCTGAACGCCCAGGCCGAGGTCACGATGGCGCAGGTGGAGGCACTCGAGCGCCTGGTGGGCGGGCCACGCACGCGCGTGGCCGCGCCGCCGGCCTCCGGGACGCGGCCGGGGCCGCGTCCCGTGCCGGAGGCCGGGGCCGATGGCTACAGCGACTGGAGCGACGAGCGCACGGCGGCGTAGTCGGGCTCGTTGCGGGCGTCCTCGAGCACCTCGCGGTGCCGGACGATGCCCTTCGTGTCGACCACGAAAACGGACCGCTTCGCGATGCCCTTCAACCCGATCATGTCCGGGTTGTAGACGTCGTAGGCGCGGATGACCTCCTTGTTGAAGTCGCTGAGCAGCGGGAAGGCGAACTTGTGCTGCTCCGACCACGCCTTCAGGGCGAAGAACGTGTCAACGCTGATCCCGACGACCTGGGCCTGCAGCTTGTTCAGCTCGCTCAGCGAGTCGCGGAACGTGCAGAGCTCCTTCTCGCAGACGCCGCTGAAGGCCGCCGGGAAGAAGGCGATGACGACGGGGCCGTTGGCCAGGAGCTGGCTGAGCGTGACGGGCTCGCGGTCCTGGTTCATGAGCGTGAAATCGGGGGCCTTCGTTCCAAGGTCGGCTGGCATCAGGGACTCCTTCGCGGTTTGAGGTGCGGACGGCCCGGCCGGGCCGTCCAATTGATCATAGTAACCGTTGCCCGTGACGCGGCTCCACCCGTCATCCGGCGCGCCCCTCCCCGGGCGCGCCGGCCGGACGACGGCCGCCGCCGTCCAAACAGACGGCCAGCCCGTCGGTCTTGCCGCCTGCAGGGCGTTCGACTAGGATGGGGGGCTGCGGTTCCCTAATCAACGCCGCGTCTGCACTTTAGCGCACTTCAATGCCTGGTTCCGCGCGCGCTGTCGTCGTCTAATGGCGTGTATGCCCCGAACCACTCTCGGCCGCTCCGTTGTCGCGGCCCGTGTTTCGCGGGTCATCACCGCCTTGCGGAGTACTGACTCAGTGGAGACGGTCCACTCGATGGCCTGGCTTTCCGCTTCCCACCCTCGCCGCGCCGCGTCGGAACGATGAACGTCGGAGAACTCCGTGATCGAGGTTCAGCAACTCTCGAAGCACTACGGTCCCTTCACGGCGGTCGATAACGTCACCTTCCGGGTCGAACCCGGCGAGATCCTCGGCTTCCTCGGCCCCAACGGCGCCGGGAAGACGACCACCATGCGCATCATCACCGGCTACATGCCGGCGAGCGAGGGCAAGGTCGTCGTGGCCGGCCACGACGTGTTCGACGAGCCCCTCGAAGCCAAACGCCGCACGGGCTACCTGCCCGAAACCCCACCGCTCTACCCCGACATGACGGTTCGCGAGTACCTCACGTTCGTGGCGCGCCTCAAGGGCGTGCCCCGGCGCGAGGTCGTCGACCGGGTCGACACGGCGATGAAGCGGACGTGGGTGGCCGACATGGCCAGCCGCCACTGCGGGAAGCTCTCGAAGGGCTACAAGCAGCGCGTCGGCCTCGCGCAGGCCATCCTGCACAACCCCGACGTGCTGGTCCTGGACGAGCCGACGGCCGGCCTCGACCCGAAGCAGATCATCGAGACGCGCCAGCTCATTCGCGAACTCGGCGGCGCGCACACCATCGTGCTGAGCACGCACATCCTGCCCGAGGTCTCCCAGACCTGCCAGCGGGTGGTGATCATCAACAAGGGCAAGGTCGTGGCGGTCGACACGCCCGAGGGGCTGACGGCCCGCCTGCGTGGGTCGGTCACGATCTACGTCCAGGCCGCGGCGCCGGCTGCCGACGCGGGCCCGGCCCTCGCCGGCGTGCCTGGCGTGACGCGCGCGGCGGTGACCGCCGAGCGCGACGGCCTGGTCGAGATCGAGATCGACAGCGAGCGGGGCCACGACATCCGCCGCGACGTGGCCGCGGCCATCGTGGGCCGTGGCTGGGGCCTGCTCGAGCTCCGGCCGATGCGCATGAGCCTCGAGGACATCTTCCTGAGCCTCACCACCGAGGAGGGCGCCGCCCCTGGCGTCGCGGCGGCGGCGGAGCCCGTCATGGAGGCGCCCGATGCGTAACATCCTCACCATCGGCGGCAAGGAGCTCCGCGGCTACTTCGCCTCCCCGACCGGCTACATCGTCGTCGGCTTCTTCGCGCTGCTGTTCGGCTACTTCTTCTACGCCCTGCTCGCGTTCTTCGAGCGGCAGAGCATGCAGATGATGCAGATGGGCCCGCAGGCGATGAACGTGAACCAGATGCTCATCGGCCCGCTGCTGATGAACGCGAGCGTCATCGCGCTGTTCGTTCTGCCGATGATCACGATGCGGACCTACGCCGAGGAGAAGCGCTCGGGCACGATCGAGCTGCTGCTGACCTCGCCGGTGACCGACTGGCAGATCATCCTGGGCAAGTTCCTCGGCGCCATGGGGCTCTACGCCGCGATGCTCGGTGTGACGCTCATCCACATGGCGATCCTCTTCGTGTATGGCAACCCGGAGTGGAAGCCGATTGCGAGCGGCTACCTGGGCCTGCTGCTCATGGGCGGGTGCTTCATCTCGGTCGGTCTGCTCATCTCGAGCGCGACGAAGAACCAGATTGTCGCCGGCATGGTCACCTTCGCGGTGTTCCTGATGCTGTGGGTGATCAACTGGATCGGCAGCTTCGTGGGCCCGACGGCACAGGCGGTGCTGCAGGCGCTGTCGATCACCGACCACCTGGACGACTTCGCCCGTGGGGTGATCGACACGAAGCACCTGGTCTATTACGTGAGCTTCATCGCCTTCGGCCTGTTCCTCACGGCCAAGTCGGTGGACAGCGAACGGTGGCGGGGTTGATGATGTCGCGGGTACTTGGCGCAATCGGATGGATTGGCACGGCGCTCGTGTTCGCCGCCGTCGCCGTGCGGTTCCTCAGGCCCGAGTGGATCCAGTACGCCCAGTGGGGCGCCTGGGCCGGGCTCGTCTGCGTGCTCGTCTACATGGCCGGGCACTGGCGTGACGTCGCGGGCACCTACCAGGGGCGCGCGGCGCGCTACGGCACGCTGTCGGTCGTGAGCATCCTCATCGTGGCCGGCATCCTCGTCGCGGTGAACTACCTGGCTGCCCGCCAGAACAAGCGGTGGGACCTGACCGCGAACCAGGTCTACAGCCTCTCCGACCAGACCGTGAAGGTGCTCGAGACGCTCGACGCCCCCGTCACGTTCACGGTCTTCGACCAGGAGACCAACTTCGACCGCTTCCGCGCGCGCCTCGACGAGTACACGTACCACTCGCCGAAGGTCTCGGTGGAGTACGTCGACATGGATCGCCAGCCGGCTCGCGCCCGGCAGGCGGAGGTGCAGTCCTACGGCACGATCCTCGTGGCCTACAAGGACCGCGTCGAGCGCGTGACCACCGGCGCCGACGAGCAGGCGGTCACCAACGCGCTCATCAAGGCCGTCACCGGCGAGGAGCGCACCGTCTACTTCACGCAGGGCCACGGCGAGAAGGACCCGACGAGCAGTGACCGTGAGGGATACCAGACGGTCGCAGACGCGCTCGGGCGCGACAACTACAAGGTCGAACGCCTCGTGCTCGCGCAGACCGGCGAGGTGCCGGCGGACGCGACGGTAATCATCATCGCGGGGCCGCAGACCGACTTCCTGGCGGGCGAGGTCGGGGCGCTCAGCCGCTACATGGCGAAGGGCGGCAAGGTGCTCGTGCTGCTGGATCCCCCCGAGGGCAGCCAGCCCCGGCCGATGCCGGCGCTGTCCGACTTCCTCAACGCCTGGGGCCTCACCGCGGACGACGACATCGTCGTCGACGCGAGCGGCATCGGGCAGCTGCTCGGGACCGATGCCTCGGTGCCGGTCGCGGCCAGTTATCCCGCCCACCCGATCACCGACCGCTTCCAGCTCATGACGGCGTTCCCGCTGGCGCGCTCGATCACGCCGATCTCGGGTGGCACCAACGGGCACACCGCCCAGCCGATCGTCGAGACGAGCCCCCAGAGCTGGGCCGAGCACGACATGGCCAGCCTCACGAGTGGACAGCCGGTCGAGTTCAACGCGCAGGCCGGCGACCGCCGCGGCCCGATCGTGCTTGGCGCCGCCGTCTCGGCGCCGGCCGCCGAGCAGCCGGAGCCGCCCGCCGGCGGGACGCCCGAGGGTGAGGCGCCGCCCGCCCGCGAGTCGCGCCTCGTCGCGATCGGCGATTCCGACTTCGCGGCCAACTACGGCCTCGGCATCCAGGGCAACCAGGACTTCTTCCTGAACACGGTCAACTGGCTGGCGCAGCAGGAGAACCTGATCGCCATCCGCCCGCGCGAGCCCGAGGACCGGCGCATCACACTCACCGCCGACCAGCAGTCCCGGGTGTTCCTGCTGTCGGTGTTCCTCATCCCCGGCCTGATCTTCGGCGCCGGCGTGTACACCTGGTGGCGGAGACGGTAGGGATGCGCGGCCTCACGTCCACCCTCGTCCTTGCCCTCGTCCTGGCCGGCCTCGGGGCCTACATCTACTTCGGCGAGGCCCCGCCGGCCGGCGACGAGAACCGCGAGTCGCTCTTCACCGTCGAGGCGGACCAGATCACCGGCATCCGCCTCACGGCCGGCGGCGAGACCTCCGTCATCGAGAAGGACGGCGACACCTGGAAGATGACCGCGCCGGTCGCGACCGACGCCGACGCCACCGAGGTCTCGGGCCTGACATCCAACCTCGCCTCGGTGGCGATCAACCGCGTGGTCGACGAGCAGGCGTCGGACCTGGCGGCGTACGGCCTTGCCGACCCCCGGATTCGCGTGGCCTATACCACCGCCGCCGGCGGCGCCGGCACGCTGGAGATCGGCGACAAGACCCCCGCCGGGAGCGACGTCTATGCCCGGGCCGGCGACTCGAACCGCGTCGTGCTCGTGTCGTCGTTCCTCGAGACGACCTTCGACAAGAAGCCGTTCGACCTGCGCGACAAGAGCGTGCTGGCGTTCGAGCGCGACAAGGCCGATGGCATCACGATCCGGCACGGGTCGGGCGAGCCGATACGGCTGGCGCGCGACGGCAGCACGTGGACCGTCGAGGCGCCCGTCAAGGCGCGCGGCGACTACGGCGCCATCGAGGGCCTGTTGACCCGGCTGTCGACCGCGAGCATGTCGGCGCTCGTCGAGACCGACGGGACCGACCTGGCCAAGTACGGCCTCGCCGACCCGGCCGCCCGCATCACGGTGTCGACGGGCAGCAGCCAGGCGACACTCGCGCTGGGCCCGGACGTCGACGGCAAGACGTACGCGCGCGACGAGGCGCGGGAGCTCGTCTTCACGGTGGACCCGTCGCTCGTCACCGACCTCGAGAAGGACGTGGCGGCCTACCGGACGAAGGAGGTGTTCGGCTTCCGGCCGTTCAACGCCGAACAACTCACGCTCGTGCGCAACGGCACGACCGTCCGCCTGTCGAAGGGCGGCGGCGACGCCGGCTGGCAACTGGAGCGGGACGGCGCGAAGGCCGACGTCGAGCAGGCCCGGGTCGAGGACCTGCTGACGAAGCTGTCGAACATCCGCGCCGAGTCGTTCGCGGAGACCACCGACGGCAGCGGGCTCGCCAACCCCGCCCTGACGGTGGCCGTCAGCTACGACGGCGGCACGTTCGAGCGCGTGCGCCTCGCGACCGATGCGGGGCAGGGCTTCGCCGGGCGTGAAGACGAGCCGGGCGCCGCCCGCGTGCCCGTTGCCGCGGTCGAGGACGCCGTGAAGGCGTTCGAGGCGGTGCTGGAACCGCCCGCCCCGGCACCGGACGCCGCCAAGCCGCCGGCCGGGCCCTGATGGGCGTGGCGCGGCGCGGCATGCTCGTGCGTGTGGGCCTGGTGGCGCTGATCCTCGGCGCCACCGCCTGCGCGCCCGCCGTCCAGCGGCCCACGCTGGTCGAGGCCATCGACAACCCGACGGCCATCGAGCAGCTTCGCCGCGACCTGCGCGGGCTCTTCACCGACGCGACGGTGGACCATGCCCAGTGGGCCGTGCACGTCTACTCGCTGCAGCACGCCGAGACGCTCTACAGCCTGAACGCCTTCCAGCTCATGGTCCCCGCCTCCACCGAGAAGCTGTTCACGGTGGCGGCGGCGGCCGCGACCCTCGGGTGGGACTACCGCTACACCACGCGGATCCTCGCCACCGGCCCGGTGGGCGCCGGCGGAACGCTCGACGGCGACCTGGTGGTGGTGGGCAACGGCGACCCGACGATCAATCCCCGCCATCCCGAACGCTGGCGCGCCTTCGACGACTGGGCGGCCGCGCTCTCGGCCCGCGGCATCCGGATCGTCAACGGACGACTCATCGGCGACGACCGCGCCTTCGCGGAGCCTGGCTGGGGCGCGGGCTGGGCCTGGGATGACCTGCAGTACGGCTATGCGGCGCCCGTCGGCGCGCTGCAGTACCACGAGAACGCGGTGGAGGTCACGGTGGGGCCGGGGATGGGTCCCGGCAACCGGGCGATCATCACCACGGCCCCGTTCGGGTCCGGGCTGATCGTGGATCACGACGTGGTCACGGTGCCGGAGAGCGGCGAGACGAAGATCACCTTGTCGCGCGTGCCCGGCACCATCTTCCTCGGCGTCCATGGCACGGTGGTCACCGGTTCGGCGCCGGTGACGCTGTCGGCCGCCGTGGACAACCCCACGCGCCTCTACCTCAACGCCCTTCGTGAGGCCCTGGCCCGGCACGGCGTCTTCGTGGCGGCCGGCACGGCGGACATCGGCGAGCTCGCGCAGCCGCCCGATCTCTCGACGGCCACGGAGCTGCTCGTGGACCGGTCGCCGCCGCTGTCCGAGATTGCGGACGTCCTGCTCAAGTGGAGTCGCAACCTCTACGCGGAGACCCTGCTCTACTCGATGGCACCGGTCGGCGCGCCGGCAACCCCGGAAGGGGGCCTCGACACGCTAAGGGAGACCCTGCGTCCGTGGAGCGTGCTCCCGGACTTCTTCGTGCCACGCGACGGCTCGGGGCTCTCGCGTTACGACATGGTGACGGCGGACTCGCTGGTGTGGCTGCTCACCTACATGTGGGCGGACCCGGCGCTCGACGAGACGATGCGCACGTCGCTGCCGGTGGCCGGCGTGAGCGGCACCCTGGCCAACCGCCTCGAGGACACCCCCGCCGCGGGTCGCGTCCTGGCGAAGACCGGCTCGATGACCGGCGTGCGCACCCTCGCCGGGTACCTGACCACGCTCGACGGCGAGCCGCTCGCCTTCGCGATCATGGTGAACAACTACCGCGTCCCTGGCGCCGAGATCGACCGCCGCATCGACCAGGCCCTCGAGAGGCTGGTCGCGTTCTCGCACCGGGCCACCGGGCGGTAGCCGGCACAGCGCCGCCGCAGGGCAAAGCGGACACGGAGACACGGAGACTCGGAGGCACGGAGACTCGGAGCGGGTTCGGGAGGGCGAGCGCACCACGGCCGTGCACCTCCGTGTAGCACCCCCGTGTAGCACCCCGTGCCGCACCTCCGTGCCGCACCCTCGTGCCGCACCTCCGTGTGGCACCCTCGTGCCGCACCTTCGTGCCGCACCGTCGTGTGGCACCTCCGTGTGGCACCCCCGTGCCGCACCTTCGTGTGGCACCCTCGTGCCGCACCTCCGTGCCGCACCCCCGTGCCGCACCCCCGTGCCGCACCTCCGTGCCGCACCTTCGTGTGGCACCTTCGTGTGGCACCTTCGTGTGGCACCTTCGTGTGGCACCCTCGTGCCGCACCCCCGTGTGGCACCTCCGTCCTACAACACCACGAACCGCCCGAAGACGATGGCCATGCCCATGCCGACGAGGCCGACCGCGAGGGCACCGGCGAGGCCGACCGCGAACGGGCGCAGACCGACGCCCTTGAAGACCGCGAAATCGGTGTTGAGCCCCACGGCCGCCATGGCCGTGCCGAGCAGGACCTTCGACCCCCAATAATCGCCCAGTTGAGCGATCACCACGCTCCAGCCCGCGGTGTCCCACACGCCATACGCGGTGCGCCCGCCGTTCAGCATGGCGTCGCCCACCGAGCGCACGACGGCCATCGCGAGGAAGCCCAGGACGAAGGCCGGCACATAACTGGTCCATCGCGCGCGCGGCGTGTCTGGCGCGCCCGCATGGCTCTGCCGCACATGCATCCAGGTCAGGATGGGGATCACGCCCGCGAGGAACAGGTTGCGCGTCAGCTTCGTCACCGTCGCCACGCGCAGCACCACGTCGTCCGCGTACATCTGCTTGTAGGTCAGGGCGGCGCCGACGACCTGTGACGTGTCGTGCACGGCCGTGCCGAGGAACAGGCCGATGGTCTCGGACCGTGGCAGCACCGCGTGCGCGAAGTACGGGTAGGCCAGCATGCCGAACAGCCCGAACGCGACGATGTTGGCGACGGCGTAGGCCACCTCACGTTCGTCCGCGTCGATGGCCGGCGCGGTCGAGACGATGGCCGTCACGCCGCAGATGCTGGTGCCGGCCGCCACCAGGGTCCCCAGGCGCGGGGGCAAGCCAAGCCGGCGATTGAACCAGGTGACGAACAGCATCCCGGTCAGGATGGCCGCGAGCACGACCGGCAGGCCCGCCGCCCCGAGCTTCAGGACGTCGAAGACACTCAGGCGGATGCCGACGAGCACGATGCCGAGCCGCAGGATCGTGCTCACCGAGAACCTGAGCCCGGGCGCGACCTGGGACGGCAGGGGCAGGAGGTTGCGGATCAGGAGCCCGAGAATGATGGCGACCGGCACGCCCGAGATGGGGCTGCCGCCGCTCAGGCCCTGTGCCGCCAGCAAGGCGTGGCCCAGGACGTCCGCCAGCCAGAAGCCGGCGAGCATGACGAGGAACGCCAGCAGGATGCCAGGCAGCACCGACAGGCGGGAGGACATCCCGCCATCCTATCCCGGGTGGGCGCGTCTCCGCTGCCTATGACACGAGCCAGAAGCCGCCGACGGCGACCGCCGCCCAGGACGACGCGTAGAGCAGGTGGCCGTAGGCGCGGGCACCACGCTGGCCGACGCGCGTGGCCAGGGCACCGACGGCCGCGGCGAAGGCCGTCATCGCGGTCACGGCACCGACCCCGAACCCCGACAAGTACGCGAGGGCCGCGGACTGTGTCGGCAGCGCGAGCGCGGGCAGGATGCCGAAGAGGTGCGAACTGCCGGCGAGCCCGTGCAGCGTGCCCATCAGGAAGGACGCGCGGGTGTGCACGTGCCCGTGCAGGTGCGGGTGCCGGTGCTGCGCCTGGTGCTCGCGCGCGCCGACGTCCGTGCCGGCCGCCGGCTTGACGTGCGCGTGCACGTGGCCGTCCGAGTGCCGGTGCACCTGCAGCCGCCGCGCACGGCTCAGCCCCCAGGCGCCGACGCCGATGAGGGCAAGGCCCACAATCCGTTCGCTGTAGGCGGACACGGCGTCGATGGGGAGCAGCTCGCGGAAGCCGAGGAGCAGGAGGCCAATCAGCAGGACGCCCGCCGTGTGCCCCACACCCCACTGGAAGCCGGCCTTCCAGTGCGTGCGGTCGCCGTCCACCGCGAGCGGCGCCACGGCCGCGAGGTGGTCGGGCCCCGACAGCACGTGGACCAGGCCGGCCGCGAGGCCGGCGAAGAGGGCGAACAGCATGTTGAGGTCCTAGCAGGTTCCGTGCCGCGTGTTCGCCCCGGGATCCGCTCGGTACCGGCCCACGGCCGCGCGGGCCGGTCCGGCACCGCCGGGTTCCCGTCAGCTTACCGCTGGATGGCCTTGAGCTGGAAGAACTCCTCGATGGCGAGGGGGCCGATCTCCCGTCCGATGCCCGACTTCTTGTAGCCACCGAACGGCGCCATGGGATTGAAGCGGCCGCCGTTGATGTCCACCTGGCCGGTGCGCATGCGGCGCGCGACCGCGGTGGCGGCCTCGACCGACGCGCCCCAGACGCCGCCGGACAGCCCGTACGGCGAGTCGTTGGCGATGCGCACGGCTTCGTCCTCGGTGTCGTACGGAATGATCGCCAGGACCGGGCCGAAGATTTCCTCCTGCGCGATCACCATGCCGTTGTTGACGTCCGCGAAGATCGTGGGCTCGACGTAGAAGCCGCGCGGGAAGCCCTCGGGCGCCCCGCCGCCGGCGACGAGCCGGGCCCCCTCCTTCCTGCCCTGCTCGATGTAGCCGAGCACGGTCTCGCGCTGCGAGGCGGACGCCAGCGGCCCGAGCCGCGATGCCGCGTCGAACGGATCGCCGAGCGTGAGCTTGGCGAGCTGCGCCTTCGCGAGCTCGACGACCTCGTCCTGGCGTGACCGGGGCACGATCATGCGGGTCCAGGCCGAGCAGGTCTGCCCGGAGTTCTGCATGCAGTGGTTGACGCCGGCCGGGATGGCCTTCTCGAACGGCGCGCCATCGAGCACCACGAACGCCGACTTGCCCCCGAGCTCGAGGCAGACCTTCTTGATGCCGTCGCCCGCCACCGCGCCGACCCGTCGCCCGGCGTTGAGCGAGCCGGTGAAGCTGACCATGTCGACGTCGGGATGGGCGAGGATGGCCTCGCCGACGACCCGGCCCGATCCCGAGACGACGTTGAGCACGCCGGCCGGCAGGCCGATCGCGTGCGCCGCCTCGGCCAGGAGGAAGGCGCTCAGGGGCGCGAGCTCGGCGGGCTTGAGCACGACGGTGCAGCCGGCCGCCAGCGCCGGGGCAACCTTCGCGACGATCTGGTGCAGGGGGTAGTTCCACGGCGTGATGCAGCCGACGACCCCGATCGCCTCCTTGATGACAAGCGAATTACCGAGCTCCTCCTCGAGGCGCAGCTCACGCAGCCACTTGCCATTGAGGCCGATGTGGGTCACGGGGAACTGGGCCTGGACGGCGGTGGCGAACTTCAGGGTCGTGCCGACCTCGTGGGCGATCGCCTCCGCGATCGCCGGGATCCGCTCGGCCATGGCCGCGGAGAGCTTCTCGAGCCACCCGGCACGTTCGGCGGCCGGCGTCTCGCTCCAGGCGGGGAACGCCGCGCGGGCCGCCGCCACGGCGCGATCCACGTCGGTGGCGGTGCCCCGCGGGACCCGGGCGACGACGTCCTCGGTGGCCGACGACACGACGTCGATCGTCTCGGCGGCCGAGGCCGCCTGCCAGTCACCGCCGTAGTACAGCTTGCCGTGCTCGATCATGCGCTCCTCTCCGCGCCCCGGTGGCGCCTCGATATCTCTTCATTCTACGCTATGCTGGAGCGTTATCCCGGGTGCGCCGCAGGCACACCCGGAGGGACTTCAGAGAGGGACTTCAGAGAGGGAATTCAGAATAGAGAATTGCGAATCGAGAAAGGAATTTCAGAATTCTGAATTCGGAATTCCTTTCGCAATTCTCGATGCTCCATTCTGAATTCCCGTCGTTCATCCGGCGGAAAGGGACCGACTCATGCGTATCGACGGCAAGACTTTCATCGTGACGGGCGGCGCCTCGGGCCTGGGCCGCGCCGCGGCGGAGGCCATCCTCGCGGCCGGCGGCAACGTCGTGATTCTCGACGTGAATGCCGAGGCCGGCGCGGCCGCCGAGCAGGCACTGGGCGCCAAGGCGAAGTTCGCGTTGGCCGACGTCTCCAATGAGGAGCAGGTCAAGGCCGCGGTGGATCTCGCCGGTTCGGCGTTCGGCGGCCTGAACGGCGTGGTCAACGCCGCGGGCATCGGGCCGGCCGCGAAGATCGTCGGCAAGAACGGCCCGCACTCGCTCGACCTGTTCGAGAAGACGATCAAGGTCAACCTGACGGGCACGTTCAATGTGATCCGTCTCGCCGCGGCGAAGATGGCGGGGAACACGCCGGAGGACACGGGCGAGCGCGGCGTGATCGTCAACACCGCGTCGATCGCGGCCTACGACGGGCAAATCGGCCAGCCGGCCTACGCCGCGTCGAAGGGCGGCATCGTCGCGCTCACGCTGCCGGCCGCGCGCGAGTTCGCGCCGATCGGGATTCGTGTCGTGACGATTGCCCCGGGCATCTTCGACACGCCGCTGCTCGCGGCACTGCCGGAAGCCGCCCGCGCCTCGCTCGGCCAGCAGGTGCCCTTCCCGTCGCGCCTCGGCCAGCCGGCCGAATACGCCGCCCTCGCACGCCACATCATCGAGAACGTGATGCTGAACGGCGAAGTGATTCGACTGGATGGGGCTCTGCGGATGGCCCCCAAGTAGAGCCTGGCGCGAGAGGAATTCAGAATCAAGAATCGAGAATCAAGAAAGGAATGAGGAATGAACAACGAAGGAATCTCGCTGTCCTTCCTCCTTCTCAATTCAGAATTCCTTTCTTGATTCGCAATTCTTGATTCTGAATTCCCCGCCCGCCCCCGCCCTGGCGCGTCAGCGGGCAAGGATCGCACGCGCCGCGTCAGCCAGCGCGTGGGCGTCCGCGGGGATTCCGCCTTGCGCGAGGTCGGCCTTGCCACCGCCCTTGCCACCGAACTCCGCCACCAGCGTCTTGAGTGCCGCCCCGGCATCGGCATCCGCCGTGGCGCCCGCCGCGATGACGACGATGGCCGGGGTGCCCGCCGAGAACAACGCGACGACGGCCGACGGCTCGTGACGCACCGCTGCGGACGCGAGCGCCTTCAGCCCCGGCGCGTCCCAGCCGTCCAGCACCTCCGCCACGACCAGGCGCGCCCCTACGCGGACCGCGCGTTCCGTGAGCGCCCGCGCCTCGTGCACCGCGAGCTGCTCCTGGAACCCGCGAGCCGTGCGTTGCAGCCCCTTGTTGTCGTGCTGCAGCTTCTCGATGCCGGCGGCGAGCTCCGACGGCGACACGGACAAATGCCGCTGCACGGCCGCGATGGCATCCCGGTGCTCGCGGAACCGCGCGAGTGCACGCGCGCCGCAGAGGAACTCGACCCGCGTCCCTCCCCGGAACTTCTCCCAGCCCCCCACGGCTATCAGGCCGATACCGCCGGTGCGCGCCACGTGCGTCCCGCCGCAGGCCGAGAGGTCGAAGCCGTCCACCTCGATCAGGCGCAAGCGCCCCTCGCGGGACGGCTCCTTCCGGAGCGGCAGCGCCGCCGCTTCCTCGGCGGTCACGAACCGGATCCCGACCGGCCGGTCCTCCCAGACGATGCGATTGGCCTCGTCTTCGGCGGCGGCAATCTCGTCGGGCGACACGACGCGGCCCAGGTCGATTGTCGAGCTCGTGGCGCCCAGATGAAAGCTCTCGGTGCGCGCACCGACGAGGCCGTCGAAGGCCGCCGACAGCACGTGCTGGCCCGTGTGCTGCTGCATGTGGTCGAACCGGCGGCGCCAGTCGATGCGACCGCGGACCGTCGCCCCAGGCTCGAGCGCCCGGTCGACGCGGTGGACGACCGCCCCGTCGTCCGCATCCTGCACGTCGAGCACCACGGCCTCGCCGAGCTGTCCGGTGTCGAAGGGCTGCCCGCCCGAGGTCGGGTAGAACGCGGTCTGATCCAGCTGGACGAGCCACCCTCCGTCCGCCGCGGTGCAGGACGTGACGACTGCGTCGAAATCGGCGAGGTAGGGCTCGGTGTAATACAGGCGCGTGGTCATGCGTGCTCCGGCGGGCCGGACGAGACCGGCAGGTCGAACGAGAACAGGGCGCCTCCCGACGGGGCGCGGCGATAGGACAGGCGCCCGCCGTGCGACTCGATGATGCCGTAGCTCACCGAGAGGCCGAGGCCCGTGCCTTCCCCGACCGGCTTGGTCGTGAAGAACGGCTGGAACAGCTTGGCTTCGTGGTCGGGTGGCACGCCCTGGCCCGAGTCCTCGACCTCGACGACGACGCGGCCGTCCCGCTCGAAGGTGCGAATCGCAATCCGCGGCGGCTCGGCCTCGACCGCCGTGACCGCCTGCTCGGCATTGATCACGAGGTTCAGCAGCACCTGCTGGAGCTCGGTGAAGATGGCCCGGACGGGTGACCGCACCGCCTCGTCCACCTGCAGATCGATGCCGCTCTCCTCGATCTTCCGCTGGCGCAGCTCCACGATGGACGCGACCACGTCGCGCATGCGGACGTCCTGCGGCTCGGTCGACTGCTGGCGCCCGAAGCGTGACAGGTTCCGGATGATCGCGGACGCGCGGGCGCTCTCCTTCTGGATCAGCGTCAGGTCCGCCTGCACGTCATCGGGCAGGCCTCGGCGCATCTGCAGGAGCTCGGCGAAGCCGAGGATGGCCTGCAGGGGATTGTTCAGCTCGTGCGCCACGCCCGAGACGAGCACGCCGATCGCGGCAAGACGCTCCTGGCGGATCACCTGCCGCTGCAGCGACTGGAGCTCCGTGCGCATCCGGCGCTCTTCCTCGACCTGGCCGGCGACGAGCGCACTGGCCTCGCGCTGGCGGTCGACCATCTGGATGAACGTCCGCTGCAGGCGCACGAGCTCGGCCGACGGCATCGGAATCGCCGCGGGCGTCGTCAGGTCACCACGCGCCACGCGGTCCGCGGCGCGATCCAGGTGCTCGAAGCCACGCACGATGCGGCGCAGCACCAGCATCGTGACCCCAAGCAGGGCGAAGGCCACGAGGATGACCAGCGTGACGTTGCGCCGGTAGATCGGCGACGTGCGGGCCCAGGCGACCTCGGTGGGGATGCCGACGCTGACGAGCCACGGCCCGCGACTCACGAGGTGGTTGCCGAAGGCACGTTCCACGCCGTCCGTGCCGGTGAGGACGACGCGCGGCGGCACGTCCGCGATCGGCAGCCGCTCGGCCTCCGGCGTGACCGGGCGGCCGACGTAGTCCCTTGCGTCGCGGCTGCGCGCGAGCACCACGCTGCGCTCGTCGGTGATCGTGATGACCGAGCGATCCGGCAGCGGCATCGAGCCGAGGAGCGCCTCGAGGGCCTCGAGGTGCACGACCAGCCCGAGCACGGCGGTCACGGTCCCATCGGGGCCATGCACGGGATACCCGAGCACGACGGCGTGGCGTGACGCGCTCGGCTGCCCGAGCAACGGACTGACGAGCGGGCGATCGGCCGTGGCCACCTCCCGCAGCCAGCCGCGGGGCAGCTGGCCCTCGATGGCCTCGCTGATGCCCGTGGCCCACCGCGTGCCGGTGCCATCGGGCCGCGCCAGGAGCACGTTGCTCAGCAGCGGCCGTCCCTCGAGGGCCGGCAGCAGGGTGTCGAGCGCCTCGGGCTCGAAGCCCTGGACGGCGGGATGCAGCGAGAGGGCGCCCGCCACCGCGTCGGCCGCGAGCAGGCTGCTGTCGATGTACGACGAGACGATGACGGCCGTCGTGCGCGTCTCGTCCTGCAGCTGCCTGACCTGCTCCTGATAGGTCGCAGAGGAGGCCCAGCTGATGACCAGGACGACCGGCACCAGCATGCCGAGCGTCAGCAGGATGGCCTGGCGCCGCAGGGACAGGGACACGCGCGGCATCTTAGCGCGGACTCACCCCGATCCGACGAGCGGATCGGGCACGCCGGCGGCCTCGAAGCCCGCCTCGCGCAACCGGCAGCTGTCACAGTGGCGACACGGACGTCCATCGGGAAGCGGGTCGTAGCAGCTGTGGGTCAGCCCGTAGTCCACGTCGAGGGACAGGCCAAGGCGGATGATCTCGGCCTTGGTCAGCGCGATGAGCGGGGTGTGGATCGTGAGCGGACGGCCATGGACGCCGGCCGCCGTCGCGAGCCGCGCCATCGCCTCGAAGGCGCGGATGAACTCGGGACGGCAGTCGGGATAGCCCGAGTAGTCGAGGGCGTTGACGCCGATGAAGATGTCGGAAGCGCCGAGCACCTCCGCCCACCCCAGGGCCACCGAGAGGAAGATCGTGTTCCTGGCCGGCACGTAGGTCGACGGGATCTCGTCGGGCGCGATTGCGCGGTCCTTGGGGATTTCCCCGGTGGTGGTCAACGCGGACCCGCCGATGGCGCCCAGATCGAGATCCAGCTCCAGATGGCGGACCACTCCCATCGCCGCGGCCACGGCACGCGCAGCCTCGAGCTCACGGACGTGGCGCTGGCCATAACGGAAGCTCAACGCGTGCAGCGCGAAGCCGTCCCGTCTCGCAACGGCGGCGGCCGTGCAGGAATCGAGCCCTCCGCTGAGCAACACGACGGCTGGACGTGCCCCAGGGTTCATACGCCCCTGGCCTCCGCGCCCCAGATGTACTTGTGCGCCTGCAGCTGGAGGCGCACGGCGCGTTTGCTCTCGAGGATCCAGGCGGCCAGGTCACGTGGCGGCAGGACGCCATGGACCGGCGAGAAGTGGACCGCCGCGACACGATCCGCCACGCCGGTCCGGTCGAGGACCGCGCAGGCGTACTCGAAGTCCTCCCGGTCGCGGATGACGAACTTCAGCTCGTCGGCGGGGCCGACGCGCGCGAGGTTCTCCCAGTCGTTGCGCTCGGACTCACCGGAGCCGGGACACTTGACGTCCACCACCCGGATGACCCCCGTCGGGACGTCGGCGATGCTGCGGTGCCCGCCGGTCTCGAGCAGCACCGTGAGCCCTTCGGCCTGCAGCCGCCGCATCAGGGGATAGACGTCGGCCTGCAGGAGCGGCTCGCCGCCCGTCAGCTCCACCAGCGGGCAGCCGGTGGCGAGCACCGCCTCGACGACCTCGTCCACGGACATCTTCCGGCCCTCGTGGAAGGCATACGGTGTGTCACACCACGAGCAGCGGAGGTCGCACGCCGTCAGGCGGACGAAGACGCAGGGCCGGCCGGCGTGGGTCGACTCGCCCTGGACCGAATGGAAGATCTCGTTGATGGTGAGCATGGCATTCGCGGCCAGGCCGCGCCTGAACCTTCCATTGTACCCTTGTCGGGGGTGGCGGCCGGTCCCGCCCTCCCGGGGAGGCACCAGACGCAATGCAGGCTGAGCGGCCCGGCGGCCAGGTCCGGATTGGGACCTCCGGCTGGCACTATCCCGGCGGACGGGGCACGTGGAATGGCGTGTTCTACCCGCCCCCCGGCGAACGCGGTCCCGGGTTCGACGAGTTGCGCTTCTACGCCGAGCGGTTCGACACGGTCGAGATCAACGCGACCTTCTACGGGCAGCCGCGCGCCGAGACGTCAGCCGCGTGGGTCCGGCGCACGCCGGCAGGTTTCGAGTTCTCGGTGAAGTTGTTCCAGAAGTTCACGCACCCACGGATGGCCGCCGATCCCTCACCGGTCGACCGGGCCGACGTGGATACGTTCCGCGCGGGCATCGAGCCCCTGGCAGCCGCCGGCAAGCTGGGCATGCTGCTCGCCCAGTTCCCACCCAGCTTCCACCGCACGCCGGAGGCCGACGCCTACCTGGCCTGGCTGCTGGCGACCTTTCGTGAGTACCCGGTCGCCGTCGAACTGCGGCATCGCACGTGGAGCGACGAGGCAGACGAGACGCGCCGGCTGCTGGCCGAGCACGGCGCGTGCTGGACGGTCATCGACGAGCCGAAGTTCTCCTCGTCGATCCAGCAGGACCTCGACGCGGTCGCGGGCGGGGCGTTCTACGCGCGGCTGCACGGCCGGAATGCCTCGGCCTGGTGGACCCACGAGGCCGCGGAGGACCGCTACGACTACCTCTACGACGAGACCGAACTCACGCCATTCGCCGAGACGCTGAAGCGGGCGCGGGCGCTGGTGAAGAAGGCCTACCTGTACCTGAACAACCACTTCGCGGCGCAGGCCGTGGCCGACGCGACGATGCTGCGGGACCTGGTCGGCGAGCCCGTCGAGGCGCCGATGCCGGCCGAGCTCGTGCGACGCTACCCGATGCTCGAGGGCCGCGTCGCTACTTTGCCTCCCGCACGGTTATTCTGACGATGCGGTCGGTCTCCTCCAGCTTGTCGGCGACATCCATGCCGGAGATGACCTTGCCGATGACCGCGAAATCCCCGTCGAGCTCGTGGGCCGGACGCAGGCAGATGTAGAGCTGGCTGTCGGCCTCGGCAGGATTGCCGCGATGGGCCAGCGCGACCGCGCCGCGCACGTGCGTGCGCGTCTTCGAGATCTCGCCCACCCCGATGGACTTGCCGCTGCCGTTCCGGCCCCAGTCCGCCTGGCGGGTCATGTCGCGCGTGTTCGGATCGCCGAACTGCACGACGAAGCCGGGCTCGACGCGGTGAATGCGCTGCCCGTTGTAGAACCGCCGGTTGACGAGCGCCAGGATGTGCTCCACCGACTTGGGCGCCTCGTTCGGGTACGTCTCGATCTCGATCGTGCCCTTCACCGTCTGCATGACCAGGATTGGCCCGGCGCCCGGCGAGGGCTTGGCCTGGGCAACAACGCTGGCGGGCAGGGCCAGCAGCAGGATGGCCGCGAGCGACGCGGCAAGCTGTGCGAGTCGGGCGGGCATGTGGTTTCCTCCTCGTCGGGCAGGGCGCCCGGGATCAGGCGACCGATGGACGACCCGTGCGCGTGACGCCGATGCGCGGACAGTCGGCGGCCAGCGCGCACTCGCCACAGCGAGGATACACCGGCCGGCAGACGTTCTGGCCCCAGGTCACCAGGTAGAGGTTGATGTACGGCCACCACCGTGCGGCGGTGGCGCGGTAGAGCGCCTGTTCGGTCTCCTCCGGCTGGCGCGTGCGCACCCAGCCGAGCCGGTTCGAGATCCGGTGCACGTGCGTGTCCACGCAGATGTGGCGCCGGCTCTGGAACGCCAGGATCAACACCAGCGTGGCCGTCTTGCGCCCGACGCCGGGCAGCGTGACCAGCTCCTCCAGCGTGTCCGGCACCCGCCCGCCGAACCGCTCGGCCAGCGCCGCGGCCGTGGCCTTCACGAAGCGGGCCTTGTTGCGGTAGAAGCTCACCGGGTAGATCAGCCGCTCGAGCTGGCGCACGGTGAGCGCCGCCATGCGCTCCGCCGTGGGCGCCGCCGCGAACAGGCGCGTCGATGCCGCATGGGTCGTCGCATCCTGCGTGCGCGCCGACAGCAGCGTCGCGATGAGGACCTGGAAGGGATCTTCCTGCTGGCTCTCCGAGATCTTCTCGATGGCCGGCAGCTCCATGCCGTCGATCTGGCGCGCGAGGGTGCGCATCACACGGCCGACGAGGGCGTCGGATGGTTGTGGCGGCGGGGCCACGGTCGCCTTCGGCCGGGCCACAGATGCCACAGATGGCACAGATGGCACAGAGCGGGACGGACCTGCCGCAGGCAGCGGGCGCTTCTTCGCCGCGCCCCGGCGTGGGCGCAGGGGACGGGCGCCGGCGGCGGCGGGGCGGACAACGGTGGCCGCGCGGCGGCGCGCGGGTTTCACTTTCGCCATCGCCTCAGGGCACCGGCGTCAGGGGCGCCTGGCCGGCCAGCACCGCCAGCACGTTCGAGACCGCGAGATCCGCCATCGCCGTCCGCGTCTCGGTCGTCGCGCTGGCAATGTGCGGGATGAGCATCACGTTCTCGAGCGTGAGCAGGTCGGGATGCACCGTCGGCTCCTCCTCGTACACGTCGAGCGCGGCGCCGGCAATCCGCCCGTCCTTGAGGGCCCAGGCGAGCGCCTTCTCGTCCACGACAGGTCCCCGCGACGTGTTGATGAGGAAGGCCGACCGCTTCATGCGCGCGAGCGCGGCCTGGTCGATGAGGTGCCGCGTCTCGGGCGCGAGGGGACAGTGCAGCGACACGACATCGGACGTGGCGAGCAGGCGATCGAGCGGCATGTGCGTGGCGCCAGGGAGGTCACGTGGCGTGCGCGCAGTGTAGGCGACAGTCATCCCGAAGCTCGGCGCCTTCTGCGCGACGGCCTCCCCGATCCGGCCCATGCCGACGATGCCAAGCTGCTTGCCGGCCAGCTCCGTGCCCAGCATGTGATCGAGCGCCCAGCCCTTCCAGCGTCCCTCCCGCAACTCGCGTTCGGCCTCGCCGAGGCGGCGCGTGATCCCGAGGATCAGCGACCACGTGAAGTCCGCGCACGCGTTGGTCAGCACGTCGGGCGTGTTCGTGACCACGATGCCGCGACGGCGGCAGGCGGCGACGTCGATGTTGTTGTACCCGACGGCGATGTCCGCGACGATCTTCAGGTCGGGGCCCGCCTCGAGCACTGCCTCGTCGATCCGGTCGGTCAGCAGGCAGACCAGGGCCTGCTTGCCTGCCACCCGTGCGAGGAGCTCTTCCCGCGGAATCGCGGTGTTGCCGGTGTAGAGGTCGAGTTCGGTGGCCGCCTCGAGGCGTGCGACGACGCTCGAGGGCACACGGCGAGTGAGGAGGACAGGTGGTTTCATGGGTGTGCGTGGGCGGCGGGACGAACCAGGGCGGACGAACCCGACGGAAGCGCGGAAACGGCCAGGGGACGTCCCCGTGTCCCGCCTAGTGTCCGTACGACTGGCAATACCCGCAGTGATTGCACGTCACGCCCGGCTCGACGAGACACGCGGTCTCCCCTTCCGGGCGGACGAGCAGGAAGCGTCCAAAGCTCGGGTGCGCACGCCACGGGGGCGTGGGCATGGCCCCCGCGGGCACGGCCGGCGGAGCCGGCGCGTCCGCCCGGCCGAGGTGGCGGGCCACCGCGCCCCGCACGAGCGCGCGCAGTTCCTCGTCGGTCATCGCTGGTCTCCGTCCACGGCATCGACCTCGTCGACGATGCCCAGGATGGCGGCGTCGACCGGCGCCAGCTTCCGGCCGAGGGCTTCGCCCGCGGCTCGGCCCTCCATCACGGCAATCACCCGTTCGCCGCGGCCGGCGCCGACCGAGTCGATCGCGAGAATCTCACTGCCGGTCGGCGTGCCGTCGGGGGCCTCGGGCTGCACGATGAGCAGCTTCGCGCCGGCGAACTGCGGGCGTTTCACGGTCGACACGACTTCGCCCACGACACGCCCGAGGATCACTCGTCACCCGCCGTCCAGTGGTCGACGATCCCCACGATGCCGGCATCGGCCGGGACGTCGGCGGGAAACCACGGGAAGCTCGCTTCCTTGCCCCGCACGAAGAAGACGCGCTCGCCCACCCCGGCCCCCACGCTGTCCACCGCGACGAGGGGCTCCCCGTGATCGGCGCCGGCCGAGGTGACCGGCTGGATCACCAGCAGCGTGACGCCGTCGAAGGCCGGTTCCTTGCGGGTGGCGACCAGGTCGCCGATGACGCGCGCCAGTTGCACGGCGTCACTCCGGCAGGTCCACCGTGTCCACGATGCCGACGACGGCGGCGTCCACGGGGCAGTCCTTCATGCCCGACGCCATTCGCGCCGAGCTGCCACTGACGATGAGGACCGTCTCGCCGACGCCGGCGTCCACGGTGTCCACCGCCACCAGGTAATTGGCGCCCAGCCGCGTCGCGTCCCTGGGGTCCACCGACCGGGCGAGGAGCAGCTTGTTGCTCACCAGGCGCGGGTCCTTCCGCGTCGCCACGACGGTGCCCACGATCCGCGCGAGAAGCATGGCGCGCCGCGCCTAACCCTTGCTGGCCTTGCCGATGGGCAGGACGTCCTCGAGGTTCGCGTGCGGCCGCGGGATGACGTGCACGGACACGAGCTCGCCGACGCGCCGGGCCGCCGCGGCCCCCGCGTCCGTCGCGGCCTTGACCGCCGCCACGTCGCCGCGGACCACGGCCGTCACGTACCCGGCCCCGATCTTCTCCCAGCCGACCAGCGTGACCTTCGCGGCCTTGACCATGGCGTCGGCCGCCTCGATCATCGCGACGAGGCCCTTGGTCTCGACCATTCCCAGCGCTTCACCCATTCCTGCCTCCCGGCACGGGCATCCCGGTGCGGGCCCGCCCCGCGCGGACGTCGTGTCCGCGCCGGCGGCGCCGCGGGCGCCCCGTCCTTCCGTCCTAGGCCCGCGGGCCCAGAGCCTTCACGGCGTCCTCAATCAGGGCCGTCAGCTCGCGGTATGTTAGCCGAATCTCTCCATCCGTGCCCACGGCGCCGGCGCCCCGCGCGGACGCATCGGGCACGAGCCGCGCCCCCGACACGGACGGCGCCCGCACGATCTGGCACTCCAGCGGCCCCTGCCCCGGCGGCCCATCGTCGGCACAGATGGGCGCGGGTGACGCGATGCCGTACATGCCCCGCAACCCCTGGAGACGGTCGACTTCCTCACGCGACAGCAGGTGCTCGCGGCCGAGCGTGCGGGCGACCAGGCTGATCTTCGCGAAGTGCTCGATGGTCTCCATCCGGTAGTAGGCCGCCATCACGTCGCCGGCGACCGCCAGCGCGCCGTGATTGGCGAGCAGCAGGCCGTCATGCGCCTTGATGTACCGGCGGACCGCCGCCGGCAGCTCCTCGGTCGACGGCGTCGCGTACTCCGCGATGGGGATGCTCCCGAGCGTCGTGATGACCTCCGCCAGCACGGCGCGGTCGAGCGCGATGCCCGCGACCGCGAAGCCGGTGGCGGTGGGCGGGTGCGCGTGGACCACGGCCTTCGCGTCCGGCCGGTTGCGATACACCTCGAGGTGCATCTTCAGCTCGGACGAAGGGTCGCGTTCCCCCGCCAGCTTGACGCCGTCGAGGTCGGTGACGACCATCATGTCGGGGGTCATGAACCCCTTAGACACGCTCTTCGGCGTCGTGATCAGGCGCGACTCGTCGAGGCGCACCGAGATGTTGCCGTCGTTGGACGCGACGAAGCCGCGCTGCCACAACCGGCGTCCCACCTCGACGATGTCGGCGCGGACTTGTTCCTCGGCTCGGGTCATCGGGCCTTGTACCGCGAGCGGCACTCCTCGGAGCAGAAGTAGAGGACGGCGGAACCGTCGGTGAGGCTGAGGGCCTTGCCCGGCACCACGAAAGTGCCGCACACGGGGTCGCGCGCCATCTTCACGCTGGGCGCGGGCGGCGGCGTCGCAGGGGATCGCCTGCCGCCATGGACCGACTCCTGCGCGCCCCGCACCACCCCTTCCAGGAGGCGCCAGGCCGCGCGCGCCAGGAAGAAGAGGAGGATGAGAAGGAGCAGGGTCCGGACCAGCACGGGCCTACTGGCCTCCAGTACCGCCGGTGCTGCCGCCGGGATGCGCGTTGCGCAGGCCCTCGAGGGCCTTCTGCGCCGCCTGGCCCTCGGGGCTGTTCGGCGCGATCTGCACGACCTGCTCCCAGGCCGCCGAGGCGCCGGCGAGGTCCTGCAGGCCGAACGCCTTCACGATGCCGAGGTTCAGCAGGGTCTTGGTGTGCTGCGGATCGATGCTGAGCGACTGCTCGAACTGCCGGATGGCCCGATCGGGCTGGTTCGTGTAGTAGTAGGCCACGCCGAGATCGGTCGACACGTTCACGTCGCGTGGGCTGAGCGCGAGCGCCGCCTCGTACCAGGTGATCGCGTCGGAGTACTGCTCGGCGTCGAAGTACAGGTTGCCCAGCTGCACCCGTGGCTGTGGATCGTTCGGGTTCTGGTCGGCCACCGAGCGCAGCGCCTGCACGCGGCTCTGGTCGAGCGGCGCCGCCTGCTGCTGGCCGGCGGCAGCCGGGGCCGTCGCGGCCGCGGCCGGCGGCGGCGGCGCGGCAGCCGCGCCCGCGCGCGTCCCCGCTGGTTGCTGGCTGCCGAGTACCCACCCGACGATGAGGCCGAACAGGGTACCCGCCACGGCGAAGACGAGGGAGTCGGCACGCATACGGTTCAGAATACCAACGTCCTTCGGAGCCAGTCCACCAAAGCCGCATCGACCGCCGGATCCGCCGCCAGAAGGGCCGTTCCGTGCGCCGCGGCGTCACTGAACCGCTGCTCCACCGGGCCGGGATCCCCCTCGATCAGGTCCCGGATGCTCCGCAGCGCGTAGGGGTCGTGCACGCTGGCCGCGAGGAAGACCGGCCGATCCCCCATCTTCCGGAGGACGGCGGCGTCGATCCGCACCCCGCGGTAGTCCAGCGAGGGCGACAGCAGCGCGATGCCACGCACGTCAGGGGCGTCGACCGCCGCCAGGGCCGCCAGGTTGGCCCCGAGCGACGCGCCGACGACGGCGATGCTCCGCACGTCGGAACGCGCCGACAGCCACGCGACCGCCGCCCGGATGTCCCCGGCCATGGCGCGAGACGGCTCGGGACTGCCTCCCGACCCGCCGTGTCCACGCAGGTCCAGGGCGAGGGCCGTCACCCCACGGGCCTGGAGCCGGCTGGCGAAGGCGTCCCAGTCCGCCCGTGACCGGGTGAACATGTGTACCAGAACGACGGCCGGTGCCGGCCGCACCGGGGCCTCATAGAGGGCCGCCGCCAGGGGCGTGCCGTCGGTGGACGCAAACGCCACGGGTCGTCCCGCCGCGGCCACGGGACGCGCCACGCCGCCGAGAGCGGCCAGCATCGCGGCGGCCAGCAGGCCGGCCCGGCCCGGCGTCATCGGCCGGCGACCGCCGACAGGTAGTCGCGGACGGCCCGGTCGAGCCCCACGAACAAGGCGTGGCTGATGAGCGCGTGCCCGATCGACACCTCGTCGAGGTGGGGCAGCGTGTGGAAGAGCGTCAGGTTACGAAGGTCCAGATCGTGCCCGGCGTTGACGCCGATCCCATGCGCGTGCGCCGCACGCGCCGCCTCCACGTAGGTGGCGAAGCTCGCCTGCGACGCGTCCGGCCCCGCGTTGAACGCCCGCGCGAACGGCTCGGTGTAGAGCTCCACGCGGTCGGCCCCGAGGTCGGCCGCCCAGCGCACCATGCGCGGCTCGGGATCGATGAACAGGCTCACGCGCACGCCGGCGGCCTTCAGGGCGTCGATGATGCCGGCCAGCGCCTCACGCGGCGTGTTGGCGGGCCAGCCCGCCTGGCTCGTGATCTCCCCCGGCATGACCGGCACGAGCGTGCACTGGTCGGGACGCACCTCCAGCACGAGGCGGACGAACTCGGCGCGCGGATCGCCTTCCAGGTTGTACTCGACCCGCCCCCGCAGGGGCGTGAGCTCCTCCGCAATGGCATGGACGTCGTCGGTCGTGATGTGGCGGGCGTCCGCGCGCGGATGCACGGTGATGCCGGGCGCGCCGGCATCCACCGCGACACGCACCGCGTCCACGACCGAGGGCACACGACCGCCGCGGGAATTGCGGATCGTCGCGACCTTGTTCACGTTGACCGACAGCGTTGCCATCGCGCCCGTTCCGTCGCCTACGCCAGGTTGGCCTGGACCGCCGCGGCGATGGCATCGGCCCACTGGACGATGTCGTCCTGGACCGGGCCCTCGATCATGATGCGCAGCAACGGTTCGGTGCCCGAGTAGCGGATGAGCAGTCGTCCCTGGCCCGCCAGCCGCCCTTCGACGTCCGCGATGACCGCCGCAATCGGCGGCACGCTGGTGTAGTCCTGCTTCTGGCGGACGCGGACGTTGCGCAGGACCTGCGGATAGGCCTTGTAGCCGGCCGCCAGCGTCTCGAGCGACTGCCCGGACTCCTCGACGATACGCAGCAGCTGCAGGGCGGTGGCAATCCCGTCGCCCGTGAACAGGTGCTCGGCGACGATGACGTGTCCCGACTGCTCCCCGCCGAGCGCCAGCCCCCGCGCCAGCATCTCCTCCATCACGTACTTGTCGCCCACGCCGCACCGCACGATGCTGACGCCGAGATCGCGGAGCGCGAGCTCGAGCCCGATGTTGCTCATCACGGTCGCGACGATGGCCCCGCCCGGCAGGCGACCCCCGGCGGCCAGGTGCCGCGCGATGATGAACATTACGGCGTCGCCATCCACGGGACGGCCTTCATGGTCGACGAAGAGCGCCCGATCGCCGTCGCCGTCGAAGGCAATCCCGAGCGCGGCGCCGGTCTCGCGAACCCGTGCCTGCAGGCTCTCGAGGTGCGTCGAGCCGCACCCGAGGTTGATGTTGCGTCCGTCGGGCGCGCACCCGATGGCGTCGACGTCGAACCCCAGGTCCCGGAAGAGATCGGGGGCGACCGTCGCCGTCGCGCCGTGGGCGCAATCGATCACCAGCTTCACCCCGGCCAGGCGCCCGGCTGACGCGAGGATCTGGTGGAGGTGCGCGACGTACGGCCCGCGCAGGTCGACCGCCTCGAGATCGGGTGGCGTCGAGGC
Organism: Vicinamibacterales bacterium; assembly: GCA_050246635.1. Taxonomy (GTDB): domain Bacteria; phylum Acidobacteriota; class Vicinamibacteria; order Vicinamibacterales; family UBA2999; genus JBFWVR01. The sequence goes on from JBFWVR010000017.1 coordinate 77,047, forward strand.
CGGCACGTCCCAGCTGCCGTCAGCGACCATCTGCTCGATGCCGGCCTCCAGGGCTTCCGTGAGCTTCTCGCCCGCGCCGGAGAACACCTTGATGCCGTTGTCCTCGAACGGGTTGTGCGAGGCGGAGATGACCACGCCGTAGTCGAAGCCCTGATCGCGCGTGAGGTAGGCCACGGCGGGCGTCGGGATCACGCCGGCGCTGATCACGTGGCCGCCCTGGCTGCCGACACCGCGCGCGAGCGCCTGCTCGATCCACCCGCCCGACTCGCGCGTGTCGCGTCCCACCAGGAGACGGGGATCGCGGCCGCCATTGGATTCGTGTGCCCGGCGCGCCAGCGCGGCGCCGACCCGCGCGATCGTGCCCGCCTCGAGGGGCGCCTCGCCGGCCCTGCTCCGGATCCCGTCCGTGCCAAACAACTTCATCGCCTGCGTATCCTCACCCTCAGCGTCTCGGGCGCCGTCCCGGAGACCGTCCATCCTTCACCCACCGCGACATGAGCCGGCAGCGTGTACTGGCCGGGCGCCAGCCCGGCGGCGTCCACCCAGGCCTCGACCTCCGCACTCCGCAACGCCTGCAACGCCTCCTCGGTGCCCCGGGCGTGCACCGTGAGGGTCGCCGGCTGCAGCGATGCCGCGAGGTCCTCTCCGAGGTTCCGCACGCGCACCCGCACGCCCTCCAGGGCGCGCTCCTCGGTCACGGCTTCCACCGTCACGGTCACCGTGGCGGTCTGCGCCTCCCGCAGCCGCACCCCCGGGTCGGCCACGCCCACGGTCACGACGTCGGTCACCGTCTCCGACCGGCCGTCCAGGGACACCGGCTCGGTGATGGCTTCCGTCAGGCCCTTGAGTGCGCTCTCCGGCCCGACGATCTCGACCGTCTCGGGCACGACCGACACGTTCACCACCTCGTACCCACCGGCGGGGTGCCCCTCGATCGACGGGTGGACCGGCACGACGCGCACGCCGGACGTCTCGAACTGCATCGGCACCGTCGACGGTGACACCTGCACGACGTCGATGCCGTACGGCGCCGTGACCTGGCTCGATGTCAGGTGGAACAGGCGGCGGCCGGGCCGCGCGGTGCGGAGGTCCAGGATGGCCGAGGCGTCACCGGGCGCCAGCCGGCTGAGGGCGCCGGACGACCCGCGCAGGCGCACATCCACCGTCTCGGGCGGGTGGCCCACGATCTCCAGGCTTGCCGGGAGGTTCTGGAACTCCACCGGCACCCGGAGCGCCCGCTCCACGACCCGCTCGCCGGCCACGACCAGCCAGAGCAGCGCCGCGATGCAGACGGACAGGAACTTGAGCCCGAGGTTGCGAAAAGGGGAGTACGCCATCAGCTGTACGAGTACCCCGCCGACGCGGTCTCGCTGGCCGTGCGGCGGCGGGTGATGAGCGCCCGGAGCCTGGCCCGCAGCTGCGCCGGCTCGAGCCGGCGCTCGATGTCGCCGTCCAGGACGAGCGAGATCCAGCCCGTCTCCTCCGACACGACGATGGCGACCGCGTCGTTCTCCTCGGTCACGCCGATCGCGGCCCGGTGCCGGGACCCCAGGTCGCGGCTGAGGCGCGGGTTCACCGTCAGCGGCAGGAAGCAGGCCGCCGCAGCCACACGATCGCCCTGGACGATCACGGCGCCGTCGTGGAGCGGCGAGGTCACCTGGAAGATGCTCGCCAGAAGATCGTAGGTGAGGCGGGCGTCGAGCGGGATGCCGCTCTCGATGTAGTTGCGCAGCCCGATCTCGCGCTCGATGACGATGATCGCCCCGGTCCGCTTGGACGCGAGGGCACTGGCCGCCACGACCAGCTCCTCGATCGTGTCGTCATCGCTCTCGGTGCGCTCGAACCGGCGAAAGAAGGGCGCGCGGCCGATGTGCACGAGCGCGCGGCGGATGTCGGCCTGCATCAGCACGATCGCCGCGAACACCACGTAGCCGACGATGTTGCGGATCAGCCAGTTGAGGGTCTCGAGCTGGAGTCCGCGCGAGAGGTAGAAGAGGCCGGCGATGAAGGCGATGGCAATCGCCATCTGCACGGCCCGCGTGCCGCGAATGAGCTTCAGCAGCTCGTACACGATCACGGAGACGATCAGGATGTCGAGGACATCCCAGCCGGTGATCGGCGGCCGCTTCAGGAGCTCGTTGAGCCAGGTCATCTGGGCCTTCCGGACGCGCGGAGACGACGGACGATCACGCCCGCTCCTCGGCGGCGGCGCGCACCGCGTCGGCGGCCCGCACGGTGTCGGCCAGGCCGGCCACGCGGTGCACGCGCACGATGTGGGCGCCGCCGAGCACCGCAGCCGCCACCGCCCCCGCCGTGGCCCAGTCGCGGCCGGTGGGGGGCGCGCCTCCTGCGGCGTCGGCCAGGAACGACTTGCGCGACGGGCCGACCAGCAACGGCCGGCCAAGGGCCGCGAGCCGGTCGAGTCCGGCCAGCGCGGCGTAGCTGTGCCGGGGCTGCTTGGCGAACCCCAGGCCCGGATCGAGCACCAGCCGGGCGGGGTCGACACCCGCCGCCAGCGCCCGCGCCACCGCGTCCGACAACTCCCGCGCCACGTCGGCGGCGACGTCGTCGTACCGCGCCTCGCGATACATGTCGCGCGGCCGGCCCCGCATGTGCATCAGGACCAGCGCGGCGCCGTGCCGCGCCACGATGGCCCCGAGGTCGCGATTGTACCCCAGCGCGCTCACGTCGTTCACGAGGCACGCGCCGGCACCCAGCGCCCGCTCGGCCACGGCGGCCTTCGTGGTGTCCACGGAAATGGGGATACGCACCGCCTTGGCGAGACGGTCGAGCACGGGGACGATCCGCGCGAGTTCCTCGGCCTCGTCCACGCCGGCCGATCCCGGCCGCGTCGACTCGGCCCCCACGTCCAGCAGGTCGGCGCCCTCGGCCTCCAGCTCGAGCGCATGCGCCAGCGCCCGCTCCGGGTCGAGCGACGTCCCGCCATCCGAGAAGGAATCGGGTGTCACGTTGACCACGGCCATGACGAGCGTACGGGCGCCGAGGGTGAGCGGGGCGCGGCCTGGCAGCGGGAGCTCGAACCGGGCCCTGGGGGCGACGATGGACACGCGAGATCAAGCGTACAGCAGAACGGACGCCGGGACCGGGGTCCGGGCGTCCGTTCGTGCGGGCTCGGGTGGGCGCCGCCCTATTCCTGGGTGAGCGGCTTCGGCATCGGGGGCGGCACGAGCGAGGGACGCTCCTTGTCGCGGGTGCGGTCGCGCGTGCCACTGTCGGAGGCCGGCGGCTCGGCGCTCGGGCCCGGCTCGTCGATCGGCAGGCCCTCCGAGAGGCGGCGCACCTGGTCGGCGTCGAGCACCTCGCGCGTGAGGAGGGCGTCGGCGATGTCGAGCAGCTGCTGCTTGTGCTCGCTGAGCAGGGTCGTGGAGCGCGAGTAGGCATCCATGACGATCCGCTTGACCTCGGCGTCGATCTTGAGCGCCGTGTCCTCGCTGTAGTCCTGGTGCTGCGCGATCTCCCGGCCGAGGAAGATCTGCTCTTCCTTCTTGCCGAAGGTGAGCGGGCCCATCGAGTCGCTCATGCCCCACTCGCAGACCATGCGGCGGGCGAGGTCGGTGGCGCGCTCCAGGTCGTTGCCGGCGCCCGTCGTGATGTTGCCGGTCGTCAGCTCCTCGGCGATGCGGCCACCGAGCAGGATGGCGATCTGGTCGTTCAGGTAGTTGCGCGAGTAGTTGTGCTTCTCGTCGGTCGGCAGCTGCTGGGTCAGGCCGAGCGCCATGCCGCGCGGGATGATCGTCACCTTGTGCAGCGGGTCGGCGTACGGCAGCAGGATGCCGAGCAGGGCGTGCCCCGCCTCGTGAATCGCGGTGACGCGCTTCTCCTCGTCCGTGACGATCATGGACCGCCGTTCGGCGCCCATGAGGACCTTGTCCTTGGCGAACTCGAGGTCGTGCATCGTCACGACCTTCTTGTTCTGGCGGGCGGCGTTCAGGGCCGCCTCGTTGACCAGGTTCGCGAGGTCGGCGCCCGTGAAGCCCGCCGTGCCGCGCGCCAGCACGCGGATGTCCACGTCGTCGGCAAGCGGAATCTTGCGGGTGTGGACCGAGAGGATGCCCTCGCGGCCCTTCACGTCGGGACGGTTGACCACGACACGGCGGTCGAAGCGGCCGGGCCGCAGGAGCGCCGGATCGAGGACGTCGGGGCGGTTGGTGGCCGCCATGAGGATGACGCCCTCGTTCGACTCGAAGCCGTCCATCTCGACGAGGAGCTGGTTGAGCGTCTGCTCGCGCTCGTCGTGCCCGCCGCCGAGGCCGGCGCCACGGTGGCGGCCGACGGCGTCGATCTCGTCGATGAAGATGATGCAGGGGGCGTTCTTCTTGCCCTGCTCGAAGAGGTCGCGCACGCGGGAGGCGCCGACGCCGACGAACATCTCGACGAAGTCCGAGCCGCTGATCGAGAAGAAGGGCACGTTGGCCTCACCGGCCACCGCGCGGGCGAGCAACGTCTTGCCCGTCCCGGGCGGGCCCATCAACAGCACGCCCTTCGGGATGCGGCCGCCCAGCTTCTGGAACTTCTGCGGCTCCTTGAGGAACTCGATGATCTCCTGGAGTTCTTCCTTGGCCTCGTCGGCGCCCGCCACGTCCCGGAAGGTGACCTTCTTCTGGGCGGACGACGACAGCTTGGCCTTGCTCTTCCCGAAGGAGAGCGCCTTGTTGCCGCCGCTCTGGACCTGCCGCATGAAGAAGATCCAGAAGCCAATCATCAGCAGGATGGGGGCCCAGGAGTACAGCAGGGCGGCCCACGGGGACGTGGCCGGCTCCTTCGCCTGGACGATGACGTTCCGCTCGATGAGGCGGTTCGCCAGCCCTTCGTACTGGGCGGGCGCGTAGGTGCGGAAGCTCTCGTTGGCCTTCGTCGTGCCGCTGATCTCGTTGCCGGTAATCGTGACCCGGGCCACCTGGCCGGAGTCCACCCAGGCGATGAACTCGCTGAAGCTCACCGGGGTCTCGTTGCGCTGGAACTTCGACGAAAAGTTCCACACGAGCAGCGCGACAACTACGAGAACCATCCAGAAGACGAGGCTCTTCAGGGTCGAATTCAACGGTGCCTCCCGGCGCTCACGATCGCCGTAACCTCAAGACTATCACGCCATTCGTGCCGGTCGTGACCCGAAACTCCTCGGCCAGGGCCAGCCCTGCCACCCAGACGATCCGCCCGGCGGGGTCGGTGACCACCGGGGTCCGGTCCCGGTCCCCCGCACTCACCTTCCGGTCGACGAACAGATCCTGCAACTTCTTCCGGCCGCCAAGCCCGAGCGGCCGGAGGCGATCGCCCGGCTGCCGGCTCCGGATGACCACGCGGCGACCCAGGACACCCGCGTCGACCGCCACGCTGTCAGCCGCCCGTTCCAGCGTGCACCCCGGCCAGGGCCCCTCCGCCTCGAGGATGACCCCGGCTTCCGGAATCACGAGCCGGCCCGGCACCGTCAGCTCGTAACGGAAGGCGCCGGCGCCCGCCGGCCGGACCACCCCTCTGGGTACTAAGACCACGGCGGCGCCATTTCGTTCCATATGCACGCCGGGCAGGTCGGCCCCAGGCCCACCCGCCGCGCAGGCCAGGACGCGGGTGACCTCTTCCAGTCCATACGTCTGGCCGGGGCAGGCAGTTTCGAGCGCCACTCGCGCCACGCGCCGGCCCATCGCCGCCGGCAGGGCCGAGAGGGCCGCCGCCTGCACGACAATCCGTTCGGGGGAAGGGTGCACGATCCGATCCGCCGCTCGCCGCGCCTCCACGGCAAGATACCGCTCGTCCTCCCGCGCGATGTCCGCCGCCCGGGACAGGGCCAGCGCCACGGCGGGATTGAAATGACGCGCCAGTCGCGGGAGCACGTCATGGCGCAGCCGATTGCGGGGCTGTGCCAGGTCCAGATTCGAGGCGTCCTCCCGCCAGTCCTGCCCGGCATGCTCGAGCCACGCCCGCAGGCCCGCGCGGTCCTCCTCGAGCAGGGGCCGGACCCGGCCGCCGCGCCGCGGGTCGATCCCGCCGAGCCCCAGGGGGCCCGCACCGCGGACGAGCCGCATGAGCACGGTCTCCGCCTGGTCGTCCCTGGTGTGGGCGGTGGCCACCAGGTCCGCCCCGGCCGCGGCGGCCGCGGCCGCCAGGGCCGCATGCCGGGCCTCACGGGCCGCGACCTCGATCGACAGGCGGCGTGTCGCGGACTCGCGCCGCACGTCCACGTGTTGGACGTCGCAGGGCACCCCAAGGGATGCCGCCAGGTCGCGCACGAACCGTTCGTCCGCATCCGCCTCGGCCCTGAGGTGATGGTGGACGTGCGCCACGCCCGCCAGCCGCAGGTGCCCCTCGCGCGCGAGCAGGTGCAGCACGAGCAGGAGGGCCACGGAGTCTGAGCCGCCCGACACCGCGGCCAGCACGCGGGCGTCAGGGGTCCAGAGCCCGTGCCGTGCCGCGTAGCGCCGAACCCGCACCGGCAGGGAGGTCATGGGCACCTGGGCAGGCCCGCCCGGGCGGGCCCATCGCTGGGGGAAGACAAGAAGTGGTGCCGGAGGGCGGACTCGAACCGCCGACCTAGCGCTTATGAGACGCTCGCTCTAACCGGCTGAGCTACTCCGGCACGAACCTGTGATTGTAGCAGAAGCAATTCATTGACGATTGCAGATTGAGGATTGCAGATTGAGGATTGCAGATTGGAGATTGACGATTGCGGCTTGCGGACAGGCCCAGTGGTCTGGAGCGGGCGCCTCGACCAATCATCAATCCCCAAATCTGCCATCAATCTTCAATCGTCAATCTTCAATCTGCAATTTCTTCTAGCCTTGCAGTACAGCAGGTTCCAGGGCATCCAGCCCGCGGTGGCGAGCTCCACGCGTTCGACCGTGCGGGCCAGCCCTTCGGACACCGGTGCCAGGAACGGCGCGACGCCGTTGAACGTGCCGAGCGCCTCGACACGCCAGCCCGCGTCCTCGCACATCCGACGGAGCAGCCCGCGCGTGAAGAGCGTCAGGTGCTGCGCCTCGTCCAGCGTCGGCACCAGCTTCAACCGGTCCAGCGTCCACTCGATGGCCGGCCACGCGCTCCGCACGTTCGGCGTGGTGAGGAACAGGGTGGCGCCCGGAGCCGCCGCCCGCGCGAAGAGCGCCAGCGTCGCGGCGGCTTGTTCTTCGTACAGGTGCTCGACCACTTCCAGGCAGTAAATCTGATCGAACGGCCCCTCCTCCACCATCTGCTCGAAGGGCCCGAGCACGTACTTCAGGTTCGCACGAGCGCTCGCGGCGCGCGCGTAGGCCACGGCCTCGGGATTCGAGTCGAACCCGGTGACACGGCCCGCGGTGGCGGCAAGGTGCGACGCAATGACCCCGGAGCCGCAGCCCGCGTCGGCAACCCTCGCGCCGGCACGGGCGGGCGCCACCCGATCGAGCACGCGGATCTTCGCCTGGTGCCAGAAACGCTGCGCCGCGCGCGGTGACTCGATGGCCCGGGCCTGGTAGTCCCCGGCAATCTCCACGGCGTCGCGTTCGCGCCGCCTCCCGCGCCCCCTCGGCGCTCCATCGTCATGCTCCCACGACATCGCCCGTCCCTACTCCGTCGTCCCCGACCCGGGCGCCGCCGCGCCAAACGTCTCGGCCACGACATAGCGGGGCCGGGCTTTCACCTCGTCGTACACGCGTGCGATATAGGTGCCGATGATGCCGAGGCTCACCATCAACAGGCCGCCGATGATGAGCTGCAGCAGGATGACGGTCGTGATGCCCGGCATGGCCTCTCCCTCCAGCCACAGGCGCAGGGCCTGGAGGCCGACCACGAACGCGAGGGCCAGCATCAACGCGCCGAAGACCGTGACGACCTGCAGGGGCAGGGCGGAGAACGACGTGACCGCGTGCACCGCGAGCGAGGCCAGCCCCAGCAGCGACCACCTCGATTGCCCACTCCGGCGCGGCGGCACGCTGAAGGGCACGCGGGCGCGCCGGAATCCCAGCCAGGCCACCAGGCCGCGGAAGAAGGTGCCCCGTTCGCCGAAGCGGCGCCACTGGGCCAGCACGCGGCGGTCGAGCAGCTTGTAGTCCGCCGCGTCCTGCAAATCGTAGCCGGTCATCGCGGCGGAGAAGCGGTAGAACGTCCGGGCAACCAGGCGGTGCCCCCACGACTCGAGGCCCCGGTCGTCCTTCACCGCATCGACGACCTCGTAGCCCTCCTCCCGCCACAGCCGGATCATCTGCGGCAGCAGCTCCGGTGGGTGCTGCAGGTCCGCGTCCATCACGACGCATGCCTCCCCACGCACGAGGTCCAGGCCGGCCGCGATGGCCCCCTCCTTGCCGAAGTTGCGTGAGAGCCGCAAGCCCCGCAACTCGGGCATGCGTGCGGCCAGCGCGCGGACAGCGTCCCACGTGCCGTCGCTCGACCCGTCGTCCACCAGGATGATCTCGAACGACAGGGCCGTGCCACGGACGCTCGCGGCAATCGCGTCGAGCGCCGCCACGATGCCTGCGTGCTCCTCGAAGGCCGGCACGACGATCGACAGGATGGGTGAGTCGGCTGAGGGCATTCCGGTTCGGCAGGCTCCCGAAGTCCCGATAGTATACGAACGTGATGAGCGCCACGAGGATGTCCGGCCAGGCGTGGCGTGCCGCCTGGCTCATCTCCGTCGGCCTCTACCTGCTCCTCTTCCGCCTGCACGACATCGGTCACAGCTTCGCGCTCCTCGACGAGCAGGTGCGGGACTGGTCGATCGCGCAGCTGTCACTCGGCCACCTGCCGTGGGCCGGCCCCCGGAGCGTCAACAGCGGCCTCGATATCGGGCCCGTCTACTACTGGTTCCTGTGGATCGCCCGCGTGGTCGTGGGCCCGTTCCTCGGAAACATGCCCCACGCCGGCGCGTGGGCGATCTCGCTCCTTCAAACCGCCGCCGATCTCGTGCTGCTGCGCGCGCTGGCCCCCCGGCTGGGCTCGTGGCCACTCGCCGCGTTCAGCGTCGTGCTGCTCGGCTCATCACCACTCGACGCCGCGATGAACGGCTCCATCTGGAACCCACCGGTCGCCCTGGCCTTCACCAAGCTGGCCCTTGCGGCCGCCCTCGTGCCGGGAAGCCCGTCCAGCGCACGGGTGGTGGGCATTGCGCTCGCCGGCTGCGCCGCCGTGCAGTGCCATGCGTCTGCCGTCCTGCCGGTGACGGTCATCGGGGTCGTGACGATCGTGTCCCTGCGTTCGGCCGAACACCGGCAGCGCCTGGCGCTCTTTGCCGGCACAACGGCGATGCTCGCGGTGGCGACGGCGCTCCCTTACGTCCTGCGGGCGGCATCAGGCGTCTCCGCAACGGGAGGCGGCGTCTCCGGCAGCGTGAGTGCCGTGCTGGCGGATCCCGCCGGACACCTGCGGCCTGCATTCAGCGCCCGGGCCGTGACCGGCGGCCTCGAGACGATCTTCGCGTCTCCGTACTCGTTCCCGGCGTTTGGATGGATCCTGTTGACGGCGGCGGCCGCGACCGTGGTCGCGCATCGTCGGACGCCGGATCTGGCAGCGCTCGCCGTCGGGCCCGTGATCGTCGGCATCGCCGCGTTCGCGCTCTGGCAGGGCGACCGGGTCGAGGCCTATTGGGTACTGACGGTGGCCCCCTCCGCCGCTGTCTGCCTGGCCGCTCCCTGCACGATGCTGAGCGGCAGGCCACGCACCTGGATGGTGGCGACATTGTGGGCCGGGCTGCTGCTCCTGCAACCAGCGCGCGCACACGCGGCCTGGACCACCTATCGCCTTCCCCAGTACGGCGCCCTGGTCCAGGGCGCGCAGGCGGTCGCCGAGGGGCATCAGGCGGTCCGCGCCGTTCGCGCCGGCTTCGACGTACCCGACGGCATGGACCCGGAATTCCTGTACCGGCTGGCCGGGGGGCGGCTCACCCCCACCGCGACCTCCATCGCGGTCATCGGCCGCGACGGTTCCATCGACCTCGTCCCGGTCGACTAGCCCAGCTGGGCCTGCAGCTCAGCGTCCGCCGTCGTTCGCCGCGCACACCGTCACGCCGTCGACGTCTTCGCAGCGGACGTCCGCTCGATCGAACAGCGGTCGGTAGAACGAATCGACAATGTACAGCGAGGCGGCGTCGAGCGAGCCGGCTTCGACGCGGGCAATCAGGCTTTCGCAGTAGGCACGGCGCGCGGGTTCGCTCGGCCGGGCGACTTCGCCGGCGTTGATCGTGAGGCCATGCAGTCCGGCCAGGTAGGCCGGCGCCTCGAACCCCAGAGGCGCATGGCCGCACTGCTCCGGCCCCACGAGCACGAGGTGACGGTAGCGCGGCAGCGTCTCCTGCCAGAATGCGGACTGCAGCGGCATGTCCCAGGCGTGGAATGCCGGATCGCGGCTGGTGTCGTGGCGCTCGGCGTGGGCCCCGTGCAGGTCGACCACCTGGAGCGCTACGGCCAGGCCGAGCGTCAGGACGGCCGCCGTCCAGCGCAGGCGCGTCACGGTAAGCATGACGGCACCCGCCAGCAGCAGGTAGGCCGCAGGCCAGAAGAAGCGTCCCGTCGCCCGGAAGATCGCGAGGGGCTCGAGCCAGTCGCCGCCGTAGTTCACCAGCACCAGCGAGCCGAGTGTCACGCGCGGACTCAGCGCGTAGACCGCACAGATGGACGCGACGATCGCCACGGGACCGATGGCCGCCCACGGCAACGTGTGGCGTGCCCTCCAGGCGAGAACCGCCGCGACGACGACGAGGGCCAGGTTGCCGGCGCCGAGGTACTGGAAGCCTTCGAACGTCTGGCCCGGTGCTCCCAGCGGCAGTTCGGGCAGGAACAGGGACCATCCGGTCGGCGTCAGCGGCGCCAGCAGGTTCATCGAATAGGTTCCGAGCCCTTCGGTCGCCAGGCTGCCACCCGGGGCACCACTGAACAGCCCGGACGCCCACCAGCCCACGAGCACCGCGCCCACCGCCGTCGACAGCCCGGCCACGGCCTGCAGCGGCGGCCGCGCACCAGCGCGTTCGTCGCGCCAGTCACGCACCGCAAGCGCCGTCAGCACCGCGAGGACCATCACGGCCAGGTAGGGGTGCACGAGGCCGGCAAGCAAGCCCAGGCTTGCCTGCTCGATCAGGTTCCACGATCGCGGCGGAGGCTTCCTCACATAGCGCCAGATCGCCCAGAGCAACAGCCAGTGCGCGCACAGGGCGGGATGCCCCACCCGCATGAGCAGCGTCGGCATCAGGACGAACAAGGCCGCCGACAGGAGATGCAGCGGCCAGCGTGCCGTCCAGACCCGGGCGATCAACACGCCGAAGGCTCCCTGGAGTGCGAAGCAGAACAGCATCCATGCCCCCAGGTACTGGAAGGGCATCGGGAGCCAGCGCGCGAACGGCTTCAGCACGAAGGCGGCGAGCGGGATCGAGTCCGTGAAGCCGATGGCGGTGCCGTCCGGGGCGTGGTAGTAGCCCTCGATGAGGCCAGGCGGCCAGTGCCATGGCTCCGACCTGAAGAAGTGCCAGCCGAGGAAGTGGATCCGCCAGTCGAGCTTCATCGTCCACCCGATCTCGCCGGGTGCGAGGACGCGCGCACCGGCAATCCAGGCAAAGAAGGCCGCGCCGATCGCGGCGCCCGTCACGACGACCACCGCCCGACCGAGGCGGCGATCAGCCACGCGCGTGGGCTCCCTCCACGAGGGCGGCGGCCAGCAGGGGCAGCAGGATCTCGTGGTGTCCCGTGAGGGAGTAACCCCGTCCGACACCTGCCGTCGGGCGCGAGACGACGTTCGTCTGGGGGCGGTACATGCGCAGGAAGTCGATGTTCACGGTCGTGAGTCCCGCAAGCTTCCGGCCCTGGTTGCGCGCGAGCGCCACCGCCTTCAGGAACACCTCGGGCAGGACGACGGCCGACCCGCAGTTCAGGTACACGCCGCCGTCGAGCCGGCTGACGGACGAGGTGAAGTAGCGGAAGTCACGCAGGCTGCCGGCGCCAATCGCCGCGCCGTCAGCCGCCGGGTGCATGTGGATGATGTCCGTGCCGACGGCAACGTGCACGGTGATTGGGATGCCGAGGCGGTCGGCCGCCGCGAAGACGCTCAGCCGCGCAAACGGCGGGTTGCCCGTCGCGATTGCCCGGGCGGCCGATTGCCCGAGTCCGAGTCCCTTCGGCACGCCTTCGGCGATCGCCTGGTTCAACAGGGTGCCGGTCTCCTCGGCCATCCCGAACCGGCCCGGGCCAAGCGCCTCGTCCACGTCCTCCGAGGTCCCGCCGCTCATCGCAATCTCGAAATCGTGGATGAGGCCCGCCCCGTTCGTCGCCAGCGCCGAGACGAAGCCACGCTCCATGAGATCCACGAGCACGGGCGACAGCCCCGTCTTGAGGACATGGGCGCCGAATCCCCAGATGATCCCGCCGCCGGTGCGTCGCGCCTCGAGGACACGATCGACGACGGCGCGGAAGTCGGCGCCCGCAAGCAGCCGCGGCAGGCTGGCCAGCAGGCCCGCCATGCCCGACCCCGCCGTGTAGGGCGACGCGAAGTCCTCCACACGCGCCTTGCTCGTGCGGGATGCCAGCGGGTAGGTCTGGATGGCGCTCAGGTCGAAGTCTTCGTACGGAAAGGCCATGGGCGTGTGGCTCACAGGATAAGCATCGCGTCGCCGTAGCTGTAGAAGCGGTAGCCGGCTGCGACGGCGTCTCGGTAGGCCGCCAGGATGTGCTCCCGCCCGCCGAAGGCCGACACCAGCATCAGCAGCGACGATCGTGGCAGGTGGAAGTTGGTCACCAAGCCGGTGACCAGGCGGAATTGGTGTCCCGGACGAATGAACAGGCTCGTGTCCCCGCGCCCCGGCTCGACCGTTCCATCCGGAGCCACGTTCAGCGACTCCAGCGTGCGGGTCGTGGTCGTGCCGACCGCGACGATGCGCCGGCCCTCGACCCGCGCCGCGGTAAGGGCCGCGGCGGTGGCGTCGCTGACGATGTAGCGCTCAGCTTCCATCTGGTGATCTTCCACTCGATCGACACGGATAGGCTGGAACGTCCCGTACCCGACGTGCAGCGTCACCGTCGTCCGCTCGACTCCGCGCGCGTCGAGCGCGGCAAGCAGCTCCGGCGTGAAGTGCAGCCCGGCGGTGGGCGCCGCGATCGATCCCCGGTCATGCGCGAAGACCGTCTGGTAGCGCTCGCGGTCCGCGGCCGCGTCGGCACGATGGATGTACGGCGGCAACGGGACGTGGCCGATTCGGTCGATTGCCTCGTCGAGCGGGCCCCCGCCCGTGGTCCGCAGGCGCACTGTACGACGCCCGTGGAAATGGCGGCCGAGGATCTCGCCTTCGATCGCGACGGGGCCGTCCGCCGGGAACTCCATGCGCGACCCCTCCTTCAGGCGTTGACCGGGGTGCACGAGCGCGCTCCATACCCCCTCGACCGCGGTGGCCGTTGCCGGGGCTTCTTCGGCCACGAGCAGGCACTCCACCGCTCCGCCACCGGGCAGGCGCCGTCCCAGGAGCCGGGCCGGGAACACACTCGTGTCGTTGGCCACCAGCAGGTCGCCGGGTCTCAGCAGCTCCGGCAGGTCGCGAAACCGCCGATGGGCGCGGGCACCGGTCTGCCGGTCGACGGCAAGCAGGCGCGAGGCGCCACGCACGGCCGGCGGTTCCTGGGCAATTAGCTCGGGCGGCAGCTCGAAGTCGAAGTCGGAGACGTTCACGGGTCGCCGTCCAGTGTACGGGACGGGCGTTCGGGAAGGGGGAGGCGATAGATGAAAAAATGGCCCGGGCACCCCTGGATAAATGCCCGGGCCGTCACGTTACTGGCCGAAGGTGGGGCGCCCCGGCGAGGAGCGCCCCGATCACCGGGGGGTGGTCAGTGCACGTGGCTCGCGCGGTCGTCGCGCTGGTAGCGCCAGTCGTCCGCGAGAATCGACCACATCACCTGGTCGTGGTACTGGCCGTTGCGGTGGAAGGAGCGGCGGAGCACGCCTTCCTGGACGGCGCCGACCTTGCGAAGGGCGCCGTTGCCGCGGCCGTTGACGACGGCGGCCCGGGCCTCGAGCCGGTGCACGCCGACGACGTCGAAGACGAAGTCGAGGACCAGCCGGGCGCCCTCCGTGAAGGCGCCGCTGCCCCAGTAGGGTGAACCGAGGGCAAAGCCCCACTCGGCGGTGCCGAAGCCGGGCTCGAGCGTGCGGACCTGGAACAGGCCGACCGCGGCGTCCTGCCCCTCGGGCACGACGGCGAAGCAGACGTAGTTGCCGGCACGGCGCTCGCGGTGTGTCCACTCGATGAAGCGCTCGAAGCCTTCGACGGTGGTCGGCGGCGGCGAGATGAAGCGGCACACCTCTTCGGTGGTCAGCATGGCGAGGAGGGAGGGCGCGTCCTCGAGCCGCAGTTCACGCAGGGTGAAGCCGCGGCCGGTGAGCACGGGCAACCCGGTTCGCCAGTCGGAGGTCGTGACGGTGGACGGCGCGCTGAGCGGGAGCTGCAGGGCCGACGCGGGAGTCGCCATGGTCGTGGGCTTCTCCATCTCGGGCTGGAAGGGCATCTTCTCCATTACTGCACCCCTCCGGTCAGCACCGCCAGGTTGCCGAAGCCCCAGACGATGTTGTTGCCCCACACGATGTTGTCGTCGCAGTTGCCCCAGACGATGTTGTCATCGTCACTCATGCCCCAGACGATGTTGTCGTCGTCGCTCATGCCCCAGACGATGTTGTCGTCGTCGCTCAGGGCGTCGGTGCAGTTGCCCCACACGATGTTGTCGAGCCAGTCGTTGCCCCAGACGATGTTGTCCTGGTCGAACTTGCTGACGTTGCCCCAGACGATGTTGTCGTCCCAGAAGCCCCAGACGATGTTGTCCGCCCAGAAGCCCCAGACGATGTTGTTCCCCCAGACGATGTTGTTGCCCCAGACGATGTTGTCGTCGAAGTTGCCCCAGACGATGTTGTCATCGTCCATGCCCCAGACGATGTTGTCGTCGTCGCCCCACATCCCCCAGACGATGTTGTCGAGCTCTTCCCAGTAGTTGCCCCAGACGATGTTGTCGCAGCCGTCCCAGCAGTTGCCCCAGACGATATTGTCGAGCAGGGCGTCCATGCCCCACACGATGTTGTCGTCCCAGCGGGCCAAGTGGACGTAGGCGGCATCGCCCTTGATGAAGCGGTCGCCGTAGATGATCCGTCGGCCCCACGTGACGGTCTGGCCGCCGACGTCCGGGTTCGACCCGAGAGACTCGCCGGTGCGCCGGATCCAGGGGCGTCCGAAGCGCGTGCTCGTGTCGATCAGGCCGGCGAGCTTCACCGCGCCGGGGATGTTCACGTATCCCGCGCCCTGGGTGAGGGCATCGACGTTCGGCAGCACACGGGCGGTGTACTGCAGCACCATCTTCACGGTGTTGGCGTCGAGCTGCCCGTTCGTGTCGAACATCAGGGCCGCGGCGCCCGCGACGACCGGCGACGCCATGCTGGTGCCGCTCAGGGTCATGTAGGCCGCCGGCTGCCCCTGGCGTTCACGGCCGCCGTAGACATGCAGCGACGGATATCCCTGGAAGAGGTAACTGCCCGGTGCGGAGAGCGACACGAACTGGTGGCCGGTCGCGACGACGTCCGGCTTGGCCAGCAGGTCGAAGCGGGTCGGCCCGCGCGAGCTGTAGTCGGTCACCGTGTCGTCGCCGAAGGCATCGGTCTGCTGGTCGTTGCCGGCGCCGACGCAGATGGAGCGCGGCGCGTTGCACGGCACGCCGACGCCACCGTAGCCCGGCAGGCCCGTCCTGGGGTTGAGCCCCATGTTGCCGGCCGCCGTCACGACGACGACGCCCTGCGTGGACAGCTGCTCGACCACATGGACCAGCGGGTCGGTGGAGGAGCGCTCGAACACCGGGTGGCCGAGCGAGAGGTTGACGACCTTGATGTTGTAGGCGCGGTGGTTGCGGCGCACCCACTCCAGGGCGTCGATGACGTCGCTCGTCTTGCCGGAGCAGTCGTTGCCGAGCACACGCAGGGCCACGAGGTCGGAACCGGGCGCGACGCCCGCGTACTCGCCGTCCGACATCACGCCGCTGCCGCCGATGATGCCGGCGACGTGCGTGCCGTGGCCGCACCCGTCAACGGGCACGCGGCTGCCGCCCACGAAGTCGATCCACTTGACGATCCGTGACGCGGGCAGGTCGGCGTGGGGCTGCACGCCCGAGTCGATCACCGCCACCCGCACGTCGGTCTGGCGTCGCTGCCAGAAGCTGCGCGCCTGCCGCACCCCGCTGGCCCGCCGTGACCAGCGCTGCATCGAGGTGGCCGCGACGGTGACCTCGGCGTCGATGGACACCCGCTCGGCCGCGTCGAGGCCCGCGCTCAGTGTGCCCGCGCTCGCCAGCACGTTCAACGTCGGCTGGTCGGTGTCGACGATCCGCACCGCGGCACCGCGATCGAGCAGCTCGTTGAACGCACGGTTGCGAGCATCGATGCTCGCGTACCGCATGATGACGCGCACGAAGGAGCCCTGCCGCAAGGCCTCCTTCACCGCGTCGTCGGTCTTGTCCGCCGGGCCGGCCTGGGCAAACGCCGGGCCCGCGGCGCCAACTCCCGCCGCCAGCACCAGCGCGCCTACCGCCGCGCGGAGCAACCTTGTGATTGCCATGTTCTGTACTCCAGGGTCAAACGACAACTTGCAAAAGAAAACCGACTCACCAGTAAATCAATGCACGAGGCTCGGTCCCCATGTGGCCCGGGCCTGACGCCAGTCATCCGCGAGAATCGACCACATCACCTGGTCGACATACCGTCCCTGCCGCCCGAACGCGCGCCGCAGCACACCTTCCTGCACCGCGCCCAGCTTGCGCAGCGCGCCGTTGCCGCGGCCGTTCGACACCGCCGCACGCGCCTCGAGCCGGCGCACGCCGATGACATCCACCGCGAAGTCGACGACGCGCCGTGCCGCCTCCATGAACACTCCGCTGCCCCAGAACGCCGCGCCGAGCGCGAAGCCCCACTCGGCTGTCCCGAACCCGGGCTCCAGCGCGCGCACCTGGAACAGGCCCACCGCTGTCGTCGTGCCACCCGGCACGATGGCGAAACACGCGTAGCGGCCCTCGGCGCGCTCCCGCTGCGTCCAGAGCACGAAC
This sequence comes from Vicinamibacterales bacterium, assembly GCA_050246635.1. Taxonomy (GTDB): domain Bacteria; phylum Acidobacteriota; class Vicinamibacteria; order Vicinamibacterales; family UBA2999; genus JBFWVR01. The sequence goes on from JBFWVR010000017.1 coordinate 94,074, forward strand.
TGCTCGAAGCCCTCCACCGTGGGCGGGGGCGCCGAGATGAACCGCGCCACCTCGTCCATCGTCAGCAGCGCATGCAGCGCCGGCGCGTCCGACAGCACGAGCTCGCGCAGTGTCAAGCCGGTGCCCGAGAGCACGGGCAATTGCACCCGCCAGTCCGCCGGGGTGACAGGGCGGGCCGGGCGGGACCCCCCCACGGGCGCCGGCCGGGCCTGCCGCGACAGTTTCTCCATCTCAGTCCTGGCCTTCACCGCTGCGGTTTCCCCACACGATGTTGTTGCCCCAGACGATGTTGTCGTCGTCGAAGCCCCAGACGATGTTGTCCGCGAAGCCCCAGACGATGTTGTCGTCGAAGAGATTGCCCCAGACGATGTTGTCGTCGTCGAAGAGGGGGTTGGTCATGTCGCGCTGGGTGAGGAGGCCGTTGCCCCACACGATGTTGTTCCCCCAGACGATGTTGTTCCCCCAGACGATGTTGTTGCCCCACACGATGTTGAGGCCCCACACGATGTTGTTGCCCCAGACGATGTTGTCGCCGTCGTTGAGCGCATTGCCCCAGACGATGTTGTTGCCCCAGACGATGTTCTGCCCCCACACGATGTTGTTGCCCCACACGATGTTGAGGCCCCAGATCGGGAGGTTGTAGAACACCGAGTTGCCCCAGACGATGTTGTTCCCCCAGACGATGTTGCTCGCCCAGGAGTACCGCGCACCGCCGAGGGTCGTGGAACAGTCGTTGGCCGCCCACCGGTGGCGTGGGCCGTCGTCGCCGCAATGGAGGGGGTCGACCAGCCAGGTGCCACTGACGATGGAGCGCCGGCTGGTGCCGCGGCGGGGATCGATGCGGACCGCGACCTTCACCGCTCCCGCGGCGTTCAGCCCGCCCGTCCCCTGGGTGAGCACGTCGTAGGGCTGACCGTCGTCATCGGCGAGCGGGATGGCCGTGAACTGCAGCAGCCCCTTCGCCAGCGCGGGGGTGGTGGCCGGCTGGACCTGCTTCAGCAGCGCGACGACGCCGGACGTCACGGCGGCCGCCATGCTCGTGCCGCTCAACCGCAGGAAGGCCTTGCCAGACGGGCCGGTCTCGACGAGCGACGGATAGCCCGCGGGAATCGAGGCATCCGGCGCGAGCTCCGACAGGAGGAGATGCCCGGGGGCGACGATGTCGGGTTTGGCGTAGCCGTCGTACCACGACGGGCCGCGGGAGCTGTAGGCGGTAACCCGGTCGTCGGTGCGATCCACCGTGTCGGCGTGGTCGACGGCCCCGACCGTCAGGGCGCTCGGCGCGTTGCCGGGCGACGTGATGCCCGCGTAACCGGCCTCGCCCGACTCCGGGTTGGTGCCGTAGTTGCCTGCGGAGACCACCACGATGATGCCGGCCTGGACCGCCTGCTCGACGGCCTGGACGAGCGGGTCCTGCGCGGCCGGCTCGAAGATCGGGTGGCCCAGCGACAGGTTGATGATGTCGATGCCGAGCGCCGCGCGATTCGCGGTGGCGAACGCCAGCGCCTGGACCACGTCACTGGTACGGCCACTGCCGGCGCCGTCGAGCACCTTGAGGGCGACGAAGTCGATCCCGGGCGCGATGCCCTGCGCCTCGACATCGACGTCCACCTGCCGGCCGCCGATCAGCCCGGCGACATGCGTGCCGTGGCCGTAGTCGTCATAGGGCCGCGTGCGGATCCCACCGCGCGTGAAGTCGTAGAACGCCTTGATGCGGCCGTTGAAGGCGCGGGTCGGCGCAATCCCGGAGTCGATGACCGCCACCGTGACACCGGCGCCGGCGTGATCCCAGGGCGCCAGGCCGAGCGTGGCCAGCAGCGCGCTCGTGCGCGGCTCGGGCGCGGGCCGGCGTGCGGTGCGCGGACGCACGCGCCACGCGCCGCGCCGCGACTTCTGCGCCGAGGCCGTCGCTCCGCTCGCGCGCACCTCGGCGTCGATCGAGCAGCCGTCGACGGCCGCGCCGCTGCAGAACTCGAGAATCTCGCTGTCGTCGAGGTCGACGCTGATCGCGTCGATGGTGGGCAGCTCGGTTTTCGTCGTGTGGCGCCGCAACTGCTGGCGCAGCCACGCCGTGTACCCCGCACGCGCGCGGACGATCACGCGGTGACGCCCGATGCCGTCGTGCAACGCATCGGCAAGCGCGCGATCGATCTTCTGCGGCCCGGCCTCCGCCGACAGCGGTAGCACGAGCGCGCCGACAAGCGCGACCAGCAGCGACAAACGGCGAAGAGGAACCACGAGCATCACGGGGAGTTCAGCAAGCCGGGAGCCAACGACGCGCCGCAATGGTCTCGCTCGGCGAAACCACTTCTGTATCGCACTTTATACGACACCAGCGCCACGGGCGCCAGCGCTCACTGCACGGAATCGTTGTGCCTGTTCGAACCACACGCGTCCCGGGGTGGGTGATCGACGCGCGCGTAACTATCTTAAAACAATGGAGTTAGGCGCACAAGAACATCCTGCGCAGGCTTATTGCCCTTCTGTCCCGATTCGGAACAGAACAGATAAGGCTTTTAAATACAGATACTTACCGTGCGCAACTCACGGCGGCTCCCGGTCGCTTATGTCACAAAACAGGACACTATTGCAGGCCGGAACCGTGTCGCGACTGTGCGCCTGCGCCCTCGCCACCGGGCGGACGCCCGTGCACGGACGACGCGCGGGCAGGCGTCGCCAATGTCCTTGTCAATTGCACGAGGCTGACGATTTTGTCGTCGGACCGACGAAACGAGGAGGACGAAGGTGCGGCACGAAGATGCCGCACGAGGGTGCCGCACCGAGGTGCGGCCGGCGTCCTGGCTGCGAGGGCGCCGGCCGCAGGCGTCAGATGGCCCAGCGCACGAGCACCGATCCCACCGTGAAGCCGGCGCCCACCGACGCCAGCAGCACGAGGTCGCCCTTCTTGAGGCGGCCGTCGTTCACCGCGTCGTTGAGCGCAAGCGGGATCGTGCCCGCCGTGGTGTTGCCGAAACGCTCGATGTTGATGACGACCTTCTCCGGCGGCAGGCCGAGGCGCTCGGAGGCCGACATGATGATGCGGCGGTTCGCCTGGTGCGACACGAACAGGTCCAGCTGGTCGGGCGCGATCTGGTTGCGCTGCAGCAGCCGTTCGCAGATGTCCCCCGTCTTCTTCACGGCGAACTTGAAGACCGCCTGCCCATCCTGCTTCACGTAGTGCAGCCGCTCCTCGACGGTCTCCTTCGAGGTCGGCCGCTTGCTGCCGCCCGCCGGCATGCACAACGCCGGACCGCCGCTGCCGTCGACCTCGTGCTCGAAGTCCAGGATCCCGAGCGACACATCGTCGGACGCGCCGAGCACGACGGCGCCGGCCCCGTCACCGAACAGCACGCACGTCGCGCGGTCGGTGTAGTCGATGATGCTCGACATCACGTCGGCCCCGATGACGAGCGCGTGCCGCACCGCGCCCGACGCCACGAGCTGGCTGCCGACCGTCAGGGCGTAGGTGAACGCGGAGCACGCGGCGGACACGTCGAAGCCCCAGGCCCCCTTCGCGCCGATCTTGTCCTGCACCAGGCACGCGGTGCTCGGGAAGAACATGTCGGGCGTCACCGTGCCGACGATGATCACGTCGATGTCGGTTGGCGCCAGGCCCGCCTTCGCGATGGCCGCCTTCGCCGCTTCCGCGGCCAGGTCGGACGTCGCCACGCCGGGGTCCACGATGTGCCGCTCCCGGATGCCCGTCCGCTGGAGGATCCACTCGTCCGTGGTGTCCACCATCTTCTCGAGGTCGGCGTTGGTCAGCAGGCGCGGCGGCACGTAGGTGGCCAGGCTCTTGATCGCCGCGCGGCGGATCGGGCTCGTGCCCGCCAGCGCGGACCGCAGGTGCTCCGTCAAAACAGTCCCCTCCCGGGCAGACGCCGCCCGAAGAACTCGTACGCGCGCGCCGTGGCCACCCGGCCGCGGGGCGTACGTTCGAGAAAGCCGATCTGGATCAGGAACGGCTCGTAGATGTCCTCGATGGCGTCGGCTTCCTCGCCGATGGCCGCCGCGAGGCTCGACAGGCCCACCGGGCCACCGTCGAACTTGTCGATGATCGCGCCCAGCAGGCGGCGGTCCGCCTCGTCGAAGCCCTGCTCGTCCACGTCGAGCAGGCGCAACGCGTCGTGGGCCACCTCGAGCGTCACGCGGCCATCCGCCCGCACCTCGGCGTAGTCGCGAACCCGCCGCAGCAGGCGGTTCGCGATCCGGGGCGTGCCACGCGACCGCCGAGCGACCTCGGCCGCCGCATCCTCGTCCATCTCGACACCAAGGATACGCGCCGACCGGCGCACGATCTCGCCGATGTCGGCGGCCGTGTAGAAGTCGAGCCGGTGCACGATGCCGAACCGCGCGCGCAGCGGCGAGGTCAGCAGCCCCGCCCGGGTCGTCGCGCCCACGAGCGTGAACCGCTCGATCGGCACCTTCACCGATCGCGCCGCCGGCCCCTGCCCGATGACGATGTCGAGCTCGAAGTCCTCCATCGCGGGATAGAGGATCTCCTCGATCGCCGGCGACATCCGGTGGATCTCGTCGATGAAGAGCACTTCCCGCGGCTGGAGGTTCGACAGGATGCCCGCCAGGTCCCCCGGCTTCTCGATCACCGGGCCCGCCGTCGTGCGAATGGGGGCGCCGAGCTCGTTGGCGATCACGTACGCCAGGGTCGTCTTGCCGAGCCCCGGCGGGCCGTACAGCATCACGTGGTCCAGCGCCTCGCCGCGCCGGGCCGCCGCCGCAATCGAGACCTCGAGGTTCTCGCGGACACGGTCCTGCCCGATGTAGTCGTCCAGCCGGCGCGGGCGCAGGCCCGCCTCGTACTGCGCGTCCTCGTCGACGCGCGTGCCGGTCGTCAGGCGCGGGTCGGTCATGTCCGTGCGAGGTCCTTCAGCGCGGCGCGCAGCACGTCCTCGAACCGCGCGTCGTCCGCGCCCGCCAGGTGGCGTTCGAGCGCGGTGTCGATCGCCTGCCGATGGTACCCGAGATTCACGAGCGCCGAGGCGAGGTCGTCGCGCAGCCGATCCCCGGGGCTCGGCGCCGGGGCCACCCCGGCGTCCGCCGCGACCGCCTTCGGCAGCCGATCGCGCAGCTCCACGACGATGCGCTCCGCCGTCTTCTTGCCCACGCCCGGGATGCCGGTCAGGCGCGCGAGATCCCCACGCTGGATCGCGGCCACGAGCTCACGCGCCTCGAGCCCCGACAGCACCGCCAGGGCGAGCTTCGGGCCGATACCGCTGACGCCGATCAGCCGCTCGAAGACCGCGAGCTCGAGCGCCGTCGCGAACCCGAACAGCGCGAGGGCGTCTTCCCGCACGTGCGTGTGCACGCGCAACACGACCTCGTCGCCGGCGTCACCGGCGCCGAGGAACGTCGAAACCGGCACGGCGACGTCGTAGCCGACCCCACCGACGTCGACGATGAGCCGGTTGGGGTGCTTCTCGAAGATGCGTCCGCGCAGGTAGGCGATCATGCGCGCGCGGGCCGGTACTGGCGCCAGCTGCGCGGCCGGCCGGTGGACTCCGCGCGGGCGTCCGCCACGGCGCGGGCCGCGGCGGGACGATCGTGATGGAGGTGGCAGATGGCCACGGCCAGGGCATCGGCCGCGTCGTGCGGCGACGGGACGCGCTCCAGCCGGAGCAGGAGCTTCACCATCTGCTGGACCTGCGGCTTCTCGGCGCGCCCGTACCCGACGACGGCACGTTTGATCTCGGCGGGGGTGTACTCGACGATCGTCACGCCGGCTTCCACCGCGGCCAGCATGGCGACGCCGCGGGCGTGGCCCAGCTTCAGGGCGCTCCGCACGTTCACGGCGTGGAACAGGTTCTCGATGGCGACGGCATCGGGCCGGCACTCCGCCAGCCGCGCGGCGAGCTCGCGGTGGATGCCGGCCAGCTTGTCGGGAAACGACGCGGACGCGCCGGCGCGGACGGCCCCGCACGTCACCAGCCGGTGACGGACGCCGTCGCTCTCGACGCAGCCGTAGCCGGTCGAGTCGGAGCCGGGGTCGATGCCGAAGACCCTCATCCCTCGGCGGGGCTCGGGATGACCATGCGCATGTCGAAGGGTCACGCCAGCGAGGCCTCGATCTCCTTTTCCTCGATGTCGAAGTTCGACCAGACCTGCTTCACGTCGTCGTGGCCGTCGAGCACGTCCATCAGCTTGATCATCTGGGACGCCTCCTTGCCCTCGAGCTTCACGTAGTTCTGCGGCAGCATCGCGACCTGCGCGCTGGCCGGCTCGACGCCGAGGCCCTTCACCGCGTCGCGAATCGCCTCGAACGCCGCCGGGTCGCTCAGGATCTCCCACGCGTCGCCGTCGTCGCGCATGTCGTCGGCGCCGGCCTCGAGGGCGGTGTTCAGCAGGGTCTCCTCGTCCGCCGCGGTCTTCTCGACCACGATGTAGCCCTTCTTGTCGAACATCCAGGCGACGGAGTTGGACGCGCCGAGGTTGCCGCTGTGCTTCTCGAGCATGTGCCGGAGCTCGCCGACCGTACGGTTCTTGTTGTCCGTCAGCGTCTCGATGATGAGCGCGGCGCCGCCCGGGCCGTAGCCCTCGTAGGTGATCTCCTCGTAGCTGACGCCGGGCAGCTCGCCCGTGCCACGCTGGATCGCCTTCTTGATGTTGTCGGCCGGCATGTTGACCGACTTGGCCTCGGCGATGATGGTGCGCAGCCGCGGGTTCGTGCCGGGATCGCCCCCGCCGTTCCGGGCGGCGACGGTGAGCTCCTTGATGATCCGGGTGAACACCTTGCCGCGCTTGGCGTCAGCCGCGCCCTTCTTGTGCTTGATTGTGTGCCACTTGGAATGGCCGGACATGCAACAGCTCCAGGACTCTCAAAAGGTAAAAGGCTCTATAGTTTAGCCTTCCGCGCCAGAACGATCCAGACCTCCGCTCGCAGGTCCCAGGGCCCGCCCTGGTAGTCGCCGAGCAGCGCCGCGACCTCGAAGCCCGCCTTTTCGAGCCTCCGCCGCATCTGGGGCACGGTCAAGGTGCGAAACGCGAGGGAAAACCGGCGGCGGGTGCTCGTCCGGCCCCGCCGTTCCACGAACTCCTGGTCGAAGTGGGTGAGGTGCCGGGCGCGGTCCTGGCGGACCGACTCGATCAGCGTCACCTGCCCGCCGCCACGCCGTCCGCGCAGGCTGACCCGGTTGGAGTACTCGCGCCAGGCCGGCAGGTCCGCGACCAGCTCCATCCCGAACAACGCGCCCGGCGCCAGCACGCGGTGCACGGCGGCCAGCGTGCGCGCCAGGTCCCGTTCGACGAGCAGCGACTGCAGGATCCCGTAGGGCGCCATCACGAGCGGGAACGTCGCGTCAGGGAAAGGCAGGTCGCGGATGTCGCCACGCACCAGCCGCACGGTCGATCCCAGGCGGCCCCGGCGCACTCGCTGGCGCGCGCGGGCAAGCATCGCCTCCGACCGATCGATGCCGACGACCGGCACGCCGTCCTTGCCGATGGGAATGGTCACGCGGCCCGTGCCGGCGCCGAGCTCCAGCACGGCCGCCCGCCGGCGGGCCCGCGCCCCGCGACGCCCACCGCCCTGGACCGCGGTGGCGGCGAGGCCCCGCCAGAACGGGACGTCCCGGCGGCCCAGCGTGCGCGCGTTCTCCCAGTCGTAGAACGGCGCGTACTCGTCCCAGCCCTTCCAGCCTTCAGCCATTTGGGATCTTCAGATTTCGGACTGCAGATTGATTGACGATCGGGGGATCTGAAAAAGGGGTCTGCCCCCTTCTTCGAGCCTCACGTCCAGGGCAGCTCGGCATCCCCGGCCGCCTGTCTGGCGATCGCCGCCGGCTGCGCGTCGACCATGTCCGCGATCTCGGGGGGCAGGTCACGCGGCATGAAGGCGGCAAGATCGATGCTCGCCACACGCACGAAGCCCTCCGCCAGCAGCCGCGCGTCGCCATCGTCCCGGACCTCGAAGTCGTGGCGCAGGCGACGGGCGTGCTCGAGCGTGCTGCGCAGCCCCACCCGCACCACCTGCCCCGCGCGTGCCGGGGACCGGTACTTCACCGAGACCTCGACCCGTGGCATGCCGAACCCGTGCGCGTCGAGCACGCTCTGCCGGCTCCGCCCGAGGATGGACGCGTACAGCTCCTCCTCCGCATCCTCGAACCAGCCGAGGAAGTTGGGAAACCACACGACGCCAGCCGCGTCGGTGTCGGACCAGTGCACCTTCTTCCGCACCTGGAAGTAGCCGCTCACAGATCACCAGATCACAGGATCACGAAATCACCAGATCTAATCGGCTACCGCCAGTTCCCCGGGCACGATCGGGCGGGTGCGCGGCAGGAGCCCGAGCCGGGCGAGATTCCCGATGAAGGCGAGGATGCCGACGAAGACGACGAGCTTGAACACGTCCGACTCGGTGCCCCGAGGCAGCGTGCGCCACATGATCCAGAGCACGGGCTGCGCGATGGCCACCGCCCACACCGACCCGTAGAAATACCGACGCTCGTGCCCTTCTCCGGCCGTCGACGGCTTGACGCGCGGCAGGTACCCGAGGGCGCCGAGAATCCAGACGGTGCCGGCCAGGGGGAAGTACGCGTACGCGTAAATCTGCTTCAGGTACCAGCCCCCTGTCGCAATCGCCACGAGCAGCCCCGTGATGTTCAGCACGGCGAACGCCACGATCTCGCCCCAGGCCGTCGTGTAGCACGCCCTCCGGTAGAGCGGATTCGGCCGGTCCTCGGTGAACCGGATGATGTAGGGCGCCGCCTCGCAGCCAGGCAGCCGCCCCCGCAGGCCGGCCAGCCCGGTCACGGCCAGCACGACCCCGAGCCACGCCAGCATGCGGGCATCGGCGCCCCGCTCGAACAGGTCGAAGGTCAGGGGACCCGGCGCGATGAAGAACACGAAGATCCAGATCGGCCAGTGGTTGAACCGGTAATAGAGCTTGTTGCGGGTCCGAATCTTCCGGTGCGTGTCGTACTCGACGTCGAGGGACGAGGTGGTCAACACGGGTGACGCGGCGGCGACGGTCTCAGGCGACTTCTGCACAAGGGAAGTATAGAGGACGGAGGTGCTGCACGAGGGTGCTGCACGAGGGTGCCGCACGAGGGTGCCGCACCTCCGTGTGGCACTCCCGTGCGGCACCTCCGTGTGGCACTCCCGTGCGGCACCTCCGTGCTAAACCGTCTGCGGACCGCCGTACTTGAAGGTGGCGAACCCCACAATCAGGCCCACCGCCGACCCGGGCAGCACGATCTCCCAGAAATACGGGCCGCCGATGGTCACGAGGGCCGCGAGGCCGGCGCCGGCCGCAAGGCCGACGGCGATGCCAATCGGCAGCGAGTCCGTCCGCTTCGCCACCATCCCGATGATCAGCCCGGCAATCACGCCCTTCAGCGTGGAGCCGATGACGATGCCGACGATGCCGTTCACCACGTCGGGGTCATTGGGGGCGGAGATGAGCGCCGTCAGGCCGTCGAACACACCGAGCACACCGCCGAGCAGCATCGCGAACACGGGTTTCGTCATCGGGAAATCCTCCTGCCTGTCTTCTTCAACGCCGGAGCCCGGTCCCTGTACGTCACCGCCCGAACCAGAGGAGCAGGGCGGTCCGCATGAGCATGTAGGCCAGCACGAGCCAGATCGGCACCCGGTACCGGCGGTAGATCCGCAGCGCCCGATCCCAGGGCGGCTCCGCGTACGCCTTCACGCGCTGGCCGTCGCGGAACCGCACCAGCTCCGCCGCCACCTCCGTCACGCTGGCGTACCGGTCTGCCGGGCGCGCCGCGGTGGCCCTCGTGGCCACGGCGGCCAGCGGACGAGGGAGCGGTGCCCCCATGACGGCGCGGATGAGCGCCCCGAGCGCGTACACGTCGACCCGGGGATCGGCGGCGCCGGCCGCGCCGCTGGCCTGCTCCGGCGGCATGAATCCCGGCGTGCCCGCCACGACCCCGCCGGCCTCGTCGTCGGCCACCAGCCTCGCCAGTCCCCAGTCCATCAGCAGCACTTCCCCGAACGGCCCGACCATCACGTTCGCCGGCGTGATGTCGCAGTGGATCACGCCGCGCGCGTGCGCGAACGAGACGGCGTCGGCGATGCGCAGGACGAGCGCCAGGCGTTCACCGGGTGGGGGGCCGTCGGCCAGCATGCGGTCGAGGCGCCGGCCGCGCACGAGCTTCATGACCGAGAACAGCCGTCCATCCGGCAGCCGTCCCGCGTCGTGCACGGGGACGATGCCCGGATGCTCGAGCCGGGCCAGGAGGCGGGCCTCCCGCGACAGGCGGCGCAGGACGTCGGCGTCTCCGGCCGGAGCCGGCACGACCTTCACCGCCACCTCGCGGTCGAGCGTGCGGTCGCGCGCCACGAACACCGTGCCGGTGCCGCCGGATCCGAGCCGGCCGGTCAGCTCGTACCGCTCACCCAGGTCGGGCCAGTCGGTGACGTCGCGCAGGTGCGCGACGACCCGATCGGACAGGCCACTCACGGTGGTCCTCCAAGCAGCCGCCGGGCCTCGGCGTCGAACTCCGCGTCGGAGGTCGTGACATCGCGGAGCCGCCGCAACACGGCCTGCCGGAGGCGGCGCCGCATCGCGGCCAGGTGGTTGGTCACCGTCACCGCCGTGGTGCCGAGCTCGGCCGCCAGGGCCGCGTAGGTCGGCCGGTCGGCCTCGTCCACCAGGTCATAGCGGGCAAAGACATCGAACATGTGGGAGCGGTCGCTGGCGCGCGCCCACACGCGGACGTCGTCCACCGCCCGCTCGAGCAGGGCACGGACCCACTCCTGGTAGAAGAGCTCGTCGACGTCGGGTGGCACGGCCGGCTCGCGGCTCGCCAGCTCGCCCTCGGCGGTCTGGAAGTCGAGGGGCACGATTGCGACGCCGCCTCCCCGCTTCAGCCGCGCGTCGGCCTTGCGCTGGTTGGACACGAATCCGTCCAGGCACAGCCGGAGGTAGGTGCGAAAACGCGCCCGGGCCGGATCGTACCGCTCGATCACCGTCTTCTCGAGCGTGCCACGGAAGAACTCCTGCGTGAGATCGGCCGCCGTGTCCGGTTCGAGACGCCACTTGAGCCGCAGGTACTTGTAGACCGGCTTCCAGTAGGCCTCGATCAGCGTGCCGAACGCCAGCTGGCGTTCAGACGCGTCGGCGCTCCGTGTCCGTTCGACGATGGACAAACGGGTCGGGGGGAACCCTCCTGGACTGTCGGGTGGCGTCATCGGTGCACAACTGCGACAACACTACGTCACTACGGCGCCATCCGTAGGCAAAAAGCGGCGCCGGCTCCGGCACAATGAGTGCGCGTGTCGCTCACCTCTCGAGTGCAATCCTGGTCGGCCGGTGGCCCGGCCGGACACGCCGTGGCGTCGATTCGGCTCGCGCTCACGGCGGGCCTGGCCCTGCTCGCCGCCATCGTTGCCGTCGCATCGCTCACCTGGCCCATCGGCGGCGACGGCCCCTTCCTGCTCTACGTCGGCTGGCTGTTCTCCCACCTCGGCCTGGTGCCGTATCGTGACATCTTTCTCGTCAACGTCCCCGGCGCGCTCTACCCGTACGCCTGGATCGGGCAGGTCTTCGGGTTCTCCGAGTGGGGAGGGCGCGCGGGTGACCTCGCGCTCCTGGCCATGCTCGCCCTGGTGAACCTCGCAGCCCTGCGTCGCTTCGGCTGGCTGCCAGGTGTGCTGGCGGCCGCGCTGTTCGTCCTCGTCTACCTCGAGTTCTACGCCGTCGAGCGCGAGCTGCTCGTCGCGCTGCTGTTGACGGCGGCCTGCGCGGCGGTGGCAGGCGAGCGCCCGTCGCTCACCGCGATCGCGGCTGCGGGACTCGCCATCGGCGCTGCGGCGTGCGTGCGGCCGCCCGCGGCGCTCGTAGGACCGGCCTTCCTGTGGTATCTCGCCGACGGCGAGGGTCGCACCCGTCGCTGGGCGGTGCTCGTCGGCGCCGCGGCCCTGCCCGCGCTGGCCACGCTCGCATGGCTCTGGGCGGTCGGGGCACTCGGGCCATTCTTCACGGTCGTGACCGACTACTGGCCCCGATACCTGCTGATCGATCGCACTTACCATCAGCGCTCCGTCGTCGACCGCCTCTGGTCCCTGGCCACGACCACCCTGGCGTCTGATCGCCACCGCTTCTGGATCGTCCTGGTAGTGGCAGCAACCGTCGTGCTGGCGGCCGGCTGGCGCCGGCTCGACGGCCCTCGCGGACGATACGTGCGTCTGCTCCTGCTCGTCGCAGTGGCGCTGGCGATCTACCCGCTGGTGTCGGGCCGGCTCCTCGGCTACCGCACGCTGCCGCTGCGGCTCGTGGTCCTGCAACTGGTGGCACTCGCCACCTGCGGCGGGAGCCTCTTTCGTGCCTCCCTCCGCGAAGCGGCCGGGGTCGCACTGCTCCTCGTCGTCGTCGGTGTCGGGATCCGCCTGCCCGAGGACTGGCTCGCGGGGTGGGAGGGCACACGGATCGAGACGCGGGGCTTCCTCGGGCGCGACATCGCCGCCGACCTCTGCCCGTTGCTGCGCCCCGGTGGCCGGGTCCAGCCGCTCGACTGGGCCGAGGGCACGCAGCACGCGATGCTGATCTGCCGGGCGCGGCCCGCGACGCGCTTCATCTTCGACTACATGCTCTACCAGGACACGGCGTCGGATTTCACCCGGGATCTTCGTCGCGAATTCCTCGCGGAACTGACCGCCGCGGCGCCACGCCTCGTCGTCGCCTTGACCCCCGCGGCGCGCCTGCTCGTCGAGGACGAGCGCTCAGACTGGGACTTCTCGGCCTTCGACACGTACCTCGCGACGCACTACACGGTGGCGGTGAGCCGCGGAGCGTATACGATCTACGAACGACGATGACGCGGGAATGGGATGCAACGTCCTACCATCGGGTGTCCGGGCCGCAGACGAGCTGGGGCCTCAAGGTCCTGAATCGCCTGTCGCTGACCGGTGACGAACGGGTGATCGACGCGGGCTGCGGCACGGGCCGCCTGACCGCGGCGCTGCTCGAGCGGCTGCCGCGGGGCCGGGTGCTGGCCATCGACCGCTCCTGGAACATGCTCCTGACCGCCCGCGCCAACCTCCGGCCGGACTTCGGCAGCCGCGTGTCGTTCGCGCAGGTGGCGCTGCCACCGATGCCCGTGAACGGCTGGGCCGACGTCGTCTTCAGCACGGCCACCTTCCACTGGATCCGCGATCATGCCGCGCTGTTCCGGCACCTCTTCACTGCGCTCGCGCCGGGCGGCCGGCTCCACGCGCAGTGCGGCGGCGGGCCGAACCTGGCCCGGGCACATGCACTCGCCGAGGAGGTCATGGCGCTGCCCACCTTCACGCCGTTCTTCGAGGACTGGTCGGGCATCTGGGAGTTCTCGGACGCGGCCACGGCCGCGGCCCGCCTCGGCGACGCCGGCTTCGTCGACGTCGAGACCGGGCTCGAGGAGGCGTTCACCACCCTGCCGGACGAAGCGTCGTACCGCGAGTTCGTCACCACGGTGATCTACAACCCGCACCTGTCGCGGATTCCGGATCCACACCTGCGGGCCCGCTTCATCGACGAGGTCGCGGCACGGGCGGGCGCCGAGCCCACGCCCTGGACGCTCGATTACTGGCGGCTCAATCTCGCCGCGCGGCGGCCGTAGAATCCTGACGTGGCGTGGGCGCGGGGCGCCGCCTCGGCACCGGGGCCCCATCCGCCGCCAGGTAACGGGACGACGAACCCACGTTGCTGTGTTCCGCGTCCCCGTGTGTTCCGCGTCCCCGTGTGTTCCGTGTCCCCCTTGTGCTCCGTTTCCCCTGGGGAGGGGTTCGAGATGGACTTCCCTGTTCGCCCCGCCGACCACGCCGTCTATCGCCCGGACCGCATGGGCAAGGCCACGCTGTACGAGTCGCCGCGGCTGCTGGTGGGGCTCAACGCGTTCGAGCCCGGCCAGGCGCACGCGCTTCACGCGCACGCCGGGATGGACAAGCTCTATCACGTGCTCGAGGGTGAGGGCGTCTTCCTGCTCGAGGGTCGGGAGGCGGCGATGCGCGCGGGCGACCTGCTCGTGGCGCCGGAGGGGGTCCCGCACGGCATTCGCAACACGGGTGCCGGGCGCCTGCTGGTGCTCGCGGTCCTGGCCCCCGGTCCGTCGCGCGACCCGGGGCGCTAGCGCGAAACGAGAAAACGCGGGTCGCGGTTCGCGGAGTCCTCGGGCCTGGCCACACGCGTGTTGAGCCACTCGATCACGGCGGCCCAGCCGAGGCTCTCCGGGTCGTACTTCAGGTAGCCCGACACCACCGCGAGCACCGTGAAGCCCTCCTTCAACTGGAACGAGAGCGTGGGATCGCCGATCTCGCCACGCAGCACCTTGACGGTGTACTCGTCGGCGGTCATCTGCTCGGCGTACTTGTGATAGCCCCGCAGGCGCGCCCCCGCCCGGATCCGGAGCAGCTTGAGGCGCTTCACGACATCGCGCCGCGCCTTGTACAGCTTCTTGCCGATGCCGCGCCCTCGCATGCGCGGGTGCGTCATCACCTCGGCCCCGTACAGCGTCCGCCCCATCGCGGGGTCATGGTTCGTGAAGAACCCGTTGGCCGTGAAGTCCCGCCAGCTCGTGGTGAACGTGTAGTCGTCCCAGCAGACGATCAGGCTCGCGGCCATGCCGACGACGAGGCCGGTCTCCTCGTGCAGGGCGACGAACTGGCCCTCGGGGAACACCTGCAGGTGCGACTCGAGCTGCGCGGTGCTCCACGGCGGGCTCCCCTCGTACACGAGCTGGGTGAGCGCACGGATGCCCTCGAAGTGCTCGGGGCGCGTGTTCACGACGGTGATGGGCCCCTTGATGGGCGTCGCGGACGTCACATCGGCACCACTTCCAGGTTGGCGGCCACGGTCGCGCTGGCCTGGCTGTCACGCAGCGGGAGCACGGTGCCGCTGGTCCGGCTCTCCAGCAGCAGGTTGGGGTCGAGATCGCCGACGATCATGCTCTCCTGGTTCGGCACGCCCTCGGCGACGATGCCGTCCCGGGCGAACGGGAAGTCGCTCGGCGTCATCATCGCGGCCTGCCCCCAGTTGAGGGACACGGCGGGCACCATCGGGAGCGATCCGACCGTGCACGACTGCACGACGTAGATCTGGTTCTCGATCGCGCGCGCCTGCGCGCAGTAGCGCACGCGCAGGTACCCCAGCCGATCGTCCGTGCACGTGGGCACCACCAGGATCGTCGCGCCGGCGCGCGCCGCCGCGCGGGCCAGCTCCGGGAACTCGACGTCGTAGCAGATGTTCACGGCAATGCGGCCGAACGCGGTGTCGAAGACCCGCAGCCGGTGTCCCGCCGACATGCCCCACTCCTCCGCCTCGAACCGGGTCATGTGCAGCTTCCGCTGGCGGCCGATGCTCCCCGTCGGGGCGTACACGGTGCACTGGTTGAACACCATGTCCTGGCGATCGCCGACCACCGGCACCGTGCCGCCGACGATGTACATCCCGCTCTTGCGGGCCATCGCGATCATCACCTCGTCGATCGCGTCGGACTGCGCGGCCAGGTCGGCGATCTGCTCGGGCATCGGCCGCTTCGTGTTGCCCAGCGTCAGGAGCTGCGTGCTGAAGTACTCGGGAAACACCATCAGGTGCGCCTTGTAGTCCGCCGCGGTCTCGACCAGGGCCTCGACCTGGTCGCGAAACTCGTCGAAACGATGGACCGGACGGATGTAGTACTGCAGGGACGCGACACGAATCCGGTTCATCCCGGGATTCTATCGCGGGCCCGCGGCCGCCCGGGACTTGCACCCGGGGGCCGGGCCGGCGGATGATCCGGGAGCCCGGGCCACGCGCCGGGCCCGCTGCCATGGCCAAGGACCCGCTCGCCCGTCTCGCCCGCCGGTACGCCGTGACCAACGGACGCCGGTTCCGGCTCGCCCAGGTCGATCCAGGCGACACGCAGGGCCTCGCCATCCGGGATCACGGCCACGACCTCCTCGACAAGGGCGTCAAGCGCACCGCCGAGCTCCAGGAGCGGCTGTACGCGCAGGACCGCTGGTCGCTGCTCCTGATCTTCCAGGCGATGGACGCCGCCGGCAAGGACAGCACGATCAAGCACGTGATGTCAGGGGTCAACCCCCAGGGCTGCGAGGTCCACTCGTTCAAGGCGCCGTCCGCCGAGGAGCTCGACCACGACTTCCTGTGGCGCGCCCTCCGGGTGCTGCCGCGTCGCGGCCACATCGGGATCTTCAATCGCTCCTACTACGAGGAGGTCCTCGTCGTCCGGGTCCACCCCGAGTACCTCGCGAAGCAGCAGCTGCCCGAGCCGCTCGTCACGCGGCGGATCTGGCGGGAGCGCTTCGAGGACATCCGCCACATGGAGCGGTACCTCGTGCGGCAGGGCGTCGCCATCCGCAAGTTCTTCCTGCACGTCTCGCCCGCCGAGCAGCGGCGCCGCTTCCTGAGCCGGCTCGACGAGCCGGAAAAGCACTGGAAGTTCTCGCTGGCGGACGTCCACGAGCGGGAGCATTTCGGCGACTACATGCGGGCCTACGAGGACATGGTCCGCCATACCGCCTCGCCGTGGGCGCCCTGGTACGTCGTGCCCGCCGATCACAAGTGGTTCACCCGCCTCGTCGTCTCGTCGGCGATCATCGACGCGCTGGAGTCACTGCAGCCGCGGTTCCCCGCGGTGGACGCGCGCCTCAAGCGGGAGCTCCGCGTCGCCCGGGCCGCCCTCGAAAGCGAAGGCCGCTCGTGAGCCGCGACGGGCTGGTGACCGGTCCCGATGGCCGGACGCGCTGCTGGTGGCCGGGGGCCGACCCGCTCTACCTGGCGTACCACGACGACGAGTGGGGCCGCCCGGTGACGCGCGACCAGCGGCTCTTCGAGAAGATCTGCCTGGAGGGCTTCCAGGCCGGCCTGAGCTGGCTCACCATCCTCCGCAAGCGTGAGCACTTCCGGCGCGCCTTCGCGGACTTCGATCCCGTGGCGGTCGCGCGTTTCGGCACCCGCGACGTCACGCGCCTGCTGGCCGACGCCGGCATCGTGCGCCATCGCGGGAAGATCGAGTCGACGATCAACAACGCCCGGCGGGCGCTGGAGCTGATCGAGGAACACGGCTCGCTCGCCGCGTACGTCTGGCAGCACGAGCCGCCTCCGGACGAGCGCCCACGCCGGCTGACGCTCGACGCCGTCAGGACCATGGCCACCACGCCGGCGTCGGTCCGGTTGTCGAAGGACCTCAAGCGGCGGGGCTGGACGTTCGTCGGCCCCACCACCGTGTACGCGTTCATGCAGGCGATGGGCCTGGTGAACGACCACCTCGATGGCTGCCATGTTCGCGCGGCGTGCACCGACGCGCGCAAGCGGGCGCGCGTGCCACGCGTCACGCTCGCGGGCGCAGCAACCCGAGCCTGACCCAGTCCAGCAGCGCCGGCCAGAGTTGTCCGCGCACGGCCGGCGGTGCAGCGCCGGTGAGGCGGGCGACGCGGGCGGCCACCTCCTCGGGTGTCCGTCCCTCGCAGGCCGCGCGCCAGGCGAACGCCGCGCTGGCGTTCAGCTGCTGCCGTACGCCCGTGCGACGGGACGCGACCTCGAGCGCGCTGCCGTGCCGCTCGACCACGACGTCCCAGGGCTCCAGCCTCGGGCGTCCAGGCGCCACCGCTGCCGCGATCGCGGCGCGATCGAGGGCTCCCAGCCAGGCGAAGGCGGGCAGGAAGTCGAGCGCATCCGCCGACGGGAACACTCGTTCGAATCGCCCCGCGGTTTCGGGCAGCACGCCAACCAGCGCCAGGAGGTCCTGTACGAGGCTCGACTTGAGGTCGCGCTCCGCGCGTGCCGCCGCCGTCACCGGGCGCGCCTCCACCGCGAGCGAGGGCCCCAGGTTGCACTCGAGCAGCCAGGGCGTCAGGTGCGCGTCCACGGCCACGTCGAGGCCGAGGAGCTCGAAACACCCGCGACCCGACCACCCCCGCCGTGACAGCCCCTGCAGGATCGGCTCCCGCGCGGCGATGACGGTGCGCACGGCAAGGGCGCGCACGGCCGCGAAGAGCGGCGCGGGATCGATGCCCTTCGCCTCGAGCCAGTCGCGGTACTGCGCATGCGTGAGGTTGTCGGCCGAGACCGCCCGCGAGGGATCGTGTCGCAGCACGTCCGGGTTCGTGAGGTGCACGAAGCGGTTGCCCAGGGAGTCGCGGCTCGCCGTGAACGGCTGGCTCGCGAGCTTCGCGAAGCCGTCCGGATAGAGATGCAGCTCCAGCGGCTCGATGCGCCGGATCAGCAGATAGAAACGCAGCGTGTATTTCCGCCCGTCGATGAGGTGCGGCGGGGCCACGTAGCGCTGGACCACCCATCCCGACTCGTCCGGCGCATCGTGCACCGACTCGAGGACCGCGACGCCGCGTCCGCGCGAGGCGGCCCGGGGCTTCCGGAACCACAGGGCATCCGGATCGGCGGCGGCCGCCGCCAGGAGGGCGTCGCGTTCCGCGGGCATCTCGTACGTGTCGGGCACGAAGTCGTACGCGTGGCCGGTCCCCCGCGCCGCCTCGCCCGCCCGCGCGGCGACCAGCACGCGGTGCAGGTGGTGTTTGGTCGTGAGCAGGCTGATGCCGGGGACATGGTTGCAGAGGCGCCCGCGCGCGACCTTCGCAAACGTGGCAGCCGACGGCAGGGTGACGCTCCAGTGCAGGCGCCAGTCCTCATCCTCGGTCTCGCGCCACCCGGCGCCCGACAGGAACTCGCGGACGAACAGGGCCTGGGCGGCCGTGGTCCGCGAGCCGATGCGGTAGGTGGGCGTCATCGGGACCGCCGCTCCGGACGCATCGCACACGCCGCTGGAACGCGCGCGGCTCGGTCGGGGACAGTTCGCGCCTGCACGTCCGTATCGTATCGGAGCCGGGCGCCCCGGCGCGTGCTAGTCGGCCCGGAGGGCCTCGACGGGATCGAGCCGCCCGGCGCGACGTGCGGGAAGGTAGCTGGCGAGGACCACGACGACGAGCAGGGCCAGCGCGCTGCCCGCATACATTCGAAGGTCGAACGCCTGGACGCCGAAGACGATGCCGCCAAGGGCCCGGCTCACGCCGAAGGCCAGCAGCACGCCGACGGACAGACCCACGGCGGCGATGCGCCCGCCGTGCCGCACGAGCATTGCGACGATGTCGCCGGGCTCGGCCCCGAGCGCCAGCCGCACGCCGATCTCCGTGCGGCGGCGCCGCGCCGCGAACGCGAGCAGGGCGTACACGCCCAGACAGGCGAGCGCGAGCGCAATGGCCGCGAACACCCCCATCATCTCGCCGAAGAACCGCTGCTCCCACGTCGTGGTCCGGCGACGATCCGCCATCGTCTGGACGTCGAATAGCGGCAGGTCGGCATTCAGGCCCTGCACGGCGCGCCGCACGGCAGGCACCAGCGCGCCCGGCGGCACCGTCGCCCGCACGACGAACGCCATGGTCCGTCCGGGCAGTACGGCGTACGGGACGTAGAGATTGAGGCGGGAACGATCGGTTTCCTCCCCGACTTCCTCGTAGTGCACGTCGGGCGCCACGCCGACGATCCGGAACCAGCTGGTGCCGGTGCGCTCCGCCACGCCCACGCGATGGCCCACCGCGGACTCGCCCGGCCACAACCGGGTGGCGAGCGCGCTGTTGATGATCGCCACGTCGGCATCGGGACTGGTGGTCTCCCCACCGGTGAAGCGCCTCCCCTCGAGGAGCGAGATGCCGAGCGTGTCGAACAGTTGCGCTGTCATCGCGATTGCCGTCGCGCCAATCTCGTCGTTCACCGACGTCCGGCCATCGACGACCAGGCGCACGCCGCTGCCTCCATCGTCCCCGGGGATCGCGAGCGTCGCCGCGGCGGTCGAGACACCGGGCTGCGCCTCGATGGCGGCGACCGCGCGCTGGAAGAAGGCCGCACGCGCCTCCACGGGATCGAACTGGTCGCCCGCCAGGTACGCCCGCATCGTCAACAGCGGCCCGTCCTCGAAGCCGAGGTCGGCGGACTGCAGCGCGAGGAAGCTCCCGATCATGAGGTTGGCGCCGACCAGCAGCGCCAGGCAGGCGGCCACCTGACCGGCCACGAGCCCGGCCTGGAGCCGCTGCTGTCCCCGGCTGAGCGACACACCGCGACCCGCTTCCTTCAGATCGGCCTGCAGATCCGGCCGGGAGGCGCGAAGGGCCGGGACGAGCCCGATGGCCATGGCGGTCAGCACCGCAAGCCCGCCGGTCAGCGCCGCGACCCGCCAGTCGACGTCGAAGCGCAGCCAGTACGGCAGCTCCTCCGGGAACGAGCCGTGCAGCAGGTCGAGGGTCCAGACCGCACCCAGCAGGCCCAGGCCCGCCCCCGGGAGCGCGAGCACGAAGCTCTCGGCCAGCATCCCGCGCACGAGCCGCCAGCGGCTGGCGCCCATCGTGGCCCGCACCGCGAACTCGCGCTGACGGGCGGCACCGCGGACGAGCACGAGGTTCGCGAGGTTGGCGCAGGCGATGAGCAGCACGAACGCGACGGCCGCCATCGACGTCAGGCTGATCGCCCGCTCCCCGGGGTCCACCTGGGAGTCGCGGAACCGCAGGACGCGCACCCCGTAGCCGCGGTTGGTCGCGGGATACGTCGCCGACAGGCGGCCGGCAATCGCGCTCAGCTCGTCCTGCGCGCGCTTGAGGCTGGTCCCCGGTTGCAGGAGCCCGATGCCGTGGACGCTGCGGGCGTCTCGGCCGGCCCGATCCAGGCGGAGCGGCATGTAGATTTCGTCCCGCTCCGGGAACCTCACCCGCGGTGGCAGTACGCCGATCACGACGCGCGGAAGCTCGTTCACGATGATCGGCCGCCCGATGATTCCGGGGTCGGCGCCGTAGCGACGGACCCAGAGGCCATGGGTGAGCATGACCACCTGCTCGAGTCCGGGTTCCGCTGCATCCTCGGCGCGGAACTGGCGGCCCAGCATGGGCTGGATCCCGAGGAGCGGAAAAAGGTCTGGCGTGATCGAGCCGCCCTGGACCCGCTCGGCCGTCTCGCCGCCCGTCAACGTGAAGTTGCGCGGAAGGTAGCCACCGAGGGCCTCGAGGGCCGACGCCTCGCGGAAGTCGTTCAGGTCGCGATACGACAGCTCCGAGTCTCCCCAGCCCCAGTCTTCCGGCTCGAGATTGTGCGTCGCGTAGAGGAGCACGACACGGTCGCTGCGATCGCCGAACGGCAGGGGACGCAGCAGGAGCGCGTTCACGATGCTGAAGACCGTCAGGTTGGCGCCGATGCCAATGGCCAGAGTGACCACGGCGGCGACGAAAAACCCCGGTCGGGATGTCAGCGATCGCAGCGCATACCGGACGTCCTGGATGAGACTGCGCATGGTCCGAATCTCCGGGCCCGCGGGCTACAAGGCGCGTGCCAGGGCGGGCCGCGGCGCCGGGGCGGACGGAGGGCCGAAAAGTCCCGATGGCATGTGGAACGGCACGAGCGAGGCGTCCGCTATCGGACAGGGCCGCCCGGTGACGGACGCGCCGGGCGCTACTGCTGGGTCACGCGGTAGCCGCGATCGCGGAGCAGGCGAACCACGCTGTCGGGCCCGACCAGGTGCGCCGCGCCGACCACCACGAAGCACGCGGTCCTTTCGCGGAGGCAGCGCGCCACGGGCTCCACCCAGTTGCGGTTCCGCTCGACGAGCAGGCGCTGGTAGACCTCCGGCGTCTCGTCGACGCTGTCGAGCAGCAGCGACTCCAGGGCGCCGGTGTCGCCGTGCGTCCAGGCCGTGGCCATGCGGTCGACATTCTTGACCTGCGTGTCGATGTCGTCCATGGCCGACGCCAGCAGGGCGTCCTGCACCGCCGGGGGCAGGCCATCCATGCGATCGACCTGGTAGGCGACGGTCTCGAGCGCGCGCCGCGTCATGCCGGCGCCGGTGGCCTTGTCGAAGAAATAGCGGTCGACGCCGTTCGACTGGTCGTACCCGGCGGCGGCCAGCGCCGGCGAGGTGAGGGCGAGCGCCGCCATCCACGGCTTCATCCGCTGGACGGCCGCCAGCGGGAGCCCCGTGGCTTCCACGTGGCGGACCACCTTCGCCCAGGTCGCGCCCGAGACCGAGGCCTGCAGGGTTCGGTCCGCCGGCAAGAGCGCCCTCGACGCGAGCAGGAGGGCCTGCGCGGGATCGTCGAGCTCGGCCAGGTCGACTTCCTCGATCAGCACGGTGGAGCGGGCGAAGGCGTCCTCGATGGGCGCCGCCAGTGGATAGTGCCCGGCCGTGAGCACGTGCAGCGATCCCAGCAGGTAGGTCGGCGGCGCACCGGCGGCGTCCACGCGCCACAGGAAATGACGGTCCTCCCCCGGTGCCGCCGCGAGGGCCGTGCCGAGGCCGGCCACCACGATCACGAGGGCGATGAGGCGACGCATCGATCCAGCCTAGCACCGGTTCCGCTACGATCGGTGGAATGTCGTTCGCCGAGACCATTGCCGGCGCCGTGATCATGGCGCCCATGACCAAGGGCTCGAACCTGCCGTACCGGCGGCTCTGCGTGGAGCTCGGGGCGCGGTTCACGATGAGTGAGATGACCGTCGCGCGCCGGCTCCGGCAGCGCCGCGCGGGCGAGTTCGCGCTCATCCGGCGTTTCGACGGGGAGCCGCACTTCGGCGTCCAGCTCGCGGGCACCAATCCGAGCGAGCTGGCCTGGGCCAGCGCGCTCGTCGAGGCGCGAGGGGCGGACTGGCTCGACCTGAACCTCGGGTGCCCCATCGACCACTTCACCAGGAAGGGCATCGGCGCCGCCGCCGGGCGCCAGCCCCACCGCGTCCGGCGCCTCGTCGGCGCGCTGAGGAGCGGCGCGGGCACGATCCCGGTCACGGCCAAGATCCGCCTTGGCTGGAACGACGACGACCGGAACTTCCTCGAGCAGGCGACGGCCGCCGTCGAGGGCGGTGCCGACGCCATCGTCGTGCACGGACGAACCCGGAACGCGCGATACCGGCAGGCCGCCGACTGGGACGCCATCGGCGAGCTCGCCGCCGCCCTGCCCGTGCCCGTGATCGGCAACGGCGACATCCTCGGCCCGCCGGATCTCGCCCGCGCGCGCCAGGCCGGCGTCGCAGCGGTCATGGTGGCGCGCGGCGCGCTCATCAAGCCCTGGATCTTCCGGGACCTCTCGGAGGGATACCGTGACGTCGACGGCGTGGAACGCCTCGCCATCTATCGCCGGTACGTCGAGCTCGCGACGGCGCACTGGGGCGGCGACGATCACGGCCGCACGCGCGTGCGCACGTTCCTGCGATGGCACCTCGACTTCTGGTGCCGCTACGTCCCCCGTCGGGCCGACGGGACGTTCCCGTCGATGCAGGAACGCGAACCCGACCCGCTGGCACGCACGCCGCTCGAGCGCCTGCTGGCTCGTGCGGACGAGCCGGCGCTCGACTACCTCGCCGACGCCCTGCTCGACGCACGCCCGATCGATCCGGACGAGGTGCCCCCTCCAGCGGGACCGGCCGCGCGCGAGCCGCTCGAGGCGGAAGGATAGGTGGGGCCCGCCGGGAACTCCAGGCCGGTGTCCGGGGTCCTACCGTGTATGGGACTTCATGCCATCGCCGCGTTGGCTGCCGTCGCCGTGGCCGGCACCGCCCTCACCGCGCAGGGGCAGGACCGCCCCGTCTCGACCGTGCCGCGGGTGGACCTCGAGCGGTATGCGGGCACGTGGTACGAGATCGCGCGATTCCCGAATCGCTTCCAGGATCAGTGCGCGGGCGACGTCACGGCCACGTACGCCCCACGGCCGGACGGCCGGCTCGACGTCATCAATCGCTGCCGCACGACGGCGGGGGAGACGGATGAGGCGCGCGGGGTCGCGCGGGTCGTCAAGGGCTCGCAGAACGCGAAGCTGGAGGTCCGCTTCGCCCCCGGGTTCCTCTCGTTCCTGCCCTTCGTCTGGGGCGATTACTGGGTGCTCGGGCTGGACGAGGAGTATCGGTGGGCCGTCGTCGGGTCACCGGACCGCGACTACCTCTGGGTGCTGGCGCGCACGCCGAGCGTGGACGAGGCCATCTTCGACGGCGCAGTCGACGTGGCCCGGCGGGAAGGCTTCGACGTCTCGAGGCTGGAGCGGACGCCGCAGGGCCTGCCGTAGCCCCGCGGCGTCCCTCGCGCTCAGCGAGGCTTCGCGAAGAACTCGCGCTGCAGCCGGAGCAGCACGGGTATCGAGAAGATGACCGACACGAGGTTCGGGATCGCCATCAGGCCGTTCAGCGTGTCGGCGACATCCCAGACAAGGTGCAGCGATCCGACGGCCCCGAGCACGATGAAGACGAGCCAGACCAGCCGGTAGGGCATCGTCGCCTTGGCGCCGAACAGGTAGACGATGCCGGTCTCCCCGTAGTAGCTCCAGCCGATGACCGTCGAGAAGGCGAACAGCACGAGGCTCGTCGTCACGACGATGTTGCCCCAGGTGCCCGGCAGGCCCGTGGAGAACGCCTGTCCCGCGAGCTCGGCTCCCGTCGCGCCGCCGTTCCAGACGCCGGTGACGAGGATGGCCAGGCCCGAGGTCGTGCAGACCAGGATCGTGTCGACGAACACCTCGAAGATGCCGTAGAGGCCCTGCCGGACCGGGTGGTCGGTGCGCGCGGCGGCGTGGACCATCGGGGCACTGCCGAGGCCCGCCTCGTTGGAGAAGAGGCCACGCGCCACC
This sequence comes from Vicinamibacterales bacterium, assembly GCA_050246635.1. Taxonomy (GTDB): domain Bacteria; phylum Acidobacteriota; class Vicinamibacteria; order Vicinamibacterales; family UBA2999; genus JBFWVR01. Next base: position 118,620 of record JBFWVR010000017.1, read on the forward strand.
CCGTAGCGAAGCGCCATCATCACCGTGGAGCCGGCAAAGCCCCCCGTTGCCGCCGTGCCGGTGAACGCCCCCTCGAAGACCATCTCGATGGCGCCGGGGATCTGCCCCGCGTAGCGGAGGAGGATCAGGATGCCGCCACCGAGGTAGAAGATGGCCATGAACGGCACGAGGATCTCGGTCACCTCGCCGATGCGGCGGATGCCGCCGAGGATCACGGCACCCGTCACGAGCGCCAGCACCGTGCCGCTCACCGCCGGCGCGACGCCGAAGCTCGCCTGGAGGCTGGCCGCGACCGAGTTGGCCTGCACCATGTTGCCGATGCCGAAGGCCGCGAGCGCGACGAGGCCGGAGAAGATCGCGCCAAGCCACGGCAACCCGAGGCCCTTCTTCAGCGTGAACATCGCGCCGCCACGCATCGTCCCGGTCGCGTCGGGCTCGCGGTACTGCATCGCGATCACGATCTCGGCAAACTTGGTGCACATGCCGAGCAGCCCGGAGACCCAGAGCCAGAAGAGCGCGCCTGGCCCGCCAATCGAGATCGCCGTGGCCACGCCGGCGATGTTGCCGACGCCAACCGTCGAGGCGAGCGCCGTCGCGACCGCCTGGAAGGGCGAGACGCTGCCGGCGTCCGTGCTCTTCTGCGTGATCTTGCCGAGGACTTCCTTGAAGGTGAACGCGAGATACCGGAACTGGGCCGCGCCGGTCAGGATGGTGAGGACGATGCCGGTGCCGAGGAGGAGCACGATCATCGGCCAGCCCCACACGTAGCCGTTCAGCCACGCGTTGGCCGCCGCAATGGAGTCGAGGAGCGTCATGACCGCCTACTGTGCTCCTGGCCGGTCGGAAATGGAAGAGGCAATCTCCGCGTGTGCTACGGCGAACGCCGTTTCCGTCCACCGCCACCCGGCGCAGGCGCCGAACCGCCCTTGCGCTCTTCCAGCGCCTTCGCGGTCTTCGGCCAGTCGGCGCGGAGCAGCCGCGACAGGCTCCGGTCCGCCAGCAGCCGCCCCCCGGTCTGGCACGTCGGGCAGTAGTTGCTCTCGTTCGACGCGTAGCGGATCCGCTGGACCGTCGTGCCGCACACCGGGCACGGCTGGCCGTACCGGCCGTGCACCGCCATCCCCGGCCGGAAGGCGGTCACCTTCTCGGGAAAGGCGTCGCCCGCCTCCGCGATCAGGCGATCGCGCCATGTGATCAGGGTGTCGCGCGTCGCCGCATGGAGGCGCGCCAGGTCCGCGTCGGTCAGGCTGGTCGTCAGCGTGGTCGGCGACAGGCGCGCCGCGTGCAGGATCTCGTCGGAATAGGCGTTGCCGATCCCGCTCAGGATCCGCGGATCGGTGAGCGCGCGTTTCAGCGTGTGCCGCTCCCGCCGAAGCGCCTGCGCGAACTCGCGCGCTGTCGCGTCGAGCACCTCGAGGCCGCCCCGGTCGAGCGCCGCCAGCGCCTCCCGGCCCACGACGACGTGCAGGGACGCCTGGCGTGAGGTGCCGGCCTCGGTCAGCAGCACGGTGCCGCCCTCGACGTCGAACGCGGCAATGCCGAGCCGCCCGGGCACCCGGGCGCCTTCCGCCCGCCAGCGGAAGCGTCCCGCAATCATCAGGTGGAACACGAGGAACCAGTCCCCTTCCAGCTGCCAGACGATCCGCTTCCCGAGCCGCGTCACGCCGAGGATGCGACGGCCGTGCGCCTCATCGAGGGAGGGCGTGAACGTGCGCAGGACGAAGGGGCTGCGTAGCCGGACGCGGGTGAGCGTACGGCCGGCGAGACGGCTCCGCAGGGCGTGGACGTAAAGTTCGACGTCAGGCAGTTCGGGCACAGCTGGCCGTTCCAGAGGGAACGTCCAGTCTAGTGCATCGACGGCACGCCGGCCGGTCACCTGCCGGACCCGCCACGTCGGATGCGCCTCTCGGGCGTCAGCGCATGCGGGCCAGGGCGTCCACCAGCGCCGTGCGGATTCGTGTCACGGGCTCCGGCGTGCCCGCCTCGGCCGGCAGCGACACCGCCAGCGCCGCGAGAATCTGGCGGGCGTTCTGGACGCGGGCGAAGCGGTCCGGATCGATTCGCGGCCCGTCGGCCCAGAGCGCGGCATGGCGGTCCGGCCATGCTGCAATCCACCGGCCGAGCGCGTCCAGCTGCGCGTCGGGCCGCACGACGAGGGATCGCAACGCTGCCGCGATCCGCTCGGCCTCGCCCCAGACGAACACCGTGTCGGCCTGCTCCACCTTGGCGGCGATGGCCTCGACGATACGCGTCTGGGCGGCGGGCGCCAGTTTCGGGTTCCGGCCGAGGAACTTGAGGAGGTCCGCGGTGTGGGCCACCGAATGCATCCAGCCCGTCACGGGATCGAAGCCCCGCAGGTCGCGCTCCGCGGCGGCGTAGGCGAGGGTGCGGTCGAGCAGCCGGTCGAACTCGGCCTGGGTGAGGAACGGCGCCCGCAGGTCCTGTGCGGCCACGAGGGACAGGCAGAGGGCCGAGAACGACCGCCGGAAAACGGAGTCGGTGCCCTGTTCCCCGATCCGGTCGTCGAGGCCGGCGAGCCAGGCCGCCATCACCCGGCGCAGGCCCTCGGGCGGCACTGCCTGCTCGCGGATGATCAGCCGTTCCGCCGTCCCATAGGCCACATCGTCCCGTTCGTGGGAGTCGGCGGAGGCGAGGAGCGGCACCAGGGCGAGCAGCCGGTCCGCCGCGCTCGAAGCCTCCTGGGCGACGAGCGACAGCGGCGGCGCCAGTGACAGGAGCACGACCAGGGCGGCGGTCGGTGCTGTGGGCACGAGCGTGGTCATCGGCTGCCCCCGCGGGTGGCGGGCGCCACCTGTGACGCCCGGCGGTATACTGCGCGCGTGCCGGTCACGTCCGGCTTCCCCCCAATCATGCAGCCATACGCCGATGCTCTGCTCGACCAGGCCCTGCACGGGCTGGGACGGACCCGGGGACGGGACGTCTTCGTGGTGAACATCGGAGCCCTGGACGGATCGACCTTCGATGGCACGGCCGGGTACGTGTGCGCGTATCGCTGGCGTGGCCTCTTCGTCGAGCCGATCCCGGAGCTCTTCGGGCGGCTTCTCGACTTCTACAAGGGCTTCGACGGCATGCGGTTCGAGAACGCCGCGATTGCCGCCCACGACGGCGAGGTCACGATGCTGCGCGTCGCGCCCGCCCTCGTAGACAGCGGCGTGGTGCACCAGGCGTTCCTGGGCATGTCGTCGCTCCAGCCCGCGCGGAACGGCCTGGCCAGCGAAAGCGACCGTCCGATCGTCCAGCAGTACGGCGAGGAGATCCGTGTCCCCTGCCTGACCGTGCCGTCGCTGCTGGCGAAGCACGAAGTCGAGTCCATCGACGTGATCCATGTCGACGTCGAGGGGTACGACTGGATGGTCCTGCAGCAGTTCGACCTCTGGCGCTGGCGGCCGACCGTCGTGCGCATCGAACAATCCAGCCTGAGCAGCATCGAGCGGCGCGAGGCGCGCTGGTACATGCGCGGCGCCGGCCTCGAGGTCGTGGACTTCTACGACGAGCTCGTCGGCGTACGACCGGGAGCGGTCGCCACCCCCTGACCCGCCGAACGGCCACCGGGACACAGGCCTCCGGTGGATGCAAGGCGTCTCCCGAGTCGTGCCCTCTGTGTCTTCGTGGCCTGTCGGCCGCGCGCGCGGGGCGTCAGCGCGCCCCTGCCCACGCCTCGAAGATCGTGTGGAACGGCACGTCTCCCTCCTGGGGCCGCCGGAAGTCCGTCTCGTCGTGGTACCAGGTGTTGAATGGAATCGGCGGGGCGACGAACGGCGGCGCCGCCGCCGCGATGAGCGACAGCACGTTCTCCTCCGTGCCGAGGAGCCCCGCCTCCAGCAGCCGCGCATGGAGCCGGTCGAACTCCTGCGCCAGGCGCGTGACCTCGCCGCGGGGCCCGCCGAACAGGCCACCGACGACGTGCTGCTCGATTGGCGCCGCCGTGCCGGTCGCGCGGACCATTTCGGCCACGCTCACGTCGTGCAGCAGCTCCCCGCCCAGGGGATGGGCCAGCAGCAGGATGCGGTTCTGCGACGCGAGACGTGCCCGCGCCGAGGGCGAGAACGTGGAGCCTGCGTCCGACAGCATCCGTGAGGGGAAGATCCCGGCGTGGGCCAGACCCGCGTCAAGCCAGTAGACGTGCCCGCTGCCGAAGCGTGGCGCGCGGGCCTCCTGGCCGAGCCATTCGAGCTTCCCGAAACAGAGCACATGACAGCGATCCCGATACGGGCGGGACCGCACGTCCTGTGCGTCACGCAGCGCCTGGATGGCGGCGTAGCGGCGCACGGCCGAGAGGGGGAACGGCCGAACGTCGACCGGCACCTCCAGCGTGCGCCCGAATGCCTCGACCTCGCCGGCGTGCTCCGGGGCCGTGTAGATGACGAATGGCGCACCGAACATGGCGAGATGGCGGAGCGACGTGAAGTAGAACTCCAGGCTCCGGCCCCGGCCGCCGAGCGCATCGTCCGGTGACAGGCAGTACACCGCGGTCACGAACGTCACTGGCGCGCCTGCGGGGCCAATGCCCGAGTTCGGGTGGCTCTCGGTCCGCTCCGTGGCCCCGTAGTGCACCACGCGGTTGTGGTTGATCGGCGACGCCAGGAGCACACCGGCGCGCAGCCGGCCCGCGCGCTGCAGCTCGAGCGCGCGCACCATCAGGCTCTGCTCGAAGCGGGCGGCCTGGGCGTCCGCGAAGATCAGGTCGCTGGCGGCCCGGGTCACGAGCATCGGCCAGTTCGAGTAGTAGACCTCGCCCAGCATGTAGGCGAGGCCCTCGTGGCTCTTGACCGCCTCGACGGCGGTCGCGTGACCGGCCGGGAACAGCCGTTCCCGCCCTGCGGCGTCGAGGTTGAAGTACGCCCAGTTCTGGCGATGGTCGCCGTAGAACTCCGTGTACGACAGCTTCAGGTAGCCGAGGCCGGGCTCGTTGCGGATGATCGCCAGCGCCTTGTCGAGCAGGCCGGGCACGCGCGTCGGGAAGCCGTTGCGGCACCGGCCCTCGTCCACGTGCAGGAGCATGTCGTCCTCGAAGAACACCATGAACTCGGCGTCCGTCTGGCGGGTGAAATGATGCGCGCACCACGCGCGCCCCCCGAGGATGCCGATGTTCCCGAGCCGCACGTGCTCGAACCCGTAGCGCCCCGCGAGGGCCTCGTAGGCCGGCTGCGTGGACTCGTCCGTCGAGTTGTCGAGCAACACCCGCACGGTGGTGCGTGAGAGGAGTTCCGGCTCCGCCAGGGCCACGGACTCGAACCACAGGGCCAGCTGGTCCGGGGCGTTGAACGTGAGCACGTACAGCGCCAGGCTGCCGCGTGTCCCCTGTGCCGGCTCCAGGCGCTCGACCGCGGTCCCGCGTTTCCTGCGGCACATCCACGCGACGTCCCCGAAGACATCCGGCAACACGGGCTCGAGCTGGTGGGCCTCGATGACGGCGCGGATGTCCTCGTCGGTCAACTCACACCAGTTCCAGAGCCGGCCCCGCAGGCGCTGCTCGAACGTCGCGAACGACGGCGCGTAGTCGTGCGCCATCACGAGATCACCCGTCTTCAGGTACGGGGCGAACCGCCGCACATCCGCGGGTTTGTCGACGCCGTCGCAGATCAGGATGGAGAGGCCGGGGCCCTGCACGAAGCGGGCGATCTCCGCCTCCACGAACTCGTGCGCCGTGTCCTTGACCCGGATGTCCAGGCCGATGCGCCTGAACAGGCCGTCCCGGTGGGGGTTCTCCCAGGCGTCGTAAGCGACGAACTCCGCGCCGCGGCCGAGGGCGAAGAGGTACAGCTGCGTCGCCAGCCCGCCCTGGTCCACCCCGATGTATACGATGCGGGCCACGCGCTCGCCCGTGCGATCGAGGTGCCGCCACAGCGCGTCGAACGCCAGGACGGCATCGCGGGACTGCATCATCGGCAGCCCCATGAACTCCGACGTGCCACGTTCGATCTCGGCGGCCCGCGCCTGGCGATCAGGATCGGGCGGCAGCATCGCGCGTGACGGCTCCGGCTGCGGGAGCCAGATGGCGGGCGCCCGCCTGAGGTCGGCGGCCTGCCCCCGGACGACGGCCTCGAAGAACGGCGCCATGAGGCCGTTCGCGCCGATCAGGTAGTGGACGAACTGGCCGGGATCGCGGTACGCGAGGATCGTGAACAGGCTCTCCTCGGTGCCCATCTCGCCCGCCGCGAGCGTGCTCGCGAGCAGCTCATCGTAGTCGGCGGCGACCTCGGCAATCCGGCCCGTGGCCCCCCCGAAGAACCCGCCCCGCGCCACCCGATCCACGCCGCCGACACCGGCACGCCGTGCCAGCGCCGTTCGCGGAAACCCGTGAACCTCCTGTCCGTCCCGGTACGGATACTCCACCCAGAGGAATCCGTCAGCCGCTTCGGCAAGCCGGGGCACCAGCGCGGGATCGCCCAGCACCGCCTCCGGCACCGTGTTCACCAGTCCGGCGTCGATCCAGAAAGCGTGCGTGGTGCCGAAGGGATTCTCCGCGGCCACCCGGGCCAGCAGCCGCATCTTCGAGAGCACGAGCGGGTTGTAGTGCGGCAACGCGGCCTGCGGGCTCTCGGTGAGCCAGCTCGCCTGGGCCAGCCACTCCGGCCGACGGCGGATGTCCTGCACGCGGCCGAACCACGGCTGCTGCTCCAGGTCCTCCCGGCGCATGGTGATGACGCGGGTGTTGATCGGATCGCGGTGGCGCCAGACGACGGCCTCGTGCTCGGGCGCCACGAAGACCACGAGTGGGACGTCGATCCGGAGCAGGCGCTCGAAGAGCGGGAGGTAGTGGTCCTCGAACGAACGCGCGAACGACGTCGCCAGGCCGTCCCGCCCGAGGTCCAGCAGCGCCGTCACGAACGTCACCGGCCCGAGCTGCGGGTAGATCGGGCCCTCGATCTTCTCCAGCCACCCCTGGCTGTCACTGACGGGCCAGACCGTCCAGGACGCGGGCACCCGGTCCGTCTCGAACGACCGGGAAATGACGACGTGCGGCTCGTCGGTGTCGAGCAGGGTACGGACCTCCTCTCGCGAGAGGTCCTGCCGCTGAATCTCCAGGCCCTGCTCGTCGTGCACGCCGACATACCAGAAGTGGTAGTCGTGCACGTCGGGCCGCAGGCGGGTCTTCTCGACGACCAGGTCGAGGGCGTAGGTGACGATCCGATCCGCCCAGTCCGGCGCGGCCGGCGGGTTCGGCGGCTCCTCGAAGCGGCGGGTGTACTCCTGGGCCCGGCGGCGGCGGAAGTTGACGCCGGCGTAGGCCTCGTACTCCTGGAAGGTGCGATCGCGGCCCAGGCCGAACGGGCCCTCGGTCGGCGCCTCGAGGAAGGCGCGAACGCGGTCGAGGCTCGACCGATCGCGCTCGTGCCACGCCACCTCGACCCCCTGCTCGTGCGTGTGGTCGGTCCAGTGCTTGTGCTCGCGATAGTCCCGCGTGTACTCGTGCCAGACAATGACCTCCGTCGGGTGGAAGAAGTCGTAGCCGTGCGTGTACGCGCGCACGGCCAGGGTGATCTCCTCGCCGATGAAGTACAGGTCGGGGTCGTACGGGACGTCGCGGACGAAGGCGCCGATCGTGAACAGGAAGTGCGCGGACAGGAACCGCGCGCGCGCCGGGCGCTCGCGCGTGCGCCAGCCGTCGAGCTCCCCTGGGCGGAAGAGGATGATGCCTTCGTCGGTGAACCGATCGAAGTTCATCTGCATCGGGATGTACTCGCGCGCGTCCGGGTCCTCCGGGTTGAACGGCGTGGCGTACGCCGTCAGGACCGGCCTGGGACTGCCCGTCCGCTCGAGCTGGGCGATGACCGCCTCGTCCCACTCCCGCGCGAAGCGGTGGTGGGAGTCGAGCTGCATGAAATAGGTCTCGTCCTCGTAGCGCGCCATGAGCTCGGCACGCGCCCAGCAGGCCCCGCGGCTGTCCTTCCAGTCCACGTCCATGATGCGGAACCGGGGGTCGTCCGCCCAGGGCAGCGACGTTTCCTCGGGGCCGTGCTGCCAGCAGATGCCGAAACGCAGCCGTTCGGGATGCTTCGCCTTCGCGAGGCAGTCCTCGATGGTCGGCACGAGCTGCGGATCGCGGTAGGCGGCAATCGAGATGTAAATGGTGTCCAGGGCGCTCATGGCAGTGGCCGCGGGCCCGCGGCTCAGTCGCGGCGCGCACGGGGGTACGCAGGATATCCGGTCCCGGCGTCGGGCAACAAGGCGTCACGCATGGCTGGTGGCGGGCGATGTCGCGGTGGGCGCCACGTCCGCGCGAACCTCCGCGGATCGGGCGATCAGCGGCACCAGCCCCCGGAACCGGCGCCGGCACACGGCACCGGCCGGCAACTGGCCAACCTCCGGGGCGAGGCCACCGCGCACCGGCCATGTAGAGCGGCGCGCTCAGACCGGGGACGAAAACGCCTCTTCGAGGGCCGTCACGACACGAGGGGCAGAGCGACCGTCTCCAAACGGACACGGTGCCGTGAGGACCAGCCGTTGGTTCGCGGCGGCGAAACAGGCGGGCAGGTCCGCCGGTTGCCGACAGAGCATGAGATGCGTCCCGAGTCCCTCTGGACGCTCGGTGGCGCGGCGGCACACGATCACGCGCTTGCCGAGGAAGCTGCCTTCCTCCTGGAAGCCCCCGCTGTCGGTCACGATCAAGCGGCAGGTCGCCAGGCGACCGGCCATTTCGGGGTGCGGGAGCGGCTGGCTGACGCGCACGCGCTCGAAGGCACCCTCCGTCCAGTCCCAGTCGGGGCTGGGGTGCCGCACGAACTCGAAGACGAGCTCGGGGTACGCCGCCGCCAGCCCGTCGAATGCCCGAATCCACTCCGGCGCACGCGCCTGGTTCTCCCGCCGGTGCAAGCTGATCAGGACGGGCCCGTCGTAGGTGCTCGCGAGCCCGACCAGGTTGTCGAGCACGGTGTTGCCGACCACTTCCTTGCGCCCCGGGCATCGCTCGGCCTCGAGGTTCGCGCGATTGTGCGCGGTCGGACACAGGTGCAGGGTCGCGAGACGGGAAATCTGCTGGCGGTAGAGTTCCTCGGGGAAGGGGTTCGCCAGGTCGTACGTGCGCAAACCGGCCTCGAGGTGCGCCACCGGGATCCGCCGGTGGAAGGCCGCCAGCGCCACGCCGAAGGCCGACGCCGTGTCGCCCTGCACCAGCACCGCACTGACGCCGTCGAAGACCGCATCGTCTGCGCCGAGGATGGAGCGGACCACCGCGTCGAGGCGATGGCCGTCTTCCGCGATCCCGAGCGCGGCGTCGCACCGCTCGCCGTCGAGCAGGCGATGCTGGCCCGTGAACAGCACGCGGTGGTGGATGCGCCCGTCCAGGAGCGGCAGCAGCGGCTTGAGCTTCACGAACTCCGGGCGCGTGCCATAGGCGACGAGCAGCACGCCTCAGCCCTCGCACAGCAGACGAAAGCCCTTCGCGCGGTAGTGTGCCCAGGCGACGTCCAGCTTGAAGTGCGGTCCCCGCAGGTTCGAGACGGCCGCCGCGTCCGTGCCGTACTTCATCGCCAGCTCCGGATCGCTGCCCCACAGGGAACGGTCGTCCGCGGGATGCGGCGGCACGTAGGTACGCAGTCCGAGGTACTTCTGCAACGTGTACGAGAAGTGGATGTCTTCGCCGGCGCAGAGGGCATGCGGCTCGTCCTCGTAGGCGAACCAGTCTCGGCTCGGCAGTTCCCGCCAGAACGTGCTCAGCCATTCGCGCTCGAAGAACCAGGCGTGGCCGACGTAGTCCACCACCGTCACATCCCGATTGGGCGCGCACCATCCCACGCGGTGGTGTTGCCCGAAGTGATCTGGCCCGTGCTGGACGATTCCGACCGTCCCCAGCAGCCCTCGGTGCGTGGCCATCGTCTGCAGGCAGTTCTCGATCCACCGCCGGCCCGGGATCGTGTCGTCGTCCAGCATGCAGACGTACGTGGTGCGCGCGTTGAGCGCGAAGGCGAACCGTCCCCAGACGCCGAAATTGGTGTTCGCGCTCGTGGCCGTGATGCAGCGCGCGAGCACCTCGCCGTCGAAATCACCGGGCTGGACCTCGACCCCACGGTGGGGCCCCGGACAGTTCTGCCAGACGAAGATCTCGGCCGGCGGGCAGGTTTGGGCGATCACGGCGTCGTACTGACGGCGAAGCGTATGCGGGCGCTTGTACGTGTTGAGTACGACGGTCACGTCGGCGGGCGCACGGCCCGGTGGCACGGTCGGCAGGGGCCACGCCGGCTGGGGGGCTGGCGTCGCCTGGGGGGCCGCAAGCGGCATCGGCGCCGGCGGCGTGGCGGGCGGCGGCTCCGCACGGCCGTCGAAACGCGAGACGTGTGCCGCGTAGACCGTGTCCGCATGCATGTACGGACGGGTCTTGCGACCCCGGATCAGCTCGTCCATCGCCGACCCGACGTCGATGTACCGGTTGCCGGGATTGGCGCGGAACATCGCGTGAATGAGCGGCTTCGACATCGGCCCGGCCGCGATGAAGAACAGCGTCCGCTCGTAGCGACGCGCCAGCGCCTCCGCGCGGGCCGTCTCCTGGGCGTGTGCCTTCTCCCAATAGCGCACGCAGTCGTCCTCCATGGGGACGTACTCGAGGAGGCGAAGGGAGCCGAGCGGCCGGCCGACGCCGTGCTTGGAGCCGAAGAGGACCACACCTTCGCCCAGGCGCTCGAGCCGGGCGCGGAACGCCTGGTAGTTGCGGTTGATGAAGAGCGTGCTGAACGTCACCTGCGCGGGGGCCGTGCGCAGGCGGCTCGTGTAGAAATGGGCACCGGCCAGGTCGTTGTGCCCGGGGATGGCGTAGAAGTACTCGGGCTCCTGGTGCTCGAGCGTCGCCAGGAGGTCGCGGCCCAGGCGCGTCATGCCGCCGTCCCAGTACCACCCGTCCTCGATTCCAACCTGGCTTGATGGGGGAATGACGCCGCCCTCCATCAGGATCTGCTCCCCGTCGGCGTACCGGGCCATGGCGGTCGGCGTGCCCCGCTCGATACGGCGCCACATGCGCTCGAAGTGCGTGAGCGTGTCGCCCGTGAGCCGGTCGTCCAGCGAGCCGCGACTGTCGCCGCTCAAGGCAGCCGACATGAGGGAACCCCTGCCTGCGTCAGCGGCCTTCGATGGCGTCGATGCGACGCTGAATCTGGGGATTGGTCGGGTACTCCGCCTTGAGGGTCTGGAGGACGCCGAGCGCGCCGGCCCGGTTGCCCTGCGCGAGCAGCGCATTGGCGCGGAGGATACCGGCCCGGACACGCAGCCGGGCATCTTCGACCGGCAGGTCGAGCGCGTCGAGGCGCGCCAGGGCCTGTTCCGGCTCGTGTTCGACCTCGGTCTGCCACTCGGCCGCCATGAGCTGCAGGTCGATGCGATCCCGGTAGCGGTTAGCCACCCAGTGCACGAGCGGGGTGGACTGTTCAGGGTGACCGGCGGCGCGATCCTGCTGCGCCTGCTGGTAGACGCCCGCGACCAGCAGGTTCGCGATGTCCTCCGGGTCCCCGGAGCGCGTGCCGATCCCACCCGCGTACTCGTAGACGAGCGCCCCGCCATGTTCCGCCGCCTCGTACACCATGAACGTGCCGGCCAGCCCCACGACGGCCGCGACCATCGCGGCAGTACGGGCCCGGGGATGCTCCCTGGCCGCCAGGGCGAGCGCGGTGATCTCGACCAGCGCCAGCAACAGCAGTCCGTTGCGCGCACGTTCACCCCACTCCTCGTGTTCGACGACCGCGGGACGCACGCCGGGGATCCGTTCGACGGGACCATGGGCGTCCGCGCCCGACTTCACGGCGACGACGCTGGCGAGGGCGCTGATCACGATGAGGGTGGTCGCAGCCGGACCCGAAAAGCGAAGGCGGCCGGTCAGCGAGATGAGGCGAAGTCCCACGCCAACGAAGACGAGGGCGACGACGAAGTGCACGACTTCCGGGTGGAACTCGGCGAGCGAGGGCATGGGGCCTCCGGCGGGTGATCCGGCATCTGGCGGGCGTCGCGCGGCTCGGCGAGGCGCGGAGGGGACGGCCCGATGCCCGGAGTGTAACCCATCCGTGGGCGTGCCTCCGGGAGGGTGTGAGCGTGGCCGGGATGCGGGGCGCGGGGAGCGGCTTGGACGGGTCCGGGGCGGGTCGCGCAGCTGGGGCGCGTCGCACGCCGGATCCCCCCGCAGGGGATCCGGCGTCCGGTTCTAGCGCGCCGAGGCGATCTGGACCGGCTCCGGCATGTCGCTGGCCCAGATGGTGTAGTCGATCATCCACTGGCCGTTGCGGTCGCGCCAGACGGAGACGAACTTGCCGCGGTCGCGTGTGCTCGAGCCGTCTTCGGCGGCGCGGGTCAGCGTGTAGGTGCCGGTCTCGTAGGCAATCGGGCCGTGGCCCCCCACGTCGCTGGTCTCCAGCTCGACGTTCACCTGGCCGCCCGCGAGGAGATTCTCGTAGAAGGCCTGGATGGCGTCGCGTCCGCGCACGGTCGGCTGTTCGGCCGGGAGGAGGACCGAGTCGCCGTGGAAGAACGCGATGATCTGCTGGGGGTCCGCGCTGTTGACCGCGGCGGCAAGGGCCTGCGAGCGATCGCGGACCGTTTGCGCCTCGGCCTGGCCGAAGACAGGGCCGGTCGCCTGGCTGTTGTTGCCACCGCACGCGGCAATGGCGAAGGACGAGGTGACGAGAGCGAGGGCGATGAAGGTCTTGGCGATGTTCACGAGTGGAGCTCCGAAGGAGGAGGACAAGAGGGTCGGCGCAAACCCCTATGATACCCCACCGTTCCACGGGCTTCGGTCGCGGCCCCGGCCTGATGTGACCCGGGCTCAGGCGACGGCCACCGCGAGGTCCGGCGTCGCGGGCCCTGTCCCGGCCTCGTTCTGCGCGTAGACGCGGACGTAGTACGCGCCCGGCGGGACGTCTGGAACGACGAGCGCCGTGCCGGTGAGGGCCTGCTGTCCCGCGTCGATTCCGCCTGGCGCCGTCCCGGCTTGAAGGACATAACTGGTCACCGGGCCCCCGCTGAGGGGAGGGGCCCACGTGACGCGCACGACACCGCCCCTGACGTCGGCCTGCAGGTCTCGGGGCATGCCTGGCACCTCGAGGGCGCTGGTGAGGCGGACGGTGACCTCGTTCGACGGCTCACCGAGGCCGCAGACGTTGCTGCCCCGCACGCGCACGTAGTAGGTCCCCGGCGCACTCCGGCTCGAAAGCCGGGTCACGGGTCCGACGTTCGATCGGGCCAGGTCTGCAAGGCCCGGCGCGCTGCCGACCTCGAGGACGTACGAGGTCGATGTCGGGACCTCGGTCCAGGCGAGCGTGACGCTCGTCCCGTCGACGGTCGGTTCCGCGAGGACCGGAGGGGCTGGCGGCTCTGCCGTGCACGGGGCGTTGCCCAGCACGAAGCTGATCTCGGCGGATGGCGGGCCGAGGCCGAAGGGCGTGATGGCCTGCGCCCGCACGAAGTAGGTCCCCGGAGGCGCCGCAAGTTCGACAATGCACTCGACCATGCCGGTGTCGGCCACGAGCCTCGCGGCGTCGCCGCCCTGGTTCAGCGGGGCGTCGACCTCGAGGCTGGTGCGCGCGCCGGTGAGCAGGTTGGTAATTGCCGTCAGGAGCACCCGGAGCGCTTGTCCGGTCCGGGCACGGGTGAACGAGTCGATGGCCGTGCGGATCAGCAGCGTCACGTGGGGATCGGCGCTCTGCTCGGTGCCGTTGATTTGCTGGATCAGTTCCAGCACCACCGGGGGCAGGCCCGATGCCGACGGTGTGGGCACCGGCGTGGTCGGGGGGAGCGGGGTGGGTGTGGGCGTCGGCGCGGGCGTGCCCTGGGGCGTCGGCGTGGGCGTCGATGTGGACTGCGGTGTGCGCGTCGGCGTCGGGATCGGCGTGGCGGACGCGGAGGGCGTCGGTGTGGACGTCGGGCTCGGCGAGGCGGAGGGAGTCGGGCTCGCCGTCGGCGACGGGGTCGCAGTGGCGCTCGCCCGGGGCGTTGCCACGAGCACGGGCTGGCCCGCGCCCCCGGTCTCCACGCAGCTCACGGCCGCATCGCCGGCGAGCGCCTGGCGCCGCAGGCGGATCGTCTGCCGGAGGGGCGTCGCGTTGCGCATGGCCGTCACCAACGAGGTGACGTCGATGTCCAGGGTCTGGCCCGAGCTCAGGTTGTCCAGGCTGGGGCTCGTCGCGGAGCCGCAGCCGGCATCCGTCTCGCCCCAGACGGGCGTGGTGTCGCTGGCGTCGGTGGTCTCGGTAGTGGCGTACGCCACCAGCGGGCCGAAGGTGGCGGGGGCGTTGCCGGCGAGCGTGAGGCGCAGTGTGAAGTCGTTGGTGGTGCCGTGCGTGTCGACGAAGGCGTCGAGGTCGTCGAACCGGAGGGCCGCGTCGATGCGCAGGCCGCTGGCTTCGCCGATGGTCAGGTTGCCCGAGCTTCCGTTGCCGTCGCCGGGGGAGGCCTGGTGGATCGTGGCATCTTCGAGTGGCGGGAGGTTCGGGGCTTGTGCGGAGAGCCGGACCACTCCGGCGGCGCCGAGCGCGGCTCCCGAGACGAGGCGAGCGGCGCGTTCGATCGAGAGGATACCTGTGCCTCCGGCGAGGCGTCGGATGAAGGTGCGGCGCGAGAAGGGACCTGGCGTGGAGGGCCCAAGGGGACGCATCGGGGGCCCATCATGCTACAGATGAGGTGGAAACAGAAGTGGCGGCAAAAGAAAAAGCCCGCTGTCTCATCGAGACAGCGGGCTTCTTGAGATATCCCCGGCAGCGACCTACTCTCCCACGCACCTACGCACGCAGTACCATCGGCGGTAGCAGGCTTAACTTCCGTGTTCGGAATGGGAACGGGTGTGACCCTGCTCCTATGACCACCGGGAAACTTGGTGTCTGGGGTCCCCCGCCTCCGCGCCTGGCGGCGCTTCGGCGCGGGCGGCACATGTGGCCTGCCGCGATGAAGCTCGCGTGAGCGAGCGAAGTCGGGGATCGTCCCAGATCATCTTGGTTGTAAAGAACGGAATATCCCCCCGCCGGTGCCCTTGAAGGGGCGGAGGCGGGAATCGCGCCGACGCCCCCGAGGGGGCGAAGGCGGACCGCAATACGATAGTTATTTGGCCACACACCCGCAATATGCAGGTGAAATATGGTCAAGCCTCACGGCTGATTAGTATCGGTCAGCTGAACGTATTGCTACGCTTACACACCCGACCTATCGACCTGGTGGTCTACCAGGAGCCTTCAGGGGCTTGCGCCCAGGGAGATCTCATCTTGAGGAGGGTTTCACGCTTAGATGCCTTCAGCGTTTCTCCCTTCCGGACTTAGCTACCCAGCGCTGCCACTGGCGTGACAACTGGTACACTAGAGGTCCGTCCAACCCGGTCCTCTCGTACTAAGGTCAGACCCTCTCAAATCTCCTGCGCCCACCATAGATAGAGACCGAACTGTCTCGCGACGTTCTAAACCCAGCTCACGTACCGCTTTAACCGGCGAACAGCCGGACCCTTGGAACCTGCTACAGCTCCAGGATGCGATGAGCCGA
>JBFWVR010000018.1:0-132868 GCA_050246635.1 Vicinamibacterales bacterium
GTCGCGGCGCCGGCTGCGCACGCCAGTTGCGGCGCAGGTGGCGCACCAGCTATCCTGAGGGTTCCCGGTCGCGGCCGGACACGGTGGGTGAGGTGGCCGAGAGGCTGAAGGCGGCGGTTTGCTAAACCGTTGTAGGGCTTTAAAACCCTACCCAGGGTTCGAATCCCTGCCTCACCGCCAGCCTTCGCCGCCGCCGTTTGCCGGTGCTCCTTGCGGGCGCCGGCGAGGCGGCGGCTACGGCCGGGCACGCCCCCCACGTGACCACTCCCGGATTTCCACGTGACCTTTGACGCCGTCCTCGTCATCTCCTTCGGCGGCCCGCAGGGCCTGCCCGACATCCGCCCGTTCCTCGAGAACGTCCTGCGTGGCCGGGTCGTCGCGCCCGGCAAGGTCGAGGAGGTCGCCCACCACTACGAGATGTTCGGCGGCGTCTCGCCCATCACCGAGCTGACGATGCGGCAGGCGGACGGCTTGCGGGAGCGGCTGGCGAACGCCGGGACGCCCCTGCCCGTCTATGTGGGCATGCGCAACTGGGCGCCGTACCTGAAGGACACGCTGGCCGACATGTCCCGCGCCGGCGTGCGTCGCGCCATCGGTTTCGTGACAGCGGCGCACCACAGCTACTCGAGCTGCGGGCAGTACAAGGAAAACGTGCGCGACGCGCGGAAGGCGCTCCACGAGGCCGGCCTGGCCGACGTCGAGGTGACCTACGTCCCGAGCTGGTTCACGCACGACGGCTTCATCGAGACCAACGCGGCGCACGTCCGCGAGGCGTTCGGCCGGCTGCCCGCGGAGGTCGCGCCGAAGGCGCGGCTGATCTTCACCGCGCACAGCATCCCCGTGCCGGCCGCGGCGCGCACGAAGTACCGCGAGCAGATCACCGAGAGCGCCCGGCTCGTCGCCGAACGGACGGGACACGCAGACTGGACCCTGGTGTTCCAGAGCCGCAGCGGCCGGCCCGAGGACCCCTGGCTCGAGCCCGACATCTGCGACTACCTGCGGCAGGCGCACGCCGAGGGGCTCGCCGCCGCCGTGCTCTGCCCGATCGGGTTCCTCTGCGATCACATCGAGGTGCTCTACGACCTCGACTACGAGGCCGCCGGCGTGGCGCGGGAGATCGGGTTGCCGATCGCCCGTGCCGCGGCGGTGAACGACGACCCGGTCTTCCTCGACATGATGGCGGACGTCGTGCGCGGCACCATGGCGCGCTATGCCACGGGACGGCCGTTGCCCTTCCACCTGCCTGAGACTGCACGGCCCGGCACGCGCGGCGGCCATCCGCCCCCGGGCGTGCACGCAGGCGGGGTTCCCCCGATTGCGCGGGGCGGGGCGAGCGGCTAGGCTTGACGCGCGTGGAGTCGCGACCGCCATCCCCGGACGGCGCGCGCAGGTGGCTGGCCTCCGGGCTGGCGCGTGACGTCGTCCTGAACCTGGCCATTGCCGGCGCCTGCTGGCTGGCCAGCGAGTTGACCCTGCTTGCCGCCGGGGCCGACGGCCGGCTCGCCCCCGTCTGGCCGGCGGCGGGGCTCGCGATCGGCGGCGCCTGGATTGCCGGCCCACGCGTGCTGCCCGGTGTCGCGGCCGCGACCCTCCTCCTCACCCTGCCACGCATGCCGGCCCTGCCCGCGGTCGCCATCGCGATCGGCGCGGTGCTGGAGGCCTGGGTGGCCACGCTCCTCCTGCGCCGCACGGGCTTCGACGAACGGCTCGAACGCGCCCGCGATCCCCTGCTCCTCGTGTTCGCCGCGGCCCCCGCGGGTGCGGCCCTGACGGCGCTCGCCGGCGGGCTGGGGCTGGGCCTGTTGCAGGACGGCAACACGCGCCTGGTGGTCGTCTGGTGGTTGCGCAGCTGGCTCGGCTCGGTCGTGTTCGCCCCGCTCGTGCTGACCTGGGCGCGCGGCCGCACCATCGACTGGACGTGGCGCAAGGGCGCCGAGGGCGCCGCGCTCCTTGCCGTGACGCTCGGCTCGGCGCAACTGCTGTTCGGGCTCTGGGGGCTGCTGCCCGGGCAGAACATCCCGCTGGCGTTCCTGCTCTTCCCGATCGTGGGCTGGGCCGGCCTGCGGTTCCGCGCCCGCGGCGCGGCGACGATTGTGGCGCTCGTGGCGGCGATCTCGATCCCCGTGGTGTCCACGGGCCTCGGGCCGTTCGCCGTGTTCACGCCGGAGCTCACGAACGCGCTGCTCTTCACGTTCCTGTCCCTGGCCATGCTGAGCGGGCTGCTGCTCTCCGCGCTGGTCTCGACGCTCGAGGAATCCGTGGAACGCCCGCTGGCGCTCGAGGAGCAGCTGCGGCACTCGCAGAAGATGGAGGCGGTCGGCCGCCTCGCCGGCGGGATCGCGCACGACTTCAACAACCTGCTGACCGCGATCATCGGCTACAACGAGATCGTGCTCGCGCAGCTCGAGCCCGGCGACGAGCGCCGCGCCGACGCGGAGGAAATCGGGCGGGCCGCGATGCGTGCGGCCGACCTGACGCGGCAGATGCTCGCGTTCAGCCGCCGGCAGGTGCTGCAGCCGAAGGTCATCGACCTGAACACCGCCCTTGGCAAGGTGGAGCCGATGCTCCGCCGGGTGATCGGCGAGGACATCGTGATGACCATCGCGCCGCGCGCCACCGAGAGCCTGGTGCGTGTCGACCCCGGCCAGATCGAGCAGGTCATCATGAACCTGGTCGTCAACGCCCGGGACGCGATGCCGCAGGGCGGCCGCCTCACCGTCGAGACCGGCGACTCGACCGTCGACCGCGAGATGCCCGGGCTCGTCGAGATGCCACCCGGCCGTTACGTCATGCTGGCGGTCACCGACACGGGCACCGGCATGAGCGCCGAGGTGAAGGCCCGCATCTTCGAGCCGTACTTCACGACGAAGGACGTCGGCAAGGGCACCGGCCTCGGCCTGTCGACCGCCTACGGGATCATCCGCCAGAGCGACGGCCACGTGCACGTCTACAGCGAGCCGGGGCAGGGCACGACGTTCCGCATCTACCTCCCGCGGGCGGAGGCCGAGGCCGCGGCGTCGGCCGAGGACACGGGGGACCGGTTGCCCGGCGGCACCGAACACGTGCTGCTCGTCGAGGACGACACCTCCGTGCGGCGCCTGTCGAAGGAGATCCTGCAGCGGCTGGGCTACAGCGTCACCGAGGCGGCCTCCGGCCGCGCGGGGCTGGCGCTCGGCAGCGACGACACGCGGCATTTCGACCTGGCGCTCTGCGACGTGATTCTCGGCGACATGAGCGGCCCGGCGGTGGTCGAGGCGCTGCGCGCGTTGCGCCCCTCCGTGCGTGTGCTCTACATGTCCGGCTACACTGACGAGGCCATCGTCCGCACCGGGGTGCTGGACGAGGGGCAGCCGTTCCTGCAGAAGCCGTTCACGCCGATGGACCTCGCCCGCAAGATCCGGGAGGTTCTCGACGCCCGCGAGGACTAGCCGCTGATGGTCGGACGCACGATCTCGCATTACCGGATCCTGGCGTCGCTGGGCAGCGGCGGCATGGGCGTCGTCTACGAGGCGGAGGACACGCGCCTCGGGCGGAAGGTCGCCCTGAAGCTCCTCGCCGACGAGGCCTGCTGCGATGCCGCGTCGATGGAGCGGTTCCTCCGCGAGGCGCGCATCGTCTCGTCGCTGAACCATCCCCACATCTGCACGCTCCACGACATCGGCGAGGCCGGCGGCCAGCAGTTCATGGTGATGGAGCTGCTCGACGGCGAGTCGCTCAAGGAGCGCATCGCCCGCGGTCCGCTCCGCATGGACGATGTCCTGGAACTGGGCGCCCAGATTGCCGACGCGCTCGATGCGGCGCACGCCCAGGGCGTGGTCCATCGCGACATCAAGCCCGCCAACCTGTTCGTCACGCGCCGCGGCCACGCCAAGGTGCTCGACTTCGGCGTGGCGAAGCTGGGGCGGGACCGCGGCGCCGACCTCGAGGTAACGATGGCGGGGGACGAGATGACCCGCACCGGCTCCGCCGTCGGCACCGTGGCCTACATGTCGCCGGAGCAGGCGCGGGGCGAGGACATCGACGCGCGCAGCGACCTGTTCTCCCTCGGCATCGTGCTGTACGAGATGGCGACGGGCCGCCAGCCATTCCCCGGGGCCACGCCGGCCGTCGTGTTCGAGGGCCTCCTCACGCGTACGCCGCCGCCGCCCTCGTCGCTCAATGCCGACGTCCCACCGGAGTTCGACCGCATCGTCGCCAAGGCGCTCGAGAAGGACCGCGAGACGCGGTACCAGAGCGCGGCGGACCTGCGGGCCGATCTCAAGCGGCTGAAGCGCGAAACCGAGAGCGGCCGCCTGCCCGCCGTCATGGCCCTCGACGCGACACCGGCGCCCGTCGTGCCGCCCACGGCCCCGCCGGCGGCGCTGTCCGGGCGTCGGGCGTTCTACATCGGGGCGCCGGTCGTGACGATGCTGCTCGCGGCCGTGGTGCTGTTCTGGTACTCGACCCGCGCCCCCGCCCTCAGCGAACGCGACACCGTCGTCCTGACCAGCGTGACCAACCGGACGGGCGACGCCATGTTCGACGACACCCTTGGCGAGGCCCTGGCGGTCCAGCTCCGTCAGACGCCATTCCTGAACCTCCTGTCGGACGCGGAGGTCGAGTCACAGCTCCGGTTGATGGATCGCGACCCGATGACGCGCCTCACCCCGGACGTCGCGGCGGAGGTCTGCCAGCGGGCGGGTGCCAAGGCCACGCTTGCGGGCACGATTGCCAGCCTCGGCAGCAGCTACGTGATCACGCTCAACGCCCGCGACTGCGTCAGTGGCGACGTCATCGCCGAGGCGCAGACCCAGGCCGCCGACAAGGAGCAGGTGCTGACCGCGCTCGGGGAGGCCACCAAGACCTTCCGCGAGCAGCTCGGCGAGTCGCTCCAGTCGCTGCAGCGGTACGACGCGCCCGTGGAGCAGGCCACGACCCCCTCCCTCGAGGCGCTGAAGGCGTACAGCCAGGCGATCACGACCCGCCGCACGCAGGGCGACTTCGAGTCGGTGCCGTTCTTCAAGCGTGCCATCCAGCTCGATCCCGAGTTCGCGCTGGCGTATGCGCGGCTCGGCACCGTGTACTCCAACCTCGGGGAGACCGAGGAGGCGCGCGCCAACACGCAGAAGGCGTACGAGCTGCGCGAGCGCGTCAGCGAGCGCGAGCGCTTCTACATCACGGCGCGCTACTACTCGACCGTGGACCGCAACGTCGACAAGGCCATCGAGACCTACCAGCTCTGGAAGGCCACGTACCCCACCGACTTCACGCCATTCGTGAACCTCGGGTTGCTGTTGCAGCAGCGCGGCGAGGCGCAGGAGGCGACCGCCACGCTGGAGGAGGCGGTGCGCCTCGCGCCGCAGGAGCCCCTGGCCCACCTGAACCTGGGACAGGCGTACCTGAACGAGTTGCGTTTCGACGACGCGCGGAAGCAGTTCGAGGAGGTGCTGGCGCTCCAGGAGTCCACGAGCGCGCGGAGTGGCCTCCTGACGATCGGCGTGCTGACCCGTGACGACGTCCTGGTGGAGTCACAGGTGGACACCGTGCGCGGCCGCCGGGACGACGCGGACCTCCTGGGCGCGCAGGCCGGCGGCTCGATGTACTGGGGCAGGATGAAGCTGGCGGACGAGCAGTTGCAGGCGCTGGCGGCCCGCCTGGACGAGCTCGGGCGGCTGAAGAGTGCGGGGCAGGGCGTGCTGAACGCCGCGATCTCGTTCGCGATGGTCGGGCGCGCCGACCGGGCGCGCTTCTACTTCCAGCTCGCGCGCCAGCGCACCGATCTGACGCCGGACACCGCCGACGAGCAGATCATCCTCGGGATGTTCCTGCGTGACCCGTCCATGGTGACGCCGCGGCTCCAGGAGGCCATCGACTCGCAGGCGGACAACGCCCCCGAGCTGGCCGCCCGCGCCCTGCGGGCGATGGCCGCCGAAGCGGCCGGCGAGACGGACGGGGCGCTCGAGGCCCTCGGGCCGGTCCGCCTCGACAGGAAGCAGCCCGAGACGGCGTTGCTCCATGGCTGGCTCGCGCTGAAGGCGGAACGCTACGACGAGGCGGTGGCCACGCTGGAGTGGCTGCGCGAGAACGCCCCGCGCCTGGACCTCTCGCCGACGCCCGCGATGGAGAAGCTGATGCTCGCCCGCGCGTATGCCGGCGCGGGCCGCACGCCCGAGGCCCGCAAGGCGTACGAGGAGTTCTTCGAGTTCTGGCGCGACGCCGACGAGGACCTGCCCGTCATGGTCGCCGCGCGCAAGGAATACGCCGCGCTCGACTCCTGATTGAGGAGACAAAGACGTACGGGACACAGAGACACAGAGACACGGAGACACGGAGACACGGAGACGCAGAGGGACTTCTCTTCCAGGGGTATTTCCTGCAGAAGCGGCTCCTCTGTGCCTCCGTGTCGCCGTGGCTCGTACGTGCTAGCATGCCGGCCATGACCCGCCTTGCGCCTGCGGTCGTTGCGGCCGCCCTTCTCGCGCTCGCCGCGCCGGTCGCGGCGCAGACCGCTCCCATCGAGTACCGGCTGACGTTCCCCGAGCCCGAGCATCGCTGGATGCAGGTGGAGATCACCTTCCCGGACGTGCCCTCGGGAGCACTCGAGGTGCGCATGAGCCGCACGTCGCCAGGACGCTACGCGCTCCACGAGTTCGCGAAGAACGTCTACGACGTGTCGGTGACCGACGGCGCGGGCACCGCGCTCGAACCGGCGCGGCCGAACCTGCACCAGTGGACGGTCACGGGACACGACGGCACCGTCAAGGTGCGATACCGCGTGTACGGGGATCGCGTGGATGGGACATACCTGGGCGTCGACGTCACCCACGCGCACATCAACATGCCGGCGGCCCT
This sequence comes from Vicinamibacterales bacterium, assembly GCA_050246635.1. Classification (GTDB taxonomy): domain Bacteria; phylum Acidobacteriota; class Vicinamibacteria; order Vicinamibacterales; family UBA2999; genus JBFWVR01. The sequence continues at coordinate 6,832 of JBFWVR010000018.1, forward strand.
GATGTGGGCCCGCGGCCTCGAGCAGCGACCGGCGCGCCTCACGTTCGTCCGGCCGGCGGGGCTCGACTGGACCGTCGCGACGCAGCTCTTCCCCACCGACGACCCCTTCGTGTTCACCGCGCCGAACATGCAGTACCTGTTCGACAGCCCGACCGAGTTCGGGCTGCACGCGCTGAAGACCTTCGACGTGGCGCGGGCCAACGGCCCTCCGGCGCGATTCCGGATCTCGCTGCACCACGACGGCACCGAGGCCGAGGCCGATCGCTTCACGAAGGACGTGGAGGCGATCGTGCGCGAGGAGATGGCGGTGTACGGCGAGCTCGCCGACTACGACACCGGCACCTACACCTTCCTTTCCGACTACCTGCCGTGGGCCAGCGGCGACGGCATGGAGCACCGCAACAGCACGGTGCTCACGAGCAGCGGCGCCCTGCGCAACCCCCAGCAGCGCCTCGGGCTGCTCGGCACGGTGGCCCACGAGTTCTTCCACTCGTGGAACATCGAGCGCATCCGGCCGAAGACGATCGAGCCGTTCGACTTCGAGGACGCCAACGTCTCCGACGAGCTCTGGCTCGGCGAGGGCTTCACCAGCTACTACGACGCGCTCGTGCTGCACCGCAGCGGCCTCGGCTCGCAGGAGCGGTTCCTCGACAACTTTGCCGGCGTGATCAACGCGATCACGATCAGCCCCGGCCGCTCGTTGCGCTCCGCGCAGCAGATGAGCCAGCTCGCGCCCTTCGTCGACGCGGCGGTCTCGGTCGACCGCACGGCGTGGCCCAACCTCTTCATCTCGTACTACACGTGGGGCGAAGGGCTCGGCCTCGCGCTCGACCTCTCGCTCCGTGAGCGCAGCGCCGGCAAGGTGACGCTGGACGACTACATGCGCGCCATGTGGACCACCTACGGGAAGCCCGGCGAGGGCACGCCCGGGGTCGTCAAGACGCCCTACACGATCCAGCAGGCCCGGGAGATGCTGGCGGAGGTGTCGGGCGACCAGGCGTTCGCCAACCAGTTCTTCGATCGCTACATCCAGGGGCACGACGTGCCCGCCTACGCCGACCTGCTCGCGCCCGCCGGATTCCTCGTGCGCCCGGCGCGTGAAGGTGCCCTCTGGCTCGGGAACGCCCGGCTCGACTTCTCGGGCGCGTCGGCGGCCCGCGTGCAGACGCTGGTCCCGTTCGGCTCGCCGCTCTACGAAGCCGGGGTCGAGCAGGACGACCAGATCGTCAGCCTCGACGGCAAGCCATTGACGGCTCCCGCCGAGCTGGAGGCCGTCCTGTCGGCGCACGCCGCGGGTGATCGGGTGGCCATCCAGTTCGTGCGCCGGAATGGCGACCGCGTGGACGGTACAATCGTCCTGGAGGCGGACCCGCGCATCCAGCTCGTGCCGGTCGAGGCAACGGGCGGCACGCTGTCCGCCGACCAGAAGAGGTTCAGGGACTCATGGCTCGACTCACGCGCACGCTGACCATCGTCCTCGCCCTCGTGGCCGTCGCGGCCGCGGGGCTCCAGGCCCAGCGCAAGCCGGAACCGAAGGTCGATCTGATCTCGATCGACGACACGCTGGCCTTGATCAAGAAGGACGCCGTCCTGCTGCTCGACGTCCGCACGCTCGGCCTCTACATGGTCGAGCACATCAAGGGGGCGCGAAACCTGCCGGTCGAGGACTCCGACTGGCGTGCCGAGGAGTTCGCGGGCACCGACAAGCAGATCGTGACCTACTGCTCCTGCCCGGAGGAGCACTCGTCGATCGAGGCCGCGAAGCGCATGATGCAGAACGGCGTGAAGGACGTGAAGGCCCTGCGGGGCGGCTGGAACGAGTGGAAGGCGCGGGGACTGCCGACCGCCAAGGGCGACACGCCCGGTCGTGACTGACGGCCGCGGCGGTCACCGCGTCAGTCCTCCTTCAGCGTGATCCCGAACCGCTCCGCCATCCGGTAGAGCGTACGCCGGTCGATCCCCATCACCTCCGCCGCGCGCGTGCGATTGCCAGCCACCTGTTCCAGGACGTGCAGGAGGTACCGGCGCTCGATCTCGTCGAGCGTCGGCAGGCCCTCGAAGAGCCGTGTCGGGTCCTGGCTGGCCGGCGCCGCGATGGCGGCCGGCAGCTCCGAGGCCTCGATGCGCGACGTGCGGCTGAAGACGACGAGACGCTCGATCGTGTTCTCGAGCTCGCGGACGTTGCCGGGCCAGTGGTAGTTCGTCAGGGCCTCGAGCGCGCCCGGCGAGATGTCCACGTTCTTGCCCGCCTTCGCCGCGGCCGCGTGCAGGAAGCGCTGCACGAGGAGCGGCACGTCCTCGCGCCGGTCCCGCAGCGGGGGCAGGGTGATCACCACCACGCCGAGCCGGTAGTACAGATCCTGCCGGAACTGCCCGTCCGTCACCGCCTTCTCGACGTCCACGTTCGTGGCCGCGACGATGCGCACGTCGACGCTGACCGGGCGCGTCGAACCCACCGGGCGGACCTCGCCCTCCTGCAGCACGCGGAGCAGCTTCACCTGGAGCGCCGGCGACATCTCGCCGACCTCGTCCAGGAAGACCGTGCCCGAATGCGCGGTCTGGAAGACGCCCTTGTGATCCGCGACGGCGCCCGTGAACGAGCCGCGCATGTGGCCGAAGAGCTCGGACTCGAGCAGCGTCTCGGTGAGCGCGCCGCAGTTGATCGGCACGAACGGCCGTGACGCCCGCTTGCCGTGCTGGTGCACCGCGCGCGCCACGAGCTCCTTGCCCGTGCCGCTCTCCCCGATGATGAGCACCGGCGCGTCGGCGGCGGCCGCGTGCGCGATCTGCTTGTAGACCGCGGTCATCGCCGCGGTGCGCCCGAGCAGCGCCGGCGGCATCGTGTCGCGTACGCTCGCCGCCGGCGGCGGCGCCGGCGCGCGCGTGAGCGCCCGCTCGACCAGCCCCTTGATCTCGGTGATGTTGAACGGCTTGCTGACGAAGTCGAAGGCCCCTTCGCGCACCGCCTCGACCGCCTTCTCGAGCTCGCCGAACCCGGTGACGATGATCACCGGCGTCGACGGCGACAGCGCGCGGACCTCCCGCAGGACGTCGATGCCGTCCATGCGCGCATTCAGCTTGAGATCCGAGATGACGAGATCGAATGGCTGGGCGCGGAACGCGGCGAGGGCCTGATCCGGTGCCGTGGCCGGGACGATCTCGCGGTCGGGACGCGACAGCAGCTCCCGCATGAAGGTGCAGGTGCCGGGGTCGTCGTCCAGGACGAGGATGCGGGCGGTGACGACGGTGCTCATGGGGACGGGGACCCGGCCGGCGCCGTGCGTTCGGCGGACGGCAGTTCGATGGTGAACGTGGTGCCGCGACCGACTTCGCTCGCGACGCGGATGGTGCCGCCGTGGCCCTGCACGACGTCACGGGTGATCGCCAGGCCCAGCCCGGTGCCGCGGCCCGGCTTCTTCGTGCTGACCCACGCCTCGAAGATGCGCGGCAGCAGATCCTCGGGAATGCCCTGGCCCGAGTCGGCGACGCGGATGCGCACCACGTCGGGGGATGGCGTGTCGACCGACACCGTCAGCGTGCCTCCGCCGGGCATGGCGTCCACCGCGTTCGTCATCAGGTTCAGCAGCGCCAGCTCCAGGCTGGTGACGTCCGCCAGGATGGACGTGGGCGTCGCCGGGAGCTCGAGCCGCAGGGTGACCCCGGCGGCGCTGAGGGTCGGCTGCATGGCGGTCACCACCTGCTTGAGGATGGCGCGCGCCGACGTCTCGGCCCGCGGACCCATGCGGCGCGACCGGTCGAGCAGCGTGCGCACGGTGGACGCCACCTTGCCCGCCTGCTCCTCGATGATCGAGAGCCGCGGCAGCAGCGGGGAATCCGGCCCCACCTCCTCCTTCAGCATCTGCACGTAGCCGCTGATCAGGTTGAGCGGCGTCCCGACCTGGTGCGCGACGTTGGCGGCCGTCTGCCCGACCGCCGCCAGCTGCTCGGCGCTCGCCAGCTGTTCGCGGAGGCCGAACACGCGGCCGTACGTCGCCACCACCTCCTCGTTGGCCGCGCGCAGCTCGCTCGTCGCCTCCCGGACCTGGTCGTGCAGCGAGTCGTTGAGGCCTTCGAGCTCGTCGAGCATCTCGTTGAGCCGGTCGGCCACCTCGCCGAGCTCGTGGCGCGTGCGGACCACCGCCCGGGCCCCATGGTCGCCGGCGGCAACGCGGGTCATGGTGCGACGAATCTCGTTCAGGGGCACGTAGATCAGCGGGCGGGCCACCATGTCCACCACGACGACGAGCAGGAGCACCGACAGCACGGCGAAGCCCACGATGCGTCCCAGGGCGCGCTGCTGCAGCGCGATCACTGCACCGAGGTCGGCCCGGACCACGACGGCGCCGAAGACGCTGTCGCCCCGGCGGATCGGGGCGGCGGCGCGGACCATGCGGCGGTCGGCCAGCACCAGGGCGCGCGCATCGCGAGCCGACTGCACCGCCAGGTCGGTGCCGGCCTGGATCGGGGCAATCCCCGACGTCGCGACCAGGGTGGGGCCCGACGCGCTGACCGCCACCACGGAGATGGTCTCGACCTCCGGCGTGACCGACTCGACCTCCCGCAGGGCCAGCTCGACCGCGTCGGTCTCCAACGGCTCGGGCAGCAGCTCGATCTCGTCGACCGCCCGTTCGGCCGCGGTGACGGCGACCTCCCGCACTTCGTCCGTCAGCGACTGCTCGGCCAGCCGGAGCGCCACCCACCCGGTCCCGCCGACGGTGAACAGCACCGAGAGCGTGACGACGAGGGCGAGGCGGCCGCGCAGCGGTAGTGACCAAGCCGCCACACGGGGCGCCGCGGGCGATGGGGCCGTCTCAGGAACGCTGGAGGTCGTCATTCAGCCAGAAGTGCCGAGAATACGCCAACTTGCAGGAGGAAGGCGAGGCCCTTCGCCGGGCTGGCATCCCTCTTGATACCCCCGCCTGGAGGCGTGGCGGAACTGTCGCCATTCAGCAAGGTCACCCCGTGCCCGTGTTGAGTCCCCTGGCTCGCATCACCGGCTCGTTCGCCCTGTCGCTGTCGCTTCTCGCGTCGGTCGGCCTGGGCGCCCTTGCGTCTGCGGACTCGCGGCAGGCGGGCGTGACGCCGACCCCCGTGGACGAGGGCCTGTCGGTCATCGGCCGTCTCGTGGCATACGATGCCCAGCGGCACGCCTTCACCATCCGCCCCGACCGGGACCGGGCCACCCTGACCATCGAGATACCGGCCGACGTCCAGGTGTGCCGCGGGGCCCGCTGCTTCCCGCCCATCGAGCTGGCCCGCCTGACCGGGCGGCGCCTGAAGGTCCGCTACCGGGCCGAGGACGACGGCCGGCTGATCGCGCGCGTCGTCACCGTGGAGCGTCCACGGGGGCGATGAACGACAACTCCTCCTGCTCCCACGCGTCCCACGCGTCCGGCGTCACCACGCTGTAGTCGCCCCGCATCCGGTAGTGCCCCAGCCCGCAGAGCTGTGAGCACGCGATGTCCCAGTCTCCCGTCCTCACGGGCGTGAACCATGTCCGCGTCGTCGTGCCCGGGATGGCGTCCTGTTTCACCCGCATCTCGTTCAGCGTGAAGCTGTGCACGACGTCCCGGCTGGTGAGCTCGATGATCACCGTGCGTCCGAGCGGCAGCGTGAGCACGTTCAGCAGGCCGATGTCGTCGCGCGCGTCGGGGTCGTCCCGGTCGATGCCGAGGGGGTTGGCGGCACTGATCAGCCTTGCGGAGGTGCGGCCGAAGCGGCCGTCCGGGCCCGTGTAGTGGATGTTCCAGGCGAACTGCTCGGCGACGACCTTCACGACGAGCGGGGGCCTGGCGGGATCCGCGGTCGGCTCGGAGATCCGGCGGTACCAGGCCGGCAGGGCGCTCGTCGCGAGCACGCCGACGTCCCCGACGATGACGGCGCCAATGGCGAGAACCGGCAGGAGTCCCCGTACGCCGTGCGCCTGCGGCCGGGGCTGGCGTCCCGCGCGGAAACGGACGAGCGTGTAGACGAACAGGGCGCTCCAGGCCACGGCGAGGATCAGGATGTGCCAGTGGATCGCGGCGAGCACGCCGTCCAGGTCGGCGGCGTGCGCCGACGCGGCCTCGGGCAGCCAGGCAACCCCGGTCCACATCAGGCGTGATCCCCGGGTGTCGCGTGCGCCAGCTCGCGCCGGCGCAGGGCCAGCGCGAAGCGCCCGATCGCGAACAGCACACCTGCGGCCACGAGCACCAGGACGAGCACGCCCGCCCGCAGGCCCGCCGCGAGACCGTCGCTGGCCATGTCCAGGCAGATCGGGCAGGCGATGACGCTCAGACGATGTAGAAGCCGAGCAGGATGCCGAACCATACGAGATCCACGAAGTACCAGTAGAGGCGCAGCGAGGCGACGCGCGCATGGCGCCGCGCGGGCTCGGCCGTGGTGTGCCGCCAGCCCGGTCCAGCCAGCCAGGCGGCCCAGCCGGCGCCGGCGACGACGTGCAGGGCATGCATGCCGGTCAGCGTGAACCAGCTGGCCAGCAGCAGGTTGGCCGACGGCACGAGCCCTGCCGCGATCTTCGCACGATACTCCGTGAACTTCACCACCAGGAACACGACGGCCAGCAGCGCCGAGCCGGCCAGCCGCGCGCGCGAGGCGCCGCCGCGGCCGGCCAACGCGGCCGCGGACCCGGCCAGCAGGAGCGTCGCAAGCGCCGCATGGCCGTATGACAGCACTCCTGTCGCATCCGGCCACGCCGACGCGCCCGCGCGCAGCAGCACGTAGCCCGAGAACAGCGAGCCGAAGAGCATCGCCTCCGAGGCGAGGAACAGCCACATCCCCAGCCCGGTGCTCGAGGTGCCCGTGTCGGGGCGGGGGGTGTAGGACCAGGGCAGGGATGTGTGGTGCATGGTCAACGGGGGGCCACCAGAAACACTGAACACACTGAGCACACTGAACACACTGAACACACTGAAGACACTGAGCACACTGAAGACACTGGACGCACTGGACACACTGGACACACTGGCAGCTCTTGAGGAGCCGGGCGCATGAAGGGAGTAGAAGGCACCGGAAGACGGGTGTGGGCCCGGCATGGGCGCTTGCTCGCGTGAATCGTGTCCTGGATCATCGGTGTGCCTGGCGTCTTCGCGTTGTTTGGCCTTTCAGTGTCCCCAGATGTGTTCAGTGTCCTCTGTGTGATGCTGGGTCTGCTTCGCTCGGTGCGGCGGCTCGGTCGCTGAAGTCATACGGCCCCCGTGTCACCCGTGGCACCTCCGCGAAGTTCCCGTGTGGCGGCGGTGACGGCGCGGACCATTCGAGGGTCGCAGCGCCCCATGGGTTCTCCCCGGCCGCGCGCCCTCGCCGCAGGCTGATCACGAGGTTGATCAGGAACGGCAACTGGAACAGCCCGAGGGCCACGGCGTTCCAGGTCATGTGCGCGTTCCAGGCGAGCGTCGGCTGTGCGTTCTGGTACTGCAGGCCTGCGTCGTAGAGCCGGCGGTTCACCCCCATCAGCCCCATCGCGAACATCGGCAGGAAGATCGCGTTCATCGTCACGAGCGATCCCCAGAAGTGCACGAGGCCGAGCGCGCGGTTCATCTGCCGGCCCGTGATCTTCGGGAACCAGTGGTAGATGCCGGCGAACACCGCGAAGATCGTTCCGGGCGCCACGAGGTAATGGAAGTGCCCGACGACGTAGTAGGTGTCGTGGAGCATGACGTCGCTCGCCGCGAGGCCGAGGGGAAGCCCGGTCAGCCCCCCGATGCCGAACATCGGCAGGAAGGCGAGCGCGAAGTGCATCGGTGTCGTGAAGCGGATCGACCCGCCCCAGAGCGACAGGATCAACGCCGTCACCAGGACCACTGACGGGATCGAGATGATCATCGTCGTGACCTGGAAGAAGGTGCTGAGGGTCGTGCCCATGCCCGTGAGGAACATGTGGTGGGCCCAGACGATGAGCGACATGACGCCCATGAAGAGCGAGGCCTTCACCATCAGGCCGTAGCCCCAGAGCGGCCGCCGGGTGTTGACGGCGATGACCTCCGCGACGATGCCGAACGCCGGCAGGATGAGGACGTAGACCTCGGGGTGGGCGAGGAACCAGAAGAGGTGCTGCCACAGCAGCGGGTTGCCTCCGCCCGTCGGTCCCACGAGGGGCATCCCGCCGACGACGAGGCCGCTCGGCAGGAAGAAGCTCGTGCCGGCCAGGCGATCCATGAGCTGGAAGATTGCCGCCGCCTGCAGCGCGGGGAAGGCAAGCAGCAGCAGGAACGACGTGACAACCTGGGCCCAGACGAAGAAGGGCAGGCGACCCCAGGTCAGGCCGGGCGCCCGTAGCTGCACGACGGTGACGATCAGGTTGACGGCGTTCAGGGTGGAGGCGAAGCCGACGAGGAAGATGCCCGCGAGCCAGTAGTTCTGCCCGCTGGTGGCGAACACCGCGAGTGGCGGATAGGACGTCCACCCGGAGTTGGCCGCGCCGCCCTCCACGAAGAAGCTGGCGACCATCGTGATCCCGCCCGCCAGGTAGATCCAGTAGCTGGCCGCGTTCAGGCGCGGGAAGGCCATGTCGGTCGCCCCGATCTGGAGCGGCACGAGGTAGTTGCCGAAGGCGCTCGAGGCCAGGGGCACGACCGCGAGGAAGATCATCACCGTCCCGTGCATCGCCACGAGCTGCGTGTAGAACTCCGGCAGCATGTACCCGCTCGGGGCGTTGAGCTCGCCGAGCAGGCGGGCGACCGCGTCCGGCAGCGGCTGGGTGGGCCAGGCCAGCTGCCAGCGCATGAGGAGCATCAGGAGGAAACCGACGAGCAGGAACAGGAGCGCCGTGACGCCGTACTGCAGGCCGACCGTCTTGTGGTCCGTCAACCGCATCGAGGGCATTGTAGCGGCCCGCCCGCCTGTAGAATGCCCCAATGACCCGCACCGCCCTTTCCCTTGCCGTGTGCGCCCTGCTGATGGCCATGACCCATGCCGGTTCGGTGGGCGCCCAGGCGCCCGAGCCGATTCGCTACACCCTGCGGTTCCCCGCGCCCCACACCCACTACGTCGAGGTCGAGGCGACCTATCCGACCGGGGGACGGCCCCAGGTCGAGTTGTTCATGCCCGTCTGGACGCCCGGCTCCTATCTCGTACGCGAGTACGAGCGGCACGTCGAGGCGCTGGAAGCCACGAGCGCCGACGGGAGCGCCCGCGACGCCGTCAAGACACGCAAGAACCGGTGGCGCGTGGACACCGGCGGACAGCCGTCGGTGACCGTGCGGTACCGCGTCTACGGGCGCGAGATGACCGTGCGCAACAACTGGATCGAGGCCGGCTTCGCGATGATCAACGGCGCGCCGACCTATCTCACCCTGCTCGAGGCCACGAAGCGGCCCCACCTGGTCCACGTCGAGCTGCCTGCGGCCTGGCGCACCATCTCGACCGCGCTGGCGCCGGTGGCCGGCGAGGCCGCGACCTTCCGCGCGGACGACTTCGACATGCTGGTCGACAGCCCGATGGTGATCGGCAACTCGGTGGTGCGGGAGTTCGAGGTCTCGGGCAAGACGCACCACATGGTCTTCGAGGGCGACACGCGGTTCATCGACGCCGACCAGGCCGCGGCGGATGCGCAGAAGATCGTCACGGAAGAAGGCAAGGTCTTCGGCCGCTACGACTATCCCTGGTACTACTTCCTGACCCTCGTGACGGAATCCGGCGGCGGGCTCGAGCACAAGAACTCGACGATGCTCATGACCAACCGCTACACGACGCGCACCGCGCGCGGACGGCACGGCTGGAACGGCCTCGTCGCGCACGAGTACTTCCACAACTGGAACGTCAAGCGGCTGCGGCCCGTCGAGCTCGGTCCGTTCGACTACGAGAACGAGGTGCACACGCGCAGCCTCTGGATTGCCGAGGGCTTCACCGACTACTACGCGAACGTGATCCTGCGCCGGGCGGGTCTCTCCGACAGCCAGCAGCTGCTGGACGATCTCTCGGACCAGATCCAGGCGGTGCAGACCACCCCCGGGCGGCTGGTCACGCCGGTGGCGCAGGCGTCGTGGGACACGTGGATCAAGCAGTACCGGCCCGACGAGAACACCGGCAACACGACGATCAACTACTACCCGAAGGGCGCGGTCATCGCGTTCCTGCTCGATGCGAAGATCCGCCGCGCAACGGGGGGCCAGAAGTCGCTGGACGACGCGATGCGGCTGGCGTACGAGCGGTACTCGGGTGAGAAGGGCTACACCCCGGAGCAGTTCTACCAGACGATGAGCGAGGTGGCAGGCATGGACCTCTCCTCGTGGTTCCACGAGGTGGCCGAGACCTCGGACGAGCTGGACTACACCGAGGCGCTCGACTGGTACGGCCTGCGGTTCCGGCCCGTGGACCCGGCGGCCGGTGGCGCGTGGATGGGCATGAGCACCCGCGACGCGAACGGGCGGCTCGTCGTCACCCGCGTCCCGCGTGGCACGCCGGCCTTCGAGGCCGGCGTCAACGTCGAGGACGAAATCGTCGCCATCGACGAGGTGCGCGTCGGCCCCGACACCCTTGCCTCCCGGCTGCAGCAATATCGCCCGGGTGACGACATCGCCCTGACCGTCGGCCGGCGCGACCGCCTCACGGCACTGTCGATGACCCTGGGCGCGGAGCCTCCGCGGCGCTGGCGCCTCGAGGTGTCGCCGACGGCGACGGCCGAGCAGAAGGCGCACCTGGAGGCGCTGGGCGCGAGCCGGTAACGACGGGCCGACGGCGTCGCGGTTGGGCCCGGGAACAGCCGGGAACAACAAACACAACAAATGACACCGGAACCCGGGGATTCCGGTGGATGCTTGCCGAGTCAGCGCACGGAGGGGATGGGAGGTTCCGTCCCCTCCGTGTGTCCCCAGGCGCGGCTGGTCCCGCCAGTCGTCCCTGCCAGTCGCCAACCAATCTCCCCCCGGGGCCGTCTACTTCACCGTGCGATACAGCCCCGTTCGCGCGTTCGTCGCCGCGGTCATCCTGCTGGCGCTGACCGTCTCCAGCCTGGATGCCGCCACGCGCGCGGCGGCGATTCCCGCCCTGGCCCTGCAGTCCCCGGTGGTCGTCGATGGCGTGCTGGACGACGCCGCCTGGGAGCAGGCGCCGGTCATCCGGGACTTCGTCCAGCGCGACCCGGCGGAAGGCGCCGCGCCCAGCCAGCGCACCGAGGCGCGCATCGCCTTCGACGGGAGTGCGCTCTACGTCGGGGTGCGTGCCTGGGACACCGACCCCGACAAGGTCGTGGGGCTGCTGACGCGGCGGGACCAGTGGTCGCCGTCCGACTGGGTCCGCATCATCATCGACTCCTACAACGACAAGCGCACCGCCTACGAGTTCGCAGTCAACCCGGCGGGCGTCAAGCAGGACCGCTACTGGTTCAACGACGGCAACAGCGACGACAGCTGGGACGCCGTCTGGGACGTGGTGGCGGCCCGTGACGCGCAAGGCTGGCGGGCGGAGTTCCGCATCCCGCTGTCGCAGCTCCGCTTCCGCGACGCGGAGGGCGGGGCGATGGGCTTCGCGGTCGTGCGTACGATTGCGCGCCTGAACGAGACGTCGACGTGGCCCATGCTCGCCCGGAGCGTGAACGGGTACGTGTCCCAGTTCGGCGAGGTGGACGGCGTGCGGCGCGATCAATCCCCGCGCAAGCTGGAGGTCGTGCCCTATTCGCTGGGCAGCTTCACACTGCAGCCGACCGAGGAGGGCAACCCGCTGATCAACCACCACGATCCCGGTGGATCGATCGGCCTCGACCTGAAGTACGCGCTCCGTCCGGGCCTCAACCTCACCGCGACCATCAATCCCGACTTCGGGCAGGTCGAGGCCGACCCGGCGGTCGTGAACCTCGACGCGTTCGAGACGTTCTTCCAGGAGCGGCGGCCCTTCTTCGTCGAGGGCTCCGGCATCTTCCAGTTCAACATGGACTGCAACGACGGCGCGTGCACGGGGCTGTTCTACTCACGCCGTGTCGGCCGGCGTCCGCAGGGCGACCCGGACCTCGAGGACGACGAGTACAGCGCCGCGCCCGACGCGGCGACGATCATCGGCGCGGCGAAGCTGACGGGCCGGGTCGGCAAGTTCTCGGTCGGCGCGCTGACGGCGGCCGTCTCCGAGGAATCGGCCACCGTCGCGTCTGGCAGCCTGCGCCGGTCCGAGGTGGTCGAGCCGCTCACCGGCTATTCGGTCCTGCGCGCGCGGCGGGAGTTCGCGAACCAGTCGAACCTCGGTGTGATGTTCACGTCCACCAACCGGCGGCTGACCGACGCGGTGGACTTCCTCGCGTCGAACGCGTGGACGGGCGGCGTGGACTACGACCTGCGCCTCAAGCAGAAGTTCAGCCTCAGCGGCTACTGGGCGGGCAGCCGCATCGTCGGATCGGCAGATGCCATCGAGCGGCTGCAGGAGAACGCGGTGCACGCCTTCCAGCGCCCCGACGCGGACCACGTGGAACTCGATCCGCTCGCGACGTCGCTGTCGGGGCACTCGGGCTCGGTGAGCTTCGGGAAGATCAGCGGCGCGCGGACCCGGTTCAACGCCTACTACGGCTACAAGACACCGGGCTTCGACATGAACGACCTGGGGTTTCAGCGGCGCGCGGACGAGCGCAACATCAGCCACTGGTTCCAGATCCGCGACAACACGCCGGGCCGCTTCGTGCGGAGCCTCAACGTGAACGTCAACCAGTGGGCCGGCTGGAACTTCGCGGGCGATCGCCTCTATTCGGGCGGCAACGTGAACATGCACTGGACGTTCACGAACAACTACAACACGGGCTTCGGGCTGAACATCAACGGGGCGCCGATCCGCGACCGTGTCACCCGCGGTGGTCCCGCGGTGCTCGGCAACGGCAGCTACAGCCTCTGGTACTACGCCAACGCCGACGAGCGCCGCCGCATCGTGCCCCGATACAACGGCTACCACGAGACCGACGGCAAGGGCACGAGCCGGCACGACATCGGCCCGGGCGTCACGATCCGCCCGTCGAGCGCGTTGTCGGTGTCGGCCGGCATCCGCTACGGCATCAACAACGACGATGCGCAGTGGGTGGAGAACGTGGAGGACGGCGACGACACGCATTACGTGTTCGGGCGCATCCACCAGCGTACGCTCGGCATGACGTTCCGCGTGGACTACACGCTCTCGTCCACGCTGTCGATCCAGAGCTACGCGGAGCCCTTCGTCTCGGCCGGCGCCTACACCAACTACCGCGAGCTCGCCGCCCCCCGCGCCGCGCGCTACGAGGATCGCTACCAGCCGTACGCCTACGACGACAACGCGGACTTCAACTACCGGTCCTTCCGCACCACCAACGTCCTTCGCTGGGAATACCGCCCCGGCTCCACGCTGTTCCTCGTCTGGCAGCAGGGCCGCGAGGACGACGCCGACCAGGGGGACTTCCGTTTCGGCCGCGATTTCGGCGGGCTGTTCTCGTCACCGGCGAACAACGTGTTCCTGGTGAAGATGACGTACTGGCTGAACTGGTAAGCCCTCCATGGCCGGGGCGGGATTGTCATGCCCCGGCGGCGGGGGGTAGGACTCGCGCTTCGCGCTCGCTGGGACGTCCCTCGCTCTCGCTCGGGACGCTGGGACTCGTCCTCGCTGGGGCGCGCTTCGGACGTCGCTGGGACTCGCGGCTTCGCCGCTCGCTGGGAACGGGCACAGCTCTCACTTCCGATCGTTCGTCCGAGCGAGCGAAGCGAGTCCCAGCGACGTCCGACTACCGCCCCAGGGAGGACGAGTCCCACCCTCAGAAGCCGCGCAGCGGCGAAGGACGGCCTGACGCGCCCGAAGGCGCGGCCCTATGCCAATCCCAGCGCTCCCGCCAGCGCGCCCAGCGCGTCGAGGCCGTGCACGTCCGACGCGAGCTGGGTCAGGTGCTGACGCGGCAGGCCGGCGAAGCGCTGCGTGATCTCGTCCAGGTACACCCGCTCCTGCCGGCGGCGCGCCTGGAGGAACGGATCGGACGAACCTTCCGGCAGCACCCGGTTGACGATCAAGGCGGCTGGGCGCACGCCGGCCTCGTCGAGCTGCGCGATGGCCCGCGCCGTCTCCTCGATGGGCAGGCGCTCGGGGATCAGGACGAGCACGAACGCGGTCACCCGTCCGCTCACCAGCCGCGCGCGCAGCTCCTGCAGGCGATCGAGCCGCACCTGGAGCGACTGGATGACCGGATCGTCCTTCTCGTCCTGCTGCACGCCGAGCATCGCGCGCCGCGAGCGCGTGAGCGCGTGAATCCAGGCATGCAGGAGCTCGGGCATCCGGATCAGGCGCAGGGTGTGGCCCGTGGGCGCCGTGTCGAAGACGATGAGGTCGAACCGCTCGTCCTCACCCCGGATGAGCGCCCCCATCCGCTCGAAGAGCGCGACCTCCTCGGCGCCGGGCATGGTGGCGGCCAGATCGATCTGCCGCGCGGCCTCCTTGAGGATCTTCGTCCCGAAGACCTGCCCGATCTGCTCCTTGACCTGCCCGATGTAGCGCGCCGACTCGGTGGCGGCGTCGATCTCCATCGCATGGAGACCGGGCTCGATGGCCACGGGCTCGCCGCCGACGGGCCGGCCCAGGATGTCCGCCGTGTTGTGCGCCGGGTCGGTGGACACGAGCAGCACCCGCCGCCCGGCCCGCGCGGCGCCCAGGGCCACGGCGGACGCGCAGGTCGTCTTGCCGACGCCACCCTTGCCGCCGAAGAACAGCACCTGGCGTTCGAGGAGCGTCCGCACGTCAGCAGCAGGGCAGGTTGCCGAGGGGCGAGCGGTCCATGCCCATCCGGCGGTGCCAGAGGTGGAACTGCTCGAGCAGGTGGGGATAGATGTCGAGCATGTAGAGCGCGGCGGGGTTCGGCAGCCCCACGATTTCCATGTAGCAGAGGAGCAGGAACAGGTCGTTCAGCTCGTTGGCCTGCTGCCGGAGCTCACGCTCGTACCGGCCGTATGCCATTCCGTGCATGAAGTCACGGAGGTTCTGGCGGAGCCCCATGGCGGGATCGTAGCAGAGCCGGCGCGGCTCAGGGCAACGCCAGCCGGTAGCGGTCGCGCAGCAGCCGCAGGTGGTGCTCGACGTGCCCGGCCGCGATGAACGCCAGCGCGCGCACGGTCAGCGACCAGCCGTTGACGACGGTGCGCCGCATGAGCACGTCCGGCTCGAGGGAACGCACGAGCGCCAGGGTCGCCGCCCGGACCGCGAGGAGCTCGGCGCCAACGTCCGCCTGCGTGCGCCGGTCGAACCTGCCGCTGTCGACGTAGAGGTTCTCGTCGTAGCCCGGCAGGCTCGTGGTGTCGGCGCGTGCGGTCCGCAACAGGCGGCAGGCGAGGATGCGCTCGCCGTCCGCGAGGTGGCCGGTGACCTGTCGCACCGACCACTTCTCCGGCGCATAGCGGAACGCGGCGTCCGCGTCGGGCACGCGGGCGAGCGCGGCGAGCGCGGCCGCCTGCCCGTCGAAGACCGCGAGCGCATCCGTGGCATCACCGGTGGCGGCCAGGTAGCCCGCGTGGAACTCCGAGTACTCGTCTGGCGCCGGGCGTGGTATGGACACCTGCATGAACATCGCCTCCGTGTCGTGGGGAGACCATCTTAGCTTTGGTGAGGGCGATGGCCGCCTGGGCACTCCGGACGCCGTGCGCCGCCGGCTCGACCGCTGGCAGGCGGAGCTGGTCGTGGACACCCTGCACTGGCGGGTCCTGCGGTCCCGGATTCCGGGCCGCTACGCCGCGGCGCCCGGCCACGTGCACCCGAGTGCCGACACCGCAAGCCGGCTCGCCTGGACGGAGTTCGACGTCGTGCCGGCCCTGGCGCACGACGCGGGACTCCGTGCCGAGCTCTACGTGTCGATCTTCGACGAGGGATGGCCACTGGCGCCGCCGGAGGTGCGCGCCGTGAGCCATCACAACGCCATGCACGGCCGCGACGTGGCGTGGCAAAGCGACTTCAGCCTGGCTCACCCCCATCTGGCCGAGGTCGATCGGAGCGGCACGTGCCGGCAGTGGGGTGTCCTCACGCTGGCCGAGGCGGAGGTCCGGGCACAGTTCGTCGACCGGATCAGTGCCTGGCTTCGCGCGTCGGCCTTCGACGGCGTGTTCGTCTGCCTCCGGTCCCAGTCGAAGCCGGCTGCCCATGCCGATGAGTTCGGCTATGGCCCGGCCACGCGATGCGCCGTGCTCGAGGCGACCGGCCACGACATCCTGGGCGACCGGTTCGACGTCCAGGCCTGGCGGGACATCCGCGGAGGGTTCCTGACGGAGTTCCTGCGCGAGCTTCGAGGCGCGACACGGGCGCTCGGCCGCACGGTCTCCGTCGGGGCCCCGCGCGGTGACGTGCTCGGGCCTCCCCTCGGCAACCTCACCCTCGACTGGCGCACCTGGATGCGCGAGCGGCTGGTGGATGCCCTGGTGATTGACCAGAACTCGTCACGGTGTCCCTCGATGTGGCACGACCTCTGGCCCATGCACCGGGGGGTGGGATACCTGCAGAACTACCTGACTGGTGAAGGACTGCCGTCGATCGAGACCCAGGTTCGCGACAGCTACGGGCCGCAGGCCATGGCCACGGGCACGGCGTTGTACCTCGCGCGTCAGTGGTCGCCGCGCGACGCCGCCCTGGAGGCGCACCTGCGGACCCTGCCGGGCGTCACCGGTCTCGTGTTCAGCACGTTCCGGCACGACAATGCCGGCGCCGTGAGGCGGGGGGACTGGACCTATCGCGCACCCGGGGGCCACGACTGAGCCCCGCCGTCGTCGCCGCGTCGTTCGCGGTGCTCCCGTACACACCGAAGGGCCGGGGGGGAGGTCCCGGCCCTTCGGCTCCGGCGTCTGCCAGGCTCAGGCCGCGGCCGTCATCACGGCGACCCGCGACCGCAGCGCCTGGTAGTTCAGGTAGAACGGCGCCACGAGCAGGGGCGCGAGCATCAAGCCGTTCTGGACCACCAGGATGGCCATCACCGCGGCCGCGCCCGCTTCGAGCACGTACGCCGTGGCGGCCCAGAGCAGGCCATCCAGCCAGACCCGCTTGAAGGCGAGGTCGGTGGCCAGGCTGACCGCGAGACTGACGACCAGGCTGTTGACCGTGAAGAACACCGCGCCGGCGATCGGCACGGCCAGCAGCAGCCCGGCGTCGGGCACGATGACGCCGCCGGTCAGGGCGACGAAGGTGCGGCCGGCGAGGTCGGCCGCCAGCACCATGGCGGCCATGCTGAAGAACGCCCGGTAGATGGGGTAGTTCTCCTGCGGCCGGAACGTGCACTGTGTCCACGCGCTGGCGGCCGCAATCAGCAGGGCCGCTCCGCGATCCAGCATGAGCACGCCCATGAAGATCGCGACGAAGGACACCGAGAGGGTCAGGCCGCCGCTCGGCAGCGGCAGCCTGACTTTGAGGGTCGACCCCGTCACGGCTGCGAAGAGCAGCACCAGGAAGAGGCCGGGCTCGGTGAACACCGGGGGCAGGGCCAGCCAGAAGACCAGCACGCCCAGGGCGATCACCGCCGTGACGTAGGCTCGGGCGAGGGGCGGAATGTCACGCATGATGACGACCCGCAACTCGAGTGGTTACCTCGCCTCACCGGCGCGGCAGCCGTGTCCTCGCGCCCTTGGTGTTCCCACGGTTGGTTGCCGCGGGTGTGTTCGCCGACTGGCCGGGGCTCGGCAGGAGCGACGTGCCCCACACGATCGAGTCCCAATCCATCGTGCCCCACACGATCGAATCCCAGTCGAACGTGCCCCACACGATGCTGTCGAAGTCGAAGGTGCCCCACACGATGGAGTCGCCGTCGAAGTACCCGATCATCGAGGTGCCCCACACGATGCTGGTGCCCCACACGATGGAGTCGTCCCACACCACGCTGGTGCCCCAGACGATGCTGTCGAAGTCGAAGGTGCCCCAGACGATGGAGTCGCCGAAGTCGAAGGTGCCCCACACGATGGAGTCATCGAAGTCGAACGTGCCCCACACGATGGAGTCGTCCCACGCGAGGCCGTGCAGGCGCAGGATGTCGCCGCTCAGCAGCTGCGTGCCCCACACGATGGACTGCGACCAGTCCGTCGTCTCGGCGCCGAACACCGTCGACGTCGTCAGCGGGTAGCGAAGCCACGGCTGGCCGACGGGCATCGAGGTGTCGATGGCCTCGGCGGCCGCGATGGCCCCGGCCGCGTTCACTTCGCCACGCCCCTGCGTGAGGGCGTCATACGCCACGCCGTTCTCGTCGACGAGCGGCGTCGCGGTGTATTCCATGATGGCTTTCACGGTGGCCGGCGTCAGCGCCGGGCACTCGAGCGCGCCCTGCAGCACGCAGGCGTTCTGCGAGGCCTGGAGCACCAGGGCCGCGACGCCGGTGACCACCGGGGCCGCCATGCTGGTGCCGCTCAGCTTCAGGAAGACGCCGCTCGGCTTCGCGATGTTCAGCTGCGTGTAGTCCCCGAGGACCGAGCCAGGCGACAGCGCCGAGACGATGCCGGTGCCGGGCGCGACGACGTCGGGCTTCGCGCCGCCGTCGAACCACGCCGGACCACGGGAGCTGTAGCTGGCCACGCGGTCATCCGACCGCTCCGGCGTGTCGTTGGTCGACACAGCGCCCACCGTGATCGCCGACGGCGCGTTGCCGGGCGAGAGGATGCCGCCGTAGCCGACTTCGCCGGTCTGCGGGTTCTTGCCCACGTTGCCCGCGGACGCGACGACGACGATGCCGGCGCGCACCGCGCGCTCGACGGCCTGCACCAGCGGGTCGGTGGCGGCCGACTCGTAGATGGGGTGGCCGATGGAGAGGTTGATCACGTCGATGCCGAGCGCCGCGCGGTTCTCGACCGCGTAGTCGACCGCGTCGATGACCATGCTGGTCGTGCCGCTGCCGGCCGCGTCGAGCACGCGCAGGCCGATGAAGTGCACGTTCGGCGCGATGCCGCCGACGCCATCGCCGAAGGCGCCGCCGACGATGCCGGCGACGTGCGTGCCGTGGCCGTACGGGTCGATCGGCGACCGCTCGACGGCGACGCCGCTCGTGAAGTCGTAGAACGCGCTCACGCGCTCCGCGAGGCCCGGGATCGGCGCGATGCCGGAGTCGATGATCGCCACGCCGATGCCGGTGCCGGCATCCGAGGTCGCGGGCACGCCGGTCTCGGCCTGCAGCAGCGAGGCCGCCACCGGCAGCCCCGGCAGGGCGGTCGGCCGCACCGGGGCGTCGAAGGACAGGCCCTCGACGTCAGAATCCGAGGCCAGGGCCTGGATGTCGGCTGGCGTCAGCCAGGTGACCAGGGCATGGCCGCGGCCAAGCCGTTTCTGTGCGCGGCGTCCGCGGGCGGCGAGGCGAGCCTCGACCTTGGCGGCTTTGCCGGAGCGTGTCTTGACGATGACCGGAATCTGGCCCGTCTTGGAGGCGAGCACCGAGTCCAGCATGCGGTCGCGACGTCCTGCGGCCTGTCCGGGGAGGGGCAACGCAAGGAGCGCTGCGACCAGGACCAGGAGGACGGATTTCATGGCACGAGGGAGGAGAGTCATGGTGTCCATCTAGGAGGCAAGTTGCACGCCAGGTCAGAAAACTAAGATCTTCGAGCGAACATGAGCTGACATCTTCGACACGATTGCGCGCGGCGTGCGCGCGCGCACACTGGCCGGGGCCGCCCCGCTCACGCGCCCTCCAGGAGCACATCGAGGGCGCGGCCCAGATCCTTCACGGTGTAGGGCTTGGCGACGACGCCGTCGAACCCGTAGGCGCGGAAGTCGGCCATGACAGGGTCGTCGGCGTAGCCGCTCGAGACGATGGCGCGGACGGACGGATCGATCTCGCGCACGCGCCGGACGGCGTCCTTGCCGCCCATGCCGCCGGGGATGGTGAGGTCCATGATCACGACCGCGAACGGGTCGCCCTGGTCGCGGGCGGCCTCGAAGGCCCGGATGGCCGCCTCGCCGTCGGGGGTGAGGACGGGCTCGAAGCCCAGCGCCTCGAGCATCTCCCCCGCCAGCTCGCGGATGGCGTCCTCGTCGTCCATGACGAGGACGCGGCCGCGCGTGTGGCTGGAGCGCGTCGGCTCGATGGCCGCGGCCACCGCGGGCGTCGCGAACGTGCGCGGCAGGTAGATCTGGACGATCGTGCCTTCGCCCGGCGTCGATTCCATGCCGATGTGGCCGCCGTGGCTCCGGACAATCGAGTAGCTCGACGCCAGGCCGAGGCCGCTGCCATCCGGCTTCGTCGTGAAGTAGGGGTCGAAGACCTTCTGGAGCAGGTGCGCCGGGATGCCGCACCCGTGGTCCTCGATCTCGATGCGCACGTAGTCGCCGATGGGCAGCGGCTCGCCGGCGCGCTCGACCTCGCGGGTGACGTTGGTCCCGGTCAGGCGGACCACGCCGCCGCCCGGCATCGCCTGCTTCGCGTTGATCACGATGTTGTGGATCACCTGCGTGAGCTGGCCGGCGTCGGCCTCGACGTGCCAGAGGTCGTCGGCCATGTCGAACTCGGGCCGCACGTTCGAGCCGCGCAGCGCGAAGCTGGCCGCTTCCTGCACGACCGGCGACAGCGCGGTGGGCGACTTGACCGGGGCGCCGCCCTTCGAGAACGTGAGGAGCTGCTTGGTCAGCGAACGCGCGCGCTCGCAGGCGCGTTCGGCCTCCGCGATGCGGCGCGCCGTGCCCGCGTCGAGCGTCGGCGACATCGACACCAGCGAGAGGTTGCCGATGATGGCCGTCATGATGTTGTTGAAGTCGTGCGCGATGCCGCCGGCGAGGATGCCCAGCGACTCGAGCTTGCTCGAGCGCGCCCGCTCCTCCTCGGCCCGGACCTCCACGGTCACGTCGCGCAGGACCAGCACGACGCCCATCACCACCCCCGCGCGGTCGTGCATGGGGGTCGCGGTCCACTCGATCAGGCGCCGCAGGCCGTCGGTGACGAGGGCCGCCGACGTCACGCGTTCCACCGCCTGGTCGGCGTTCAGCACGTGCTCGATGGGGGACGGGAGCAGGTGCCCCGTCTCGCGGTGGACGATCGACACCACCGCCGCCAGCGGCTGGCCCACCGCGGTCTCCTGGGTCCAGCCCGTGAGCTCCTCGGCGACGCGGTTCATCAGCTGGACGCGGCCGTCGGTGTCGACGGTCAGCACCGCGTCCGCGATGCTGCGCAGCGTGACGGCGAGCTGCTCCTTCTCGGCGGCCAGCGCCTGCTCCGACTGCCGCGCGATGGCCAGCGCCTCGCTGGCCGCCTGGTGCAGCTCCGACACCTGCCGGACGTGCAGCTGCTCGGCCTCGATGCGGCCGACGTAGACCTGGTAGGCGTGGTAGCTGAGGTAGGCGGGGATGAAGATGACCGGCGCGATGAGCGTGCCGTGCTGCAGGATCAGCACCGCGAGGCCGGCCGACATCAGCGCCCCGATGATGTAGCCCGGGGCCCCCCACAGGAGGTTCTCGTACCAGACGCGGCGCAGCGACTGGCCGGTGGACGAGGCCACCGCGATGCCCACGATCAGGCTGTTGAGGAAGAAGAACGCCGTCGCCGCGCCGAGGACCGGGACGATCATCGCGAGCGGCGGGTCCAGCGTCTGCGCGCCGCCCAGCGCGAAGAACACCACGCTGGCCATCGCGATCGACAGGCTCACGGTCGCCACGCTGAAGACCGTGCGGTACAGCGGGTAGTCCTCGGCGACCCGGATCGTGCACTGCGCCAGCGCGCCGGCGCCCGCGACGAGCATGGCCTCGGGACGGTCGAGCAGCAGCAGCGCCGTGAAGTCGAAGGCGAAGGCCACCGACAGCGTCGAGCCGCCCGAATACAGCGGGAGCCGGATCTTGAAGGCCCCGGCCGCCGCCGACAGGACGAGCAGGATGGCGAAGAGCTCCGGCGACCGGAACTGCAGCGGCAGGCATGCGCCGAACACCGCCAGGCTCGTCGCGATCACCGCGACGACGTAGGCGCGTGCCGCCGGTTTCAGATCCGTCGTAATCCGCCAGGCCATCGGTCTGGACGCCTTTCCTCGTCCGGGTGCCACCGCGGCGAGCGCCTGCCCGTTCACCGGTCCAGGCCCTCCCGCCCGGTCCGTGTCAGACGGGCGGGGCCGGAACAAGTCCGCGCAACGTGTGAGCCCTGGCTGGAGGAGCGGGAGGACCGCCCGTACGCCACCTGATCAGTGTGGTGGCCGGACGCCGAGAACAGCCGGGGGGCAGACATGGCGCAACGAGCGGACGCAACATGCTCGCCATGTCTTGCCAGTCACGCAGAAAAACGGACATTACATGACAGCTGAGTCACTTAGGACTGCCCGTGCCCCGGGGGGCTGGCACGGCCGCCCCGTGCGAACCTGCACACAAAATGCGGATTCTGCGTAGGAAATCGCGAGTAACCTCCCTGCCGTCACGGAGTTGCAGCGGTGTGCAACCGTTTGTGCCACCGCGCACAATCCGCCCACGGAACGCGCCCGGCATGGGCACTCGCTACCCGCACCGGGAACACCACGGCTGATCGGAATTCGGACGCCCCGCCGACTGGAGGTGTCGGCGGGGCGATAACTGGCGCCGGGGGGACCGGGCCTCTATCCCACGATTTCTGTAGGGAATCTGCCTACAGCATACTGCGGACCAGACCCGGCGCCGGAGCGGGCCCGGGGCCATCCCTCCTACTCCCTACTCCGGCACCAGTCGGGTGACGTGCTCGGTCACCGACTCGACCACCGGCCGGGTGTAGGCCAGCGTGAAGTACCGCCCCTTCGCCCAGAGATCGAAGAGGTCCCGATAATGCGGGCTAGCCGGGTCTCCGGACTGCCCGGGCGTGTTGATTCCGATCGACCGGTCCCAGTGCTCGGTGTCCGCGATGATCTTGAAGGAGCCACCCGCCGTCTGGTTGTCGGCGCTGCCCGTCGCGCTCACCGTGAGCCCGTCACCGCCGCGGGGCGCCGGGCCGACGTCGAGCCGGGCCCGGGTCTCCGCATTCACGACGTCCGACAACGGATGCTGGATGAGCGCGTGGTGGAACGCCGCCTGCCCGTACGTCCAGCGGGTCATGTCCGCCCCGAACCGGCGTGTGAGCTCCGCCACCGCCTCGTCGAAGCTCCGCGCGACCAGGGCATCGCGGCCTGCGAGGGGATCGTCGCCGAAACGCCCGTCGGGTGCGTAGAGCCGGTCGATGATCGGCTTCACGGTGAGGAGCGAACCCGGGACGGCGTCCCGCGCCCCGGCAGGAATCAGGAGCGCCCGCACGTTCGCGTAGAGGCGTCGCGAGAACATCTGGAAGATGCCACCCGCCACCGAGTCCTTGTCGAGCACGAAGTCCCAGCCCGTCACGAGATCGCGCGCCTGGCGGCTGGCCGCGCTCTCGAGTGGCAGGTCGCGCAGCAGCGGCACCAGGGCCCGCGCCGGCAGCGACAGGTCGTCGTTCTGCAGGCGCGCCGTCTCGGCCACCGAGAACCGCCGCCCCGACCCCAGCACCTCCTCGATGCGGACCGCCCGGTACGGATCGGCCCACGTGAAGTGGAGCGCGTCGGGCCACGGGTAGTCGCGCGGGAACAGGTAGTTGTTGGCGGTGGCGATGAAGCCGGCATCGGGATTCTCGAGGCTCGGCAGCGCGGTGATGGGCAGGTAGCCGTCCCACTCGTACCGGCCGTCACCCGGCACGGGGAGCAGGCCGCTCCAGTTCGGCCGGAGCGGCTGGATCCCCGCGGCCTGCCAGCCGATCGTCCCGGTGCGATCCGCCCACACCATGTTCTCGGCGGGCATGCGGCTGAAGCCGCAGGCGGCCTGGAACTCGTCCCACGTGGTCGCCTGGTTCATCCGCAGGCTGGCGAGGTACGGCGCCCCGCCGGTCTCCATCCAGGCGGCCCGCAGCGCGTAGGCCTTGTGCCGGGCCGCGTCCTCGTAGATGACCGGGCCGTGGCGGGTGTACTTGAGGGCGACCGCCTCTGGCGCCCGGCCCTTGACCGGGATGGTGTCGCGCTCCACCCGCATGGGTTCCCACCGGCCCTGGTAGCGGTACTCGTCCGGGTTCGCCGGGTTGGTGTCGTAGACGTACAGGTCCTCGTTGTCGTTGCCGAAGATGGTGAGCCCCCAGGCGCCGTGCTCGTTGTGCCCGATCGAGACACCCGGCAGCACCGGCTCGCCGCCGCCGATCACGTTCCAGCCCGGCCCGACGAGGTGCACCCAGTACCGCAGCGATGGCGCCGCGATCACGCGGTGCGGGTCGTTCGCGAGAATCGGGAAGCGGCTCTGGGTACGTTCGCCGGCGACCACCCAGTTGTTGCTGCCGATGTCCGGATTCACGGGCTCGGGAGGCCCCGGTGGGACCTCGAGACGCGCGGCCGCGGGGGTGGCGCGGTACTCCGGCGCGATGTCCTCCGGCTGGAACGCGATCGGCGTGCGGAACGCGTCGTACAGCTGGAGCACGTCGTCCGGGAACGAGGCGAGGTCGATCGCGGGGTCCAGGGTGAACACCGGTTCGCCACCCTGGAAGTACATCAGCTCCCGGAGCCGCTCGGGGCCGAGCGCCTTCATCGCGCGCACGTAGGCGACCTCGCTCGTGACGTTGGAGGTCAGGCCCTGGTGCCGGGAGATCACGACCTCGGGGGTCCAGCGTCCCGGCGTGATGCCGAGCATCCGGAACTCGATGGGGAGCAGCGACGGGTCGCGCTCGGTCTCGGCCACGCGGGCGTTCACGCCGGCGACGTAGGCCTCGACGATGGCCCTGCCGTGGGGGTGGTAGTGGGCGAGCTCCGCGTCGAGGTCCCCCCGGAACCGGTGCAGGCGTGCGCCGCGGTCCCGCTGGATCTCGCGTGGCCCCAGGATCTCGGCGACCGTCCCGGTGGCCTGGCGCCGCCAGATCTCGAACTGGAACAGCCGATCGCGCGCGGCCGCGTAGCCCTGGGCGAAGAACAGGTCGTGCTCGGTCGCGGCGTAGATGTGGTTCACGCCCCAGTGGTCACGCACGATCTCGACCGGCTCGTCGAGGCCGGCGGTGCGCACGGTCTCGGACCGGTCCTGGGCGCCGAGGGCGGGGCCGGGCAGGACGGCGGGGGCCAGCAGGAGGACGGACAGCAGCACGGATCGCAGTCGCACGGCGGGCTCCTTTCGGGCCGAGTCTGTCACACCCGGGTGCGATCTATACTCCAAAGGTGCGATTCGCGCCCGAATACGTTCTCAACGTCCTCAACGACAACTTCGAAGACGCCAAGGAGCTGCTGCTCGCGCCGCTCATGGCGATCAACTACGCTCACCTGGTGATGCTCGCCGAGAAGGGCATCGTCTCCGCCGCCGACGCGCGGGCGCTGCGCGCCGCGCTCGACGGCATCCCGCTGGACGAGGTGCGCAAGGTCATCTACGACGGCACCTACGAGGACCTGTTCTTCTACATCGAGCGCCTCATCAAGGAGGCCTGCGGGGAGGACGTCGCGGGCCGGCTCCACACGGCGCGCAGCCGCAACGACATCGACATGACGATGTACCGGATGCGGCAGCGGGAGTTCATCGGGCGGCTGGCGGCGGCGGTGCTCGAGCTGCGCAGCGCGCTCATCGACCTGGCGTCGCGCCACACCGAGACCATCTTCGCCGCGCACACCCACACCCAGCCCGCGCAGCCGACGACGGTCGCGCACTACCTGCTGGCCATCATCGAGCAGAAGGAGCGCGACACGACGCGCCTGGGCTCGGCGTACGCGTCGACCAACATCAACCCGCTGGGGGCCTGCGCGATCACGGGCACCGGGTTCGCCATCGACCGCCACCGCACGAGCGAGCTCCTCGGCTTCGCGGGCCCGACCGGGAACACCTACGGCAGCATCGCGACGGTGGACTACCTGCTCGAGAGCGCGTCGGCCACGAGCGTCACGCTCGTCGGCCTCGGCCGCGTCGTCCAGGACCTGCTGCTGTGGTGCACGATGGAGTTCGGGTACCTGCGCCTGGGCGAGGGCTTCGTGCAGGGCAGCAGCATCATGCCGCAGAAGCGGAACCCGGTGGCGCTCGAGCACGCCCGCGCGATCGGCAGCAAGGCCTTCGGCCAGGCGCAGGCGATCGCGATGGCCGTGCACAACACGCCGTTCGGCGACATCGTGGACACCGAGGACGACCTGCAGCCGCTGGTCGCGTCGATGTTCCGCGACGCGACGCGCATGGTCGCGCTCGTGGCGGCGGCGATGCGGGGCGCCGACTTCGACGCCGCCCGCATGTCGGCGCGCGCCGGCGAGGGGGGCACGACGCTCACGGAGCTGGCCGACACGCTGGTGCGCGACCACGGGCTGCCGTTCCGCTCGGCGCACGGCATCGCGCAGCTGCTGCTGAAGGCGCGCACCGAGGACCCCGGTGCCTCGCTGGCCCGTGCGCTCGAGAAGGCGTCGGAGGCCATCATCGGCACCCCGCTGAAGTACAGCGAGGTGCAGCTGCAGAAGATCATGAGCCCACGCTACTTCGTCGACGTGCGCCGCACGTGGGGCGGACCCTCGCCGGAGGAGACGCGCCGCGCGCTCGACGTCTCGCGCGGCAAGCTGGCCGCCGACCAGGCCGCGTGGCGCGACCGGAGTGACCAGCTCGCGGCGGCGGAGCGGACGCTCCGCGAGCGCGTGGAGGCCCTGTGAACCGGATCCGGCGCCATTACCTCGGTGTCGTCGTCGCGTGGGTGGTGACGCTGACGGCGCTCTACTGGTTCCAGCAGGCGTTCACCCGCTGATGCACTGGATCGACTGGACGATCATCGTCGCGTACCTGCTGTGGGTCGTCGTGGACGGCCTGCGGCTGACGAAACGCTCGAACGAGATCGAGGGCTACTTCCTCGCGAGCCGCAGCCTGCCCTGGTGGGCGGTCGGCCTGTCGGTGATGGCGACGCAGTTGTCCGCCATCACGATGATCGGGACGACCGGGCAGGGCTACACCGACGGCATGCGGTTCCTGCAGTTCTACTACGCGCTGCCGTTCGCGATGATCGTGCTGTCGGTCACGCTGGTGCCCTTCTTCCACAACGCGAAGGTCTTCACGGCCTACGAGTACCTGGAGAAGCGCTTCGACGCCAAGACCCGCACGCTGACGTCGTTCCTGTTCCTGGTGTCGCGGGCGATGTCCACGGGCGTCGTCATCTCGGCGCCGGCCGTCGTGCTGTCGGTGGTGCTCGGCCTCACCGTGACGCAGACCTGCCTGGCGATCGCGCTGCCGACCGCGCTCTACACGATGTTCGGCGGCGTGCAGGCCGTGGCCTGGACGGACGTCAAGCAGATGTTCCTGATCGTCTTCGGGCTCGTGGCGGCCGTCATCGTGCTGGTCGCGAGCCTGCCGGACGGCGTGGGCGTCGGCGACGCGCTCAGCATCGCCGGCGCGACCGGCCGCCTGCAGACGTTCGACTTCCGGTTCGACGTGACCGACCAGTACACGTTCTGGTCGGGCACGATAGCCGCGCTGTTCCTCTTCTGCTCCTACTTCGGCACCGACCAGAGCCAGGTGCAGCGCTACCTCACCGCCCGGTCGGTGGACGAGGCCCGCACGTCGCTGCTCATGAGCGCCTACTGGAAGATCCCGCTCCAGGCGCTCGTGCTGCTCGTCGGCGTGTTCATGTTCCTGTTCTACCTGTTCACGCCGCCCCCGATGCTCTTCAACACGGCGCACGACGCCGAGGTGCGGGCGAGCGCGCGTGGGGCGGAGTACGAGCAGATCGAGGACCGCTTCAACGCGGCGGTGGGCGCGCGCCGCGACGCCGCGACCGCGCTGGCGGCCGCGGAGCGCGACGGCCTCGACACGACGACCGCCGCGGCGACGCAGGACTTCCTGGCCTCGGACGTGGAGGTCCGCGCGCTCCGCAGCCAGGCGATCGACCTGGTGAAGGACGTCACGGGTGACACCACCTACAACGACGTCAACTTCGTCTTCCCGACCTTCGTGCTGTCGCACCTGCCGATCGGGCTCGTGGGGCTGCTCATCGCGGCGATCTTCGCTGCCGCGATGTCGACGATTTCGGCGGAGCTGGCGTCGCTGTCGACGGCGACGGTGATCGACTTCTACCGCCGGTGGGTGAACGCCGACGCGCCGGACCAGCAACTGCTCTGGGTCTCGCGGCTCGCCACGGGGTTCTGGGGGATCTTCGCGTCGGTCGTCGCCATCTACGCCGCCGAGCTCGGCTCGCTGATCGAGGTGGTCAACCGCTTCGGCTCCTACTTCTACGGCTCGATCCTCGGCGTCTTCATCCTCGCGATCGTCTGGAAGCGCGCAAGCGGCCACGCGGCGTTCTTCGGCCTGATCGGCGGGATGGCCACGGTCGCGCTCGTCGCGACGATGACCGCGACCGCCTACCTCTGGCTGAACGTCGTCGGCGCGGTGGCCGTGTTCGTCATCGGCGTCGTCCTGTCGGTGGTCTTCCCGCGTCCTGCCGGCGCGAACGCGGCGTAGCCGGTGGCACGCCCGCTCCTGGTCGTCCTCGTCCTGGTGATGGCGCTGATGGTGGTGTCCTGGGTGCTCGGGGAGCTGCTGAGGCAGCGCAAGGACGACGACCGGCGGAAGCGGCGCAAGCGCCGGTAGGCCTCGCGGCTCCGCCGCGCGGCAGGACTCGCGCCTTCGGCGCTCGCAGGGACTCGTTCTCGCTGGTTCAAGCCTTCGAACGGCGCTGGGACTCGTCCTCGCTGGATTGCGCGTCGGACATCGCTGGGACTCGCCGCTTCGCGGCTCGCTGTGAAGAGGAGAGCCGAGGTCGAAGCCAGTGTCCCCGAGCGAGGCGGCGCAGCCGCCGAGTCCCCGCGAGTCCAACGCGCGACCCGGGGAGGACGAGTCCTCGCGATGTTCTCGCCTTGAACCGGCGAGAACGAGTCCGAGCGAGCCGAAGGCGAGTCCTATAACCTGTCGAGGTCTTCCTTCCCCATCACCGGCGCCCACGGGATCAGCTCGTACTGCGCGACGTGGTGCTGCACGTACGGGTCGTTGTCACGGATGGCGTTCAAGGCCGGGAGGACGTTGTCGTCCGGCACCCGGAGCAGGAGCATGCCGCCCGAGCGCGGGTCCATGGGACCGGCAGCGAGGAGCGTCCCGGCTTCCTTCAAGCCGCGCAGGTAGGCCCGATGCGGGTCCTGGTGGACGACGACTTCCTCGACGGGGCGGCGGTAGCGGATGACGGCGATGGCATACATGGCCCGGCCATTCTGTCCGGGGCGGCCGGTGCCCGGCAAGTGGAGCGTCCGGGGCCGCGAACCACGCCCTCCCTGGCGTCCCACGACCGGACACCAGGTGACGACGTAGACAGGCGCGGCTGTCATCTAAGACGCATGACATCAGTCACTTACGGCAAGTGATGATGGTTGGTACGCTCCTGGCTATGACCGGGCGCGAGGATGCAGTCATGGCCACCCCTCACCCCTCCCCTGACGGTCTCGTGCGGCAGTCGCGCATGGCGCGCCTGGCTCGTGCCGCGGTCAACGCGGCAGGCCTGGCGGCCATCGTCGGCGCCCCGCTCGCGGCCGTCACGCTGTGGCTGCTCCTCACCGATCCCGCCACTGCCGGCGAGGTGCTCGAACAGGGCAACCTCATGCCCGTCGTGACCGCGCTCGCCAATGCCGTCGTGCACGTGGTGAGCGCGGTGCTCGCGTACCTGTAAGGAACGCGCGCCCGCGCGCGGGCGGGCCGCCGCTCAGTCGTAGCCGACATCCATCTCGCGCGCGACGGCCGCCAGCCGGGCGTCGGCCGTCCAGAGCTGAACGTGGCCCACGAGCGCCGACGCCAGCAGGTGCGCGTCGATCCAGCCGATGCCGCGGCCGTGCAGGCGCCGATGCCGCACGAACGCCACGACCTCGCCGTGTGCGACGACGGGCGACTGGTGCATCAGGGCGTAGCTGCCGAGGAGCGCCGCCCGGCCGCCCCGGTCACCCACCAGCAGTTCCCCGAACACCATCTCATGGCCGCTGACCTCCTCCCGCTCGAGGAGGTCAGCCAGCTTGCTCGCGTAAGGGGACTGGTTCGACAGGAACCGAATCCAGACCGAGGTGTCGACGAGGACCATCAGGCATCCGCGGGCCGTCGCCGCGGGACGTCCTTGGCTTTTGGTTCCGAGCCCCTGAGCGCACGCAGCCGCTGGTAGGCGGCCTGCCGGACCAGCGCCTCCAGGCCGAGGCGTACCGCTTCCGTGTCGCTGCCCGCCCCGCTGACGGCCCGCGCCTCCCGGAGCAGGACCTGGTCGATGTGGAGGGTCTTCTTCATTGCCATACAAGGATACCATCTTTGTATGGCACATAGATGGGACATGGAGCGCGCCTACCGGCGCCGTGTGCCGCCGTGGGCCAGGGTATAGCGGCCAATCGGCCATTCCTCCCCGTCCCTGCGGCCGGTCAGTACGAGCTCCACTTCCACCTCCGGCAGGTCCCGCACTGCGGCAGCCGGGGCGACGAAGATGACCTCGCCCGGCTGTGCCGCCAGGACCTCCGACGTCATGCGGCCGACCTCGCTTCCGCCGATGCGCTGTGACAGCGTCACCTCGCTCGCCTCACCGAATTTCCCACGGAGCCGCGTGACCATCAGGTCATCGTCATCCCAGACGGCGCACGGGACGACGGTGCCGGGGGAGAGGACATAGGTGCGCAGGCGAAGGCCGTCACGGGACATGCGGTTCAGGATCTCGTCGGTCACGAAGCCGCTGACGGACGAGGTGCGGAGAGCGGCGCCGATGCCGCGCACGAGGCCGTCCAGCTCCGCCGCGCGCGCGGCGCACGCGGGGCAGGAGAAGAGATGTTCCTCGACCTGCGCGGCCTCGCCCTCCAGCAGGTCTCCGGTGGCGTAGTCCGTCAGCCGGGTCAGCGCGATGCGGGTGCAGACCGGATCCGTCATGAGCGGGCGCCCCCCAGCACGCAGTCACGCAACCGCGCCATCGCGCGGTGCCGGATGACCCGGACGGCGCCGGGCGAGACGCCGAGGTCCTCGGCAATGCGGGGCGCCTCGCGGTCCGCGTAGAACGTGAGCAGCACGACGAGCCGGTCACGCTCGGCAAGTGCGCGGAGGCACGCGGCCATCCGCGGGGCGTCGAGGGCAACGCCGGACGACGGCGGCGTGTGACCTGTCGCGTCCACGTACTGCGCGCGCAACGCCTCCCGGCGTCGCGTGCCGCGACGCTCCGCGTGCGCCATCATCCGGCTGGTCCCCAGGATGAA
Organism: Vicinamibacterales bacterium; assembly: GCA_050246635.1. Classification (GTDB taxonomy): domain Bacteria; phylum Acidobacteriota; class Vicinamibacteria; order Vicinamibacterales; family UBA2999; genus JBFWVR01. The sequence continues at coordinate 37,824 of JBFWVR010000018.1, forward strand.
CGATCCGATCTGATCGGGTTGTCGCACCTCGCCCGCGCGCAGCCGCTCGATTGTCCGCAGCAGGACCTCCTGGGCGAGGTCGTCAGCCGACGCCTCGTGCCGGAGGTGCCGGCGGCCGTACAACCGCACCCGCGGCGCGAAGCGGCGATAGAGTTCGGCTTCCTCCAGGTCGGTCGCGCCCGGCGGCCCGGCCGCGATCCGGCGCGCCAGCGCCTCGTCGCTGACGGCCTCGAGCGTGTCGCGCGTGTCCGGCATCAGCCGGACGGTACTCAGAGCGCCAGCGTCCGGTCAACGGTCGCCGCGCCGAGACGGCGCTCGAGCATGCCGGCTGCCGACCGGAGCGCGGCCGCGCCGTCGCCGACAAAGGTCGACCCGTGCATCGCCGCGAGGACACGCGGATTCAGGTCCGCGAGCCCGTCCAGCCGTCGGCGGGTGGCGGGCGTGAGCGGCACGTAGTCCATCAACACGGGATGCTCCTGGTAGGCCGCAATGGCCGCATCCCACCGGCCAAGGACATCGCCCGAGGTCACCGGTTCGAGGTCGCCGACCTGGTGGAACAGATCCGAGCACAGCAGCACACCCGTCGTCTCCTCGAACAGGACGCCGGCGTCCCATCCGTGCGGCAGGTGCGGCGTGGGCACCCAGCGGTAGCGGTGCTGTCCCGTCTCGATCACCTCGTCCTTTGCGAGCCCGCGCGGCGGTCGCGCGGCGAAGTCCTCGATATTGACCACCGCGCCGACCTGGCTGCAGACGGCCTGTGCCTGCGGGGCGGCCGCCAGCCATTCGTTGAGCGCGCCGCACTCGTCCACCTCGAAGTGGCTCCAGCTGATCCAGCGGATGTCGGCCGGGTCCAGCAGCCTGGCGACGGCGTCGCGGACCTCCGGGAACATCCGCCGCATCCCGGTGTGGAACAGCAGCGGCTCGTCGTCCCTGACGAGGAAGTGGTTGAACTGCAGGTCGAGCTGCGGGGCGTAGATGGAAATGCGGTACAGGTCGGGCGCAATCTCGTCGATCCGGGCCATTGAACACCTCCTGGGCCGGAAAAGGGGGCTGGCCAGGGCTGGCCCCTTTTTCCGCACTCTGCGGAGGAAGTGTCGCGACCCGGACGGGTGTTACATTCCCCGGGGACGGTCGCCAGGGCGGCCATGCCTTGCGCCACGGTGGGGACGACAGTGCCGTTCGAGTCGAGACGTCCTTCGACGTCGTGACCGGGCGCTCGTGCATGGCGTGCAGGACGCACGAGGTGGTCGCGGAGGCGCGTCCCATCGCCTGCACCCGCTCCGACTCCTGCGTGAAGAGCGCGGCGAGCCGCCCGGACCGATGATTTCTCCCCCGGCGGCCAGTCCAAACAGACAGAAAGACGGACGGCGCTTGGACTTGCCGTCCCGGAGGACCAGATGCCGAACACCGTTCAGTTCCACCGCGTGCTCAAGACGACCCCGGATCGCCTCTACCGTGCCTTCCTCGACCCCGACGCCAAGGCGAAGTGGCTCCCCCCGCACGGCTTCACGGGCAGGGTCCACCACCTCGACGCACGGGTCGGCGGTAGCTACAAGATGTCGTTCACGAACTTCACGACGGGGAAGAGCCATTCGTTCGGGGGCGAATACCTCGAGCTGGTGCCGAACGAGCGCATCAAGTGGACGGACCGGTTCGACGATGCCAACCTGCCGGGTGAGATGACGGTGACCATCACGATGAAGAAGGTGATGGTGGGCACCGAGCTGCACATCGTGCAGGAGGGGCTGCCGGACGTGATTCCGCCAGACGCGTGCACGCTCGGCTGGCAGGAATCATTGACGCTGCTCGCCCAGCTCGTGGAACCGGAGATTCCGGACGCTTAGGGCGGAGACGCATCGCGACGGCACCGGGGGGGCGCGGGTCAACCGCCCCTCCAATCCCCTGTTGCCCTCCGTGTCTCCGCGCCTCCCTGTCTCGGTGAAGGCATTTCACCGGCCCCACGGAGCCCCGCTCACCGCGGCGCCGCGTTCGTGCGGGGGCGTACGGCACTGGCCGTGACCCCCACGGCGGTGAGCGCCAGCGCCGCCGTCACGGCAAACGTGATGCGCATGCCTGAGGTGACGGCCCCCGCGCTCGCGGCCGTGGAATCCACGGCCGAAACGGCCCTGAACACGCTGCCCAGGACCGCGGCCCCGGTGATCAGGCCGAGGTTCCTCGAGAGTCCCAGCAGGCCGGCCATCAGGCCCCGTCGCCCGGCGTCCGCCTGCCGCATCAGATCTGTGTTGTTGGCCGCCTGGAACGCGGCATAGCCGGCGGTCATCAGGACCAGCGGGCCGACATACGGCAGCAGACCACCCTGGCCGGGCGCCAGTGCCAGCACGCAGGCGCCACATCCAGTCACGGCGAGGCCTGCGACCGCGACGCCGCCCGGGCCGTGGCGGTCCACGAGCCATCCGGCCGGCACTCCGCCGATTGCGGCGACGGCCGGTCCGATCGACAGGACCAGACCCGCCAGGGCGGGCGGCAGGCCCAGCGCGACCGACAGGTAGAAGGGGCCGACGATCAGGGTGCCCATCATGACCGCGGAGACGATGGCGGTCGAGAGAAGGCCCGCAGTCGTTCTCCGGTTCCGGAACAGGGCCAGGGGCACGAGTGGCGCCGCCGACGCGCGTTGGGTGTGGACGAAGGCGACGAGGCCGGCACTTCCCAACCCGAGCAGCCCGATGGTGTGCAGGCCTGGTTGCCTCAGCCCGGCGGTCAGGGCCAGGGCGCAGGGGACCAGGGTCATCACAAGCGCCGCGGTGCCAGCCACATCCAGCCGAGCCCCGCCGGACTCCGCAGTGACGCGCTTCGCGGGCACATGACGGCTCACCAGGCCCGCTGCCAGCACGGCGACCGGCACGTTCACGATGAAGATGGCGCGCCAGCCGAAGTGGGCCGCCAGCACACCGCCCAACGCGGGTCCGAGCGCCGTGCCGATGGCGGACGTCGTGCCGAGGAGGCCCATGGCGCGCCCCGTGGCCTGCTCGGGCACGGCGTCGTTGACGAGGGCGACCGCGAGAGCCATGACGAGCGCGGCGCCGACCCCCTGCAGGACCCGTGCGGCCAGCACCCCCGCCAGCGTGGCACTGCCCGCGCACAGCATCGACGCCACGGCGAAGATCCCCAAGCCCGCGAGCAGGGTCGGGCGGCGGCCGGCGAGATCCCCCACGCGGCCGGCGCTGGCGCTGAGGCCGGTGACCGCCAGCAGATACGCCAGGACGATCCACTGGGTGCCCTGAAACGACGTGTGGAAGGCCTGCGCAAGCTGCGGCAGGGTGGCGTTCACGCTGCTCGTCGCCAGCGAGGGCAGCAGCGCCGCGAGCGACAGCCCCGCCAGGGCCCACCGGACGTTCGCCCGGCGGGCGGCGGGCCGGGCACCGAGGCGGTCGAGCACGAGAGCCGATCCAGGCATGTCCCCAGCCTAGGCAGGAGGTCGTCCGTGCGGAAGACGCAATGATTGCAATCAATCATTGCGTTTGACGCCATGTCTCGACCGTGCCATCGTGGCGGCCGTGTCCGCACCCGACCTGAATCTCCTGGTGACGCTGAATGCCGTGCTCTCGGAGGGCAGCGTGACGCGCGCCGCCCGGCGGTTGCGACTCAGCCCGTCGGCGATGAGCCGGGCCCTGGCCCGCCTTCGCGAGACGACCGGCGACCCGCTCCTGGTCCGGGCCGGCCGCGGGCTCGTCCCGACCCCCCGCGCCCTCGAGCTTCGCGAGCGCGTGGCGCAGCTGGTGGAAGCGGCGGAAGGCGTGCTGCGGCCCGCCGACAGGCCCGCGCTCCAGAATGTCGTCCGGATCGTCACCCTGCGCGCGAGTGAGGGATTCGCGGAGACGTTCGGCCCCGCGCTGATCGCGCGTGTGGCCAGCGACGCCCCGGGCATCCGGCTGCGGTTCGTCCCGAAGCTCTCGCGCGACAGCGCGGCGTTGCGGGACGGCCTCGTCGACCTCGAGACCGGCGTGGTCGGGGCGACGACCAGCCCCGAGCTGCGCGAAGTGCGGCTGTTCAGTGATCGATTCGTGGCGGTGATGCGCCGGGACCACACGCTGGCCCGTGTCCGACTGACGGCCCGGCGTTACGCGTCGTGCGGGCACGTGGCGGTCTCCCGGCGCGGCCAGGAGAAAGACCGGATCGACGACGTGCTTGACCCGCTCGGCGTCAGTCGCCGCATCGTCACGATCGTGAGCGGGTTCGGGACGGCCATTGCCATCGCCCGAGGATCACGCCTGATCGCGACCGTGCCGGAGCGGCACACCGCCGGGCTCCGCACCGACCTGCGCAGTGTTCCGCTCCCCTTCGCGGTGCCGCCAATCGTGGTCTCGTTGATCTGGCATCCCCGGATGCATGCGGACCCGGTACACGCCTGGCTGAGGACCTGCGTCCAGGAGGTCTGCGGCCACGCAGGGACCTCTGTCTAGCGGCCCGACAGCCAGCGCCTCCACGTCGTGCTCCGTGCCTCCGTGTCTCCGTAAGGGCATTTCAATCGAGCCACGGAGCTCCTGGCCTATCGCGGCGTGCTGCTCGTCCCTCCCGTGTTCCCCGGCCGCAACGTCTCCAGCGTGAACCGGAGCATCATGGTGCGCAGGTGTTTGACCAGCTTCGGATCGGTGACGCCGTGTCGCGACTTTTCGTACGTCATCAACTCGAACTCCTTGCCGGCCTGCTGGAGCGCGTAGGCGAGCTTCATCGTGTTCTGCATGTGCACGTTGTCGTCGATGACGCCGTGGATGAGGAGCAGCCGGCCCTGCAGGTTGGCGGCGGCGTTGATGACCGAGCTCGACTCGTAGCCCTCCGGGTTGTTCTGCGGCATCAGCATGTAGCGCTCGGTGTAGATGCTGTCGTAGAGGCGCCAGTCGGTCACGTTGCCGCCGCCGATGCCGAGCGCGAAGCTCGTCGAGTGCGTCAGGGCGTACGTCGTCATGAAGCCGCCGAAGCTCCAGCCATCGATGCCGATACGTGAGCCGTCCACCCACGGCTGCTTCTTGAGATAGGCGAGCCCGTCCTCGATGTCGGCCAGCTCCTGCGCGCCGAAGTTCCTGTAGCTGGTCCACGCCGACTGCGCGCCCTTGCCGCTCGCGGACCGGTTGTCGCAGATCCAGACCACGATGCCGCGCTCGGCGAGGAGCTGGTAGTACATGCCGATCTGGCCCTGCCAGGCGTCGCGCACCTGCGGGGCGTAGGGACCGGCATAGGTGAACTGCATCACGGGGTACTTGCGTGACGGATCGAAGTCCACCGGCTTGATGAGGATGGCTTCCATCTCGAAGCCATCGCGCGTGGCCACCTGCAGGCGCTCGGGCTCGGAGCGCGCGAACTGCGAGAGCTGCGGGATGCCCCCCTCCGCGATGACACGCTCTTCCGTGCCGCCGGCCGCGTGCAGCCGCACCTGCGGCGGGGTGTGCAGGTCACTCCAGGTGTCGATGAACCGCTCGAACCCGGGGCTGAACTGCGCGCGGTGCGTGCCCGCCCGCTCCGTGAGCCGCGTGGCGCCCGAGCCATCGAGCTTCACGCGATACGCATCGAGGCCGACGTAGTTGCGCTCGGTGCCCGAGTAGTAGATCCAGCCGGCGTCCTCGTCCACGCCGTGGACCACGCGGACGTCCCATTCGCCCGACGTGACCGGCTTCAGCAACGTGCCGTCCGCGGCGTAGTGGTAGAGGTGGCGCCAGCCGGTGCGCTCGCTCAGCCACAGAAAGGAGCCGTCCTTCAGCCACAGCGGCGAGCCGTTGTTGTTCACCCACGCCTTCGTCGTCTCGCGGAAGAGCGTGGTCGCGCGCCCGGTCCGCGGCGTGGCGCGGTTCAGGTCCAGCCAGGTCTGCTCACGGTCCTGCACCTGGTAGATCACGGACGACGAATCCGGCGTCCAGGCGACGTCGACCACGAGGATGCTGGAGGCGGAGTACCGATCCAGGTCGACCCACGTCACGGGACCGCCCGCGACCGAGACGACGCCGAGGCGCACGCCGGGGTTGGGATCGCCGGGCTGCGGGTAGTCCTCGACCTCGACGTCGAGGTTCACGGGGATGTGGTCGACGATCGTGAACGACGGCACCTGCCGCTCGTCGAGCTGCAGGAAGGCGAGCCGTGAGCCGTCGGGGCTCCACCAGTTCGCGCCGAAGGTGCCGCGACCGTAGATCTCCTCCTGGTAAATCCAGTCCAGCTTGCCGTTGAGGATCTCCGCGCTCCCGTCCGTGGTCAGCCGGCGCTCGCGGCCGTGCGCGACGTCGACGACCCACAGGTCGTTGTCGCGCACGAACGAGACCATCGTTCCATCGGGGCTGAACGCGAACTGCTCCTCGGGCTCCGCCGTCGACGTCAGCCGCGTCGCGCGGCCATCGGCGAAGCGGTAGTGGTAGAGGTCGTCGCCAATCGACAGCACGACCGCGGCGTGGTCGCGGGTCATCTGCAGGTCGCGGCGGTTCGGCAGGCCCTGCGCGTCCTGCGCGCTGATGCCGGGGATTGCGGCAAACGCCTGGCGCATTGCGTCGGCGTCGAAGAGCGGCCGCGAGGCGCCCGTGGCCGCGGTCACCCGGAGCCAGTCGACGCCGCTGCCGGCGTCCGAGCGGCGTGGCCACGCGTACTCGGTGTCCGACAGCCATTCGAACCCGCCCGGGGCGTTGCCGGAGAAGTCGATCCGTGCCACGGGATCGTACAGGTCGTCGATCGTGAGCGGCCTCGTCTGGGCCGCGGCGAGCGCCGGCGCGAGCCAGAGCAGGAAGAGGGCGACCGAAGCGGACGACAGGCGGCGGGGCATGGCGGACTCCTCGAGGAACGCGCGCAAGCGGGCGCGGCGCCCGCGAGGGCGCCTCGGGGAAATTCTAGTAGAGTGAACGGGACATGGCGGCGATCACCTTTCTCGGCGCGGCACGCACCGTCACCGGCTCCAAGCACCTGCTCGATATCGACGGCCACCTGATCTTCGTGGACTGCGGCCTCTTCCAGGGCCTCAAGGAGCTGCGTGTCAGGAACTGGGCCGCGCTGCCGGTCAATCCGGCGGACATCCACGCCGTGGTGCTCACCCATGCGCACCTGGACCATTCCGGGTGGCTGCCGCGGCTCGTGGCGGGTGGGTTCACGGGCCGCATCTATTGCACGCTCGGCACGCGGGACCTCTGCACCCTCGTGCTCACCGATGCCGGCCACCTCCAGGAAGAGGCGGCACGCGACGCGAACAAACGCGGCTACTCCAAGCACCACCCCGCCCTCCCGCTCTTCACCGAAGCCGATGCCGCCGAGACGCTGACGCGGCTGCAGCCGGTGGGGTTCAACCGCCCGATTCCGGTGGCGCCCGGCGTCGAGGCCGAGTGGATCAACGCGGGCCACCTGCTCGGATCGGCGTTCGTGAACGTGCGTCGCGCGGGCCAGAAATCTGGTGGCATCCTGTTCGGCGGGGACCTGGGGCGGTACGGCCGCCCGGTGCTGCCCGATCCGAAACCGGGCGTGGCGGCCGACGTCCTGCTCCTCGAGTCCACCTACGGCAACCGTGAGCACCCGCCGGACGATGACGGCAGGGCGCTCGAGGCGATCGTGAAGGACACGGCGTCCCGGGGCGGGAAGCTGATCATTCCCTCCTTTGCCATCGGCCGCGTGGAAGAAGTCCTCTACTGGCTGAAGAAGCTCGAGGAGGAGAAGCGCATCCCCGTGCTGCCCGTCTACGTGGACAGCCCGATGGCGCTGTCGGCGATGGAGTACTACCAGGCCCACGCGCGTGAGCTGGACCCGGACGTCCGGCCGGCGGGCCGCGACGTGTGCGGCTTCTGCACGCGGCGCTTCCAGCCGGTCGCGACCGTCGAGCAGTCGAAGGTCGTCACGGCGAAGAGTGGTCCGGCCATCGTGATCTCCGCGAGTGGCATGGCGACGGGCGGTCGCGTGCTGCACCACCTGGCGGCGGCGCTCCCCGACGAACGCAACACGGTGTTGTTCGTCGGCTACCAGGCCGCCGGCACCCGGGGGCGCCTGCTGATCGAGGGCGCGAAGCAGGTGAAGATGTTCGGGCAGTACATCCCCGTGAACGCCACCGTCGCCAAGCTCAACGGCATGTCCGCGCACGCCGACAGCGTCGAGATCCTGCGCTGGCTCCGGACGCTGCCCCACGCACCCTCGACCACCTATCTCGTGCACGGTGAGCCCCCGGCGCAGGAGGCCCTGAAGGCGCGGATCGAAAAGGAGCTCGACTGGCACGTCGAGATTCCCGAGCACGGGCAGCGAGTGGAGGTGCCCTTCTAGGGCCACAGATTGCAGAGGCCACCGATTGCGAAGGCCACGGATTGCAAAGGCCACAGATTGCACAGATTGCACAGATGAACGCGGGGACACAGATGCACAGATGACGCGGGATGCACAGATGCGGGCGGGGCCGGTACGCCTCGCACCCCAATGCTCCGCGTAGTCCGTGGCATGCGTAGGCGCACAGCGATGCACAGATGACGCGGGATGCACAGATGCGGGCGGGCCGGTATGCCTCGGACCCCAATGCTCCGCGTAGTCCGTGGCATGCGTAGGCGCACAACGATGCACAGATGACGCGGGATGCACAGATGCGGGCGGGGTCGTACGCCTCGCTTCCCAATGCTCCGCGTAGTCCGTGGCATGCGTAGGCGCACAGCGATGCACAATTGACGCGGGATGCACAGATGCGGGCGGGCCGGTATGTCTCGGACCCCAATGCTCCGCATACTCCGTGTAATCCGTGTAATCCGTGGATCCACCCACGTCACCCAGTGGCTTCTCCGTGTAGCCCGTGTCCCCCGTGTTCTGATACAGCCGGACTTCCCCGATGAAACACATGTCCCCGCAGTCCCCGCAGTCCACGCCCACCCAGGCTGACACGCGTCCCTACCGCCTCGAGCAGGTGGATGACGCGGCGATCGTGCAGCTGTACGCGGACGGCTTCGCGGAGCTGGCACGTGAGGAGAAGGTGCTCGTGTGGCATCTCTACCAGGCGGCGCTGGCAGGCCGCGACATCTACTACGACCAGCGCCATCGCCTGAACCTGCCGATGCGCGACTTCCTCGAGGAGCTCCTGACACACGCCGTCGGCCTGCCCGAGGCGGTGCTCGCGGAGCTGACGCGCTACACGAAGCTCTTCTGGCTCAACACCGGGCCGTACAACAACCTGACGGCGCGCAAGTTCCTGCTGCGCCTCGAGCCGGCCGTGCTGGTCGACGCCGCCGAGCGCGCCGCCCGGAACGGCGCCCGCTTCCGGTTGCCCGCGGGGGCCACGGTTGCCGATCTCGTGCACGGCTTCGCGCCGATGTTCTTCGACCCGGCGTTCGAGCCGATGGTCACGAACAAGACGCCGGGGGCGGGCCGGGACATCCTCGCGTCGAGCAGCAACAACCTGTACGACGGCGTGACGATGGCCGATCTCGAGGGCTTCGACGAGCGGCACGGCCTCAACGCCCGGCTCGTGAAGCGGGACGGCAAACTGGTCGAGGAGGTCTACCGGGTCGGCGGCCTCTACGACCGCGAGATCCGGAACATCGTCCGGCACCTGAACGAGGCGGCAGCCGTCGCGCCGGCGCCCCTGGCGGCCTCGCTGCGCGCCCTCGTGCGATGGTACGAGACCGGGGAGGACGCCGACCGCGAGCGGTTCGACATCGCGTGGGTGACCAACCACGAGACCGCGGTGGACACGATGAACGGCTTCATCGAGGTCTACATGGACGCCCGCGGCGTCAAGGGCGCGTGGGAAGGCGTCGTCTACTACACGAATCACGACAAGACCGAGAAGATCCGCCGGCTTGCCGCCCACGCGCAGTGGTTCGAGGATCACCTGCCAATCGATCCCCGCTACCGCAAGCCGACCGTCACCGGGGTCACCGCCACGGCCATCGAGGTGGTGGTCGAGGCGGGCGACTCGGGTCCCGTGACGCCGATCGGCGTGAACCTGCCGAACGACCAGCGCATCAGGGAGGAGTACGGCAGCAAGTCCGTGTCGCTGTCGAACGTGCTCGAGGCCTACGAGAAGTCCACGCCCGACAGCTTCCGGCGGGAGTTCGCCTGGGACGAGGCCGAAGTGGCACGGGCGGAGCAGTGGGGCGCCTTCGCGAGCGAGCTGACGACGGAGCTCCACGAGGTGCTCGGCCACGGGTCGGGCCGCATGAAGGATGGCCTCCCGGGCTTGCCGCACGAGCTGCTCAAGGAGCAGTACTCCGCCCTCGAGGAGTCGCGCGCCGACCTGGTCGCCCTGTACTTCGTCGCCGATCCCGAGCTCGCGCGCATGGGCATCCTCGACGCCGCCGACCAGCCCGACATCGTCCGGGCCGAGTACGAGGCGTATGCGCGGACGGCGTTGACCCAGCTGCGCCGGGTGCGTGAGGGCACGCAGATCGAGGAAGACCACATGCGCAACCGCCAGGCCATCGTGCACTGGCTGCTGGCGGAGACCGACGCCATCGAGGTGCGCCGCCGCGACGGCCGGACGTACTACGTGATGGCCGATGCGCACGCGTTCCGCGACGGTGTGGCCCGTCTCCTGGCGGAGGTCCAGCGCATGAAGTCGGAGGGCGACTACGAGGCCGCCCGCGCCTTCTTCGAGGCGTACGGCGTGCACTTCGATCCGGCCCTGCGTGACGAGGTCGTCGCCCGCGTCGACCACCTCCGCCTGCCGTCGTACACGGGCTTCGTGATGCCGGAGCTGACGCCGGTGCGCGACGCGGCCGGTACCATCACCGACGTCACCATTTCGTATCCGTGCGACTTCACCGCCCAGATGCTCGGGTACTCTGCTGAGCGGCGTGCCGGCGCCTGAGCCGGTGGCCTCACCGGGAGCGACCGAAACGTGAGACGACTGCTGCGCGCGCGCGTGATTCTCGGCGTCTGTGTGCTCACCACGGCCTGTGCGTCGGCCGACGATCCCGCCCTGCGCGAGCAGATGCTCCAGGCCGAGGACGCCCGCGGCCACGGCCCGGAAGGGCTCACGCCCCTCGAGACCGGGCTTGGCAGCCCGGATCCCGCCACGCGACGGGTCGCCGTGCGGGCCATCGGGCGGCTCGAACAGCCACCGCACGCCCATCTCGTGCTCCCGCTGCTCGAGGATCCCGACGCCTCCGTGCGCGCCGAGGCCGCCAACGCCCTGGGGCAGTTGGCCACCACGCCGGAGGCCGCGGCCTCGGCTGCCGAGGCCCTGGTCGCACGCATCGACGCCGAGACGGATCCCGAGGTGCGTGGGGTGCTCGCAGCCACGGCGGGCCGGCTGCCGCTCGCCTCACCGGCCGACATCGGCCGCGTCGAGACGGCCATCGTGACGCTCCTGCCGTCGTCCCCCGTGGATGCGGCTGTGGCGGTGGCCCAGGTGCCCGGGGCCGCGGAGGGACTCGAGGCGCTGATTCGCCAGCGACGCGAGGTGCGCCCCCCATCGGCCTCGGCCATCGAACGCCTGAAGAGCACCGCCCTGCTGGGACGATCCACCGGGGACGGCGCCGAGGCCGGCGACCCGCGGGTGCGTGGGCGCCGCCTCGCCGTGCTGGCGCTCGGCACGGCGCAGGCAGCCGACGCGGCCCTGCTCGAGCAGGCCCTCGGGGATCCCGACGACGAGGTCAGGCGCGTGGCGGCGGCGTCGGCCGGGGCGATGCCCACGCTGGAACGCCGTGAGGCGCTCCTGCGGTCCGCGCTCGCCGATCGCCACGCGCAGGTGCGTTATGAGGCGCTGCGCGGCTGGGGGCGGCGCATGACCGACACCGCGGGGTGCGATCCCGTGGTCGCCGCCGTGCGCGACGACGATCCGCATGTTGCGCTGCAGGCGCTCGACCTGCTGGGCACCGTCTGCACGGACGGCGGGGTCGCGCTGGCGCCGTTGCTGCGCGAGACCGACGGCCCGGCCCCCGAAGCCGGGAGCTGGCATCGGGCGGCGCACGCGATCGTGTCGCTGGCGCGCGTGTCGCCGGCGGAGGCGCGCAAGCGGCTCACGCCGTTCACCACCAGCCAGGTGTGGCAGGTGCGCATGTACGCCGCGCGCGCGGCCGGAGAGCTGGCCGCGCTCGACGAGCTCATGATGCTGGCCGCCGACATGGACGACAACGTCCGCACCGCCGCGCTCACCGCGCTCGTCGACCTGAAGCGGCCGGAGGCCGTGCCCGTGGCGCTGGACGATCTCACGCGAGACGACTACCAGCTGATCCTGACGGCGGCCGGCGCGCTTGCCGATCCGCAGGTGGCCCCGCGTTCGGTCCCGGCGCTCGTCGCGACGTTCCAGCGGCTGACGGCCGGCGGCAAGGACACCTCCCGCGATCCGCGCATGGCCATTCTCGACCGCCTGGAGGCGCTCGGTGGGCCCGATGGCCGCGGCGCCGCCGGCGCGCCGATCGAGCCCTCGCTCGTGGAGGCCCTGCGGCCGTCCGTTCGCGACTTCGATCCGGCGGTCGCCACGCGCGTGGCCGGGTTGCTCTCGGCGTGGACGGGCTCGCGGGTGACAGCCGAGCCGCAGCCCGCCGGCGTGCCACCTCCCGCACTCGCGGACGTCGAGGCCCTCCGTGGCCAGGTGTTGCGGCTCACGATCGCGGGCCGCGGTCAGATGGACCTCCGCCTGCTCCTGGACGAGGCGCCCCTCTCGGCCCTCCGGGTGGCCACGCGCGCCCGCGAGGGCTACTACGACGGGCTGACCTTCCACCGCGTCGTCCCCAACTTCGTGCTGCAGGGCGGCAGCCCCGGGGCCAACGAGTACATGGGCGACGCCCGCTACATGCGGGACGAGGTCGGGCTCGTGTCGAATCGCCGCGGGACCCTGGGCATCTCGACGCGCGGGCGCGACACGGGGGACGCGCAGATCTTCGTCAACCTCGTGGACCTGCCCCGGCTCGACCACACCTACACGGTGTTTGCCGAGATCGTGCGTGGACTCGACGTGGCCGACGGCGTGCTCGAGGGCGACGTGATCGAGCACGCCGAGCTCGTGCCCGCGCCGTAGGATCGGGACGTGCGATCCGCCCGCCTGCCGGCCGACCTGACCCCCAACCCGGCCGCCCGCGCGCTGGCCGATCTGCGCGCGGCCGGCACGACGGTCCTCGACCTCACGGCGTCGAACCCGACGGCGGCGGGGATTCCGTATCCGGCGGATCTGCTCGCGCCACTGGCCGATCCCCTAGCGCTGGCCTACGAGCCGGAGCCGCTCGGCTGGTGGCCGGCGCGGGAGGCGGTGGCGGCCGAGTTCGGCCGTCGCGGGCTCATCGTCCCACCAGGACGCGTGGCGCTCACATCCAGCACGAGCGAGGCGTACGCGCTGCTCTTCAAGCTGCTGTGCGACCCGGGCGATCGTGTGCTCGTGCCGCGGCCGAGCTATCCGCTCTTCGAGCACCTGACCGCGCTGGAATCCGTCGAGGCGGTGCCGTACGATCTGGACGCGCACGGGGGCTGGCGGCTCGATGCCGGTGCGGTCGCGCGTGGGCTCGACGCGCGGACGCGGGCGGTGCTGCTCGTGTCGCCGAACAACCCGACGGGATCGTGCCTGCACGAGGGCGAGCTCGCCGACCTGCTCGCCGTCACGGCCGGACGCGGCGTGGCCCTGATTGGCGACGAGGTCTTCGCCGACTACCTGCTCGAGCCCGAGCCGGGGGTCTGCTCCGTGCTCGCGCAGGACGAGGTGCTGGCGTTCGGCCTGGGGGGCCTCTCGAAATCGGTGGGCCTGCCGCAGGTGAAGCTGGGCTGGTTCGCCGCCACCGGACCGGCGGACGAGGTGGCCGCGACGTTGCAGGCGTACGAGATCGTGGCCGACACGTATCTCTCCGTTTCAACCCCGGTCCAGGTCGCCGCGGCGGCGCTGCTCGACAGGGGCGCCGGACCTCGCGCGGCAATCCAGGCCCGGATTCGGGCCAATCTCTCGGCGCTGGACGCGGCCCTGGCCGGCCATCCGTCCATCGCCCGCGGGCGTGTCGAGGGCGGCTGGACGGCCGTGCTTCGTGTGCCCGCCGTGCTCACGGAGGAGGCACTCGCTCTGGATCTGATGCACCATGACCACGTCGTTGTCCACCCTGGGTACTTCTTCGACTTCCCGCACGAGGCGTTCATCGTCGTGAGCCTGCTGCCACCCCCGGAGGTCTTCGAGCCGGCCATCGCGCGGATCGTGGCGCGCGCCGCGTATGGGGGCGCGTCATGAGGCGGCGCAAGGCCGGTGTGCTCGTGCCCCTGTTCTCGTTGCGTGGCTCCACGAGCTGGGGCATCGGGGAGTTCCCCGACCTGGTGCCGTTTGCCGCGTGGCTCGAGTCGGCGGGGCAGGGCTTCGTCCAGATTCTGCCCATCCATGAGTTGCCGCCCGGCGAACGTTCGCCCTACTCCGCGTTGACCGCGATGGCGCTCGATCCCGTCTACGTCGCGTTGCCGCGGGTGGAGGATTTCGAGGCCCTTGGCGGCGAGGCGGCACTCGACGATGCAGGTCGCGCCGAGCTCGACGAACTGCGGCGGCTGCCGGCGCTGGACTACGGCAGGATCCGTCCGCTCAAGGACCGCTGCCTGCGGATGGCCTTCGACCGGTTCATGCAGCGGGAGGTCGCGGCCGGCGCGCCACGCGCGCGGCAGTTCCGGCAGTTCTGCGACCAGGAGATGGCCTGGCTGGACGAATACGCGCGGTTCCGCGCGCTGAAGGCGGCGCACGAGGAGCGGCCCTGGTGGGAGTGGCCCGAGCCGCTGGCCCACCGCCAGCCGGACGCACTCGGCGCGGCGTACCACGATCTCGAGTACGAGATCGACTACCGGAAGTACGTGCAGTGGGTTGCCGCGCGGCAGTGGTCGGCTGCGAGGATTGCGGCGCGTCCCGTCGAAGTCTTCGGTGACCTGCCGTTCATGATCTCGGGCGACAGCCCGGACGTCTGGGCGCGGCAGGAGCAGTTCCGTTTCGACGCCACCGTCGGCGTGCCTCCGGACGAGTTCAGCGACACAGGGCAGGACTGGGGCCTGCCGCCGTGGCGGTGGGAGGCGATGCAGACCGACGGCTTCGCGTGGATGCGCACCCGCGCCGCCCGCAGCGCCGCGCTCTTCGACGGCTTCCGTCTCGATCACCTCGTCGGGCTATATCGCACCTACATCCGGCCCCTCGATCGCACGCACGAGGACTTCTTCGCACCGGCGGAAGAGCCCGCGCAGACGGCGCTCGGCGAGCGGCTCGTCGGGTTGTACACGGACACCGGCGCCGAGGTCGTGGCCGAGGACCTGGGCACCGTGCCGGACTTCGTGCGTGAGTCGCTCATGCGTCTGGGCGTGCCCGGTTTCAAGGTCGTGCGCTGGGAGCGCCACTGGGACGAGCCCGGCCAGCCGTATCGGGATCCGGGCGAATACCCGGAGATCTCGGTGGCCACGACCGGCACGCACGACGTCGAGCCCATCGCGGCATGGTGGCAGGAGCTGCCGGACGAGGAGCGCCGGGCCGTGACCGAGCTGCCTGCCGTGGCCCGGCACATGGAGGCGGGACTGCCCGCGACCGATGCCCTGCTCCGGGCGCTCCTCGACTCGGGCTCCCGCCTGACGATCCTGCCGGTGCAGGACGTCTTCGGCTGGCCCGATCGCATCAACACCCCCGCGACGGTCGGTGAGGCCAACTGGGGCTTCCGCCTCCCGTGGCCCGTTGACTCGATGGCGGGGCGTCCCGAGGTGCAGGAGCGGGCGAGGCTGCTCAGGGAGTGGACCGAGGCGGCAGGTCGGCTTCCGCGTCGAGGCACCTAACTCCGGTGCTGGAAAGAGGGCGTGCAGGAAAGCCAGCCACGAAGATCACGAAGTTCACGAAGAAACCGGCGGCCGACACGTGGCTGAGTCCACAGGTCCTTCGCCTTCGCGTTCTTCGTGATCTTCGTGGCCGGTTCTTCGGAAGGGCAGGCTGAGTCTTGCGCTACCGCATCCGCGCCAGGTCGGCTTCCGCCGCGATGTACCCGAAGGCCGCCCAGTAGGCGCCGTCCACCACGCGTTCGAAGATCTCCCGCGCCTTGGACTGATTCCCGTTGACGAAGTAGTAGTTCCCGACGCCGTAGCCCTGCGTCGCGATCGTCAGGTCGTCCGCGTTGTTCGTGTCGAGCAGCGACTCCGGTGTGAGCTCGCCCTTGTACATGAGCAGCCGCTTGTGGTACGAGGCATTCTCGATGATGTCCATCTCGGGCTGGATGCGCTCCAGCACGGCGGCCGCCGCCGCCTCGTCCCCGAGGCGCTTGAGCGTCATCCACTGCCAGTCGCTCGTCGCCACCAGCATGTCGTCGTTCTTCGACACCTTCAGGCACTCGTCGTAGGCACGCCGTGCGTTGGCGTAGTCGGCCTTCAGGTAGTAGGCGAGGCCGAGGTGGTACCAGATGTTCGACTGGAGCGTGCTGCGCGGCTTGTTCTGCGCGTTCGGCTGGCCGTCGGGTTCCACTTCGTCCGGCTGGCCGGCGATGAGCGTTGTGGCCTTCTCGAAGTCGGCGATGGCCTCGTCGAACTTCCGCACCGTGATGTACCGATGCCCCCGGTGCCGGTAGAACCGCGCGTCGTCCGGGAACCGTTCGATGCCCTTCGTGAAGGTGTCGATGGCCTCGCGGTACTGCCAGAGGTAACCCTGGCGCCGTCCCACCCAGATGAGCGCGTCGGCGCTGTCCGGATGTGCCGCGAGCTCGTCCTGCGCGGCTTTGAGGTCGGCTTCGAGTGCCTCCCGGTTGTCGAGCGCGATCGGCACGAGCGGGGCGCCGAGCAGCGAGGTGGCCTCGGGTTCCGCCGCGGCAGGCGCCGCGGGCGCCGCGGGCTCGGCCGGGGCGGCGGGTTCCTGGCCGCCGCAGGCGGCCAGGCCGATCGTCAGTGCGAGCACGGGCAGCAGTCGTCTCATCGGGTCGGTCTCCTCAGGAGTGGCCGGATGGGTCGTCTTCGGTGTCGGGTTGGTCGAGCGTCTCGCCCTCGACGATGGCGCTGTCGGGCAGGCCGAGCAGGTTGGCGCTCTGCAGCACGCGCGGCACGGTGTCGACGGTGTTCACCGACCCGATGTCGCCGCCCGTCGTCGCGCCGAGATCCTTGAAGCGGCGCGCCGAGACCAGCACGCGGTTCTCGTACGAGCCCACCGTGTCGTTGAACGCGCGCACGGTGCCGTCGAGCCGCTGGCGCAGCGTGTCCAGGTGCTCGGTCATCTTGCCCACGCGGTCGTGCAGCTCGCGCCCCAGCTTGCTGATCTCCTCGGCATTGGCGGCGATGTTCTCGTGCCGCCAGCCCTGGGCGATGGCGTACAGGATGCCGATGAGGCTCATCGGGCCCGCAATCAGCACCTTCTGCCGTGCCGCGTACTCGACCAGCTCGGGATCGGCCTGCAGCGCGGCGTGGTAGATGCCCTCCGAGCCGATGAACATCAGCACGAACTCGGGGGACGGCGTGAACTGCTCCCAGTAGGCCTTGGCGGCGAGTCTGGTCACGTGGTCGCGGACCTGGCGGGCGTGGTCGGCCAGGAACGTCGCGCGCGCGGCGTCCTCCTGCGCGTCGATGGCATTCAGGTAGGCCTCGAGCGGCACCTTGGCATCGACGACGACCTGCCGGCCACCGGGCAGCTTCACCGCCATGTCCGGACGCAGCCGGCCCGACTCGGTGGTGGCGGACGGCTGCTCGTCGAAGTCCACCGACTCGAGCAGGCCCGCGAGCTCGACGACACGCCGCAGCTGGATCTCCCCCCAGCGGCCGCGGATGGCCGGCGCGCGAAGCGCACGCACGAGCTGCTGGGTCTCGGTCCGGAGCTGCGCCTGCGACTGGCCCAGCGCCTTCAGCACGGTGGCCAGCTCCGCGTTCGACTGGAGGCGGTCGCGTTCGACCTCGCCGAGCTTGCGATCGACGCTCGACAGCGCCTCGCGGATCGGTTTGACGAGCTCGTCGATCGCCTGCTGCCGCCGCCCCAGATCCGCGGTGGCCTCGCGCTGCACCGTGCCGAGCCGCTCCTGCGCCAGCTTCACGAACTCGGTGTTGGCGCCCCGCAGGACCTCGGCGGCCAGCGCGTTGAACGTGTCGCGCAGCTGGTCGCGCGCCTTGTCGAGCAGCGCGACCTTTTCGGGGACCACGGCACGCTGGTGCGCGATCTCGGCGGTGAGGCGGGCATTCTCCTCGCGCACCGCGCCGGCGTCCTGCCGCGCCTCGTCGAGCTGCGTGCGCACGAGCTGCAGGTCTTCCTGCGTATCGCCGAGGCGACGCGCGGTCTCGGCGAACAGCGTCTGTTGCGCGTTGAGCGCGCCCTGGTGGGCGGCCTGGGCCTCGGCCAGCTCCCGGCGTCCCGTGCCGCGGGCGAGGAACCAGCCAAGGAGCAGGCCGAAGGCGAGACCGAGGGCCGCGGAGGCGGCGAGCAGGAGATCCATGTGGCGACAGTCGGACGAAAGCGGGGGGCTCGGGATGAAGCCGGGGCGCGGCGACACGCCTCGCGGCTACCCGCGACGCGCCACCACGCCCCAGCGATTGTGCCTGTCGGCGCCGACCGACTCAAGCCCCGGCTACTGCGAGGGCCGGTTCGGGGCGGTCGGCCTGGGCAGCGCCTCGCGCGGCAGCATCTCGTCGCGGTTGGCGGCCTGGTAGACGAAGAACGCCGTGATGACCGCGTTCTTCATCATGTCCTCGGGCACGATCTGGTCGTAGACGTCCAGGTTGGAGTGATGCGTGCGGCTGCCGTACTGGATCGGGTCCTGGATGAACTGGAATCCCGGCAGGCCCACCGCGTCATACGCCAGGTGATCGGTGCCCCCGGTGTTGCGGATCGTCAGGTGCGACATGCCGAGGTTCGCGAACGGCGCCATCCACTGCTCGAAGATGGGCCGCACCGCCTCGTTGCCCTGGAGGTACACGCCACGGTACTGGCCCGTGCCGTTGTCCATGTTGAAGTACGCCGCGAGCTTCGCGTGCTCGGGCTTGAGCGCCATGGTGGCCGGATCGGCGAAGTGTCGCTTGACGTAGTCGCGCGAGCCGATGAGCCCCTGCTCCTCACCAGTCCAGAGGCCCAGGCGCACCGTGCGCCGCAGCCGCACTCCCGACTGCTTCAGGATGCGCATCGCCTCCATCATCACCGCCGACCCGGAGGCGTTGTCCGTGGCCCCGGTGCCGCCGTGCCACGAGTCGAAATGCGCGCCGAGCATCACGATCTCGTCCGCCTTGTCGCTCCCGGGGATCTCCGCGACGATGTTGTACATGCCGAGGTCGTCGTCCTGGAAGGTGCTCTGGACGTCGACCAGCAGCGAGACGGGTCGGTCGTGCTGCAGCAGCCGCGCGATGCGGTTGTAGTGTTCGGTGGCAACGGCCAGCTGCGTGGGGACCGGCGGGTCCTTCGGATCCCGCGAGCCGCCGCTGCTCACGAGCACGCTGCCGCTGTCACCCACGCGGGGACCCGGTTCGAGCACCGCCGCGACCCCCTCGGCGAGCAGGAAGGCGTTGCGTTTGGCCTGGAAGGCCCGCGCGGCCGCGAAGTCGAAGCTGCGGCGCCCGCCCGAGGGCGGCGACTGCATCTCGAGGGCGTCGAGCTCGTCCTCGGTGTAGCGGTGGGCCGGGGCCTCGAAGATCGGCGTGACCTCCAGCGGCTCCTGCAGCAGCACCACCTTGCCCTTCAGCTTGTCCTTGAACGCCGCGAAGTCCGACTCGTCGTCCATGACGGCGAGCACCGCGTCCGCCGTGACCGCGCCGTTGGTGCCCGGCGTCCACGCCTTGGCGTACGCGATCACCGGCCAGGGCGTCGGCGAGACCACGTGCACGATGGTGCGCTGGTTGCTCCAGCCGCGCCCGAACGGCTCACCCCACGCCTCCTCGGCGACGTTGGCGAGACCCCAGGACTTCAGCTTGTCGACGGTCCAGTCGGCGGCGGCGCGCATCTCGGGCGAGTTGGTCAGCCGTGGGCCGTACCCGTCGGTGAGCCACCACACGAGGTCCATGACCTGGGATCGGTCGAAGCCTTCGGCCTTGATGCGGCCGAGGGCGTCGAGGTCCACGCGCTCGGTGGGCGCCTGGGCCGACAGCTGGAGGCCGCCTGCGAGCACGAGGCCCAGCAGCGCGACGGGGAGCAGGGAAAGATGACGTCGGGTCACCGCAAATCCTCCTTCGGGGTGTGCCGGATCCCGGGGAGTGTAGTGCCGAACACCTGTTCGGCGCGACCACGACGTCCGTGGCGCGTGCAGGTCCGGGCAGGCGCGTGCCGTGGCGCGACCGGATTCGTCCCCGCGGATGGCCAGCTCAGGGGCGAAAGCGCTTGGCCGTCGCGCCCGTAACTTGTTACCATGCTCGGGTTTGGCGGAGGACAGATGACACGGACCTTGACGGTGACCCTGGCGGTCGTGCTCGCGTCGGCCCTCCCGGCCGCCGCCCAGTCGAAGGCGCTCGCCGAGGCGATGCAGCGGCTGCACGCCGGCGTGGCCCGCAACGTCGTCGAGGCGGCGGAGGCGATGCCGGAGTCGGAGTACGGCTTCAAGCCGTCCGAGGACGTGCGCAGCTTCGGCGCGCTGGTCGCGCACATCGCCAACTCGAACTACAGCTACTGCTCGCGCGCAGGCGGCGTCGCCAACCCCAACTCGACCGACTTCGAGACGAAGACCGCCAAGGCGGATCTCGTCGCGGCGGTCAAGGCGGCGGTGGCCTTCTGCGACGGCGTCTACACGCAGCAGACCGACGCGTCGTTCGCGGAGCTGATCGCCATGGGCCGCAACCAGGCGCCGCGCGGCATGGTGCTCGTGCAGAACATCAGCCACAACAACGAGCACTACGGGAACATCGTCACCTACATGCGCATCAAGGGCCACGTGCCTCCCTCCTCCGCGCGCTCGGGTGGCCTGGACTAGGAGCAGAAGACCAGCACGATGCGACGGACCACGATCCTCCTCTCGGCGGCGATCCTGGTCGGCCTGGCCGGCGTCGCGTGGCATCTGACGGCAGCCGAACCCGAGCTGCCCGTGGCGGAAGGCGGCGCCGACATCGAGCTGGCGCGCGACGCCGAGCTCATCTCGGCGCTTGTGCCCGCCCGCACGACCCTTGCCTCGGTCCTCGAGGAACACCACGTGCCGCCCGCGGACGTGGTCGGGATCATCGCCAGCGCCGATGAGGAGTTCGACCTGCGCCGGTTCCGCGCCGGCCAGCCCTACCGCATCGATCAACTCCTCGACGGCCGCGTGCGTGCGTTCGAGTACGAGATCGACGGGGACCGCGTGCTCCGTGTGGTCCGTCAGGACGACGGCGAGGAGGCGACGTTCGGCGCCGTCATCGCCGACATCCCGAAGACCTACCAGACCGCCGTGGTCGAAGGCACGATCGACCGCGACACGCCGTCGCTGCTCCAGGCCCTGGACGCGGCCGGCGAGCACATCGAGCTCGGCCTCGCGATGGCCGAGGTCCTCTCGGGCGAGATCGACTTCAACAACGACCTGCAGCCTGGCGACAGCTTCCGCCTCGTCGTCGACCGGGCGGCGCGGGAGGACGGCCAGTTCGCCGGCTACGGCCCGGTGCTGGCGGCGGAGTTCGTCAACGCGGGCCGCGCCGTGCGCGCGGTGCGCTTCACCCCGCCCGGCGGCAAACCCGGCTACTACGACGAGCAGGGCCGCTCGCTCAAGCGGCTGTTCCTGAAATCGCCGCTCAAGTTCGAGCCCCATATCACCTCGTCCTACTCGCGCGCCCGCCGGCACCCGGTCCTGAAGATCACCCGTGCCCACCACGGCGTCGACTACCGCGCGCCCTACGGTGCCCCGGTGGTCTCGGTCTCCAGCGGCGTCGTCTCGTTCGCCGGGCGGACGACGGGGGGGGGACGCACGGTCCGGGTGCGGCACGCGAGCGGCTACGAGAGCGAGTACATGCACCTCTCGGCCATCCTCGTCCGGCGTGGCGTGCGCGTGGGCCAGGGCGATGTCGTCGGCAAGGTCGGCAACTCCGGCATGGTGACGGCCACCCACCTGCACTACGGGCTGCGCAAGAACGGCCACTACGTGAACCCGATCACCGAGCACCGCAACATGCCGCCCGGCGAGCCGGTCGCCAAGGCCTACCTTGCCGACTTCAATGCCGAGCGGGACCAGATCTTCGGCCTGATGTTCTCGGACAACGGCACGCGTACCACCAACTAGCCGGCGCCCGCCACAAGGGGGCCGATCACGGACCGGCCCTGGCGGTGTGGGGCGCGGCCCGCGAAGCACGAGCGCGAAGGCCCACCGGCCGGGTTTCGTCCAGCCAGCGTCTTCGTGAGCTGCGTGCCCTTCGTGGCTGGTTGCCGCCTTTTCATCGCTTCCGGTTATCGATCGCATGCGGCATCGGTGCTGCGGATGCCCGTGTCGCCTCGCCTATAATCCCAAGGTCATGTCACAGCTCTTTCCGTTCAGAGCGCTCCGTCCCGCGCCGGAAGCGGCCGAGAAGGTCGCCTCGGTCCCCTACGACGTGGTGAACGCGGACGAAGCGAAGGCCCTGGCCGAGGGCAACCCGCTCAGCTTCCTGCACGTCTCGCGCGCCGAGATCGACCTGCCCCCCGGCACCGACCCCTACAGCGACGCGGTGTACGCGAAGGCGGCCGAGAACTTCACCGCGCTGAAGGCCGCGGCGCCGATGGTGGAGGAGGCCGAACCCAGCCTCTACGTGTACCGCCTGCACATGGGCACTCACGTCCAGGCGGGTGTCGCCGCGTGTTTCTCGATCGACGAGTACGACCACGACCTCATCAAGAAGCACGAGAAGACGCGCCCCGACAAGGAAGACGACCGCACGACGCACATGCGCACGATCGGCGCGCAGACCGGGCCGGTCTTCCTGACCTACAAGGCCGCCCCGGCCATCGACGCCGCGGTCGCGAGGGTGATGGAGGGCGCGCCGCTGTACGACCTGACCGCGCCCGACGGCGTGCGCCATGTGGTCTGGCGGGTGCCGGCGGCCGAGACCGTGGCGCTCGTCGAGGGATTCGGCGCGCTGCCGAGCCTCTACATCGCGGATGGCCACCACCGGGCGGCCAGCGCCGCCCGCAACCGCCGGGCGATGGCCGACCGGGGCCCGGGTGAGCACGACCGCGTGCTCGCAGTCGCGTTCCCCGACGACCAGATGCAGATCCTGCCCTACAACCGCGTCGTCAAGGACCTCGGGGGCCGGACGCCGGAGGCCTTCCTCGCGGCACTCGGTGAGGTGGCGACCGTGACCGAGGGCGGCCCGGCCACCCCGGCGCGGGCCGGACAGGTCGCGATGTACCTGGGCGGGGCCTGGTACACCCTCGATCTCGGCGAGGCCCCGGCCGACGCCGCGCCAGACGCGCGTCTCGACGTGAGCCGCCTGCAGGACCTGGTGCTGGCACCGCTCCTCGGCATCCACGACGTGCGGACCGACAAGCGGATCGACTTCGTCGGTGGCATTCGCGGCACCGGGGAGCTCGAGCGTCTCGTGGGTTCGGGCGCCTGGGCGGTGGCGTTCTCGCACTACCCGGTCAGCGTCGCGGACCTCATGTCGATTGCCGACGCGGGCGGAATCATGCCGCCGAAGTCGACGTGGTTCGAGCCGAAGCTGCGGGATGGCCTGCTGAGCCATCTGATCTAGGGGGAGCAAGCGGAACGCACGGAGAGACGGGCGCGCGTGACGCGCACCCGGCCGTGCATGGCGGCGCCGGGAACTCGTCGAACCGGCCCGCCTGACCACACTCGACGGAGCCTGGCATGGCCAGCGGGCGCGGTGAGCGATGAAAGTCCTGATTGCAGACAAGTTCGAGAAGAGCGGGATTGACGGCCTGAAGGCCGCCGGGTGTGAGGTGTTCTTCGAGCCCGATGCCAAGGACGAGGCGCTCGTCCAGGCGATTGCCTCCACGGGGGCGGAGATCCTGGTCGTGCGGTCCACCAAGGTGACCGCCGCGGCGCTCGACGCCGGCAACCTGTCGCTGATCGTGCGGGCCGGCGCCGGCGTCAACACCATCGACGTCGCCGGGGCCTCCGCCCGGGGCATCTACGTCTCGAACTGTCCCGGCAAGAACGCCGTGGCAGTTGCCGAGCTCGCCGTCGGCCTGATGCTGGCCCTCGACCGCCGCATCCCCGACAACGTCGCGGAGCTGCGCGCCGGGACGTGGAACAAGAAGGAGTACTCGAAGGCCCGCGGGCTCTACGGCCGCACGCTCGGCCTCATCGGCTTCGGCAGCATCGGCCAGGAAGTCGCCCGCCGCGCCCGTGCGCTCGGCATGCCCGTGGTCGTGTGGAGCCGGCGGTTCGCGGACGACACCGCGGCACGCGCGCAGGCGGTGGCCGAGTTCGGCCTCGAGGTGCTCGGATCGGCAGCCGAGGTCGTCGCGCGCGCCGACGTGATCAGCGTGCACCTCGCCCTGACCGGTGAGACCCGGGGGTTCGTCAACGAGGCGCTGCTGGCCAACGCGCGCAAGGGCGCGTACTTCGTCAACACCGCCCGCGGCGAGGTGGTCGACTACAAGGCGCTCGCCGCCGCGGTCGAGAGCAAGGGCCTCCGGGTGGGGCTCGACGTGTTCGCCGCCGAGCCGTCCACGGCCACCGGCGCGTTCGAGGATCCGATCATCGGGCTGCCCGGTGTCTACGGCACGCACCACATCGGCGCCTCCACCGACCAGGCCCAGGAAGCGATTGCCGCCGAGACCGTCCGCATCGTGCGGACGTTCATGGAGACCGGCCGCGTGCCGAACGTGGTGAACCTGGCGCGCAAGACGCCGGCGATCTGCCGCCTGGTGGTCCGCCACCGCGACCGCCCCGGCGTGCTCGCGCATGTCTTCGACGCCCTGCGGGGCGCCGAGATCAACGTCCAGGAGACCGAGAACATCATCTTCGACGGCGCCGAGGCCGCCGTGGCGCGCATCAACCTGGACGGCACGCCGGCCGAGGCGACGCTCGAGGCCATCAAGGCCGGGCATCCCGACGTGCTCGACATCCAGCTCGTGCAGCTGGCCTGAGGGCCGGCCATCAGGGGAACCCATCATGTCCACGACCGTTGACCGCATCTTCAATTTCTCGGCCGGCCCCGCCGTGCTGCCGCTGTCCGTGCTCGAGGAGGCCCAGCGCGACCTCGTCGCCCTGCCGGGCGTCGGGATGTCGATTCTCGAGATCAGCCACCGCTCCAAGGCCTTCGAGGGGATCCTCGCCGAGGCCGAGGCGGGCGTGCGCCAGCTCGGTGGCGTGCCGGACGGCTACAAGGTGCTCTTCCTGCAGGGGGGCGCCTCGACGCAGTTCTCGATGGTGCCGATGAACCTCCTGGGTGCCGGCGCCACCGCCGACTACATCGTCACCGGCTCGTGGTCGCAGAAGGCCGTGAAGGAGGCCCAGAAGGTCGGCACGGTGCACATCGCCGGCACGACCGAGGGCGAGAAGTTCACGCGCGTGCCGCGGCAGGACGAGCTCCAGTTCACCGCCGGGGCCGCCTACGCCCATTACACGACCAACAACACGATCTTCGGCACGCAGTGGGCGTCCGAGCCCGACGCGGGGGAGGTGCCCCTCGTCGCCGATGCCTCGTCCGACATCTTCAGCCGGCCGATCGACGTCTCGAAGTACGGCGTCATCTACGCGGGCGCGCAGAAGAACCTCGGGCCGTCCGGCGTGACGCTGGTCATCATCCGCGAGGACCTGCTGGCCCGCTCGCAGAAGTCGCTGCCGACGATGCTGAACTACGCGGTGCACGCGGAGAACGGCTCGATGTACAACACGCCACCGTGCTTCGGCATCTACCTGCTCGGCCTGGTGATGAAGTGGGCGCTGGCGCAGGGCGGGCTGACCGCCGTCGCCGAGGTGAACGAGCGCAAGGCCGGGAAGCTCTATACGGAGATCGATCGCAGCGGCTTCTACCGCGGCACCGCCGACACCGGCTCTCGTTCGCGGATGAATGTCACGTTCCGCCTGCCGAGCGAGGACCTGGAGAAGACCTTCATCAAGGAGGCCACCGCCGCGGGGCTGGACGGCCTGAAGGGCCACCGGTCGGTCGGGGGCGTGCGGGCGTCGATCTACAACGCGTTCCCCGAGGCGGGGATCGACGCGCTCGTCAGCTTCATGCAGGAGTTCGAGCGCACGCGCGGCTGAGACCGCGTCAACTGTCCTGGGGGGGGCCGCCGCGGTAACGCCCGCCGCGGCGGCGCCGCCCCCGTCGACGCCGGCGCCGCCCCTGGCCGTCCCCGCCGTCCGTCGCGCCTGCCTCGCTCCCGGCCGCTGCCGGGGCCGCGCCCGCGGCCTCGATGAACCCACGCCAGTGCTCGACCGTTTCCGGCACGTGCCCGTGCACGTCGAGCCACGTCAGCGTCTCCTCGAAGGGGCTCCGGTGCAGCAGCGCCCGCTTGGTGCGGGCGCTCGACTCGAGGTCGGCCAGCCGCCCCTGCAAGGACAGGATCTGGCGCAGGCGGTCGGTGTCACGCCGGGCGACCGGCAACAGGCCGATCTTGAAGGGCGGTTCCTTCGGCGCCCGGCGCCGATCGCGGCCCCCACGCCGGCGGCCACGCGCCGCCAGGCGCTCGTCGTGGGTGACGTTGCCGTTCACGTCGCCGGCGTCGTGATCCTCGTCCTCGTCATGGCCGGCCGGCACGTGGACGCGCTTCGGCATGAGGCCCACGGGCACCAGCAGCGAGCCGAGCAGGATCGGGTTGGTGAGCGACGGCGGGATTGACTCGAACCGCGCGCGATACGCGTCGAGCGCGGCCAGCGAGGCCCAGAACTCCTCGCGGTCCGCGGCGCGCTGCAGCTCCGGCGTCACCGGCTCCAGCAGGCCGTGCTCCGCGAGCCCGCGGAAGGTCTTCTCGGCGGCGCCGGAGCGGAGGATCTTGTAGTACTCCTCGATCATGCGCGCCGGGGAGGCCAGGGCGATCAGCTCGCGGTGGTCCTTCAGGGCCTGCACGATCGGCGGATCGAGCGTGAAGTCGAGGCGCGCGGCCATCGCGATACAGCGCAGCATGCGGACCGGATCCTCCTGGAACCGCACGGCGGGCTCGCCAATCGAGCGGATGATGCCGGCGCGGAGGTCGTCGAGCCCACCGACGTAGTCGATGATCGAGAACGTCGCGATGTCGTAGAACAGCGCGTTGATGGTGATGTCGCGCCGGAACGCGTCTTCCTCGGGCGTGCCGAAGGTGTTGTCGTGCCGCTGCAGCAGGTCGCCGGCGGCGGCCGCGTCGGGCGGTGCCTCCGGCAGCGGGGCCTCGTGGCCCGCCGGTGGCTCGAGCTCCGTGCCGGGCGGCACGTTGCGGCGGAACGTGGCGACCTCGATGGTCTTCGGGCCGAACCGCACGTGCGCCAGCCGGAACCGGCGGCCGATGATCCAGCAGTTCCGGAAGAGCTTCTTGATCTGGTAGGGGTGTGCCGACGTCCCGATGTCGAAGTCCTTGGGGCGCCGTCCCAGGAGGAGGTCCCGCACGCTTCCGCCCACCAGGTACGCGACGTGGTCGAATTGCTGCAAACGGTAGAGCACCTTGAGCGCGTCGGGGTCGATGTCCCGTCGCGAGATGGTGTGCTCGGCCCGTGGCACGATCACCGGCTCAGGCATCCAGACCGCCATTGTAACAGCGTGCTACGATCCGCCCATGTTCCCGCGCAGCCTGGCGGCCCTGGCGTTCGTGCTGGCGTTGCCGGCCGCCGCCCCCGCGACGCCAGCCGATCTGGCACGCGCCCGCCTCGCCTACAACCAGGGACAGTTCGACGAGGCCATCGAGGCCGCGACGGCCGCCCGCGGCACGCCCGCCACGGCGGACGCGGCGGCGGTCGTGCTCGCGCGGGCGCACCTGGAGCGGTACCGGCAGCGGGTGGACCCCTCCGACCTGGCCGGCGCCCGTGCGGTGCTGGGGGAGGTGCGGCCGGAGTTCC
The DNA here is from genome assembly GCA_050246635.1 of Vicinamibacterales bacterium. Taxonomy (GTDB): domain Bacteria; phylum Acidobacteriota; class Vicinamibacteria; order Vicinamibacterales; family UBA2999; genus JBFWVR01. Next base: position 65,516 of record JBFWVR010000018.1, read on the forward strand.
TCGATGCCCGGGATCGCCTCGAGTACCTGATTGCGCTCGGGGAGGCCTTGTACCTGGAGGACGACTTCGGCGCCGCGGGACGCGTGTTCGCCAGTGCGGTGGACCGTGCGGGCCTCGACGCGCCCGACCTGGTCGAACCGGCGCTCGACTGGTGGGGCAGCGCCGTGGAGCGGCATGCCAGCCGGCTCCTTCCCGTCGAACGTGCCGACGCGTTCCGCACGCTCGGCGAGCGCATGGCGGCACACCTCTCCGCCGTGCCCTCGTCGGCGACCGCCGCCTACTGGGTGGTCGTGGCCGTGCGGGGGGAAGGCAACGCCCGCGGCGCGTGGGACGCCGCCGTGGCCGGCTGGGTCCGCGCCCGGCTGGCCGGCGCCCGCGCGGCCACCCTGCGCGCCGATCTCGATCGCCTCGTGCGCGAGGGCATCATCCCCGACCTCGTCCGCCCCAGGAGCGCCGCCACCCGCGCACAAGCGGAGTCGGAGCTGCGCGCGGAATGGGAGCTGGTCAAGGAGAGGTGGAAATAGGAAATTTCAGATTGAAGATTTCAGATTGAAGATTGATTGATGAAGGCAGATTGAGGATTTCAGATCGGGTCCCTGACCAGTGCGGGGCAACCCGCGGCGATCAGTGCGCGTGCAAGCTGCAGCGAATCACCCAATCAGGCCGATCCAGCAATAAATCTGCAATCTGAAATCTTCAATCTGCAATCGATCTTGGATCTTCAATCTTCGATCTGAGATCTATGATTTGGCCTCTTTCCAGTTCCTGCCCACCCCGACGTCCACGTCCAGTGGCACGCGCAGGGGCACGGCCTGGCTCATCGTCTCGCGGACGAGGGCGGCCACGGCGTCGGCGTCGGCCTCGGGTGCCTCGAAGAGGAGCTCGTCGTGCACCGTGAGGATCATCCGCGCCTGCGGGTGGCGGGCGGTGAGCGCGGCGTCGACGTCGATCATGGCCTTCTTGAGGATGTCGGCCGCGGTGCCCTGGATGGGCATGTTCACCGCGATGCGCTCGGCGGCCGCGCGGATCTGGCCGTTGCGGCTGGCGAGCTCCGGCACCGGCCGCCGCCGGCCGAACATCGTCTTCACGACGCCGCTGTCCCGGGCGTCGGCGAGTGTCTGCTCGATGAAGGCGCGCACCCGCGGGAAGCCGGCGAAGTACGCGTCGATGAACTGCTGCGCGGCGGCCTGCGGCACGCCGATGTCACGCGCCAGCGTGAAGGCCGTCTTGCCGTAGAGCAGGGCGTAGTTGACGATCTTGGCCCGGCGCCGCAGCTCGTGCGGGTCGAGCCCGCTGTCGGCGCCGAAGACCTTCAGCGCCGTCTGGTCGTGGATGTCGTCGCCGCGCTCGAACGCCGCGATCAGGCTCTCGTCCCCGGAGAGGTGCGCGAGCACGCGCAGCTCGATCTGCGAGTAGTCGGCCGAGATCAGCACCGCCCCCGGATCCGCGATGAAGGCCCTCCGGATCTCGCGTCCGAGCTCGGTGCGGATGGGGATGTTCTGGAGGTTCGGGTCACTGCTCGACAGCCGGCCGGTCGCCGCGATTGCCTGGTTGAACGACGTGTGCACGCGGCCCGTCTCCGGGTTGACGAGCAGCGGCAGCGCGTCGATGTAGGTGCCCTTCAGCTTCGCCAGGCTCCGCCACTCCAGGATCAGGCGCGGCAGGTCGTGCGACGCCGCGAGCTCCTCGAGCACCTCCACGGCCGTCGACGGGGCACGCGACGTCCCGGTGCGCCGCAGCACGGGGAGCTGGAGCTTCTCGAACAGGATCTCCCCGAGCTGCTTCGGTGAGTTCACGTTGAACTCCTCCCCGGCCAGCTCGAAGATCCGTGCGCCGAGGGCCCGCAGGTCCGCGTCGACACGGGTGGCCTGTGTGCCGAGCGCCGCGGTGTCGACCCGGACCCCGGTGCGTTCCAGGCCGGCCAGGATCGGCACGAGCGGGAGCTCGAGCTCACGGTACACGCGCTCCAGGTCCTCGCTGTCCAGCAGCGGGCGCAGCACGGCGGCGAGCTGGCGCGCCACGTCGGCGCGCTCGCCCGCGAAGTCGACCATGCCCTCGACCGGCACCTCGGCGAAGCGCAGCGCCTTCGCCCCCTTGCCGCAGAGCTCCTCGGCCGTCATCGCCTTGTAGCCGATGCGCTCGAGGGCGAGCGGCTCGAGCGCCTGGCTCGCCTTGGTCACGTCGAGCAGGTAGCTGGCGAGCATCGTGTCGACGTCGAGACCCTCGAGTGCCACGCCGTGCCGTCCCAGGACGATGACGGCGGCCTTCAGGTCGTGTCCGACCTTCCTGATCGCGGGGTCGGAGAGCACCGGCCCCAGTGCGGCCAGCACGCGCGTGCGATCGAGGGACGCGCCGCCACCGAAGCCCTCGTGGCCGACGGGCACGTAGCGCGCCTGCCGCGGCGCGGAGGAGAGGACGAGGCCCACCAGCGAGGCTCGCACCGCCGACGGCCCGTCGGTCACGACGTGCACGGCGAGCGGACCGGGAGCCGCAATGGCGGCGGCGTACGTCTCGAGCTCCTCGATCGACCCGATGACGGCGTAGTCCTTCGTCACGCTCGATGCGGTCGGCGCGAACTCGGTGACGAGGGACCGGAAGCCGAGGCGGCTGAACAGCTCGTAGCAGCGCTCGCGGGAGGCGCCGGCATACTGGAACCGCGCCGGATCGAACTGCACGTCGAGGTCGGTGCGTATCGTCACCAGCTCCCGGCTCCGGCGCGCGTCCTCCGCGTGCCCCAGCAGCCCCTCGCGGTACTTCTTCTGCTTGACCTCCCCGGCATGGGCCAGGAGGTTCTCGAGGGTGCCGTAGGTCCCGATCAGGTCCTTGGCACCCTTCTCGCCGATGCCGGGCACGCCCTTGACGTTGTCGATCGCGTCACCCATGAGGGCGAGCACGTCGATGACCTGCCCGGGACCCACTCCGAACTTCTCGCGCACGCCGTCCGCGTCGTACCACGTGCCTTCGTCGCGGGGGTTGTAGACGCGGATGCCATCACCGACGAGCTGGAAGAAGTCCTTGTCGCCGGTCACGATCGCAACCGGGTGCCCGAGCGCCGCCGCCTGCCGCGCCAGCGTCCCGATCACGTCGTCGGCCTCGAAGCCCTCGACGGTGAGCACCGGCACGCCGAGCGCCTCGGACGCGTCGTGCACCCACGGCACCTGCTCCGCCAGGTCATCCGGCATCGCGGCGCGGTTGGCCTTGTAATCGGCCGAGATCGCCTCGCGGAACGTGCGGCCGCGCAGGTCGAACGCGCAGGCGATGAGCGCCGGCTGGTGGTCGGCGACGAGCTTGCGGAGCATCGTCACGAAGCCGTACACCGCATTGGTGGAGCGGCCATCGGGGCCCGTGAGACCTCGTATCGCGTGATAGGCGCGATACATCTGGTTGGACCCGTCGATCAGGAAGAGCGTCGGCGCGTCGGCCATGGAGGGACGGCCAGTATATCATTCGGATCTGGCCATGTTCGGAGCCGTCTCCTTCGTCCGCGACCGCATTCCGCGGGCTCTTTTCGCCCTCGTCGCGCTCTTCCCCGTCGCCGCGTGCGGTCCGGTGCTCGGACCGAAGTACGAGTACGAGGAGGACATCTACCTCACGCTCGACGGCTCGGCGACCGTGTACGTGAACGCATCGGTGCCGGCGCTCGTCGCGCTCCGCGGCGCGCCCTTCGATGTCGATCCGCGAGCCCGCCTCGACCGAGACGAGGTGCGGGCCTTCTTCGGGGCCGCCACGTTCGGCGCGCCGGACTGGGATGTGGCGAACGTCAGCCTGTCGCGCCGCGACGGCCGGCGCTACGTCCACGTGCGCCTGGACGTGCCCGATGTCGCGGCGCTGTCGCGTGCCCGCGCGTTCGACTGGTCGGAGTACCGCCTCGAGCGGACCGACGAGCAGTTCGTGTACCGGCAGCTCATCGGCAATCCCGCCGGCAGGGACGTGGGCGACGTCGGCTGGACGGGCAACGAACAGGTGGCCGTCCGCCTGCACCTGCCGAGCCGCGTCACCTTCCACAACCTGCCGGACGGCGAGGTGGAACGCGGCAACATCATCTCGTGGGAGCAGCCGCTGGCGGCGCGAATCGCGGGCGAGCCGCTGGTCGTCGAAGCCCGCATGGAGACGGAGTCCATCCTCGTCCGGACCCTGCTCCTGTTCGGCTTGATGATCCTGCTGGCGCTGGTGACGCTGGCCGGCCTGATCTGGATGGTGATGCGGCGTGGGGCCGGCGCGGATGAGCGCGAGGATGCCCGGCCGCCCCGATCGGTGTAATCTGGAGTTTTGGCGCGGAGCACTCCTATGGCCGATCTACCGACCGTGAACAAGCTGGCCTTCGGGGCCAAACCGACCGTCCTGCGCTGCTCCCGGTGCGGCAAGTTCGTCGACTGGGAGGACGCGCGCCTCCAGGTCGTCTGTGGCTGCCGGCCCCACCTCGACCTGCCGCCCGTCCTGGTCCGCGACGCCGAGGATCGGGACCGCCGGATCGTGGTCGACCTCTTCCAGCGCGACTTCGGCCGCATGCGCCTCATCGCCTACGGTGACGAGATGCACCTCGACCAGGCCGACGCCATCGTCGCCGAGATGGAAGGCGAGATTGCCGGCGCGCTCGCGCACCGCGAGTTCCAGGGCGCGCTCCACATCATCGCCCTCGCGACGGATCCGATGTGGCAGCGGTCCGGCGTCGGCGCCTACCTCGTGGCCGAGGCGGAGCTCATCGCGCGGCGGCGCAGCCTGCCTAGTGTCCTCGTGGCGACCACCAACGACAACCTGCCGGCGCTCTACTTCTACCAGCGTCGCGGCTACCGCATCACCGAGGTGCTGGCCGGCGCCGTGCCCGAGCACTTCAACGAGCCCGCCTCCGTCGGCTTCGCGGGCATTCCCATCCGCGACGAGATTCACCTCGAGAAGGAAGTCTGACCCTCAGGGGTTCAGCACGTACCCCTCGCTCGCCAGCACCAGGTGCGCGGTCATCGCCGACAGCGCCACCTTCACCGGCGTCGCCACGTCGCCCCGCGTGATACCGCGACTCGCGGCCGACTGTCCACACAGGTAGATCCGCGTCCCGGCCTTCGCGAGCGCCTCGATCAGGGCCAGGTTCGGGTTGTCGACGCCGAACCGCTTCCGGTAGGCCTCGTTCGAGAGCGCACTCACGGCCGCGCCGCCGTGCAGCACGACACCGACCGAGAGGTTCGCCGCGGGAACGCCCGCCTGCGCGTGCATGTTGAGGAAGCGCGCGGCGCTGTCGATGGCCGCGTTGACCTGATCGGGTTTCTCGGTGCCGGTGCTCACGTCGAACCGGATCTTCAGCGGGGTGTCGAGCGGCGTCGCCAGCCCGGGATCGGGCACGGCGAAGACGGTGCCGTAGTTCTCGATAATGGGGCCCGCGCTGCGCGTCTGCGCCGACGCTGCGGTGGAGAGAAGGGCGGTGGCGACGGCGAGGGCGGCCACCCTGGCGACATGAGGCGTGATCATGCCGGACACGATACTACTGTCCGGCTGCCGGACCCGGCGGACGCCGGGGATGTGCCCGGTCGTCCGCCGCTCCCGGCTCCCGGCGCCTGGGGCCGCCGGGACGCCGCCCGTCAGAGCCCGATGCGCTCGAGCTCGGCCTGCACCTCGGCGTCCGTCTTGAGCGCGTTGGTCACCTCGAAGGCACCGAAGCCGGACGCAAGCGAGCGAGCCAGCATGCGCTCGACGTTGCTGTTGACCACGCCCTCCAGCGTCACCCGGCCCCCGTTCACGACGATGCGGATGGGCGGGTTCGCCATCGCGGCGTAGTTCCAGAATGCCGAGTTGCCGTAGATCGCCCGGGCGATCCGGAACCGCAGCTCGTCGTCGAATTGCGAGACGGGGAGCACCTGAATCTTGTTGTCGATCGTGCTCACGCCCGCGACCTTGAGCACCCGGCGCTCGATGTCATCCCGCTTGTAGGGCATCGTCACCCACCCGCTGAGGACGATGTGCCCGTTGTCCACGGAGGCCGACACGCTGTCGAACACGGTGAGCTGCGTGTAGCGGTTCACCTGATCCGACACGTCCCGGAACACCTGGAGGTTCTTGCGATCCTGCGCCGACGCCACCGTCGCGACCAGGAGCGCCATCACCACGACCGACGCCATCCGCTTGACCATGACCGTCAACTCCTTCTGTCTGCGCCGCCCGATACCGGCGGCGATGCGTTGGGGAGTGCGCACGCCATGGCCTATTGCGACTCGCATGCCAAATAGGGATGCCTGTAGGTTATTGAACGGAGGCTGTTTATCAGGCAGCTGGCCTGTAGGCGTTGTCCCCTTCAGAGGTCAATCGGAATTGCCCGCGAACGGCCAAGAGACAACCAGCCACGAAGCGCTCGAAGCTCACGAAGAAGACCGGGGCATGTCGACACGCGGTCTCGAGATCTTCGTGTGCTTCGTGACCTTCGTGGCTGGCTCTTGGACTTGTCGAGCTGCGGACCTACCGGTGCTCGATCGCGGGTCTTAGAACGATTTCGTAGCGGTATAACCGCGGCGCGCGCGGACGCGCAGCGAGGGGTTGTTCACCTCGACGCGGATGGTGTGCCAGCGGCCGTCGTCGTGTCCGGGGCTGGGATAGCCGAGGTAGTACTGCTGGGTCAGCTCGCTGGCGATGCCTGCCGTGGCCGGATCGAGATCACGCATGCTGCGCACGATCTCGGTGCGGCCGCCGCTGTCGTCGGTGATATCCCGGAGGGCCAGGACGTTGACACGATCGCCGGCGCTGCCTCCCGAGGTGACCGGCGGATAGCCGGGGGGCGGCGTGGACGGCGGGAGGCCGGGAAGTCCCCGTCCGCCGGGCAGCGGGAACGGCGTCGGCCGTGGCGGGCGGGCCACCGGGGGCGTACGACGCGGCGTCCGCGTGATCACCGTGTCGCCCTGGCCGTCGATCCCGACGGCATAGACGAGCACCTCGGTCTGCCGCACGATCTGCCGGACCTCGTCGGCCTGGATCACGCTGTTCGTGTCGTTGCCATCGGAGATCACGACGATGGCCTTCTTCTGGTTGCGCCCGCCCTGGGCCATCTGCACGGCCTCGGCCACGGCGTCGTACATCGCGGTGCCGCCGCCCGCGTGGATGCGGCCGAGCCGGTCGTACACCGCACGGCGATCCCGCGTCCAGTCCTGGACGAGCTCCACGTTCGATCCGAAGCGGTAGAGGAAGACCTCGTCGTCCGGGTTCAGGAGCTGCTCGAGGAACCGATCGATGGCGCCACGGGCGGCCTCCATCTTGTCGCCCGACATGCTGCCGCTCGTGTCGAGCACGATGCCGAGGCTGACCGGCACCCGTTCCGCGCTGAAGTGGGTGATCTCGACCGGCTCGCCATCGTCGTAGACGGTGAAGTCGTCCTGGCGCAGGCCGCCGTAGAACCGCCCGTTGCGGTCGGTGACGGTGGCCGTGACGTTGATGAGCTCAACGCCGCTCCGAAAGCGGAACCCCTGCTGCGCATCGGCGCCGGACACGGCCAGCAATGCGAGAGCGCCAGCGAGCAACGCGGCGCGGCGGCGTGGGTGCTCGGTCGGCGGTATGGACGACATGACTTGCAGATCCCCTTGCAGGCGGCTGGCACCACGGTTCGGGGAAATGGGGACCGTCCTGGACCGTCCCCATTTCAGCTGGCTATTTCAACGGACTGCAATCCATGAAATGAGGACCGTCCTGGACCGTCCCCATTTCGGCTCGTGCTACCGCCGGTCGACGTGCGCGACCACGCCCGCTGGCGTGCGGAAGCTGACGCGATAGCGGGCGACGCGTCCCGGGGCGTCGATGCGGACCACGAACGGCGACTCGTCGCCGGGCGCGAGATGGCGGAAGTCCACCGGCGCGACCGCGCTCTTGACGAACGTGCCGTCCTGGTCGAACAGGAAGACCACCGCGTCGAGCTGATCGAGCGGCTTTCCCGGCGAGGGGTTCCGCACGAGCCCGGAGATCGCCAGCGTGCCATCCGCCTGGTCGTGCCCGAGCGACATGAGCTCGAGCGGCGGCCGATCCGACAGCGGAATGACTTCCGTCGCCGACGAGCTCGGGCCGGCAATCATCGAGGCGCCAAGTCCCACGAGCGCGATCATCAGCACCGCTGCGGCGACGGCGAGCCCTCGCTGGCGCCGGGCGCCCTGGGGTGGCGCGCTGAGGAAGCCTTCGGGCATCGCGCCGCTGCGGCCCGGGCGGGTCCCGACGTTCAAGGGCAGTTCGTTGTTCTCCGTGCCCGGCTGAAGGTACAGCTCGCGCGGCGGACGCGCCGTCCGCGCGGTGGCGCCAGCGGCCTGCGGCCTCGCCCGCGTGGCCGGGAGGTCCAGCACTGGCGCGGGGGCGGGTGCCCACGGAGCCCGCGCCGGCGGAGAGGCGGACCGGGCCGCCGGTCGTGCCGGCTTCGCCGGCGCTGGTGGGGCGACGTCCGCCGCCAGGGCCGCCACGCGCGCAGCCGACCGTGTGCGTTCACCTCGCACGACCCGCCACGCGACGAGGCTCATGACCAGGGCAACGCCCAGCGACACGATGGTGACCGTCAGCAGCACAGCGTCCATTTCGCGATCCCAGAAGCTCGGCTGCGATCAGCGCAGCCGGAATTCCACCGCCACTTCCACGAGCACGTCCACCGGCGTCCCGTGCATCGTGGCCGGCGCGAAGCGCCAGCGGCGGACCGCGTCCACCGCCCGTTCGTCGAGGCCGGCCCCAAGTCGCTGGAGCACCCGGACGTCCCCGACCGTGCCGTCGTAGCGGACGACGATCTCGAGCACGACGTCTCCCGTGATCCGGCGTCGCTGCGCTTCGTCCGAGTAATCCGCCCGGACTTCCCGCAGCAATCGCGGCGGCTCCACGCCACTGCCGGGCCGGTACGGCCCGCCGCCCGTGCCACCGCCGCTGCCTGGCCCGATGCCCGGACCCTGGCCGTCGCCGATGCCGGCGCCTTCGCCCGCGCCCGCGCCTCCGCCGGTTCCGGGCCCCTGGCTGGGCGGCGCGTCCGCGATCGGCGCTGCCTCGATCACGCCGGTGTCATCGGCCTCATCCCCTGCGACGACGGCCACCGGCGCGGCGACCGTTGGCAACGTCCGCGCCTCGACCGGTCGTGGCGGTGGCTCCGGCGCCCGCGGCGGCGGCCGATGCGGAGGCTCGAGAGGCCGCCGCGGAGCCGGGGGATCCGGACGCCGCGGCGGCACACGCCGCGCGACGACCGGGCTGCTGGTCAGGCTCGGTCCCTTGCGCTGGGCCCGTGCCGGAGGCGCCGGTGCCCGAAGACCACCGCCCCCCCCGCCTCCGCCAGGGCCCGGCGTAGCCAGGAAGACCAGGCGGACCGGCTCGCGTTTCGTGACCGGCTCCGCCGTGTCGTCCGCCTTCGCGAGGCCCAGCGACCCGACGAGCAGGACCTGGAGCGCGAGCAGCCCGTGTGCCGATGAGGCCATCACGAGCGGCAGTCCCCGGCGCCCGCGGCGCGACGGGCCCACCGCCGGCAGCAGTCGAGGCAATCCAGTGCCGTCGGGGGGCATCGGATCGCCGTGCCTCAGGGCTCGCACCGCCCGCGCGGCCTCGGCGTGTGGCACGAGCTCGTCCATCACCGGAGCCGCGGGGGCACCGGCCGGCAGGAGCGCGCTGACCGACCGGATCTGGCCGCGGGCCATCCGGGCGCGGACCTCGGCCTCGCTGACCCCGGCGGCGGCCGCGATCTCACGCGCGCTGAAGACGTCCGGCGGCTGGTGCTCGGCCATAAGTACCGCGGGTTCCAAGGCAAAACCCCTGCCGCGCGCCTCTCGCGGAGGAATCCCCCCTGTTCGAGGTTTTCGGCCGATCCCGCCGGAGACTTTGGCCTGTTCGTCCCCGGGATGTGACGGTGGGAGGGGACAGGACGCCCCTATACTCCCTCCATGAGCGAATCCTTCACGGGCAAGGTGGTGGTGGTGACCGGCGCCTCGAGTGGCATCGGGCGGGCGGCGGCGATCAAGTTCGGGCGGGCGGGCGCCGCGGTGGTGGTGACGGCCCGCGACGGCGCGGCGCTCGGCGCGGTCGCGCAGGAGATTGTGGCGGCGGGGGGCACGGCGGCGGCCGTCGCGGCGGACGTCACGGCGGATGATGCCCCCGCGCGTGTCATCGGGGAGTCGGTGTCACGCTTTGGCGGGCTGGATGTCCTCGTGAACGCGGCCGGCGTGATCGCCAACGGCGCGACCGACGCGACCACGGACGAGGTGTGGGACCGCATGATGGCGATCAACGCCCGCGCCCCCTTCCGGCTGATGCGTGAGGCGTTCCCGCACCTCAAGGCGAGGCAGGGCAATGTGGTGACGGTCTCGAGCGTGAACGGCCTGCGCTCGTTTGCCGGTGTGTCGGCCTACTGCGCGAGCAAGGCGGCCGTGGATCACCTCACGCGCTGCGCCGCCCTCGACTGGGCGCCCCATGGCGTGCGCGTCAACGCGGTCAATCCCGGCGTGACGATCACCAACCTGCACCGGCGTGGCGGCATGGACGAGGAACGGTACGCGGCCTTCCTGCAGCGATCGAAGGAAACGCACCCGCTCGGCCGCCCGGGCGAGGCTGACGAGATTGCCGACCTGATCCTGTTCGTCGCCTCCGAGCGCGCCGCCTGGATTACCGGCGACACCATCTCGATCGACGGCGGGCGGCACGCCACGTGCCTCAGGTGAAGGAATAGAGAATCCAGGAAAACGGAATCAAGAAAGGAATTCCGGAATGGGGAATCCAGAAGGCATGGGACAACGGGCGTTCCGCACTTCTGCCTTCCCCGTTCCTTTCTTGATTCCGTTTTCTTAATTCTGAATTCCGTCTGCGGGGGCGCCCTTGAGCCCTTCGACGAACCGGAAGCCGTCCTTCTCCGCGAGCGCGCGGACCGGCTTGAAACCGGCGGCGGCGAGCGCGGCCTCGGCCTGGTAGCCGGCCGGACGTGTGGGGGGGCGGCTCAGGAGCCCGCCGCCGAGTCCCTCGACGAGCTCGATGCGCCCGCCCGGCCGGAGGACGCGGCGTGCCTGGCGCAGGCAGGCGTCGCGGGTTTCGGCGGGCAGGGCGGCGAAGCGGGCGGCGGTGTCGTCCACGACGACCATGTCGAAGGCGTCGGCGTCGAACGACAGGGCGTCGAGCGGCTCGACGCGGAGATCGAGCAGCACGCCGGCCTTGGCGGCGGCCTGGCGGCCGCGCGCTGCCTGGGCCTCGTCCGGCACGGCCAGGGCGGCGGTTCCGCTCAGGCCGACCTTGGCGGCGAGGCCGCCGAGGAGCTGCCGGTCGTCCACCCCGATCTGCAGGAAGCGTTCGCCCATCCGGACGCCGGTCATGGCGACCTGGAGGGGGTCCATGGTGCGCACCCGCCGGAACTTGAAGAGCATGTCCCCATGATATGATCGCGCGATTGTGAAGCAGCCGGTCGACATCACACCCGCACAAGGCAAGCTCGGAGTCCTCCTCGTCGGCCTCGGGGCCGTCAGCACGACGGTCATCGCAGGCGTGCACGCCATCCGCAAGGGGCTGGCGCAGCCCATCGGCTCGCTCACCCAGATGGGCACGATCCGCCTGGGCAAGCGCACCGAGGGCCGCGCGCCGAAGATCAAGGACTTCGTCGATCTCGCCTCGCTCGACGACATCGTCTTCGGCGGCTGGGACATCTTCGAGGAAGACTGCTACGCGGCGGCCCGCACCGCCGGCGTGCTGGAGCCGGAGCTGCTCGACCAGGTGCGGCCCGAGATGGAGGCCGTCAAGCCGATGTCGGCGGTGTTCGACCGCCGCTACGTCAAGCGCCTCGACGGCCCGAACGTCAAGAAGGGCGCGAACAAGAAGGACCTGGCGGAGCAGCTGATCGCGGACATCCGCCGCTTCAAGGCCGACAACAACTGCTCCCGCCTCGTGATGATCTGGTGCGGCAGCACCGAGGTCTTCATGAAGGAAGGCCCGGTGCACCAGTCGCTCGCCGCCTTCGAGAAAGGCCTCGAGGCGAGCGACGACGCGATCCCGTCCAGCATGGTGTATGCCTACGCCGCGCTCAAGGAAGGGATCCCGTTCGCGAACGCGGCGCCGAACCTCACGGCGGACGTGCCCTCGATGCTCGAGCTCGCGGCCGCGACGAAGGCCCCGGTCGCCGGCAACGACATGAAGACCGGGCAGACGCTGATCAAGACGATCATCGCCCCCGGCCTCAAGGCGCGGCTGCTCGGCGTGCGCGGCTGGTACTCGACCAACATCCTCGGCAACCGCGACGGGGAGGTGCTGGACGACCCCGAGTCGTTCAAGACGAAGGAAGAGAGCAAGAAGTCGGCGCTGGACTACATCTTCCAGCCGCAGCTCTATCCCGAGCTCTACAAGGACCTCTCGCACGTCGTGCGCATCAACTACTACCCCCCGCGCGGCGACAACAAGGAAGGCTGGGACAACATCGATCTGGTGGGTTGGCTCGGGTACCCGATGCAGCTCAAGATCAACTTCCTGTGCCGCGACTCGATCCTGGCCGCGCCGATCGTGCTCGACGCCGCGTTGTTCCTCGACCTCGCGAAGCGTGCGGGCATGTCCGGGATCCAGGAGTGGCTCTCGTTCTACTTCAAGGCTCCGATGCACGCCAAAGAGGTGTACCCGGAGCACGATCTCTTCATCCAGCTCATGAAGCTCAAGAACACGTTGCGCTTCCTGAAGGGTGAGGAGCTCATCACGCACCTGGGCCTCGAGTACTACGACTGACGCCCGGGGGGAGGACCGCCCGTGACGCCCGCGAAGACGCAACCCGCCCTGCTCGGCGGCGTCGTGATCGGCGTGCTGTCGGCGCTCCCCGTCATCAACGTCGCCAACTGCTGCTGCGCCTGGATCCTGCTGGGCGGCGCGCTGGCCGCGTACCTGATGCAGCAGGGCCACCCCGAACCCATCCAGACCGGTGACGGTGCGGTGGTGGGCCTGATGGCCGGCGCCATCGGCGGCGCGCTCGGCAGCGTCCTGTCCATCCCCATCGGGATCCTGATGGGCCCGTTCCAGCGGCGCATGCTGCAGCGGACCCTCGAGAACGGCGGCGGGGACCTGCCGCCCGCGCTGCGCGGCTTCTTCGAGACCCTCGCCCACGGCCCCGCCGAGGGCGGCGCCCCCTTCCTCGTCCTCGGCCTCGGCTGGATCCTGGGCTTCATGTTCTGGCTGGTCGTCTCCGCGATCTTCGCCATGCTCGGAGGCATCCTCGGAACCCTGCTGTTCCGGAGGGCGCCGGCTCCAGCGCCGCCCCCGCTTCCCTGAGCGGCGCGCCGCCGCGCCCGCCGGAACAGCAGGGTTCCGAGGATTGAAGATCGAAGATCTCAGATTGAAGATTGATTGACGAAGGCAGATCGCCGCGATGGACGATCTGATTGTTCGATTGGGGGATAGCGAGCCGCCCCGCAATCAGCCAATCCACCCAGTCAATCTCCCAATAAATCTCCAATCCGAAATCTGCCTTCTGCAATAAATCTTCAATCTGAAATCTTCAATCTGAGATCGCTATACTCCGTGGCATGAGCGACAAGCCTGTATCCCCGGAGATCGAGGCGCTCCTGCGCGAGGACCGCGCCTTCCCACCCGCGGAGGCCTTCCGGCGGGAGGCCCACGTGTCGGACCCCGGCATCTACGAGCGCGCCGCGGCGGATCCCGAGGCGTTCTGGGAAGGCTTCGCGAAGGAGCTCGACTGGATCGAGCCGTGGACCACGGTGCTCGACTGGCAGCCACCCGACGCGAAGTGGTTCGTCGGCGGCAAGCTCAACGCCAGCGTCAACTGCCTCGACCGGCACCTCGCCACGCCTCGCCGCAACAAGGCCGCGATCATCTGGGAAGGCGAGCCGGGCGACCGGCGCACGCTGACCTACCACGACCTGCATCGGGAGGTCTGCCAGTTCGCCAACGTGCTGCGCACCCTCGGGGTCACCAGGGGCGACCGCGTCGCGCTGTACATGCCGCTCGTCCCGGAGCTGGCCATCGCGATGCTCGGCTGCGCCCGCATCGGCGCCGTCCACTCCGTCGTCTTCGGCGGCTTCAGCGCGGAGTCGCTGCGCGACCGCATCAACGACTCGTCCTGCAAGGTCCTGGTCACCGCCGATGGTGGTTTTCGTCGCGGCAACGTCGTGCCGCTCAAACAGGTGGCGGACGAGGCCCTCGCCGACACGCCCTCGATCGAGCACGTGGTCGTCGTGCGCCGTGGCGTAGCCGACGTCCCGGTCGCGTGGACCGAAGGGCGCGATCACTGGTACCACGACTTGATGGCCGCCGCGTCGCCCAGGGCCGCACCCGAAGCGATGGACGCCGAGGACATGCTCTACATCCTCTACACGTCCGGCACGACGGGGAAGCCCAAGGGCATCGTCCACACCACCGGCGGCTACATGGTCGGCACCTATGCCACCACGAAGCTCGTCTTCGACCTGAAGGACGAGGACGTGTACTGGTGCACGGCCGACATCGGCTGGGTGACCGGCCACAGCTACGTGGTCTACGGCCCCCTGGCCAACGGCGCGACGGTGGTCATGTACGAAGGGGCGCCCGACTGGCCGCGGAAGGACCGCTTCTGGGAGATCGTCGAGCGCTACGGCGTCACCATCTTCTACACGGCGCCCACGGCCATCCGCGCCTTCATGCGCTGGGGCACCGACTGGCCGAAGGGGCACGACCTCTCGTCGCTGCGCCTGCTCGGATCGGTGGGTGAACCCATCAACCCCGAGGCCTGGGTCTGGTATCACCTGCACATCGGGGGCGAGCGCTGCCCCGTCGTGGACACGTGGTGGCAGACGGAAACCGGCGGCATCATGATCACCCCGCTGCCGGGCATCACGAGCACGAAACCCGGCTCGGCGACGCAGCCGTTCCCGGGGATCAGCGCCGAGATCCTCACCGACAGCGGCGAGTCCGTCCCCGTCGGCGGCGGGCTGCTCGCAATCACGAAGCCGTGGCCGTCGATGCTGCGTGGCATCTACGGCGATCCCGAACGGTTCCGCCGGCAGTACTGGAGCCGCTGGCCCGGCGGGATCTACTTCACCGGTGACGGCGCCAAGCGGGATGACGACGGGTTCTTCTGGCTGCTGGGGCGTGTCGACGACGTGATCAACGTCGCCGGGCATCGCATCGGCACGATGGAGGTCGAGAGCGCGCTCGTCGACCACCCGCAGGTCGCCGAAGCCGCCGTCGTCGGGCGCAGCCACGAGATCAAGGGCCAGGCGATCTCCGCGTTCGTCACGGTCAAGGAGGGCGTCGCGCACTCCGAGGCGCTGGCCGACGAGCTGAAGCGCCACGTCTCGCACAAGATCGGCGCGATTGCCCGGCCCGACGACATCATTTTCAGCGCCGACCTGCCGAAGACCCGATCCGGCAAGATCATGCGCCGCCTGCTCCGCGACATCGCCGAGGGCAAGACGCTCGGCGACACCACGACGCTCGCCGACCCGTCGGTCGTCGCGCGGCTGAAGGAGCAGTACCAGTCGGAAGGCTGACGCGCACGTCCCGCGACTCAGAATCCGACGACCGCGCCGCCGGACAGCTCGAACCGCCGTCCGACGGCGCGGTTCGTCGTACGGTCCCCGAAGTCGGCGCGGGACGTGCCGGCCAGCACTCGCAACCGCAGCGGACCCGACAGCCGGTGTTCGACGCCCCCTCCGAACCGGAGCAGGCCCTGTCCGTCCTGCTGGGTGAGCAGCGTGCCGCGCTGCCGGACCGACACGTCGAAGTCCCGACTCACCTCCGAGACGTAGGCAAAGACCAGCGTGCTCGCGCCCACGGTGTGGCCGGCGCTCAGCAGCCAGTGCCACTGCCGTGAGGTGTCGTAGTCGATGCGGAGGGCGCGGGCCGGGTCGTCCAGGTGCAGCGTCCCGTCGAGCCATCCGATCCCGAGCTCGGCACCGAACACGAAGCCGGACAGGCCGGCCCGGAGACCGCCAAAGACCGAGGTGACGAGGCGGGAGCCTTCCTGGAGCGTGTCGACGCCGTCGACCAGCGCCCCGCCGATGACCTGTTGCCGCCCGGCGTCGATACCGGCATAGAGCCCGCTGAAGGTGTCGGCCCCGGTGGCCTGTGCGTCGGCAGGCACGGCGGGCAGTGTCACCACGCAGGCGGCCAGGAGACAGATGAACGCGGCGCGGCGTACCCGGCGGAGGACGATCGCGGCTGGAATGTGCGTCATGGCGAGGCACGAGGCAAGGCGTGTGCCTTCGCGGCGATGCTGGCCCCTCCGCTCGTCCCGCGCGCCGCGGGAGGGGAGGGCGGGTAATCAGGTCGTGGAACGATCGCGGGCGAGGGCCTCGACGCGTTCGCGCTCGAGGCGCACGTGCCGGCCGGCCGTGATTGGTTCGAGCCGGCCGTCGCCCACGAGGCGTTCGATGCCGGCGATATCGGTGTTCAGGACCACCGAGGCCTCTTCGACCGACATGAGCCGCGGCGGCAGCTCGACCTGCTCGACGCAGTTGCGCCCGCCGAGCTTCGCCCGGACCACGGCGGCTTCCGCGGCGCGGAGCAGGCGGACCTCGTCGATGGGCTCGCCCTCCAGCGCCCGCGCGGAGACCACCGCGACGCTGACCGTCACCTCCGCACGCTCCTCCGTGCGGTAGTCGCGGAAGGTCAGGCGCTCCGCCACCATGGTGCGCGTGCGCTCTGCGAGGGCGAGCGCGTCAGGAGGCGAGGTCTCGGGGAGCAGCACCGCGATGGCGTCCTCGTGATACCGCACGACCCAGTCGTGCTGGCGGAAGTAGGTGCGCAGCAGGATGCCGAGCCGCTCGAGGATGCGGTCGCCGACCCCGAAGCCGTGGATGCGGTTGATGTCCGAGAGGTTGTCGACATCGAGCACGATGAGCGACAGCCAGTGCTCGAAGCGCTCGGCCCGGTAGCATTCCTTGGCGAGGACCGCGTCGAGCACGGGCCGGGTATGCAGGGTGGTCAGCGGATCGACGATGGCCTGCTCTGACGGCGTGGCGAGCGCGCGCGCCGTCCACGCGGCAAGCAGGTCGACGCCGGCGCGGCGCAGGGTCTGAGCGGCCTGTGGCCAGGGCTCCGTGGTCGCGCCGATGAGCGGGTCGGTCGAGACCTCGTCGAGGCTGGTGTTGAGCGCGAGGTCGATGAAGGTGAACAGCTGGTCGGGCGCGAGGTCGCGTTCGGCCGCCGTGTCCATCAGCTCGCTGATGCCGCTCGCCCGGTAGTCGAGCGAGGCGGCCAGCACGGTCTCCGACAGCAGCCGGACGACGAGGGCGCCGAGCCGGGTGCAGTACTCCGCCTCGAGGCGGCGCGGGCCGGTGAACGGGAAGACCGCCACGGTGTCGGCGACGATGACGTCCGCGCGCTCGATCAGCCGCGCGGCGGCCCGCCGGCGCAGGGTGTGGTCGTCGCGGGAAGGCGCGCCAGGCGCCGTGTCCGGAGGCTGGAGGTCCACGTCGGGCCGATCGTGCCCCGAAAGCCCCTACCGCGGCAACCGCGAGCGGCCGAAACAGGGAACCGGGGAAGGCCGGCGGCGTGGCCTGCGCGAAACTGCGCAGCCCGGCACACGCGATTGCGCCCGCCGTTGGTCCCTACCTATGATGGCGGTTGGCCCCTCCGGGGGCGGGCAGGACTAGTGCGCAAGAAGCTGGGTGAAACCCTGATCCAGGCGGGGCTCATCACCGAAGACGACCTCCGGACCGCGCTTGCCGAGCACAAGCGCACCGGGGAGCGGCTCGGCGCGGTGCTCGTGCGCATGAACCTCGCCACCGAGCGCCAGATTGCCAAGGCCCTCGCCTACCAGCTCGGCTTCCCGTACCTGAACCTCGGCGAGACCCCCCCGGACCCGGGCGTCGTCACCCTGATTCCCAAGGAGGTCGCGCTCAAGCGCTCCTGCGTCGCGGTCCGCCTCGAGAAGAACCTGCTGACGGTCGCCATGGCCGACCCGCTGCTGTTCAGCCTGGTGCAGGACCTGGAATTCCAGACGGGATATCGCATCAAGCAGGTCGTCGCGACCCGGGCCGACATCCTCGAGGCGATTGGTGCCGGATATCCCGACAAGGCCCTCATGCGGCCCGGCACGACGCCATCGTCGGCGCCGGTCCAGCGGCTGACGGCTCGCAGCGCCACCCCGCCAGGGGAGCGGGGCCTCGCGCGTCGCGGGGACGACGATCCGTTCGAGCCCATCGCGGGCCTGAAGGAGCGGAGCGAGGCCGCGCCCATCATCGATCTCGTGGACCTCGTGGTGAAGAGCGCCATCAAGGCGGCCGCGAGCGACATCCATATCGAGCCGATGGAGAAGGGCGTCCTCATCCGGCACCGGCTCGACGGCCTGCTCAAGGAGGTGATGGACCTTCCGAAGTGGGTGCACGAGGGCCTCATCGCGCGCCTCAAGATCATGTCGGGCATGGACATCGCGGAGAAGCGCCTGCCCCAGGACGGGCGCATCCGCGTGGCGACGGACGAGGGGCGCGAGGTCGACTTCCGCGCCTCGACCCTGCGCACGCTGCACGGCGAGAAGATGGTGCTCCGCCTGCTGGATCACCAGCGCGGCGTGCCGCCGCTCGAGGAGCTGGGGTTCTCGGCCGCCGCGCTCGCCGAGCTCCGCCAGTTCCTGCGGTTCCAGCACGGCATGATCCTGGTCGTCGGGCCCACCGGCAGCGGCAAGACCACCACGCTCTGTTCCGCGCTCGTGGCGATGCAGTCGGAGCGCACGAACATCATCACGATCGAGGACCCGATCGAGTACCAGCTGCCGGGCGTGAACCAGACGCAGGTCAACGACAAGATCAAGTTGACCTTCGCGAGCGCGCTGCGCTCGATCCTGCGGCAGGATCCCGACGTGATCCTGGTCGGCGAGATTCGCGATCAGGAGACGGCGCGCATCGCGGCGCAGGCGGCCCAGACGGGCCACCTCGTGCTCTCCACCCTGCACACCGACGATGCGCCGTCGGCGGTCACGCGGCTGCAGGACATCGGCATCGAGCCGTACGTCATTGCCTCGGCCACGATCGGGATCGTCGCGCAACGCCTGCTCCGGCGCCTCTGCCCGGCGTGCCGGCGGCAGTACACGCCCCCGCCGGACGTGTTGCGCGCCCTGAACATGAGCGAGGCCGACGCGGACGCGCAGCCCTTCTATCGCGCGGTGGGCTGCGAGCAGTGCAACCAGACCGGCTACCGGGGGCGCGTGGGCGTCTACGAGGTGCTGCGCGTGAACGAGCGGGTGCGCCGCCTGATCGCGCAGCGGGCTTCGGAGGACGCCGTGCGTGAGATGGCGCAGGCGACCGGCATGACGACGCTCGCGGAGGACGCGCTGGCGAAGGTGCGGGCCGGCGTGACGACGGCCGAGGAACTGCTGCGCGTCGTGACCGAGGTGCGCGAGATGCGCTCGGCCTGCCCCGGCTGCGGCGTGACGGTCGGCCTCGACTTCGTGGCCTGCCCCGCGTGTGGCCGCCGGCTCAGTGGCGGCTGCCCGAGCTGTGGGCGCGCGCTGCAGCCCGGCTGGTCGTTCTGCCCGTACTGCGCGCGCAGCACCGAGCCGCGGCGCGAACGCCGCCTGCGCGAACGTGAGCGGCGTGAGCTGCCCTCGTCCAACGTCGCGGAGTTCAAGAAAGGGTTGTGAAGACCCACTACGAGCTGCTCGGCATCGAGCCGTCCGCCGACCTCGAGACCATCAAGACGGCATTCCGGCGCGAGATCGCGCGGTATCACCCCGACAAGGTCATGCACCTGGGCCAGGAGTTCCAGGAGATGGCCGCCGCCAGGGCCGCGGAGCTGACGGCCGCCTACAAGACCCTGACCGATCCCGCCCAGCGGGAGGCCTACGACGAGGCGCTCGCGGTCGCCCCCGAGCCCGCCGCGCCCGACGTGCCGCCGCCCTCCGAACCGGTCGTCCCCCCGCCTCCGGAGCCGGAGCCGCCGCCGGCGGCCGCGGCCCGGATGTTCGAGCGGGAGCGGGCCGGCCGGGACTCGATCCTGCGCCGTGCCGTCCTGGCGCGGGTCAGGGAACGCGTGGTGCGCCTGGTGGGCGACGTGGAGTCGCCTGACGTGCGCGGGTTCGACCTGGCCCTCCTGCCGCAGGCCCGGGCTCGTTTCCTGTCGCGGCCGGGCGCCCGCGTGCTGGTCCGGCTCGAGTCGGCGATCACGCCCGCCCTGGTCAGTGACGTGCTCGGCGCCGCGGGGCGCCTGGCGGCCGGGGACCCGAGGGGGCCCGTGGTCGTCCTGCTGTTCGGCAGCGAGTTCCCGCCACAGCGGGACCTGGTCCAGGCCGTCTCGGCGCACCAGCGTCGCGGTGCCCAGGCGCCTTCGCTCGTGCTCGTGGATGCCAGGGACTGGACCGTGCGACTGGCGGAGGTCACGGCCCCTGCAGCGAAGCGGGTCGTGGAGGCGATCAGTGGCGCCTGAACACGGGAAGTAAGAAGGCAGAAGGCAGAAAAGGGGATCGCGGCGGCCGGAACCACCCGGCCGCTCCGAACGTCCATCCCTATGGGAGACTGAACGCCGTATGGCCCTGATCGAGACGCGTGACCTGTGGAAGACCTACCAGATGGGCGACGAGGAGATCCACGCCCTGCGGGGGGTGTCGATTCAGATCGAACGGGGCGAGTACGTCGCCATCATGGGGCCGTCGGGGTCCGGCAAGTCCACGCTCATGAACCTGATCGGCTGCCTCGACACGCCGTCGAAGGGCACCTACCTCCTGAACGGCAAGGAGGTCAGCCAGATGGACGACAACGAGCTGGCCCGGGTCCGCAACGAGGAAATCGGGTTCGTCTTCCAGACGTTCAACCTGCTCCCACGCGCCTCGGCGCTCCACAACGTCGAGCTGCCGCTCGTCTATGGGGGCGTGGCGAAGAAGGACCGGCTGGAGCGGGCACAGGCGGCGCTCGACAAGGTCGAGCTCGGGCACCGCGTGCATCACCGGCCGAACGAGCTCTCCGGCGGGCAGCGCCAGCGCGTCGCCATCGCCAGGGCGCTGGTCAACAACCCGTCGATCCTGCTCGCAGACGAGCCCACCGGCAACCTCGACTCGAAGACCGGCGTCGAGATCATGGCGCTCTTCGAGCGGCTCCACGCGTCGGGCAACACCATCGTGCTCGTGACGCACGAGCCGGACATCGCAGGGCACGCGCACCGCGTGATCGCGATCCGCGACGGACAGGTCGAACGCGACGAGCGGCAGTCGCCGCTGCCGGTCGGCGCCGCCGCGCACCCCTAGTGCCGCTGAAAGCCCGGCATCACCGCCGGCCGCGCCGGCGCCGCGGCCGACGTCTGGCGCGGCCAGACATCCGCATCGGCCCCTGAGCCAACACGGTGCCGTGGACGCCGCGCGGCGGTCAGGAACCGTCGCCTCGACACAGGCGCCCGGCCGTGCCGCCGCCACGCTCCCTGATCACACCGCCGCGAAGTGGCCCGGCTCGACTTCCACGAGCGGGGCGTCGTGATTGACGGTGGATGGATCCAGCTCGATGCGCTGGCGTCGTGCGGCCGGATCGATCACGGGCACCGCGGAGAGCAGCGCCTGGGTGTACGGGTGCAGCGGCCGCTCGAACAGGCGGGACGTCTCGCCCATCTCGACGATCCGGCCCAGGTACATCACCGCCACGCGCTGGCAGATGTGGCCCACGAGCCGCAGGTCGTGGGCGATGAACAGGTAGGTGAGCTTCAGCTGTTCCTGCAGGTCCATCAGCAGGTTGACGACCTGCGCCTGGATCGAGACGTCGAGTGCCGACACGGGCTCGTCCGCGATGACGAACGACGGGTTCAGCGCCAGCGCGCGCGCCAGCCCGATCCGTTGCCGCTGGCCGCCACTGAACTCGTGCGGGAACCGTTCGAGCTGCGCGGGATCCAGGCCCACCAGCCGGAACAGCTCCGCCACGCGGTCCCGCCGCTCCGCGCGCGACCCGAGGCGATGGATCACCAGCGGCTCCTCGACGATCGCGCCGGCCCGCATGCGCGGGTTGAGCGACGAGTACGGATCCTGGAAGACCATCTGCATGTCGCGCCGCGCCGCGCGCAGGCGGGCCGCGCCGAACGCCAGGACGTCCTCGCCGCGGAAGTGCACCTCTCCCGCGGTCGGCTCGATCAGCCGCAGCATCGACCGGCCGGTCGTGCTCTTGCCGCTGCCCGACTCGCCGACGAGGCCGAACGTCTCGCCTTCGTGCACCGTGAAGCTCACGCCGTCCACGGCCTTCACCACCGACTTCTGGCGGAACAGCCCGCCGCGCACGAAGTGCTTCGTCAGGTTGCGGACCTCCACGAGCGGCGTCACGGGGCGACCTCCACGGGATGAACGGGTTCGGCGGCGGGCCCGTGCAGGTAACACCGCACGCGGCGTCCCTCGCCCATCGGCGTCGGCGCCGGCGGGGCCGAGTCGCACACGGCCATGCGCTCCGGGCATCTCGGCGCGAACGGGCACCCGGGCGGCAGGTCGGCGAGGTCGGGCACCGCGCCGTCGATGGCGGTCAGGCGCGCGTGCTGGTGCCCGGAGGGCATCGACGCCAGCAGCCCGCGCGTGTAGGGATGCGCGGGTGACTGGAACAGATCCCGGACGGACGCTTCCTCGACGATGCGGCCGGCGTACATCACGGCGACGCGGTCGGCCGTCTCGGCGATGACGCCGAGGTCGTGCGTGATGAGCAGCAGCGCGAGGTCGAGCTCACGCCGCATGCGTCCGAGCAGCTCGAGAATCTGCGCCTGCACGGTGACGTCCAGCGCCGTCGTCGGTTCGTCGGCGATGACGAGCGGCGGCGCGCACGCCAGCGCGACCGCGATCATCACGCGCTGGCGCATGCCGCCGGAGAGCTGGTGCGGGTAGTCCCGTACGCGCGCCTCGGGATCGGTGATCCGCACGGCGCGCAGCAGCTCGATTGCCCGGACCCTGGCCTCGGCGTGCGTCGCCCGGCCGTGCACCAGCAGCGACTCTGCAATCTGGTCGCCGATCCGCATCACCGGGTCGAGGGCCGCCATCGGCTCCTGGAAGATCAGCCCGATTCCGGCGCCACGCACGGCGCGCATGTCGTGCTCCGGCAACGCCAGCAGGTCGCGGCCGTCGAATAGCACCTGCCCCCCGGCGATCCGGCCCGGCGACTGGAGCAGCCGCAGGATCGAGAAGGCCGTGACCGACTTGCCGCTGCCCGACTCGCCGACGAGCCCGAGCGTCTCGCCCCGGCGGATGTCGAACGACACGCCGTGCACGGCCGTGACGGGGCCCTCCGCCGTGTCGAACACGGTGGTGAGTCCACGGACGGAAAGAAGGGGCTCGGCCATGGGTGCGGGTGGCGCGCCTAGTCGAACGGGACTTCCTTGAACTCGCCGAAGGCCTCGCGCAGCGTGTCGGCAATCTCCCCGACGGTGGCCTTCGCCTCCACGGCCGCGATGATCGGCGGCACGAGGTTGTCGTGGCCCCGTGCCGTGGTGCCCACCGCCTCCAGGGCGGCCTTCCAGGCGGCCTCGTCACGGGACGCGCGAACCGCCCGGACCCGCGCGGCCTGCTGGCGTTCGAGCTCGGGATCCACGCGGAAGACCTCGATGGTCCCCGCGTCCTCCGTCACGTAGCGGTTCACGCCCACGACCACGGCCGCGCCGGCGTCGACGGCCTGCTGGGCCTTGTAGGCGGAGTCCTGGATCTGCCGCTGGATGAAGCCCGACTCGATGGCCGCCAGCGTGCCGCCCACCGAGGCAATGCGGTCGAGCAGCGCGGTGGCGCCCGCCTCGATCTCGTTCGTCAGCGCCTCCACATGGTACGAGCCGGCGAACGGGTCCACCGTGTTCGGGACGCCCGACTCGAACGCGATGATCTGCTGCGAGCGCAGCGCGATGCGCGCCGACTCCTCCGTCGGCAGCGCGAGCGCCTCGTCACGGCCGTTGGTGTGCAGTGACTGCGTCCCGCCGAGCACGGCCGCGAGCGCCTGCAGCGCGACGCGGACGATGTTGTTGTCGGGCTGCTGGGCGGTGAGGGTGCTGCCGGCCGTCTGCGTGTGGAACCGCAGCTGCATCGCGCGCGGGTTGGTCGCGCCGAAGCGATCACGCATGATCCGGGCCCACAACCGGCGCGCGGCACGGAACTTCGCGACCTCCTCGAGGAAGTCGTTGTGGGCGTTGAAGAAGAACGACAGCCGCTGGCCGAGGGCGTTCACGTCGAGCCCGGCCGCCACCGCGGCCTCGACGTAGGCGATGGCATTCGCGAACGTGAACGCCACTTCCTGCACCGCCGTCGAGCCGGCCTCGCGGATGTGATAGCCGCTGATGGAGATCGTGTTCCATCGTGGCACCTCGCGCTCGGCGAACGCGAAGATGTCGGTGATGATGCGCAGGGAGGCCTGCGGGGGATAGATGTAGGTGCCCCGTGCGACGTATTCCTTGAGCACGTCGTTCTGGATCGTGCCCGACAACTGCTTCGGCGCCACGCCCTGCCGCCGGCCTACCGCGACGTACAGCGCCAGCAGGATGATCGCGGTCGCATTGATGGTCATCGACGTCGACACGCGATCGAGCGGGATGCCGTCGAAGAGCACGGCCATGTCCTCGATCGAGTCGATTGCCACGCCCACGCGGCCGACTTCCCCCGCGGCCAGGGGGTGGTCGGAGTCGTAGCCGATCTGCGTGGGCAGGTCGAAGGCGACGCTCAGGCCGCTCACGCCCTGTGACAGGAGGTAGCGGTACCGCGCGTTCGACTCCGCCGCGGTCCCGAACCCCGCATACTGCCGCATCGTCCACAGCCGCCCCCGGTACATCGTCGGCTGGATGCCGCGGGTGAACGGAAACTCCCCGGGATAGGCGAGGTCGCGTTCGGGGTCGAACCCCGCCAGGTCGTCGGGGCGGGAGTAGTAACGGGGGGGCGCCCCGGAAGATGAAGACATGGGAGGCATTTTACCCAGTCGCCCGAAGCCGCGCGGGATCAACCACCTACGGGACGGGCGGGCGCTATTAGCGGTGCCAGTTCGCACAGCAGACACAAGTTATAGCGTTCTTGGCTTGACAGCCCACGGGGGCGTCCATAGAATGGCCCCAGAATTCCCCGCAACCTAAGTCCCACCGTATGACGACTTTACGCCGAGACCCTCCTGCCGCCCGGTGGAGCAGCGTGTCGGCACCCTGCCCCGGCATCCCGGCCCGGCGGCGCCTGAGGAGGGAAATCCATGGATGACGTCGTGAACCGGTTCGCGCGAGAGCTGGCCGACGCCATTGCCGCGGCAGTGGCCGAGAACCCGGAAGTCGAAGCGTGCCGGGCGCGGGCCCGCGCGGAAGGCTACGAGATGAAGGTGACGCTCGAAGCCGTGGTGGGCTTCGTCAACCGGACGTCGGCCGCGCCGGCGGCCGACGGCGAGCCGACGGCCGTGGCGGCCGCGCGCGTGCAGAAACGCGCGGCGGAGATGACGGCGAACGACCGCCGCTTCCTGCGGTCGCTGCGCATCGCGTCCGGCGACGCAACGGCCGAGAAGCCCAGCTAGGCGCGCGGAGGCCCGGGGCTGCCGCGGCCGCATCGTCGTGGCGGCCGGGAGGGTCCCGTCGGTTCGTCCGGGGGCCGCTACGCGCGGCCCCCGGCCTGTCGGGCCACGGCGTCTGCCGCGGCCTTTGCCGCCTCGGGGTCCCCGAGGTAGAAGTGCCGGATCGGCTTCAGCGCCCCATCCAACTCGTACACCAGCGGGATCCCCGTCGGGATGTTCAACCCGACGATGTCCGTCTCCGAGACGTTGTCGAGGTACTTCACGAGCGCCCGCAGCGAGTTGCCGTGCGCGGCGATGAGGATCCGCTGGCCGCCCTGGATGGCCGGGGCCAGCGTGCCGTGCCAGTAGGGCAGGAACCGGGCGACCGTGTCCTTGAGGGACTCGGTGAGCGGCAGGTCGCCTGGAGGCATCGACGCGTAACGCCGATCGTGTGAGGGGTGCCGCGGATCGTCCGGCGTGAGGGCCGGCGGCGGGATGTCGTAGCTGCGCCGCCAGATCTTGACCTGCGCCTCGCCGTGCTCCTGGGCGGTCTCCGCCTTGTTGAGTCCCTGGAGTGCGCCGTAGTGCCGCTCGTTGAGCCGCCAGTGACGCTCCACCGGGATCCAGAGCAGGTCGAGTTCGTCCAGGGCCATCCAGCAGGTGCGGATGGCGCGTTTCAGCACCGAGGTATAGGCGCGGTCGAAGACGTAGCCGCCGTCCTTGAGCAGCCGCCCGGCCTCGAGCGCTTCCTCCCGGCCCTTCTCGCTCAGGTCGACATCGGTCCAGCCCGTGAACCGGTTCTCGCGGTTCCAGGTGGACTCCCCGTGGCGAAGCAGCACGACTGTGTGCATGGCGGTCACCCCAGCTGCTTGATGGCACCGGCGCCGGCGTACCGGGCGGCGGTCCCGAGCGCCTCCTCGATGCGGAGGAGCTGGTTGTACTTCGCCACGCGGTCGCTGCGTGACGCCGAACCGGTCTTGATCTGCCCGGCTGCGGTGCCGACGGCGAGGTCGGCAATCGTGGCGTCTTCGGTCTCGCCGGAGCGGTGGGAGATGACGCTCGCGTAGCCGGCCGTGCTGGCCATGGCGATGGCATCGAGGGTCTCGGTGACGGTGCCGATCTGGTTGAGCTTCACCAGCACCGCGTTCGCGACGCCGTCCGCGATGCCCTTCTTCAAGATGGCGGGGTTGGTCACGAACACGTCGTCGCCGACGATCTGCACCTTGTCGCCGAGGGCGGCCGTGAGCTTCGCCCAGCCGTCCCAGTCGCCTTCGGCGCAGCCGTCCTCGATCGAGAGGATCGGGTACTGCCGCACCCAGTCGGCGTAGAGCGCGACCATGCCATCGGCGTCCCGTGTGGCCTCGCCGGACTTGCGGAACTCGTACTTCCCGTCCTTCCAGAGCTCGCTGGAGGCGACGTCGAGGGCGATGTGCACGTTGCCGCCGGCCGTGTACCCGGCCTTGCCGATCGCCTCGAGCACGACCTCGACCGCCTCCTGGTTCGATCGCAGGCTGGGGGCGAACCCGCCCTCGTCGCCGACGCCCGTGGAGAGGCCGCGCGCCTTCAGGATCGCGCGCAGCGCGTGGAAGATCT
Organism: Vicinamibacterales bacterium; assembly: GCA_050246635.1. Classification (GTDB taxonomy): domain Bacteria; phylum Acidobacteriota; class Vicinamibacteria; order Vicinamibacterales; family UBA2999; genus JBFWVR01. Next base: position 92,425 of record JBFWVR010000018.1, read on the forward strand.
CGGCGCCGGCGCGCAGGGCCTCGCTGAAGCGCGGGAACCCCACCGGCATCACCATGAACTCCTGGAAGTCCACGTTGGAGTCGGCGTGGGCGCCGCCGTTCAGGATGTTCATCATCGGCACGGGCAGCATGTACTCGGCCGGTCGGCCGGCCACGGCCGCGACGTGGGCGTAGAGGGGCTGGCTGGCGGCCGCGGCGGCGGCCTTGAGTGCCGCCATCGAGATCCCGAGCAGCGCGTTCGCGCCGAGCCGGCTCTTGGTGGGCGTGCCGTCGAGCGCGATCATCGCCTCGTCCAGCTCGCGCTGGCTGAGCTCGCGGCCGGTCACCGCGGAAGCGAGCTCGCCGTTCACGTGGCCAACGGCCTTCGTCACGCCCTTGCCGAGGTAGCGCTGCTTGTCGCCGTCGCGCAGTTCGAGCGCCTCGCGCTCGCCGGTGGAGGCACCGGATGGGACCGCCGCGCGGCCGGTTGCGCCGCCGTCGAGCTGGACGTCGACCTCAATCGTCGGGTTGCCGCGGGAGTCGAGGATCTCCCGGCCGTGCACGTGTGTGATCTTCACCTGGGCTCTCCTGTGTCACGGGGCGAGGCGCGGGGCCTCAGCCGGCCGAAGCGGGATGGATGAGAACACTCAAGCGTATCAGAGCCGCCGATCCGTGCTCGCCTCACGCTGCAGCGCGTCGTCCGCGATCGGGCCGATGTACGGCTCGTCGCGCGCCGTGACGACGACCACGCCGCCCTCGGTCACGGTGTGGCGCTTGCGGTCTTCCTCGGGGTGGAACCCGATCAGCGCGCCGCGGGGAATCAACGTGTCGCGGTCGACAATCGCCCGGCGGACGCGGGCATGCCGGCCGACACGCACGCCTGGCATGAGGATCGACTCCTCGATGACCGAGAAGCTGTGGGCCCGGACGTTCGGGCAGAGGATGCTGCCGCGCACGCGGCTGCCCGACACGATGCAGCCGGGCGAGATGATCGAGTCCACCGCCTCGCCGCGCCGCTCGTCCTCGGCGAAGACGAACTTCGCCGGTGGCGCCTGGGGCTGGTAGGTACGCACCGGCCAGTCCGGGTCGTACATGTTGAACTCCGGGTTGACCCGGCACAGGTCCATGCTCGCCTCGTAGTAGGCGTCGAGCGTGCCGATGTCGCGCCAGTACTTCGCCGCCTTCTTGTTCTCGTCGTAGAACGAGTAGGCGTAGGCGCGCCCTTCGGGCAGCAGCGCCGGGATGATGTTCCGCCCGAAGTCGTGCCGGCTGTCGGCGCGCGCCGCGTCGGCCTCGAGGCTGCGGGTCAGCGTCTCCATGTCGAAGACGTAGATGCCCATGGAGGCCAGCGCCAGGCCGGGCTGGCCCGGCATCGGGCTCGGGTCGGGCGGCTTCTCGTCGAAGCCGATCACGCGGTCGGTCTCGTCGACGGTGACGATGCCGAAGCGGTGGCCGTCGGCGATCGGCACCTCGATGGTCGCGAGCGTCACGGCAGCCCCCTTGTCGATGTGGTACCGGAGCATGCGCCGGTAGTCCATCTTGTAGAGGTGGTCGCCGGCCAGGACGACCACCCACCGGGGCTCCTCGCGCACGATGGAGTAGAGGTTCTGGTAGACCGCGTCGGCCGTGCCCAGGTACCACTGCTCGCCGACGCGCTTCTGCGGCGGGAGGATCTCGACGAACTCCCCGAGCTCCTCGGAGACGATGCTCCAGCCCAGGCGGATGTGCCGGTTGAGCGAGAGCGACTTGTACTGGGTGGCGATGAAGACGCGCCGCAGCCCCGAGTTGATGCAGTTGCTGAGGACGAAATCGATGATCCGGTAGGGGCCGCCGAAGTACACGGCGGGTTTCGCGCGCTCCCGCGTGAGGGGGGCGAGCCGCTCGCCGACGCCGCCGGCGAGCACGATTACGAGGACGTCGTCGTGGAGCATGTCGGCACCAACGGTGTCTGATGTCGTGGGGACCTGTTTCGGCCGGCTCCGGGGTGGCGCCATTATGGCCGATTCGGTGATGCGCGTGACGGCAAAGTGCTTCTCTTCCAGTATGTTGCCGTGAATTGACAACCTCCGGCTCCACCCCTATGATCGAAGGATCCGGAATCTTGGAGTTCAGGGAGACGTGATGATGGCAAGAAGTCGTGTGGTGGCGCTGTTCGCCGCGCTGGCGCTGGCGGTGGCGGTCCCGGCGAGTGTGCTCGCCCAGAAGGACGATAAGAAGCGCAGCAAGGAAGAGCAGCGCGAGATCGAGCAGCTCGTGAAGGTCGTGGATGCCGCGATGGCCGGTGAGGCCCCCGCCGCGAGCGACATCACGATGGAGCTCGACCCGTACTTCCTGAAGTCGCAGGATCAGCGCACCTTCGTGCCGTTCGTGCTGACCTTCCAGAACGCCCCGGCCGCCAACGTGGCGATGTACGTGCGGGTGGTGGACATGGCCGCCTGGGAGGCCGCCAAGGACAAGAAGAAGTTCGAGTACCCCTGGGACGACATCCACTTCATCGACCAGGCGGCGCTCAAGGACGGCCGCCTGAACCGCGTGTTCATGGCGCCGGCCGGCACCTACGACGTGTTCGTGGTCATGAAGGAGCGGCTCCCGGAGAAGGCGCCGAAGAACGCCGTCGCCAAGATGGGCATGCTCAAGACCCAGGTGACCGTCCCGGACTTCTGGTCGGGTGAGCTGCAGACGAGTTCGGTCATCGCGACCGACAACGTGACGATGCTGACCGCGCCCATCGGCCAGGACGAGGCGCGTGAGCGGCCGTTCGTCTTCGGTGCCCAGGAGCTGGTGCCGGCGACGGACATGAACTTCAAGAAGAACCAGGAACTCTCGATCTTCTTCCAGGTCTACAACGCGGGCCTCGACTCGGCCGGCAAGCCGAACCTGGTCATGGAGTACAACTTCCACCGGACCGAGAACGGCGAGGAGAAGTTCTTCAACAAGACCAACCCGCAGAACATCAACGCCTCGAACCTGCCCCCGCAGTTCGATCCGTCGAAGTTCCCGGTGCCGGGGGGCATCACCGTGCCCCTCGCGACCTTCCCCGTCGGCGAGTTCCGGCTGGAAATCAAGATCACCGACAAGGCGGCCGGCAAGGAGCTCACGAAGAACGTGAACTTCACGGTCGAAGCGTCGTAAACTTCGGATAGGATCCGAAAAATACGGCCCGCCCCCGTCGAGCGCCCCGGGGGCGGGCCGGGAGTGTTGCGTATGGGCTTCCCCAGCAGCCTGGTCGTTCCGGCGGTGCTCGTCTCCCTGACGGCTCTCCACCCGGCTGCCGCTGCGGCCCAGCGCGCCCCGGACGGGCCGGTGACGCCTGCCGTCACGCAGGTTGCGGCCGTGGCCACCGGCTCCATTGCCGGGGTGGTCCTGGACGAAGCCGGCAAGCCGCTCGACGGCGTCGTGGTCTCCGCCCTGGGGGGCGGGACCGGTTTTGCCATCACCGACCCCTCCGGCCGCTACACGCTGACGTCCCTGCCGGCCGGCCCGTACCTGGTCCGTGCCCACCTCCCGGGTTACCTGCCCGCGCGCAACTCCCTGGTCGACGTGCACCCCTCGGGTCGTACGATGTCGTCCTTCACCATGCGCCGCGCCGCCAGCCCGGCCAATCCGGACGTGGCCACGGCGGGCATCGGCGCCCCCGATCTCGACACGGTCGCGGCGCTGGCGGACGGCGAGCGGGACGAGGGCGAGACCGCGTGGCGCCTTCGCCACCTGAAGCGGTCGGTGCTCAAGGACAGCGGCACCACCGGGCTGTTCGACGACGACGACAGCGGCGTGCTGGGCGACTCGTTCGGCCGGATCGGCCGCGCGTTCGGCGAGTCGGCGCGCCTCGCGAGCGCGTTCTTCGCCGATACGCCCTTCCAGGGTGAGGTGAACCTGCTCACCACCGGCGCCTTCGACGACCCGGGACAGATTTTCGACCTCAACCGCGCCAGCCAGATCGCCTACTTCGCGGTCGGCGCCCCGGTGGGGCAGCACGGCGACTGGACCGTGAAGGCCGCCCTGAACCAGGGCGACCTCAGCTCGTGGGTGATTGCGGGCCGGTACGCGACGCGGGCCGCCGCCCGGCACCGCTACACGTTCGGCATGTCCTACGGCCTGCAGCGGTACAACGGCGGCAACACCGTCGCCCTGGCCGCGCTGCCGGAAACCGCCCGGAACGTCGGCGCCCTCTACGCCTACGACGAGTGGGCGGTGTCGCGCGCGGTCTCGATCGGCTACGGCGCGGCCTACGCGCACTACGACTACCTCGCCGAGCCCTCGCTCTTCAGCCCGCGGCTGTCGGCCACCATCCGCCTGTCGCCGGTGATGCGCGTGCACGCCGTCGCGACGCGCCAGCTCTCGGCCCCCGGGGCCGAGGAGTTCCTGCCCCCCAGCCAGGCCCAGTGGGTGCCGCCGCAGCGCACGTTCGCACCGCTCTCGGCGGCGGGTTTCCGGACCGAGGGCGTCGACCACTTCGAGCTGGGTGTCGACCGCGACCTGGGAGACACCACGATTGGGGTCCGGGCCTTCCGCCAGCGCGTGGACGACCAGGCCGTGACGCTCTTCGGCTTGCGCACGCCGGACGGCCCGGCGACCGACCTCGGCCACTACTTCGTCGGGACGGCCGGCGACGTGGCCATCCGCGGCTGGAGCCTCAGCCTGTCGCGGGCCCTGGCCGCCCATCTTCGCGGCGCCGTCACCTACGGCCAGGCGCTGGCGGAGTGGGGCGACGCGGCTCCCGGCGCCGACCTCGCGCTCCTCGCGGCGTGGGCCCCGTCGGCCGTGCGCACCGGCACCGAGCGCCTGCACGACGTCACGGCCTCGCTCGAGAGCGAAGTCCCCGTCACGGCCACGCGGGTCGTCGTCTTCTACCGGTTCAACTCCGCGTTCGTGCGCGACGACGGCGAGGGCCCCGGGCCCGGCGTCGGCTACCGGTTCGACGTGCAGGTGAACCAGGGCCTGCCATTCATGAACTTCCTCTCCTCCGAATGGGAGATGCTCGTCGCCGTCCGCAACGTGTTCCGCGAGGGCTTTGCCGACTCGTCCGTCTATGACGAGATCCTCGTCGTGCGCCCGCCGAAGCGGGTGATCGGCGGCTTGACCGTCCGCTTCTAGACGGTTCCGCTTCCCCGGCGGAAAAGTTCGCCGCAACTCGCTCTCTCCCTGAGAGATACGTAATTTTGGATCGCCTGGGCCATACTCTTGGATTCCCGCGGGTCCAAGGCTCCGTGTGCCGGTAGAAGTCTCGATTTTGCAGTAGGTTAGGGACGAGTGGTGGACGAAACGCGTGGTATGGGGTTTGCTGTCGCCCACGCGCAAGGTTTTCGGCAGCTCATGTACGAAACAGCGGGAAGCGCGGCGTCACCAGCCCTCACGCACCAGAACTGGCGCGAGTGGTGGCGTACGGCGGTGCCCGTCACGGTCGCGCTGGTGCTGCTCGCCCTCGGCACCATCAACGTCGTCCAGCGCGCGACGTCGGTCGACGTGGAGGACGGCGTCCTGTGGGCCGAGCGGACCGCCGGGGTCGTTGCGGCGGAGATTGCCGAGGGGACGGCTGCGGATCGCGCCGGCATCCGCGCCGGCGACGTGCTGCTGGCCATCGACGGCGCACCCGTCGAGCGTCGCGAGGACGTCCTCGCGCTCCAGCGCGGCGCGAACGCCGGCGAGCGCCACACCTACACGATCCTGCGGCTGGGCAACCGCGAGATCACCCAGGTCACGCTGTCGCCCATCCCGCGTGGCGCCGGCGCGCTCTACTACGTGCTCGCGGCCGTGGGGATCTTCACGCTGCTCGTTGGCGTCGCGGTGCGGGTCCGCCGGCCCTTCGATCAGGCGACACTGCACTTCTTCTGGCTGTCGGTGGCCTTCTTCGGCGTCCTGACCTTCTCGTTCAACGGGCGCTTCGACCGGGTCGACTGGGTCTTCTACTGGGCGGACGAAGTGGCGATGCTGCTGCTGCCGCCGCTCTTCCTGCATTTCGCGCTCGTCTTCCCGGAACGTCCGCACTCCCACGGTTTCGCGGCGCGCATGGCCCGGTGGCTCCCGGCCGTCTACCTGCCGGCAGGGGTGCTGGCGTCCACCCGGATTCTCGGCCTGCTGCGCGCGGGCGCCGATCCGGAGTATTTCGTCCGGCTGATCGGCCTGCTCGACCGGCTCGAGGTGCTGTATCTCGCGTCGTTCCTGACCGGCGGGCTGGCGGTGCTGGTCCGCGCGCTGGGACGCGTGCGTTCGGTGACCTCGCGGCGGCAGCTGCGCTGGATCGTCTGGGGGACGGCGCTCGGTGCGCTGCCGTTCGCGCTGGGATACGCGCTGCCGTGGGTGTTCGGCGGCACGCCGTCGCTGCCGATGCAGCTCTCGGCCATCCCGCTCGGCTTCGTCCCGCTCGCGTTCGCGTCGGCGATCGTGCGGTACCGCCTGATGGATGTCGAGATCATCCTGAAGCGCCTGCTGGTGTACACCGCCGCGGTCGTGGCCATCGTCGCGATCTACGCGGTGATCCTGCAGACGTCTGGCGGGTATTTCGTCCAGTCCGAGGACGAGCACCGCTGGATGATCGCGTTCCTGGCGACGGTGGTGGTGATCCTGCTGGCGCGGCCGGTCAAGGAGGCCGTGCAGGCCGGCATCGACCGCGCCTTCTATCGCGACCGGTACGACTACCGGCGCGCGCTCGTGGCGTTCGCGCGGGACCTGAACAGCGACCTCGACCTGGCACGCCTCTCCGACCGCCTGGTGACGCGGATTTCCGAGACGCTGGTGCCCGACCGGATGGCCTTCATGCTCGCGACCGACGCGCGGGAGTTCGAGGCCCTGGGCCAGCGCGGGTTCGGGCAGGCGCCGCCGCGGCTGGCCCTGGAGTCCGGCGTCGGCGGGCGCGTCGCCGCCGGCCATGCCGTGCGCCTGGACGACCCCCTGGCGGCCGGCCGCTTCACGGCCGAAGAGGTGGAGTTCTGGCGTGACGCCGGGCTCTACTACTTCGTGCCCTGCCTGGCCAACGGCGTGGCGGTCGCGGTGCTGGCCCTGGGGCGCCGCGCCAGCGGCGAGCCGCTCAACAGCGAGGACATGGGGCTGCTCACCGCGGTGGCGGGCCAGGCGGCCACCGCCATCGAGAACGGGCGGCTCTACCGGCAGCTGCACCTCAAGGCCGCCGAGCTCGATCGCCTTCGCACCTTCAACGAGAACATCCTCGAGTCGCTCGACGACGGCCTGCTGGTCGTCGGGCTCGACGATCGCGTCATCCGGTGGAACCGCGCCCTCGAGGCCCTCTACGGCGTGACGCGGGGCGAGGCGCTCGGCCTGCCGCTGGGGCGGCTGTTCTCGCCGGCCTTCGTCGAGGCGCTCTCCGCGGCGCGGCGCGAGTCGCCGCTCGGCGCCACCATCTTCCGGGTGACGATCGAGGCGCGGGGACCCAAGGCGGGCGAGACGCTGCTCGTGAACGTGACCACGGCGCCGCTCCAGGCGTTTGGCGGGGCGGCCGCGCAGGCCGGCACGATCGTGATCCTGCAGAACGTGACCGAACGCGCGGCCCTCGAGGAGCAGCTCCGGATCACCGAGAAGATGGCGTCGCTCGGCCTGCTGGCGGCCGGCGTGGCGCACGAGGTGAACACGCCGCTCACCGGCATCTCCAGTTATACGCAGATGCTGCTGGAGCAGGCGAGCCCCGACGACCCCCGGACGGCTCTGCTCGAGAAGATCGAGAAGCAGACCTTCCGCGCGGCCCGCATCGTCAACGGCCTGCTGAACCTCTCGCGGCCGTCGACCGCCGAGGCGGCGGAGCGCTCCGAGGTCGACCTGAACACGGTCATCGGCGACGTGTTGTCGCTGCTCGAGCACCAGTTCGAGAAGGGGCGCGTCAAGATCCGGCGTGAGCTTGCGCCTGAGCCCGTGCGGCTCGAGGGGTTCGAGTTCAAGCTGCAGCAGGTGTTCCTCAACCTGTTCCTGAACGCGCGCGACGCCATGCCGAGTGGCGGCTGGCTGACCATCGCGACGCGGCGGCAGGAGGGGGACGCCGTCGTCGAGGTGTCCGACACCGGGGCGGGGATCCCGGCCGAGCATCTCGCCCGCATCTACGATCCGTTCTTCACCACCAAGGCCATCGGCCAGGGCACCGGGCTCGGGCTGTCGATCACGTACGGCATCGTGCACGAGCACGACGGCGTGATCCAGTGCGACAGCGCCCCCGGCCACGGCACCCGTTTCACCCTCCGGTTCCCGGCGGCCCCCGCCGTCGGCCAGCGGGCGGTCGTCAGGTAAGTCATGCGCCGCAACACATCGGTCCTCGTCATCGACGACGAGGAAATCATGCGTGAGATCCTCGAGACGCTCCTCACCCGCGAGGGCTACAGCGTGCGTCTCGCCTCGACCGGCCAGGAAGGCGTCGAGCTGGCGCGCACGCTGCCGTTCGACGCCGTCATCACCGACGTGATGATGCCCGGGCTGGACGGCCTCCAGGTCCTCGACGAGATCCACCGGCACGACGACGAGCTGCCGGTGATCATGATCACGGCCTACGCCTCGATGGAGAACGCCATCTCCGCGATGAAGCGCGGGGCGTTCGACTACATCACCAAGCCGTTCAAGAACGACGAGGTCCTGGTCGTCCTGCGCAATGCCGTCGAGCGCCGGCGGCTGATGGCCGAGAACGTCGCGCTGCGCCAGAACCTGCAGGCGCGGCACCACAAGTTCTCAGGCATCATCGGCAAGAGCTCCCGGATGCGACAGGTGTTCGACCTGATCATCCAGGCGGCGCCCAGCCGCTCCACGATCCTGATCACGGGCGAGAGCGGGACCGGCAAGGAGCTCGTCGCGCGCGCGATCCACACCAACAGCGCGAGGGCCGACAAGTCCTTCGTCACCGTCAACTCCGGCAACCTGCCGCCGGACCTGCTCGAGTCCACCCTCTTCGGCCACGTCAAGGGCGCCTTCACCGGCGCGGTGTACCCCAAGAAGGGCCTGTTCGACCTGGCCGACAAGGGCAGCATCTTCTTCGACGAGATCGGCAACGTCCCGCTCGAGACGCAGGCCAAGCTGCTGCGCGTGATGCAGGAGCGCGAGTTCATGCGGCTCGGCGGCATGGAGACGATCAAGGTCGACGTCCGCATCATCGCCGCGACCAACGTCGACCTGAAGCAGGAGATGGAGGAGGGCCGGTTCCGCGAGGACCTCTTCTACCGCCTCCACGTCATCAGCCTCCAGTTGCCGGCCCTGCGCGAGCGCAAGGAGGACATCCCGCTGCTCGTGCAGTTCTTCCTCGACAAGTATGGCGAGGAGAACGGCCGGACGAGCCTCGAGCTCGCGCCCGAGGCGCTCGATCTCCTGATGGAGTACGACTGGCCAGGCAACGTCCGCGAGCTCGAGAACGTCATCGAGCGGGCCGTCGTGCTGAGCCCCGGCCAGCGCATCGGCACCGAGCTGATTCCCGAGAACGTCCGCCGCTCGCCGAGCTACCAGACCCCGCAGGTCGTCATGCCGGCGGAGGGCGTGTCGCTCAAGGAGGTCACGGCGGCCTACGAGCGGCAGTGGATCGAGTCGGCGCTCGAGGCCGCTGGCGGCGTCCAGAAGCGCGCGGCCGAGCTGCTGCACATCAAGCCGACGACGCTCAACGAGATGATCAAGCGCTACGACATCCGTCCCCGGCGCAAGAAGGCCTCGGGGGAGAGCAGCAGCGACGAGCTCGAGACGATCGGCACCGAACGCGACTAGAACCCATCCCATGAATGGGGGCGTCGCGCCGAGGGCGGCGAGGCGCCCCGTCCGTATTGACCGGGGCCCGCGCCCGGTGGCACGCTGCCGGCATGCCTCGCACCCGGTTGCCGAAGACGGCTCCACATCCCTGGACGGTGGCTGGCAGCATGGCCGTCCGCGGCGCCACGCTGCTGCCGCTCGCGCTTGCCACGCTGGCCGCCGGCATGGCGCTCTACCACTACGTCGAACAGCTGCCCTGGCCGGATGCCTTCCTGAACGCGGCCATGCTGCTCGGCGGCATGGGTCCCGTCGATCACGTCCAGACGGAGGCGGGCAAGTGGCTGGCCGGCGTCTACGCGCTCTTCGCCGGCCTGGTGTTCATCGTGGTCGCGGGGGTCATGCTCGGCCCGGTGGTGCACGCCGTGCTGCACCGGTTCCACCTGGAAACGGGCAGCGACGGCGCCGCCGAGGAGTGAGGGGGCGGGTTCAGGCGCGGCCGCGCACGGCCGCGAACAGGCGCTCGTACTTCGCGAGGATCACGTCCCACCGGTAGTTGCGGCGGACGTACTCGCGGCCATTGCGCCCCATGCGGCGGCGCAACCGGTCGTCGGCCAGCAGCAGCCGGGCGCACTCGATGAACTCGTCGCGGTCGGCGTAGTAGAGGCCGGCGTTGCTGCGGTGGCAATGCTCGACCAGCACCTCGCTCCTCGCGTTGCAGAGCACCGGCGTGCCGACCGCCATCGCCTCCAGCGCGAGCAGCGACAGGCTCTCGAACGGCGACGGGATGACGACGATGGTGGCGGCCTCGAGGGCCTGGAGCCGCTCCCGCTCGGAGAGCAGGCCTGCGAAGCGCACCCACGGCACCTCGGGGAGCTGCATCAGCTTCACGCCCATCAGCACGAGCGCCGCCTCGCCGCCCTGCTCCTTGTAGCTCGTGAAGTACTCGACGAGCTCCTCGCAGCCCTTGCCCGCCTCGATGCGGCCGCCGTAGAGGAGGAAGTCGCCGCTCAGGCGGTGGCGGCGGCGGAACTCCGCCCCGCGCGCGCGGATGTGCGGGGCCAGGTCCTTCTCGCGGTCGTGCTCGAAGGCCCGCAGGTCCTCGCGCTCGAGCTCCTCCTGCCCGCCGCCCTGGCCCTCCTCGAGGCCCCGATCGCCCTGGAGCAGGTCCACCCCGCACCCCACGGTCTCCTCGGCGGTGGCGCGGATGTCGGGGAAGGCGGCCTTCAGGAACGTCTTCTCGACATCGGTGTTGTAGGCGATGGCCGCCGGTGCCGACAGCACGTCCCTGTAGAGGCCGAGGTGGATGGCCGGCTCGTCGTGCGCGGTGGGCACGAGGATGCTGCGCTCCGGCGCGACCTCGAGACCGAGCACGGTCGGGGCGTACAGGTACGTGAAGAAGACCAGCGCGTCGTACTGCTGGTGGTGACGGCGCAGGTACTCGATCAGGCCCGGGCTCACCGGCCCCTGCATCTCGAGCCACTTCCGCTCGTCCTCCCGCGAGTGCGGGTGGTGGAAGATCCAGTCCGAGTACTGGTTGAACGCCTGGATGTCGCGGGTGCCGGTGACCGCGAAGCGCCGCACCGTCACGCCGCGGATGCGGTCCGTGCCCTCGGCATACTCGTTCTGCCAGGTGATGTAGTCGCGGGCGCAGGTCGTCAGCACCTCGACGTCGTGCTTGGTCGCGACCCGCTCCGCGACGAGCCGGCAGTGGTACTCCGAGCCGCCGAGAATCTCGGCGCCGTAGCGCTGGACGATGAATGCGATCTTCATGTCAGTTGACCGTGGCCAGGAGGTGCTCGAGCTCCCGGCGGATGCGCCCGTCGCCGAAGTCGGCGAGGCGGGCCCGCTGGCCCTCGATGACCCTGGCGCGAACCGAGTCGTTGTAGGCGAGCTCGCCGAGCAGCTCGGCTGCCAGCTCGAGATCCTTCGGGTAGAACGAGATGCCGGCGCCGCCGAGCGTGTCCGGGACGGCCGCCTCGCCGTAGGCGAGGACGGGGACGTCCGCGGCCATTGCCTCGAGCAGCGGCACGCAGAAGCCCTCGTGCTCGGACAGCGAGATGTACACCCGGGCGGCGCGATAGTACGCCGCGAGGTCCTCGTCCGGCACCGGGCCGGTGAACACGAAGCGGTCGGCCGGCATGCGGTACTCGTCGAGCAGCGCCCGGATCGTCGCGTAGTACCGGGGCACCGCGTCGGTCTTGCCGACGAAGATGAACCGGTACTGCGTGTCGACGTACCGCTTGTACTGCTCGGCCAGGCGGATGTGGTCCTCGATCCGCTTGTTGGGCGCGATGCGCCCGACGAAGAGGAAGTTGTGCAGGCCGTCCCCGAGCACGCGCTCGAGGGCCGGCCGGCGCGGCGAGGCCGTCACGCGGTCGGTGCTCACGGCAATCGGGAAGACGCCCGTGTCCGAGAAGCCGAGGGACTCGAGCTCCTGGCGGTTGTACTCCGAATCGCCGAGCGCGCGGTCGGTGCGGCCGGCCAGCGAGCGCAGGTGCTCTCGCCCGAGGGCGGCGAGGCGGAAGATGTTCGCGTCGTAGGGCGCGAAGAAATGCGCGGGCGTGACGTTGTGATACTGGAGCACGCGCCCGCGCGGGAGCCGCGCGAAGGCCTCGGTCATCGGCGACGCCAGCGCGAAGTGGAAGATCGTCACGTCGCCGGCCGCGGCGCGCGGATCCTCGTAGGGTTGCACGTCCCCGCGGAGGTCGTCGTCCATCGTCAGCGCGTAGATCTCGGACGCGTGCCCGAGGGCACGGAGCAGGCCGCGCACCCGTCGCGCCGAGTCCCCGATCGCGTCGCCCCGATGTGCCGCTGGCACCCACTGGTTGACGATCACCGCGCGCCGGGCTCCTTCGGCAGCGCCTGGAAGGCGGCCGGGCGGTACTCGCGGATCTCGTCGAGCTCCCGCGCCGCGTTGACCTGATCCCAGAAGTCGAACGCGATCGGGGGATGGGGCCGCCTGGGCGCCGACAGCGTGCGCTCCACGAACCCGAGCAGGGTGCCCGCGAAATCGCGCGCCAGCAGCCGGTCCAGCGCGGCGTCCTGCCCGTCCAGGATCCGCTCGCGCACGTCGCGGTCGGTCGCAACCCGGTCGATCAGGGCCGCCACGTGCAGCGGGTCCTTCGAAGCGTACAGCACGCCGGCGCCGTCCATCGTGGCCGGCACGGCGGCGGCCGCGTAGGCCAGGACCGGCACGCCCATGTGGAACGCCTCGATCAGCGGGACGCAGAACCCCTCGTGCTCGCTCGCGCAGAGGAAGACGTCCGCGAGCCCGTAGTAGGCCGCCAGCTCCTCGTTCGGCACGTGACCCGCGAAGTACACGTCCGTGATCCGCCGGCTCGCGATGAACTGGTGCAGCATCGCGTGGTAGCGCTCGAACCCGCCGTACGATCCCACCAGAATGAGCCGCGACCGCGGGTTGAAGTGCCGCTTGTACGCCTCGTAGAAGCGGATGACGTCCTCGATGCGCTTGTTCGGGATCACCCGGCCGACGAACAGGATGTTCACCCAGTCGTCGTCGAACGCGCCGGCCTGCATGCCGTTCGGCGTCCCGTCGAGGTGCGTGAAGTCGGGCACGACCGGGAGCACGCCCGTCACCGGGAAGCCGAGGGCCTCGAGCTCCTGGCGGTTGTACTCGGAGTCACCGAGCCCGATGTCGCAGCGGCTGGCGTAGAACCCGAGCTCCCGCCGCCCCAGGAAGCACTGCTGGACGAGCACCTCGTGCACGTCGATGAAGTACTGCGGCGGCGTGATGTTGTGGTACACGAGCGCCATCCGGTCCGGCAGCGCGTAGGCGATGCGCGACGCCCGCGATCCAATCGAGAAGTGGTGGATCAGCAGGTTGTCCGGATGGCTGGCGTCGGGCAGGTCGAGGTAGTCGACGGTCAGCTCCTCGAGGCGCGGGTCGGCCGTCTCGCAGAAGATCTCCGAGTCGTAGCCCGCGGCGCGCAGCACGCGCTGGATGCCCAGCACCTCGTGCCCGATCGCGTCGCCGTAGCCGAGCGTCGCCAGGACCTGGTGAACGGCCGGCGCCATGGCTACTTCGACTCCGGTCCGCCGGGGCGGGGCCGGCGGCGGCGGCGCGGGCGCCGGGCGGCCGCATCGCGCCGGTCCTCGGGCCGCGCGGGCGGGGCCGGCGCGGGCTGGCTGTCCTGGCCCCGGGATTCGTGGGCGCGGGGCTCCCGCGGGCGGCCATCCTGGCCGCGCCCCTGCGGACCACGGGCCGGCCGCCGCCGGCGGCGGGCGTCGGAGGGGCGTGTGGCGGACGACTCGTCCGCGCGGGCCTGGCGTTCACGCTCGGGCCGGGGCGCGCGCTCGGGGCGCGGGGCCGCCGTTGGCTGGCCGGCGCGATCGCGATCGGGGCGAGGCCGGCCCGAGGTGGGCCGCTGCCGCGCACCGGACGGGCGCGGGCGCCCGTCACGCGCCGCCTGGCGCCTCGCGGGTCCCCTGGGCAGGGCGCCGACGACCTCGTCGGCCGGCGGGAGGTCGCGCCGCCACCGGGCGAACCAGCCCGGCAGCGCCTCCATGGTACGTGCCGGCGTGCCTTCGGCCGAGAGGCGCTCGAACATGTCCAGGTACTTCCGCTCGATCACGTTCCACGTGTAGTGATGGCGGAAGTACTCCTTGCCCTGGCGGCCGAGCGCGGCCGACACGCGCGGGCTGTCGAGCGCGTGCAGCGCCTCGACGAACTCCTCGAACGTCTCGTAGTAGAGGCCGCCGTTGCTGCGGATGGCCTGCCCGCGCAGGACGTCGCAGTGCCCGTTGGCGAGCACCGGACGGCCGAGCGCCCAGGCCTCCAGGGCCACCATCGACAGGCTCTCGAAGTAGGAGGGCATGACCAGCAGGTCGGCGGCGGCGATGGCGTCGAACTTGTCCGCGTCGTCCACGAAGCCCAGGTGATGGATGCGCGGGTGATCGGGGATCGGGATGATCGGGTTGCCGATCAGCACGAGGTGCGGTCCATCGGCGTAGAGCCGGGAGTAGCGCGTGAAGAAGTCGAAGAGCTCGCGGCAGCCCTTGTTCTCGTCGATGCGGCCGACATAGATCGCGAACCGGTCGGTGATGCCGAACTTCTGGCGGAAGCGCCCGGCGTTCGCGCGCTCCGGAATCTCCGAGCCGACGCCGACGACCACGGACGGGACGTCGCGGTTGCCCGAGACGCCCTGGATCAGCGCCCGCTCCTCGTAGGAGTTGTACATGAGGGCGCGCACCCCCCGGAAGATGGGCCCGAAGATCCCGAGGCCGAGGGCGCCATCGCGTTCGGCGGTCGGCACCAGGATCGCCTTCGAGGGCACGGCCCGCGCGCCATGGTAGGCGTGGTAGTAGCGGACGCTGAAGAACAGGAAGAAGTCGTAGTCGGCCGCATGGGCGCGGATGTGCTTCACGAGCGCCGGGCTGGTCGGCCCCTCCGCGTCGAGCCACGCGAGCTCGTCGCGGAGCGAATGGCGTGTCGTGAAGACCCGCTCCGACCAGCGGCCGAACTCGGCCGGCTCACGCTCGCGTGCGACAGGGAAGCGCCGGACCGTCACACCGTGGACGGTCTCCGTGCCCGGCTCGACGTCGTTGCGCCAGGTCACGTAGTCGCGGGCACACGTCGTCAGCACCTCGACCTCCACGTGCCGGGCGAGGTGCTCCGCGATGTAGCGCGCGTGCAGTTCGGCGCCGCCGTTGATGTCGGCGCCGTAACGCTGGGCGACGACCGCGATTCTCACGGCCGCCCGGGGCCGGGCTCGTCCGTCGGGTCCGGCGTGCGGTTCGGTTCGGGCGCGGCCTCGGCCTCGGGGGAGGCCGTGTCGGCCGGCATGGCGGCGAACGGCGCCGGGGTCGGCGGGGGCACGGACACGTCGATGGGATCGGGGACGGGCGCGGGGCCGGCCTCCGCGTCCGGTTCCACGACGACTGCGCCGGTGGCCTCGGCCCGGGCCTCGATTGCCTCGTCGCCGGTGTCGTCGTCGTCCGCCTCGGAGAGCGTGAGCCCGCCGGCCTCGGTGGCGCCCTCTGCCGACGCGCCCTCGGCGGTCGTGGCGTGGCCTGCCCCGCGCCGGCCGCGGCGCCGGCGCCGCCGGCGACGGCTGGTGCCGTCCCCGGCCTGGGCGTCGCCGCCCTCGGGTGCGGCGATCGGTGCCGGCTCCGCCGTGTCGGGCGCGGCGAGGGCCGGCTCGGCGGGGGCCGGCTGGTGGCTGGGTCGCCGGTCACGCGGCGGCCGCACCGCCTCGGGCCGGTACTGCACGACGCCCTCGAGGGCGCGGACGCGGCGCTCGCTGAACTCGAGCCGGCTGGTCAGCGACTCCAGCCGCATCTTGAGGTTCTTCACCTCGATCGTCGCGCGTGTTGTCTCGAGCACGAGGTTGTGGAGCACCTCGTAGTAGAGGGTGTTCCACTCGCCGCGCGCGCGGTCGAACTCGAGCTTGCGCCGCTGCTCGCGCTCCAGCACCTCGGCGTTGAACTTCGCCTGCGTGTGCAGGATCTGGTTCAACGTGTTGGGGTTGAAGAAGAGCGTGAGGATCGGTCGCAGGAGGCGGCGGAAGAACCGGATGATCCCGCGGTGCGACGTGAACAGCGTCTGGTCGTCGAAGCCGTACGGCGGCTCGACGGGCGGCGGCTCGGCCGGCAGCGCGGGCCGGCTCTTGCGGAACTGCTCGAGCAGGTCCGAGCGGAGGTTGCGGGGATCGAGGAAGGTCTCGAGCCGGACCGTTGCCAGCTCCCGGACCTGCTCCTCGGTGTAGTCGACGCCGCGCTTCTCGCGGATCCGGGTGCGGATCTGCTGCATGATCTGCTCGACGTCGACCGACTCTGAGCGGATGTTGAACTCGGCCATGCGGAATGGGTCCTCAGGAAGCCGATCGGGGCTGCTGGCGCCGCCGGCGGCTGGCGAACTCCGGGGCCTCCCGGACGCAGGTGCCGAGGATGCCAAGCGAGCGCACGAGCGCCCGCCGGCCGGCGCGCGGCGCGTCGGCTGGTTCCTCACCGACCTGCGGGAAGCCGTCGGCCGACGGCGTCAGCCGTTCCCAGTTCTGGAACAGGCGGCCCCAGGGGCTGTCGAGCACCTGCTTCATGCGGCGGTCCGCATTCAGCGGGTACCAGAAACTGTCGTGGTACAGGACGCTCGCGATGTACGCCCACGGCGCGAGCACGGTCTTGAGCGACCACTCGATCGGCTTGCGGAGCGGCCCCCAGTAGATCTGGTGCTGCATGCGCGAGGCGAAGGTCATCTTGCGGAACGGCCCGCGGAAATGCCAGTTCTCCGCCGCGGCCGATTCGTCGCCGACGATCTCGATCTCCCGCGGGTCGCCACAGCCGAGTCCCGCGTCGTGTGCCAGGCGGATGAACTTGATCGAGAGCGGGTCGAACCCCATCAGCTTCGCCGCCACCGCGTCGATGGCCACCTGGTCGGCGCTCGCCAGGATCACGTTCTTGGCGTGGGGGTCCATGCAGCGCGGGCCGGGGCCGTCGCCGGCAAAGGTGCCATCCATCACGGCGAACACGCCGCGGTGGATCTTCTGCTGGATGCGCAGCAGGTCCACGAGCGTCTCGTGGATGACCGGGTGCGTCCAGTGGCGGCGCTCGTTCAGCAGCCCGCCGAACGCGTTCTTCATCGCGCCGGTCGTCGTGGTGAAGACGTGGGTCTTCACGGTGGGCAGGTGGATGATGTTCTCGCCGATGAAGCGGCGCGGGATCATGAACCCGTCCGGGTAGACCTCGTTGAGGCAGAGGAACTGCTTCGTCAGGTCCCCGACGGCGTCACGGATGTTGATCCAGTCCTCGTCGCCCTCGTAGAGGTGCACGTTGCGCAGCCCATGGGCCTCGACGACGGGCAGCTGCTTGTTCTCCCGTTCGCCCAGGTGCGCGTCGATGACGACGGTGCGGTTGTGGCAGGCGTGGATGAGGGCGGGATCGAAGCCGTCGGCCATCATCGCCCGGATGACGCCGTCGAGCTGCCAGGGCGTGGTCGAACTGCCCGGGAAGAAGAAGTGCCACGAGATGTTGACCTTCAGCGCGGTGTCGGCGTCCTTCGCGAGGACGTCCTGGTAGCCGGCGAGGTTGACGAGGTCGTGGTAGTCCCGGAAGACCGTCGCGGGCGCCGTGCGCAGAATCGCGACCTTCGATCGTTTCATGCCTCACCCGGGCCGCCTCGGCGGGCGGCCGCGACGTCAGCCACGCCCGGCGGCGCCGGGCGCGTCGGGGAGGGTCACAGCCCGAGCGGCCGATAGATGATCGCGATCACCGTCAGGCCCCAGAGCGCGACACACGCAAGCAGCGGCCGATCCCGCAGCAGCATCTCCGCCGGGCTGCCGCCGCCGTGGCGCTGGTGCACCAGGTAGAGGTAGCGGAAGATGCCGTAGATTGGGAACGGCACGGTCAGCACCAGCCACTGGGTGCCGAAGCGCGCGGCCGTCTCGGGGCTCAGGCAGTAGATCACGTAGGCCACCAGCGTCGAGGCGGTGACCACGCTGATCATCTGGTCGAGCAGATACGGACTGTATTCCTCCAGAATCTTTCGGTGCCCCGAGGCCCCCTCCGCGAGCAGCGTAATCTCCTGCCGCCGCTTGCTGAGCCCGAGGAACAACGCCAGCAGGATCGTGCAGACCAGCAGCCAGTCGCTGATCGGCACCCCAATCACCACGCCGCCTGCCACGGCCCGCAGCACGAACCCCATCGCAATCGAGAGCACGTCCAGGATCACGACGTGCTTCAGCCGTTGCGAGTAGGCCGCGAAGAGCGCCAGGTACGCCCCCGCCACCAGCGCGAACGCGCCGCTCAGCCAGCCGGCCGCCACGATGGCCGCCAGCCCCAGCCCCGCCGCCCACGCCAGGGCCGCCCCGATCGAGAGCGCACCGGCGGCAATCGGCCGCCGCGACTTGTGCGGGTGCCGCCGATCCGCCTCGACGTCCGAGACGTCGTTCACCAGGTAAACGGCGCCGGACAGCACGCAGAAAATCAAAAAGGCCGCCAGTGAGCGTCCCACGGCGGCCGGATCCAGCAGCCGGCGCCCGAAGATGAGCGCCGCGAAAACGATCAGGTTCTTGGTCCACTGATCCGGCCGCAACGAGACCAGGAGGCTGGCGACCGTGGACCGCCTCTCCACGGCCGTCGATCAGGCCGAGAAGCTCTTGACGGCCTCGTCCTCGGTGTCGAACGTCTCGAACACGGTCAGGAGCTTCGTGATCGCCAGCAGATCCTCGATGCGCTTGGTCAGGTTCAGCAGCTTGAGGCTGCCGCCCTGCCGGCTCACCGTCGTGTAGGTCCGCACGATCTCGCCGAGCCCCGCCGAGTCGATGTACGGCACGCCCTCGAGGTTGAGCACCAGCTTCTTGCGGCCGTTGGCCAGCAGGCTGTTGATCTTGTCCTTCAGCAGCTCGTCACCCTCGCCCAGCGTCATCTTGCCGTTCAGGTCGAGTACCGTGACGTCGCCAACGGTCCGTTCGGCGATCTCCATGCCGGATCTCCTCCCCGCGCAACCCATGAGCACGCCCGGGGGCGTGCCACGTCGAAAAACTGATAGAAACCCTTGAACCGGGGCAAGTTAGGCCCGGCAAGGTGCCGAATCTTACCACAAGGCACCGGACGGTACTCGACCGTCCGGACTGCGGACGACCGGCCACCTGGGCCGGCCGCCCGGCATCTGTCTACGCGCGCTGACTGGGGAACCCGGGGACCGGGACCCGCCGCCGGCGGTTGGGGTGTTCGCTACTCCGCCTCGCGGCGCATCTTCTTGCGGTTCCGCTTCCGGGCGAGCGCCTGCTTGGCGCGGCGCTTGTCGCCGGGCTTGAGGTAGAAGGAGTGCTTCTTGATGTCCTTGATGATGTCTTCCTGCTGCACCTTCCGCTTGAAGCGGCGCAGCGCGGATTCAATCGACTCGCCCTCCTGGACTTTCACCTCGGCCATCGGTCATCACCCCCTTTCTACCGGGATTCGCGGCCCTGTCACGGCCTGAGCCGTGGAGCCGAATATGCTAGGCTATCACAACCGCGTGAGCTTCGATCTGTTCTTGTAAGTCCTTTTCAGCCAACACGTTACGATGAAGATTCTCGTCGTCGGAAGCGGGGCGCGTGAACACGCCCTCGCCGCGACCCTCGCCGCCGAGCCCGGCGTCACCCGTGTCGTGGTCGCGCCCGGCAACGCCGGCATCGCCCGCAGCCTTCCGGTCGAGCCGCTGGACGTGGCCAGTCCCCGTGCCATTCTCGACCTGGCCGCCACGCTCGGCGCCGACCTCACCGTCATCGGTCCCGAGGCGCCGCTTGCCGCCGGCGTGGTCGACCTCTTCCAGGCAGTTGGCCGCCCCGTGTTCGGTCCGTCCCGCGCCGCCGCCGCCCTCGAGACGTCGAAGGCCTTCGCGAAGGACTTCATGGCCCGCCACGGGGTGCCCACTGCGCGGCACCACACCGCAACATCTGCCGACGAGGCGGTCCGCGTCGTCCGGAGCGGCGCGCTGGGCCCGGCGGTCGTGGTCAAGGCCGACGGGCTCGCCGCGGGAAAGGGGGTCGTCGTCGCCGACGACCACGACGAGGCGGTGCAGGCCATCCGTGCCGCGATCGAGGATCGCGCTTTCGGGGACGCGGGCGCGCGCGTCGTCCTCGAAGAGCGGCTGCGCGGTCCGGAGGTCTCGTGGTTCGTCATCGCGGACGGCGAGCGGTTCGTGTCGTTGCAGTCCGCGCAGGATCACAAGCGGATCTTCGACGACGACCTGGGGCCGAACACCGGCGGGATGGGGGCTTTTTCCCCGAGCCCGCTGATGGATGACGACCTCACCGCGGCGGTGACCGACCGCATCGTCCGGCCGGTGCTTCGCGGCATGGCGGCGGAGGGCGCCCCCTTCCGCGGGTTCCTCTACTGCGGGCTCATGCTCACCGCCGAGGGCCCGAAGGTCATCGAGTTCAACGTGCGATTCGGCGATCCCGAGGCCCAGGTCGTCCTGCCGCGCCTGGCCGAGCCGCTCGCGCCACTCCTGCTCGCCGCCGCCAGTGGCACGCTGCGTGCGACGCCGTGCGCGTTCAGCCAGGACGCGCGCGTCGGCGTGGTGCTGGCAGCCGGCGGATACCCCGGCACGCCGGTGACCGGCGCGCCCATCGCCGGGCTCGAGCAGGTCGCCGCCGAGTGCCCGGACGTGTCGGTCTTCCATGCCGGGGTCAAGCCCGGTCCGGGCGGCTCGCTCGTGACAGGCGGTGGCCGCGTGCTCACCGTCGTGGGCCGGGGCGCACGGATGACCGACGCCATCGCGCGCGCCTACGACGCGGTCGGCCGCATCCGTTTCGAGGGCATGCAGTACCGCCGCGACATCGGGCGCAAGGCGCTCGCCGCAGACGGGCCCCCCGCACGATGAAGTACGCGGTCGTCACGTTCGGCTGTCGCGTGAACCAGGCCGATTCGCTGGCAATCGAGGCCGATCTGGCCGCACGTGGGGCGGAGGCGGTGCCGGCAGCCAGCGCCGACGTGATCGTGGTGAACACCTGCTCGGTGACGGCCAGCGCGGATCAGGGTGCGCGACAGACGATCCGGCGCCTCGCGCGCGAAAACCCCGGTGCACGCATCGTCGCGACCGGCTGCTACGCCAGCCGTGCGTCCGCCGAGGTCGAGGCGCTCCCCGGCGTGGCCGTCGTCGTGCCGAACTCCCGGAAGAGCCCGGCCGCGGTCGTCGCAGCCGCAGGGATCGACACGCGTGCGCCACAGCCGGCCCCGCTCTGGAGCGATGGCCCCTGTGGACGGCCCCCCGGGCCGGGGCTCATGGGCCGTACCGCCTGGACGATGCGGGTGCAGACCGGCTGCGAGGAGCAGTGCAGTTACTGCGTCATCCCGTCCACACGGGGGCCGTCGCGCTCACGCAGCCTGGACGATGTGGCCGCGGAGTGCGATGTCGTGCTCGACGCCGGGTATCGCGAAATCGCGCTGGCCGGGGTGCACCTCGGCTCCTACGGCCGCGACCTGGCGCCCGCCTCGTCGCTGGCCGCGCTGCTGGACACCGTGTCGCCCCGCGTGGCGGCGGCGGGCGCCCGGCTCCGTATCAGCTCGCTCGAGCCGATGGATTGCACGCCGGCGGTCGTCGAGCGTCTCGCGACCGGTCCGTTCGCCGCGCACCTGCACCTTCCCCTCCAGCACGCGTCGGACACCGTGCTGGCCCGCATGGCCCGGCCGTACACGTGCGCGGAGTACGCCGCCCTCGTCTCGCACGTGCGCGCGCGCATGCCGCACGCCGCGATTGGCTCGGACGTCCTCGTGGGATTTCCGGGAGAGACCGCACGCGAGTTCGGGGAGCTCACGGACTATCTCGAGTCGTCTCCGCTGACGCACCTGCACGTCTTCCCCTACTCGGAGCGCCCCGGCACCGCGGCCTCTCGATTGGGCGGGCGGGTGGACGGCGCCGAGGTCAAGGCGCGCGCGGCACGGGTACGCGAAATCTCGCGGGTGCTGCAGGCCCGGTTCCGCGCCGCGCAGGCAGGCGCGACGCGCCCCGCGCTGGTAATCGACGATGGCACCGTTGCCGTGACCGACAACTACATCAGGGTGCCGCTCGCGTCGCCCCAGCCTCGCGGGCTCATCATCGACGTCGTCATCCCTGACTGAGCCAACGATCCCGAATGGAGAATCAAGAAGACGGAATCAAGAAAGGAATTCCGGAACTCTGAATTCCAGAAAATTCCTTTCTTGATTCGTTTTTCTTGATTCTCTATTCCCCACCGGCTCTGTATCTATGGCCCGGGAGCGAGAGCCGCGGAGAGTGCGTCGTCGAGGTGTCCGCGGAACATGTCCCAGTTGTGGCCCTCGGGGACCTCGACGTAGGTGATCGCCGCGTTGGCGTCGTCCAGGGCCGTGCGCAGCGAGCGGGCGCCGGCGATCATCTCGTCGTAGAGCCCGCCGATCACGCAGATGCGGAGGGATCGCGCGATGGCCTGCGCGTGCGGCTGGTTCGTGATGATGGTGGCCGTCTGGACGGGTGGTGCAATCGCGACGACCGCCCCGAACGTGCCGGAGGCCTCGACGGCTAGATCCATCGCGCCATAGGCGCCCAGCGAGCTGCCGAGCACGACACGCTGGTCCGGCGCGGGGAACGTGCGGAAACGCTGATCCACCAGCGGGACCAGCTCGTCGCTCATGAAGTGCCGCCACGCCACGTTCCGCGAGTACTCGGCCTGGCGGTCCTCGGGCTCCACGAAAACCACGACGACGGGGGGAATGGCCTCACGGGCGATCAGGCGATCGAGGACCCGTGGCACGCCCATCCGTTGGACGTACTGCCCGCCGTCGAGCACGTACACCACCGGGAAGAAGACGTCGTCCGGCGCGGCGTCGTAGCCGGGGGGCGTGTAGAACCACACCCGACGCGTGCCGCCGAGTGCCTGCGAGGCCACTTCGGTCTCCTCGACGCGGCCGGTGGGCACGGGGGACTCGTCCTCCAGTTCGGGCTGGCTTTCGAAGAACGGCATCCGGACTTCCGAACGGGGCCCCACCTGCGAGGCAACCGTGCGAGGGTTCAGCGGGTCTGGCCGGGTGTCGCGGCCGTCGAGGAAGACGTATTCCATGCGCGCGTTGGTGAAGGCCGGGGCCTCGAGGTACCACCAGTCCGTGCCCTCGATGCGCGCCATGACGCCGGCCTGCGGGTCGTACACGCCGTCGGCCGTGGCGGCCCAGCGATTGAAGTCGCCAACCACCCGCGGCGGCTCGGCCGGATCCTGCACCTGCCTGAGGAAGACGAGACGCGCCTGATTCTCGATGAGCGGCGTGCCGCCGTGCGACTGCACGTAGGCCTCGATGGCCGCGCTCTTTGCCGTCCCGTCGAGCGCGTTGACCTGCTTCATCAACTGCGCGAACGTCGTCGGCTCGCCGCCGCAGGCCGCCAGCGCCAGCAGCAGGAGCGCGGCGAACGTCCTGGGCCCGGCGCAGGTCCGCCGGCTGGGGGATCCCGGATCTTTCCGTCGTCTCATCTCTGCCATCCGTGCACCTGCGTGCCGCACCCCGGTCGCACCTCCGCGCAGCACTGTCGTGCGGCACCTGCGTGGCGCACCTTCGTGCCGCACCTTCTATGACAACCGCGCCGCAAGCTGCTGTGCCGCCGACCTTTGTGGGCCGTCCACGATCAGCTGGCCGCAGGCCGCCCGGATGTCGCGCCCACGGCTCCGGCGCACCATCACGGTCACGTCGCGCTCGGCGAGGATGGCCGCGAAGGCGTCGACGCGCGCGTCCGAGGGGCGCTCGAACGGAATGCCGGGCGCCGCATTGAGGGGCAGCAGGTTCACCTTGGCCTTGAGGCCGGCCAGCAGCTTCGCGAGCCGGCGGGCATCCTCGGGCCGGTCGTTGACGTCCTGCAGCAGCACGTACTCGAACGTGATGCGGCCACGCCTGGGTAGCGGGAAGCGGCGGCACGCCTCGATGATCTCGGCCAGCGAGTACTTCTTCGCCGGTGGCACGATCGCGGCGCGCTGTTCCTCCGTGGCCGCGTGCAGGGAGACCGCCAGGTTGGGCATCAGCGGCTCCTGCGCCAGGCGGTCGAGCATCGGGACCAGCCCGACGGTGGACAGCGTGACCCGCTTCGGCGACAGCGCGAGTCCCTGGGGATCGTTGAGGATCCGCAGCGCCTTCATCGTCTGGTCGTAGTTGTGGAGCGGCTCGCCCATGCCCATGAGCACGATGTTGAAGGGCTGGCCGAGCCTGTCGAGCTCCCGCAGCAGCACGCGCACCTGTCCGGCGATCTCGCCTGCGGTGAGGTGCCGCACCAGGCCCATCTTGCCGGTCAGGCAGAAGGCGCAGCCCATCGCGCAGCCGACCTGGGTCGACACGCAGAAGGTCTGCGACGGCGTGTCGGGGATGAACACGCATTCGATGCGGCGGCGATCCGCGAGGCCAAGGACGAGCTTGCGCGTGCGATCCTCGGAGATCTCGTGCTCGAGCACCGTGGGGGTCCGGATGACGGTCGATTCCGCCAGGCGCGTGCGCAGGTCCCGTGGCAGGTCGGTCATGCGCTCGAGATCCGCCTCGCCCTTCTTCCAGATCCACCGGAAGACCTGGCGGCCGCGGAACGCGGGCAACCCGGCCTCGGCCACGAGCGCCTCGAGCTCGTGCCGTTCGAGGCCGGCGAGATCCGGGGAGGGCGGTGCGCTCACCCCTTCAGTGTAGCAATCCCCCGCGGTGGCGGCGGGGCGCGCACCGCGCGAATTCCCGCGGAAACGTGCGGCCCGCGGCGGCGGTTGGGGCCCCGCGGCCGCCGGCCGGGCATTTACACCGGTGATATGCTTGGACGGTTGCGGGACACTGGAGTCCCGCCGCCAAACGCACGCCTTCCCCGACCAAGTGACCGAGCCCCGAATCCGCCGCGAGACGCTTGCGAACGGCCTCCGTCTCGTCACCGAGACGATGCCGCACGTGCGTTCGGTTTCGATTGGCGTGTGGCTGACCCGGGGGTCGCGCCATGAACCCGCCGACCAGGCCGGCATCGCCCATTTCGTCGAGCACATGCTCTTCAAGGGCACCGATCGGCGCACGGCCGAGGACATCGCGCAGGAGGTGGACTCGATTGGCGGGCAGCTCGACGCGTTCACGTCGAAGGAGTACGCCGGGTACTACGTGAAGGTGCTCGACCAGCACCTGCCCCGGGCGCTCGACGTCCTCGCGGATCTCGTCACGGCGCCGACGTTCGCCGAGGAGGAGATCGCGCGCGAGAAGAAGGTCGTCCTCGAGGAAATCAAGATGGTCGAGGACACGCCGGACGATCTCGTCCACGAAATCTTCGCGGAGCGGTTCTGGCACGGCCATGCCCTCGGCCGGCCCATTCTCGGGTTGCCCGACTCGGTGCGGGCGTTCGATCGTGCCGCCCTCGCGCGGTACTTCCGTGATGCCTACGTCGCCGGCAACTTCGTCGTGGTCGCCGTCGGTCACCTGGAGCACGACGCCGTGCGTGCCCTCGTCGAGGCCGCGTTCCGCGACGTGCCGCCGAGCGGCAGCCCGGTGGCGGTGGATCCCCCGGCGCCGACGCCGGGCATCGACATCCGGCGGAAGGACCTCGAGCAGAGCCACGTGTGTTTCGGCACTGCCGGCCTGCCGCAGCGTGACCCCGATCGCTACGCCGGCTTCGTGCTCAACACCGTGCTTGGCGGCTCGATGAGCTCCCGGCTGTTCCAGAACGTGCGTGAGAAACGCGGCCTGGCTTATGCGGTCTTCTCCGGCATGAGCGCCTACCGCGACGCGGGCGCGCTCAGCGTGTATGCGGGGTGCGGGAACGACGCTGTGGCCGAGCTCATCGACGTCGTGGTCGCCGAGATCCGCCGGCTGCGTGACGAGCCCCTGCCCGCCGACGAGCTGCGCCGCGCGCAGGATCACCTGAAGGGCTCGCTCATCCTGAGCCTCGAGGGAACCTCGAGCCGCATGTCGCACCTCGCGCGGCAGGAGATCTACCAGGAATCGGCCGAGACCCTCGACGACATGCTCGCGGCCATCGACCGTGTGACGGCCGACGACGTGGGCGGGCTGGGGCGGCGCCTCTTCGGCGCCGGCTCGCTGGGCGTGACGGTGCTCGGCGACGTCAACGGCCTCCGCCTGACGCCCGACACGGTGACCGTCTGACCCCGTAACCCCGCGGGCCCGCGCCGCGACGACCGACGAGAGACCGACCGCAGACGATGATTCCGCGCTACACGAACCCGGAGATGGGCCGCATCTGGAGCCAGGAGCGGCGCTACGAGACCTGGCTGGCCGTGGAGCTGGCGGCCGCCGACGCGATGGCCGAGGCCGGCATCGTCCCGGCGGAGGCCGCCCGCGAGCTGCGGGAGAAGGGGGCCTTCGACATCGCGCGCATCGATGCGATCGAGCAGGTCACGCACCACGACGTGATTGCCTTCACGACCTCGGTGGCCGAGAAGGTCGGGCCCGCGGCGCGCTGGCTGCACTTCGGGCTCACCTCGTCCGACGTGGTCGACACGGCGCAGGCACTCCAGCTCGTCGAGGCGACCGACCTGATCCTGCGCCTCGTCGACGGCCTGCGGGAGGCGGTGAAGGCCCGGGCGCTCGAGCACCGGCGGACGGCGATGATCGGCCGCACGCATGGCGTGCACGCCGAGCCGATGACGTTCGGCCTGAAGCTCGCGATGTGGTACGACGAGCTCGGCCGCGACCGGGCCCGCCTCGAGCGTGCGCGCGAGGCCGTCCGGGTCGGGAAGATCTCCGGGGCCGTCGGCACGTTCGCCCACCTCGACCCCGCGATCGAGGAGGCGGTCTGCCGCCGCCTCGGGCTCGAGCCCGCGCCGATCTCGACGCAGGTCATCCAGCGCGACCGGCACGCGGAGCTGCTCTCGGCGCTGGCGATCACGGCCGCCTCGCTCGAGACCTTCGCGCTCGAGATCCGCGGTCTGCAGAAGACGGAGATCGGGGAGGCGGAGGAGCCGTTCGCCAAGGGGCAGAAGGGCTCCTCGGCGATGCCGCACAAGCGCAACCCGATCGGCTGCGAGCAGATCGTCGGGCTCGCGCGCCTGCTCAGGGCCAATGCGACCGCCGGCTTCGAGAACGTGGCGCTCTGGCACGAGCGCGACATCTCGCACAGCTCCGTCGAGCGGGTGATCCTGCCCGACAGCTTCATCGCGCTCGACCACATGCTCCGGCGGTTCACCCGCATCGTCGCGGGCATGGTCGTCTACCCCGAGCGGATGCGCGAGAACCTGGCGCGCTCGCGCGGGGTCGTCTTCTCGGGCCAGATCCTGCTGGAGCTCGCGCGTCGCGGCATCTCGCGCGAGCAGGCGTACGAGTGGGTGCAGCGCAACGCCATGCGCGCGTTCC
The DNA here is from genome assembly GCA_050246635.1 of Vicinamibacterales bacterium. GTDB lineage: Bacteria > Acidobacteriota > Vicinamibacteria > Vicinamibacterales > UBA2999 > JBFWVR01. The sequence goes on from JBFWVR010000018.1 coordinate 119,817, forward strand.
ACGAGCAGACCGACTTCAAGGGCCTGCTGCTGGCCGACGCCGAGGTGACGGCCGTCCTGCCGGCGGCCGAGATCGAGAAGGCGTTCGACCTCGACGAGCAGCTCCGGAACGTCGATCGGGTGTTCGAGCGGGTCTTCGGGAGATAGCCACATGCGCGCGCGTGTCTACGTCAACCTCAAGCCGTCGGTGTTCGACCCGCAGGGACGGGTGGTCACCGAGGCCCTGCACACCCTGGGCTACCCGGATGTCGCCGACGTCCGCCAGGGCAAGTTCTTCGAGGTCGAGCTCACGGGAGCCGGCGATCCGGAGGCGGTGAAGGCCCGGGTGACCGAGATGGCTGACAAGCTGCTCGCCAACCCGGTGATCGAGAGCTACCGCGTCGAAGTCCTCGGCTGAGGACACGCGGGCTCGGGAGAACGGCCATGAAGTTCGCAGTCGTCGTCTTTCCGGGGTCGAACTCGGACCACGACGCGTATTACGCGGCATCCACCGTGCTCGGGGAGCAGGCCGCGCTCGTCTGGCACAAGGACGCCGACCTCGGTGGCGCCGACGCCGTCATCCTGCCCGGCGGGTTCGCGCACGGCGACTACCTCCGCACGGGTGCCGTCGCGCGCTTCTCGCCGATCATGGCGGCGGTCACCGACTTCGCCGCGCGGGGCGGGCCCGTGCTCGGGATCTGCAACGGCTTCCAGGTGCTGCTGGAGGCGGGGCTGCTGCCGGGCGCGATGGTGCGGAACCGCGAGATCAAGTTCATCTCCCGCCTCGTCCCGGTGCGCGTCGAGCGCACGGACACCGCTTTCACCCTGGCGTGCGCGCCGGGGCAGGTGCTCCGCCTGCCGATCGCGCACGGCGAGGGCAACTACTACGCGCCTCCCGATGTCATCGCCCGGCTCGAGGCCGAGGGACGTGTCGTCTTCCGCTACGTCGCCGAGGACGGGGGCGACGGGGACGGCGCCAACCCGAACGGATCCGTGAACGGGATTGCCGGCATCACCAACGAAGGCCGCAACGTCGTCGGCCTGATGCCGCACCCCGAGCGGGCCTGCGAGCCGTCGCTCGGCAGCGCCGACGGACGGGTGGTGCTGGCCTCGGCCGTGAAGGCGTTCGCCGACGGCGTGTTCCGCGCGCGGCCGGCCGCGGCGGTTCGCTGAGCATGGCCGCCCGGCGCGTCGTCGCGCGGGCGTTGCCGGCCGGCGCCGCGGCGGTGGACATCCTCGTTGGTCCTCGTTTCCTGATTACGGCATCCACGACATGAGCGTCATCGACCAGGCGGTTCTCGAGCGCCACGGCATCACCCCCGACGAGTACGAGCGCATCAAGACCCTCATGGGCCGCGAGCCCAACCTCCTCGAGCTCGGGCTCTTCTCGGTCATGTGGTCCGAGCACTGCAGCTACAAGAGCTCGCGCGTCCACCTCAAGACGCTGCCGACCACCGGGCCGCGAGTCGTCCAGGGCCCCGGCGAGAACGCCGGCGCGGTCGACATCGGCGACGGCGTCGCGGCGGTGTTCAAGATCGAGTCGCACAACCACCCGTCGTTCATCGAGCCCTACCAGGGCGCGGCGACCGGCGTCGGCGGCATCATCCGCGACATCTTCACCATGGGCGCGCGGCCCGTCGGCCTGCTGAATGCCCTGCGCTTCGGGCCCATCGAGAGCGCGCAGGCCCGCCGCATCTTCGAGGGGGTCGTCGCCGGCGTCGGCGGCTACGGCAACAGCATCGGCATCCCGACCATCGGCGGCGAGATCACCTTCGACCCGTCGTACGCGGGCAACCCGCTGGTGAACGTCCTCTGCCTGGGGGTCGCGCGCCACGACGAGATCATCAAGGGCACGGCGGCCGGTGAAGGCAACCCCGTCTACTACGTCGGGGCCAGGACCGGGCGCGACGGCATCCACGGCGCGACGATGGCCTCCGCGGAGTTCGACGAGTCGTCCGCCGAGAAGCGGCCGGCCGTGCAGGTGGGCGACCCCTTCATGGAGAAGCTGCTCATGGAGGCCTGCCTCGAGGTCCAGCGGACCGGCGCGCTCGTCGGCATCCAGGACATGGGCGCCGCGGGGCTCACCTGCGCGACCTCGGAGATGAGCTCGCGGGGCGGCGCCGGCATGGACATCGACGTCAGCCTCGTCCCCCAGCGCGAGACCGGCATGATCCCCTACGAGATCATGCTGTCCGAGTCGCAGGAACGCATGCTGATGGTCGTGCACCAGGGCCGCGAGGCCGAGGTGGAGGCCATTTTCGAGAAGTGGGATCTCCACGCCGTGCGTATCGGCACCGTGACGACGACCGGGCGCCTGCGGGTCCACGAGCGGGGCACGCTCGTGGCGGAGGTGCCGACGACGGCGCTCACCGACGAGGCGCCGGTCTACCACCGGCCGATGAGCGAGCCGTCCTGGCAGCGTGAGGTGCAGCAGCTCGACCTGGCGGCGCTCGGCGCGCCGGCGCCACCGCGCGACGCCCTGATGCGCCTGCTCACCTCGCCGATCATCGCCAGCAAGCGCTGGGCGTACCGGCAGTACGATCACACCGTCGGGACGAACACCATCGCCCAGCCCGGCGCGTCGGCGGCCGTCGTCCGCGTGAAGGGCACGACGCGCGGGCTCGCGGTCTCGGTGGACTGCAACGGCCGCTTCTGCTACCTCGACCCTTACCGCGGCGCCATGCTGGCCGTGGCCGAGTCGGCGCGCAACGTGGCCTGCGCCGGGGCGGAGCCGGTCGGCGCGACGAACAACCTGAACTTCGGCAACCCCGAGCGCCCCGAGATCATGTGGCAGTTCGGCGAGGCGGTGCGCGGCATCGGTAACGCGTGCCGCGCGCTCGGCATCCCAATCACCGGGGGCAACGTCAGCCTGTACAACGAGACGGAGGGCCGGCCCATCTATCCGACCCCGGTGCTCGGCGTGGTCGGCCTGCTCGAGGACGCCTCGCGCACGGCCACCCGTGTGTTCAAGCGGGCCGGTGCCGCCGTGTTCCTGCTGGGGGATAATCGGGGGGAACTCGGGGGCAGCGAGTACCTCGCACGACTCCACGACACGGCGGCCGGCGAGGCCCCGGTCCTGGATCTCGATCGCGAGGCCGCCCTGCAGCGGCTGATTGTCGCGCTCGTCCGCGACGGGCTGGTCGAGTCGGCGCATGATTGCGCCGAAGGCGGCCTGGCGGTCACCCTGGCCGAGTGCACGTTCGACAGCGGCGGGATTGGCGTGGAAGCCGACGTGCCGTTCGTGAGCCACGGCGGGCCGTTCGCGGCGGCCGCGACGCTCTTCGGCGAATCGGCGTCACGCATCGTCGTGTCGATTGTCGATGGGCACGAGGCCGAGGTCTTTGCCCGCGCCAAGGCGGCGGGGGTGCCGGCGACCGTCATCGGGCGGACCGGAGGCACGGCCATCCGGATCCTCGCCGGTGGCGAGCCCGCCATCGAGGTGCCGGTCGCCGAGGCCGAGTCCGCCTGGGCCACGGCCATCGAATCGCGGATGACGCGCCGCGCCTGAGGCGCGGCCGGGAACGGGAGCAACATGTTCGACAAGTTCCGCGAGGAATGCGGCGTCTTCGGGATCTACGGCCACCGTGAGGCCGCGAAGCTCGCCTATCTCGGCCTCTACGCGCTGCAGCACCGCGGGCAGGAGAGCGCAGGCATCGCCGCCGCCGACGGGGAGCGGGTGCTGGCCGTGCGTGACATGGGCTACGTCAACGAGATCTTCGACGAGCCCGCCCTCGAGAGCCTCACCGGCACGATTGCCATCGGGCACACCCGCTACTCGACGGCCGGGGAGAGCAAGATTTCCAATGCGCAGCCGATCCTGATCGACTGCGTGCACGGCCAGGTCGGGATCTGCCACAACGGCAACATCGTCAACGCCAACGAGATCCGGCAGGAGCTCGTCCAGCAGGGCTCGATCTTCCAGACCAACAGCGACACCGAGGTCGTCCTCCACCTCTACGCCCGTTCGCAGGCGCCGTCGTTCGAGGAGGCCCTGGCCGGCTCGATTGCGCGGCTGACCGGCGCCTTCTCCTTCGCCATCATCACCAAGGATCACCTGGTGGCGGCCCGGGACCCGCACGGGTTCCGGCCGCTGGCCCTCGGGCGGCTGGGCGAGGCATGGGTCGTCGCCTCCGAGACGTGCGCCATGGACCTCATCGGCGCGACATGGGTGCGCGACGTCGAGCCCGGCGAGCTGCTCGTGATCGGGCCGCAGGGCGTGCGCTCGCTCCGGCCCTTTGCGCCGCAGCGGCTCGCCCACTGCGTGTTCGAGCACGTGTACTTCGCCCGGCCCGACAGCGAGGTCTTCGGTACGAGCGTCAACGAGGTGCGCACGAACCTCGGCCGGCGCCTCGCGCAGGAAACCGGCGTGCCGGCCGACGTCATCGTGCCGATCCCCGACTCCGGCGTCTGCGCCGCCATCGGCTACGCGGAGGAGGCGAACGTGCCGATGCGGCTCGGCCTGATCCGCAACCACTACGTGGGCCGCACCTTCATCGAGCCGGCACAGGCGATTCGCCACTTCGGCGTGAAGGTGAAGCTCAACCCCGTCAAGAGCATCCTCACGGGCAAGCGCGTGGTGCTCGTGGACGACTCGCTCGTGCGTGGCACGACCAGCCGCAAGATCGTGAAGATGGTGCGGGCGGCCGGCGCGTCGGAGGTCCACATGCGCATCAGCTGCCCGCCGACCGTGTCGCCGTGCTTCTACGGCGTCGACACCCCCCGCCGCAGCGAGCTGATCGCCGCCACCCACACCCTCGAGGAAATCCGGAAGTACATAGGCGCCGACACGCTCGGGTACCTGAGCCTCGAGGGGCTGCTCGACGCGGTCGGGCCCAACCGTGGCAGCTACTGCACGTCCTGCTACACCGGCGAGTACCCCGTCGCCTTCCCCCGGGACGAGAACGCCTACCTCCAGCTCACGCTCAAGCTGGACGGCCGGCCGCGGTCGATCCCGGAGGAGGAGCCGGAAACGGTGGGGTGACCGTGAACCCGATCCCCGCGCACCGGCCACGCGCCTCGTGGCTGCTCGCCCTCCTGCTGCCGATCCTGGTCACCACCGGCGTCCGGACACAGGAGCGTGGGCCGACGGCGCTCGGTCCCGAGGCGCTCCGCGAGGCCATCGACCATCTCGGCGACCTCGACTACCCGACGCGCATGGCCGCGGCGCGCGCGATTCGCCGCGGCACGCCCGCGCAGGTCGTGCCGGCGCTCGTCGACGCGGCCAACACGCACGCCGACGGCTACATCCGCTTCCGGGCCCTCGTCCTGCTCACCGGATTTCCCGATCCGCGCACCGAGGACCTGATGGTGGAGTCGCTGTCCTCCGACAACGACCGGATGCGCGAGGTGGCCTACGCCTGGTTCGAGCACCACCCCTCGCCACGGATGGTGCCCCGCCTGCTCGCGAAGCTCGAGACCGAGACCGGCGAGTTCGTCCGGCCGTCGCTGGTGCGGGCCCTGGCCGCGTCGGGCGGCGACGACCCGGCGGTCCGCGAGGCCCTGACACGCGACGTGTCGCGGGGCATGGACTACTTCCGCAGCACGGTCATCGAGGCGCTCGGGGACTACCGACGCACGTGGGCCGTCCCGGCCCTGCTCGAGGTGGCCCGCCTCGACGGCCCGCTCCAGGACGATGCGGCCATCGCGCTGGGCAAGATCGGCGACCAGCGGGCGCTCGCCACCCTGGCCGGGCTGCAGCGCACGGCGCCGCAGGAGACCCAGCCCGCCGTGGCCGCCGCGATCTGCCTGCTCGGCACCAATTGCGAGTCGCACGTCGGCTATCTCGATCGCATCCTGCGGTTCGCCGAGGACAACCCGGGCTACCAGCCGCTCCTGCGCGGCGCGGCGTCCGGGCTGGCGGCGATTGCCGCCTACAGCGGCCGCGATGACGCCATCAACCCGCTGCTCGAGATTGGCATCCCGTCGCAGGATCCGCTCCGTGCGCCGATTGCGCTCGGCCTCGGCGAGGTCGCCCTCAGGAACCCGGAGCGGCTGCTGGCGACACTCGAGGCCTATCCGGATCAGGCTGGCGCGATCGGCCTGGTCGCCGAGGCCTTCGACATGCTCGAGGAGGACCTGGACGAGGAGCGGTTCTTCGCGTTCGTGCGTCGCACCTACTGGGCGGCCCCGGAAGGCTCCCCGCGCCGCGCGCTCTGCGAGCAACTGATCACGCGTCTGGACTTCTGACGGACGGGGCCCTCCTTCCGCACCCTGCTTCCCATGGACTACAAGACCTCAGGCGTTGACATCGAAGCCGGCAACGAGACCGTGCGCCGCATCAAGGCGCTCGCGCGGTCGACCTTCACGCCCGGTGTGCTCTCGGAGATCGGATCGTTCGGCGGCCTCTTCCGGCTCGAGCCCGGCCAGTGGGCCGATCCCGTGCTCGTCTCCAGCGCCGACGGCGTCGGCACGAAGCTCAAGGTCGCCTTCATGGCGAAGGAGCACCGGACGATCGGGGTGGATCTCGTCAACCACTGTGTCAATGACATCCTGGTCCAGGGCGCGGTGCCGTTGTTCTTCCTCGACTACCTCGCGACCGGCCGGCTGTCGCCCGACGTGGCGACCCAGATCGTGGACGGCCTCGCCCGGGCCTGCCGCGACAACGGCTGCGCCCTGCTTGGCGGCGAGACCGCTGAGATGCCGGGTTTCTACGCCGACGGCGAGTACGACCTCGCGGGATTCATCGTCGGGGCGGTGGACCGGGCGACGCTCATCGACGGCAAGGGCCTGGCCGCCGGTGACGTGCTGATCGGCGTGCCCTCGAACGGGTTGCACACCAACGGGTACTCGCTGGCCCGCCGCATCGTGTTCGAGCACCTGCGCCTGAACGTGGACAGCCTCGTGCCCGAGCTCGGCGAGACCGTGTGGCAGGCGCTGCTGCGGCCCCATCGCTCGTACCTGCCGCTCGTCCGGCCGCTGCTCGCGGGCGGCGCGATCAAGGGCATGGCGCACATCACGGGCGGCGGGCTCACGGACAACCTGCCACGGATCTTCCCCGACGGGCTCGCCGCGCGCATCGACCGGGCCACCTGGGAGGTGCCGGCGTTGTTCACGTGGCTGGGCGAGGCTGGTGAGGTGCCCGAGGCAGACCTGTTCCGCACCTTCAACATGGGCATCGGCCTCGTGATCGCCACCGCCCGCCCCGATGCCGACGCCCTGCTGCGGGCCCTGGCCGCGGGCGGCGAGCCGGGGGCGGCCGTCATCGGCGAGATGGTGGCCGGCGACGGCACGGTCCTGTATGCCTGAGTCCCGCCGCCGGCTCGGTGTCCTGATTTCGGGCCGCGGCTCCAACCTGCAGGCGATCATCGACGCCGTCGCGGACGGACGCCTCGACGCCACGATCGCGGTCGTCATCTCCAATCGCGCCGGCGCGGCGGGGCTGGAGCGGGCCCGCGCGGCCGGCATCGAGACGGTGGTACTGCCGCACCGCGACTTTCCCAGCCGCGAGGCCTACGATGCGGCGCTCGTCGAGGCCCTGCGGGCGCGCGGCGTGCGGCTGGTCTGCCTCGCCGGGTTCATGCGCCTGCTGACCGCGGGGTTCATCGAGGCCTTCCCGGACGCCGTGCTCAACGTGCATCCGTCGCTCCTGCCGTCGTTCCCCGGCGTCGACGCGCCGCAACAGGCACTCGCGCACGGCGTGAAGGTGAGCGGGGCCACCGTGCACCTCGTGACCGCGGATCTCGACGCGGGGCCGATCGTGCTGCAGGCGGCGGTTCCCGTGCACGAGCACGACACCGTGGAGACGCTGGCCGCGCGCATCCTGGTCCAGGAGCACCGCCTCTACCCGAGGGCCATTCGGCTCGTCCTCGACGGGGGCTGGCGCCTCGACGGACGCCGGTTCCTCGCCCGCTGAGCTTCGCCGCGTGCCCGTTTTTTCTGGATCTCGGCCGCGCTGCTGGCTTCCAATGGACAGGTGGTTCGTCGTCCCGCGCTGATCCTGGCGATGGTCGCGGCCGTGATCGCGGCCGCGCCGGCCCGTGCCCAGGCACCGCCCCGCCCCCTCACCGACGCGCTCGAGGCCATCTGGCGGCTGGACCAGTACACCGTCTTCGACTGGGTCGGGGGCTCGTACGATCGCGGCACGCTGACGCTGCAGGGGTTCGCGGCGCGGCCCGAGCTCAAGCAGCGCGCGGTGCGCACCGCGAAGGCGACGGCTGGCGTGGACGAGGTCGTCGACGCCATCGAGCTCCTGCCCACGCACCAGAGCGACGACTCGCTCCGGATCCGCGCCTACGTGGCGATCTACAGCCATCCGGCGCTGCAGATCTACTCGCCGGGCGGCGGCGGCTTCGACAGCGGGGTGGCCATTCGTGAGCTCGAGACCGTGGGCCGCTTCGGCATCGATGCCTCGAGCCAGTTCCGCGGTCCGCACCCCATTCACATCATCGTGTCCGGCGGGCGGATCCAGCTGTTCGGCACCGTGCACGGGTCGCAGGACCGCCAGATCGCCGAGGTGCAGGTCCGCAACCTCTCGGGCGTGCTCGGCGTGATCAACCACATCCAGGTGCGGCGGGGCGGCGATTGACGGGCGCGCGGCTCAGATGTCCGACTCGCGCCGCAGCGTGAGGATCGCGACGTCGGGCGGGCAGTTGATGCGCACCGGGACATAGACGGTGCCCACGCCGCGGCTGACGAAGATCCGCGTGTTCTCGCGCGTCGCGTAGCCCGCCAGCACCGGGAACTTGCGGCCGGCGATGGCGCCGACACCCGGAACCAGCACCTGGCCGCCGTGCGTGTGGCCCGACAGCACGACCTGCGCGTCGAGGGCCGCGGCCTCGGCCAGCCGCCGGGGGTCGTGGGCCAGCACGATCGTGGTCTCGCCCCGGCCCTCGAGCACCGATGCAATCTCGGCCGGCTTGCGTGTCCAGAAGCGGATGCCCGCGAGATCGAGCCGCGCGCCCCGGATCGTGAGGCTGGTGCGCTGGTCGCGCAGCACGGTGATGTCCTGTCGGGCGAGGGCCGCCGGCATCAGGCGGTCGTCGTCGTGGTTGCCCAGCACGGCAAAGGCCCCCTGGGGCGCGGACGTGAGCGGCGCGAGCAACTCGGCGACGGGATCCATGAAGGCCGGGTCGGCGAAGCTCACGTAGTCGCCGCCGAGCACCACCAGGTCCGGGGCCGCCGCGCGCACCTGCGCCACCGCGCGCATGACGTCCTCGGGCGGGACCATCGCGGAGTGGTGGACGTCGGTGACGAGGCCGATCCGCAGTCCGTCGAGCTCCGCGGGCAGGCCCGAGACGGGAATGTCGCGCGTGATCGTCGCGAGGTGGTGCCGCTCGTACCCTGCGCCGTACGCCACCGACCCGGTCGCGACGCCGACGCCGGTGGCCACGAGGGCCTTGAGCGCTGTCCGGCGATCGAGGGCCACGGCCGCAGTATATTAGGACTCGCTTCGCTCGTGTCGCCCGCCACCGTGCGCGTCCGTGCACGGCGACGCGAGGCCGGCGCCGGCCGGCGGAAGAGGACCGCATGCACCTGATCGACGAGCTCGAGTGGCGGAACATGCTCTACGACGTGACCGAGGGGCTGCCCGAGGTCCTGGCGCGCGAGCGGGTCACCGCGTACATCGGCTTCGATCCCACCGCCGCCAGCCTGCACGTCGGTTCGCTCCTCCCGATCATGGCGCTCGCGCGGCTGCAGCGATTCGGCCACACGCCGGTCGCGCTCGTCGGTGGCGGCACCGGGCTCATCGGGGATCCGAGCGGCAAGAACCAGGAGCGGTCGCTGCTCACCTTCGAGCAGGTCGAGGCGAACGCCCAGGGCCTGCGGCGGCAGCTCGAGCGGTTCCTCGACTTCGGTGCCACCGGCAATGCCGCGCGCATGGCCAACAACGTCGACTGGCTCCGGCCGATCGGCTTCCTCGACTTCCTGCGCGACGTCGGCAAGCACTTCACCGTCAACTACATGATGGCGAAGGAGTCGGTGAAGCGCCGCCTCGGATCCGAGGAGGGCATCTCCTTCACCGAGTTCAGCTACCAGCTCCTGCAGGCCTACGACTACCTCGTGCTGCACGACCGCTTCGGCTGCACGCTGCAGGCCGGCGGCAGCGACCAGTGGGGCAACATCGTCGCGGGCTGCGACCTGATCCGGAAGGTGCGCGGCGCGAAGGCGCACGGCCTGGTGCTGCCCCTCGTCACGACGGCCGCAGGCACGAAGTTCGGCAAGACCGAGGCGGGCACGGTGTGGCTCGACCCGGCGCTGACCTCGCCGTTCCGTTTCTACCAGTTCTGGCTGAACGCGGACGACCGGGACGTCGTGAAGTACCTGCGCTTCTTCACGTGGATGGACCGGCCCGCCATCGAGGCGCTGGAGCGCACGATCACCGAGGCCCCCGAGAAGCGCGAGGCGCAGCGCACCCTGGCCCGCGAGGTCACCACGCTCGTGCACGGCCAGGCCGAGCTGACACGGGCCGAGCGCGCGACGGGGATCCTGTACGGCGGCAGCATCGCAGAGGCGTCGGTGGAAGACCTGCTGCTCGTGTTCGAGGACGTACCCTCGGCGGAGATCCCGGCCGCGACCCTTGCCGCCGGCGTCACCGCGACGGAGATCGTCGTGCTGGCGAAGATCGCCGCGTCGAAGGGCGAGGCCACGCGCCTCATCAAGCAGGGCGGCGTCTACCTGAACGATCGGCGCCTGACGGACGAGCGGGCCACCGTGACCGGCGACGACGCGATCGGCGCGCGCCTGTTCGTCGTGCGCAAGGGCAAGCGGCAGACCCACGTCGTCAAGGTCGTCTGAGGCGGTGGCGGCGCGCGGCGCGATCGGCACCGCCGGCCTGCTCATCCTGATCGCCTTCGGGGGCGCGTTCGGCCTCGGCCGCTTCTACGACGACTGGGCCCTGGCGGCCGCGGCGCAGCACGCGATCGACACCCGTGCCACCGCGGCCTTCATCCTCGGTCCCTTCGACCAGCACTGGGCGCCCGGCTGGTGGGCGTTCGAGATCCTCAACGAGCGCCTCGCCGGCTGGCGGAGCGATGTCCTGATCCGGGGCGCGATCGCCGGGCTGGTGTTCGCGCAGGCCCTGCTGGTCGGGGCCGTGGCGCGGCGACTGGGCGCCGGCCGCGCGGCCCAGGTGACCGCCATGGCGGTCGTCGTGCTGCACCCGGTCAGCGCGGCGGCGTTCTACTCCCTCGACACGTACGCGCAGGTGCTCGTCAACCTGCTGGCCTGGGCCGCGTTGTCAGGTGTGCTGCTGGCGGTGCTCGCCTCCCCGCGCGCGCACCGCGTGACGCGGCGTGTCGGGCTCGCCCTCGTCCTGATGGGGGCGGGCCTGGTGTTCAAGGAGCAGGCGCTCACGGTCGGGGCGGGCATGGGAGCACTCACGCTCTGGGTGTGGGTGGCCATGCCGGGCGAACGCGCCGCGGCCCGACCGCTTGCGCTCGGCACGGCTGGCGCCGTCCTGATCGCGATGGCGTTCACGGCCATGCGTGCCCGCATGGGCCTCTGGATGGACCCGGGCGGACCTTATGCCGTGTGCCTCACCTGCGCTCCAGGCAACGTCGGCCTGCTCACCGGTGGCGTGCTCCTGCCCATGCAGACGCTCGACCTGTACCTCGCGCTGCGCGAGCCGGGGACCCGGCTGCCGGCACTCGTCGCGGGGGGACTGGGCATGGCCGCGGTCGCGTCCATGCTGGTCGCGGGGCTGATCCGCGCCCGCGAACGGGGGGCGCCGGTGGTGCCGCTGGTGCTGCTGTGCCTCAGCGCGACGTTCCCGGTCCTCGTGCTGGCCCATGTCGGTGAGCTCTATGCGAACAGCCTCGTCTTCTGGGCCGGCCTGCTCGCGGCGTGCGCCGTGGAGGGCTGGCGCGCGCGCCTCGAGACGTGCCCGGCGCGAACGAGACACCTCGCGGCCGGGTGGCTGGTGCTGGCCCTGGTCTCGCTGGCCGTCAACCAGCAGCTCAATCTTGGAGAGATGCGTCGCACCGGCCTCCGCGCGGCGGGGTGGGTGGCGCGCTTCGAGCGGGCCCTGGCGGAGGTCCCGGCGGGCAGCGCGGTGCTCGTGCGCGGGCTGGACGATCTGAAGGGCCCCGCGGACTACAGCCTCTACCGCCTGACCACACCGAGCCTGTTGTTGCGCGGGCCGGTGGCCATCCAGCTCGCGCGGCGGGACCTCGTGCTGCTGGACGCGCTGGATGCCGAGTCCCTTGCATACTGGCGCGCGCGCGCCGGCTCGCAGGCCCGGCTGTTCGTGGCCGACGTCCTGCCCGGGCGGATCCGGGTCGGGGAGGCCGCGCCGCCGCCGACGGCCGGGATTCCCGCGGTCGCGCGGTGATACGTGACGGCGTGACGAAAGGGGTTGCGCCGGCGTTCGACCGGTGTATACTCATGGGCCCGGCGCTGGTTGGCGACAACCGCGCTGGACACGGCCGAGGCGACTGGCCGTTGCACGGCCGAGGTTGTGGGCGGTGGCCGAGTCGGTGAGGGCGAAAAAAATTCTCATCGAACCAGTTGACACGCCTGAGCCGGATCCGTATATTGGGAAATGCGCTTTGACACGGTGCTTTCGGTCTAGAGCATCGTGACCGCCCCGAACGCCACCCTGGCTTCGCACGGCACCAACGCACGGCCCGTTCACATACGCGGCATTGGAAGTTGGGAAGTGACGAAAAAAGGTGTTGACACTGACGGGAAGCGCGTCGTAAGATTGTAAGGTTCCCCTGAAGGGCGGTGTCGCTGACGTAACGCGGCAACGGGGACCCGGATGGCAGCAGGCGGCGACACGCCGGCCGGTGCCAACGGCGCCTTGGTTCTTTGAAAACTAGATAGAGCGTGCATCACCAGCCCGTCGAGTATCAGCCGACGGCGCCGGGGTCGAACCGACCGAGCCGGGCAACCGGGGTAGGAGGGGAGATGCCGGCGAACCGTCGATACTAGACAACGCAAGAGAGCCTTCAAGCCTCTTGGTGAAAGCTGCCCGATCGACCGCCGCGAGGTGGGAGGTTGGACAACCCTTTTAACTTGAGAGTTTGATCCTGGCTCAGAATCAACGCTGGCGGCGTGCCTAACACATGCAAGTCGAACGCGAAAGGGGCTTCGGCCCTGAGTAGAGTGGCGAACGGGTGAGTAACACGTGGGTGA
>JBFWVR010000019.1:0-63321 GCA_050246635.1 Vicinamibacterales bacterium
GGTTCGTGCCCATGGCCCTGGCCACGAGCGCGGGTGCGGAAGTGCAGCGCCCGCTGGCGACGGTCGTCATCGGCGGACTCGTGACCTCGACGTGCCTCACGCTCTTCGTGCTGCCGACGTTGTACCACTGGTTCGAGGGCCGCACCAGGGAGGTGGAGCTGTGATTCAGGAGGTGAAGGCGATCATCCGTCCGGAGCGCCTCGACGAGGTGCTGCATGCGCTGCACGAGCTGCCCGAGCTTCCGGGTGTCACGGTCTCCGGGGTGCGCGGCATCGGGCGCCGTGTCGGCGCGGAGGCCGACGAGGTTCGCTACGGCGAGACGGCGATGATGAAGCTGGAGATCGTCCTGCCGGCTCGTCTCGTGGAGCTGGTGGTGACCGTGATCGAGTCGGCGGCGAGGACCGGCCGGCCGGGTGACGGCAAGATCTTCGTCCACCCGGTTACGACCGCCCGCCGGATCAGGACAGGCGAGACCGATTCGGCCGCCGTCTGAAGGCAGGTGAGCCGGCGGGGCGGGCCCACCTGCCCCGTCCGGCATCCTTCGTGCAAACGCTGCATGCACGAGGCGGTCTCCGCCCGCTTCGCGCGCCTGGGAGGACAATGGGGATGGACTACGCCCTGAAAGGGCTCGCCGTCGGCGGATTGGCGCTCGCCTCGCTGGTGACGGGTGCCGTGTGGTCGGGGCTCCGTCCGCCGTCACGGCGCACGCGGAGCATCGTCCAGCACGTGGCGGCCGGCACCGTGTTCGCCGGACTCACCGTCGATGTGCTGCCTCGGCTGCTGGAACTGCGCGGCGGGTTCATCTGGCTGGTCACGGGAATGGGCCTGGGGCTGGCGGCGATGCTGGCCATCCGGATCTCGCAACAGCGGTCCGGCGGATCCAGCCTCGGCCTCACGACGGTCGCCGACGTGATCGTCGACGGCGCACTGATGGGACTCTCAATCGTGGCCGGTGCGCCGACGGCAATGCTGTTCGTGGCGGCCCTGATGCCGGAGATGATCCTGCTGGGGCTGACCGCGTCAGAGGAGTTCACCGGCGCGGGCAGCAGCATCGCCCGCCGCGCGGGGGTGGCGGGGCTCATCGGGGCGGGCGTGAGTGCGGGCGCCGTCATCGGCGCCCTGTTGAGACTGGCGCCGGACGGGTGGACCACTGGCATCGAGGCGTTCGGCGCGGTGGCACTTGCGTACTTCGTCATGGAGGAGCTGCTGCGCGAGGCTCACGAGCAGGGCGCCAGTGCAGGGCTCGCGGCGACCTTCTTCGCCGGGTTCATCCCGTTGTTCCTGGCTGCCGCCGCGCTCGGATGAGCGCGGCACTCGGACGCTGATATGGCTCACGCACACTCCGGCTCTGCCGCGGGACGCCACCGGCGCCCGCTGGTCATCACGCTCGTGCTCACCACCGGCTACCTCGTGGCCGAGGTGGTTGGCGGGCTCCTCACCGGGAGCCTGGCGCTGCTGGCCGATGCCGGCCACATGCTCACCGACGTCGGCGGCCTGGCTCTCGCGCTCTTCGCGATCTGGTTCGCCGGCCGCCCCGCCACCCCTGACCGCACGTACGGCTTCTACCGGGCGGAGATCCTGGCCGCGCTTGCCAATGCCGTCGTCCTGATCCTCATCTCGATCTACATCCTCATCGAGGCCTACCGGCGATTCCAGGATCCCCCGGCGGTGGCCAGTGGGTGGATGCTCGCAGTCGCCGTCGTCGGATTGGTGGTCAACGCCGCGGGTATCCTGCTGCTGCGCTCGGGGTCGGGCGAGAGCCTGAACCTGCAAGGCGCCTATTACGAGGTCCTGTCCGATACGCTCAGCTCGCTGGGGGTGATCGCCGCGGCGGCGGTGATGTGGACGACCGGCTGGCGCTACGCGGATCCGCTGGTCTCGGCCGCCATCGGCCTCTTCATCCTGCCGCGTACGTGGCGGCTCATGCGTCAGGCGGTGGGCGTGCTCCTGGAAGGCACACCTTCCGAAGTCGACATCGACGCCGTGCGCGAGGCGCTGGGGCGTATCGACGGAGTGGCCGGCGTGCACGACCTGCACGTCTGGTCGCTGACCTCCGGGATCAATGCCCTCAGCGTGCACCTTACCTGCGCGCAAGGCGCCGGGCGTGACGCCCTGCTCGAGCAGGTGCACCGGGACATCCGTGACGCCTTTCCCATCCAGCACGTGACGGTACAGCTCGAGGCGCCTGGCGCCGATGAGCCGGACACCCACCAGTGAAGCCCGCATGAACCGCCGTCCGACCCGCCGGCGCCGCTTCGAGTGGATCGACGTCGTCGTGGCCGTGCTTGGTCTGCTTCTTCTCCTGTTGCTCACGATGGAGCTGTGGCTGCCTCACTACGGCGTGCACTGAGTCGGCGGCACGAAGCGGCACGTCGCGGCCGGGCCCAACCGCTGCCGGCACCGGTCTGCGGGCGGCGCACGAACGCCGGATCGTTCAGCCACCGTCACCCGGTCGCAGGAGTGCCGCCGCAATGGCGTCTGGAGACGGAACTCCGCCCCGGTAGATGCGTCACGTCGGGGCCGGGTACGGCGGTACGGGTATGGGCAGGCCGAAGAGGTCGCGACCGTTCCAGAGCACCGTCGGCGTGGGATATCCCCGTCGCGGGTCGTCCTCCGGCAGCTCGGCGATGTCCTCGCAGGCGAAGCCGGGCGACCAGCCCAGGATGGCGAGGGCGTCCGCCAGGTGCGTCGCCATGGCTGGCGTCGCGCCGCAGCCCTCGCGAGTCAACAAGGTCAGGTCGCCCATGCCGCCGTGAGCCTCCTCGGCCGAGGATACCGCCCGCCCGGCCTGGCCGGCAATCACGGCGGCCCTCCGCGCGGTGCGACCTGCGCGAAGCAAAAGGCGTTGCGCGCGACGGCGTTGCCAATTTAACCACATAGTGGTTTAATCGCCGTGGAGCGTGTGCGCATGGGGCACCTCGGTGAACTCGAGCAGCTGATTCTCTTCGCGGTGACCGCGCTCGGAGACGAGGCGTACGGCGGGGCGATCCGGGCGCACATCGAAGACCGCACGGGCCGCGTCGTCTCGTCCGGGGCCATCAACACCACACTGGGGCGGCTGGCAGAACGCCGCCTTGTGGTGGGCCGTGTGGGCGACCCGGCGCCCGGCCGACCGGGGCGGCCACGCAAGTACTACGAGCTGACGCCGGCCGGTGCGCGCGACCTGCAGGAGAGCTACGCGGCGATCCGCGCGATGGCCGGGGGCCTGCTGCGTCGCCTCGACACCCTGGCGGGGGATGGGACGTGACCCCGCAGCGATCGCCGCTGGCGAGGTTCCTCGCGGCCCTGTTCATTCGGGGACCAGAGGCGCCATTCATCCTGCGTGACCTGGACGACGCCTTCCTCCATGACGTGACGCGTGGCCTGTCACCCGCCGAGGTCCGGCGGCGTGATCTCGGCAACGTGGCGGCGTCCGCGGTCAGCATCTGGGCGGAGACGCTGAGGCCATCTGCCTGGCGCCCGTCACTCCTCGACGTCCGCCTGGGCCTTCGTTCCATCGTCCGGACGCCGGGCCTCAGCCTCGTCGCGGTGTGCGCGCTTGCGATCGGGATTCCCGTCGGCCTGGCGCCGATGCACGTCGTCGATGCGCTCGAACGACCGCTGCCTGGTGATCCCGATGGACGGATCCGGACGCTGTGCTACTGGCGCGACACGGCCCACGAGCCCGCCACCACTGGGGATTACGCGCTCTGGCAGGAATCGCTGCGCTCCTTCGACACGCTTGCCGCCTTCCGCACGACGACGGTGAACATCGAGAGGGGTGACGTGGCTCTTGTCGTCCCCGCCATCGAGACCACCGCCTCCACGTTCGAGATCGTGCCGACGTCGCCAATGCTGGGCCGCGGCCTGCGCGCGGACGACGAGACGCGCGGAGCACCCGGCGTCGCGGTGCTTGGCTACGACCTGTGGCAGGCCCAGTTCGGCGGCGACCTCGACATCGTCGGCCGCCGGCTCTCGATCGGAGGGGAGCCCGTCGAGGTCATCGGTGTCATGCCGGAGGGATTCCGGTTTCCGACCGCCCACCAGCTCTGGTTGCCGTTGCGGGTTCGTGACGACGGGGGCGGCCCGCGCACCGGCGAGACGCTGACCGTGTTCGGGCGCCTGGGCCCTGGCGCGACGCCGGAGTCGGCGGCGGCCGAACTGCGCGCGCTCACCAGCGCGCTTGCCACCACGAACCGGGACACGTTCGAGCGCCTCCGGCCCGAGGTCCTGCCGGCCTGGCACCTCGCTTTCGACTTCCCATCGCCGGGCGGACTGCGTGACCTGCCGGAGTTCCCGCTCGTCCGCGTCCTGATGCTCGCACCGCTGCTCGTGGCCTGCGTCAACGTCGGCCTGCTGATCCTCGCGCACACCTCCACGCGATCGTCGGAGTTCGCGGTGCGCACGGCCCTCGGCGCAAGTCGCGGGCGCATCCTCACCCAGGTGTTCGTCGAGTTCATGGTACTGGCCGTCCTGGCGGCGGGCGTCGGGTTGCTGATACTCGACTGGCTCCCCGCGCGCCTCGTGACCGCCCTCGGAATCACCGTGCCGTACTGGATGGACTACAGCCTGCACGCGGCGACGGTCTGGCGCGGCCTCGCACTCGCGGCCGGCTGCGCGGTCCTTGCCGGCGTCGTCCCCGCGTACCGCATGACGGGGCGGTCGGTGGACGCCAACATCAAGACGGCACGAGCGCCTCGCTCCGGCAACCGCCTGGGCGGATTGCCGAGCGCGCTCATCGTGACGGACGTGGCCGTCGCGGTCGTCGCCATCGGCGTCGCCGCAGGCTTGTGGGGCAAGGTGCAGGTGACGATGCCCAATGAGTCCGCGGATGGGATCCGCGCAGGGGAGTTCCTCTCGATCACGCTGCAGGTGCCGTCCGCCACACGCGAACACGCGTCGCGGACGCAAACGGCGTTCGTGGACCGGCTCCGCGCCGAGCCCGGCGTGCGCGCCGTGACGTTCGCGAGCGCCCTGCCGCGTATGGACCACCCGACGCGGCTGTTGCAGATCGAACCACGCGCCGCGGGCGAGGCGGTTGCTCCGGGCCCGTTCCGGGTGCGCACTGCGCGTGTAGCCACCGAATTCCTCGGCCAACTCGGCCAACCGATCCTGGCCGGGCGCGACTTCGAAACGCGTGACCTGGGTGAGTTCGCGTCGACCGTGATCGTGAACACGACGTTCGCGCAGCGCGCCTTCGGAACGGCGAATCCCGTCGGCCGCCGTGTCCGCGAGGTCTCCACGGACGGCATGCCCAATGGCCCCTGGCGCGAAATCGTGGGTGTCGTCGGGCACCTGGGAGCACACGCGATCACGCCGTCCGAGGACGATGCGGCGTACCTGCCGCTGGCGGCAGGGGAGGCGAACCCCGTCCGGATCGCGGTTCGTGCCGGTGGAGGGACGGCGGCGCTGGCGTCGCGGATCCGCGAGATCGCGACGGCCGTCGACCCCGCTGCGGTGGTCACGGCCACCGTGCCCCTGGACGCGATGTTCGAGGGCGACTGGTATCTCCTGCGCCTCTTCGTGCTCGCGGCGGTCATCCTTGTCGGCGTGCTTCTCAGCCTGGCGACCTCGGCGCTCTACGCGATCCTGTCGCTGGTCGTGTCGCGGCGCACCCGCGAGATCGGCATCCGCGTGGCGCTGGGCGCGAGCCGCCGGGAGATCGCCCGCGACGTGTCGCTGCGCGCCGTCGCGCAGATCAGCGTGGGCGTCCTGCTGGGCCTGCCGCTGGCTGGCGCGCTCTGTTACGAGTTCCTCGAGCTCACGGGCTCCAACCATGCGCTGCCGGGCGCTGTGACGCTGGCGCTCGCGCTGGGTGTGATGGTCATGGTGCTCGTGGCGACGACGGCCTGTACCGTGCCGACGCTTCGCGCGCTGCGGATTACGCCGACCGACGCGCTCCGTCAGGACGCCTGAGGCACGCGTGCACTGAAGCCGCAGGTGCGGAAGCCCCTCGATGAAGGCGCGCAGCCGGCCGATCCGGTCTGCGAGGATGGACCACCCGGCCTCGAAGGCCATTGCGAGATCCTGATGATGAGCAGGGGTCGCGACGGGCGGACTCCGGCGGCGCGCGTGCCGGCCATTCGTCGAACCCGAGGTTTCAGACCGCGGCCGCCGCATCGGCGGCTTCCGGTGGTATGAACGCCCGCGACTGAGTCGAGCAGCCTGCCAGCAGGGGGTTGGCAAGGTGCGCCAGCGCACCGCCGCCTGCGAGGGGCTCGTGCCCGTCGTGATCGAGCAGGTCCGCGCTGTGGCGTATCATTCTGGCTTCAGGACCGGGACGCTCGCTGCGGCCAGGACGGCCTCATCGACAGGTGCCTCTCATCGATGAGGCACGCCTGCAGGTGCTGGTGGAGGGCGGAGCTCCCGGCTGATCGCCGGCGTCCCCGCGCAGCGGGCATCCGCCATCCGGATGATGGCTGGCGGGCGGCACCGGAACAGACTCGGCAGGTGCCGACGATCGACCCGCGAACCATGCAGACCTTCGCGCCGGCCATCACGCTCATGATCAGCAGCGCCTTCGCCGTGGCGCTGGGGCTGTACGCGTGGGCGCACCGCCGCACGACGGGTGCCCGTCCCCTCGCGGTTCTCTCGATGCTCGCAGCCGTCACCTCCTGGGCGTACGCCGGCCAGGTGCTGACCGAGTCCCCCGTCCTCGACGACTTCAGCCTGCGCGTGAAGTTCGCCGCGCAGGCCTTCATGCCCCTCGCCGTGCTCGCCCTCTGCGTCGAGGTCACGGGGCGCGGTCACCGGCTCACCGGCCGCCGCCTGGCCGCGGCAGCGCTGCTGCCGGCGGCGTTCGTGGTCATCGCCGCCACCAATGGCACGCATGGCCTGTTCATCTCGCCCGACGGCGTTCCGGGCCCAGGCCTGTACGGCCTCGTGGTCAGCTCGCTGACGATGCTCCTGCTGGCGGTGCTGCTGCTCATCGACCAGGCGTCGCGGCACGGTGGCGTGCTGCGCCGTCAGGCCCTGACCGTGCTCGTCGGCGTCAGCGTACCGGCTGGCATCAGCCTGATCTCGTTCTTCACGACGGGCAGCCGCCTCACGGGGCCGTTTGCGTACGGCCTCACGCTGGCGCTCTTCACCTTTGCCATCTTCCGGCTGGGCCTGCTCGGCATCGTGCCCGTCGCGCGCGCGACCGTGTTCAGCCAGATGAGCGACGGGGTGCTGATTCTCGACGAGTCCCGCCACATCGTCGACGCGAACGCGGCGGCGGCACACCTGCTCGGTGCCCGTGCGCCGCTTACGAGACGGCCCGCTGGCGACGTGCTGGCGCAGTGGCCGGTCCTGCTTGCCGCGCTCGACGCACGGGACGGCGCCGCCTACGAGATCACCAGCGGCCCGCTGCAACTGACGGCGGCCGTGATGCGGTTGAGCGGGCCGACGTCGAGCGGCCACGCGATTGTCCTGCACGACGTGACGGCGGCCCGCCGGACGGGCGAAGCCCTCGAGGCGGCGTTGCGCGCGCGCGCCGACTTCCTGGCCCGCATGAGTCACGAGATTCGCACGCCGATGAACGGGGTCATCGGGCTCTCGGGCCTCCTGTTGCAGAGTCCCCTCGACGAGCGGCAACGCGAGTACGCGCGCGGGGTGCGCACGTCGGCCCAGTCGCTGCTCCGCATCGTCAACGACGTGCTCGATTTCTCGCGCATCGACGCCGGCCGGCTCAGCCTCGAGCTGTCCGAGTTCGAACCTCGCGCGGCCATCAATGACGCCCTGGACCTCGTCCGTGCGGAGGCACAGGCCAAGGGCGTTGCCCTCACCGCGGACGTCGATGGGGAGGTGCCGTTCACCGTCGCGGGTGATGTCGGACGCCTGCGTCAGGTCCTGATCAACCTGATCGGCAACGCGGTCAAGTTCACGCCGTCCGGAGAGGTGCGCGTGCATGCCGCTCTGGCCGGGGAACGCGCGTCCCGGCAGGTCGAGCTCCGCTTCAGCGTGTCCGACACGGGCGTGGGAATCGGGCCCGAGTCGCTTGGCGACATCTTCCAGCCATTCGTGCAGGCAGATTCGGCCGACCGCTTCGGCGGCAGCGGCCTCGGCCTCGCAATCTGCCGTGAGCTCGTGGAGCTCATGGGCGGACACATCGACGCCGAAAGCGAGCTCGGGCGCGGCAGCACGTTCACGTTCACCGTCGCCATGACGCCGGTCGTGGCGGGCGTCGGACGACAGGCACCCGTCGACCCGGACGACACGCCGCCGGGGCGTTGGGCGGGCCGCGTGCTGGTCGCTGAAGACAACCCCATCAACCAGCTCGTGATCGTCAGCATGCTCGAGGCGCGCGGCATCGTCGCCGACGTCGCCGCGAGTGGCACGGAGGCCGTCGAGGCGTGGTCGCGCGTGCCGTATGACCTCATCCTGATGGACTGCCGCATGCCGCACCTGGATGGGTACGAGGCCACGAGGGAGATTCGGCGGCGGGAGACCGGGGCATGTCGGACCCCGATCGTCGCCATGACGGCCGCCGCGCTCGACACCGACCGCCGGCGCTGCTTCGAGGCCGGCATGGACGGTCACGCCGCCAAGCCGCTCCGCAGCGCTGCGCTCGACGGGGTGCTGGCTCGCTACCTGAGTCCGGCAACCGGCACCGTGACGGAGGCCGCGAAGGTCGCGCCGCATGTCACCGTGCTCGACGAGACGCGCGGGCTCATGGGACCACGTTTCGAGGAGATGGTCGGCCGGTACCTCGAGGACGCCGCGGCGTCGCTCGCGGCCCTGGAAGGCGCCGCGCGCCGCGGCGACGATGGGGAGGTGTCACGGACCGCACATCGGCTGAAGGGCAGCTCCGGCCTGATGAACGCGCCGGGGCTGGCCGCGGCGTGCCAGCGACTTGCCGACGACCCGCGCGCGCCGGTGCTCGACACGTTGCGCGAGGAGCTGGCACGGGTGCGCGCGGGGCTCGAGGCCGCCGTGAAGGGGGCCGTATGAGGGCGGCACACCGGATTCTCGTCGCCGACGATCATGCGGTGGTCCGATTCGGCTTGCGGGCCATCCTCGAGGCGCAGCCCGATCTGCACGTCGTCGCCGAGGCCGCCGATGGTCACGAGGCGCTGGCGCGCTTTCTGGAACTGCGGCCGGACGTCGGCATCCTCGACATGGTGCTGCCGGGGATGGATGGGGCCGCGGTGTGCGAGGCCATCCGCCGGGAGGTGCCTCGCGCGAGGCTGCTGATCGTCAGCGGCGCCGCACCGAGCGAGCACGTCCACCGTGCCCTGAAGGCCGGCGCGCAGGGGTACCTGCTCAAGGACGCCGCACCCTCGGCCCTTGTCTCCGCCGTGCGCAGCGTGATCGCGGGCAGGCGCGTGGTGCCCCCGCATGTCGCGCACGAACTGGCCGAGCGGGCTTACCAGCCGGATCTGTCCCCGCGCGAGCATGCCGTGCTGGCGCTGATCGTCGAAGGCCTCAGCAACAAGGAGATTGCCGCGCGCCTGGCGGTCGCGGAGGCGACCGTCAAGACGCACGTCGCGCACGTCCTCGGCAAGCTCGGCGTCGAGGACCGCACGCAGGCCGCCCTGGCGGCCGTCACCCGCGGCATCGTCGCGCCGCGATGATGCCGGCCGGGCATCATCCTTTGGGATGACCGGTCCATCGGCTGATCGCCTGACGACACGCCTCCGGCACGGGCCTACCATCGGGGCCGATGGTGCCCACCCAGTGCGCTCCCCTCTCCCACCCGGCTCCCATCGTCGATGCCGGCCCCAGGCTCGCCGTGCGTCTGGCCGCGACAGCCCGCGAGGTCGAGCAGGCCTGCCGGCTTCGCTACCAGGTGTTCGTCCAGGAGCCTCGCGTCGAGCCGCTCTACAACGCGAGCGGCATCGAGCGGGACGCGCTCGACGATGCCTGCGATCACCTGGTGGTGGCTGACGACGCACGCGGCCTGGTGGTCGCGACGTACCGCATGCTGCCGGGGACCCGCGCGGCGCACACGCCGCTCTACACCGAGTCCGAATTCGACCTGCACGGCTTCCGCAGCCAGGTGCCGCACACGCTCGAACTGGCGCGATCGTGCGTGCACCGGGACTACCGGGACGGCTCCGCGGCGCGCCTGCTCTGGGAGGGCATGCTTCGCTACTACTTCTCGCGCCCGGGCCTCCAGTACCTGATCGGATGCGCGAGCCTTCGCGCCGCCGACGTCGAGGACGTCAGCCTCCTCCACTCGTACTTCCGCCGGCAGCCGTGTGGCAGCAACCGGTTCGGCATCCGCCCGAAGCCGGCGCTTCGGATCGAAGGTCTGCGCGACGTCGGCGAGGTGGATCCCGCCGTCGCACGCGCGAAGCTGCCGACGATGATCAAGGCGTACCTGCGCATCGGCGGCGAGGTCGTGCCCGAGCCCGTGTACGACCCGGTCTTTCGGACCTATGACTTCTGCATGATCGTCCCGAAGGCGCTGATGCCTCGCGCCTACCAGCGAAAGTTCGGGGGCCGATGACCGGCGAGACGCTGCACGGCATCTTCACGGCGACGGCGCGGCGCGCGCCGGCACGCACGGCGGTCGAGGACGACACCGGCAGCGTGTCGTACGGCGACCTGAACGCGCGCGCCAACCGGCTGGCACACGCGCTGATCGCCCGCGGCGTGCGGCCCGAGACCACCGTCGCGATCTGCCTGGAACGATCCATCGACCTGGTGGCGGGGATCCTCGGCATCCTCAAGGCAGGCGGCGCCTACGTGCCGCTCGATGCGACCTGTCCGTCCGAGCGCCTGCAGTACATGGTGTCGGACAGCGGCGTCCGCTGCATCGTCACACGCAAATCCCTGCAGCCGCTGTTCGCCGGGCAGGAGTCGCGCTTGATCTTCATCGACGACGCGAGCGACCTCGACGGCCCGCCGCACCTGGACGTCGATCCACCGGACGCAGCCGCCCCCGGGCATCTCGCATACGTCATCTACACGTCGGGATCGACCGGGCTGCCGAAAGGCGTGCTCGTCGAGCACGGCCAGGTCGTGAACAGCCTGCGCGGCCTCGAGGCGGCCTTCCCGACGGGCCCTGACGACGCGTACCTGTTCAAGAGCAACCACACCTTCGACGCGTCGCTGCTCGAGCTCTTCGGTCCCATGTGGCACGGGGGGCGCGTCGTCATCCTCCGGCCGGGCGGCGAGCGTGACTCGCTGGCGGTGCTCGACGCGGTGGCACGCCACGCGGTGACGCACCTGTTCTACGTGACCTCGATGATGGAGGCGCTGCTCGGCACGTGCCCGTCGGGACGCATTGACGCGCTGCGTGCCCTGAAGCACCTCCTGGTGGGCGGTGAAGCGATGAACGCACGGCTGGCGGCGCGCCTGCGGTTGCTGGGCGGCTCCGTGCGCGTGGCGAACGTCTACGGCCCGACCGAGACCGCGATCATCTGCGCGGCGTTCCCCCTTGACGGAGAGATCGAAGCCAGGTCGGCGCCCATCGGCACCATGCTGGGTGGCCTCAGCGCTCACGTGCTCGATCCGGCCGGCCGCGAGGTCCCCGCGGGCGCGGTGGGCGAACTGCACATCGGTGGGGCGAGCGTGGCTCGGGGTTACCTGAACGCGCCGGACCTGACCGCACGGCGCTTCGTCGGCGGGCCACGAGGCGGGCCTGGGCGGCTCTATCGCACCGGGGACCTGTGCCGCCTGACCGCGGACGGCCAGCTCGAGTTCATCGACCGCGTCGATCGCCAGGTCAAGGTCCGCGGATACCGCGTGGAGCTTGGCGAGATCGAGAGGCAGCTGGTGTCGCACCCGGACGTGCGGGCGGCCGCGGTCACCGCGACGGGCACGAGCGGCGACCTGCGGCTCTCGGCCTACTACGTCGCGAGCCACGCATCGCTGGCGGTTCCACCGCTGGCGCTGCGCCGCTACCTGCGGCGCTTCCTGCCCGACCACATGGTGCCGGTGGCCTGGCTGCAGATGCCCGACCTTCCGGTGAACGAGAACGGCAAGGTGGATCGCAAGGCGCTGCCCGCCATCGAAGTCGAGCGGGTGCCCCGGCCCGCTGGTGGTCCGAGGGCAACCTCGGACGTCATCGCGGACACATGGGCCGTGGAACTCGGCACCAGAGCCATTGGACCTGATGACAACTTCTTCGCGCTGGGAGGGCACTCGCTCTCGGCCGCCCGGGTGGCGGTGGCACTGGGGGAGGCGCTTGGAAGGGTGATCACGGTCAGCGACCTCTACAAGGCCCCGACAGTGGCGGAGCTCGCCCGCGTCCTTGCGCTTGCCCCGCCCGTTGCCGGCGAGGCCTCCACCGACTGCTCCACACCAGAGCGGCGACCGGGCGATTCGGGGCCCCTCTCGTACGAACAGCTGGGGTTCTGGGTGCTCGACAAGCTCGGGCTCCCGTTCCTGAACGTGATCGCACGCCGCCGCGTGAGCGGCGAGATCGACGGGCCAGCGCTGGCAGCCGCCCTCGACCGCGTGGTCGCGACGCACCCGGCGCTGCGGTCGCGGTTCGGGCGCTGGGTGCCCCGGCAATCGACCGCCGAGCGTTGCCCGACCCGCCTGGTCGAGCGCGACTTCAGTGCCATGGGCGAAGCCGAGGCCGAGCGCGCGGCCCTGAGGTCGATGGACGAGCTCGCGCGGCGATCGCAGTGGCAGCCCGGCGAGGCACTCGTCGAGGTGCGGCTCGTCAAGGTGGCGCCGCACGTCTCGGAAGTGCAGGTCAGCATGCCGCACATCGTCTCCGACGAGGCGTCGGCGGCCATCGTGTTCGACGACCTGTCGCGGCACTACCAGGGGATCGTGCGGCGCGAGCCCTCCCCGGTGATCGGGTGCCACGACGGCTTCGACCGGTTCATCCGCGACGAGCGCGCCGCGATCCGGGGGACGCTGCGCGAATCGGCCGGGTTCTGGGAACGGTATCTCGACGACGCATCGCCGATCTTCTTCCCGGAGTCGGAGGTGCTCCCGCCGGACACGCGGGCCGAATCGGTCTACATCGAGCTGCCTGTCACGTGGATCGAGCGGCTGCGGCAGGTTGGACGCGACCACGGGCTCGGGATCGCCGAGTTGCTCTACGGCGCCTCCTTGCGGGCCGTCGAGCGCGTGGCGGAGCCGTTCCCGGAGGCCGCGCGCCCGTTGCTGCACACGCCGCGGTCGGCGCGCGACCGCGCTGGCTATGACGGCGCCGTCGGCCTGTTCGCCCGCATCGACTTCCTCAAGGTCGACACGGTGGGCGCCACGGATCTCGTGGCACTGGCGCGGCGTGTGCGTCGGGCGGACCTCGAGACGGCCCCGCACCAGCGCTGCCCGACCATGATCAAGAGCGCGGCGCTGCAGAAGCGACGCTGGCAGCCGTACGATCGCCTGTGCCGCGCGGCAGCGTGGGCGGCGACCGCGCTCATGCCCGGGGCCGACCTCGACATCGAGGTTGCGCTCGCCCAGACCCGCCTCGCGGCAATGCGGAGGACGGCCGAGCGTGACTTCGCTGTCGGCGTGAACGTCCTGAACAGCTTCATCGGCGAGCCCGTCCGCACGCTCTTCGGCCTGCCGCTGGCGCACGCCCCGGTCCATCCGACCTACGACCCGCCATTCCGCCGTGTGCTCGAGCTCTACTTCCTGCGGGACGCGGGCGGCTATCAACTCATGCTCAATGGCGACCTGCGGCCCGCGTTCCGCGCCGCGCTGGGCAGGGCGGTCGTGCGGGAGATCGAGCAGGTCCATGCCGCTGCCTGATGGCCATCCGTCGGTGGACGAGTTCCATCGCGATCCCTACGCCTACTTCGGCGCGTTGCGGCGGGTGAACCCTGTCTCGTGGACGGAGTTCTTCGATGGGCCGGCGTGGGTCGTGTCGGGCTTCGCGGAGGCCGCCGGCATCATGAAGGACCGTCGGTTCGTGCGGGAGGCGCCGTCCGAGGTACGCCGGCCGGCATCCGAGCGCGTCCGACGTGCGTTCGAGATGAAGCACCGCATGATCCTGGTGCGCGACGCGCCCTTCCACACGCGGGTCCGCGCGCTGATCTCGAAGGCCTTCACCCCGGGACTCGTCGCCGGCCGGCGCCCCGCGATCGAGGCTGCCGCCAACGACCTGCTCGACCGTGCGCTCGAGCGAGGCGAGTTCGACCTCATGGCGGACTTCGCGCGGCCGCTGCCCCTCTACGTCGTCTGTGACCTGATCGGGGTGCCGGCGGCCGACCGCGATCGTGCCGTGGCGTGGTCGCAGGCGCTGCTCACGTTCATCGACTTCCACTCGAGCGACGCCGACCTCGAAGCGGCGTCCGGCGCGATGCTCGAGGCCCGCGAGTACTTCACGCACCTGATTGACGCCCGCCGTCGTGCGCCCGCCGACGACCTCGTCAGCAGCCTCCTGGCGGAGGGCGCCGCGTCTGGCGCCGTCTCGGACGACGAGATCGTCGCCTCGTGTGTCGTGCTGATCTCCGCCGGGCACGAGACCACGATGAACCTGATCGGCAACGGCTACTGGCTGCTCCTGCGGCATCCCGAACAGCTCCGGCGCGCCCGGGCCGGGCCGTCGCCGATGTCCGACGCGGTGGAGGAGATCCTCCGCTACGAGTCGCCGGTGCTGACGACCTCGCGCTGGGTCTCAGCCGACCTGTGCGTCGGAGGCCAGACGATGCGAAAGGGGCAGTTCGTGATCCTGGGCATCGGCGGGTGCAACCGTGATCCGCGTGCCTTCGCGGATCCAGACCGCTTCGACGTCAGCCGGTCCCCCGTGCGGCACCTGTCGTTCGGGTCCGGCGTGCACTTCTGTGTTGGCGCCGCACTGGCCCGGCTCGAAGGCCGGATTGCCCTGCAGACGCTCGTGTCGCGACTCGGCGAGTCCGTGATCGCGGCCGAGCCACGATGGGCCTCCAGCGTGGCGCTTCGCGGGTTCGACACATTGCGCATTCGGGCCGTCGGGGCCGCCCGGCCGGCCGTGCGCGGAAGGTGACCACGTCCATGCCTGCCCTCGAGGAGTTCCTGCGGGACCCGCATCCCTTCTTCCATCGCGCGCGCGCCGTGTCGCCCGTGCTGCGCACCGAGCTGTTCGGCATCGACGGCTGGCTCGTGACCGGGTTCGAGGAGGCAGAGGCCATCCTGAAGGACCCGCGCTTCGCGAAGGACCAGTGGCGGCTGCGTGGCGCGGAACACCCGCCCGACTTTCCCGCCCGGTACATCCCCGCCTACCGTGTGGTCACCCGCATGATGCTCTTCCAGGATCCGCCCGCGCACACGCGCATGCGGCACCTCGTCGTCAAGGCCTTCGCGCCGACGATGGCGTCGAAGCTGCGACCGGAGATCGAGCGCGCCTGTGCGGCGCTCCTCGACGCCCGCGCGGGGCAGGCGACGCACGAGCTGGTGGGCGACTTCGCCGGCCCGCTGCCCGTGGGCGTCATCGCCGCACTGCTTGGTGTCCCCCCGGAGGACGGCCCACGCTTCCGCCGGTGGTCCGCCGAGTTCGTGCGCCTGATCGACCTGACGGCCGACCCGGAGGTCTGGGAGCACGCCGGTGCCGCGATCGCGGAGTTCGAGGAGTACATCCAGGCGCTCGTGGAAGAGAAACGCGCGCGGCCCTGCGACGACCTGCTGAGCGCGCTCGTCGCCGTGGAGGAGCAGGGCACGATGCTGACGCTCGACGAGCTCGTCTCGACCTGCATGGTGCTGCTCATCGCGGGCCACGAGACGACGACCAACCTGATTGGCAGCGGCTACTTCAGGTTGCTTCAGCATCCCGACCAGTACGCGGCCCTCGCCAGCGATCCCGCGCTCATGCCGGGTGCCATCGAGGAGATGCTCCGGTTCGAACCGCCGGGATTGATCACCAGCCGCTGGCCTGCCGAGGACGTGACATTCCGGGGACACGAGATGCGCCGGGGCGAAATCGTCATGCTCGCGATCGGGGCGGCGAACCGTGACCCACGCGTCGTGAGCGACCCGGACGTCTTCGACATCCGCCGCAAGCCGAACCGCCACCTGTCCTTCGGGTCTGGCGTTCACTACTGCCTCGGCGCCGCGCTCGGGCGGCTCGAGACCGAGATCGCGATTCGCGCGCTCATGAGGCGCCTCGAACGGCCCGAGCTCCTCGCGGACCCCCAGCCCAGGACGTCCGTGGTGATCCACGGCCTGGCACGCCTCGACGTCCGCGCCACGGTCACGCAGAGCGCCACGCGTGCGGGCTCGGCGGCACCAGCCTGACAGCAACCGGCCATGTATCGCTGGATCGGCCGCTTCACGAAAGGGTCTCGCCTCGAGCGCGTCACGCGTCTCGCGATGGCCGTCCCGCCCCCGGTGGCGTTCTGCATCGTCACGATGGCCGGCTACGCGGCGTTCGCGCTGGCCCGGCGCACGCGGCAGCGTGTGATCCGCAACATGGCGGCGTTGCTGCCGGCAACCTCGCGCCCCGAGCGCTGGCGGCTGGCGGCCCGCTACTTCGTGCAGGAATGCCTGACGATCTACGAGCAGGGGATCGAATACCGCCGCGGGCTGCTTGGCCGGGGCACCGGCGGCGCAGGCGGCCGCGTCTCGTTCGAGGTCGAGGGCCTGGCGCACCTCGATGCGGCACTCTCGAAGGGGAAGGGCGCCATCGTCGTGGCCCCGCACGTCGGCAACTACTTCTACTTCTACTGGTGGCTGTCGGCGCGCCACGAGTGCCTGACCGTGGCGACGATGGGGAGTCCCGAGATACGGCCGCTGTACCTCGGCTTCGAGGAGCTCGGTCTGCGGGGATTCGACTACGACAACGACGCACCGCTGGCCATCGTGCGGCAGTTGCGCCGGCTCCTCCGCGGGAACGGCGTTGTCTTCCTGATGGGCGACTTCGCGAGGCCCGGATTTCCGCAGGGCACGTTGTTCGGCAGGCCGTCTGGCTTTCCTGCCGGGCCGGTGGCGCTGGCGCTCGAGTCGGGTGCGCCGGTCGTGCCGCTCGCCGGAAGGCGCGTGAACTGGCGCCGGCACCGAATGGTGTTCATGCCCCCGCTGGAGCTCGCGGCCCGCTATCGACCGGAGGAGCGGCGCCTCGCCCAGGACGCGATCACGCGCGTGATGGAGGCGACCATTCGCGACGCGCCGGACCAGTGGCTCTACTGGTTCAACGTCGACGAGCGCTGGCGTGCGTGCACCGATCCGGCCGCGACGCCCGAGCGAGGTTCGCGCAGCAGCGTCCACACGCGCACGCCGCAGACGTCCAGGTCACGCAGCACGCGCAGGCCGGCCGAACGCGTGTAGAGCGCCATCGTCCCCGGATCGCTGGTCTCGACGTAGTAGTAGGCGCCGTCCTCGTCCACCCGCTGGAACAGCGGCCGGAGCAGCGCGTGTCCCAGCCAGCGCCCCCGCGCCTCGGGTGCCACGCCGCCGACGACGCCATACCAGTGGTGCGGCGGCGCATCCGCGGCGTGGTGCTCGGCGAGCACCTGGTACATCTCGAAGAACTTCGCGGCGGCGTCCCCGCCGATGAGGGCGGGCAACTCGGTGAACCCGGCCTCGGCGGCCTGCTCCATCGTGACCTGCCACTGGCCCGGCGCCACCCAGGCCGCGGCGCCGAGCACGCCGCCTGCCGTCGTCACGCCCCCGCCGAAGCGCACGCCGAAGCGGAGCAGCGCCGCGAAGAGCGCCCATGCGTTCGCCGCGCGCACGGCGGGATCGGGAAAGAGGTGGATGGCCGTCGGCTCGTCCATGAAGGCGCGCGCCAGGACGTCGGCCGCCGGGCGCACGTGGTGGTCCTCGAGCTTCACGATCTCGGTACGTGCCATGCGGCGGATCCTACCCAGCCGGCTCGTGTCGCGCGTCCGCCGAACGGAGGATGCGGTCCTGGAGCGCACGTGTCTGCCCGAGCCCGGGAAACCCTGGCACGAAATGGGGTAGATTCGGGCGAATGGGCCTTCTGACCTTCAGCATCAACGTCACCCTGGACGGCTGCGTCGACCATCGCGAGGGGATCGCGGACGATGAGACGCACGCCTTCTTCACGCGCCTCATGGACGAGGCGGAGGCGATGCTGTGGGGCCGCGTCACCTACGAGATGATGGAGACCGCCTGGCCGGCCGTCGCTCGCGGCGAGGTGGAGGCGCCACCGGCGATGCGCGAGTGGGCGGTCAGGCTCGAGGCCAAGCCCAAGTACGTCGTGTCGTCGACGCGCACGGACTTCACGTGGAACAACAGCCACCACGTGACCGGTGATCTGCGTGCGGGCGTGCAGGCGCTCAAGGACGCGACGCCGGGCGGCGTGCTGCTCGGCAGCGGCAAGCTGGCCACCGAACTCGACCGCCTTGATCTGATCGACGAGTACCTGTTCCTCGTCCACCCGAGAATCGTGGGCCACGGCCCGACCCTCTTCGAGGCGGGCCTGCCTGCCACCCGGCGGCTCGAGCTCGTCTCGGCCCGGCCGCTCGAGAACGGCGCGGTGGCGATGCGTTACCGGCGGGTGGGCTGATTCGCGAGACGGCCGTCACGGCGGACGAACCGTCCCTGGCTTTCCTGGGCAGACTACTCGCTGTCGTCCTCGAGCGCATACACGGCCGCCACCAGCGCCTCGGCGTCGGCGGCTGAGATCTTCATCCGGTAGGCGACGTACTCCGCGGGGCTGAGGCTCGCGCGTTCCATGCCGGCCTCGTCGTCCATCCAGCGTTTCGCGGCCATCACCTGGCTGCGGTTCTGCGCGATCGGTTCCGTCATTCGTGGGGTTCCTTCCTGGGGGATCTGTTCTTGGTCGGGGCCAGGCTCGCGGGCGTTCTGGCGTTCACCTTCCGGCCGCGCAGCGGACTGTCAGGTGCAAGGGTCAGCCCGCATCCACGACCAGCCCTGCTTCCGCGACCTCGGACAATTCTCTGGTCAAGCTTTCGCTCAGCTCCGGTCTTCCATGAAACGCTGCCGGCGTGTTCTGGAACAGGGCAATCTGCATGCCTTGATCGGAGGCCACGACCACAAGGTTCTGAATGGCGTTCACCTGCGGGTTCACCTCATTCTTGCCGGGCGGGATCATGCCGGCCACCGCTCGTACCAGCGTGACGGCCGCGCCCAGGGAACGAACCTCTCTCACCTTTGCCACGTACGACGCGGTTCGGTGGTGCGTGAAGATGGCGCGCAGGCTGGATTCGATCTCGACTCGCCCGTTCATTGGAGAACCGTCGAAGCCGACGCAGCTTCCCGACTCCCCGAAGAGCTCGCTGAAATCGCCCGCGCTCTGACGGTTCCAGGCGTTCAGCAACTGCGAGTACACATCCAGAGCTCTCCTGCGAGTGGTGCCGTCTTCAGTCATGGGGTGCTGGCCTCCGTACGCGTGTCTTGTCGGGCAGTCGGGCGAACCACCTGATGCAGGGACTGCGGTGCTCCATGGTACCAGCCAGGAGTCTGGCAACGCCATGTACGCCGCCTCGCGCCATGCAGATGCGCCACAGGCATGAGCAGCATCGTGCGCATCAGCATCACTCTGGACGAGCGCTTCATGGCCCAGGGCGCATACCTTGGGGGACAGCTCGCGCAGGTGTCGGCCGCCAGGAACCGGCCGGGCTGAGCAGAAGTTCCCCGTCCCGCCGCGTGACGGGGGGCCAGGGAGCGCCCGTCGCGCCGGGACCTTGCGGCCGAGGCGGCGCGTCACGTATAATCGGAAGTTCCTGCTCGGTCCTGCGACCCATACTGGGAGGTCGTTCAACGGTAGGACACCGCGCTCTGGACGCGGTTATCGGGGTTCGAATCCCTGCCTCCCAGCCACTCACTCGCCCTTCGGCTCGTTCGGGCTGGTCGGCACGTCCTCAGGCATCGCGCGACGACCACGGTCGTCGCGACTTGGCACGAATCCCTGCCTCCCAGCCACTTAACCCGTTCTACCCAAACAACCTACGAGTTTCGACCCTCTGGCGTCTCCAGATTGTCTCCAACCGCGCGTCTGACCGGGCGATTGTCGAGCAGTCTGATAGTCGAGTCGAGCGACGCCGGCGTCAGATGCGAGTACCGCTGCGTCATCGCCAGGCTCTGATGCCCCACCAGCTCCTGCACGCCTCGCATCGGCGCGCCCTGCATCGCCAGGTGCGAGCAGAACGTGTGACGGAGGATGTGGACGCCCGTG
Source organism: Vicinamibacterales bacterium (assembly GCA_050246635.1). Taxonomy (GTDB): domain Bacteria; phylum Acidobacteriota; class Vicinamibacteria; order Vicinamibacterales; family UBA2999; genus JBFWVR01. The sequence continues at coordinate 19,949 of JBFWVR010000019.1, forward strand.
GGCACCTTCGCCCGGTGGGCCGCGTACCGGACCCGCGACCAGCAGCCCTGCCGCGTCAGCGGCGTGCCGTCGTCCTTGCACAGCACCCGCCGGTGACGGAGGTGCCGGTGCTTGCGAAGCGCCGTGGCCAGCCGCTCGGTCATCCCGACGTACCGGATGCGCCCGTTCTTGGGCGCCGTCTGCTCACCGTTCCAGTCCGAGTGCCGGACGATGATCTGACGCCGGTCGAGATCGATGTCGGCCCACTCGAGGGCCACGATCTCGCCCGCTCGTAGTCCCGCTTCGCCACCCAGGAGTGCGATCAGGTAGCTGCGCGCGTCAATCGTCTGCGCCGCCTCCAGCAACCGGTCGTACGCCTCGAAGTCGTGAAACGCGGCGTCCGTCCGCGTCACCCGCATCAGACGAATCGAGCAGGGCATCTTCCCCAGCACGCCCCATTCCACCGCCTGCTTCAACAGCACGCTGAGGACGCTCAGTACGTTGTTGACCGTCTTCGGCGACTTGCCGTGCAGGCCCAGCTTCAACCGCTGCACCTGCTCGTTGCTGATCGCGTCGAGCGATCGTGCGCCGAGTTTCGGGACCAGGTGCAACCGCAGAATCGACTGCTTGGCTGCGATCCCGCTCGGCTTCTGCTGGTTTGCGCGCGCGTAGCCTTCGATGAACCGTGGCGCAAACGCTTCCAGCGTGGGCACCTCCTCCCGAATCTTCGGGCCCGCCAGCAGGATTTCTCGCTCCCGCCTTTCGGCCCACTCCCTGGCCGTCGTCTTCGAGCAACTCGCGCCCAGCTTGCGCCGTTCGCGATGCCGATCCCCGGAAGCGAGCAGGACGTTGATGTCGACGTCCCACCCGCCACGGGGATGCCGTCTGATGTTCACGCTCATTACCGTTCACTCCTTCGGCAATGGCGCGGACTTCTGATCCACCCAGTCTAGCAGCGCCTCGGTGCGGAAGAGCACGCGACGACGGATGCGGACAACGCCGGGCAACTGGCGGCGTTCGACCATCGCGTACATCGCGCGCCGAGTCGTGCGGAGGAGCGCCGCCGCTTCGTCGATCGTGAGCAGCACAGGCCAGGACTCGCCGTCGCCGGTCACGTGCGTGTGCCTCGTATGCAGGACGTTCATCGTGAACCTCCAGCCCAGGCCGCGACATGCAGCCGGGCAAGCGAACGTGAAAGGGATCAGTGACGCGCTGCGGTGGGCGCGACCGTGTTGGGCGGTCGCGTGGTGTCAGCGCGGATGCTGGCGCTGGGCCGGCATCAGGCGGTCACGCGGGCGGCGTGCCGCAGGGGCGAACGCTGGATCCGTCCCGACCGTCGCGTTGTCTGGCGCGAACGGTCTCCCGCACGCTCCGACAACTGCCCAACGCGGGGCGCGCGGAGGTGCGGTCAAGGCCGCGTGGTCCGGCGGATGTGCCCGGGACGCGCACGCGGCGAGCTTGCGAGCGGAGCCTTGACCGCGCCGAGCACGCCCCGAGAATCGCGCAAAGGAGCGTGCGTGTGGCCAGTCTGTGGTCAGCGGGCTCTACATGGATGAACGCAGTGAGTGAGGGAAACCTTACGGGTGATCTGTGGCTGGCACCGTGCGCTGCGGCTTCCGGCGCTGGAGACCACGAAGACTGTCGCCAAGTGGCCGGCGCTTCCTCACGATCGTGCATCTCAGCGCGCGCGGCAACGACATCGACGGCAGGGGCGTGAGCGACCCCTGGACAGGGCGCCGGGCGACTTGTGCGCGGCGGGGAGGGGGTCGCTCACGCCCCTGTCTTCGTTGCTGCTGTGGGCGCGCGTCGTGGGCGGCGGCATAGAGCGCCGCCGCGCCTGGTCCGGCGTCGTCGCTGCAACCTACAGCAGCGGCGAGCCTTCCTCTCGCGTGACGATGACGTGTGTCGGCTCTCCACCGACCCTTGCGTGCCTGCCCGCGCTCGGGATGGGGGGATGAAGCTGCCCCTGGGGTTCATCTCCCCCATGGTCTACCGTCACGACGTGCCAGCCAGGGAGGAGAGATGGGCATAGGCACGCGGGAGGACAACGCACTCGACCGTGCCTCGGCGGCTCTGGAGCGCGTCGCGAAGAATCGATGACGTCACATCAGTCACGACGGTATTGCCAACCTCGAGCCAGTGGCGATAGAGCGCGGTGAAGGCTGGTCCGCTTGGCATGCGGACGCCCCGCGGGGGCGGGTCCATGCCGATCCGGCCGGGCGGTTGTCCGGCACGTCGCCGCTCGAAATTCGCACGCATATCGTCCCGGTAGGACAGCGGCAGCGGACGTGCGAGCTGGTCGTACACGGCAGCCTCGTAGATGTCTCGCAGGGCTGCCCGTTCGCGCGGCAGCAGGACGCGGATCGTCCAGCTCCGGAGCGCTCGAAGCAACTCGGCGTGCCGCAGGAGGAACTGCCGGAAGTCCCTGGGCGAGCCGTCAGCGGCGAGGAACACGAACACATGGCGCTCGGTCTCCGGATCGACGCCGATAGGCAGCTTGTCGGGGAAGTAGCGAACGGTCTGATCCCGCGCGTCCTTCCGGAACACCAAGCGCGGCAGCTCGTCGTTCTGAAGGGCGCCGCGCAGGAGGCACACGAAGTGCGCGTACTTGTCCCGCTCGGTGCCGAGCCAGAGGAACTCGCGCTCGGCCAGAACCGCGTCGAGCCGCATCATCCGCTCGATGGCGCGGCCAATCGCGATGGGCTTCCGGTTGCGATTCTCCGGTTCGCCGATCGCCGCGTAGAGCGGCTTGTGGTGAACGTGGAAAACGCGCGTGCGCCCAGTGCGGCCAACGTGAAACGCCGTGCCGAATCGATCGGCAAGCAGCCGTTCGAGGAAATCGTGGACCTTCTGCCCGTGCGTGATGCCGGCAAAGAACGCGTAGTGCCGGCCCATGAACACGCCGGAGTGCTCAAGAACCATAACGAGGAACCGGGCCTGCCGCTCAGTGAAGCGGAACCCGATCTTCAGCGCACTGACGCGGCCCTGCGCGCTTTCTCTCGCGGACAAGTACATCCCCTCGGCTCCTCAGGAGGCACCCGCCGTCTCCTGAGAAGATGAACGCAAGGACGGCGGCATTCCTTACCGGTTACGCTCAAAGAGTCCAGACCGGAGCACGCGCGGAGGTCTTCAGTCGTGCTGGCGGGCACTCCGACACTTCCTGGCGATGGAGGCCGGGTGGAGGATCGTAGTCAACGCGGCCGTGGAGCCTGGCCTGTGATCCCGTTCGACTACATCACCGAGTGGTGCGGTGAGGCGCATCGGATCGACGATGCGCAGGTCCCGCCGATCTCTCTAGGCCCCCTCTTGCGAGCGGCGAAGCGGGTGATCCGGTGAAGCCGAGACGCTCGTTGTCCCGCACTGGTCGCGCTGTTGCCGTGCGAGCCGTGGAAGGGCGAGGAGTACTGAGGTCGGTGGGGCGACTGGTGTCCTTTCACGGGTGCGACCCGATCTGTCACGCTTTTCGTTTGTGCTAGGAAGTCTGGACTAGAATTCCGGCTCAGCAACGCCGTATCGATGAGATCATCAAGAGGATTGTATGGCTAGCGGCAAGCTGCTGCGGCAGCTCATCAAGTACGGCGCGCAGGGTGATGTGTCGGCATTTCGTGCGGCGGCCGAAGCTGCCATCTCCGAGGAGCGGGAGAAGCAGCACCACCTGCTCGCGAACGACCTCGAACGTTTACTGTACGCCGATCACATGGCCTTGGACAGCCGACTCCGTGACTTCCAGTCGCTGGGCGAGTTGCCACGAGCGAAAGACGGGGAGTTGCCCCTGCTTGAGGAACGGCCGGTTGTCAGGGAAGAGCACGACATCGTGTTGGCCGAGTCCACGAGGCACGCCTTGCAAGGCATCATTCGTGAGCATCAGCGGGCAGACATCCTGCGATCGCACGGCCTGCAGCCCGCACGAAAGCTCCTCTTCGTTGGCCCGCCTGGATGCGGCAAGACCCTCGCCGCCGAGGTGATTGCGAGCGCCCTGTCGCTGCCCCTCGTGCTCGTGCGCCTCGACTCCCTGGTGTCGTCCTTCCTTGGCGAGACGGCATCGAACCTGCGGCGTGTGTTCGACTTCGTGTCGAAGACACCCGTGGTTGCGCTCTTCGACGAAGTGGACGCGCTCACGAAGGATCGAGGTGACAGCGCGGACCACGGTGAGCTGAAGCGCGCGGTCAACGCTGTTCTCCAGATGATGGACGGTTACCGCGGTGCGAGCCTGCTGATTGCCACCACCAACTACGAGTCGATTCTCGATCGCGCGGTCTGGCGTCGCTTCGATGAGGTCCTTCGGTTTGACAAGCCGGACGAACGGCAGATCGCAGACCTACTGGCCTTGAAGCTCTCCAGCGTGCGTCGAAACTTTGAGATCGATGGCGCGGCCATTCGGAGACTGTTCGCGGCGCTGTCCCACGCCGATATCGAGCGTGTACTGCGAAGGGCCGTCAAGGACATGGTGCTAGCTGGTGACCAGTTTCTCGAAACGCGCCACATCGAGGCCGCGCGTGCCAGAGAGCAAGCGTCCGAGCGGTAAGGGGCCCGCGGCCACCAGATGCCAGAGCACCTGCGCCTCGAGCGCGAGACACCAATCACTGACCGCCATCGCCGGCAGGACCGCCGACCGCGTTTTCGGCCCGGGGATCCTCGCCAATTCGGCAGGGATCTCGGCAACAAGTTGGAGGCCGCCAAGGCCGCCTTCGGCGAGGACTTGGATGGCTACGACGACCGGCGCCTCCTGAAGATCAGCCTCAGGCCTGGGGAATCGCTCCCAGATCTCACTGCGATCCCCGGCATCGAGATCGTCAGTCAGGAAGACACGAGCCTGGTGCTCGCCTTCGCCACGGAGGCCGGACTCGCCGTGTTCGAGTCGCGGCTCGCGACACTGGCGCGAGACGGCTCGGTGACCAGGGCTCAGTTGCTGTACGCGATTGATGACTTCGGACATTGGACGCCGGACGACCGCACTGGTCCCGCGCTTCGTGTTGCGGGGCTGCCAGAGAACGAGCCTTTCATCCTCGACGTGGAGCTATGGCCGCAGGAGCGGGTCGATCGGCGTCAGGCGATGGTCGCGCACTTCGAGCAGTGGCTTCGGGAAGAGGGTATCGAACGTCTCGACACGTTGACGCAGCCGTCCCTGGTGATGGTCAAGGTGCGTGTCGGCAGAGATCAGGCTCAGCGCTTGCTGAATCATCGAGACGTCCGCACCGTAGATCTTCCGCCCCGCTTCGGCATCGGGCTGGAGATGCTTCTCACGGAGATTGCCGCTGTTCCAGCGACAGCACCGCCGCCGGCGGGGGCACCGGGTGTCACGGTCCTCGACGCCGGCCTGACCACGGGCCATCCGCTGATCGGTCCGGCCGTCGGCGATGCCCAAGGGTTCCTGCGCCCCGATCGGCGTGCCGACGACGCCGTTCCCCACGGACACGGCACGTTCGTGGGCGGCCTTGCGCTTTACGGCGACGTGGAGGCTGGCATCCGCGCCGGGCGTCTGGCGCCCACGCTCCGACTCTTCTCGGGGAAGGTGTTCAAGGACGACGGCACTGACCAGACAGAATTCGTCGAGCGCGCCGTCGAGGAGGCTGTTCAGTACTTCCGCGACAACTACGGCTGTCGCATCTTCAATCTCAGCTACGGCGACCTCCACAAGGTCTACGACGGCCGCCACCTGCGCGGCCTCGCCTACACGTTGGACCGCCTGTCGAGGGCACTCGGCGTCCTGTTCGTGATATCAGCGGGCAACCGGCCCCTTAGGGATCTACCGGACGATGCACGAACCCGGTACCCCGCCTACCTCTTTGAGGATGCGAGCCGCCTGCTGGATCCCGGTACCGCGCTCAACGCCGTAACCGTCGGAGGCCTTGCCAGCCATGACGCGACGCTGAACGCACAACGGTATCCGGCCCATCTTGAAGATGCGCCCATCGCACGCGTGGATCAGCCGTCACCGTTCACACGCTGCGGGCCGTCGGTAGGCGGTGCCATCAAGCCGGACTTAGTTGAGTACGCGGGGAACGTCGCCGTTGATCGCAACGGTCGATTGCGCACACAAGGCCTCGGCATCCTATCGGCGAACAGCGGATTCGCCACCGGGCGCGCTCTGTGCGAGGACGCCGGAACGAGCTACGCGGCCCCGGCGGTTGCGCACCGGGCCGCTCGAATTCTCGCCCAGGTGCCGACGGCATCTCCGCATCTTCTACGCGCGCTTCTTGGCGCGCATGCCGAATGGCCGACTGCGTCCAAGGATCTGCTGAATCCGAACATCACCGCAGATGGGCGCACTCAGTTGCTTCGAGCCGTCGGCTACGGACGGGTCGATGATCGCGCGCTCTATCAGTCCCTGGATCGAAAGGTGACCTTGATTGCCGAGGAACAGCTCGGAGTGGATCTGCACCACTTCTTCGAGGTCCCCGTGCCGGAGGGGTGGTGGGAGGGCGCACGACGAGAGCGCAGTGTGACTGTGGCACTGGCCTACTCTCCCGACGTGAGGACCACGCGCATCGACTATCGCGCCACTCGAATCAAGTTCTCTTTCGTCAACGCCAACACGCTCGACGAGGTGTCAGCAGCGTTCCGACGCAACCGACAGGACGGCATGCCAGAGCGGTCGTCGAACCGATGGCTCAGCGGCGACCAGCGGAATGGAGGAACGCTGCAGGTTTCGCGATGGACCTTCCGCGGCAGCGTCCAGCAGCGCCGTCTGTTCGTAGTAGTGACGCGGCAGGATTCTACTTGGTCGACCGTGACCGATCAGCTCGAGAGTTACGGACTTGCCGTGGTGCTGGACGACAGGGAGAACGCGACGATCAACCTGTACGCAGAGATCAGAACACTGCTGCAGGCCCGCGCGCGGGCGCGCCTTCAGATCTGACGCGTTTTCGATCTCCGACACGCTGATCTTCATCTTCGCCGACGCGATCACCGAGATCCTCGCACGCCTGACCGCGACGAGTAGAAGGTGATGATGGCGACGGTCTTCGATCTCCGGATGGCCCTCGACGTCCGGCCTAACGTTCCACTAGCTGGACGAGGCGTGCGACAATCGGCCATGTGAGCGACACGTCCGACGATGCTTCGCTACTGCTATTCCGGAGTCGACCGGCTCACCTGGCTGGTCGGCCTCCCCTGGCGAGCTCTCTTCAGAGCTTCGAGTCGTGTCTCCTTCTGATCGCGTTGCAGCGCTTTCCGCACGCCCTGACCACGTGCGCGTCTGCAATCGAGAGTGCCTTGACGGCAGGCTGTGCCCACGGTCAGGGCAGCGGGCTCCAGCAACTCTTCGCGCAGGCCCAGAAAGAGTTCCCCGGACTATCTGTAGTACCGCAGGCGCACTTGGATGGCTTTCGAAAGCTCAGAAACAGAATCGTCCACGAGGGCTTTCACACAGGCGACGATTCTGTCGCAGCTTCGGCGCTGCTCCACACTGGGTTCCCCGTCCTTGCATCGGTGTACGAAGTCGCCTTTAGTTTCGACCTCCGTGAAGCGCTCGTGCCGCCGTTCGGCGCACAGTTCGCCACGGCGATCGAAGTCTTCAGGCGGCCCGAAGCCGACCCCGTCCGGACGCTGGGTGCGCTCGGCCATCTGACTCGCTGGTCACTCCGAGAGTCGATGATGTCGCCTTGGGAGTTGGAAGTCCTTGATCCGACTGAAAGCTACGACCTCGAACTCGACGCAACACACCGTCTTCGCGAGCGAGCCGCGCGTAACCTCGAGCCGGCGTGTTGCCTCGACTGTCCCATCTGTAACGGGTCGGAGACGCTTGTGTGCAAGCTCGACGAAGAACTGTTGGAACTCAGGCGCATAGAGATCGAGGCCTGCTTCTGCGCCGCATGCGGTCTTCGCCTATCGGCCGATGGACGTCCGATCCTGAACGCTATCTGCAAGGAAGAACTTGACGCTTGCCGCGACAGCATCCTGTCGGAGTACGGGATCGACTGAGAGCCGTCTGGTCTCGGTCCATGCGTCGTCGACTACTACGAGGGAAACTACGATGACCGGAGGACCGTGTGGCCAGCGTCGTACCGATTCCCAAAATGCAAGCGAAACGAACCACTAGGCCCAAGCTCGTTCACCAGTTCCTGGTGGTACTCTCGGGGACAGATCCGCTCGTCTGGCGTCGCATTCAAGTGCCCGAGAAGTACTCATTCTGGGACCTGCACGTCGCCATCCAGGACGCGATGGGTTGGCTGGACTACCACCTCCACGAGTTCCGGTTGCTCGATGCGACGGAGCAGGCGGTGGTGTCCATCGGCATCCCCACCGACGATGACCCGGAAGACCGCCCAGTCGTGCCGGGGTGGCGGGTGCCTCTGGCGAAGTTCTTCGACCGGCGGAACTGGCACGCTCCGCCGGCGATGTACGCGTACGACTTCGGCGACGACTGGCAGCACGTCCTCGTGCACGAGGGGTTCGAGCCAGTCCACGACAAACGCAAGTATCCGCGATGCGTTGCCGGTGAAGGTCGGTGCCCGCCGGAAGACTGCGGTGGTGTCCACGGTTATGCCGAGTTCCTCCAGGTCATGGCCGATCCCGATCATGAGGAGCACGAGTCGACGCTTCGGTGGGTCGGGGGCCCGTTCGACCCAGAGGCGTTCGATCCGGCCGCGGTGAAGTTCGAGGATCCAAAGAAGCGCTGGAAGAATGCATTTGAGCGCTCGACCATGGAGTGACCTTAGTTAGAATGGCCGCCTGAGGTGGTGGATCTGGTCGACCACGCTGTTCGGACAGCGGCGTTTCGGTTTCTTGAGGAACAGACGCGTCTTGCGGGAGAGGACGGCGCTCTGCGCCGAACGACGCTCGAACGCGGATTCGACTACAACGGGAAGCGAGTCCCGTTGGTCGGACCACAAGGTATCTTCAAACCCAAGGCCCTAAGCGCGATCCCGCTCAGCATCACGACTGTGCCAGTAGTCGAGGGTGAATCCCGACCCTATGACGACGCCTTCGGCGACGATGGCCTGCTCCGGTATCGATACCGCGGGACGAATCCGGCACACCACGAGAACGTGGGGCTCAGGATGGCGATGCAGCAGCAGGTTCCGCTCATCTACTTCCATGGAATCGTTCCCGGCCTCTACGCACCTGAGTGGCCCGTTTACATCGTGGGAGACGATCCATCTCGGCTGACGTTCACCGTCAGTGTCGACGAGCGCGTGTTTGCCAGCCTTGGCAACGCGGCCGATGTCGAACAAGAGGCGACGATTCGAAGACGATACGCCACTCGCCTGTTCCGCCAACGGTTGCACCAAACGGCGTTCCGCGAAAGAGTCGTCCGTGCTTATCAGCATCACTGCGCCGTCTGTCGTCTCAAGCGTGAGGAATTGCTGGAAGCGGCCCACATCGTGCCTGACGCGGACCCTCTCGGAGAGCCGTCGATCCCAAACGGCGTCGCGCTTTGCCATCTCCATCACGCAGCGTTCGACCGTTACTTGATCGGGATTCGACCCGACTTCATCATCGAGGTTCGCCAAGACGTTCTGAACGAATCTGACGGACCAATGTTGATTCACGGGCTTCAGGGATTTCACGGCGCCCGCTTGCACGTACCACGACAGGAGACCTGGCGGCCGGATCCCAGGTTGCTCGAACAGCGATACAGTCGGTTCCAGCAAGCGCTGCGGTGAGAACTACGCCATCGCTGGTTACCGATGCCAACGTTCTCCAAACCCGAAGCGCACTTTCGGCAGACGGCTCGACTCGCGAGGCGGCTCACATCTCGCCAGGTGTACGACTGGTTGCAGACGGCGGGGTTCTACCCAGAGTCCTATGTTCTCCCGCCCTGTTTCGCCGTCGTCAAACACCGTCCGTTCGGCAAAGCGCTGACGTCGCATACCAAAAGCAAGTACAAGCCGCCCCTACACGAGCTGTTGTCGGTCCAGTTCCCAAGGAGTGACTGGACGGACCGCGTCTTCGGAATCGTTCACCCTGATCTCCACACCGACATCGCGCTACTGATCGCGCGAAACTGGAAATCCATACTGAACGCCCTATTTGATCCGGGCTGTCGAGTCTTTTCCTACAGCTTCCCGATCCCCGTCGATCGTCGCTCGCCGGGCGTCATGGGGCCGCTTCGTGCGGGCCGGATGATCTACGAGTGGACCGAAATGGCGGAGCGAGATCTTGCTGCCGAGGCATTCCGGTACCGATGTCTGTTCACGGCCGACGTCAAGAACTGTTACGCCGCTATCTACACACACAGCATCGCCTGGGCTCTCCACGGGAAACGCCTGGCCCGCAAGCGGCGCAACGACTTCCTTCTCGCTGGCAATCGACTCGACAAGCTGTTCCAGAACGCCAACGACAGCTGCACAAACGGAATACCTGTGGGTCCGGCCGTATCCGATCTGGTATCGGAGCTGGTTCTGTCGGGTGTCGATCGTCTGCTGTCGAAGGCACTGGTCAAGGCTGGCTTGGCGGACAAGGTCCTCGTCGTCCGCTTCAAGGATGACTACCGAATCTTGTCAAAGCGACCAGACGAGGGCCGAAGCGCGCTGAAGTTCCTTCAATCAGCCCTGCGAGAGTTCCGGCTCGAGCTGAATGAGGACAAGACCGAACCGCGCCAGCTTCCCGACGGCATGTTCCGGACGTGGGTGTCCCTGTATCACGCAGCCAATCCGAATCCCAAACGTCGATACGATTACCGTCGGTTCAGGGAGGTTTACCTGTCGGTCGTCACGATTGACCGCGCTCATCCCGGAACGGGAGTGATCGATCGATTCTTGGCTGATTTGGTCAGAAGGGACAAACAACTTCGACTGTTTCTGCGGCGTCGAGAACTCGACCAGGCATTGAGCCTGCTGCTGATGCTTCCTACGCTTCGGGCGAAGGCTATGCCGAAGGTTCTGGCCATCGTCGAAGCGTTGCTACGCCAGCACCCAACCAACGTCAAGAAGCAGCTCATCGGCAAGCACGTGGGCGAGTGGTACGACGAGCTCGCGCAGAAGGAGGCAGAGAACGTCTATCAAATGGTTTGGCTCGGTTACTTCATGAAGGCGAATGGCCTTGCTGGCTACCTCAGCGCGAAGAAGCCCAAAGATCCGATCGCCCGTGCTCCCCGCACCAGCCGGTTTTCGGCTCTCGGCAAGAGCACGCAGTCACACTTGTTCCGCGGGGTTATTGCCGCCGCCAAGGCCGGCTCGATGCTGCAGCACCTCGATATCTTCGACCGGACACCATGAACCCGTCTCCAGAATGTCTCCAGAACGGAGGGGAAAACAGGAGGATTGGAGGGGACGGCAGTGAACGAATCGGAACGCCGTAGCCGCCTGCGTCTCAAGCGGTTAGAACCAGAAATCCAGCGCCATCAGCCATTTACGAAGAGGCTTCTCTCCGAATTCGAATCCCTGCCTCCCAGCCAGCCTCCGCTCGGCTTCGCCGAGCTACGGCCTGGCCGGCAACGCCGGCCAAGTCGCCTGCGAAGACATTCACACGCGGAGGCTGTCCCGCCGAAGCGGCGCCGCCGGTTCCGCCTGTCACGCTCCCGCTAGTCGATGATCTGCCCGCCGCCTTCGGCTGCCAGCCGTGCCAGCGCGTCCTTCATCTCCTTGAGGCGCTCAGGGGGATGGGGCTCCCATTCCCTGACCACGCCGATGATCCTGAGCGGCTCGCGTGAGCGGTACGAGCGGGTGGGATTCCCGGGAAATCTCTTGTCCGTGAGGTTGGGATCGTCCTCGAACGCGCCGGTGGGCTCGACGACGTAGATGCGCTCGGGACCATCGCCCCTCGCCAGCTCGCAGCCCCAGATCGCTGCGTCGATTGTGCCGGTGAAGTAGATCCACGAGAGCTTTTGGTCCTGATAGTTGGACGCGAAGCCGGGCGTGAGCAGGTCGCCCACCTGCAACTCCGCGCGCGTGCCGTGATAGAAGGGCGGACTGGAGTCCCGAGCATACGTCATCGTGTGCAAGCTCCGCGGATCGACAAACTCCGGCTTCTCCCTGCCTCGGCGAGAGATCGCGTGTCGGCACTTGACAACCAGGCCAGCATACACAACCATTCGGTTGTGGATATGTTGAGCATCACGCTGGCGGCGTTGTCGGACCCGACGCGACGAGCGATTGTCGCACGCCTCAAGGCGGGCCCCGCGTCGGTCACGGAACTGGGCGAGCCCTTTGGTGTCTCACAGCAGGCGATCTCGAAGCATCTGGCCTACCTCGAACGGGCGAACCTCGTCCGGACGCGCCGTGACGGCCGGCAGCAGATCCGCGAGCTGAACCCCGACCCGATTCGCGCGGTGGCCGATTGGACCGAGCAGTACCGCAGCCACTGGGAAGGCGCATTCAGCCGGCTGGGTGACCTCGTGAGCCGCCGGGCCGCCGGACGGCAGCGCAGAAGGAGACGGGCATGAACGGCGGCCGGTTGAGAATCCATGAGGCGTTCGTCCACATCGAGCAGACGTTCGATGCCCCCCGCGAGCAGATCTTCGACGCGTGGGTCCGGAAGGACCTGCTGGAGCAGTGGTTCGCTCCAGAGGGCTGCACCCTCCGCATCGCCCGCCTCGATGTTCGCGAGGGCGGTGGCTATCACTGGTGCATCACGAACCCGTCGTTTGGCGACTGCTGGACCATTGGTTCGTATCTGGAGGTGCGTCGTCCGGAGCGACTGGTGTTCACCGCGACAATCGCAGACAGGGAAGGCCGTCCGCGAACACCACAAAGCCAGGGACACGATCCGGCGTGGCCCAGGGACACGACCATCCGCGTCACCTTCGTGGAGCGCGCCGGGCGAACGATCGTCACGCTCGAGCAGGATGTGAGCGAGCGACTGGCGAACCACACGGGCGCCTACCCGAGCTGGCTGCAGATGCTGGATCGCTTGAAGCGACAGGTCGCCGTCGCAGTCCGGTGAACGGCCCCATGCGCCTCCTCCTCGCGGCCTGCTTCCTGTTCGGGAGTTCCACCGTGCTGACGACACCCACCCAGCGGGCCGATGCCAGCCGGCCACCGACCGGCGACACGACGTCCACGAGCTCGAGCCGGGCGCTCATCGACGGCATTCAGATCTACTACGAAGTACATGGCAAGCGGGACGGCACACCGCTCGTCCTGCTTCACGGCGGCGGTTCGACGATCGACTCGACCTTCGGACGGATGATTCCCCTCCTCGCGCGCACGCGCCGCGTGATCGCGCTCGAAGAACAGGGGCACGGTCGCACCTCGGATCGTGATCAGCCGTTCACGTTCGAACAGTCCGCCGACGACGTCGCGGGCCTGCTGCGGCATCTCGACGTGTCGCAGGCCGATATCCTCGGCTTCAGCAACGGGGCGAACGTCGCCCTCCAGGTGGCCGTTCGGCATCCGACCCTGGTGCACAGGCTGGTGTTTGCCTCCTCCTTCACCAGGCGCGACGGTGCGCAGCCCCAACTCTGGGAGTTCATCCAGCAGGCCAACATCGCCAACATGCCGCAGGCGTTGAAGGACGCGTTCCTCGCGGTCAATCCCGACCCACGGAAGCTGAAGGCCATGCACGACAAGGATGCCGCGCGCATGGCCGGTTTCGCCGACGTGCCTGACGCGGCGGTGCAAACGGTCCTGGCACCGACATTGATTGTCATGGGGGATCGGGATGTCGCTCGCCTCGAACACGCGCTGCAGTTGTCGCGGCTGTTTCCGCATGCGCGACTGCTCGTGCTGCCGAGCGGGCATGGCGACTACCTGGCCGAGGCGTCGAGCGCACCGGACGACACGGGCTACGCTGAGATCACGGCCCGGCTCGTCCTGCGGTTCCTCTCGAACCCATACCCGGCTCGCTGACGCGTCGCGTGCGGTGACGACACGCGCAGCGAGCGCGGAAAGGTGCCCGGCCGGTTGCCGCGTGGGCCAGCCGCCCTGCTCGGTCGGCCGCCCCGGAGCCCTCCTGATCACCGATTCTCCGTGCCTCCGTGTCTCCGTGTCTCCGTGTCCCCGTGCTTCCGCTAGAATGATCCCTCCGCCTGCATGAGCGCTTCATCACCGACCGTCGCGGCTCCGCCCCCTTCCGCGGCGTCCCCGACCAGCTTCGCCGACCTCACGCGCCGCCAGACGATCTTCACCATCGCCGGGATGATGCTCACGCTCCTCCTCGCCGCGATGGACCAGACCATCGTCGGCGTCGCGATGCCCCGCGTCGTCGCCAGCCTGGACGGCTTCGACCGCTACCCGTGGGTGACGACGGCCTACCTGCTGACGTCGACGGTGGCGGTGCCGGTGTTCGCGCGGTTCTCTGACCTGTTCGGCCGGAAGTGGCTCTACCTCTCAGGCGTGGTGATCTTCGTCGGCTCGTCCTGGCTCTGCGGCGCGGCCGGGCAGATGCCGGTGCCACTCGACGGCATGAACCAGCTGATCGTCGCGCGTGGCCTGCAGGGCATCGGCGGCGGCGCCATCATGGGGCTGACGTTCACGATCATCGGGGACCTGTTCGCTCCGGCTGAACGCGGCCGCTTCCAGGGGCTCTTCGGCGCGATGTTCGGGCTTGCCTCGGTGGTGGGGCCGCTGGCCGGCGGCTGGATCACCGATCACCTGTCGTGGCGCTGGGCCTTCTACGTGAACGCGCCGCTCGGGCTGCTGGCGATTGCCGTGCTCTACGTGACCTTTCCGCACGTCAAGCCGATCGGCGGGCGGCGGAGCATCGACTACGCTGGGCTCGTGACACTGGTCTGCTGGATCGTGCCGCTGCTGCTCGCGCTCAGCAGCGCGACGGAACGCGGCTGGACCGATCCGGCCATCATGTCGCTGCTGGCCGGCGCCGCCGTGATGCTGGCCGCATTCCTGTTCGTGGAGGCACGCGCGGACCACCCGCTGATCCCGCTCACGCTCTTCCGCATCCCGACCATCGCCCTGGCGTCGATTGCCGTGTTCCTGCTCGGCATGGGCATGTTCGGGATGTTCATCTACCTGCCGCTCTACCTGCAGGCCGTGCTGGGGATGTCGGCGGCAGCCTCCGGATCGCTGTTCACGCCGCTCATCTTTTCGATGATCGGCTCGAGCATCGTGGTCGGGCAGCTCATCTCACGCAGCGGGCGCTACAAGATCTTCGCGGTGGGCGGGGCGGCCGTGTCGGCCCTGGGCATGTTCCTGCTGACCCGGCTCGGCAACGATGCCTCCGCGCTCGACATCGTGCAGCCGCTCGTCATCCTGGGCCTCGGGTTCGGCGCGATGCAGCCGATCTACGCGCTGGCGGTCCAGAACGCGGCGCCGCCGGCGGAGATGGGCGTCGCCACCGCGTCATCCCAGTTCTTCCGGTCGATCGGCAGCACACTCGGCGTGGCGCTCTTCGGCACGCTGCTGCTCGGGATGTACCACGCGGGGCTGAACGCCGCGATTCCCCCAGGGACTCCTGAGTCGCTCACCGCACTCTTCGACAATCCGATCCAGCTCGTCGAGTCGCAGGCCGTCGTGTCCGCACAGCTTGCCAAGACACCCGGAGGGCAGGCGCTGCTCGGCACGCTCATGGCCGCCGTGCGCGGCAGCCTCGCGCAGGGCATGCACGTCATCTTCCTCGGCGCCGCCGCCGTGATGGCACTCGCGTTCGTGCTCAACCTGCTGCTGCCGGAGATTCCGCTCCGGACCAAGGCGCGGATCGTGCCGCAAGAGTAGCCGCCTGGATTTCCGAGTTGCGATTGCAGATTGAAGATTTGGCGCCACGGTGCGAGCAGATCTTCAATCGCCAATCTGCCATCTGCAATGGGAGGCGCAGCCTCCCTGTCGCTGTGGCCCGTACGTCTCGTCGCCTGATCAAGCCAGCTGCGCGATCAGCCGATCCATGCGTGCGAGCACGGTGTCGCGGCCGAGCAGCACGAGCATCTCGAACAGCCCGGGACTGACCATGCGGCCGGTCATCGCGAGGCGGGTGCCGTGGATGAGCATGCCGGCCTTGATTCCTCCCGCTTCCGCGGTCTGCCTGAGAGTCCGCTCCAGCGAGGCCTCGTCCCACGCCACGTCCTCCCAGGCGGTGCGTAGCGCAGCGAGGTGTTCTTTCGCCCCCGGCGCGGAGAGGTGCTTCTTCACCGCGTCGGCGTCGTAGGCCTCAGGCGCCTCGAGGAACGGTCGCACCTGCTCGACGAA
Source organism: Vicinamibacterales bacterium (assembly GCA_050246635.1). Classification (GTDB taxonomy): domain Bacteria; phylum Acidobacteriota; class Vicinamibacteria; order Vicinamibacterales; family UBA2999; genus JBFWVR01. The sequence continues at coordinate 35,950 of JBFWVR010000019.1, forward strand.
CTCCGGCAGCTTCTTCGCCCGTGGGCGGAGCAGCGCCAGCACCTTGCCGAACCACCCGGCGTCGGCGCCAGAGAGCCCGTCCCGCCACACCCCGGCCTCCGTCAGCAGCGGCTCGAGCGCCGCGATCAGCGTGGGGTCGTCCAGCTTCAGCAGGTACTGATGATTGAGCCAGTCGAGCTTCTCGGTGTTGAAGACCGCATTGCCGCCGCTGATGCCCTCGAGCGAGAAGGCGGCGACGAGTTCCTCGCGTGAGAAGACGTCCTGGTCGGCCTTCCCGGAACCCCAGCCAAGCAGCGCCAGGAAGTTGACCATTGCGTCGGGCAGGTACCCGGCCTTCGCGTACTCCATCACCGACGTCGCCCCGTGCCGCTTGCTGAGGCGCTTCTTGTCTGCGCCCATGATGAGCGGCACGTGCGCGAACTCAGGCACCGGCTTGCCGAACGCCTGGAAGAGCAACACGTGTTTCGGCGTGTTCGAGATGTGGTCGTCCCCGCGGACGACATGCGTCACCGCCATGTCCACATCGTCCACGACGACGGAGAGGTGGTAGGTGGGGTGGCCGTCGGACCGGAGGATGACGAAGTCCTCGATGTGCTCGTTGTCGAACTCGATCGGCCCGTGCACCTGGTCGGCGAACGTCGTCTTGCCCGGCGGCACACGAAACCGCACCGCGCCCTCGTCTCGATAGGCCTTGTCCCCGGCCAGCAGCCCGTCCACGGCCGCGCGGTACTTCTCGAGCCGCTCGGACTGGAAGTACGGCGCATGGGGACCGCCGACCTCCGGCCCTTCATCCCAGTCGATGCCGAGCCACCGCAGGCCGTCGAGGATGCCGGTGACCATCTCGGCCGACGACCGCTCGACGTCGGTGTCCTCGATGCGGAGGATGAAGGTCCCCCCGTGCCGGCGGGCGTAGAGCCAGTTGAACAGCGCCGTGCGGGCGCCACCGACGTGCAGGTAGCCAGTGGGCGACGGGGCGAAACGAACGCGCGGAGGAGCCATCTGAGATTGCAGATTTCAGATTGAAGATTTCAGATTGGAAATTTCAGATTGTTACGGCCGATTGTCGATTTGCCGATTGCAGGTTTCAATCTGCAATCTGCAATCTTAAATCTGAAATTGCTAGTCCCCGCCAGAGCCCTTGAACTGGTCGGCTTCGTCGGCGAAGAGCACGTTGAAGCTGGTGAGCGTGCCGTAGCAGCCGGTGACATAGCCCTGGAGCTTCACCTTGACGTCGTCCGGCAGGTCGGACGCGTTGACGTGCTGTTCGAGCGTCCGCAGGCGATTCCGGAGCATGACGATCTTGTGGAAGAACGTCTCGATGGGCCAGGTCTTTTCCTGCAGGCCTTCCTGGCCGGGCCGCAGGACGAACGAGCCGCCGCGCCACTTCTCGGCCGGGACGGCCGCCGTCACGCCGGCCTCCTCGCGGATGATCCGGCGGAGCAGCAGCTCGAGGTCGTCACCACTCATGTCCATCGGGGGCATCGTCCTTTCACGTTCGCCGACGATCGGGAAGGCCGCCCGGGTGGGGGGTGTCGACCGGTTGTCGCGGGGCGGCGCCGACGGCCCGGAGGCGGGCGCGCCGACCTGGATCCGCGGCCCGCGGTAGTTGTGCTCGCTGCCGCAGTAATCGCAGACCACCCGGATCGGCCACCCCGACGCGTCCGCGGCCCGCACGGTGTGCATGCGGTCCGTCTTGCACGCCCGGCAGGCGTCCTCGATGCTGTCCCCGGCGCGATACGTGCGGGTCGTCATGGCGTCCTAATCATGGCACGGCTGCCCGGTTCAGGAGCCAGCCACGAAGGCCACGAAGAACACGACGCGCACGAGAGGCGGAAGGCAATCGGGCATCACGTCATGATCCCCATGAAGAACAGGATCAACTCGAACACCAGGATCACGACAATCGCGAGCTCGAGCACCTCGCCACGTTCCATGGCGGTCTGGTCCACCGCGAAGCGGTAGATCTCGTCGAGTGTCTTGAGCTTCTCCTGCACCGACGCGCGCCAGCCGGTGACGCCGAGGCGCTGGTTGGCGAGGGCGAGCAGGCGCGCGGCGTAGACGTCGCCGACGAGCTTGAGCGCGTTCTCGGTGCGGTCGGTGAGCTCGTTGACGTCGATGAAGATCGCGTGGACCTGCCGCGCGGCGCGCACGTAGCGGTGCGGCCGCCAGATCACGTAGGTCCGGGACGACTCGAGCTCCTTGTAGATGCGCGTGAGCTCCGCGTCGAGCCGCTCGTCGTAGTAGCGGAACTGCAGGAGCTGCGAGTTGGCGTACTCGAGGATCTCGAGCGCCGCCTGGATGCCGGCCGGCGTGTCGTAGACGAAGGCCGCGGCCCAGGCCGGCACGACGAGGTCGTCGGTCAGGTACGAGAGCCGGTGGCGCAGCACCTCCTCGCGTTCCTGCGGGGCCAGCGCTGCCGTCTCCCCACGCAGCAGCCGGGCAATCTGGTCGCCCCGATCCGCGAGGACCTGATCCGCGCCGGGATGGCCGTCGATGTCGCTCACCGCGAAGACGAAGTAGTCCTCCGAGAGGAAGTCCGCGCGGGGCCGGTCGAGCGCCGCCGTGATCCGCGACACCAGCGCCCGGCAGTGCGCCTCGGCCTGGTCTTCGAGCGTGTGGTCCGCGGCCAGTGCCGCGGACGCGTCGACGAGCTCCCCCCACGAACCGGCGAACCCACGCGTGACCGACACCGAGACGATGCCGTACTCGTAGATCTTGAACCGGACGTGGCCGCCGGCAATCGGCCCGAGGCCGAGCGACTCGGCGTCGAGCTGCACGGGGGGACGCTGGAAGCCGACGTAGGCGGGCAGCGGGGGTTTGGGCTGGAGACGCGCCCGCTCACCGGCGCCGACGAGCGCCGGCACGGCGGCGAGGTCCACCGACTCGGCGACGTCGAAGAGGTAGAACGCAATCAGCTCGGCGGCACGAATCGTCACGGCAGGCCTCGATCCCGATTGTAGTGCCGCGGCCATGACAGCCTGCTTGCCGGGGACGTCCGCCGGATTCCGGGGCCGGCGCAACGGACGGGCTGTTGGCCGGCCCACGAATGCCGATTTCTATCCAAAGACATATTCACTCGGGTCACCGCGCGTCGTATGGTCGAGTCATGGCACACCGCACCCTCGCCGCCCCGGGTCCTGTCGACCGCCATCGCCCGGCGGGGCGGGCACGGTGGCGTCCGCGCACGGGGGGCCATCTGCTGGCGCTCGTGATGATCTTCGCCGTCGCGACGCAGGCCGGCGCGGCCGGCGCCGAGGCCCCGGTCCAGGTGATCGCGCGCGCCCTCCAGCCGGGCGAGGTGGTGCGCCTCGTCGTGCGCTGCCAGTGCGGTGGCGCCAGCCCCACCGCCTCCTTCGAGGGGGGCGACGTGCCGCTGATCGCGGTGTCGATGGAGGACGGCCAGACCGTGTGGGAAGGGCTGCTGGGCCTCGACCTCGATATCGAGCCGGGCGACCTGCCGGTGACCGTGTACCTGCCAGGGGCGTCCGCGCCGACCCAGCTGGACCTGCGGATCGCCCCGAAGAAGTTCGTCACACGTCGCCTGACCGTCGCCCCTGCCTACGTCGATCCCCCACCGCCGGTCGTCGCACGCATCCTGGACGAGGCCGATCGGCTCGATGCGCTGTATGCGACAACCACCGAGCGCGCCTGGCCGGGCGCGGTCGTGCCGCCGGTCTCCGCCTCCCGGACGGGCCGCTTCGGCGCTCGCAGCGTCTTCAACGGCGAACCGCGAAGCCCGCATGCCGGGGTGGACTTCCGCAGCCCGGCCGGTGCCCCGGTGCAGGCCCCGGCGCCCGGGCGGGTCGTCCTGGCTGGCGACCTCTACTTCACCGGGAACACGGTGGTGATCGACCATGGCGCCGGCGTGGTCTCGGTGCTCGCACACCTGTCGACGCTGCTCGTCACCGAAGGCGACGCCGTCGACCGCGGCGATCTCGTCGGGCGTGTGGGCGCCACCGGGCGCGCCACGGGGCCGCACCTGCACTGGTCGGTGCGCCTCCACGGTGCCCGGGTGGATCCGATGTCGCTCGTCTTCGCGATGCGCCCCGGCGCGGTGGGGAACCAATGACGGTCCATGCAGCGGGAACGGCGCTGGCGGCCGCGCGTCGCGGTTGTCCCCGCGCGCCCCGCTTCGTGGGACTGCTGGGCGTGAGCCTGCTCGTGGCCGTGGGTGTCGTGGCCGCGCAGTCGCGCGTCAGCGGCGTCGTCGAATCGCCGGACCCACAGGCGGCGCCGGTGCAGGTGGGGGCCCCGGCTCCGGTCGCGGACGAGGTGGCGGATCCGCCGCGCCTGCGTCTTGCCCTGGACGTCGCCGCGCTGGAACACCTCCGGCCGGGTTACCGCTTCTGGCGGCACATCTTCCTCATTCCCGATGGCGCGATTGCCTTCGGCAGCCCCGTCGATGGCCGCCTGCTGGCGACGGTGCCGGCGCGTGGTCCCGCGGACGCGTTCACCTGGCAGGACCCGATGGTGGCCCGCCTGCTCGAGGGCCGTGCCCTGCCGCGGGAGACCACACGACGTCGCGACGAGGTGGCCCGCCTGCTCGAGCCGGGCTTCGGGTTGGTGCTCCACAACCCGACGCGTGGACGCTTCCTGCGGCCGAACGCGGAGCGGTACGGCGGCTTCCTCACCGACTGGGGGGCCATCTACGAGCGCTTCGGCGTGCCTGCCGAGCTCGGCCTCGCGCAGGCGGCCGTCGAGTCGGGGCTGAACGGGACGATCCGCTCCGAGGCCCGCGCGATCGGGTTCTGCCAGTGGCTGAGCCGCAACTGGGATCGGCTGAAGCGCCTGTCGCCGGACGTGCTCGAGGGCTACAACCAGACGACGCAGGCGCCCTACTGCGCGGCGTACCTCTCGATCCTGGCCACGAAGTACGGGAGCTTCATCCCCGCGCTGTCGGAGCACCACACCGGTGGCGCCAACGTGCGTCGCGCGATCGTCAATGGCGAGCGCCTGGGGGCCACGGACGTGCGCGAGCAGTACCTGCTCGGCGGCGCCTTCGCGCGTGATCTGCGCACGCTTGCGCCAGGCACGTTCAGCGACGTGTACGGCACGTACGGACCACGCTCGTTCGCGTACGCCGAGATGGTCTTCGCCAACACGCAGACCATGACCGAACTCGCCGCGAGCACGCCGCAGGCGCGGGTGTTCGCGATGCGGACCACCCGCGCGCTGCCGCTGGCCGAGATCACGCGCCGGACAGGGCTCCCGGCCGCCGAGGTCCGCCGCTTCAACCCGGCGCTCGTCTCGCGGGTGCCGGCTCGCGCGACCGTCTACCTGCCCATGCACGTGCCGGCCTTCGGTCGCGACGTGGCGTTCTGGCAACGTCCCGCGCCCCAGGGGTACCAGGCGGTCCTCGACGAGTTCCTGCAACTCGACGCCACGGTGGACGACTGGGACGCTCCCGCGTTCGATGCCGTCCTGAGCGGCTTCGCGCGCCGCTTCGCGGCGACCCGCAGCGAGGAAGGCACGATCATGGCCACGACGCTGGCCTACGTGAGCCAGGAGCGCCGGCTCAACCGCGAGGCCGGGATCATCGAGGCGTTCCGGACGAGCGACCGGGTCCGTCGGCAGTTCGACGAGGCCCGACGGGTCTGGGAAGCCCATCTCGCGACCCGCCCCAGCGCGCAGTAGGCGCAGCGCGCCCGTCCAGCACGCGAGCCCCGCGGGCCCGGCATCCGCGGCGCCAGCTGAGCCTGCACACAGCCGCCACCGTCACCGCCAGTTCATGCACGATCACGGTTGCCAGCGCGCGACCGTCTCGTCAGACTGGGGGCCTTCGCGAACGCCAAGTACCGGCGTCCCCTCCGGCCTGCGTCTTCCGTACGCCCTCCTCCCGGCCGCTGGTGGACTGCCACGACTGACCTGGCACGTGTCGCGCCGGCACGTCCCGGTCGAAGCGCCGATGAGGAAAGCCCTGATCTTCGGCATCGATGATTACCCGACGGCACCGCTCGAGGGGTGCGTCCAGGACGCGCGTGCGGTAGCGGAGGCGCTGCGCCTGCATCCGGCGGACCGCTCGCCCAACTTCGACGTCAAGCTGCACACCTGCCCGCCGGCGTCGGTCGATCGCGCGCTCCTGCGGCGCGAGATCGAGGCGCTCTTCTCGGGCCGTCCCGAGATGGCCTTGCTCTACTTCTCCGGGCACGGCGTCATCAAGAGCACCGGTGGCTACATCGTCTCGCAAGCGTTCCGCCGCTACGACGAAGGGGTGTCGATGGACGAGATCCTCGTGCTCGCGAACCAGTCCGGGGCCGCGGAACGCATGGTCGTCATCGACTGCTGCCACTCGGGCGCCTTCGGCAGCCCGGCGCTGGGCGGGGACACGGTGGCCCAGCTGAGCGACGGGCTCACGGTGCTGACGTCGAGCACCGAGGGCGAGGACTCGCGGCAGGCCGGAGGCCAGAGCGTGTTCACGTCGCTGCTCGTCGAGGGGCTCGGCGGCGGTGCGGCGGACCTTCGCGGCAACGTGACGCCGGCGAGCCTCTACGCCTATGTGGACCAGAGCCTGGGCGCCTGGAGCCAGCGGCCGGTCTTCAAGTCGAACGTCTCCCGCTTCAGCCCCCTCGTGCGCTCGCGCGCGCCGGTGAGCGTCGAGGTCCTGCACCGGCTGGTCGACTACTTCCCGGCGCCGGACGCGGCGCACGCGCTCACGCCTGCGTACGAGTTCACCTCCGATGCGGCCGACCCCGGCAAGGTGGCCGTCTTCCGCGACCTGCAACGGATGCACGGCGTCGGGCTCGTGGTGCCCGTCGGCGCGGATCACATGTACTTCGCGGCCATGGAGGGCCGGGAGTGCGCCCTGACGGCGCGAGGCCGCTACTACTGGCGGCTCGTGAAGGAACAACGGATCTGACCGCAGCAACCCTTCGACGCTGCCCGGGGTCGCCCCGAGAGCAGTCGAGGGGCAGGAGGAGCCGACGACATGGGCACGATTCTCGACAGCCACATCTGGACCGAGGGCGCGGGGCAGGGGGAGGGCGACTACCTGTCGAAGGGGGCGGTGGCGGCCGCCGAGGCGTTGACCGTGCGCACGATCAGCGCCAGCCGCGACGGGGCGCGGTTCGGGCAGGAAGTGCCCGCCTCCCTCTTCCGGCTGCGTCCGCGCAGCATCAACAACTTCTCGTTCTGGCGCCTCGAGGTTGCCATCGATCCCGAGCAGCAGCACCTCGTCACCGACCGGCACTCGCTGATCGTCGCCCGCCACCCGTACTCGACCCTGTGGTCGTCGGTGGCGCCGTTCCGCCGCGGAGTCGGCGACGGCGGCACGCCGGCGCTGCCCGCCTCGGTGGACACGCTGGAGAAGACGCAGCGGTACGTGGACCTCGAGCTCGACCGCGATCCGTGGGAACAGGGCGAACGGCTGGTGGCAGGGCTCTCGCTGCCGCTCAACGTGCTCGGCGTCAACTCCGGCCAGAACCGCTTCGGTGGCAGCTATCTCTTCGGGGCCTGTGAAGACCCGGTGAGCCTCGAGCGGACGTTGCTGGAGGCGCGGGGGGTCGAGCGCCTGGTCGAGTGGACGGACAAGGGCACGTTCGGCCCCACGGCGTCATTGGCGGGCCGCGACGAGACGCAGGCCGTTCGGGACATCCTGCTGACGGCGGCGCTGCGCCTCGCGCTCGCCGGTCCTCCGGGGCCTGGGAACGGCGCACCGGACGACGTGATCGAGTACGCGCAGGGGATTGCCCGCGAGCTGGCGGCCTGCTCGGAGGTGGACGTGCATGCGCTGCAGCGTTCGCTCGCACTCACGCGCCGGTCGCTGCGGACCTTCCACGTCGAGGCGCCCGACTATCTCGAGCGCAAGGCCGCGGCCGACGCGAAGGCCGACCGGCTGGTCTACAAGTGCACGGGGCCGGGCGTGTTGAGCCCCGAACGCGTGGCCATGCCGGCGCGCATCGCCGACGGGGAGGTGCTCACCGAGCTCCATTCGCTGACGCTCTGCTGCACCGACGTCTCCAACCTCAACGGCGTGATCGGCCACGGGCACAAGGAGGCCAGGATTCTCGGCCACGAGAACTGCAACCTGGTGCTCGACAGCAAGGTGCAGGGCATCGAGCCGGGCGACCACATCGTGCCCCTCGGGGACGACTGGCTGGGGCTCGCCGAGTTCGAGATGTTCAAGGCGATCCTGCCGGGCGACGACCCGCGAGGCATCGACCTCGTCTACGACGCGCGCGGCGGGTACTTCGACCCGGACAGCGCACAGCACCTGAAGGCCGTCTGCGTGGTGAAACGGTGGCAGTCGGGCATCAGCCTGATCGAGCCCCTGACGCACGTCTACACCTACTTCGCCACCGCGCAGGACGCCCGCATCGCCCGCACCGTGGTCGTGCTGGGCGGTGGGGCGTGCGGCCTGTTCTTCTGCCGGTTCGTGAAGCTCTTCGGCGCCGCCTCGAACGTGGTGCTGCTCGACATCATGGACGAGCGGCTGCAGCACGCGAAGGAGATGGGCCTGGCGGACACGGTGCTGAACCCGGCGACGGAGGAGGAACGCTGCCGCGACCTCATCAACGACACCCACGGGGAGTACGCCGACGTGGTGTTCGACGCGCTGCCAGGCGCCCTGCCGCCGGACTCGCCGCCGACGCGGCGGCTCGCGATGCAGATGCTGCGGCCCCGCGGCGAGTACATCCTCTATGCGGCGGCCGAGAGCACCGCGATGCCCACGATCGAGATGCTCGCGAAGGGCCCGCGGTTCCATTTCGCGCCCTACGACAGCCGCGTCATCGACTTCACCCAGCGCGCGCAGTTCATGAGCCGCGTGCTGTCGATGATCGAGAGCGGGCAGATCCGGCCGGAGCGCTACATCTCACGCCAGATTCACTTTCACGACACCGACCAGGTGCAGCAACTGTTCCGCGAATACGGACGCACGCCGGAGGTGAAGGTCGAGGTGCTCGCCCACTGACCGAGCGCCAGGGGAAGGGGTCTGCCCCCTTTTCTCACGGCTCTATTCTCTGTACGCCCCGTCCGGCCAGCACAGCCGCAGCCGCGCCGTCCAGCCGTCGCGCCGGCCGGATGACACCGACAGGACCGACAACGTGAAGGGGCGGCCGCCGGCGCTGAAGCGCAGCGTCGCCGAGTCGTCCGCCACCGTGTCCGGGTCGACGCGAAGGGGGCCGAACTGGCGGGTGTTGTAGGAGGCCTTGGCGATCCGCTCGAAGCCCGCGCGGTCCAGGCGGCCCGACTCGGCCTGGAACGGAGGGATGGTCCGCCCCACGAGCACGAACAGGTCGAACGGGCGGTAGTTGACGAAGAACCGCGTCTGGATGTCGTCGATCCAGACGTAGGCGTGACGAGCGCGGCCATCGAGGCGGTGAAACGAGGCGCCGGGCACGGCCATCGTCGTGGCGCACGGAGGTTCCTGGGCGCGCGTGCGCGTCGTCGCCGCCGCCGTGGCCGTCGCAAGCAGGCCGGCGAACAGCACGTGCGCCGTAAGGCGTGTGATGGGCACGGGTCACCTCGGCAACAGGATGGAGCGGTGCTCGATCCCGTCGCGATACTGGATGATGTCGCGGCTCGGCCTGAACGGCGGCTTCGTCACGTCCACTTCGAGGATCGAGTCCTCGGAGATCCCGATGTCCTTGAGATCGACCGCGTAGCGCCCGAACTGGCCCGTCCGGGCGCTCGTCGACTCCTGCGACGTCTGGTTGGTCACGTGCACGACGGCGTCCCCGATGCCTTGCGTGCCGTCGGTCACGAAGCCACGCAGGACCAGGTCGGCGTTACGCTCCTCGGCTGCGGCCAGCTCGTACGCGGCGGTGGCCGCCTGGTTCCCGGAGGTGTACCCCGCCGTCCAGCCGCGGTCGTACGCGGGCCAGGCCGCGCCACCCGCGGCGAGCAGGACGATGGCCAGGCCGCCAAGGGTGAGGCCCCACGGACCGAGCAGGCGCAGCGGAGACGCCAGGCACGCGAGCGGCCCGTCCGACTGCCCCAGGGCGCGCTCCAGCTGGCGCCTGCGGACGCCGCGTGGTACTGGCAGGTACTCCGCCTCGATGCGCGCGATGAGCGCGACGACGTCGCGGTCGAACGTGGCATGCGCGACTGCCACCGCCTGGCACCGCAGGACGGGGTGCAGCTCCGGGGCGAGGCGATCCGCATCCGGCACCTCGGTGCCATCGACCAGCACCGGCACCAGCGGCAATTCGAGCCGGAGCGTGGCCAGCAGCTCACGCCGACCGAAGTTGTCGGGATGGTCGAGCCCGACCGCCCACCGGGGGCCGATGGCGACGAGGACCACGGAGCACTGGCTGAGGCGGCGCTCGGTGGCGGCGTCGAAGTGTTCGCCGGCCCCGAGCGAGGCGACGTCCATGAAGACGAGCTCGTCCCCGAAGTGCGACGTCAGCCGGTCGAACAACCGGCCGACCGGCCCCGGCACGTCATCCCGTCGATAGCAGATGAACACGCCCGGCATGGCAGGAACCCCTGGGCCGACTGTCGCACATCGCGTCGTGTGATGAAACCCCGTGCAGCTCGGCGGCGGACGATTCTGTGTGCACGGGTCGCGAGTGCCCAAGGGAGGGGCATGCCTGCTCACACTGGCCGCTTCCCTTCCCATCGTCACGCGGCGCGCCGCGCCAGGTGGCCCTGCGCGCTGGCACCGAGTTGGCAGTCGCCACGGTCGCCCATGTTGAAGAACCTGCTCTCCGAGTGGCCGCTGCTGCGGCAGATCCGCACTGGCTCGTCCGGCACCGGCGTCGAGGCGATGAGCGCGCGCACGCGCCAGCTGCGTCCACGGACGCGCGGCGCCGACGTGTCGCGCAGCGTCTGCCCGTACTGCGGCGTCGGGTGCGGCCAGCTGCTCTTCCACCGGGACGGGAGGCTGCTGGCGGTGGAGGGCGATCCGGCGTCGCCAATCTCCCGCGGGCACCTGTGCCCGAAGGGCGCCGACACGCACGAGCTGCACACCCACGCCGGACGGCTGACGCGGGTGAAGTACCGGCGGCCCTTCAGCCGCGCGTGGGAGGAGCTCGACCTCGACACGGCCATGCAGATGGTCGCCGACCGCGTCTGGGAATCGCGCGAGCGCACCTTCGAGGAGACGCGCGACGGCCGGCCGCTGATGCAGACGACGGCCATCGGCCACCTCGGCGGGGCGACGCTGGACAACGAGGAGAACTACCTCATCAAGAAGCTGTTCACCGCCGGGCTCGGCATGGTGTGTGTCAGCAACCAGGCCCGCATTTGACACAGCTCCACGGTGCCCGGTCTGGGCACCTCGTTCGGGCGCGGCGGCGCGACGACGGCGCAGCAGGATCTCATGCACAGCGACGCCATCCTCATCATGGGGTCGTCGATGGCGGAGAACCATCCGGTCGGCTTCCAGTGGGTCGTGCGCGCGCGTGAGCGGGGGGCCACGGTGATCCATGTCGATCCCCGCTTCACGCGCACCTCGGCCATGGCCGACGTCTGGGTGCCCTTGCGAGCCGGCAGTGACATCGTGTTCCTCGGCGCGCTGATCAACTACGTCCTCACGCGCGGCAGGTACTTCGAGGAGTACGTGCGGCACTACACCAACGCCACGACGATCCTCCGCGAGGACATGCGCGATACCGAGGATCTCGCCGGGCTCTTCAGCGGGTGGGACGCCGAGACGGGCCAGTACTCGCCGGAGACGTGGCTCTACGAGGGGGCGCCGAAGAAGGCCCAGGGAACCCAGCCCGGCCACTCACCGTCCGCCGGCGGGCATGGCAAGGATCGAGGCGGCGAGGCCGGCGAGCTCGGGCACCACGAGGACGATCCCACGATGCAGCATCCGCGCTGCGTCCTCCAGGTGCTCAGGCGCCACTTCGCGCGCTACACCCCCGAGATGGTCGAACGCGCGTGCGGTGTGCCGCAGGACGTGTTCCTCAAGACGGCCGAGGCGTTCTGCGACGCCTCGGGGCCCGAGAAGACCGGGGCCATCTGTTATGCGGTCGGGTGGACCCAGCATTCCGACGGCGTGCAGATCATCCGCGCCGCGGCCATCCTCCAGCTCCTGCTCGGCAACATCGGCCGTCCCGGCGGTGGCATCCTCGCGCTGCGCGGCCACGCCAGCATCCAGGGCTCGACCGACATCCCGACGCTCTACGACATCCTGCCCGGCTACCTGCCCATGCCGTTCTTCGAGGAGGATTCACACGAGCTCGGCGAGTACCAGAGGAAGCACGGCGCCCGCACGGGCTGGTGGCACGAGTTCGACAAGTACATCGTCAGCCTGCTGCGCGCGTACTACGGTGACGCCGCGACGCGCGAGAACGACTGGCACTTCGACTGGCTGCCGCGCGTGACGGGCGATCACTCCCACCAGGGCTACTGGCTCGAGATGGCCGCGGGCCGCATGGAGGGGCTCTTCGTGATGGGGCAGAACCCCGCCGTGGGTGCGCCGAACGCCAGGCTCGAGCGGCGCGCGCTCGCGAAGCTCGACTGGCTGGTCGTGCGCGACCTCGTCGAGACCGAGACCGCGGCGTTCTGGTACGCCTCACCCGAGGTCGAGCGCGGCGAGCTCTCCCCGGAGACGATCGGCACCGAGGTCTTCCTGTTCCCGGCCGCCGGATCGGCCGAGAAGGACGGCACCTTCACCAATACGCAACGCCTCCTGCAGTTCCACGAGAAGGCGGTCGAACCGCCCGGCGATGCACGGAGCGAGACCTGGTTCATCTATCACCTGGGCCGAATCCTGAAAGGGAAGGCCGCCGGCGACACGCGACGACGGTCCGAACCACTCCAGGCGCTGACGTGGGACTACCGGACACGGGGGCCGCGACAGGAGCCCGACGCCGAGGATGTCCTGCGCGAGATCAACGGCTACACGTGGCCGGACCGGCAACTCGTGAGCGGCTTCAAGGCCTTGAAGGACGACGGTTCGACGGCCTGCGGGTGCTGGATCTACTCGGGCGTGTTCCCGGAGGACGGGCAGAACAAGGCGCGGGGACGTTCGCCGGTGAACTTCCTGGGCCAGGGCTGGGGCTTCGCCTGGCCGAGCGATCGCCGCATCCTGTACAACCGCGCCTCGGCGCGGCCGGACGGCCGTCCCTGGTCGGAGCAGAAGGCCTTGATCTGGTGGGACGAGGCCCATGGGACGTGGACGGGCAAGGACACGCCGGACTTCAGCGCCAGCAAGCGTCCCGACTATCGTCCCGGCCCGGATGCCGTCGGGGACGCCGCGCTCGCCGGCGACAAGCCCTTCATCATGCACCCCGATGGCACGGGCTGGCTGTGGGTGTCGAGCGGTCTCAAGGACGGCCCCCTGCCGGCACACTACGAGCCGTTCGAGGGGCCCGTCCGCAATCCCGTCTACCCGGATCAGCAGTACGACCCTGGCGCGGCGCGCATGGAACGTCCCGACAATCCGTTCGTGGAGTTCGGCGACCCGCAGTTCCCGTACGTGCTCACGACGTACCGGCTGACGGAGCATCACACGGCGGGCGGGATGACGCGCACGCTCCCGCATCTGGCGGAGCTCCAGCCGGAGCCCTTCGCCGAGCTGTCACCCGAGCTGGCCCGTGAGATCGGCGTCACGCAGGGCGACCCGCTGACCATCCGGACGCCACGCGGGCAGATCACCGCCCGCGCGCTCGTGACCGGCCGCATGCCGCCGCTGGTGGTCGACGGCCGCACCATCCACCAGGTGGGCCTGCCGTACCACTGGGGATATGTCGGCCTGACCACCGGGGACGCCGCCAACGATCTCACCGCCATGTCCGAGGAGCCCAACGTGCGAATCATGGAAACCAAGGGCCTGATGTGCCACGTGGAAGGGAGCCGCTGATGGCGACAACCGCCTTCCTGACCGATTCGACGCTGTGCATCGGGTGCAAGGCGTGCGAGGTGGCGTGCAAGGAGTGGAACGAGCTCGGGGCCGACGGGCAGCAGTGGTCCGGGCACTCCTACGACAACACGGGTGGGCTGGGGCACTCGACGTGGCGTCACGTGAAGTTCGTCGAGGGCGAGCCCGAGCCGGGCATTGGTGGGGCCTCCGGCGTGCGCGACACGTGGAGCTTCTCGTCCGACGTCTGCAAGCACTGCGAGCAGGCGGGCTGTCTCGAGGCCTGCCCGACCGGCTCCATCGTGCGCACGGAGTTCGGCGGCGTGTTCGTGCAGCCCGATGTCTGTAACGGCTGTTCGTACTGCGTGGTCGCCTGCCCGTTCGGCGTGGTGCAGCGCAACGAGGCGGACGGCCGCGCGTTCAAGTGCACCTTCTGCTACGACCGCCAGAAGGACGGACTCCAGCCGGCCTGCGCGCAGGCATGTCCCACCGAGTCCATCAAGTTCGGTGAGCTCGAGGACCTGCGGTTGCGCGCGCACGAACGGACGGGCGAGCTGCGCGCGCGCGGCGTGGAGGACGCCACCGTCTGGGATCCGATCGACACGAGCGTCCAGGGCACGCATGCGATCTTCGTGGTGCGCGGCGACCCGCGGAGTTACAACCTGCCGCCGAACCCGGAGGTGCCGACCGTGTACCTCCGCGGTGCGTGGTTGTCCGCGGCCGTGGGCGCGGGCCTGATGCTGGCCGGTGCCCTTGCCGCCTTCGCGGCGGATGGCGCGGGCCGGCGCGGGGGCGCCCGATGAGCGGCGCGCGGAGCGCCGAGGCGCGCGAGGCGCGGCTGCTGGAGATTCGCGAGGAAGCCGCGACGCGCGGTGTGGTCGAGGCCGATGGCGTGCGCCCAGGCGGCGCGCCGTTTCCGGTCGCGTCGCCGGAGACGGGGTACTACGGGCGGCCGTTGCTGAAGGAACCCCAGTGGAAGTGGGAGGTGCCGGCGTACTTCTTCGTCGGCGGCGCGGCGGGCGCGGGCGCCATCATCGGCGCCGCGGCAAGGGTGGCCGGAGGTGATCCCGCCCTTGCCCGTGATGCGCGGTGGATCGCGGCCGCCGGCGGGGCGTTGTCACCGCTGTTGCTGATCTCGGATCTCGGCCGGCCCGAGCGTTTCATCAACATGCTGCGGGTGTTCAAGCCGCAGAGCCCGATGTCGGTGGGGTCGTGGACCCTGGCAGCCTTCTCGACGGCTGCGGCCTCGTCGCTGTTCGCGGACATGCTGCGCGAGCGCTATCCGTCACTCCCGGTCCGTGTGCTCGGCAACGCCGCCGAGGCCGCGGCCGCCGGGCTCGGTCTCGTCATGGCCAGCTATACCGGCGTGCTGATCGGCGCGACGGCAGTGCCGGTCTGGAACCGGCACGCGCGGACCCTGCCGGTGCACTTCACCGCGTCCGGGCTGGCCACCGCCGTCTCGGCGCTCGAGATCGGCGGGCACGGCCGCAGTCGCGCGCTGAACGCCCTGGCCATCGGCGCCGCGCTCGTGGAGACCGCCGAAGGGCTGCTCATCGAGGCGGAGACCCACGCGGTCAACGCCCCGCTCAAGCAGGGCACGAGCGGACGGCTCACGCGGGCCGGCGGTGCGTTGTCGGGTCCGTTGCCGCTCGCGTTGCGGTGCCTCGCGCTGCTGCTGCCCGAACGCCACGCGCGCCCGCTCCGGCGCGTGGCCTCCGCCGCGTCGATAGCCGGATCGCTGTTGACCCGCGTCGGGTGGATCCAGGCCGGGCACGCCTCGGCCCGTGACCCCGGCCCCGCGCTGCAACTCGAGCCCGCGGCCGGTGAACCGCTGTCCGGTGGACGCATGTCCATCACCTGAACCATCCGCTCTCGATCAGGGCGATTGCAGCCGCGCCCCGCGGCGAGCCGAGGTATGTCATGGCTCTCCACCTGACCGACCGCATCCATATCGCACGCGGTCCGAACGAGGTCTGGCAGTTCGTCGCCGACCTGGACCGCGAGCGCCGCTGGCGACGGCCCTACGTCACCGAACTCGTGGCCGAGGGAGATCCGCTCACGCCAGGGGCGCGCGTCTCGGGAACCACGAAGGCCTTCGGCCAGACCGACACCTACCGCAACGAGGTCGTCGAGGTGCAGGCGCGCCGCCACCTGGCGTGGCGCGGCCTCGAGGCGTCGGGCGGCTTGATTGGCACCGTCGGCGCCTATGACCTCGTGCCCGAGGGCGGTGGCACCTCCTTCCGCCTGACGATGGAGTACGAGCCGCAGGGCGTCTGGGGACGCCTGCAGCAGCCGGTGCTCCGGGTCGTGCTTCCGCGCATCGTGCGCCGGTTCCTGGTGCAGCTCAAACACGAGGCCGAAACCGCCACGACGTGAGCGCGCCGTTGGCACGCACCAGAGCCCATGGACGTGGTCGGCGGGCATACGAATGAGCCACGCGCGCGTCCCCCGTTCGTCCCGACTCGAGAGGAGGCCCGATGAAGACGACACTCCCCACCCTCGATCCGCAGGCGGCCCCGTCCCGCTACGAGGCGTACTTCGTGCCTGCCATCGGCGGTCCCTTTGCCGACGCGCTCGTGGCGGCGGCCGCGCTGTCGCCGGGGGACCGGGTCCTCGATGCCGCCTGCGGTACGGGGGTGGTCGCCCGCCGGGCCGCCGCACAGGTGGGCCCCACGGGTGAAGTGACCGGTGTCGACATGCACCCCGGGATGCTGGAGGTCGCGCGGGCCGCCGCCGGCGATGTCCACCCGGCACCACGATGGCTCGAATCGAGCCTCGAGGCCATGCCGCTGGCCGATGGCGCCTTCGATCGGGTCCTCTGCCAGTTCGGGCTGCAGTTCGTCGAGGACAGGCCCGCAGCGGTGGCGGAGATGCACCGCGTGCTGGCGCCGGGTGGCCGCGCCCTCATCAGCGTGCCGCAACCCACGCGGTTCTTCGATCGGATGCGGGACGCGATTGCCAGGCACGTCGACCCGGCAATTGCCGGGTTCATGCAGGTGGTGTTTTCCTGGAGTGATCCCGACGAGATGCGCGGGGCGTTGTCCGGGGCGGGATTCGAGCAGGCCGACTTCCAGGTGGAGCGGCGCGTGCTGAACCTCCCGCCGCCGCGTGAGTTCCTCTGGCAGTACGTCCAGAGCACACCGCTCGTCGGCGCCCTCTCACGGGTTGCGCGTCCCTCGCTCCTGGCGCTCGAGCAGGACGTCGTCAACGACTGGCAGGCGTATCTGGCGGATGGGGGGATGTCCTACGAACAGCCGGTGACCGTCGCCAGCGCCCGCCGCGGACATTGAGGCGACAGGGAACGCCAGGAGCAAGGCTGGCGTCCCTCGGCCCGGTGCCCGCCGTGGCCCCGTGTGGCCGCTCACGGTAGACTAAACCGTCCCCGCCGTCGCGGCCCGTGCCTGGCGCCGCGTGTACTCGTACGTACGACTCCACAAGGAGCGACCGGACGTGTCCGATACTCCGCGGCACGACGCGGGACCTGCCGGCGATACCCGACCCGGCGCCGTCCCCGGGGGTGCCCCTACCGCCCCGTCAGGTCCGTCCCTGCGCGGCACGCGCTCGGAACTCGAGATGCTGCTCCTCGGGAGCGGTGTGGCCGCCGTGCTGCTCTCGCGCGACCTGCGCGTTCGTGCGCTGACGCCGGCGGCAGCCCTGTTGCTCGGCGCCGGTGACCTGCCGGCCGGTGCGGCCATCGCCACCCCGGAGCCGGCGCTCGTCGAGGACCTCGAGGCGGACGTTGTTGCGGCCGTCCGGTCAGGGCAGGGCGTGCGTCGCGAGGTCCATTGCACGGCGGCATCGTACGTGCGGCAGGTGCAACCCGCCTCCCGCGAGGACAGCGGTGCCGTGGTCACGTTCGTGGACGTCACCGCGAGCCGACGGAGTGCCGATGCCGCGCGCGACAGTCAGGCGCGGTTCCGCGATCTCGCCGACAACATCGCGCAACTGGCGTGGATGGCGAACGGCGACGGCTGGATCTTCTGGTACAACAAGCGCTGGCACGACTACACGGGGACGACGCTCGCCGAGATGGAAGGCTGGGGCTGGCGGGCGGTGCACCACCCGGATCACGTGGACCGGGTCGTCGCGAAGATCGGGCATGCCTTCCAGACTGGTGAGGTCTGGGAGGACACCTTTCCGCTGCGCGGCGCCGACGGCCGGTACCGGTGGTTCCTCTCCCGCGCCATCCCGATCCGTGACGAGCAGGGGCGGGTGGTGCGCTGGTTCGGGACCAACACCGACATCACGGAACTACGGGATGCCGAGGCGCGGCTCATGCAGGCGGCGCGACAGAAGGACGAGTTCCTGGCGATGCTCGGCCCCGAGCTCCGTAACCCGTTGGCGGCCATCCGGTCCGCCTCCGACGTGCTGCGGCTGCACGCCCCGGAGGACACGGCGGTGGTCGCGGCCCAGCAGGTGCTGTCGCGCCAGACCGCGCACATGGCACGCCTGCTGGACGCGCTCCTCGATGTCTCACGGATCATCAGTGGGAAGATCGCGCTCGAGAACACGGTCGTGGATCTCGGGGCGATCTGCCGCGAGGTCGCCTCCGATCAGGCGTCTCGCGCCGAGGCTCGAGGTGTCACCCTGCGCCGCCGCCTGCCCGCGGCCCCCGTCTGGGTGGACGGAGATCCCGTGCGCCTCGCGCAGGTGGTCGACAACCTCCTGTCGAATGCCGTGAAGTACTCCCGACCCGGCGACGAGGTCCTCGTCGCGCTGGGCCGCGACGGGGCGGACGCCGTGTTGCGCGTCGTGGACGTGGGCGTGGGCATCGAGCCCGACCTCCTGCCCCACGTCTTCGAGCCATTCCGCCAGTCGCCGCAGAGCCTCGATCGGTCCGAGGGGGGGCTGGGCCTCGGCCTGTCACTCGTCAAGGCCCTCACGGAACTGCACGGGGGGCGGGCGACGGCACACAGTGCCGGCCTCGGCCTGGGATCCGAATTCGTGATCCGCCTGCCGCAGACCGATCGCCGGCCGGCGCCGGCCGCGGCGGTCGGCCCGGTCGCAGCGGGCGGGCGGCGCGTGCTGCTCATCGAGGACAACGAGGACGGCGCCCTCATGCTTCGTGAGGCGCTGACGCGGGCCGGGCACGAGGTGGAAGTCGCCAGGGACGGTCGCCGAGGTGTCGAGGCGGCGTTCGCCGGCGTCCCCGATGTCGTGATCTGCGATCTCGGCCTGCCGGCCGGTCTCACGGGCTTCGACGTCGCGCGCAGCCTGCGGGGCCACGACGCCACCCGCGCGATCCGGCTCTACGCCCTGTCCGGCTACGCCCGGCCCGAGGACAAGGCCCGCTGCGCCGACGCCGGCTTCGACGGCCACTTCAGCAAGCCGGTGGACCTCGACCACCTGCTGCAGGTCATCGCTCGCCCGGCGTGAGCCGCTTGTCGCCAGGTCGCCGGGATCGATCATCCGGGCGATCCGAAGATCACACGTCGTCAGGTTGGCGATCGCCAGATGGGGAGCTCGCCCGATCGTGAGATGTGTCGAGCTCCCAGTCGAGCCAGTCGTCGCCGAACAGCTCGGCGGGATGAGGGCTGCGGATGCTGCCGTTGCCACAGGCCAGGGCGTCGGCGGGACAGTACTTGTCGCAGCCCCAGCACACGCGCTCGGGATGCCGCGGATGGAGCGGGGGAGGGACGCGCCGGCGGTCGTCAGTGGACCCGGCCATGTCCCCATTGTGCGCCTCCCGCCGTCGCCGTGAACATGACGATCGTCATACCGCCCGACGCGCCGCCCGGGGCCACGGTTACCCGCTGCCCTGGCCCGTGCGCGCGGCGCTGGCGACGAGCGTGGCCTCGATGAAGATGTGCCGCACCCGGGCATCGGTGTCGCGGATGGCTTTCTCCAGCCGGTCCACCGCGGCCGCGATCTCCGGCCCTGACAGCTCCCTCCTGAACCGCACGTCCACGTTCAGCAGGATCTCCTCCGGCCCCAGGTGCATTGTCAGGAGCCGGCCGATGGACTCGACGGCCGGATCCCGCTCGGCCGTCGCGCGAATGGCCCGCGACACGTCGGGCTTCACCGCCTCGCCGAGCAGCAGGCCCTTGCTCTCGCGGAGCAGCAGCGTCGCGACCGTGCAGAGCAGCACGCCGATGACAATCGATGCGGCGCCGTCGAGCTCCGGCATCTCGAGTCGTTCCGACAGGAAGATGCCGGCGGCCGCCACCAGCAGGCCGGCAATCGCCGCGCCGTCCTCGAACAGGACCGCGAACGAGCTCGGGTCCTTGCTGCTGCGGATCGTGGCCCAGATGGACTCGCGGCCCTTCGTCTTCAGGAAGCCCTTCAGCGCGATGCCCCCGGCGATCCCCTCGAAGACGACGGCCAGGGCGATGACGATGTAGTTGAGCCGCGCGTCCGTGACGGGGGCCGGCTCGAGGACGTGCAGGATGCCCTCGTAGATGGAGACGCCCCCGCCAAGTCCGAAAATCAGCACCGCGACCATCAGGGTGTGGAAGTACAGCTCCTTGCCGTGGCCGAAAGGATGGGCCTCGTCGGGGGGGCGCTGGCTCAGCCGCAGGCCGAGCAGCAGCAGGACACCATTGCTCGTGTCCACCAGCGAGTGAATGCCTTCGGTGAGCATGGCGGAGCTGCCCCCGATGGCGGCGGCGACGAACTTCGTGGTCGCGACGGCGAGGTTGCCGGCGATGGCGGCGTAGATCCCGTGCCTGCTCGAGGACATGGTCGAGGCTATTGCAACGGAGGTGCCGCACGGGGGGGGCGCACGGAGGTGTCACACGGAGGTGCCGCACGAAGGTGCCGCACGCAGGTGCTGCACGGAGGTGCAGGGATCTCAGCGCGTCGCGAGGCGGAGGACGATGGGGCGGTGGTCGGAGCCGTAGCGGTCGCGCAGTGTCTCGCACTGCATCGCGCCCGACGCGGGCGGTGCCGCGAAGAGGTAGTCCACCCGGCTGCGCCACCAGCCCATGAACAGATCCAGGCGCCATGGCCACGTGTTCGTACGACGGGTGCCACACTCGGCCGCGGGCACGACGGCGTCGAGCGCCGCGAACGCGGCATCGCGGCGTCCCCAGAGCGCGTTCAGATCCCCGCCCACGACAGTCGGGAGACCGGCTCCTGTTTCGTTGAGCGTGGTGGCCAGCGCCCGCGCCTGGGTGCTCCTCGCGCCGCCCGTGTCGAGATGCACCGAGACGACGCGGAGCGCGGCATCCGTGCCGCCGGGACGGACGATCGCCGTCACGGCAACGCGGCGCTGGCGTCCAAAGGGCAGCTCGATGGCGCCGATCTCGTCGAGCGGCTCGGAGGAGAGGATGGCATTGCCGCGGTCTTCCGGGCCTTCGCCGTTGCGCATGGAAGGCACGTAGGCCAGCGACAATCCCAGCGACCGCGCCGTGGCGACAATGTCGGCTGCGGCGTCGGGCGGCCGGATTCGGCCGGCGCCGTCACTGCCGGCGGGTGGGGGTGCCGGTACGTCGGGCCCGCGGCGAAACACCTCCTGGAGCAACAGCACGATCCCGACGCGTGCCCCACCCCCTGCCTGCGAGCGCAGGTCGTCGAGGAGTGACGCGATGCGGGCGGCGCCGACGTGGGTGTTCCAGGAGACGACGATCAGGCCCGTCATGTGGCCTGGGGCCACAACCGCGTCGTGGACGACCGGGGACCCGACCGCGTCACACCAGGCATCGAGCACGGGGCGATCGTCGCCAGGCCGGCTCCACGAGACATCCGGCGAATCCCGGCAGGAGCGCACGTGATCCACTCGCGTCACCGCGCCAGCCGGTACTCGTCCCACGCAGGCCGGGGCCGCCATGCACGCCGCCAGGACAAGGGAGGACAACCGCACTTCTCGATCGTACCCTCGACAGCCGTCCGTGATCGGTGAGGCACCAGCGGCTTCGCTGCACCATAATCCCCCGGAGAGTGGGGAGACCCACGGCGCTCGGGAATGAAGGGTTCGCATGCCGGTGATGGACGATCTTCACAGGGACATTGGAGGAGCGCTCAAAGGCCTCCGGAAGGAGCCCGGGTTTGCGCTGACGGCCCTGCTGACGCTCGCCCTGGGGATCGGCGCGACGTCCGCGATCTTCAGCGTCGTCAAGGCCGTGTTGCTGGCCCCGCTGCCATACGCGGCGCCCGAACAGCGGGTGATGCTGTGGAGCCGGTGGGTCAGCTTCGACAAGACCTGGCTGTCCAACCAGGAGGTGTTCGACTACCGCGAGCTCGCCTCGAGCCTGACCGACGTTGCGTATTGGGCCAACACGGCGCAGAACCTCACCGAGGCCGGCGAGCCCGTCCGGCTCGATGTCGGTCTCGTCAGTGCCAACACCTTTGACGTGCTCGGCGCCCGGCCCCTGCTGGGTCGCACCTGGACCGCGGCCGACGACCTGCCGAACGGCCCGCCGGTGGCGGTGCTGGGCTACGGGCTGTGGGCAGGGCAGTTCGGTGGTGACCGGACTCTGGTCGGTCGCCGAATCGTGCTGAACGACGTGCCCGTCGAGGTCCTCGGCGTCATGCCCGAGGGGTTTCGCCTGCCGACCGACTTCACCGCGGACGCGGCGGAACCGACCCAGCTCTGGCGCCCGCTCCGGATCGATCCCGCGCGGCTCAATCGCAGCAACCACGCGTTCTACGCGGCGGCGGCGCTGGCGCCGGGGCAGACCCCTGCGTCGGCGACGGCCGAACTGCAGCGGATCACGGAACGGCTGACGGCGCAGGGCGCCTATCCCCGTGACATGCAGTTCACGGCGTTCGCCACGGGCCTCGACGACGAGGTGCGTGGTCGCGTGCGGCCGGCGCTCTGGCTGCTGGTGGGCGCCGTCGGCTTCCTGGTGCTCATCGCGTGCGTGAACGTGGCGAACCTGCTGCTGGTGCGTGGCGACGCCCGGGCGGGGGAGATGGCGGTGCGGTCGGCGATCGGCGCGTCGCCGGCACGCCTGGTACGGCAGTTGTTCACCGAGGCCGTCGTGCTCGCCATCGCCGGCGCCTTGCTGGGCCTCGCCTTCGGCTCCGTGGCCTTGCGGGTGCTGGCAAGGGTCGCCCCGGCGAGCCTGCCACCCCTCGCGCCGGTTCGCCTCGACATGACCGTGGTCGGCGGCACGATGCTGGTGGCGATGATGACGACGTTGCTGTTCGGGCTGGCACCCGCGTTGCGGATGCTGCACGTCGACCCGGTGCGGGCCCTGCGCGACAGCGGGAGGAGTGCCACGGCCGGGATGCCACGGCGGCGCCTTCGCGGCGCCCTGGTCGCCATCGAAGTGGCCCTCGCGGTCGTGCTGGTCATCGGCGCCGGGTTGATGGTCCGGACGCTCGCGGCCCTCGGCAACGTCGACCTCGGATTCGACCCCGACCACGTGGTCACCGCGCGTGTGTCGATCCCGACCGCGAAGTACCCGACGGCCGAGGCCGTCGCGATCTTCTTCGACCAACTGCAGGCGCGCGTGAACGCCCTGCCGGATGTGCAGGCCGCCGGCGTTGTCCGGGCCCTGCCGCTGGCGACGACGGTGGGCGACTACTTCATCGACGTCGAGGGCTACGAGGAAGCGCCGGGCCGCGAGGCCCGGGGCGACCTGCAGGTGGTCTCGCACGGCACCTTCGAGGCCATGGGCATGCGCCTCGTGCGCGGGCGCTGGTTCACGCCAGCGGACGCGGCGGCGGCGGCGCCGGTTGCCGTGGTCAACGAGACGATGGCACGGACGTACTGGCCCGACGCCGCCTCGGCCATCGGCGGCCGGATTCGGCTGGGCAGTTACCCCGGCCGGCCCTGGGTGACCGTCGTCGGCATCGTCGCCGACGCGCGTCACGACAGCGTGACCGGGGTCGTCCGCGAGAAGTTCTTCATCCCCCACGTCCAGTGGCCGGTGGCCACGAATGGCGGCGATGCCATCCGCAGCGTCTTCGTGGTCGCGAGGACCGCGGGGGAGCCGTTGGGCGTGGCGGCGGCGATTCGCGCGGAGATCCGCCAACTGGATCCGGGCGTGCCCATGGCCCAGGTGCGCTCGATGGATGATGTCGTTGCGGCCTCGCTCGCGACGCCGCGGCTGACGGGGTTCCTGCTTGGCACGTTCAGCGCGCTGGCGCTGGTGCTGGCGGCGGTGGGGATCTACGGCGTCGTCGCCTGCCTGGTGTCGCAGCGGCAGCAGGAGATCGGCATCAGGCTGGCGATCGGTGCCGAGCCGTCGCGTGTGCGCGGCCTGATCCTGCGCCACGGACTCACCCTCGCGGGGGCAGGCGTCGCGCTCGGGTTGATGGGCGCCCTTGCGCTCACGCGGCTGATGCAAGGCCTGCTCTACGAGGTCCGCCCGAACGACCCTCTCACGTTCCTGGCCGTGGCGTTCGGGCTGCTGACCGTGGCCCTGGCGGCGAGCCTGGTGCCGGCGCTCCGGGCGACCAGGGTTTCACCGGTGACGGTGCTGCGCGCGGAGTAGCGTGGCCGGCGCTCGTGGGTACCGGCGACCGTCCGATCAGCCCGAGGGGGCGCTGGCGGCAGGCCTTCACGAGGACTGGTCGTGGCCGTGGGTTCCCGAGTCGGGCGTCCGCGGAAACCATGGAATGAATGCCGACGTACGCGCGGCGTAGTTCGCGTACCCCGGCTTCGACGACCGCAACGAGCGCTCGAGGAGGGCGACGCCGGAGACGCGCAGCAGCAGGATCGTCATGAGGACGGGACCAACGATGGTGAGCCGGCCGGCTGGCGTCGCGGCGGCGATCACGTAGATCCCCCACCAGAGCAGCGCGTCCCCGAAGTAGTTGGGGTGGCGCGTGTAGCGCCAGAGGCCGCTGTCCAGCACGCGGTCGCGGTTCGCCGGGTTCGCCTTGAAGCGGCGAAGCTGACGGTCTCCGACGGTCTCGAAGGCGAACCCAATCAGGAAGGTCGTCGTCCCG
This sequence comes from Vicinamibacterales bacterium, assembly GCA_050246635.1. Taxonomy (GTDB): domain Bacteria; phylum Acidobacteriota; class Vicinamibacteria; order Vicinamibacterales; family UBA2999; genus JBFWVR01. Next base: position 60,536 of record JBFWVR010000019.1, read on the forward strand.
ACGGCATCCCACAGGCCCGGGAGCGCAGCCGGTCCGCTGGCAACCGCGAGCACCGGCAGCGCGATGATCCAGATCAAGAGCGCCTGCAGCCAGAAGACGAGAAACAGGCTGCGCCACCAGAACGCGTCGCCATGGCCGGCACGCATCGCCCGGTAGCGGGGATCCTCGCCCGCGCCGTGATGCCGGACGCCAATGTGCCACGCCAGCCGCCCGCCCCACAGCGTGACGAGCGTCGCGACGAGCAGCGGCCGCGGCTCGAACCCCCCGGGCACGCCGCGTACAGCCACGCGAGGATCACGAACCCGGGTCCCCACCAGATATCGACGATGCTCGCGTCGTGCCGCCGCACGCTGGCCACCCAGACGACGGTGAGGACGCCCAGGATGGTGGCGAGGCCGACGGCGGCGGCCATCGGAGGCGTCATGCCGGAGTGCCCGCCGGGTGCGCGGCGCGGTGGGCGATGCTGCGCAGCATGCCCCGGAAGATGACGGTGTGCAGCGGCAGGAGGCCATACCAGTACAGCAGCCCCGCGAGCCCCATCGGGTCGAAGAGCGCCGTCTGCCGAATCCGGGCGCCTCGCGCGGTGGGCAGGATCTCGAACTCGAGCCACGCCCGGCCGGGCACCTTCATTTCCGCGGCCAGCCGCACGCGCGCACCCGGCTCGCAGATCTCGACGCGCCAGAAGTCGAGCGCATCCCCGGTCCGCAGCGGCCGCCCTTCCGGCCGGCCGCGGCGCATCCCGACGCCGCCCAGGACCAGATCGATGGCTCCCCGCAGGCGCCACAGCCACGTGTAGGGGGGCCAGCCGGTTCGTCCCCCCAGGGATGTGACGACGGCGAAGCAGTCCGACGGCGTGGCGTCCACGTCGAGCTCGCGTCGGTCGGTCTTGCGCAACCCCGCGGGCGCCACGGCCCGCGCCGTCCATCCGCTTGCGGACACCGAGTCGTACCATCGCGTCTCGGCGTATGCCCGCTCCTCGTTGTCGAGCGCCGCGCGCATGGCGGCAGCCATGCCGATCGGGCGCACCCGGAACAGGCGAGCCGCCGCGTCGGTCGTGACCACCGTCGGGTGCCGGATGCTCTCGATCAGTTTCCGGCCGACGCGCGCATAGACCGGGGTCACCAGCCCGAGCCACAGGCTGCTCAGCCGAGGCGTCAGCAGCGGGACGGGAATCATGATCCGGCGAAGCCCGCGCCGCGTCGCATACTCGCGCATCATGTCCACGTAGGACACCTGGTCGGCCCCCCCGATTTCGACAACGAGTTCGCCGTCCAGCGGCACCTCGAGCGCCTCCACGAGGTAGGCAATCAGGTCCTGAATCCCGATCGGCTGCGCCAGCACGGAGACCCACCGCGGGGTCACCATGACGGGCAGGTGCTCGGTCAGCGCCCGCACGAGCTCGAACGACAGGCTTCCCGATCCGATGACGATCGACGCGCGGAACTCGAGCGTCGGCACGCCGGACGCGCGCAGGATGCGGCCGACGTCCTGGCGGCTGCGCAGGTGCGGTGACAGCGGCTGCGCCGGATCGCCCAGGCCGCCGAGATAGATGAGGCGGCCAATGCCTGCGGCGGCCGCCGCGTCCGCGAAGTGCCTGGCCCCTGCCAGCTCTCGCGCCTCGAACCCTGTCGCGTCCCCCATCGAGTGCACGAGGTAGTAGGCCGCGTCCATGCCAGCGAGCGCCGCGTCGAGCGACGCGCGGTCGGTCACGTCCCCACGCACGACCTCCACGCCGGGCGGCACGCGCTGCGCCAGGCGGGCCGGGTCGCGCGCCAGGCACCGCACGCGCAGGCCGCGATCGACCAGCGCCGTGAGCAGACGTCCCCCGACGTAACCCGTGGCACCGGTGAGCAGGATGCGGGGTGGCCGCAACGAGGCGGAGGACGGTGAAGTCGCAGACATGGGTTCGGCAGGCACGGCGCCCATCCTGTTCGACCGCCTGCGGGCCGGAAAGGGTCCACAGGGCTGCGTCGGCCGGGGAGGCCGCGGCGTGCGGCGAGCGACGCTCAGTGCAGGGCCAGCGAATACGGTCGACCTGGCGCCGTCGCGAAACCGTTCTGATGACGATGTGTGCCTATAGGGCACACATCGTGATATCCTGATGGTCGGTGAAATACTTCGACTGGGATGACGCGAAGAACGCGAAGCTCAGGGCAGAGCGCGGTATCGGGTTCGAGGACATCGTCTTTCATGTCGAGCGCGGGGATCTGCTCGACGTCCTGGAGCACCCGAATCCAAGCCGGTACGCCGGGCAGCGCATCTTCGTCGTCCGGCGCGAGCAATATGTCTACCTGTTGCCGTTCGTCGAAGACGAGGACACTATCTTTCTGAAGACGATCATCCCGAGTCGGAAGGCGACGAAACGGTACCTGGGTGAGGAGTCAGACGATGAAGCTTGATCCCGACGAGAAGGAACTCCTCGAGTCGGTCGATCAGGGCGAGTGGAAGTCCACCGGTGGCACGCGCGAGCGAACGCGGTACGCGCGGGCCGCCAAGGCCACTTTTCGGAAGGATCGGCGCCTGAACATCCGGCTGTCGAGCAGGGATCTCGAGGCGATTCAGAAACGCGCCCTTGCCGAGGGCCTGCCGTATCAGACGCTCATCTCGAGCCTGCTGCACAAGTACGCGTCGGGCCGGCTCAAAGAGATCTAGCGGGGACGTCGCGGCGCCGGCTGCGCACGCCAGTTGCGGCGCAGGTGGCGCACCAGCTATCCTGAGGGTTCCCGGTCGCGGCCGGACACGGTGGGTGAGGTGGCCGAGAGGCTGAAGGCGGCGGTTTGCTAAAC
>JBFWVR010000020.1:0-60002 GCA_050246635.1 Vicinamibacterales bacterium
TGGACGACCTGCTGGATCTCGAGCGGTACCGGCTGTCGGTGGTGGTCGAGCGCCCGGTGGGCCCGGCCGAGCGCTGGATGCGGGCGATCGGCCTCCCGGTGGGGCCGGCGGTGTTCGCGCTGTTGCTGATGCTCCCCCTCCCCGCCGGCCTCACCGGGCAGGGGCGGGCCGCCCTGGCCTCCTTCGCCCTGGCGCTGATCTGGTGGGTGAGCGAGCCGGTCCCGACCCACGTGACGTCCCTCGTCCTGCTGGTGCTCCTGATCCTGACCGGCGCCTGGGACGAGGCCCACGTCCTGGGCGTCCTCGGGCTCGACGTGATCTGGCTGAACGTCATGGCGTTCATCCTGAGCGCCATCCTCATCAAGACGCACCTGGCGAAGCGGCTCGCGCTCCTGCTGCTGGTCCGCTTCGGCCATCGTGCGCCCACGACGCTGCTGGCCATGCTGGTCGTGCAGCTCGCGCTGGCGCCGCTCATCCCCGCGACGGCGGCACGGGCGGTCATGACCCTGCCGCTGATGCTGGTGGTGGCCGCGATCTACCGCTCCACCGCGCAGGCGCCAACCAACTTCGGCCGCAACCTGTTCCTGCAGAACCTCCAGGGCATCAACATCTTCTCGTCGGGCTTCATGACGGGGTCCACGGCGAACCTGATCGCGGTGGGCTTCATCCTCACGATGGGCCACACGCATGTCTACTACACGGACTGGATGTCCGCCAGCCTGCCGGTGGCGCTTGCCGCCATGGCACTCTCGTGGTGGATCGGCCCGCGGGTCCTGCTGCCCATCCCGGCCGAGGCCGCGACCCCGCAGCTCCCGGGCGGGATCGACAGCCTGCGCGCGCAGCTCGCGCGCCTCGGCCCGCTCTCGCACGCCGAGTGGAAGGGGCTCGCGATCTTCGGCCTCGTGGTGTTCCTGTGGATCACCGATCGCTTCCACGAGGCCTGGTTCGGCTTCGGCATCTCGGCGGTCCTCGCGGCGATCATCGGCGCCGTCATCGCGCTGACGCCGCGGATCGGCCTGCTCACCTGGAACGACACCGACATCCCGTGGCACCTGCTCATCTTCAGCGCCGGCGCCTACGCCGGCGGGCTCGCGCTGGACGACAGCGGCGCGGCGCGCTGGGCGGTCGAGCGCATCTTCGACGCCGTGCACCTCGGGCGCGACATGGACTTCTGGACGGTGTACCTCATCGTCATCGCGCTGAACATGTACGCGCACTTCTTCTTCACGTCGAAGACGATGCGGACGGTGATCATGATCCCGATGGTCATCGCGGTCGCCGAGCACCTCGGTTTCGCGCCCCTCTCGCTCGCGCTCCCGGCGGCCTTCACGATCGACTGGGTGATCGGGCTGCCGATCAGCGGGAAGCCCAACGTGATCCTGTTCACCACGGGGCAGTACTCCGTCCTCGACCAGCTGAAGTACGGCCTGGTGATGACCACCGCCGGCGTCGTGCTGCTCCTCATCGCGGGCCTCACCTGGTTCCGGGTTCTCGGGATCACGCCGTAGCGCGAGCCTGCCGGCCGCGTGGCTCGACGGGCGTGATAGCGTTACGGGGGCTCACACCGAGGACCGAAGGAGCATTGATGCGCATGACGACTCGTTTCCGACACTTTTCCGCATGGGTGCTGCCCGTGGCGCTCGCCGCGACGCTCGCGGCGTGCACGCAGGCCCCCCCGCCCCCGGCCGAGGAGACCGCGACCGGTCCGGCCTCCGACAACGGCGTGCCGCAGTTCACCGTGGACCCCTCCTGGCCCCAGGAGATGCCCAACGACTGGATTCTCGGGTCGGTGACGGGCGTGTTCGTGGACGCCCAGGACCACGTGTGGGTCACGCACCTGCCGGAGGTGCTGACCCCGGAGGAGACGTCGATCGTGCAGGAGCCGCCCATCGGCACCTGCTGCCGCCCTGCGCCGGTCGTGCTCGAATTCGACCAGGAGGGCAAGATCGTGCAGGGCTGGGGCGACGCGAACACGCAGGACGTGTCGGAGTTCCCCCGCAACCCGCACGGCATCTTCGTCGATCACAATGACAACGTCTGGGTGGGCACCTACATGCACCACCGCGTGATGAAGTTCACGCGGGACGGCAAGCTGCTCATGACGATCGGCGAGTACGACAAGAACGGCGGCAGCAACGACACGACGCTGATGGGCGGGCCGGCCGGCATCTGGGTCGACCCGAACACCAACGAGGTCTTCGTGGCCGACGGCTACCGCAACCGCCGCGTCATCGTCTTCGACGGCGAGACCGGCAAGTACCTGCGGCACTGGGGCGCGTACGGCGAGAAGCCGGACGACGACTACGAGTTCGACCGCAGCCCCGACGCGGAGCCGGCGCGGCAGTTCTCGACCGTGCACGGCATCACGGGCTCGAAGGACGGCCTGATCTACGTCGCCGATCGCCGCAACAACCGCGTGCAGGTCTTCAAGCAGGACGGCACGTTCGTCGCCGAGAAGATCGTCGCGCCGAAGACGCTCGCCTCGGGTTCGGCATTCGTGCCGGTGCTGTCGCGCGACCCCGAGGAGAAGTGGCTGTACCTCGCGGACGGCACGAACCACAAGGTGTGGATCATGCGCCGCAGCGATCTCGAGGTCGTCGGCGAGTTCGGGCACGGCGGCCGCCAGGTGGGCCAGATGCTCCGCCCGCACGGCATGAGCATCGACTCGCACGGCAACCTCTACGTCGGCGAGGCCTCCACGGGCCGCCGCGTCCAGAAGTTCGTCGTCAGCGAGAGCGGCCGGCCGTAACGGCGTACGAGGAAAGGGGACAGTCCCCTCTTCCGCTCGCCCTCAGAAACGACAAAACGCCGGAGCGGGCATCCCGCTCCGGCGTTTTGTTTTTGTCCCGTCGGCGCGTCGTGGCCTGCCGGGTTACCGCACGCGGTCGGCACGGCCGCGCAGCGTCTGCGCGAGCTCCTGCATCCGCGACTTGTCGCGGCCCTGGGCGGAGCCGGCCTGGCGATCGAACTCGGTCGCCATCGTGCGCAGCTGCTGCAGGGCGGCGCCGGCGCCGCTGTCGTTCGCGCTGCGCAGGCTGTCCACCTTGGCGAGCGCGTTCCGCACCTCGGTCGCGCGGGCCTCGGTGACGGCGTTCGAGCGGCGGAGCTGGTCGAGGTAGGCGCGCGCCACGACCGACGTCGCCGGCCAGCTCACCTTCTGCTGCTCCTGCACGTTGAGGGTCTCGACCCGCGCCTGCACGGCGGCGTCGATCTCGTCACGGGTCAGGTAGTCGCTCGGCAGCAGGCGGAACACGTCCATGCCACGCGCGATCTCCGAGCCGTAGATGTTGCCGTTGTACCAGTAGGCCGACCAGAACCCGGCGGTGATCAGGTTCTCGGCGTCCATCGGGCCGCGGTCGAAGTAGGCAATCTCGACCGGGTGCGCCGAGTCGGTGAAGTCGAACACCGACAGGCCACCCTGGTACCAGCCCTGCACCATGATGTCGCGCCCGGGCACGGGGATGAGCGAGCCGTTGTGGGCCACGCAGTTCTCCTGCTCGGTCTGCGGCGCGGGCAGCTTGTAGTAGCCCTGGAACTTCAGCTTCTTGTCGACGACGTCGAAGATGGCGTCGGCGCCCCAGGTCTTCGGATCCTCCGCGCGGCAGCGCGGCCGCGTGCCGCCGCCCCACTCGTCGGTGAAGATCACCTTGCTGCCGTCGTTGTTGAAGGTCGCCGAGTGCCAGTAGGCGAAGTTGCCGTCGGCCACGTGGTCGAGGCGCTTCGGGTGCTCCGGATCGGAGATGTCCATCAGGATGCCGTTGCCCGAGCAGGCGCCGGCGGCCAGGCCGACCTCGGGGAACACCGTGATGTCATGGCACTGGTTCGTCATGCGCGACGACTGCGTGCCCGGACCGTGGTCGCCGCCCTGCCAGAGGCCGGCGAGGTTGCCCGTCTCCGGGTCCATGAAGATGCGCGGGCGGTTGACGATCTTCGCCTGGTCGGGGTGCGCGAGCGGCACCTTGATGACGTCGATGCTGAAGAGCGCCGTGTCCTTGTTGGTCTGGTCGCCGTCCACGCAGCCCGTCAGCTCCTCGCCCGGCCGGACCTGGCCGGTGCCGGAGCCGTAGACGTACAGGTTGCCCGGGTCCTTCGGGTCGGGCACGAGCGTGTGCGTGTGCGAGCCGCGGCAGGTCTGCACGGCGGCCACCTGCTTCGGGCTCTTCATGTCGGAGATGTCGAAGATGCGGATGCCGCGGAACCGCTCCGCGCTGACCGGCGCCTCGACGCCCTCGGTGCCGCAGTCGATGCGGCCGCGGGTCTGCTCGACCGACATGAACAGCAGGTTGCCGTAGACCGACACGTCGCCCTGGCCGCCGGGGCACACGATCGAGGCCAGCAGCTGCGGCCGGTTGGTGTTCTCCACGTCATAGACGTTGAAGCCGTGGAAGTTGCCAAGGAACATGTTCGGTCCCTTGAACGCGATGTCGGAGTTGGCGAAGTTCAGGCCGCCGCCGCGGCGGGCCGGCGCGGCCTGGCCGGCCGGCGGGGCCGGGGGCGGCTCCGGCGGCGGCGAGCCGGCCGGGCGCTCCGGCGGCGTCGGATCACCCGCGGGGTTCTCGGCGTCGAAGAAGCCCTGGGGACGCGAGAGCCCGGAGAGCCGCTCCATGTTCCACGCGGCCTCGCCGGCGTCGAGATACCCGGCCTTGAGGCCGACGCGCGGGTCCTGCTTCTCGGCCTGCTGGCCCGAGACGGCGCCCTGCGCCACGACGAACAACGCCGCGGCCGACAGACACAACAGCTTCACGGGGACGGATCTCATTTCGCGCGCTCCTTCTGCTTCAACATGGCCGCCATGCGGTCCATCTCCATCTTCTGGTCGGCCACGACATCGGAGGCGAACGCGTACATCTCGCCCTCCTGGGCCGCGGCCGGCTTGGCGAAGAGCTCGTCCACCATGAGGAGCGCGCCGCCGTGGTGCTTGATCATGCCCGCGAGGAAGAGGCGATCGAACTCCTCGCCCTTCGCCGCGGCGAGCTGCTGCATCTCGGCCTCGGTCAGCATGCCCGGCATGAGCATCGGGCCCATGTGCATCGCGTGCTCGCTCATGACCGGCTGCCCGCGATCCGCGAGCCAGGTGCGCATCATGTGCATCTCGTCCTGCTGCGAGATCGAGATGCGCTGGCCCAGGAGCTTCATCGCCGGGTCGTTCGTCCGGGTCATCAGCAGGTCGGTCATCTCCACCGCCTGCGAGTGGTGGTGGATCATGCCCTGCATGAACTCGACGTCGGCCTTGGAGTACTGGACCTTCGACAGATCCGACGCCGTGTCCGGGTCGAGCACCTTGTTCGGCTCGCCGGGCGCGCCCGGCTGCACGATGGGAGGCTTCTGCTCGGGCTCCTGCTGCCCGGCCTGGCCCGCCGCCGCGCCCACGGGCGCCGAGGCCAGGCCGGCCGCCACCAGGCAGGCCGCGAGTCGGTACGTTGAATTAAGGAACACGGGGAAAGGATACACAAGTTTCGGGCCTCCGCGCCGGGGCCGGCCGCCCGTCCCATCATCCGTCCCAGGCCCCCGGGACCGCGCCAAATCGAACGCTATAATCCCCGCACGGGTCGGGGGGCGGCCCCCTGACAGGAGGACGCAATGCACGACGGGACTTCGGGACGACGGGCGTGGATGACGGGACTCGGGGTCGCGGCGGCTGGACTGGCGGCCGGCGTCCGTCCGGCGACCGCGGCGGTGGCGGATTTCACCCCGGCCCGGCACGAGGAAGACGCCTGGTTCGACGGCCTGCCCGGCAAACACCGCGTCTTCATCGACTCCGGCAGCGCCGCCGGCGCTTCTGACGCGCTCCTGTACGCCAACAACCTCTTCAATGCCAACAAGAGCGGTTACGGCCTTGCCGAGTCGGACCTGGCCATCATCGTCTGCTTCCGGCACCGGTCGACGCCGTTCGCCTTCACCAACGAGATGTGGGCGAAATACGGGGAGCCGCTGACCCGGATGTCGCGATACGAGCTCGGCATGGGGGAACCGACCCCCACGAAGAACCCCCATTTCGGCACCGCCGAGTCGCCGCGGGGCATCCCGGGGCTGGCCCGGCGGGGCGTGCACTTCGCCGTCTGCGACATGGCGACCCATGCCGCGGCCCGTCAGGTCGCGGCCGCGACGGGCGGCGACCAGGACGCCATCTACAAGGAGCTCCGCGCCAACGCGGTGCCCAACGCCCATTTTGTCGCCGCCGGCGTGGTGGCGGTGACCCGGGCGCAGGAATACGGTTACTCGCTGCTGGTCGCCGGCTGAGGCGGGGTGGGGCGACGGCCGGCCCGCGAGGTGCCATAATGCCGCGCGGAGGAATTGCCATGACGCCGTCCCCGACCCGTCGTTCGCTCGTGACCGGTCTCGGCGCCGCGGCTGCGGGCCTCGCGCTCGTGCCGCGGCCCGCCGTCGCGCAGACCTCGGCCTTCTCGCCGGCCCGCCACGCGGCCGACGCGTGGTACGGCGAGATTCCCGGCAAACACCGCGTCTTCATCGACGCCGCCACCTGGCACGGCGCCGGGGAGGCGCTGCTCTACGCCAACAACCTGTACGTCTCGCAGAAGGCCGCGTACGGGCTGGAGGACAAGGACCTGGCCATCATCGTCTGCCTCCGGCACTTCGCCACGGCGTTCGCGTTCGGCGACGCCGCGTGGAAGAAGTGGGGCGGCGCGATGGCCCAGGCGGTGAGCTTCGAGGACCCGAAGGGCGGGACGCCGTCGGTGAACCCCTACAACTCCGAGGCCTACGGCACCACGCTGCCCAACCTCGGCGCGACGATCGACGCCCTGGTGGCCCGGGGCACCCGCTTCGCCATCTGCGACATGGCGACGCATTTCTTCGCGGGACAGCTGGCGGGATCCGGCGGCGACGCCGACGCGGTCTACAAGGAGCTGGTCTCGTACGCCATCCCGAACAGCCGCTTCGCGCCGGCCGGGGTCGTGGCCACGACCCGGTCGCAGGAGTACGGCTACAGCCTGCTGTACGCCGGCTGACCCGCCGGCGGCGGCCGCCAGACGGACGCCCGTGAACGAGACCCCGGACCGCGCCCCTGCCCCCCCCGTCGACACGGCGCTCGTCTACGCGCACGGGCTCGCCGCCCTCGTCACCCTGCTCCTCTCGGTGACGTTCGGCATCATCGTCTCGCTGCAGTTGCTGTCGCCGGACATCACCGGCGACGTCGCGTGGCTGGGGTGGGGGCGCCTGCGGTATGCGCACACCCAGGGCATCATGCTTGGCTGGCTGGGGAACGCGTTCTTCGCGTTCCTCTACCATGCCGTGCCTGTCCTGAGCGGCCGCGGCATCACCAGCCCCCGGCTCGGCCGCTGGCTGTTCGGCCTCTGGAACTTCGCCGTCGTCGCGCCGGGGTGGGTGCTGGTGCTCGCGGGGATCAGCCAGCCGCTCGAGTGGGCCGAGTTTCCCCTGGCGGTTGACGCCCTCGTCTGTGTCGCGCTCGTGCTGGCGATCGTGCAGTTCCTGCCGCCGTTCTTCCGGCGCGGCGCGGAGACGCTGTACGTCTCGAGCTGGTACGTGATCGGTGCGCTCGTCTTCACGCTGTTCGCGTACCCGATGGGGAACGTCGTGCCGGAGCTGGTGCCGGGCGCGAGCGGCGCGGCCTTCAGCGGGCTCTGGATCCACGACGCCATCGGGCTCTTCGTGACGCCGCTCGCCCTGGCGGTACTCTATTACGTGATCCCCGCCGCGACCGGCCGGCCCATCTACAGCCACTTCCTGTCGATGGTGGGGTTCTGGCTCCTGTTCTTCGTCTACCCGCTGAACGGGACGCACCACTACGTCTTCTCGGTGATCCCGATGTCGGCGCAGCTCACCGCCATTGCGGCCTCGACGCTGCTCGGCGTGGACGTGCTGATCGTGGTGGCGAACCTGCTGCTCTCGGCGCGGGGCGCCGGCGTCTTCCCGCGCGAGACCGCGCTGCGCTTCGCGGTGATGTCGACGCTCTTCTACCTGGTCGTCTCGATCCAGGGATCGCTGCAGGCACAGATGTCGATCAACCAGGCGGTGCACTTCACCGACTGGGTGGTGGGTCACTCGCACCTGGCGATGCTGGGGTTCGCGAGCTTCGCGGCTGCCGCCGGTCTCGTGCACGCGTGGCAACGCATCCCCTGGGTCCATTACAACCGGAGGGCCCTCGATCACGGGTACTGGCTCCTCTTCGCCGGGGTCGTGCTCATGGTGACGGACCTCACCGCCGCGGGGCTGGTCGAGGCCTCGCACTGGCAGTCGGGCGCGCCCTGGCTCGACTCGGTGGCGGCCGCCCGGCCGTACTGGATCGTGCGGAGCCTGTCAGCCATCCCGCTCGCTGGCGGCTTCCTCGCCCTCCTGGCCGGGCTGACCACGGGGCCGAAGGGTGGAGGCCTCGCGGCAATGGACGACTCGCGACTCGATGACGCGCACGGAGATCGCCGCGAGGCGCTCCCGCCGCCGACCGCGGAGGTGGCGTCATGACGGACCGGACCGGACGCGCCGTCCGCCACGCGTACGTGATCGCCGGCGTGGCGGGCGTGCTGTTCTTCGTCCTGTCGATCGTGATCCTGGGCCTCTGGCCGCGTCGTGTGCTCGAGGCCGAGACAGCAGCCATGGCGCCGGCCGCGGCGCTCCCCTTGACCGAAAGCGAGGCACGCGGACGGGTCATCTACGGCCGCGAGGGCTGTGCGTACTGCCATACACAGCAGGTGCGATACCTCCACGCCGACATGCAGCGGTTCGGGGCGCCGACGCTGGCCTGGGAAACACGCTTCGACTTCCCGCAGCTCTGGGGCACGCGGCGGGTCGGTCCCGACCTGGCACGTGAGGCGGGCGCGCGCCGCGCCGACTGGCAGTTCACCCACCTGTTCGCGCCACGGAGCGTCGTGCCGACATCGGTCATGCCCGGCTATCCGTGGCTGTTCGACGGCGCGCCGGATCGGCCGACACAGGAGGCGCGCGACCTGGTGGCGTACCTCGAGACGCTCGGGCGTGCCCGGGAGCTCGCCTGGCCCGAAGGGGACCAGCACGCGCGCGAGGCCTGCAACTGCCCGGACGACGAGATGGCGCAGATGGCGTTCATGACGCCGGCGCTCAGCGCGCATCCGGGGCGCACGCGGCGCACGGGCGAGGTGCCCGCGCTCCCGGCCGCTCCAGACAACGCCGCACGCGGGGCGACGCTCTTCGGGCGGCACTGCGCGGGCTGTCACGGCGCCAGCGGCGCCGGCGATGGCCCGGGGGCCGCCGGGCTGCTGCCCCGTCCAACCAACCTCGCCGAGTACGAGTACTCGCCGGCGCGCCTGGCCGAGATTCTCTGGAACGGCGTGGACGGCTCGGCCATGCCGGGCTGGCGCGACCTCCCGCTGGGCGATCTCGCCGCGCTGGCCGCGACGGTGCGCGGCTTCCACGCCGCACGGCCCGAGCCCGTGCTGCCCGGGGGCCTCGGGCCGCTCGGGGCCGAGGTCTACGCCGCCAACTGCGTGCAGTGCCACGGGGAGCACGGCACCGGCGAGGGCTTCGGGGCCCCGGCGATCCGGATGGCCCCCGCGAGCTTCGTCGGGCAGCGCCCGAGCCTGTCCGAGAGCCTGCGCGTGTTGCGCCAGGGCATTCCCGGGACGCCGATGGCGCCGTGGACGTCGCGGCTCAGCGAGGCGGAGCTCGTGGCCGTCGCCCACTACGTGCGGACCTTCTACCGGGACACCCCCGCAGGAGCAGCCCGCTGATGGGCGCGGTCATCGTGTACGGCTCGACGGCACTCGCGCTGATCTTCACGGCGGCCTGGCTCTGGCTGCCGGCGTTCCGGGCGTGGGTGGAGCAGCCGAAGGATCAGTTCACCGAGGACGTCCGCCGCTACGACGAGGCGCACCGGGTACATACTGATCCGCAGGGGAGCGCCCGAGCATGACGCCGCACGACAGCCAGCCGCCGGCCGTGGGCTTCGGTCCCATTCTCCTGGTCTGCGCACTCGCCGGCGTGGTCGTCATCGGGGCGGCACTGACCCTCGGGCGTGGCCCCGACGAGCCGGCAACCGCCGTGCCGCCCATGGCCACGGAGGACTATGGCCGTCGCCTCCTCACCGAGACGACGGTGCTGCTCGGGCAGGACCATCCGGATCCGGAGCGCCGCTTCATCGGCAACCGGCTCCAGTGCGGGTCATGCCATCTCGACGCGGGCACCGAGCCCGGCACGCTGTCGCTGCTGCAGGCGTTCGATCGGTACCCGCGGTTCTCGGGACGCGACGGTGGCGACCGCGACATCCGCGACCGCATCAACGGGTGCATGACACGCAGCATGAACGGCCGTCCGCTCCCGGTCGACAGCCCCGAGATGATCGCGATGGCCGCGTACGTGCGGTCGCTGCAGGACCAGTACGACGCCATGGGCGCGACGCGCCGCGCCGAGGACGAGCCGGCGCCGTTCGAGACGCCGGATCGGCGCGCCGACCCCGACGCGGGCAAGCGGGTCTTCGACGATCGCTGCGCCACGTGCCACGGCGCGGACGGACTCGGCCTGCCCGCCACGACCGACCTGCGCGACGGCTACCTGTTCCCGCCGCTGTGGGGACCGGACAGCTTCAACGATGGCGCCGGCATGCACCGGGTGCTGACGGCCGCGCGGTTCATCAAGGCGCGCATGCCGCTCGGCCAGCCGGATCTCACCGACGACGAGGCCTTCGACGTGGCGGCGTACATCAACGTGCAGCCGCGGCCGCAGATGGCCGGGCTCGAGGCGGACTATCCGGACAAGGCGACCAAGCCGGTCGATAGTCCCTACGGACCGTGGGCCGATCCGTTCCCGGCCGAGCAGCACAAGCTGGGGCCGTTCAGGCCGATCGAGGAGTGGTACAAGGCGCAGAAGGCCTCGGCGCCCCGGTAGGACTCGCGCTTCGCGCTCGCTGGGACGCCCCTCGCTTCGCTCGGGGCGCTGGGACTCGCCTGCCTTGAGCAAGGTCGAAGGGCTCCGCTCGCCGGGACTCGGCCGCTGCCTGACCCGAGCGGAGTCGAGGGGCGCGGCCTCGTTCGGAAGGTTCACCTCGGGCACCGTCACGGTGCCCCGCGATCCCCGGGTGTGCCGCTAGACGAGCAGGACCCCGGCCCCGAGGCGCGCGGCCCAATCGCGCTTCTTCTCCTTGAGGAGCTCCGCCGCGAGCGCGGCGGACGTGTCAGCCGGGAGCGCCTCGAGGACCTCGAAGGTGAAGGCATCCTCACCGTGTGCCTTCCAGGCGGCCTGCAGCGCGCGATCTCCGTGTGAGCCGAGGCGCAGCGTGAACCACGTGCGATTCCGAATCGCGTCCAGGTCCGGCGCGTGTCCGACCCATGTGTCGCCCGTGGGCGCGCACTTGACCGCGAAGATCCCGCGGTTGGGATCGCGCTGCTTGTAGTTCTCGATGGCCTGCCGCCGCGCGGCCTTGCTGTCCGTCACCGTGCCAATCCTGTTGAAAAACCGATGACCGCGCACCGTCCTGGTGAGCCGCGCAGCGGCGGGTCTGCGAGACCGGTCCTAGCGAGGCCGCGAAGCGGCCGAGTCCCAGCGAGCGCAGCGAGTCCTAGCGAGCGTAGCCCGTCGACTTTGCCCAGGGCAAGCGAGTCCCCTCACTCACTCCGGCCGCCGGATCCATGCGACGCCGAGCGCCAGCACCAGGCCGACGAGTGCGGCGGCGGGGGCGCTGCCGGTGGCGAACTGGGTGACCGCCATCGCGACGAAGGCCGGCACCGCGAGGATCGCGCCGATGATCGCGGTGGCCGGGAGCAGCAGCGCCAGGCCGGCGCCCAGCTCGACGGCCCCGGCAACGGCGCGCAGGCCCTGCCCGTAGCCGATGTCGCTGAAGAGGGCGATCATCGATGGGGTGCCGGCAATCTTGGCGGCGGCGCTGGCGAGCAGCAGGCCGGCCACCGCGATCTGGGCAATCCAGAGGAGGACGTGCTCCCAGAGGGGCGTCTCCTCCGGATCCCGTGCCGCGCGCGCCAGCGCGTCGAGCGACGGGATCGAGGCGGAATCGTGAAGGTACGCGTTCATGAGGGCTCCGGACACGTGCAAGGAAGAATGACTACAGATCTCTCGACGCAACCGCGCGGCGAAGGTTCCACCGGTGCGCACGCTTTCTGGCAGTTACCTGGGACGACGGAGCACGACGACCGCCGCTGAGGCCAGGAGCAGCCCCGCCGGGATTGCCGGCGACCCGCCGATCACGAACAGGTGCGTGATCACCGCCCCCACCATCGTCGGCACCAGCAGCACCGCCCCATAGAAGGCCAGCGCGGGGTGCAGGAGCGCCAGGGCCGACCCGACCTCGATGGCGCCGGTCACGTACCGGAACCACTGCCCCACGCCGATCTGCTCGAACGCGGCGACGAGTGCGGGATCGCCACCCAGCTTCATCGAACCGGCCATCAGGAACATGCCGGCCAATCCAAGTTGCAGCACCCAGGTGACGACCGTCCGGGCGCGGGGCGCTCCGAGCGCGGGCCCTGCAGTCGCGCCCAGATGCTCGAGCGAAGGAACGGTGGTGTGATCCTGAAGCAGCGTGTTCATTGATGGCTCCAATGTCTATCGGTTTACTGTACAGCTATGAACTAAATGCCAAAAAAAGGGCCTACTTCTGCGCCCCGCCCAGCTTCTCCATCAACGCGCCGAACTGCTCTGCCTCGTCAGCGGAGAGGCCCGCGAACAGCTCCTGCTCTGCCTCGATCCGGCGGCGCTCTCCCTGCTGGTACAGGGCCTGCCCCGCCGGCGTGAGGACGGCGAGTTTCGAGCGCCGATCCCCGGGATCCGCCTCGCGACGGACCAGGCCGTCGGCTTCCATGCGGTCAACGAGCTGGGTGATGTTCGACTTCACGCACGCCAGGCGGTCGGCGAGTTGCCCGAGCGGCAGGGCCGCGCCAGCCTCGTGCAGCGCCCTGAGCGCCCCGAGCTTGGCCAGCGAGAGGTTCAAGTCCGCCAGCCGCACCTCGACCCGCTCGTGTGCGACGCCCGCCGCGTGCATCAGGGCGAACAGCCGGGAGGAAGGGGTGGCAGCCATTAGTTCAGTAATGAATCATACAGGGTTGCAGGGTGGGGGTCAAGCACGGACTCGCCGTTCCGGCTCGCTGGGACTCACTTCGTTCGCTGGGACTCGCCGCGCACGCGGCTCGCGGGGACGCGGGCCGTCGGCCCGCGGTAGGCGGTTCGAGTGGCAGCATTGACCAGGCGTCCGGGGCTTCCTCCCTTGCGAGACCGCGCCCCTCGACTGCGCTCGGGCCAGGCAGCGGTCGAGTCCCAGCGAGCTCCGGCACCGCCCGGGCGAGTCCGAGCGCCCCGAATCGAGCCGAGGGGCGTCCGAGCGAGCGCGCAGCGCGAGTCCATTGGAGTATTCTCCCCAGCCATGACCTCACGGCTGCTTCGCTCGTCGCTGCTGGCTGCGGCGCTTCTCGTGGTGCCGGCGGCCGTCACTCCTCAGGCGCAGGCCCCGGCCGACCGGGCCGCCCTCGAAGCCGAGACGATGGAGCACTTCCAGGCCCTGCTCCGCCTCGACACGTCGAACCCACCCGGCAACGAGACCCTCGCCGTCGACTACCTGAAGGACGTACTCGAGAAGGCCGGGATCGAGACGCAGGTGTTCGCAAAGGACGCGAAGCGGGCCAACCTGGTCGCGCGCATCCGCGGGAACGGGAGCAAGCGTCCCATCCTGGTGATGGGCCACACCGACGTCGTCACCGTCGACCCGGCGAAGTGGACCCATCCGCCCTTCGGCGCCGTGCGTGACGGCGGCTGGGTCTACGGGCGCGGATCGGTGGACGACAAGGACAACCTCGTCGCCAGCCTCATGCTGATGCTGATGCTGAAGCGTGCGAACGTGCCGCTCGATCGGGACGTGATCTTCCTCGCCGAATCGGGGGAGGAGGGCACGCCGCAGGTGGGCGCTCAGTTCATGATCGACGAGCACTTCGATGCCATCGACGCCGAGTACTGCCTGGCCGAGGGGGGCGGCGTCGTGCGCAGCGGCGGGCAGGTGCGGCAGGCAAGCATCTCGACCACCGAGAAGGAGCCCCGCGCGGTCGAGCTCATCGCCCGAGGCCCGGCCGGCCACGGATCGGTGCCCCAGCAGTCGAACGCCGTCGCGGCGCTCGCCGCCGCGGTCGGGAAGGTGTTCACCTGGACGCCGCCGCTCCGCATCAACGAGACCACCGGCTCCTACTTCCGCACGCTGGCGACCATGGTCCGGCCGGAGGTCGCGAAGCAGTATCGGGACGTGCTGAGCCCGGATCCCGCCGTGTCGGGTCCCGCCGACCAATGGCTGCTGCAGAACGAGCCCCAGCACTGGTCGATGCTGCACACCTCGCTCGTGCCGACGATCATCGACGCCGGCTACCGCTATAACGTCATTCCCTCCGAAGCCAAGGCAACCATCGACGTGCGCCTGCATCCCGACGAGGACCAGTCGACCTTCCTGAATGACATCCGGAAGGTCATCAACGACGCGCGCGTCGAGGTTCGCTGGGCCCGTGATCGCTATCGCCCCGCCGGTGCGTCGAGCCTGCAGACCGAGGCGTACCAGGTGCTCCAGGACAAGGTGAAGGAGCACTACGGCACCATCGTCCTGCCGACGATGAGCACGGGGGCGAGCGACAAGGCCCAGATCCGGTCGAAGGGCGTGCAGTGCTACGGCATCGGCCCCGCGCTCGACACCGAGGACGCCGGCAAGGGCTTCGGGGCGCACTCGGACCAGGAGCGCATCCTCGAGAGCGAGCTCCACCGCTTCGTCCGATTCCAGTACGACGTCGTGATGGCGCTGGCGGCGCGGAAGTAGCCGCGGCCGGTCCGCTGCTGTCGGCCAAAAGGGGTCAGCCCCCTTTTCCCTGGGCATCTCATGGAAAAGGGGCTGACCCCTTCTTGCCTGATGGGGACAGTGCCCTCTTTCTGTATTCGGCGCTTGACATCCCACCCAGGTACGTTATTTTTATAACGGCTTCGCTATTTTCCTAACATGACCAAGGCCCACCTCGCCCTGTCGCGCCGCGAACGGCAAATCATGGACATCCTCTACCGGCGGGGGCAGGCCACCGCGGCCGAGATCCTGCGGGACCTGCCGGGCGATCCAAGCGACTCGACCGTCCGCACCCAGCTACGGGTCCTCGAGACGAAGGGGCACGTGCGACACGAGGAGCAGGGGCTGCGCTATGTCTACTTCCCGACGGTGCCACGCAGCACTGCGCGGCGTTCTGCCCTGCGCCACCTCACCGACACGTTCTTCGACGGCTCGACGGCCCAGGTCGTCGCCGCCCTGCTTGGTGGCGAGGCCTCCCGGTTGACGGAGGACGAACTGGAACGCATTGCGGAGCTCGTGAAGAAGGCCCGGAAGGAGGACGGACGATGACCGCACTTGTGGCCGTGGCCATCCGCGTGTCGATCGTGCTGGCAATCGCCCTCGGCGCCGGCTGGATCGTGCGCCGTCGATCCGCCGCGCTGCGCCACTGGGTGCTTGCCGCGGCCTTCGCCGGCGCGGCTGCGCTTCCGCTGCTGGGCCTGCTGCTGCCCGCCTGGGGACCGGACTGGCGGGCCGCCCCCGTGGCTGCCCCGGCGGAGGCACCCGCCGCCGACGCGATCACGTTTCGCGTGGCGACACCGGTGCTGCCGGATGCCGCGCCTCCAGCGCCGGCGGCCGCCAGCCTGCGCTGGCCGGCGATGATCATGGCGGGATGGTTCGCCGGCGTCCTCGCCGGTTTCATCCTGCTGGCAGCTGGCTGGCGACGCCTGACTCGCCTGGCCGCACGCGCCAGGCCTGCGGACCAGGCCATTGCCGCCGCCGGACACGACCTCGCGCGCCGTCTCGGCATCCGGCGTCCGGTCCGCCTCCTGGTCACCACCCACCCGGCGGTCGTGGTCGCCTGGGGGGTGTGGCGCCCCACCGTGCTGCTGCCGGCCACGAGTGACACGTGGCCGGCGGAACGCGTGCACATCGTGCTGGCGCACGAGCTGGCACACATCGCACGCGGCGACTGGGCCATCCAGATGACCGCGGAGCTGGTGCGCGCCCTGCACTGGTTCAACCCGCTCGCCTGGCTCGCGTGCCGGCGCCTGCGCCAGGCCAGCGAGTATGCCTGCGACGACACGGTGCTGGCGCTGGGCGTGCGCGGGGCGGACTACGCAGAACACCTGCTCGACCTCGCCCGCGCCGCCCGCGCGTATGGCCACCCCTGGGTGCCGGCGCCGGCCATCGCCCGTCCATCGACCTTACGCAAGAGGATTGGAGCCATGCTCACCACCACAATCGATCGCCGCCCGCCGACCATGACGGCGCGGGCGCTCACCGCCGGCGTCGTGTTCGTCCTGTCGTTCGCCGTCGCCGGCCTCGGCGCGCAGTCGTTCGCGACGATCTCCGGGCTGGTCGCGGACGAGTCCGGCGGCTTCGTCAGCGACGCCACGCTCACCCTGACCAACACCACCACCGGCGCGAAGCACGAGGTGCAGAGCGACGCGACCGGCCGCTTCGAATTCGTCGGCGTTCCGGCCGGCGACTACCGCCTCGAGACGAAGCGCGTGGGCTTCTCGACAGCGGCAGACACGATGACCGTCTCCGCCGGCCAGACGCTGCGCCGCTCCGTCACGCTGGCGGTCGGGCACCTCGAGGAACGAGTCCGTGTCGTGACGGGTGGCGCCAGCCCGAGGCCCCGGCTGCAGGAGGCGCCGCCATCCGCCCGCAGGGATCCGGCGTGCACCCCCACCGCCGGTGGTGGGCACATCGTGCCGCCGAAGAAGATCACGGACGTGCGCCCCGTGCTGCCGACGGGCTCCGAGGCCGCCAGCGCGTCGGGGACGGTGATCGTCGAGGCGCGCATCGGCCTGGACGGCGACGTGGACGACGTGCGCGTGACCGAGGGGGCGCACCCGGACATGGACGCCGCCGCGGTCGAAGCGGTGCGCGAGTGGAAGTTCACGAAGACGCTGCTCAACTGCCGCCCGGTCGAGGTCTTCATGACCGTCACGGTCTCGTTCGAGCCAGCGCAGTAGCGGCGCGCCAGACGCCAGCCCGGAGGGGCGACACTTGCTTTCTGCCCCTGGCATCGATCGTGCTCTGGCATGCGGACCGGGAGGTCACATGACGGAACGTCTTGCGCCACTGTCGATGATCGTGATGCTTGCCGTGCTCGCCTCGGGCTGCGAGATCATCGGCAACATCTTCCAGGCCGGCATGGTCACCGGCGTGCTGCTCGTGTTCGCGGTGATCGGCCTGGTTGTCTGGCTGCTCAGCCGGCTGTTCTGACGCGGGTTCCGAGGCGCTGAACATGGGTTCCCGCGTTCCCAACAATGGGCACGGGCCGGCAGAGCTGCCGGTCCAGACGCTGAAGGTCATTCGCGACTTCCGGGGATGGTGTACGACCCCCGGGGCGCCGGCCGGGGCGTCTTCGCCGTCGTTCGCGCGCACACCAGAGCTGACGCGCACGCCGGAGCCCCGTCCCGCGCGGGACGCCGTCACGGCAGGCGAACGCGCCGGATGATCCACTCGGTGTAGGGGTCGCCTGCCGTCCCGGCATCGCGACCGATCAGGAACGACACGGTATCGCCCGACACCGCCGCAAACGCCGGCCCCATCCCGGGAGGCAACACGCCGCTGGCGGCGGCCACGCCGGTGACGGCGGCGCCCGCGGCGTCCAGCGAGAGCCGCACGAGCCGCCGGGTGTGGACGCCGGCCTGGACGGCAATCAGGTCCCGACCGTGCGGCCGCACCTGCTCGAGTCCCGCAAGATCGAACCGCCCCGTCTCCACACGCACGACTCGGCGCGTGCGCAGGTCCACGCGCCGCAGGCCCTCGGGTCCGGCCACGTACGCGTACCGATCGTCCGGGCCGAGCGCGACGCTGGTGGGTCGCCCCTCGTCGAACGTCACCACCACCGTGGGAGCGGCCGCCTTCGGCGCCAGGCGTAGCAGGCGCCGGCCCTGGTCGTCCAGCAGCAGGACGTCACCGGCCGTCGTGACGGTCAGGTCCACCAGCCGCACCTGCCCCAGCGCGGCTGGCATCTCGAAACTCGTGAGCACCCGGCCCGAGATCAGCTGCAGCTTGTGCAGCGTCGCGGTGCCCTTCTCGGGATCGGCGCTCGTGACCCAGAGATCCCCGCGCCGCGTGTCGATGTCGAGCGCCCCCAGTTCGCCGAACCCCGCGGCTTCGCGCGCCAGGTCCACCGAGTGCGTCCCGCCGTCGATGACGATCCGCAGCTTGCGACCCGGCAGGTCCCCGAAGACGAACCGGCGTGAGACGGCGTCGTACACCAGCCCGGCCGGTGCAAACGTCCGGCTGGTGAAGCGGCCGGCGTCCTCGGCCGACACGGTCAGCGTCTCCGGCTCAGCAGGGACTTCTGGCTCGACCGGTCCCGCGGGCGGCGCGGCGGCCGGTTCCGCCTCCCCAGGACCCGGCGCGACTGGCGGCGCGGCCGGCGGCGCGGCCGCTGGCTCGGGAGCCGGCGCAGGGACGCGCGCCGTCCCGGCGCCCGAGGCCGGCGTTGCCAGAGGCGGGGTCGGAGCATCGGGCGCGGGTTCCGGGGCGGCCCTGTCCGCCGCGCGAGCCGCGACGGTCGCCATGAGCGCCTCCACGTCCGGCCAGCCGGGCCTGGCGCGCGTCCGCCGGAATTCGTCGCCGCTGGCATCGACGGGCGCGCCGAGCTCGGCAATCCGCCGCAGCATGATCAGCGCGTCCTCGGCGCGGCCGCTGAGGGCCTGGGCGCGCGCCAGGAGGAACATCACGGACGGGTTCTTCGGGCCGGCGGCCTGGAAGGTCCTCCACGCCAGATCGTGCGCGTGCTCGAAGTCATCGGCGGCAATGGCCGCCTCGGTCGCCGCGCGGCACGCGTCGACGCCGGCGCACTCGGCCGGGGCCGGCGCCTGGGCCGTCAGGGTCAGGAATGCGGCGAAAAGCGGAACGAGTGCGGGCATGGAGATCTCGAAACACGGGACAGGCCCTTCCCGGAACTGGCCCGAAAAAAAAGGGACAGTCCCCTTTTCTCAGAACTGACGCTCGGAGAAAAGGGGAACCGTCCCATTTTTCGCGACAGGGCTCGAGCCAGGGAATCGTCCCACCCGTGCCGAGGCCCGTGGGCGCCGGGTCAGAGGCCCATGCGCGCCTTGAGCTCCGCGTCGATCGCGTTCAGGAACTCGTCGGTCGTCAGGAACGGGTGGTCCGGGCGAATCAGGATCGCGAGGTCCTTCGTCATCCGGCCCGACTCGACGACGTCCACGCAGACCTTCTCGAGCGTCTCCGCGAACTTCACGACATCGGGCGTGTCGTCGAACTTGCCGCGCCACTGGAGGCCGCGGGTCCAGGCGTAGATCGACGCGATCGGGTTGGTCGACGTCGGTTTGCCCTGCTGGTGCAGGCGGTAGTGGCGCGTCACGGTGCCGTGCGCGGCCTCGGCCTCGACGGTCTTGCCGTCCGGCGACATCAGCACGGAGGTCATCAGGCCGAGCGAGCCGTAGCCCTGCGCGACGGTGTCGGACTGGACGTCGCCGTCGTAGTTCTTGCACGCCCAGAGGTAGCCGCCGTTCCACTTCAGGTTGGCCGCCACCATGTCGTCGATGAGCCGGTGCTCGTACGTCAGGCCCTTGGCCTCGAACTGCGACTTGAACTCCTCGTCGAACACGCGCTGGAAGGTGTTCTTGAAGCCGCCGTCATAGACCTTGAGGATCGTGTTCTTGGTCGACATGTAGACGGGGTACTCGCGGGTGAGCGCGTACGTGAAGCACGCGCGCGCGAAGCCCTCGATCGACTTGTCGAGGTTGAACATGCCCATGGCGACGCCGCCGCCAGGCGCCTTGATGATCTCGCGGCTGATGGCCTCCCCGCCGCCCTCGGGCGTCCAGGTGATCGTCAGCGTGCCGGCGGATGGGAACTTGAAGTCCTGCGCGCGGTACTGGTCGCCGAAGCCGTGACGGGCGACGACGACGGGCTTGTCCCAGTGCTGGACGAGCCGCGGCACGTTGCGGCAGATGATGGGCTCACGGAAGATCGTGCCGTCGAGGATGTTGCGGATCGTGCCGTTCGGCGAGCGCCACATCTGCTTGAGGCCGAACTCCTGCACGCGGGCCTCGTCGGGGGTGATGGTGGCGCACTTCACCGCGACGCCGTACTGCCTGGTGGCATTGGCCGAGTCGACGGTGATCTGGTCGTCGGTCCGGTCGCGCGCCTCGATGCCGAGGTCGTAGTACTTCAGGTCGATGTCGAGATACGGCAGGATCAGCTGCTCGCGGATCTTCTGCCAGATGATCCGCGTCATCTCGTCGCCGTCCATCTCGACGACGGGGTTCTTGACCTTGATCTTGGCCACGGGTGCTCCTTGGTCAACCGGCGACTGCGAACCGGCCGCATCCAGGGGCGCGCCGGGTGTCCACCGAACGGTTTCGGGTCGTAGCGAACAGCGAATTATACAGGGCCGCGCCTCCGGGCGCGGCGGCCGACCTCCCGGGCGGGGAAAATGCCGACACGGAGACACGGAGACACGGAGACACGGAGGCACACCAGTCATCCAGGAGTCCTGGTGTCGCCAGGGGCGGGGCGCCCTGCCGCGGCAACCGGCGGCGCCCGCGCCGCAAAGCGGCGCGGTGGCGGAGGACGCATGCACGGACCGTGAGACGGCCAAGAAAACCGTCCAGAGCCCGTCTCACGGTCCGTGCATGCGTCCTCCGCCCCACTGCACCCTCCGGGTGCAGGCGCCGCCCGATTCCGCGGATGGGTATCCGCGTTCATCCGCGTTCATCTGTGGATAAACTGCCCTGCCCCGCCCCACCCCGCCGCCGCGCGGACCTGCGTGCGATGATGTCGCGCAATGGCTGACAACCCGATCGAGCGGTACTTCGAAGCGCTCGCGCGCGAGGACTACCTGGCGGCGCGGGCGTGCCTGGCGGATGACTTCCGGTTCCGGGGCTGGTTCGGCAGCTTCGACTCGGCCGACGCGTATCTGGAGGCCATGCAGCGCCTGCGCGGGTTCGTCACCCGTGTCGAGCTGAGGAAGGCGTTCGGGGACGGCCCGGACGTCTGCCTGCTCTATACGAGCCACACCCGCGCCGGCGACGCCGTGCCCGTCGCCGCGTGGTTCCGGCTCGCCAGCGGACGCATCGCCTCACTCGAGGTGATCTGCGACTCGAAGCCGTTCGAGGCCTTGTGGGCCACAGATGGCACAGGCCACAGATGACGCAGATGGCACAGATACGGAGGGAACACAGATGCACAGATGGGAGGGGATGCACAGATACAGGAGACCCTGACGGGTTCCGGACCGCTGCGCGTCTCACTGCCCCAAGACCTTCCGCGTAATCCGCGTAATCCGTGGACCGCTTCCTGAGTCCCGCATCCTCCGTACATTCCTCGCTCCGTGTGCTCCACGCCCTCCGTGTGCTCCGTGGACTAGAACCGGAACAGCCGCGTCACCTTGACGACGAAGGCGCGGTTGCGGAGGCCGGTGCCATTCGGGCGGGTGTCGCGCTCGTCGGTCCACACCAGGAAGAGCTCGCTGCCGGGCCGATATTCCCAGCGATACCGCAGGTTGCTGCTGAAGGTGCGGTCGCTCGAGTTGTACTGGACGAGCCCGCTCGCGAACATGCGCGGCGAGAACGCGTAGTCGGTGCGGGCGCGCACCAGCCGCTGGATGACGCGGCCGGCCGGCAGGTCGAGATCGTTGAACGTGAGACTCGGCTCCACCGAGAGATGGTTCGTGACCGACACGCGGCCGCTCGACAGGCCCAGCGCGGTGAGCGTGCCGTCGTAGAACTCCCCGCGCTGCACGGAGAGCGTGCCCGACACCCGCCGCTGCTGCCCCACCTGGTAGGACACCTTGACATCGCTGAAGTCGTAGCCCCCCGGTGCGATGGACACGCCGCCGCCGACGCCGAAGGGGACGAACAGCCGCTCGAAATTGCGGTTGGCCTCGACCGTGATCTGGTCGCTGGTCTCGAGTTCGGTGTTGAAACGCAGGTTCTGGACCCGCGACTCGAGCACGCCGGCGCCGTTCTCGTAGTAGTCCACCCCGCCTTCCCAGGTGAACTTGCGCACGGCCTCGATGGACTGCGGCCGCGGGCTGAAGCGGGCCGAGACCGAGGTCTTCACGAAGTCGTCGCGGCGCACGAACCCCACCTGCGGGTTGAAGGCCTCGCCCACCTTGAGGTGCTCCGCCTGGAAACCGTAGCGATCGGCCAGGTAATCGAAGCGCGCCTGGTAGCTGTCGCTGTCGCGGTCGGCGTGTGGCGACTCGGTCCGCGCGTAGTAGGCGCCGGCCTGCACGTTCTGGAAGAACGAGAACGCGGCGTCCACCCCGTAGGACTGCCCCGCCGGGCCGCCACCAGGTGACACGGAGCGGTTGGTGAACATCGCGCCAATCGCACTGCGCCGCAGGATGTCGTGCTTCACCCGCAGCACCGTGAAGTTCGTCGCGGGCGTGCCGCTGACCGACTCGTCACCGGCCTGGATGTTCATCACGCCGAGCGCCCAGGGGCCGACCTTGCCGGTGAGCCGGCCGCCGACGTCGATGGGAATGACCCGGCCGGCGTTGAGGCCGATACGCCGGCTGTAGAAGAGGTACGGCGTGTCGCTCGTGCCGCCGCCCCCGCCCGCACCGGTGCCGCCGCGCGCGAAGTCGAAGACCCCACGCCCCTCGAGGAAGAAGTCACGCTTCTCCGGGAAGAACAGGCTGAAGCGCGTCAGGTTCACCTGCTGCTCGTCCACCTCGACCTGGGCGAAGTCGGTGTTGACCGTCACGTCGAGCGTGAGGTTCGCGGTCACGCCGTACTTCAGGTCACCGCCGGCGGTGCCGTCGAAGTCGTTCGACAGGGCCGGCACCGCCGTGCGGTCGGTGGTGACGCTCGAGATGGCGTAGGGCTTCAGCTCGAGGTTCTTGCTGGCGGGCGGCAGGTCGAGGCCGACGAGCGTGCCGGCCGCGGAGACGCGATTGAGCGCCTGCGGCCCGGCGAGGTACGCCGGCACCGGCGTCAGGTACGTCCACTCGTTCTTGCGCCGGATCGACCGCCGCATCTGCAGGCCCCAGACCTGGCCGGGGCCCGACTGGTACCGCAGCGTCTTGAAGGGGATGGCCATCTCGACGATCCAGCCGCCGTCGAAGCGGCCGCCCTTCACGTCCCAGACCGGATTCCAGTCGGTGTTGGAGCTGCCCTCGTCCACCACGGAGTAGTCGGCCCGCGCGCCCAGCGGGTTCGCGTAGAACATGAAGCCGCTGCGGCGGTCGTAGAAGGTGTCGAACATCACGCCGAAGTGATCGTTGTTCCGGAGCCCTGCCGTGTCGCGCCGCAGCTCGTTCGCCACCCACTGCTCCGGCGGGGCATCGTCCCAGCAGCGACAGGTGACGTAGATGTTCGTGTCGTCGTACATCACCCAGACGTCGGTGCGTTCCGAGGAGGGCGCGCCGGCGACAGGGGCCACCTGGATGAAGCCGCCGAAGGGTTGCTCGGTCCGGTAGACGTCCTCGTCCAGCCGGCCGTCGAGCTGGATCGGCGCGGTCAGGTGGATCGCGCGGACGGTGGCGTCGCCGTCGGGGGCGCGGGTGATCGTCGCGGGTGACACGGGCGGCTCGGGGCCGTCGATGGTGACACGCGGCGGGGCGGTGGTCCGGGTGGTGGCGTCCTGCGCGTGGGCCGGAGCCGCGCTGCACACGAACAGCGCGACCAGGGTCGAACAAAGCACGAAATTCCGCATTGGTGGCACAAGAGCGTCGCATACCGTCGAGGTGAAGTCGAGAGGAGCTCGCCCCGAGGCACGTCCCGGTGTAATCTTTGCCCTATGCCCTACACGCTGACGGTCAACGGAAAGCGCACCACCGTCGACGTGCCCGCCGACATGCCCCTGCTGTGGGTGCTGCGGGACGTCCTCGATCTCCGCGGCACGAAGTTCGGCTGCGGCATTGGTCAGTGCGGCGCCTGCACGGTCCACCTGAACGGCCGGCCGGTCCGCTCCTGCCAGACGCGCGCCTCGGCGGCCGACGGCGCCGCGATCACCACCATCGAGGGCCTCTCGGCCGATGGCTCGCACCCGCTGCAGGTCGCCTGGCAGGACGTCGACGTCCCGCAGTGCGGCTACTGCCAGGCGGGCCAGATCATGTCCGCGGCGGCGCTGCTGGCCGAGAAGCCGCAGCCCACCGATGCCGACATCGATCGCGCGATGGCCGGGAACTACTGCCGGTGCGCGACCTACCTGCGCATCCGCAAGGCGATTCACCAGGCCGCGGCCAGCGCGACCACCACCCAGCCGGCCGGCGTCGCGCCGGCGGGCGAGTAAGGGGAGGCGACATGGCACCCTCCGTGATGCACCGTCGTTCCTTCCTCAAGGTCTCCGCCCTCGCCGGCGGCGGGCTGCTCCTTGCCACGGCGCTCGACCCGATCGAGACGCTGCTCGCGCAGGCGCCCGGCGGCTTCTCGCCGAACGCCTTCATCACCATCGCGCCCGACGGCGCGGTCACGATCATCGCCAAGAACCCCGAGGTCGGCCAGGGCATCAAGACGATGCTCCCGATGATCGTCGCCGACGAGCTCGGCGTGGAGTGGTCGCAGGTCACCGTCAAGCAGGCGGACCTGGACGAAGAGGCCTACGGCCGCCAGATTGCCGGCGGCAGCACGAGCACGCCGACCAACTGGGACCCGCTGCGCCAGGCCGGCGCGGTCGGCCGCCACCTCATGATCGCGGCGGCGGCCGCGACGTGGGGCGTGCCCGTCGCCGAGTGCACGGCGCGCGCCGGCCGCGTGCACCACGCGGGCTCGAACCGCTCGCTCGGGTACGGCGAGCTGACGGCGAAGGCCGCCACGCTCCCGGTGCCCGACCCGGAGAGCGTCGCGCTGAAGGATCCGAAGGACTACACGATCATCGGCAAACCCACGCGGGGGCTCGACGTGCCCGCGATCGTCACGGGCAAGCCGATCTTCAGCATCGACTTCACCCTGCCCGGCATGCTCTACGCGGTCTTCGAGAAGTGCCCGGTGTACGGCGGCAAGGTCGCCTCCGCGAACGTCGACGCCATCAAGGCCATGCCGGGTATCACCCACGCCTTCGTCGTCGAGGGCGGGGACGATCTCGGTGGCCTGCTTGGCGGCGTCGCGATCGTCGCCAACAGCTGGTGGACGGCGAAGGCGGCCCGGGACAAGCTCCAGGTCACCTGGAACGAGGGACCGACGGCGTCGCAGAGCTCGGCCGGCTTCGAGGCGCGGGCGAAGGAGCTCGCGGCAGCCCCGCCCACCATGACGCTGCACGAGTCGGGCGACATCGACGGCGCGCTGGGCAACGCGGCCAAGGTGGTCGAGGCGTCCTACGCCTACCCCTTCATCTCGCATGCGCAGCTCGAGCCCGAGAGCTGCACGGCGCACTTCAAGGACGGCGCCATCGAGATGTGGTCGCCGAGCCAGACGCCCGGCCGTGGCCGGCAGATGGTCGCCCAGACGCTCGGCATCCCCGAGTCGGCGGTCACGGTGCACATGCTGCAGTCGGGCGGCGGCTTCGGCCGGCGCCTGGCGAACGACTACATGTGCGAGGTGGCCCACATCGCCAAGGTCGTCGGCCAGCCGGTCAAGCTGCTGTGGACGCGTGAAGACGACATGCGCCACGACTTCTACCGGCCGGGCGGCTTCCACCACCTGAAGGGCGGCGTCGACGCGTCCGGGAAGATCGTCGGCTGGCGCGGCCACTTCATCAGCTTCGGCGAGGGCGAGAACTTCGTGGCCTCGGCCAACATCCCCGGCACCGAGTTCCCCGCCGGGTTCGTGCCGAACTTCGGGCTCTACGCCTCGCTCATGCCGCTCGGCGTGCCCACCGGCGCGCTCCGCGCGCCGCGCAGCAACGCCGTGGCCTTCGTCTACCAGTCGTTCCTCGACGAGCTGGCGCACGCGGCCGGCAAGGATCCGGTCGCCTTCCGCCTGGCGCTGCTGGACCAGACGCGCCGGCTGCCCGAGGGCCAGCGCGACGACGGGTTCAACGCGTCGCGCATGCGGGCCTGCGTGGACCTGGTGGCGAAGCGGGCCGGGTGGGGCCGGTCGCTGCCGAAGGGCACCGCGCTCGGCATCGCCTTCTACTACAGCCACCGGGGTTACTTCGCCGAGGTCGCCCAGGTGGCGGTGACGGCCGAGAAGCGGGTGCGCGTGGAGAAGGTCTGGGTGGTCGGTGACGTCGGCCGCCAGATCATCAACCCCAGCAACGCCGAGAACCAGGTGCAGGGCGGCGTCATCGACGGCCTGGCCGAGTTGATGGCGCAGGAGATCACGTTCGAGAAGGGCCGCGCGATGCAGTCGAACTATCACCAGTTCCCGCTGGTGCGGATGCCGCAGGCCCCGGCCGAGATCGACGTGCACTTCAACCTGACGGACTTCCCGCCCACGGGGCTCGGGGAGCCCGCGCTGCCGCCGGTGCTGCCGGCAGTGACCAACGCCATCTTCGCCGCGACCGGCGAGCGGGTGCGTTCGCTGCCGCTGTCGAAACACGGCTACCGCTGGGCGTGACGACGCAATCGAGAATCGGGAAGCCGCCGTCGAGAAACCGGAATCACGAAGGCGGCATCCCAGATCAAGGAGACACCATGCAGAAGGCCGTCAAGCTCGCCCTCGCCGTCATTCTCGCGCTCGGCCTCCTGGCCCCGCTCGCCGCCAGCGCGGCCGCGGCGTCGGACGAGGTCACGATGAGCGGGAAGATCGTCTGCGCCCTGTGCACCCTGAAGAAGGAAGGCCAGAAGGAGTGCCAGGACGTGTTCGTGGCCGACAACCAGGCCGAGTACTGGATGGAGAAGACCGCGGCCACCGGCGAGGGGCACACCTGTGCCGGCGAGCGGGCCGCGACCATCACCGGCACCGTCAGCGAGAAGGACGGCAAGAAGTGGATTGCCGCCTCGAAGATCACTGACGCGAAGTAGTCACCACACCTCCAGAGACGACGAAAGCGGCGCCCTTGGGACCTCCCAGGGGCGCCGCTTTTCGCATTTCCTGATTCCGATTTCTGGTTTCTGGATTCGAGGTCGCAAAGGGGTCAGCCCCTCTTCCGACCTCACGCGACCCGTTCGATCCGCACCCGCAGCATGGCGACCCCGATGAACAGCATGAGCAGCATGCCACCGCCGCCGAGCTGGTTCACGCACCGCAGCCGCACGTGCTCGCCCGGCCGCGCCTCGAAGTCGAACGTGTCCCCGACCAGCGTGTTGTGAGCCTTCAGGGTGTGCCGCCCCGGCGCGATCTCACGCGTGAGCTCGCGGCCGTACCGAATCGGCTCCCAGGGTTCGCCGTCCAGCCAGAGATTGACCGACCGGTCCTGGATGTCGTTCGCCGCGTCGCGGACGACCGTGACCCACGTGTCGTTGCGATCGGCGGCTCGCCCGGGCTCGCCGTCCTCGCCGCCGCGCCACGCGCGCTCGAAGTCCTCGGGCGCGAAGGCGGCGACCTCCAGGTCGTCCAACAGCGTCGACACGTGCATGGTCCTCCGTCGAGCACGCGGGTTGCCCGGGCCCGGAATCCGGGTGGGGGTTCCTGGAACCCATCCCATGAATGGGACCGGCCTTCCGCCGGCGATCCATCCCGCCAGGCGCATTGCTCCGCCCTCAAATACTGCGGGTATTCCCGGTCGTCGCGCCTGGCCAGGCGGGCGCGTCGCCGCCCTCGGTCCCGACGCTCCCATTTATGAGATGGTTCTAGGATAGCGGCGACGGGGGCGGGACGGAAGTGGCGAACAGGCCAGGCAGGTCCGCCGCGTGCAGCCGGCGTCCGGCCGGCGCAAGACCGACGAGGAAGGCCGCCTCCCCCAGCACCCGTTCCGGCAGCCAGCCCGCCGCGCGCAACTCGGCAATGCCGGAGTCCCCATCGGACTTGCTCAGCTTCCGGGTGGGAGTCTTGAGCAGCAGCGGATGGTGGACGAAGGTGGCGGGTCGCGGACGGCCCAGCAACGCCGCGATCTGGATCTGGCGGCCGGTCGAGGCCAGCAGGTCCGTCCCGCGCACCACGAGCGTGATGTCCTGCCGCAGGTCGTCCACGCTCACGGCCCACTGGTAGGTCCAGTTCCCCAGCCGATCCCGGATCAACACGTCGCCGCACTGCTCCGCTGGCACCTGCACCACCTTGCCGCAGAGCGCGTCCTCGAACCGCACGTCGCCGCCCGGCAGGCGCAGGCGCCAGCCGACATCGCCGGTCAGCGGGAGGCCACGGTCGCGACAGGTGCCGGGGTACCAGAGTTCCCCCGGCTCCTCCGCCTCCGTCGGCCTGGGGCGGGCTGCGGCGCGGGCCTCGATGTCGCGACGAGAGCAGGCGCAGCCGTAGACGAGGCCTGCTTCGATCAGCGGGGCGAGTGCCGCGCGATAGACGGGCTCGCGATCACTCTGGCGCGAGTCGCACTCCCCGGCACGGAAAGCCTCCGTCGGGTAGGCGTCAGGCTCCAGCCCCAGCCAGTCGAGGTCGTCGAGCAGGCCCACTTCGTACGCGCGGCGGGCGCGCTGGCGGTCGTGGTCCTCGACGCGCAGCACCACACGCCCGCCCAGGGCGCCCGCAAGGCCCCACACGAACAGGGCGTTGACGACGTGCCCGAGGTGCAGCCCGCCCGTGGGCGCGGGAGCGAACCGCGTCAGCGGCGAGTTGGTCCGGTCCGCGAGCCACGCCGCGAGTCCAGGCCCGTCGACCCGCCCCGGCGCGAGGATCACGGCGCGCCGCCCGGTTCGCCTGCCTTCGACACGGCCTCCGCCAGGTATTCGCGCGCCAGCCGCCGCCGGGACACCCACACGAACTCACCCGTGTCCCAGTCGAAGGCCCGCTGATCCACACGGAGTCGTACGCCGCGGACCGACTCGGGCATCGCCGCATCCAGCCGGACGGTGGCGTCCGCGAACACCGCGGTGGCATCGTCCGCCCCCGGCCGGTGCTCGGCCTCGGCCACGTATGCGTCCCGCACGTAGGCATCCACCTCGAGACGGTCGAAGAGTTCGCCCGCATCCACTTCCCGGCCGTCGGCGAGGACGACGCTGTAGTGGTAGACGGGCGGGATCGCGTTCTCCCGCTCGAACGCCTCGCGGTCCGGCCACGTGCGCGAGTACATCGGGTAGTCCGACATCAGGGGCGACACCTCGACGCGACTGGTCGAGGCCACGACCTGCAGGCCCACGACGAGGAGGGCGAAGGCGCCTGCCATGACCGGCAGCCGGGGCTCACCGATGGCCAGCCGGGGCGGCGCCGCCAGGATCCGCTGCAGCGGCACCCACGGGACGAAGTACAGGAGGCACAACGCCCACCACGCGGGCCAGAACTCGTTCTGGAACACGTAGAACCCGCCGAGCAAGCCGACGGCTCCGGCGGCGAACGGCAGGCGGGCCGCCCAGTGCCGGCACAGGAGCGACAGCACGAGCGTCGCTTCGACCAAGATGGCACCGGCCGACATCAGGACGGGCATCGGCGGATGGCTGGCCACCCAGAGGCCCCAGGTCGTGGGCGCCTGCGCGGCGTCCACGACGAAGTAGTACGCGACGGTGCCGTTGGTGATCCAGGCGAACCCGCTCTGGGCCAGCTTGGCGATCGCGGCGCCGCACATCGCGGTCGAGAACGTCAGCCCCGGCAACCAGAGCGCGAAGCCGTACGCGGCGCTCGCGTCCGGCGACGGCTGCCGCCCGCGGCGACGCGCCCACCAGGCATCGAGGCTGGCGCCGTCGCCCCAGCGCGTCGTGAGCGTCCAGCCCCACAGGGTGACCAGCATGACGGCCCATGGGTGGGCACCGGTATGCGTCAACCGGACGAGCGTCCATGCGGTGAGGGCAAGGGTGAGCGCCCCGAGCGCGAGCCTCGTGCACAGCCCGACGGCGAAGACCAGCGCCAGCGCAATCGCCAGGAACTCGAGCCGGGCGACGGCGACCGGGTCCGCGGCCAGGAGATGGACCCAGTCCCAGTCGGCCAGGTGATGGACGACGAGGTGCTGCGCCACGGGGAAGTCGGCCGCGGGCAGGCGCATGTCCCAGACCAGCCAGGCCAGCGCCAGGCCGAGGAGCACCCGCACGCGCCCGATCTCGCTCGCCGTCGCCGGGGGAATCACCCGCGAGAGCCAGGTCACGTCGCGCCGCTTCCCTCAGACCTCGACCAGCGGCAGTCCTGCGGCGCGGACCACCTCGAAGATGTCGATGTCCTTGTGCTTGAGCCCGGTCACGTCGTGCTTGTCGAGCCACGGGCGATAGGCCTCCGCGGCGCCCAGGCCGGGTATCGCCGGCGCCACGTCGTCTCGCAGGAAGAAGGCGTTGATGCCGTAGTCCTCGCAGAGCACCAGGCGATAGCCCTTGCGTCGGGCGAGCTTCTCGAGGGCCGGCAGGGAGGCACCGGAATAGCCCTTGGGGGCGTTGTCGGGCTTCGGGGCGTTCGGCAGGGTGAGCGCACGCTCGCGGCCGAAGAGCGCGTTGTACTCCATGATCAGCAGGCGCGGCGTGCAGGCCTCGAGCGCCTCGAGCAGCCAGTAGTCGATGCTGTCCACGTCGATCGAGCAGACGTCGATCTCCCCGGCGAAGCCGTGTTCGGTCACGAGCGTGTTGATCGAATCCGGCGTGACCATGGCGCGCACGGCGACCACACCCGGATTGAAGGCGAAGGCCTCGCGGGCCTGCTCGATGGCCTTGCGGGACGCGTCAACCATCAGGCCGCTCCACCCGAAGTCGGCCGCGAGCGTCGCCGCGTTGCCGCCGGTGCTGCCACTGCCGATCTCCACGAACTTCCGGGTTCGCAGGGCACCGGCCCGCAGGAGGGCCAGGATGATGCCGTCCTCCTCGTTCTGTGACCGCAGGCGGAACCGGCGGCCCGCGATCGCGTAGGGCGCCGGCACCTCGGCGCCGTCCTCGAAGTACATGTGCCGGATGACGGCGTTCATCTGCCGGCGGAAGACGCCCCGCCACTTCTCGTCCTGCTTGCGGGCGGCCAGCAGCTTGTCGACGGATTCGGTCAGGCGATCCACCTTCTCGTGCAGGTGGTTCACGCGGCCACGGACGGTCCAGGAGCTGGAGGCCAGGCGGTCGAGCAGCGGTCGCAACATGGGTCTCACGATCTTAATGCAGAGCCGCTCGATCCCCCGAGCCGACCGCTCGACCCGGGCCAGGCGGCCGGATGGCCGCCCTGGCGTATGCTCGAAGGGGCTGGCGGCGATGACCCTCCTGAACCTGGTCTTCCTGTTCGTGTACGTGTTCGGCGCATACGCCTACGGCGCCGCCACGCTGCTGACGCTCCGCAGCCGGTCCGCCGTGCTGGCGCTGCCGCGCGAGAACACGACGGGCTCGCGCCTCGGGCGGCCGTCCCTCGCGCTGTTCGGGCTCTCGACGATCTGGTTCGTGCTGATGGCGCTGCGCGAGTTCGAGCGGCTGGCGGGACAGACGGCCCCCGGGATGCTGGACGTGATCGGCCTCGTGCTCGGGTACCTCTTCCCGCCGCTCATCATGCACATGGTGTACAGCGAGGTGCACTGCGAGGGCGAGTCGCGGCACGCGCCGCTGGAGCCCGGCGGGTGGCGACGCCCGGTCGTGGCGGCGTACCTGGTCTGGCCGCCGCTCGGTCTCTACCTCGCGGCCGCGGTGCTCGGCCTGGCACCGCTGCCCCCCGCCCCCGGCGCGGTGATCGGCTTCAGCATCTCGCTCGCCTTCGTGCTGGCCAGTGTCTACTCGACGGCCGTCATGTTCCGGTCGCGCCCGGTCGCGCACTCCCCGCGGCAACGGCGCACCCGCGCGACGATGACGGCGCTGTTCGTGTTCATGGTGGGCCTCACGGTCGTCCTGCTGGTGCTGCAGGACGCCGGCGTCGCCGCGGCGCTCGTCGAGCGCCTCATGCGGACCGCGCCGCTGTACTTCCTCATCGCCTCGGCCTACCTCGAGAACCGCTTCGAGTTCTACGATCTCGTCGTCAAGCGTGGCGTCATGCTGCTCGCGAGCCTCGTGACGGTGGGCGTGGCGCTGGCCGCCGCGATGCCGTGGCTCGGCGCGTTGCCGGAGGGGCCCGCGCGCCCCTGGCTCTTCGCGGTCACGCTCGTGCCCGTGGCCCTCTTCCTGCCGTGGCTGCATGGCCGGCTGGCGGCGTGGCTCGACCGCATCTGGTTCGGCCGCGAGTTCTCGCCGGTGGACGCCGTGAAGCACGTGCTCTCCGGCATGCAGCCGGCGACCGACGAGGCGTCACTCGTGGCGGCCACCGAGACACGCCTGTCCGAGATCTTCGGCATGCCCGTTGCGGTGCTCGTCGAGGATCGGCAGGCGCCGGCCGGCGAGGTGGTGGACACGGAGGTGATGTCCCCGACGCCGGTGTCACGCACGCCGGTGCGCTTCGCGGTGCTGCGCCGGCCCGACGTGCGCCCGCTGCTCAGCGAGGACCTCGGGCTGCTGCGATCCCTCGCCAGCGTCTTCGGTTTCATGCTCGAGAACGTGCGGCTGCAGCACCGACGGCTCGAGCAGGAGCAGGTCGCGCAGGCGCTGCGGCTCCAGTCGAGCCGATCGGAGCTGAAGGCGCTCCGCGCCCAGATCAACCCGCACTTCCTGTTCAACGCCCTCAATGCCATCGCGTCACTCATCCACACCGACCCCGCGCGGGCGGACCGTGCGGTGGAACAGCTCGCCGAGGTCTTCCGGTACACGCTACGTCGTTCCGAGCAGGAATGGGCGCCCCTCGACCAGGAGATTGCCTTCGCGCGTGCGTACCTCGATGTCGAGCAGGCGCGCTTCGGCGATCGCCTGCACTACGAGGTGATCACGGACGAGGTCACCCTGCCGGGTGAGGAGGCGCCGGCGTGGCGGGGCGTCCAGGTGCCCGCGATGGTGCTGCAGACGCTGGTCGAGAACGCCGTGAAGCACGGCATCTCGCGCGCGCGGGGGCGCGGCCGGCTCGAGGTCCGCGCGCAGGCCTCGGGCGACCAGCTCGTGCTCGAGGTCCGCAACACGGGCCCGGAGCCGGGCGCCGCCGGTGCGGCCGCCGGCGAGGGGGAGGGGTTCGGCCTCCGGAGCGTGCACGACCGGCTCCGCGGCCACTTCGGCGAGCTGGCGACCCTGACCCTGACCCGCGACCGGGCCGGCGAGGTGACGATTGCGCGCGTGGTCATGCCACGCGTCGGGGTGCATGCATGATCCGGACGCTCATCGTGGACGACGAACAGCCGGCGCGCGCGCGGCTGCGGCAGTTGCTCGACGCCCATGCGGATGTCGAGGTGGTCGGCGAGGCCGAGGACGGCCTCCAGGCCCTCGAGCAGGTGGCCGCGCTGGCGCCGGACCTGATCCTGCTCGACATCCAGATGCCGGAGTGCGGCGGGCTGGAGGTCGCGGCGTCGCTGCCGAGCCCGCGGCCGGCCCTGGTCTTCTGCACGGCCTACGACCAGTACGCCGTCGACGCGTTCGAGCTGCGGGCCGCGGACTACCTGCTGAAGCCGGTCAACCGCGCGCGGCTCGGCGAGGCCCTCGACCGGGTGCGCCACACGCCGCGCCGGGAGCGCGAGCACGAGGTGGACCGCCTCACCCGCGACGAGGCGCTGACACCGGTGCGGTTCCTCGCCCGCAAGGGCGCCCGGTACCGCGTGGTGCCCCGCGCCGACGTCCTGGCCTTCACGTTCGACGAGGGGCTCACCCGCGTGCACACCGCGAGCGAGCAACTGTGGATGCAGCCGACACTCGCGGCGCTGGCCCGGCGGCTGGATCCCGCCGCCTTCCTCCAGGTCTCCCGCAACGCCATCGTCAACCTCGACGCCGTGCGGGAGGCGAAGCCGTACCCCGATGGCACCGGGGAGGTCATCCTGCAGAACGGGCTCACGCTGCCGGTGACCCGGCGGCGCTGGCGCGCCCTGATCGACCAGCTGGGCGGGTGATCGCCCGCCGAATTCGCTGAAGGCCGCCGCACCAGGGCGGTACACTGGCGACAGCGATGCCGGACTTCCCCTGGCTGGCCGCGGTCTACGTGGGGCAGGCGGCCGGCGCGGCGCTCGTCTGCCTGCTGTGCGTGCTGCTGTATGCGCGGGCGGGACGGCCGTTCCTGCTCGACTGGGCCACGAGCTGGGGAGCGCTCGCCGTGTTCATCCTCGCCGGCGTGTCCGCGGTCGCCCTGAGCCCGCTGCTGCCGCCGGGCCATGCCGCGCGGATCCTGCCGACCGCGGCCGCCACGGGCGCGAAGTGGACGCAACTCGTCTGGCTGCTCGTCGGGACACGGTTGCTGGCGGGGCGCCCCACCCGCCTGCGCCGGTTCGCCTGGCCTCTCACCGGCGCGATCTGGCTCGCGGCCACCGGCCTCGTCCTCGTCACCGCCTCCCTGCCGCTCGCGCCCCGCTACCTGCTCATCCTGGCGTTTCCGCAGGCCGCCGCCGCACTCGCGTTCGGCTGGGCGGCAGTGGTCGTCGCGCGACACGCGCCGGGCCGCGGCGGCGGGCGCCTCGTGCTGGCGGCCGTCCTGGGGATGTACGCGCTGCTCGAGCTGCGGGGGCTGTTCGGCGGCCTTCAGGCGCTGGCGACCGGCGGGCCGCTGGACGACCCGATGGTCCTCGGTATCGTGGCGCTCTGTCTCCACGGAGCCGCGGCCGTCGCGATTGCGGCGCTGGTCGTGGACGAGGAGGCCCAGCGGCGGCGTGATGCCGTCGACCGCGAGCGCGGGCTGCTCGCGTCGTTGCGGCTCGGCACCGCGCGCGAACGCGCGGTGCTCGACCAGGTCGACGAGATCGTCTATCGGCTGGCCCCGCGTGGCGACGGGGACGCCGCCACCTGGTGGCTGACGTTCCTGAACCCGATGGCGGAGACGCGCCTCGGGATCCAGGCACGGGAACTCACGGCGGCCGAATGGACCGAGCTGGCACACCCCGATGATCGCGCGCGCCTCGCAGCTTCGACCCTGCAGATCGTGCAGGGCCACACGGAGGTGTCGCGTGCCTATCGGCTCGTGCACCCGGCCACGCGTGACGTGCGCTGGCTCGAGGAACGCGTGCTGCCGGCCCCCGACGCCGAGGGCGGCCCCCCTGCCTTCTACGCCGTCGCGCGTGACGTGACGGCACTGCAGGCCGCCGAACAGGCGATCCGCGAGGGTCAGGCACAGCTGGCGCACGCCGATCGGCTCGACGCGGTCGGCCGGCTCGCCGGTGCGCTGGCGCAGGACTTCAACAACCTGCTGACCACGATCACCGGCTATGCGGCGCTGATCCGCCAGGCGGTCCCCCCGGCGAGCCCGGCCGGGCGCGATGCCGAGGGCCTGCTGCGCGCGGCAGCCCACGCGGCGGAGCTGACCCGCCAGCTCCAGACCTTCGGCGCGCGCCCCGCCGCGGACGGGCAGCCGGTCGACCTCAACACCATCGTGGGCACCGTCGCCCCGATGATGGCGCGCCTGCTGTCGGCACGCGTCGCGCTCGACACGGTCCTCGCGCCGGGTCTTCCCCGGGTGCAGGCGGACCGCGGAGCCCTCGAACAGGCGCTGCTCCACCTGGCCGCCAGCGCGCGGCCGGATGCGGCGGGAGCCCGCGTCACGCTCAGCACCCGCTCGGCCGATGGCGTCGACACCGACGGTCTCGGGGACGGGCTGGAACACGATTGGGTGACCCTGGAGGTCGCGGGCCAGGGCGCGAGCCTGGATGCCGCGACGCTGGCCGAGCTGCTCGAGCCGCTCGGGACGGGGATGGCGCGGCGCGCGCGGATCCAGATCCGCCAGGCCAACGACGCCGGGTTCGCCGTCACGGTCCTGCTGCCTGCCGCGGGGCTGCCTCCCGACGAGACGGCGGCGTCTCCGGTCGACGGCCAGGACGCCACGGGCGCGGTCGTGCTCGTCGTCGAGGACGACGAGGCCGTGCGTGAGCTCGTCGTCGACGTCCTGGCGCGCGACGGCTACGAGATCATCCAGGCCGACAGCGGCCAGGCGGCACTGGCCGAGCTCGAGCGCCAGCGGCGGCAGATCGACCTCGTGCTGACCGACGTCGTGATGCCCGGCATGTCGGGCACGCAGCTCGTCCGCCGCATCACGGCACGGCGTTCGACGATCCCGGTGCTGTACATGACGGGATATGCCGACCCGAACCCGGCCGACGCGGCGGCCCTCGCCGCGGCCCCGGTCCTGCACAAGCCGTTCACCCCCAGCGCGCTCAGCGAGGCCGTGCGGAAAGCGCTCCGGGCGGGCCGGTAACGAGCGCCTGCAGGGCGGAGCCGTACGGGCCCCTGCGAGACGGAGACACGGAGCGCAGGACTCCAGCGGATGTCCCGCCGAGAGCGGGGCTGGTCCTGGCGCCGGGAACTGCCCGGCATGCAGCGGATCGAAGGCACCATCGACCATCGCGACCCGCCCGGCGTCGCGTGGCGGACGACGCCCCGGACCCGACGTCAGTTCAGCGAGGTGACGATTTCGGGCCCGGCGCTCGTGACGATGAGAGTGTGCTCGTAGTGGACGGCGGTGGCGCCGTTGTGGGTGGCGATGGTCCACCCGTCGCCGGTCTGCACCGCCCGGGCCGGACGGGCCGCGAAGAGCGGCTCGATCGTGATCACGAGGCCCTCGGTGAGGCGGTCCTTCTGGAAGGGCGCGAAGTAGTTCGGGACCTCGGGCTCCTCGTGGATCGTCCGGCCGACGCCGTGTCCGCAGAGCTCGCGAATCACCGCGAAGCCGTCGCGCTTCGCGCGCCGCTCAACGGCCAGGCCGATCCGGTTGACGCGCTGCCCCACCGCCGCGACCGCCAGCGCGTCGTAGAAGGCCCCCTCGGCCGACAGCCGCAGCCGTTCGGTCTCGGCGGGGACGGGCGGGACGATCACGGTGTCGGCCGCGTCCGCGATGTATCCGTCGAGCGAGGCCGTGACGTCGAGCTTCAGGACGTCGCCGGGCGCGAGTCGTCGCGCGCGCGGGATGCCGTGAACGATCTCCTCGTTCACGCTGATGCAGTTGCAGCCGGGGAAGTCGTAGACGAGACGCGGCGCCGACCGGGCACCACGACGCGCGAGCACGGCCTCGCCGATCGCGTCGAGCTCGGCGGTGGTGATGCCCGGCACGACCGCCTTCCGCATCGCATCGAGCGCCTCGGCGACGGCACGCCCACTCGCGCGGATGCCCTCCAGATCGACAGGGGTGGAGATGGACATGGAGTGAGTCTAATGGATTTCAGATTGTCGGATCTCAGATTGAAGATTGATCGACGAGGGAGGATTGGGGAGTGGAAGATTGGATTTACCAGACTGGGAGATTGGGGAACCCCCTTTCCGCAATCTGCCCAATCGCCCGATCTGGTAAATCAATCTGCAATCGTCCGATCTGCAATCTGCAATCGATCTTCAATCTTCAATCCGAAGATCTGAAGTGATTTCCTGCCAGTCATAGAGCAGGAAGTTCTTCGGGCCGCTGTTCATCATGACCAGCAGGCCGTGTGGGAATCCTGGCAGCGGCCCCGTGACGTCGAGCCCGTCGGTCTCGTCCGACTCCGTCAACACGGCGCCGAGGTCAGGGTGGTCGTGGGGCCCGCCGGGTCCACCCTCGCGCGGGAACAGGTGGACACGCGTGCCCCCAGCTATCTGATCGCTCGAGACGATGTAGCCGATCCCGGGGCCCGTTTCGAAGATGGCCAGGCCCTCACGATCGCCGAGGTAGCCCTCGCGGGCGAAGGCGGCCAGCTCCTGCGCCGCGTCCGGCGCGTCCGGGTCGGCCTGGTACTTCCGGATCCCGTACCGCTCGTCCGCGTAGTAGACGAACCCCAGCGCATCGTCCACGGCGACGGCTTCGATCTCGCCGATCTCACCCGGCTCGGCCCCCGCGCGGCTGAAGGCCCCGAAGCGGCGCACGAACGTGCCCCGCACCCGTCCCGTCCCATCGTCCTCGAGGCGGTACTGCCAGAGGTACCCCGTCGTGTCGCCGGTCTTCGGCGCGACGATCGCAAACACCGCACCGTCCGCGGGGCGCTTGTAGAGCGCGATGCCCATGGGCTCCGCGCGCTCCCCCGTCTCCCCTGCCAGCACCGGCACGCCCTCGGGCGAGAGGTCGACGAGATCACCGCCGTCGACCGGGATGCCGAAGACACGCAGCCGGTGCCGCTTGCGTTCGGTGAGCACCGCGATGTCCATCGTCCGTCCCGCCATCGGCAGGCCGTACTCGACATCCACGTTGTTCGGCCGGTCGATCGGCGTGATGGCCTGTCGCAACCGGCCATCGAGGCCGAACACGTAGAGGCCGCCGGCCTCCTCGATCTTGTCGGTCGCGAGGATCAGGCTCTTCGCCGGATCCGAAGGATGCCGCCAGAGTGCCGGGTCGTCCGGGTCGTTGGGGACCGTGTCGGTCGCCCTCAGGGCCGTCACCTGCCTCGGCTCCGACGATGGCGGTGGGGAGGATGAGGTGACACACGCGGCCGCAAGTGCGGCGGCCAGGAGGGGACAGGCGATACGACGCGGCATGTCTGCCGATTCTAGCGGCGCCGCGAGGCTGGCGACGGCCGCCATGGGCACGACGCAGCGGAATTAACCTCCTCGTCAAACCGCCGTCACAAGCGACACACGTCGGCCCGCTAACGTCGGGGCACCATGACGTCCACTGTCTCCCGTCTTCCCGGCGCGGTCCTGCTGGCCGCCCTCTGCCTCCTGTTCCCGGTGCGGCACGTTGCCGCGCAATCCACCGGGTCGATCACCGGCCAGGTCACCGACGCACGCACCGGCGCGCCGCTCGTCGGCGCCGACGTGCTGCTCGATGGCACGCCGCACGTGACCGCGACGGACCGCACGGGCTCGTTCCGCCTGGCCGGAGTGGCTGCGGGCGACTATGCACTGGTCGTGCTGTACCTCGGCCACGCCGACCAGCGGGCCCGCGTGACGGTCACCGCCGGCCGCAGCCTGCCCGTCGAGATCCAGATGCCGTCCGCGCAGTTCACCGAGCGCGTCCAGGTGAGCGCGGAGCCGATCGGCGAAGGCCAGGCCCGGGCCCTGAACCAGCAGCACACGGCGCCGAACATCACCAACGTGGTGTCCTCCGACCAGATCGGCTCGTTCCCCGACCCGAACGCCGCGGAGGCGGCCTCGCGCATCCCCGGCGTCTCGATCGCGCGCGACCAGGGCGAGGGCCGCTACATCCTGATCCGGGGCACCGAAGCGCGCCTCAACTCGGTGCTGATCGACGGCGAGCGAATCCCGGCGCCGGAGTCCGACACCCGCCAGGTGCAGCTCGACGCCGTCCCGGCCGACCAGCTCCAGGCGATCGAGGTCTCGAAGGCGGTGACGCCCGACATGGACGCCGACGCCATCGGCGGTGCTGTGAACCTGGTGACCAGGCAGGCGGTCAGCCGGCCGACGATGCTCTTTTCCGCGTCGGGCGGGTACAACGCCCTGCAGGAGAGCGCGGACCAGCGGCTCTTCTCGGGCACGGTCGGACGCCGGTTCGCGGGCGGGACGGTCGGCGGGCTGCTCTCGGGCAGCTCGAGCAACCTCACGCGCGGGTCCGAGAACTTCGAGGCCGAGTACGACGATGGCGACCTGGATGACCTGCAACTCCGCGACTACCAGATCGAACGGAACCGCTATGGCCTGAACGCCTCGGTCGACGTGAAGCCGTCGGACAGCGCCTCGTTCATCTTCAGGACCATCGTCAACCGCTTCGAGGACTACGAGCGCAACAACCGCACCCGGTATCGTCCGGGGAACTCGCGCATCGAGTACGTGATGAAGAACCGGCACCAGAACGACAACATCCGCTCGGTGTCGGGCGCGGGCCAGCACGTGCTGACCGGGGCGGGCGGCACGCTGGACTACAAGGTGAGCTGGGCCGAGTCGAGCGAGGACCAGCCGGACCGCCTCGACACGATCTTCCGCCTGTCGGGCGTCTCGTTCGCCCCGAACGTCTCGGCCGGCTCGATCGATCCCGAGAACATCCAGCCGAACCCGTCGCGCACCGACCAGCAGAACGCGAAGCTGAATGCCTGGGAGACGGAGATCTTCACGGCCACCGACCGGGACGTCGTGGCGCAGGCCAACCTCCGGTGGCCGCTGCGGACCGGCACCCGCTCGACCAGCGTCCTGAAGGTCGGCGCGAAGGTGCGCGACAAGCGGAAAGTCGTGGACTTCCAGGCCGGCGCGGCGTCGCCCCCCTCCACGGTCCTGTTCAGCCAGCTGCAGGATGCGTCGTTCAAGAACGACGACTTCCTCTCGTTCTTCCCGGCCCGGTATCCCGCCTTCCTGGGCATCGACGCCGACGCCTCGCGTGCGATGTTCAACGGCGTACGCGGCTCGGAGTTCGAGGTCGACCCCGAAGGCGACGCCTCGAACTACGACGCGAGCGAGACGGTCACCGCCGGGTACGCCATGGCCGAGATCTTCCTCGGCGACAAGCTGTACCTGCTGCCGGGCCTGCGCTACGAGTCGACGAAGGTGGACTACACCGGCTACGAAGTGCTCTACGACGACGGTGGCGACTACGTGTCGACCGAGCCGCGGACGGGTGGGGACACCTACGGCTTCCTGCTGCCCGGCCTGCACCTGCGGTACGCCATCGACCAGCAGACGAACGTACGCGCCGCGTACACGCGCACGCTGGCCCGGCCGAACTACTACGACCTGGTGCCCTACCAGCTGGTGTTCCAGGAGGACGGCGACATCGAGCGCGGGAACCCCGCCCTGAAGCCGACCACGTCCGACAACCTCGACTTCATGGTGGAGCACTACCTGGCGTCGGTGGGCGTGGTGTCGGGCGGCGTCTTCTACAAGAAGCTGCACGACTACATCTACCCGTTCCGCTACGCCGAGGTGAACTTCGGCGAGACCTACCGCGTGAGCCAGCCGCTCAACGGCGATGCCGCGTCGCTGTGGGGCATGGAAGTGGCCTTCCAGAACCAGTTCCGCGGGCTGCCGGCGCCCTTCGACGGCCTCGGCGTCTACGCGAACTACACCTGGAGCGACTCGTCTGCCACCTTCCCGGACCGCGACGTCGAGGCCACGCTCCCGGGCCAGTCCACGCACATCGGCAACCTGGCCCTCTGGTACGAGAAGCACGGCTTCTCGGCTCGCGCCTCGTGGAACTTCCACGGGAAGTACATCGACGAGGTCGGCGGGGACGCGTCCGAGGACGTCTACTACGACAATCACACCCAGCTCGACGTGAGCCTCAGCCAGCGCCTGACCCGCAACCTGCGCCTCTACACCGACGTGCTGAACCTCACGAACGCGCCGCTGCGCTACTACATCGGCGAGACCAACCGGCCCATCCAGCAGGAGTACTACCGCTGGTGGATGATGTTCGGTCTCAAGGC
This sequence comes from Vicinamibacterales bacterium, assembly GCA_050246635.1. Taxonomy (GTDB): domain Bacteria; phylum Acidobacteriota; class Vicinamibacteria; order Vicinamibacterales; family UBA2999; genus JBFWVR01. The sequence goes on from JBFWVR010000020.1 coordinate 41,096, forward strand.
CAACTTTTAGGAATTGCAGATCTTCGGATTGAAGATTGAAGATTGATTGACGATTTCAGATTTGGGGAAATTGCAGATTGGATTTACCAGATTTCGGGGATTGAGGGACTGCGGGATTGGGAGGGGCCCTGGGCCATCACGGCTCTGGCGCCGCTCGCGTGGTCCTGCGGCGCGGCCCAATCCGCCCAATCATCAATCTGGTAAATCCATTCATCAATCGCCGGATCTGCGATCTTCGATCAATCTTCAATCTGAAATCCGAAGATCTGAATTTAGAATGCCCCATGGCCGAACGTGCGCGCCCTGGGCTCGCCGCCCTGATCCTCACCGCCATCTTCGCCGCCGCGGCTGCGTTCTGGCCCCGGCTGGCGCCCCTGCCCAGCACGCATACCGCGTCGGGCCTGCTCGAGCTGGCGCGTCCGGTCACGCGCCTGGCCTTCACGTCGGGTCCCGAGGCATCGGGGACGGCCCCCGTGGTCCGTCGGACACCGCCGGCGGTCACACGTGTCGCGACACTCGGGGCGACGCCGCTGCTGCTGGCGGTCGAGACCGTCCCGGCCGTCGGGCGCGCCGCTGTCCACGACCTCGCGACGGCGCCCGCGCTCGATAGCCGCGCGGTGATGACACTCGCCGCGTTCCCGGCCGCGTCGATGGCGCCCGAGCCTGACGAGGCGCATGGCCTCGGCCATGGCTTCGCGCGCGCGGGACGCTCGCTCGCCTCGGCCTTCACGCGCACCGGGCTGGCCGTGGCGGATGCGTTCCGCGATCGCTGATACACGGAGCACACGGGAAGGGAGAACAGCGGATGACACGGACGGGGGCGTCCACGGATTTCACGGATTACACGGAATAGAAGGGGCCACGGCAGCGGTGTCACCTGGGATGAGGCCCACGCACCGCCCGGCTCCACCCTCCTGTTCCCCCTTGTGCGTCATCTGTGCATCTGCGTCATCCGTGCATCTGTGTCCGCGTAAACCCGCCTCGATGACGGATCCCTGCCTTGGACATCCTCTCCGCCCTCACCATCGGTGGCCACGAACAGGTCACCATTGCCCGTGACCCGGACGCCGGCTACACGGGCATCCTGGCCATCCACGACACACGGCTCGGCCCCGCGCTCGGAGGCACGCGTCTGTGGACCTACGCCTCGTTCGACGAGGCGCTGGGCGATGCGCTGCGGCTGTCGCGCGGGATGACGTACAAGAACGCGCTGGCGGGCCTGCCCTTCGGCGGCGGCAAGTCGGTGCTGCTCGGGCCGCCTCCGCCCGATCGCGCCGCATTCTTCCGCGCGCACGCCCGCGCCGTCGAGCGCCTCGCGGGCCGCTACCTCACCGGCGAGGACGTCGGCACCACGCCGGCCGACATGGCCGTCATGGCGGAGATCACCCGTCACGTCGGAGGCCTCGAGGCCGGCGTCGGCGATCCCTCGCCGTTCACGGCCCGTGGCGTGCTCCGCGCCATGGAAGCCGCCGCAGACCACGTGTGGGGCCCCGGTGGCCTGGGCGGCCGCACCGTGGCCATCCAGGGTCTGGGCAACGTCGGCCGTCACCTCGCGGCGGCCCTTGCCGCCCGCGGGGTGCGCCTCATCGTGAGCGACGTGGACGAGGCGCGCGCCCGCGCCGCCGTGGAGACACACGGCGCGATGGCCGTGGCACCCGACGCCATCCACCAGGCCCCGGCGGACATCTTCGCGCCCTGCGCGCTCGGCGGCGGCCTCGACGACACGACCATCCCCGCCCTGCTCGCGCTCGTCGTCTGTGGCGCCGCCAACAACCAGCTCGCCGAGCCGCGACATGCCGACGCGCTTTCGGACCGCGGCATCCTGTACGTGCCCGATTTCGTCGCGAACGCCGGCGGCGTCATCAGCGGCACCGTGGATCTCGCCGGCTGGGATCGGGCCCGCATGGACACCGCGCTCGACGGCATCTACGACACGGTGCAGCACGTGCTGGATCGCGCGACCGCGGACGGCTCCTCGACCGCCGCGGCGGCGGAGCGCCTCGCGGAGGCCCGGATCGCCGCCGGCCCGCCCCCGCGGCCGCGTTAGCCCGTCGTCACGACCACCGCCTCGCAGGCGGACATGCCATGACGCCGGTACCCGTGCGGCTGGTCCGCCTCGAAGTAGATGGCATCCCCGGCGTCGAGCACGTGCTCGGTCTCCGCGATCGTGATCCCCAGCCGGCCCGACTGCACGAGGACGAACTCCGCGCCGGGGTGCTCGTGGCGGCGGACCCGTGCGCTCGTGGCCAGGAAGCGGACCGCGTAGGCGTTCAGCGCCCGCTCGGTGGCCTCGAAATCGAGGCACTCGAACTCGAACACCGCCTCGCGCCCGCCCATCCGTTCCACGAACCGGCGGCGCGCCGCACGCCGGACCACGCCCACCCGCGTGCGGGCGGCGCCCGCCTGGAAGAAGTGGTCGAGTCTGACGCCGAAGACGCGCGTAAGGCCTCGCGGCTGCGCCGCTCGCGGGGCCTCGGCGCTCGCGCGCCTTCGGTAGGCCGCGCCGCTGCCGCGGCGCGTTGGGCCTGGTCCCTGAGGTATGACGGACTCGCCCGGCGCGCGGTCCGGAGGTCCTACCGAGGCGCACGAGCGCCGAGGCCTTACGAGCCCCCTGACGACTCGCGAGGCCCACCGCAGCCGCGCAAGCGGCTGCGGCCCCTCAGAATCCGCGCAGCAGCGAGCCGAACCCGCCTGCACTCTCCTTGATCGGGATCTTGAACAGCTTCGCGGCGTTCTCGTAGAGCATCAGCTGCTTGTCCCGGGGTGGGAGCTTCAGCTCGTTCACGAAGTTGAGGTAGGACTCCATCGACGAAATCGGCCAGTCGGTGCCGAAGAGGACCTTCCGCGGGTTCATGCCCCAGAGCAGCATCTCCTCCAGCTGCTTGCGCATGTAGGACTCGAACCGGTCGGAGAAATCGCCGAGCACGAGCCCCGAGATGTCGGCGTACACGTTGTCGTTCTTGTAGACGACCTCCATGCAGTCGCGCATCCACGGGTTGCCGAGGTGGCAGATCAGGAACTTCACGCGCGGGAAGTCCACCGCGACCTCGTCCACGTTGAGCGGGTGCGAGTACTTCACCTTGCCCGTGGGGGCATAGGTGTCGCCGCTGTGGATCATGACCGGGACGTCGAACTCCTCCGCGAGCGCGTAGGCCGGCGCCAGCTTCTCGTCGGCCGGGTAGAACGGCTCGTAGCCGGGATACAGCTTCAGGCCCTTGATCAGCCCGTGCTCCAGCAGGTCGCGCAGCTCGTCCAGGTCGGCCTGCGTCAGGTTCTTCCACGACAGGCCGGCGACGACGTGCAGGTTGGGGAGGTCGCGGGTGGCATCGACCACGGCGCGCGTGGAGGGGCGCCCGGGCACGACCTTGTAGGACGTCAGGACCAGCGACACGTCGATGCGGTTGCGCCGCATCGAGGTCAGCAGCTTCTGGATGCACTCGCCGAGCGCGTCGACCGACTCGTCGTGGTAGTTGTTGACGTGGGTATGGCAGTCGATGATCATCCGGGGCTTCACCTGCGCGTGTAGCGTTCGATGACGGAGGCCGCCCAGTCACGGCCACCCAGCCCGAAGGCGATGGCGAGCGCGAAGCAGAGCGCGCTGAACGCGATCTGGAAGGCCGAGACGAGCACACGGCTCTCGATGGCCAGCTGCTCCGCCGCCATGAACACGACGAAGCCCAGCACGGCGAGGCGGGCCAGCACCCCGAGGGGCTCGGCGGCCGTGCTGCCGATGTTGCTGAGGTAGGTGAGGACCAGGGCGCCGACCACGCGGGCCAGCAGCGAGCCGAACACGAGGATGCCGAGCGCCAGGAAGACGTTCGGCAGGTAGTTCACCATGCGCGCGAACAGCGTCCCGGCCGCGCGGACCCCGAGGGCGTCGAGCAGCGCCACGAAGATGCCGAGCAGGATGATCCAGTAGACGGCGTTGGCGAGCAGGGTCACCGTGGTGTACCGGATGCCGCCCTGCACGAGGAAGTCCTCGACGCCGGCGCGTTCGGCAATCTCGTCCAGCCGGATGAGGCGGAACGCGCGAATGGCGAGGCGGCGGGCGAGCTTGGCGAGCAGCCAGCCCGCGAACAACAGGACGAGGGCCAGCCCGATGTCGGGCAGCGCCTCGAGCACCTGCCCCCACGTCCGTTCGAGCGAGGCGACGAGCCCCGAAGTCTGGGTCATGGGCGAGTCCTCCGTGGCGCGTCACGCGCCAGACCGCATGCTACCGTCCAGACGCCTGTCGCGCAAACGCCGGGCCGGTTCGAGCCGCGTGCTAGTATGCGGCCGATGTCGTTCTCCGACGTCTGGCAGGCGACGCTCTTCCGGGTCGGCGGCGAGCCGATCACGGTCAGCAGCGTCGTCGTGGCGGCCGTGCTGCTGGCCGCCGGCTACGTCATCTCGCGCATGGTCAGCCGCGGCGTCTCCCGCGGCCTGCTCCGCCGCGTGCACCTCGAGCCCGGGGCCGCCAACGCGATCGAGAGCCTGAGCTTCTACGCGCTCTTCGTCGCCTTCGCCTTCACGTCGCTCAACGTCATCAGCTTCCCGCTGACGATCTTCACCATCGCGGGCGGCGCCGTCGCCATCGGGATCGGCTTCGGCAGCCAGAACGTGATGAACAACTTCATCAGCGGGCTGATCCTGCTCTTCGAGCGCCCGATCCGCGCGGGGGATCTCGTCGGCGTCGAGGGCACCCACCGCGTCGTGGAGCACATCGGCGGGCGGAGCACCCGCATCCGGACGGGCGACAACACCCACATGATCGTGCCCAACAGCACGCTGCTCGAGAACAGCCTCGTCAACTTCACGCTGTCGGACGACGTCGTGCGCACCGTCGTGCCGGTCGGGGTCGCCTACGGCTCGGACGTACGGCTGGTCGAGCGCATCCTGTCGCGCATCCTCCGGGAGAGCCCCGCGGTGCTGCAGGACCGCGACCCCCGCGTTCTGTTCACCGACTTCGGCGACAACGCGCTCGGCTTCGAGGCCGTGTTCTGGATCCGCGCGCGCACGACGCTCGAGCGGCGGCAGATCGAGAGCGACCTCCGCTTCCGGATCGACGAGCTCTTCCGCGAGGCCGGCGTGGTCATCGCCTTCCCGCAGCGCGACGTGCACCTCGACACCCTGCGCCCGCTCGACGTGCGCGTCGTGAGCGACCGGCCGGCGGACGCGCCGTGACGAGCTTCATCAAGCGCCATCCCGCGGCCGGCTCCCGTCCCGGCACCCTGGTGATCCCGCCGGGTTCGCCGGCCCCGCGGATCGTGGTCATCCGCTACGACGCCGCCGGCGTCACCGAGCACGCCCTGGCCGGGCCCGCCGACCTGCCGCGGGAGTTCCCGCCTGGCACGGTGACGTGGGTGGACGTGCAGGGCTACGGCGACGAGGCCGTGATTCGCGCGATCGGCGACCACTTCGCGATGTCGGCCCTCGCCATCGAGGACGCCGTCAACGCGCCACAGCGGCCGAAGAGCGAGACCTATCCGGGGCATCACCTGGTCATCTCGCGCGTGCCGCTCACCGAGGACGACGGCCCGCTGACGCTGCCCCAGGTGTGCTTCGTCATCGGCGATCGGCTGCTCGTGACGTTCCAGGAGCGGCCCCTCGGCCTCTTCGCGCCGGTGCGCGAGCGGATCCGGGCCGGCAGGGGCCCCATCCGCCACGCGGGCGCCGACTACCTCGCCTATGCCCTGATCGACACGATGGTGGACCGCTATTACCCGGTCGCCGAGGGCCTGTCACGCGAGCTCGACGCCATCGAGGACGCGCTGCTCGAGGACGAGGCGTCCGCCGTCCTGGCGCGGCTGCGCGTCGCGCGGCGCCGGCTCGTCATGCTGCGGCGGATTGCCTGGCCGCAGCGCGAGATGGTCGGCAGCCTGCTGCGCGACCCCTCCCCGTGGATCTCGACGGACGTGCGGCACTACCTGCGCGACACCCTCGACCACATCGCCCAGATCTCGGAGCTCGTGGACGCATCGCGCGAGCTGGCGGGCGCGCTCTCGGACGAGCTGCTCTCGCTCGTCGGCCAGAAGACCAACGAGATCATGAAGGTGCTGACGCTGATGGCGAGCATCTTCATCCCGCTCACCTTCATTGCGGGCATCTACGGCATGAACTTCGAGAACATGCCCGAGCTCCACGACCCGCGGGGCTACTTCGGGGTGCTCGCGTTGATGGCGGCGGTCGCGGCCGGCATGATCGTGTACTTCGTCCGTCGCGGCTGGATGGGCAGCCCCCGGCGCCGGCGCTGACCCCACGCGCCGCCACCCGCCGCTCCCGCCCCCATGGACCCCATCGTCATCGCGGTCTTCGTCCTCGTCTACGCCGGCATGCTGCTCGGCGAGCTGCCGGGACTCGCCCTCGACCGGACGGGGATTGCCCTGCTCGGCGCCATCACGCTCGTCGCCACCGACCGGGTGCCGGTGGAGGCCGCCTGGGCGGCCATTGACGTCGGCACGATCGCGCTGCTCTTCGGGCTCATGGTGGTATCGGCGCAGCTGCGGCTCGGCGGGTTCTACACCGCGGTCACGCGCCGGATGGGATCGGCCGACCACACCCCGCCCCGCCTGCTGGCCCTGGTCATCCTGGCGGCCGGCGGCCTCTCGGCCTTCCTCGCCAACGACATCGTGTGCCTCGCGATGGCCCCGGTGCTGATCGAGATTGCGGCCCGGCGGGGGCTCGACCCCCTGCCCTTCCTGCTGGCCCTCGCGGCGGCGGCGAACGTCGGCTCGGCCGCTACGCTGATCGGCAACCCCCAGAACATGCTGATTGGCCAGGCGCGGCACCTGTCCTTCGCCGGGTACCTGGCGGACGGCGGCGTGCCCGCCATGGCCGGGCTTGTCATCGTCTGGGTGGTCGTCGCCGCGGCCTATCGCGGCCGGTGGACGCGCGTCACGCCCGTGCCCGCCCTCCCCGCGCAGCCGTACGACGCGTGGCAGACCGGCAAGGGCGTGGCCATCGCCGCCGGCGTCGTGCTGGCCTTCCTCGTGACACCGTGGCCCCGCGAGGCGGTGGCACTCGGCGCGGCGGGCGTCCTGCTGGCGAACCGCCGGCTGGCCTCACGCGAGATGCTCGGCCTCGTGGACTGGCCCCTGCTGGTCCTGTTCGCCGGGTTGTTCGTCGTGAACCATGCGCTGGCCGCCTCCGGGGCGCTCGAGGCGGTGATCGACGGGCTGCACGCCGCCGGGCTGCGGCTGCGCGAGCCGGCGACGCTGTTCGTGAGCACGGCGGTGCTGTCGAACCTGGTGTCGAACGTGCCGGCGGTGATGCTGCTGCTGCCGGCCTCCGCGCATCCCTCGGCCGGGGCCGTGCTGGCCCTCGCCTCCACCCTGGCCGGCAACCTCGTCATCGTCGGGAGCATCGCGAACCTGATCGTGGCGGAGCAGGCGGGACGGCTGGGCGTCGTGGTGGACTGGCGCAGCCACGCCCGCACCGGGATTCCCATCACCCTGGCCACGCTGGCGCTGGCCGCGGGCTGGCTGGCATTCGTGTCCGGCGGGTGACCGGCCGGGGCTTCGGCTGACTGACCGGCGTCCTTTGGGATACCCTGAAGGATTGGAAGCCATGTCAGACGAGAATCCGGCCGCCTCCTCCGCCCCCCCGCTCGACTTCATCCGCGAGATCGTCCAGCGCGACGTCACCGCCGGCCGGAACGCGGGCCGCGTCGTGACGCGGTTCCCCCCGGAGCCCAACGGGTACCTGCACATCGGGCACGCCAAGGCCATCTGCCTCGACTTCGGCGTGGCAGCCGAGTTCGGCGGCGCCTGCAACCTGCGGTTCGACGACACGAACCCGGTAAAGGAGGACGTCGAGTACGTGGACTCGATCCGCGAGGACGTCCACTGGCTGGGCTTCGACTGGGCGGGACGGGAGTACTTCGCCTCGGACTACTACGAGCAGCTCTATGGCTTCGCCGAGCGGCTGATCGAGAAGGGCGCCGCGTACGTCGACTCGCTGTCGGCCGACGAGATCCGCGACTACCGTGGCACGCTGACCGAGCCGGGCCGCAACTCGCCGTACCGGGACCGCCCGGCGGCCGAGAGCCTGGACCTGTTCCGGCGGATGCGCGCCGGCGAGTTTCCGGACGGCAGCCACGTCCTCCGCGCGAAGATCGACATGGCGTCGCCGAACATCAACATGCGTGACCCGGTGCTCTACCGGATCCGCCATGCCACCCATCACCGCACGGGCGACGCCTGGTGCATCTACCCGATGTACGACTTCGCCCACCCGCTCTCCGACGCGATCGAAGGGATCACGCACTCGCTGTGCACGCTGGAGTACGTCGATCACCGTCCCCTGTACGACTGGGTCGTCGCCAACGCCGACGCGCCGGCCGTGCCGCGGCAGTACGAGTTCGCGCGCCTCAACCTGAATTACACGGTGATGAGCAAACGCAAGCTCCTGCAACTCGTCGAGCAGGGGCACGTGCACGACTGGGACGACCCACGCATGCCGACGGTGTCGGGCCTGCGCCGGCGGGGGTACACGCCGGAGGCGATCCGCGACTTCTGCCAGCGCGTGGGCGTGGCCAAGAAGGAGAACGTCATCGACATCGGGCTGCTCGAGCACTGCGTGCGCGAGGACCTGAACCGTCGCGCGCCCCGCGCCATGGCCGTGCTGCGCCCGCTGAAGGTCGTGCTGACGAACTACCCCGAGGGCCACGTCGAGCTCATGGACGTGGTCAACAACCCCGAGGACGCCTCGGCAGGGACCCGCAAGGTGCCGTTCGGCCGCGAGATCTTCATCGAGCGCGACGACTTCATGGAGGATCCGCCGAAGAAGTTCTTCCGCCTGGCGCCGGGGCGCGAGGTGCGCCTCCGCAACGCCTACCTCATCACCTGCCAGGAGGTGATCAAGGACGCCTCCGGCACCATCGTCGAGCTGCGGTGCACGTACGACCCGGCGACCCGCGGCGGCGACGCACCCGACGGCCGGCGGGTGAAGGCCACGTTGCACTGGGTCGCCGCGCACAGCGCGGTGGACGCCACCGTGCGGCTGTACGACCGGCTCTTCTCGGTCGAGGATCCCGACGGCGAGGCGGAGAAACGCGGCGTGGACATCGCGACCCTGCTCAACGAGTCGTCGCTCGAGACGCTCGACGGCTGCAAGGTGGAGCCCATGCTCGGCGAGGCCGCGGTCGGCGCCCGGTTCCAGTTCGAGCGGCTGGGCTACTTCGCGGTCGATCCCGACAGCACGTCCGGCACGCCGGTGTTCAACCGCACCGTGTCACTGAAGGATGCCTGGGCCCGGATGCAGGCAAAGAGCTGATCGCCAGCCGCCTTCAACGGGCCACAGACTGCACAGGCCACAGATGGAACAAGCCACAGATGACACAGATTGCACAGAGAGCATACAGAGCACAGAGACCGCGACGCATCGACACCCAGATAGCCGGGATGCACAGTTGAATCCGGGCTAGCCCTCAGCTCAGGGTCCCGACCGGGGGGTACGAGCGTGATCCTGGATAGCGTTCAGCTCCGCACGCCATGCGGTCGCGCTGAGGGCTTCGTGGCCTTCGTGTTCTTCCCGCACTTCGTGGCTGGCTCTGTCGTGAGCCCTGCCAGCGGGCGCGTACGGCACGCCGGCCCTGGCCTGGACCGCACCGGCATCTGTGCCATCTGTGCCATCTGTACCATCTGTGGCTGGCCGCAGGCCCTCCCATGACCGCCGCGATTCTCCAACTCCGCACCCATCGGGTGCCTTTCGAGGAACATCCCTACCGCTACGAGGCGCGCGGCGGCACGCGGGTGTCGTCACGCGAGCTCGGCGTGGACGAGCACATCGTCGTCAAGACGCTGGTGATGGAAGACGAGGCGCGGCGGCCGCTGCTGGTGCTGATGCACGGCGACCGCGAGGTGTCGACGAAGGCCTTGGCGCGCGCGGCTGGCGTGAAGACCATCACCCCGTGTGACCCGGCGGTCGCGCAGAAGTACACCGGCTACCTGGTCGGCGGCACGAGCCCGTTCGGGACACGGAAGCCACTGCCGGTCTACGTGGAACGGACCATCCTCGACCTGCCCCGCATCTACATCAACGGCGGCCGACGTGGCCTGCTGGTCTCACTCGCCCCCACGGCACTCGTCGACGTGCTGCAGGCGACCCCCGTGGACGCGGCGCAAGCATGACGATCCACGACGTACAGCGGAAAAGGGGTCAGCCCCCTTTTTCTATTCCCGCAGCAAGGCCACCGGATCCACCCGCCTGACGCGCAGCGCCGGGAGCAGGCTGGCCGCCATCGCAACGAGCAGGAGCACCAGGGCGACCACGACGAAGGTGAGCGGGTCGTCCTCGCTGACCCCCCACAGGACGCTGCGCAGCAACCGGGCCGCGCCGAGCGCGGCGGCGAGGCCGGTGGCGAGCCCGACGAGCGCCATCTGGATGCCGGGCCACGCGGCTGACCGCACGGCCTCGCCCACCGTCGCCCCGAGCGCGAGGCGGATGCCGAGCTCACGCGTGCGCTCGATGACGCCACTCGCGATGAGCCCGTGGATGCCGAGGGCGGCCAGCAGCAGCGCCGCGCCCGCCAGCAGGCCGACCAGCGTGGCCAGGAGCCGCTGTTCCGCGACCGCGTCGGCCCGCACCGCGTCCAGCGTCTGCACCCGCGCGATCGGCAGGTCGGGCGCCACCGGGGCGAGCGCGCGGCGCAACGTCGGCTCGCTCACGGCCTGCGCGGTCGTCCCCCGCACGACCCAGTCGGGCGTGAACCACGTGTGGACCAGGCGCATGGCCCCGGCCGGGAACTGCGCGGCGGGGATGAAGGTCGTCGGCAGGGCATCCACGGGACCGAAGCCGTTGAAGCCCCCCAGCTGCCGCACGTCGCCCACCACCCCGACGATCTCCCGCACCTCACCGCTGATCGCGATCTGCCGGCCCACGGCCGATTCGTCGCCGAAGTACCGGCGCGCGAAGGTCTCGTTCACGACGGCGACAGCGGCGCCCGCGCCGGTGTCCCGTTCGTCGATCGTGCGCCCCGCCCGCAGCGGGATGCGGAGTGTCTCGAAGTACCCGGGCGTCACGTACGCGGCGCTCGTGAAGAGCATGTCGCCCTCCCCGCCGCCGGGCCCTATCGGCCGCGCCGCGAGGTTGAGAATCCGCTCGTACGGCAGCCCCAGGGAGACGGCCGCCGACTCGACGCCGGGCAGGCGCCGCAACCGCGACAGCCCTTCGTCGAACAGCCGCAGGACGCGGTCGTGCTCCCCGTAGCGGGCGTCATCGAGCGACACGGCGACGGCGGCGACGTTCGTCGTATCGAGCCCCGGGTCGAGATCGTTCAGGTGCAGGAAGGTGCGCGCGAGCAGCCCGGTCGAGACGAGCAGCACGACGCCCAGCGCGACCTCGACCACCACGAGCATGCGCCGGGACCATCCGCGCGCCCCGCCGGCAATCGCCCGGGTGCCGCCCGCCGCGAGCGCCGGCAGCAGGTCGAGCCGTCCCGCCTGCAGTGCCGGGACGATGCCGATCGCCAGGGCCGAGAGGGCCGTGAGCAGGGCCGCCACCGAGACGACCCGGATGTCGAGCACGGCCGCCCTGCCGGGCCCAACCATGCGGTCCGCCATCGCCTGCAGGCCTTCGATCCCGATCGCGCCCAGCACCAGCCCGATCAGCCCGCCGGCCGTGGCAATCACCGCGCTCTCCACCAGGAACTGCCGGACGACGGCGGCGCGATTCCCGCCGATGGCGAGGCGGGTCGCAATCTCGGTCGTGCGACGACCGGCCCGGGCAAGCAGGAGGCCTGCGAGGTTGACCGCCGCCACGACGAGCACGAGGCCGACCGCGCCCCACAGCAGGAGCAGGGGCCGGCGGGCCGCGGCGGTGGCGCCCTCCTGCAACCCCACTGCGGCATGCGTCAGGGTCGTGCCGCTGGCCGAGACGCGGCGCGCGAGGGTTGGATCGGCGAGGGCCGCCAGCTCGACCGAGGCCTGGCGCCACGTCACACCGGCCTTCAGGCGCAGCAGGATGCCGTAGTTCTGCCCGCCGCCTTCGCCGCTCGTGGACGGCCGCAGGGGCGTCCAGAGATCGGCGTCGGGCTCGTCGTGATAGGAGGCGGGCATCACACCCACGACCGTGTGAGGCTCCCCGCGCAGCAGGATGTCCTGTCCCAGCGCGCGTGGATCGGCGTTGAACACGGCACGCCAGAGGCGGTCGCCGAGGATCACGACCTTCGGGCCTTCGGGGCGGTCCTCGTCGCGCGAGAACTCCCGCCCGAGCGCGGGCGAGACGCCGAGCACGCCGAAGTACCCGGCACCGACGCGCTGTTGCGTGATCGCGAGCGCCTGGTCGCCGACCAGCAGGTTCACCGTGCCCCGCATGCCCGAGAACGGCGCCGCCTCCACCGTGGTGGCGCCCTCGTCGATGGCAAACCAGGTCGCACCGGCGTGGGCCGTGTCGCCCCCGAGCGCCACGCCGTCCCGGGCGTAGGTCCGCTCGAGCAGCCTCAGCCGGTCCGGCTGCGGATACGGCAACGGCTTGAGCAGCACCGCGTCGATGAGCGCGAACACCGCGACGTTGGCGCCGATGGCGACGGCGAGCGTCAGGATGGCGGTCGCGGCGAAGCCGGGACTCTTGCGCAGGAGGCGCCACGCGTAGGTGAGATCGTTCATGTCAGTCTTCGAAGGTCGCGAAGGTTCCGAAGGACACGAAGGGCACGAAGGCCCAGGATGCGCGTGGCCGTAGTAGACGAGTGCGCCGGCGCCGGGGTTCCCTATTCCGAGCGCAATGCGACCACGGGCGACACGCGCATCGCACGCAACGCGGGGATGGCGCTGGCCAGCGCCGCCACGGCGGCAAGCGCGACCGGCACCACGACGAACGTGACCGGATCGGACGGGGCCACGCCGTAGAGCAGGCTCGACATGAGGCGCGTCAGCAGGAGCGCGGCGCCGGTGCCGACGAGGATGCCGGCGCCGGCCAGCCGCAGCCCGTGTCCCATGATGAGCGCGAGCACGCCGGCGTCGTTCGCGCCGACCGCAATCCGGATGCCGATCTCGTGCGTGCGGCGGGCGACGAAGTACGCGAGCACGCCGTAGATGCCCACCGCGGCGAGCGCCAGCGCGATGGCCGCGAAGGCCGACAGCAGGAACCCGGTGAGGCGTGGCGTCGCGAGTGCCGCCGCCACCACCTCCTGCATCGGCCTGACGCTCGCGACGGGCAACTTCGGATCCATGCGCCGCACCGCCGCCCGGATCGGCGCCGCGGCGGCCATCGGATCACCGGTCGTCCGGGCCACCAGGAACACGTTCCGGATCACGCTGCCCCCGGTCACCACGGGCCACTGCGGGTGCGGGATGTAGAACTTCTCCTTCACGATGCCCGTGACGCCGTTGTGGCGCTCGTCAGCGACGATGCCGACGACGGTGGCCCAGGGACGGTCCGCATTCGAGCCCACGCGAATCCGCCCGCCGATCGCGCCGGCCTCATCCCGCCAGTAGGTGCGCGCCATCGTCTCGTTGATCACGGCGACCGGCGCGGCATCCTCCGTGTCGGCCTCGGTGAACCAGCGGCCCCGCACGAGCCTGGCTCCCATCGCCTCGAAGGCACCCGCCGACACGATCTGCCAGTCGCCCTTCGCATTGTGTCCCGGCGACTCCTCGTAGCCGTCCACGTCCAGCCCGTAGTCGCCGATGGTCGTGGCCAGCGGCAGCACCCGCACCACGCCCGCGGCCTCGACGCCGGACATCCCGCGGACCTCGTCCAGCAGGCGGCGGTAGAAGCCCGCGACTTCCTCCGGCGTCTCGTAGGAGGCCTGGGGCAGCGCCAGGCGCATGGTCAGGACGTGGTCGGGATCGAAACCGAGGTCCACCCGCCCGAGGGCCGCGAGGCTGCGGATCATGAGCCCCGCGCCGATGACCAGGATCACGGCAAGCGCGACCTCCGCGGACACGAGCAGGCCGCGCGCGCGCTGCCGCTTCCCGCCGACCGTCGCCTGGTGCCCGCCTTCACGCAGCGAGTCCACCAGGTCCACCCGCAGGGCCCGGAGGGCCGGCGCCAGCCCGAAGAGCAGCGTCGTCAGCAGGCCGAGGCCCATCGCGAAGAGCACGACCCTGCCGTCGAGCGCGATGGGCGCCAGGGGCGGCAGGCTGGCCGGGGCCAGGGCCACGAGCACCCGCAGGGCCCCCGCCGCGAGCGCGAGCCCGAGGGCGGCTCCCGCGAGGGCCAGCACCAGGCTCTCCACGAGCAACTGGCGCACGAGCGTGCGCGGCGACGCCCCAATCGCGGTGCGCACCGCAATCTCCCTGACGCGCGCGTCCCCGCGCACGAGCAGCAGGTTCGCGACGTTGGTGCAGGCGATGAGGAGCAGGAAGAGCACCGCACCGGACAGCAGCCACATCGCGGGCTTCACCGCCCCGCGGATCTCCTCTTCGAGCGGCACGGCGAACGCCGTGAAGCGCATCGCCTCCGGGTACAGGCCGTCGGCGGTCATCTGTCGCGTGAGGCCCGCCAGCTCGGCGCTGGCCGAGGCCGCCGACTGCCCGGGTGCGAGCACGCCGGCCGCGTAGTAGCCATGGCTGCCGCGGCTCAGGTTCGCCGGATCGAACTGGATGGGACGCCAGAGCTCGCTCGGCTCGGCCGCGTCCTCCGTGAAGTCGGTGGGAAGCCGGAAGCCCTGCGGCATGACGCCGAGCACTTCCACCGGCACGTCATTGAGCAGGATCGTCCGGCCGACGATCCCCGGGTCGCCGCCGTAGCGGGCCTGCCAGAGCCGATAGCCGAGCACCGCCACCGGCGGGCCGTCGGGCACGTCCTCCTCCGGCCGGAAGACCCGGCCGAGCAGGGGCCGCGCGCCGAGCACGTCAAAGGTGTTGGCCATCACGAACCCGACACCGATGCGGACGGGGTCCCCGTCGCCGGTGAGGTTCTGCTGCCCCGACGTCCAGCCGGCGACGTCGGTCATCGTGCGGCTGAGACGCCGGTAGTCGAGGATCTCCTCGTCCGAGAGCCAGGTCTTGTCGAAGCTCGTCCAGCGGCTCCAGATGAGCACCCGGTCGCCGGGCCGGGCGTACGGCAGGGGCTCGAGGATGACCGACTGCACCACGGAGAACATCGCGGCCGTGGCGCCGAGCCCCAGGGCCAGCGTGACGAGGGCCGCCACGGTGAAGCCGGGGCTCCGCAACAGCCCCCGCACGGCGATCCTGACGTCCTGTCCCAGCCCTTCGCGTCCCATTGGCAGCCTCCGTGGGCGGTTGGACGGTCCGGACGGCGCGGGGGTTGTCGCCCGGTCTATCATTTCCCCCATGCCGCAGACGTCCGACCTCACGCTGTCCGCGCTGGTGCAGGCGCGTATCGCCCACCCGTCGCCCATCCGCCAGATCATGAAGATGGCGGAGCGCCAGAACATCCTCGCCATGGGACTCGACCCCGACGCCGTGATCTCGTTCGGCGGCGGCTGGGTGAACCATCCCGCCCCGGAGGGCTTTCGCGACGCGTACCAGGAAGTGGTGTCGGACGAGGCGCTCTTCCACCGCAGCGGTGGCTACACCGCGACGCTCGGGGAGATGGAGTGCCGCGAGCAGATTGCCCGGTTCGAGAGCCACCTCTTCGGCATGGCGCGAATCGAGGCCAGGCACGTCGCCATCGGGCTCGGCAGCACGCAGCTCACCCACGACCTCTTCCGGACGCTGCTCGATCCGGGCGACACCGTGATGCTGCTCGATCCGACCTATGCCAACTATGAGGGCCAGCTCGCCTTCGCGGCGCCCGGGGTGCGCATCGTCCGGCTGCGCGTGCTCGATCCCGAGACGTGGGCCTACCTGCCCGAGACCGACCCGGACGGCATGGCGGCCACCTTCGACCGGCTGTTCGACGCCCATCGGCCGCGCCTGGTGCTCTTCGGCGCGCCCGACAACCCGACGAGCCAGGTCGTGCCGCAGGCCCTCGCGGATCACATGCGGCGGCGCACGGCCGAGGCCGGCGCGTGGCTGGCCATCGACTTCGCCTACAAGTGCCAGTTCTTCTCGGAGCCGCCGGCGTACTACGGCTGGTCGCCTGCGGATCATCCCCACGTGATTGCGATTCACTCCAACTCGAAATGGGCGCGTGGCCTCGGGCGGCGGCTTGGCTGGATCGAGGCGGATCCGCGCGTGATTGACGGCCTGGAGCGCGTGCAGCAGTGCAGCATCCTCTGCCCGGACACGCTCTCGCAGATGACGATGGCGCGGTACCTGTCCCGCGCCATCGAGGACGGCTCGCTGCGTGAGTACGTCGACTGGGCGAACGGCCTCTACAAGGAGGCCGCGCGCGTGACGGTGGAGGCGGTGGACGAGTTCATCGGACGGCCGCGCCTGACGCCGGCCGGCGGCCTGTACACGGTGGTGGACGTCGGGACCGACGCGGACGCGTTCGTCCCGCGGGCCCTGCAGGCCACCGGGGTGCTGGTGGTGCCCGGCCGCGGCTTCGGCCCGTCGCTGGCCAACGGCGTGCGCATCTCGTACGGCCCGATGGTCATGACCCCGGCGCGCATCCGCGAGGGCCTGGAGCGGCTCGGCCGCTGGATGCGCACGACCTGATCGATGGCCGCCGCCTCGCTGCAGCCCTTTCTCGACTTCGCCATCGATGCCGCGTTCCAGGCCGGGCGGCATACCCTGGCGTACTTCCGCGCGGGCGTCGCGGTCGAACGCAAGGCCGACCAGTCGCCCGTGACCGTCGCCGACCGCGAGGCCGAACAGATCCTGCGGCGGCTCATCGCGGCCCGGCATCCCGATCACGCCGTGGTTGGTGAGGAGTACGGGACCACTGGCCGGTCGAGCCACACCTGGGTCATCGATCCGATTGACGGCACGCAGTCGTTCATCCGCGGGGTGCCGCTCTACGGCGTCATGGTCGGCCTGGTGCGCGAGGGTGCCCCGGTCGCCGGCGCCATCTACTTCCCCGCGCTGGACGAGATGGTGGCCGCCGCGCGCGGGCTCGGCTGCCGGGCGAACGGGCGCCCGGCGCGCGTCTCGACGGTGTCACGCCTGGCGGATGCCTGCATCTCTTCAACCGATGGGCGTGCGCTGGCGGCGCGCCTCGGCGCTGGCTGGGCTCGCCTCGCCGGTGGCGTGTCGGTCGTGCGCGGCTGGGGCGACTGCTATGGACACTGCCTGGTCGCCACCGGCCGCGCCGACGCCATGCTGGATCCCGCCATGCATCCGTGGGACTGCGCCGCGCTCGTGCCCATCCTCGAGGAGGCGGGCGGCCGGTTCACCGGCTGGCGCGGCCAGGACGGCATCGAGATGCCCGATGCCGTGAGCAGCAATGGTGAGCTGCACGAGGAGTTACTGGGTTACCTGAAGGACGCGTAGAATCTGCAATCTGCGATCTTCAATCTGCAATCTGCAATCTTCAATCTTCAATCTGAGATCCCAAATGGCCTGGACTTCTTCTCCCGACGGCCTCGTCACGGCCTGCCCGGCGTGCGGGCAGAAGATCCGCGTGCACTTCGACCGGCTCGATGCCCGCGGGCAATGCGGCAAGTGTCACCAGCCCCTGCCGGCCGTGGCCGAGCCCGTCGAGGTGCCATCCGCCGAGGCCTTCGACGCCCTCATCGCTGCGGCGCGCCTCCCCGTGCTCGTGGACTTCTGGGCGCCATGGTGCGGGCCCTGCCACATGGTCGCGCCGGAGCTGGCCAAGGTCGCGCAGTCCCATGCGGGCACGTGGATCGTGGCCAAGGTCGACACCGACCGTGTCACCGAACTGGGCGCCCGGCTGGTGATCCGCTCCATCCCCACCCTGATGCTCTTCACGGACGGGCAGCTCCGCCACCGCATGAGCGGCGCACTGCCGGCCGAGGGCATCGAACAGTTCGTCGCCGCGGGCCTGTCGCAGGTCCGCTGACACCCGGTCAGCGCTCGTCGTACGGCAGGCCCACATAGCTGGCGTCGCCTTCCGGTCGCAGGATCAGCTGCGTGTACTGGAAGACGATGGCATACCGGCCATCGGGGGTGCGGCCGCTGGTCAACTGCTGGCCGAATCGCACATGCCAGTCGTAGATGTCCTGGTAGACGCCGTAGCCGACGTCCAGGAACTGCGGGAAGCGGCCGTTCGAGCGCATGAACTGCTCGAAGCGGGCGCGCACCTCGGACACCGAGGCGCTGGTCGAGCCCGGCCAGTCGTGCCGGGTCTGCGTCCGGACCTGCTGCACCAGCGTCGACAGGTCTGAGGCAATCGACTTGATGTCGCGCGGGTCGGTTCCCTGCGCCGCCGCGGCGGCATCGCCCGCCCCCGGCGCGGGCACGCCGGCCCATCCCACGAACGCGCCGCTCACCAGCTCTCGTCTCGACAGCATGCGGTCCTCCCCGGGCCCGAACGCGGGCCGCTGCGCTCCTATTGCGGGCACGCGACGCGTGCGTATTCGAACGTGACGCCCCTCCCCAGGCCCTCCACCCGCGCATGCAACTGCCCCTCGGCTGGCTGCGTGTACGCAATGCGCTGCGGGAAGTCGTGCGTGGGGTTCTCGAACACGGCCTCGGCCGCCGACACACGCACGGCGGTGAACGCCGCCTCGGCCTGGCCGGAAGGCCTGGCGACATACTGCAGGCCATCCGGGGTCGTGACGATGCGAAGGTGTTCGAACTCGAGAGTGCGTCCGTCCTCGACGGTCCGGCTCATGCCGAGCAGCGTCCCGCCGGCTGGCGCCATCCACTGCTCCTCGATCACGCGCCCGCCGCGCTCCAGGCGCCAGCAGCCCGCCATGAACGCCAGCGCGTCGGCGCCAGGCGCTCCGGCCTGCCCCGCGATCATCGACATGGCCGCGACCGCGGCCGCCAGTTGCACGCTCATGGTCAGATTGTGACGTGTCCGGCGCCCGTTTGGCCGCAATTTTGGCCTGTCGGAGAGATAGGTAACACTTTCGTCGGGACACATGGGTAACAGTTGATCGCAGTGCCCCTGGCGGTCACCGCGGGCTGACAGGGGCGTCGAGTCGTGTCCGGCGTTCGTCGAAGCGGGC
>JBFWVR010000021.1:0-54319 GCA_050246635.1 Vicinamibacterales bacterium
AGCAGCTGGAGGATGCCCAGAGGCGAACGTTTGGCCAACTAGAGTACGTCGGCGAATGGCATTCGCATCCTGACGGGTGCGCGTGTGCGCCGAGCCGTGATGACCTGACCGTCCTGTCGTGGCTGTCGTCCCACATGGATGCCGACGGGGTTCCGGGCGTGATGATGATCGCGTGCGAGGGAGCGGCGTTCACCGTGCTGCTTGCTGAGGTCTTCGCACATCGATGAGGATCAGCGCCGCTCTACCAATCCAGGCAGTCTGCGGGGTTATCTCTCGGGCTAGGTGAGGTGTACCTCCGATGGGTTACGAGATTGATTTCCTTGCCGTCGAACGCGGCGAAAAGAGCGGGGACGCTATCGCCTTCCGCATCGGCAACCTGCACGGCGGCCCCCTAGATCAGTTCGTCGGCATCGTGGACGGCGGCTACACGGAGGACGGCGAGAAGCTGGTTGAGCACGTGCGGGAGCATTACGGGACGAACGTTGTGAACGTCGTCATTTCGTCGCACCCGGATGATGACCACTGCTTGGGACTGGAGCCGGTCGTCGAGCAGATGGATGTACAGATGCTTTGGATGCACCGACCGTGGAATCATGCGGAGAACATCCGGAGCATGTTCACGAACGGCCGGCTGACAACCCGCGGCGTGTCCGACAAGTTCACCCGGTCGCTCAGCGCGGCGAGGAAAATCGAGCAAATCGCCCTCCGGAAGGGAATTCCCATCGTTGAGCCATTCTCCGGCGAGGGCGTCGTTGCGGGCGGCAATCGCGTCTACGTCGCGGGGCCATCGCGGGCGTACTATCAGCAGCTGCTCTGCGACTTCGACTGCGCGCCGGCGGCGAAGTCTACGCTGATTTCTTTGGCCTCGTACTACGGGGGCGGCGTCATCGAGGCGGTGAAGCGGAGGATCGAGGAAAAGTGGGACGTGGAGACCCTGAGCGATTCGTGCAGCACTAGCGCTGAGAACAACTCGAGCACCGTTCTGATAATTGATGCGGGCGAAGAGTACTGGCTCCTGACCGGTGATGCCGGAGCGCCGGCTCTGACGCAGGCCGTTGAGTACCTGTACGCTCACGGCGTCGACTACAGCAAGATCAAGTTCCTTCAGGTGCCGCACCACGGCAGTCATCACAGTGTCGGGCCCACCATCCTCAACTACATGCTGGGGCCGAAGCTCCCGGCTGGGTCTCCGATGACGCGCACGGCGTTCGTGTCGTCGGCCAAATCGGCGCTGAAGCACCCGTCGAAGAAGGTGACCAACGCCTACCGGCGCCGCGGCGTCGCCGTTCACGCTACCGAGGGTATGGGTAAGGTCCACTGGAACGACCATCCTGTACGGGCGGGTTGGGGGGCCTCTACGTCGCTGCCGTTCTACAACGAGGTTGAGGAAGAGTGAAACTGGGCGACCTGGGCATCGGCATGGACCAGTACGACCGTCGAGCTCGCCTTATGCCCGCGCTGCTGGTGATTCTGCCGGCCACCCTCGCCGTGGTGGCCCTGGCCCCGGACGCTGTCCTGGGCTGGGGCGGCGGTATCGCGCTCATCGTCCAGGCCGGGGGCAGTTTCCTGCTGGCGCAGTTCGTGGGGGACATCGGCAAGCGGAAGGAGCCGAAGCTATTTGAGTCCTTTGGCGGACGTCCAACCGAACGGCTGCTCTCCCATCAGCATGCTCCCAACGGGGTCATTCTCGCGGAACGGCACAAGAGGCTCCGCAAGGTCTTCCCGAAGATCAAGATACCCACGGCGGCCGATGAGCAGCGGGACCCCGAAGGCGCCCTTGAGATCTACACGGCCTGTTGCGACAAGCTCCGCGGCCTGCTGCGAGCTCAGAAGGAGAAGTTTGCGGATGTCCACCGCGAAAACACCCATTACGGATTCAGACGCAACCTTTGGGCGCTGAAGCCCGCCGGCATCGTCGTCACCTTCGTCGCACTTGCCAGCGTCGGCGCCGAAATGTTCGGTAGCGTCAGCGCGCGGCAGTCGATTAGCCTGGTGCAGCCGGTTGTTGCCGCCATCGACGGACTTCTGCTGTTCTCCTGGATGTTCCTGATCACGGAGTCTTGGGTGAAACGCGCGGCACTTCTCTACGCTGAGCGGTTCATGGAGGCCCTGGACACGATGGTCTAGAGGGGGCGCTCAGACGCCCGTCAAATCGCGCACTGGGGCCAAGCGGCGGCTGGCGGAAGGAAGACGTGAGAGTTGCCGTTCGGGAAGCACGAAGGATGGCGCCGCCCTGCCAAGGGGAGTGAGATACCCACACCGTTCGCGACGGGAGCCCGACGGGAATCGCTTCAGCCTGGGAGCCGGTGGGCCGGCAAAGCACGCTGAATCCGTCGCTGAAAGCGCGCATCGAACTACCGGGCCCTGTAGCCACGACCCTGTGTCCGTCTCAAGGCTTAGCCGTCGACTTGGAGTCACGTACAAAACACGTACGTCTCATCGACAGCTTCAAGACATCACCTTTATTTTGAGAGACTTAGGATTGGCGGAGAGGGTGGGATTCGAACCCACGTGCCGGTTGCCCGACAAGACGCTTTCGAGGCGCCCCCGTTACGACCACTTCGGTACCTCTCCGCATGAGGGGTAGTGCAGGCCGACGGAACTTCCGATTATAGCTGAACCGGTCGCGATCGAAAAAGGGGACAGTCCCCATTTCCCGATCCTGCCGCTGGTGGAAATGGCGACAGTCCCCTTTTTCGCCGCTAGAATCGGATCCGTCCCCATGCGGATCTGCCTCGCCACCCGCCCCGCCGAGCCGGGGTTCACGCCCCTCGCCCTGCTCTACCTCCGCGCGTTCCTCATCGAACGCGAGGGCTGGGCCCCGGACGAGGTGCGCCTGCTCGAGGCCGCGCGCGACGCCACCGGCGCGGCCATCGCGGAGCAGATCCTCGCCCACGAGCCGGCGCTCGTCGGGCTCTCCTGCTACTACTGGAACGTCGGCGCGCTGCACGAGGCCGCGGCGCGCATCAAGGCCGCCCGACCGGAGACGGTCGTCGTGCTTGGCGGACCCGAGGTCGGTCCCGTCGCCCGCGACGTGCTCACCCACCGCCCCGCCGTAGACGCCATCGTCCGCAGCGAAGGTGAGGTGCCCTTCGGCGCCATCGCGCGCACCCTCCGCGACCGCGGTGACCTCCGCCAGGTCCCCGGCCTCACCCTCCGCCACGACGGCGCCATCG
The DNA here is from genome assembly GCA_050246635.1 of Vicinamibacterales bacterium. Lineage (GTDB taxonomy): Bacteria > Acidobacteriota > Vicinamibacteria > Vicinamibacterales > UBA2999 > JBFWVR01. The sequence continues at coordinate 3,177 of JBFWVR010000021.1, forward strand.
TCGAGACCCCGGACGCCGAGATCGTCATGCGGCTGGACGACCTGCCGTCGCCGCACAAGCCGGAGTACGGCGACTTCCGCGATCGCCACGTGTGCATCGAGACGCAGCGTGGGTGCGTGTTCCGCTGCAACTTCTGCTTCTACAACAAGGACCTGTCGATCCGGAACCGCCGGTTCGACCTCGACCGCGTCAAGCGCGAGATCCTGTTCTGGCTCGAGCGCAGGCCCGACAGCATCTACCTGATGGACCCGATCTTCAACCTGAACGCCGCGCGCGCGAAGGAAATCTGCCGGTTCATCGCGGAGCACAACACGGCACGCGTGCCGCTCCACTCCGAGATCTGGGCCGAGTTCGTGGACGAGGAGATGGCCGCGCTCTTCAAGGCCGCCCACTTCACCTTCATGGAGGTCGGGCTCCAGACGACGGACGAGCACGCGTTGAACGTCGTCGAACGCCGGCTCCGGATGCAGCCGTTCCAGGACGGCATCCGGTACCTCAAGCAGTACGACATTCCCTTCGAGCTCCAGCTCATTCACGGCCTGCCCGAGGAGACGCCGGAGTCGTTCCGCCGGTCGCTCCGGTTCGCCGCGGCGCTGGACCCGCCGATGCTCTCGGTGTTCAACCTGCTCGTCCTGCCCGGCACCGAGCTCTGGCGCAAGGCGCCGCAGCTCGGGCTCACGTTCGATCCCGAGCCCCCCTACGAGCTGCACACGCACCCGACGATGGACGCGGACGAGCTCGCGTGGGGACGCCGGCTGAGCATGGCCGTGATGCAGGTGGGCAACGCCCGCACGCTGCGTATGCTCGCGCGGGAAGACGGGCTCAGCCTCCTCGACGTGCTGGAGGACTGGATGGCCCGGAACCCCGGCCCGGTTTCCGAGGCGGACCGCAACGCCCGCGCGAAGGCGTTCGTGCGCGACTTCTGCGAGGCGCACGCGATCCCGGCCGAGTTCTACACGGGGTTCGCGGGGTGGGAATTTAGAGACTGACGCTCTTCGAAGGACACGAAGGGCACGAAGGGCACGAGGGGCACGAAGGCCCCTCACACGTCCGAACGGTCGCGCCTCTCTCGGAAGAACCGCTGCATCGTCTCGCGGCATTCGTCCTCGAGCACACCGCCGATGACGTCGAGGCGGTGGTTCAGGCCGGGTAGCTCGTGCGCGGCTTTGGTCGACACCAGGGCGCCTGCCTTGGGTTCCGGCGTGCCGAAGACGACGAGCGCGATCCGCGCGTGGATCATCGCGCCCACGCACATCAGGCACGGCTCGACGGTCACGTAGAGCGTCGCGCCGGTCAGCCGGTAGTTCCCCAGCGCCTGCGCCGCCGCGCGGATGGCCGTCACCTCGGCATGCGCCGTCGGATCGTTGGAGCTGATCGGGCGGTTGAAGCCGGCCCCCACCACATTGCCTTCGATCACCACGACGGCGCCGACAGGCACCTCACCCATCGCCGATGCCGCCCGCGCCTCCGCCAGCGCGAGGGCCATCCCGTCTTCGTGTGTCACGCAAGCATCATAGCTCCAGGGCGCGGGGCGGCCGGGGACACTGGACGAGGGACCCGATCTCGAAAAAGGGGTCAGACCCCTTTTTCCAGGGTCTCAGGTGAAAAAGGGGTCTGACCCCTTTTTCGCGTGCGGAGTGGCGGGTTTCTGGGCGAGACGACGATCTACTTCCTGAGGGGCGCGGAAACGCCCGGCCACCAGGAGGAACTCGCGTGTTGACCAGCACAGACATCGGCGGCGTCATCGAGCGGACGGCCGGAGCCGTCGCGCGCCGCGTCTCGATCGGCCAGGGCACGGCCGTCACCACCGCCACCCTGTCCAACAACCTCTGCTGCCGCGTCACCGACGGGCCGTGGACGCTCGCCGTCGGCATGACCGAGAAGTACGGCGGCGATGGCTCCGGCCCCAACCCGGGCGTGTTCGGCCGCGCCGCGCTCGCCTCGTGCATGGCGATGAGCTACGCGATGTGGGGCTCGCGACTGGACGTCCCCCTCACCGCCGTGACCGTCGAGGTGCAGGCCGACTACGACGTGCGCGGCGAGCTCGGCGTGAACGAGACCGTACGTCCCGGTTACCTCCAGGTCCGCGCCATCGTCACCATCGAGAGCGCGGCGCCCGAGAGCCGTGTCCGACGCGTCGTCGAGATTGCGGATCGCTGCGGGTCCTGGCTCGACAACTTCAAGAACCCGGTGGACGTGCGGTGCGAGCTGCGCGTGACGCAGCCGGCCGGCGCCTGAGGTCCGGCGATGGAAGCGGCACTCCAGCGACGCGTCCAGCGGTACGGATGGGACAAGGCGGCCACCCGTTATGACGATGGGTGGTCGCGGCAGTTGCGGCCGGCGCAGGACGCGATGCTGGCGCTGGCGGCCATCCAGCCTGGCGAGCGTGTGATCGACATCGCGTGCGGCACGGGGCTCGTCACGTTCCGCGCGGCGATGGCGGCCGGGCCATCCGGACACGTCACCGGCACGGATCTCTCGGCCGGCATGCTCGACCTGGCCGCGTCCGCGTGCGCGGGCCAGGGCCTCGCACCGGTCGAGTTCCGGCGCATGGGCGCGGAGTCGCTCGACCTGCCCGATGCCTCGTTCGACGTGGCGCTCAACGCACTCGGACTGATGTACGTGCCGGACGCCGGCGCCGCGCTTTCCGAGATGCGCCGTGTCCTCGTGCCGGGTGGCCGCGCCGCGCTCGCGGTCTGGGGCAGCCGCGCGCGCTGCGGCTGGGCCGACATCTTCCCCATCGTCGACGCGCGGGTGAAGAGCGATGTGTGTCCCCTCTTCTTCGCGCTGGGCACGGGGGATCGCCTGGCGGACGCGCTCGCGGACGCCGGTTTCGCGTCCGTGGACCTGCACCGCATGTCCGTGGTGCTCGATTACGAGGACGAGGACGCGGCGCTTGCCGCCGCGTTCGCGGGAGGCCCGGTCGCGATGGCGTACTCGCGGTTCGACGACGAGACGCGCGCCGAGGCGCACGCGGAGTACCTGGCGTCCATCGCGCCGTTCCGCGTTGGTGAGGGCTACCGGATTCCCGGGGAGTTCGTGATCGCCAGCGGCGTGCGGGGGTGACTCGAGGACACGGGGGACACGGAGTGTTCTCCGTGTTCTCCGTGCTCCTCGCGCTACCGCACGACGGCACTCGCGCTGGCGACGATGGCGGACGAGACGTGGGCCATCTGCTGGTAGTAGCCGAGGAAGCGGTCGATCTCCTCGCCGTCCTGCTGCCGCAGGTTCTGCGCCCAGCGATACGCAATCGGCTGGTACATCAGCGTGACCTTCACCGTCACGGCCCCGCTCGCGTCGCCGGCGGGGATCACGTAACGCACGTGGTCGGCCCCGTCGCTGAAGTTCCCGTCGTCGAGCGCGTCCCCGTGCACCGCGACATCGGCGCTCGCCGTGGTCTTGTCGAACCCGTGCGGCAGGATCCGGTTGTCCTTGAGGTACCCCACCGCCTTGATCAGTCCCGTCGTCACCGCCCCGGCGGGATCGCGCAGGATGGCCTCGTAGATCTGCACCTGCCCCGCGTCGCGGATCTCGCGGTAGTGCGGCTCGAACGTCGCCGCGTCGGCATCGTTGTCGTTGCCGGCGATGCTGCCGTCGCCGTTGGGCCGGCCCGACTCGAACACGACGCGGCCGTTCGCGTCGGACGCCGTCACGTGCAGCCACGCGCGGCGTGACGGATACGCCGTGGGGAACTTGTGGCCGGCCAGGTTCTCGATGGCCACGTCGGCGACGAGCGTGTCGCCGTCGCGGCGGGCCTCGACGGCGACGGTTGCCGTCTCCTCGGCCAGGTGCGCCTCGGCGCGACGGATGGCGGCATCGAGCTCGCCCGGCTGGGCCTTCACGCCAAGCTCGGTGCGATGCGCGCTCAGCATGCGCGGGATCAGGAAGTTCGCGCCGACGAAGGTATGCCGCGACACCTCGGTCCGCTGCTCGCCGAGCACGGACGACACACGCGTCTCGCCAGGCACCACCGGCATGTGGCAGTCCTGGCAGCTCTTGGTGGTGCGGTAGGTGCTGTGCTCCCACTCCCAGTAGACCATCTGCTCGGGCAGCTCACCGACGACCGAGCCGTCGGGCCCGAGCGCGGTCGTGATCAGCGTGTGGCACGTCGCACACAGCTCGGAGCGCTGCACGTGTTTGCCTTCGGTGGGCAGGAGCGTGGACGAGGACCGCATCACCGAGGCACGGCCCGTCTTGATCTCGAACGGCCCGAACACCTTGCGGGGTTCGCCCGGCGCCGGCTCCTGGATGACGAAGTTCGCGTTCGCCGACTGGCGCGTGCCGAACCGCTCGTCCGTCATGCGGTGGCACACCGCGCACGACACGCCGTCCACCGCCAGCCGCGCCTCGTCCGACTCGGCGTGGGAGGCGGGCAGGTTGCGGAAGACGCCCCCCGTGCCGCCGGCCGACACCGCGTCGTACCGCGCCATCGGCATGTGGCAGGCCGCGCACTCGTTCTCGATTTCCGCGGCGTGCTGCGGATGGTCTTTCGTCTCGCGCCGGACCGACGCCTGCCAGTACGGGTCACGCGCGGAGTTGGCCATCATCGACGCGCGCCACGCGGGCCCAATCGACACGTCCTCGCCCGTCGCCGACGTCACGCCGTTGTGGCAGGCGATGCAGCGGTCCGAGGTCTCGAAATGCGAGGCGGGCAGATCCTGCGCCGCCGCGCCCATCGGCAGGGCGAGCGCCGCGAGGGCGATTGCCAGTGACAGCCTGGTGCTCGTCCGCATCAGCTCACCATCCCTCGAGGAGCCCGCCGTCGAACCAGTCCCACAGCAGGTACACCATGAACTGCTTCGGCCGCTCGCGTTCGCTGAGTGGCACGCGGTACCCCACGCTCACCATCACGTGCTGGCGGCGGCTGAGCGAGATCTGGAGTTGCGGCAGCGCGTCCCACTCCGTCGGCGCGCCGCCCTCGAGCTCCCGCGCGGCGAGCAGCTCGATCATCGGCGTCCACGCGCGCATGTAGCGGTGCTGCGAGAAGGTGCGGCCGGCGGCCAGGCGCCAGAAGCCCTCGCGCTCGCCTTTCGCCTCGTCCCATGGCACCTCGATGCCGGCCTGCGCCTGCACGAAGTTGTCGCCGCCGATGATCTGGCCGAACGACGCGTAGCCCTCGACGGCGCCCACGCCGGCCCCCGCGCCGTCGGCCGCGTCACCCGTCGGCAAGCGGACCTCACCGCCGAGCGCGAAGATGTTGCCGCGATCGAGGCTGTGATAGAGCGCGTGCTTCACGCCGAGCGTCAGGTCGCCCGTGCCGCCGCGCCAGGCCCCGCCGGTGTCGGCCGTGCTGAACGGCAGCGCCACCTCGTACTGCGTGCGGGTGCCGAGGCGTTTCTCGTAGACGAACTGGAAGTCGACGGCGCCAGGGCCCTCCGTCGCGGACGACACCGTGACGACCGCCTCGTCTTCGGGGTAGGCCTTCTCGGTGACCAGGGCGCGCGGCAGGTTCAGCTCGCCTCGTGGCCAGTGGCTGTCGGTGCAGAACGTGCGGAGGTGCGAGACCGCGGCCTGGATCTCCTCGGTGGAGAGCGCCTCGGCGAACGCCGGCATCGTGTGGTCGAAGGCGCGGGCGGGCCCGCCGCCGTGCACCACGCCGAACCAGTCCGCGTCGGGCTCACGCGTCGCGAAGCTGCAGTCGGTGAAGTCGGGCAGCTCCAGGTCGAAGCCCACCGTCTCGCGCGACCGCCCGCGGCCATCGTCTCCGTGGCAGGCCGCGCACGCGTCCTTGAAGACGCGGGCGCCTTCGTCATCCTGGGCCGATGCGGATCGGGGAGTGGCGAGAATCAGGAACGCCGCGACGCACATGGCCGCGGCGGCGACAGTGCCTCTTGCCATGTGGGCGACGTCCTACCGGCTCATGCGGGTTGAGATCGCATGAGACTGAATCGCAGGATGGGATTATCCGGATCAGGGAAGCGAGAAAGGGGTCAGGCCCCCTTTTCGATGAAGTGGCGGTGAGAGGAAATGGGGACAGTCCCCATTTCCTCTCGCAAGCTTCCCCACCCCGAGTGTCCTCAGTGTGTTCAGTGTCCTCAGTGTGCTCAGTGTGCTCAGTGTGTTCAGTGTGCCTAGGAGGCCGCGACTCCCTCGAGACCACCCACATCACAGACGACGAAGCCGTCCTTCTCCGTCAGCACGACCCCATCCTTGTTCCAGCGGCTCATGATCCGGATGGCCGTCTCGATGGTGGTGCCCGTCAGGTCGGCCAGCTCCTGCCGCGAGAGGCTCATCGGCACGAAGCGCCCGCCCCGCTCGTCGCGGCCCATCTGCTCGGCCAGCTTCAGGAAGAGCCGCGCGAAGCGCGCCTCCACGCGGCTGCCCGAGAGATCGGCCAGCCGCCGCGTGAGCTCCGCGAGCCGGAGCGTCAGCCCCGAGAGCAGCGCATGCACGAGGGGAGGATGCTGTTCGAGCAGCCGGAAGAACTCGGCCTGCGGCACCGCGAGGCAGCGCGTGGGCTCGAGCGCCACCGCCGTGGCGGGAAACGCCATCTTCTCGTAGACCGCCACGGCGCCAAGCGGATCGCCGCCGCCGAAGATCTCGAGGATGACTTCCTTGCCCGACGCGGTCGACTTGAAGATCTTCACCCGGCCATCGACGATGGCGATGAAGGCGTCGGCGGGGTCACCCTCGGAGAAGATGACCTCGCCCTTGTCGTAGGTGCGCAGCCGCGTCGCCGCGGCCACGTGGGACCGCTCCGCGGGGCGGACGCGGCGGAAGAACGGGATCCTGGCCAGCAGATCGTCGGGGACGCCGGACACGCGGCCATTCTACCGCCCGCCCGGCACCCGCGTCAGGCCGCGCGTGGCAGGTCGGCAGGCCGGGAGGCGCGGGCCGGCGCCGGGACCGGTGCGGCCCCGTGCTCCGTGCCGACCACCAGCGCCTGCAGCTCGCGCACGACCGCCATCGTCGTGTCGGCCTGCGCGTGCAGCTCCTCGGCCGCCGCCGCGCTCTCCTCGGCGGAGGCCGCGATGGTCTGCGTGACCTTCTCCATCATGTGCACCGCCTGGTTCACCTGCGTGGTGCCGGACGACTGCTCCTCGCTGGCGGACGACACCTGCTGGACGAGCGACGACACGCGGCCGAGCGATTCGCCGATGCCGCGGATGCTGGAGGCGACGTCCTGCACGCGCGTGTTGCCTTCCGACGCGCGGGTGATCGACTCCTCGATGAGCCCGGCCGTATCGCGTGCCGCCTGCGCGCAGCGCTGCGCCAGCGTGCGCACCTCGTCCGCGACCACCGAGAAGCCCATGCCCGCCTCGCCGGCCCGCGCCGCCTCGACGGCCGCGTTCAGCGCCAGCAGGTTCGTCTGGAACGCAATCTCGTCGATCGTCTTCATGATCTTCGAGATGCGGTCGCTCGACTCCTTGATGGCGGCCATCGAGGTCACCATGCCGTCGAGCGCGACGTCGCCCTCGCGCATGCGGTGGTTGACGTCGGCGATCAGCGCGGACGCCTCCTGCGTGTGCTCGGCGTTCTGCCGTCCGGTCGCCGCAATCTCCTCCATCGAGGCCGAGGTCTCCTCGAGCGAGGCGGCCTGCTCCGACGCGCCCTCCGCAAGGGACTGCCCTGCCGTCGACACCTGCCCGGCCGCCAGCGCCACCTGCTCCGCCCCGACCGCCAGGTCGCCGGCGACACGGACGAGCACCCGCACGGTGCCACGCACGACGAACACGACGAGCGCCGCGACGGCCAGTGCGCCCAGCAGCACGCCCGCCACGATGGCGACGGCCTCGGCGTAGGCGCGGTGGCCCTCCTCCACGAGCACGGCGAACTTCTCGCGCTGTTTGCCCGAGAGCTCGCTGCCGAGCGCCTCGATCCGGTCGAGCAGCGGCTTCGACTGGGCGTTCTGCGTGGCATAGGCGGCGGCGATGTCGGCGGCGGCGACGTCGCGCTCGACCTCTTCCACGGTCTTGCGCCAGGCCTCGAGATCACGCCGCATCTCGGCGACGATCTGCTTGACGTCGTCGGTCTTCGAGCCGGCCGCGAGCTGGTCCATGACGCCGAACGCCTCGGCCGTCAGCGCGTCGATGCGCGCCAGCGACTCCTCGCGGACCTCCTCGTCATGCTCGACGGTGGAGAGGATGAGCCGGCACTCCTGCCCGAGCAGGCTGCTGACCTCCTCGTCCACGAGCATCGCCTCCTGCAACCGCGCCGCGCCGTCCACGCCGGCGGCGTCCAGCTCGGCCTTCAGCCGGCCCAATGCCCAGAAGGCCGTGCCGCCCGCCGCGGCGAGCAGCACGATCACAACGCCAATGGCCGTGTAGAGCTTCCTGCCAACCGTCCACCCAGAGCCCATGGTCCCACTCCCGGAGAAATGCTGTCGCGACCCGTGCGGGGGTGCACAGGTACGTCGGTTCGAAGCCTTTCGGGGGGAGAAGGCATTTCCATAATCGGCGTGGCCGGCCGGAGCATGAGCGGCCGTTCGGGTGTAAGGTGTTCGGCCATGCGGCCTCGCCTCCTCCTCCTGCTCGTCGCCGCCACCCTCACCGTGGCGGCCGCCACCCCCATCCGGGGCCAGGCGCCGGCGCCCACCCGCCTCGCCCTGGCGGGAGGCATGCTGCTCGACGGCTACGCGGCGCCCCCCATCCACCACGCGGTCGTGCTGATCGAGGGCGACCGCATCGTGCGTGCCGGTCCAGCGAGCGAGGTGCCCATCCCCGAGGGCTACCGCGTGATCGACACGAGCGGCCGCACGATGATGCCGGGGATGATCGAGCTGCACGCGCACCTGGTGCTCGTGGGGCACGGCAACTACGGGACGTGGTTCCCGTGGATCGAGTCGCAGGGCCGCGACCGCACGCTGCCGGAGGTGATGGCCGTCGCCGCGCGCCAGTTGCTCATGGCGGGTGTGACCTCGGCCGTGGACCTGGGCGCGCCGCTTGCCGAAAGCCTCGCGATTCGCGGCCGCATCGATCGCGGCGAGCTGCCCGGCCCACGCATGTCGATGAGTGGCCCGTGGCTCACACGCAACGTCGCCATCTTCCCGCCCGACTACCAGATCGAGGTGACGAGCGCGCAGCAGGCGGGACGCGAGACCGAACGCCTCATCGCGGCCGGCGTGGACGTCATCAAGGCGCACTCGGGCCTCACGCGTGAGGACTACGACGCCATTGCCACCGCGGCGCACCGGCACGGCGTGCGGGTGCACGCGCACGTCTACGCCGAGCAGGACACCCGCAACGCGCTCGAGGCCGGCATCGACGTGCTGAGCCACGTCGGTTCGGCCGGCACCGCGCCCCCCTACTCCCCCGATCTCATCCGGGACATCGTCAATGCGGGACGCCCGGTGGTGGTGACCGCCGCGCACCGGAGCTGGGTGTATCCCGACACGGCGGCGTTCCCGGAGCGGCTGCAGGACCCGGCGCTCCGCGCCAGCATGCCGGAGCCCATGTACGAAGAGGTGCAGCGCTCGCTCGAGAACTGGCGCGCGCTGCCGTACTTCTCGCGCACGGAGCGTGAGATGTTCTTCCGCGAACGCGGGCTGAAGCAGTTCATCGAGTCGGGCGCGGTGATGGGCATGGGCACCGACTCTGGCACGCCGATGAACTTCCACACCGAGGCGCTCTGGCGCGAGGCGAAGGCGCACGTCGACATGGGCATGCCACCCGAGCGCGTGATCTCGGCGCTGACGCGTGTCGGCGCCACCATCCTCGGCAGGCAGCGGGACCTCGGCACCATCGAGCCCGGCAAACTTGCCGACATCATCGTGCTCCAGGGCAATCCCCTCTTCGACATCACCGCGCTCTCGCACGTGGAGACGGTGGTGAAGGGCGGACGCGTCTACAAGGAGCCGGGCCGATGAGACGCGTGCGTGCCGGCCGGGCCTGCGCGACGATGGCGCTGGCCCTGGCCACGACCGGCCTGCTTGCCGGCTGCGCGCGCCAGCCCGAGGCCACCGGGTGGCCGGTCTACGGCGCCGACCAGGGCGCCAGCAAGTTCTCGGCGCTGGCCGACATCGACCGCTCCAACGTGAGCCGCCTGGCGGTCGCGTGGCAGTGGAGTCCCGGCGAGACGCCGCTCGAGCAGTACGGCACCACGCCCGGCGCGTTCCAGGCGACACCGCTGATGCTCGACGGTGTGCTCTACGTGAGCACCCCCTACAACCAGGTGGCCGCGCTCGACGCCGACACCGGCGCGGAGCGCTGGCGCTACGACCCGAAAGCCTACGAGGACGGCCAGCCCGCCAGCGGACAGGGCTTCATCCATCGCGGCGTGGCCGCCTTCCGCGAGGATGACGGCACGCTCCGGATCTTCATGAACAGCCGGCACCGGCTGATCAAACTCGACGCCGCCACGGGCGCACCCGTCGAGGGCTTCGGCGAACACGGCGTCGTGGACCTGAGCCGCGGGCTCGTCTGGGAGGTCAACCGCAAGCACTACGCCAGCACCTCCCCGCCGGTCGTCTACAAGGACCTCGTCATCGTCGGCAACGGGGTGGGCGATCGCCTCACCTACCGCAACGACCCTCCGGGCGACGTGCGGGCCTACGACGCGCAGACCGGCGCGCTGCGCTGGACGTTTCACACCATCCCGCAACCCGGTGAGTTCGGGCACGAGACGTGGGGCAACGACTCGTGGAAGTTCGTGGGCCACACCAACGTGTGGGCGCCGATGAGCCTCGACGAAGAGCGTGGGCTGCTCTACATGCCGGTGAGCACACCAAGCAACGACTACTACGGCGGCCGCCGGCCCGGCGCCAACCTCTTCGCCGAGTCGATCGTGTGTCTCGACGCGGCCACCGGCGAAAGGAAGTGGCACTTCCAGATCACGCACCACGGCCTCTGGGACCTCGACCCGCCAGCCGCGCCCGTGCTCGTCACGCTGAAGAAGGACGGCCGCGACGTCGACGCGGTGGTGCAGCTCACGAAGCAGGGTTTCGCGTTCGTGTTCGACCGCGTCACCGGCGAACCCGTGTGGCCCATCGAGGAACGGCCGGTGCCACAGAGCGACATCCCGGGTGAGCAGTCGTGGCCCACGCAGCCCTTCCCGACCAACCCACCCGCGTTCATGAAACAGGGCGTCACCCTGGACGATGCGTTCGATGTGACGCCGGAGCTGGAGGCGGAAGCACGGAGTGAGCTGGCGAAGTACCGGCTCGGCCCGCTCTACACACCGCCCTCCGCCAAAGGCACCGTCGCACGCCCCTCCGTCGTCGGCGGCGCCGACTGGGGTGGTGGCGCGTGGGACGCCAGCACCGGCGTGATGTACGTGAAGGCGAACGAGAGCACGTCCATCTTCCGCATCGTCCCCTTCGACCCGTCGCTGCAGGCCCCCGGCCGCGAGGGTGAGGTGGACGCCGACTACGTGCAGCGTGGCGCGCCGCCGGTGTTCCACAACGGCCTGCCGCTCCTGAAGCCGCCCTACGCGCACCTGGTAGCGATCGACCTCAATGCGCCGTCGATCAAGTGGCGTGTGCCCTTCGGCGACCAGGCGCGCCTGCGTGAGCACCCCGCACTGGCCGGCGTGGACCTGCCCGCGAGGCTCGGCTCCCCCGGCAACTCCGGCGCGATTGCCACGGCGGGCGGGCTCGTCTTCATCGGCAGCGGCGACACGGCGCTCTACGCCTTCGACACGGACACGGGGGAGGAGCTGGCACGCGTTGCGCTCCCCCAACCCGTGCAATCCACCCCCATGACCTACCGCACCACCTCCGGCCGCCAGTTCATCGTCGTTGGCGTCGGCCGCAGCGCGGACGCAGCGTTGGTGGCTCTGGCACTGCCGCAATGAAGGGCACCCCCGTGACGCACCTTCGTGCGACACCTTCGTGCCGCACCCTCGTGTTGCACCTTCGTGTGACACCTCCGTGCCGCACCTCCGTGTAGCACCACTATGAGGCTCGCGATGAAACACTTCACCAAGCCCACCCTCGTCCTTGGCGCGCTCCTGCTCTTCATCGCCTTGCCTCTCGCCCAGGATCGCGGCGACGCCGATGGACAGGCGCGCATGCGCGCCCACCGGCCGTCCGTGCCCGGCGTGCATGGCCTTGTCACCTCGGCGCATCCGCTGGCCTCGATGGCCGGCATGCGGGTGCTGCTCGATGGCGGCAACGCCTTCGACGCGGCGGTCGCCGTCGCGATGACCCTGAACGTGGTTGAGCCGACGAGCTCGGGCATCGGCGGCAACGGCTTCGCGACGGTCTTCGACAAGAAGACGGGCAAGGTGTGGTCGCTCAGCATGGCCGGCGCGGCGCCGAAGGCGCTCGACGCCTCGGCGATGACGGCCGAGACGCTGGATTCGGGGATCACGGCCGGCATCGTGCCCGGCAACCTCGGCGGTTACCTGGCGCTGCTCGAGCGTTTCGGCACGAAGAGCCTGGGTGAGGTGATCGCGCCGGCCATCGAGTACGCGCGCGACGGCCATCCGATCAACGAGAGCTTCGCGAACGGCGTGCGTGGCCGCCAGAAGACCTTCGCCATGTTCCCGACGACGGCCGCGGTGTTCATGCCGGGGGGAAAGGTCCCGGTGAACGGCGAGATCTTCCGGCTGCCCGCGCTGGCCGGCACGCTTCAGAAGCTGTCGGATGCCGAAGCCGCCGCGCTCGCGGGTGGCGTGTCGCGCCAGGCGGCCATCCAGGCGGCGTTCACGCGCTTCTACAGGGGCGACATCGCCGAGGCCTTCGACAAGTTCTTCCGCGAGCAGGGCGGCTACCTGCGCAAGGAAGACCTGGCCGCCTACACGCCACGCTGGGACGAGCCGGTCCACACGACGTACCGCGGCTACGACATCTACAGCAACCCGGCGACCTCACGCGGCGGCATCGAGGTGCTGATGCAGCTCAACCTCGTCGAGGGCTTCGACCTGAAGGCGCTGGGCGCGGGCAGTCCCGAGGCGCTGCACCTCACGGCCGAGGCCATCAAGCTGGCCAAGGCCGACGTCTACCGCTACGTCGCGGACCCGGCGTTCACGACCATCCCGCTCGAGGGCCTGCTCTCGAAGGGCTACGCGGCCGAACGGCGCAAGCTGATCGACCGCAAGCACGCGATGGCGTATCCCCAGCCGGGTGATCCCACGCAGTTCGACGGCAGCGCCGGCGAGTTTGCCGCGGCCACGCCGCGGGCGCAGGGTCCGCACTTCCCCGAGCGCTACACCGAAGATCCGGAGACGACGAGTTTTTCGATTGTGGATGCGGAGGGCAACGCCGTCGCGGTGACGCCCACTCTCGGTGGCTTCTTCGGCACCAACGTCGTCGTGGGCGACACGGGCGTGCTGCTCAACAACGGCCTGCGGCTCGGCTCCACCTCCCCCTATCCCGACAACGTCAACTACGTGCGGGCCGGGCAGGTGCCGCTGCTCAACAACTCCCCGATCATCGTGATGAAGGACGGCCGGTTCGTGATGGCGATTGGCACGCCGGGGGGCGAGACCATTGGTCAAACCGAGTTCCAGGGAGTGCTGAACGTGCTCGACTACGGCCTGTCGATCCAGGAAGCGATCGAGGCCCCACGGTTCCGGCTCGATCCCGACCCCAACTTCTACAAACCCGGCGCCGCGATGACGCTGGCCATCGAGAACCGCGTACCCGCGCGCACGGTCGAAGCCCTGCGGGCGATGGGCCACACCGTGACGCTGCTGCCCGACTTCACGGCCGGCGTCGGCGGCATGCAGGGCATCCTCGTGGATCTGACGACGAACACGATGACGGCCGGGGCAGATCCTCGCCGGGCAGGGTACGCGGTGGGGTGGTAATGACAGAGGTGCCGCACGGAGGTGCCGCACGGTAGTGCCGCACGGGGGTGCTTCACGAAGGTGCGGTACGAGGGTGCGGCACGTTGGTGCGGTACGAAGGTGCCCGCTGACAGCTCGTCCCCCGGAGGAGTTCCGACCGTGGCGACTGATTCGTACGTGCGTGGGGTGTTGACCGTGATTGCGGCGGCGCTCGTCTATCTCTGCGTCGTGCTGACGCCGTGGCCGGCGGTGCAGGCGCAGACCGCGCAGCGGCCCGGGGAGAGCACCGGGCCGGCCGAAGTGGTCATCGTCGGCTGGCGCGGCGCGGCGATGCCGATTGAAACGCGGCGGCCGCTGCAGGTGCAAGGAACCGTGCAGGTCGAGCAGGACCAGATCCGCTCCACGCCGCTCCGCGTCGTGCTCTCCGGCTGGGAGCTGCGCGAGAGCTCTGGCGCCCTGCCACGCGTCGAGACGTTCACGCCGAGAACGGCGTTGCCCGTGGCGACGCGCTGACATTCCGTGCAGTACGGTCGTGCCGCACCTCCGTGCAGCACCATCGTGCGCACCCTCGTGCAGCACCTTTGTGCAGCACCGTCGTGCAGCACCTTCGTGCGCACCTCCGTGTGGCACCTTCGTGCCGCACCTCCGTGCAGCACCTTCGTGCGCACCCTCGTGCAGCACCTCCGTGTGGCACCTTCGTGCCGCACCTTCGTGCCGCACCCCCGTGCGGCACCTTCGTGCGGCACCCTCGTGCCATAATCGCGACGTACCATGCTGCGGCACGTGTCCCTTCGCGCCCGCGTGCTCTTCGCGGGCCTGCTGGCCCTCGCCCTCTCGGCGGCGGCGGGCTACACGGCGTACGAGCGCGCGCAGGACGCCGCGGTGGCCACCGCGGCGCGTGAGTCCACCTTTGCCGCCGGCGCGGCGACGAGCGCCGTGTCGTTCATGGCCGACCACCTCCACTCGCTGCTCGTCGGCACGGCAGCCGCCGACGCCGTGCGCCACGCGGAGTCGGATCCCGACGCCTGCCTGGCGCGCCTCGAGGTGGCGGCGGCGGGCGAGCGGGAGGCCGGCCTCATCAGCAACCTCTTCGTGCTGGCCGGCGACGGCCGCGCGCTCTGCCAGCTCGTCCCAGGTCCCATCCCGGTCACCGATCCGGAAGGCCGGCCCTACGAGTGGGCCGACGTGCGTCCAGGACCGGGTGAGAGGCTGCGCACGTCCAATCCCTTCTACGGCGCGCTGTCGAAGCGCTGGATTGTCGTGGCGTCCATCCCGCGTGGCGGCCCGGACGACGGGGTCGTCGGCGCCTCCATCGACCTCGAGGCCCTCAACGAGAGCATCGTCGCGGCGGCGTCGCGCACGCGTGACGTGCTCGTGACGCTGGCGACGGCCGACGGCGACACGCTGGCGCGTTCGCTCGACTTCGCCGGGGCGGTGGGCAAACCCGTGCCCACGAGCCCCACGGTGCGTGGCGCCGAGTCGGACACCGTCTTCGGCGCGCCGGTGACGCGGCGCGCGGACGGCACGCTCGAGCTGCTGCAGACCGAGCCGGTGCTGGCGCCCGACCGCGAGGGCCTCACCCGCGCGTGGGTGACGCGGCTGGCGAGCCCGCTGCCCTGGGTGGTGCACGTCGGTGTGCTCGTGGACGACAGCACGAGCGGCCTCGTGTCGCGCACGCTGGGCGTGGCGCCGGTGGTGACGGCGCTCTTCGTGGTGCTGGCGGTCGTGCTGCTGCTGACGGTGTCGCGGGAGCTGGGTGGGCTGGTGGAGGGCGTCCGCCGCGCGCCCATCGACGGCCCCGACGTCATCCCCGTCGGCGGCTCCCCCGAGGTGGCGGATCTCGGCCGGGCGCTCCGGAGCGCCTTCGACGATCGGCTGCGGGCGGAGGCGACGCTCACGGCCGCCAACCGCGTGCTCGAGGCGCGGGTCGCGGAGCGGTCGGCCGAGCTGCAGCGGCAGGCCGACGCGCTGGCGGCGGCCAACGCCGAGCTCGTCGAGGCCAACCGGGTGAAGGACCATTTCCTCTCGGCGATCACGCACGAGCTGCAGACCCCGTTGAAGACGATGGTGGGGGTGACGGAGTCGTTGCGGGAGGGGGTGTATGGGTCGCTGAGCGCGCAGCAGCGCACGGCGCTCGACCAGAGCCGCGACGCGGCGGCGCAGCTGCTGGCGCTGGTGACGGACGTGCTCGACTACACGCGGCTGCAGGCGGGGCGGCTGGTGCTGGCGCGGGAGCCGGTGGGGATTGGCGACCTGGTGCGCGCGGCGGCGGAGGCGGCGCGTCCGCTGGCGCAGGCGAAGCAGCTGGCCTTCGTGGCGCCGCCGGTGCCGCCGGAGCTGCGGGTGCCGGGCGACGCGGCGCGGCTGCGGCAGGCGCTGGTGAACCTGGTGGTGAACGCGATGAAGGTGTCGCGGGCCGGGCAGTCGATCGGGATCGACGTGCGGACCGACGCGCGGGGCTGGGTGGAGCTGGTGGTGTGGGACAACGGGATTGGCATCCCCGACAGCCAGCGCGAGGCGGTGTTCGAGCCCTTCGGCCAGGCCTCGTCCGGCTCCGGCGGCCGCGCCGCGGGGCTGGCGTTGGCGCTGAGCCGCGCCATCGTCGACGCGCACGGCGGGAGCATCACGGTGGAGAGCGCGGTGGGGATCGGCTCACGCTTCACGGTCGCGTTGCCGTTGTCGATTGCAGATTGACGGGGCAGATTGCCGATTGGCGATTGCAGATTGCCGATTGAGAGGACCCGGACCGCATCGCGCCGCGAAAATGGGGACTGCCCGGACTGTCCCCTTTTCGCATTGCAGATTGTCGATTGCAGATTGCAGATTCCGAAGAGCGGACAATCCACATTTTCAACCGCACGCCTCCACGGCCGCGCGCCTGGTCGCCGATCAGAAGGAGCTGATGCGCCCCCTTGCGTTCTGCCTCACGCTCGCGCTGCTCAGCCCGGCGCTGTCCACCGGACAGGCGGATGCCTTGCGGGAGCGCCGCCTGGCCCGCTCGGCCACCGCGGCCGCGGCGCAGTCGCCGCTGCGTTTCCAGGACGCCCTGCGCGCCGCCGGCATCCCGGTCGGCCTGCACGTGCGCGCGGAACGATGGGCTGATCTCGGACCCGATGCGTGGAGGACCGCTCCCGCCGATGGGCCGAACGCCTCCGATGGCCCCACGCTGCGCGAGGCCACGGACCTGTTCGTGTCCCATCATCCGGGGTGGACGACGGAGATCACCACCCGCGGCGTCGTCCTCCGCGGGCCCGGGCTGACGTCACGGGACGATCACGTGGACGACTTCTCGCTCACCGACCTCGACGTGCCCGCGGCCTTTGCCGCCGCCGAGCGGGCCATCGACCCGACGCTGCCGGTCAGGGGCGGTGTCGTGGCCAGCATCATCGGCACTCCCGGCGAGCCCTCGCCCACAGTGCCGGCAGGCCGGGTGACCGTACACCTGACGCACGCCACGCTCGAGGACATCCTGAACGCGATCGCCGCCGAGTCACCTGGGACCGGGTGGGTGCTCGTGCGGCATGAAGACGCCGATGGCACGTACGACACCCTGAGCGTCAGATATATCGAGGGCCTGCAGTCGAACAGCTCGAACCCATTGCCCGTTCGGCGCCCGTAGCTCTCAGTGAACGCTGCGGTAATACAGCTTGTGTCCGGCGCGTCCCTGCTCGGCGGCGGCCCGGACGACCAACCAGTGCTCCGGCGGCAGTGTTCTGAGGAGGTGGTCTCTTGCGTCAAGGACCACCTGATCGACGTGCCTTCTCGATTCGTCCTGGGACAGGCCTGCGGCACGTGCATCGTTCGCGGCCTTCGCGATACGCGAGGCGGCTTCTTCCGCGAAGCCATAGAACTCACGCAGCGCGTCAATTGGCAGGGGTAGCGCGCGTTGAAGCGCCAGCGCATCGTCATCGTAAATGCCACCGGACACCGCGCGTCGACGGGCGGCGATGGCGCCTTTGATCACGAAGAAGTCTTCCCAATACGACGCCTCTGGCACGAGCTGAGGGAAGTCCTTGCCGGAGACCGCGACCTCACAGCGCACCCGGCCGGAGGCCGTGCGGCGTTCCCGCCCCGCTTGCGGCACGGTGAAGTGCAGTGTTTGTCGCTCTTCCTCGACCCGGCGCCGCAATCCGGTAGCGACCTCTGGCGGCAGTGCCCTCGTCATCGCGTCTCGCTCGAGCAGGACGGTCTCTGCGGCTGCGAGCTCGGTATCGGGCAACAGGATGGCTGGCACGCCTGGCGTCGGCCCCTGGCGGCGTATGGCCCGAGCCCGCGATGTCGCCCTCGTGGCGTATTCACGGAAGACGCGGGCCGACGCATTGTCCGACGCGAGATAGTCCCTGAGAGCGTCGTCGGTGGTCGGCGCCATCGAGAAGGTCGTTTCCCATGCGTAGTAGTCCGGAATCGGACCGGTCCGCCCGCTCGCGACGACCGTGCATGCCGCCGTTCCACCCTGGGCGACAGCGGGCACGGGAGCAATTGAAAGCAGGACGAAGGTCAGGGCCGCGAACAGGGGGTTCGAGACTGGCGCCATGGCGTCCACCCTTTCCTCACACGACCGGGTCACATTCCGGGGGGCCGACGCCGAGCGAACGCTCGGGGGGACTAACCGGGGAGTCGCAGCATCGATCTACCAGGCGTCCGCAGTCAAGCTGGGTTCAGATGCCGCCTGCCCCGATCGGCCATCGCAGCCGCGACGCAGTCGCCGCTGCGTTTCCAGGACGCGGGCTGCACGCGCGCGGATCGATGGACTGATCTTCGACCCGAGGTGTGGCGAGCCGATCGGCCGGAAACGCCGAACGCCGCCGACGGCCCCACGCTGCGCGAGGCCGCGGACTTCTTCGTGTCCACTATCCGGCGTGGATCGCGGAGATCACCGCCCGCGGCGTCGTCATCCGCGAGCCCGGGCTGACGTCACGGGACGATCACGTGGACGACTTCTCGGCGGCCCAGGCCGAGGTCCCCACCGCCTTTGCCGTCGCCGGACGGGCCATTGACCCGGCGCTGCCGGTCAGGGGCGGTTTCGTGGCCAGCATCATCGGCGCTCCCGACGAGCCCTCGCCGACAGTGCCGGCAGGCCGGGTGACCGTACACCTGACGCACGCGACGCTCGAGGACATCCTGAGTGCAATCGCCGCCGAGTCACCTGGGACCGGTTGGGTGCTCGTGCGGCATGAAGATGCCGATGGCGCCTACGACACCCTGAGCAGCAGGGATCGCGAAGGCCTGCACTCGAACAGCTCGAACCGGCTGCGGGTAGGGCGTCAGTAGCTCTGTCCCCCGCCAACCAGAGGAACAGCTACCTTCAGGTTACGCTCCACTGCGGGAGGCGGCCTGCCGAGTCAGGCGCTACGCGAGGCCGAGGCGCTGGCGTTTGAGATAGAGGCCCTTGCGGGACAATCCAAGGACCTTCGCCGCATCGTCTACCCGGCTGCCCGCGAGGCTCATCGCGTACCCCACCATTGCGCGCTCAAGGTGTTCGACCGCCGCCGCGAGCGGCTGGTCCATTCGCACGACGAGCTCGGCACCGGCTGCATCGCCGTTCGTCGCAGGCACAGTACGCCGTGTTCTCGCGATCTCGTTGGACAAGTGCTCCGGCATTAACACGGCCCCGTTGTCGGCCAAGGCCACGACGCGCCGGATCTCGTTCGAGAGCTGCCGTACGTTGCCCGGCCACGAGAAGAGCATCAGAAACTCCATGGTCTGCCCTGCGATACGGAGCCCCTGCTTGCCGTATTCGCGTGACCATCGTGCGAGGTAATGGTCTACGAGCGGCGGGATCTCTTCGCGACGGTCTCGGAGAGGTGGTACGCTGAGGCGTACCACGTTTAGGCGATAGTAGAGATCTTCACGAAAGCGTCCATCCCGGACCAACTGGTCGAGCGGCGCATTTGTTGCAGCGACCACCCGGACATCAGCAATCTTGGGACGAGATTCGCCAAGCGGATGTATCTCGCCTGATTCCAAGAATCGCAGCAACTTCGGTTGGACGTCCATAGGCACTTCACCCACCTCGTCGAGGAAGAGTGTCCCGCCGGAAGCCGCTCGAATTACACCGTCAAAGGGTTCGCTTGCGCCAGTAAATGCGCCGCGTCGGTAGCCGAACAATTGGCTGTCAAGCATTTCGCGAGGCACCGCAGTGCAGTTGAACGGCACGAATGCCTTGCTCCGA
Organism: Vicinamibacterales bacterium; assembly: GCA_050246635.1. Taxonomy (GTDB): domain Bacteria; phylum Acidobacteriota; class Vicinamibacteria; order Vicinamibacterales; family UBA2999; genus JBFWVR01. The sequence continues at coordinate 23,017 of JBFWVR010000021.1, forward strand.
CGCGGAGACGAGCCATGAATGGCTTGGGCCAGTAATTCTTTGCCCGTGCCCGTCTCTCCCGTTATCAGGACTGTCACGTCGGTGGCTGCGACTCGTTGAGCGAGGGCCATCAGCTTGTGCATGGATTCCGATACACAAACTAGCCCGTGCTCTGAGCCCTCAGTACTTGGCGGCAGCCCGACTTCTTCGGCGTCAAGCGTGCTCCGACTGTGCAGGGTCAGTGCGTCGCGCACTAGGCGTTGTAGTGCAACAACGACGGTTGGCTGGGTGGGTAACGCGTAGACGACTAATGCCGGCCTTGGAACTAGCTCAAGTGGCAGAGTGACTGCGTTCGAGTTCGTCAGGATGGCAGCAGCCCGTGTGGACGACATCCCGCGACTCCAGGCAACGGGAACCCAGCGCCCATCCTCCTTTCGGCTGGCGAGCGTGATCTCGCTCGCAGCTCCCGTCTCGCTCAAGATGTCCATGACCTCGCGACCGAGCAGGTGCGAATGGCCCGCGACACTGAGGACGTTTGCGGCGGAAATCCCGACACGAGCAGCCACTTCGTGGCACCGCGGATGCTCAACAGCAGAGAGCATTTCGCCTTCCGCGTAGGGAGGGCAAACCGGGGAGAGCCACGGCGAGGCCTCGGAGGCCTGCCCTCCGCCCCTCAATTGGAGAGTTCCGGCATTTCGCGAAATTTCTTGGCGTGCCGTTTCGTGCCCCATCCCTGCGGCCAATCTCGCTGCATGGGCAAAAAAGGCCAGGGCGGTGTCGTTCCTGCCACTAGCCGCCGCAAGACGCCCGGCGACTCTTTGGATTTCGGCAACCACATCGGGCGGAGGCGTCGGTTCACTCAAGGTCGCCGAAGCGAACATCGTCTCGCTCTCTCGCAGCTTCCCGGCAAGGGCCAACGCTTCGGCAGCAGCAAGTTGAAGGCGCTGATGCAGAAGGCGTTCACCCAGCTGTGCCGCCAGCGGTAGAGCCTCATGAGCGATTTCGATTGCGTCCAAGTAGCGCCGCGAGTGCACCAACCAGCGCACACGGGTCAGCACGTGCCATAGGGCGTAAATTGAGGCTGGTGAGGTGCGCAAGGATGTGAGGCGATCGATCGCCTCACACTGCCGCTGCAATTCGTCATCTTGTTGTTGGGCAAGAGCCAGCTCCGCCAAGGTATCTCTGATCGCAATCTCAGCTCCGCCACCTGAGGCATGCCGCCAGAGCGCGCGATCTAGGACCTCTTTGGCCTGGGAATACGCCCCAGAAGCAGTCAGGAAGTGGCCGAGATTGACTACCGCGGCAAAGTGCAGATTCGAGTTACCCGTTCGTTCGGCAAGCACAAGAGCCTGTTGAGCTAGCGTGACTGTTGCTGGGACATCAGCCATTAGTCCGCTGAGGGCGATCTCTGCACAGGTGACGTCGCACTCGAGCGCCGCTTCTGGTGCCAACGCACATAGCGCCTTCGCCGCGGTCAAGTGGCTACGGGCCCCTTGTAACAAACCGCGCTTGGCATCCAGTTCGGCCAGTGCCAGCTGGAACTCCACGCTGACGCTCGGTTCCGCCGCCTGCTGCACCAGCCGATGAGCAGCACTGAGCTGAGTGAGGGCTTGGTCGGGCCCAAGGTAACGCGCGAGCTTCCGGACCAGCCGCACCTGAAGTCTCGCTGCGATTGCCGGATCGCCAGCCTTGTGGGCTTCGTGTATCCCGGCCTCGTAGGCTGCTGTACCAGCCTCGAAATTTCCCTTCTTGAAGTCAACGTATCCGAGTATTTCGTGAGCGACCGACCGCTCACTCGTCGGCTGATGCTGCTTCAATAGAAACGCAGCCGCGATTCGACGAGCCGGATTTAGCGTGCCGGTGAGGGCAAGGAGTTCGGCTCGGGCCAATTGTTCGAGGGAGGAGAGTCCTCTCTCCCGCTCGTACTCGTCCAATCGCCCCAACGCTTCGGCCAGTCGGCCAGAGCGGCTAAGGTCTGCGACCTCACCAGCGGCGAGAAGTTGGCCTAGCATGCCAGGTCCCGTATTAGCTCAACAGAGGCGAACGCAATGTTGGAGCCAGGAGCAGGCAAGGTAACGCTGCCGTAGTTACTGGACCGATGAGTCATCTCCCGCCCATCCACTTGGTCCTGTAGAACACCTTCAGCCGGGGCACACGGTATGCGCCAAAATCCGCTAGCGGACTCTCCCAAGCACGCTCGTTAGACGATTAGACTTGCGCCCGGCTCCTAATGCGTTTCAGCTTTCGCACGAGTCTGGACGCGCGTGATCGATACGTGAGCCACGAAGGTCGATGGGTCGCCGCAAAGCTACACCTGCCGCAACTCCTCCATCGAGTCCACCAGCACCCGCTGCGAGCCGCCGATCGTGCGGATCGTCCTCAGCCGCCCCTCCCGGATGCGGTAATACACGGTCCGGCGTGACACGCTCAGCATCTGCGCCGCCTGGTCGATCGTCACGCTCCGGCCCAGCTGGTGGTGGAACGACAGGTCGCTGTGGGGGTGGACTGACGGATCCATAAAACGAACCTCCGTCTCCCCCTGTGGCATAGCCGATGCCACCTTCACCCCACACGCGGGTGATCGGCCTAACTGATTGCCAACACTCGGGTTGGTGGTCTAGCATGCCTGCGGGAGCCACCCCGCCCCACAGGCCTCCAACCGGCCAGCCCATTGGCCGGTTCGTGACCACACGGCGACGACTCCCCCCAGATTGCACGCAACTGGCCCAAAACCATCGGGAATCGCCCCGCCGAAAAGTGGCCAACGGATTGGCCGGCAGGACAAGAAGTGGACCGACAGTCACGCGCACTACTGACGCTCCTGCTCGTCGCCGCCATCCTCATCCCCGGCTGGTGGGTCTGGCGCAGCCTGCAACCCGCCACGCCCGAGGCCCCCGCCCAGGCCGCCGACGCGCCCCCCCAGCGCGGTGGCACCCTCGTCGCGACGATGCGGCAGGAGCCACGCTCCTTCAACCGCTTCGCCGTCCAGGACTTCGCCGCCGACCTCGTCGCCACCCTCACCCAGGGCCGCCTCGTGCGCGTCAACCGCGCCACCGGCGAGGTCGAACCCTGGCTCGCCGAGAGCTGGCAGACCGGCAGCGACGGCCGCACCTTCACCCTCACGCTCCGCGACGGCGTCACCTGGTCCGACGGCGTGCCCTTCACCGCAGACGATGTGCTGTTCTCGTTCGAGGCGTTGTACGACCCGGCCGCGCAGAGCGTGCTGGGCAGCTCGATGCGCATCGACGGCGATCCCCTCACCGTCACCGCCCCCGACACCCGCACCGTCATCGTCTCGTTTCCGCACGTGTTCGGCCCGGGCATCCGCCTGCTCGACAACCTGACCATCCTGCCGCGCCACGTGCTCGGACCCACGCTCCAGGACGGCACGTTCAAGGACGCCTGGTCCGCCGCGACGCCCCCCGCCGACATCGTCGGCACCGGGCCGTTCGTGCTGGCCCGCTACGACGCCGGGCAGCGCCTGGTCTTCGAACGCAACCCGCGCTACTGGCGGAAGGACGCGGACGGCACCCAGCTCCCCTACCTCGACAGCCTGGTGCTCGAGATCGTGCCGGACCAGAACGCCGAGCTCGTGCGCCTGCAGGCCGGCCAGAGCGACATGGTGGGCCGCGAGCTGCGCGCCGAGGACATCGCCGTGCTGCGCCCGCTCGAGCGCCAGGGCCAGCTCCAGATCATCGAGCTGGGCGTGACGACCGACCCCGACTCGTTCTTCTTCAACCTGAAACCGGCTAAGTGGGAGGGCGACACACGCCGCGCCTGGCTGCCCACCGAGGCGTTCCGCCAGGCCATCTCACACGCCGTGGACCGCGAGGCCTTCGCCAACACGGTGTTCCTCGGCGCCGCCGTGCCCATCCACGGGCCCGTCACGCCCGGCAACACGCGCTGGTTCGATCCCAACAAACCGCGCTACGAGTACTCCCCCGAGAAGGCGCGCGCGCTGCTCTCGAGCCTCGGCCTCGAGAACCGGGACGATGACGAGTGGCTGGAGGACGCGGCGGGCACGGAGGCGCGGTTCAGCGTGCTGACGTTCCGCGGGAACACGGTGCTCGAACGCAGCGTCGCGTTCCTCGCCGACGACCTGCGGCAGGTGGGCATTGCCGTGGACGTGGTGCCCCTCGAGCAGGGCGCGCTCATCCAGCAGATGCTGGGAGGCACGTTCGAGTCGATCTTCTTCAACTTCTCGGCCAGCGACCTCGACCCGGCGATGAGCAAGGACCTCTGGGTGAGCAACGGCGGCGCGCACGTCTGGAACATCGGGCAGGAGACGCCGGCCACGCCGTGGGAGGCCGAGATCGACCGCCTGATGGCCGAGCAGGCCTCGACGCTCGACTACGAGCAGCGCAAGCAGCTCTTCGACCAGGTGCAGACGATTTTCGCGGAGCACCTGCCGATCATCAACTTCGCGGCGCCGCGGCTCTACATGGGCGTGAGCGCGCGGGTCACCCACCTCACGCCGTCGATCCTGCGGCCGCAACTGCTCTGGAGCGCCGACACGATCGCGGTCGCCCCCGGCGGCGCGGCCACGCCATAATGCGGGCATGACGGTCGGGGCCTGGCTGCTGCGGCGGGCGGCGTTCGCGCTGCTGCTGGTGTTCCTGGTCTCGTCCGCGGCGCTGGTGCTCACGAAACTCGCGCCGGGCGACTTCGTCGCCACCGACGCCGCCATCATGGACCCGGCCGCGCGCGAGCGGCTGCGCGGCGAGCTGGGGCTCGACCGCCCCCTCACCACGCAGTACCTCGAGTGGCTCGGCGGCGTGGCGCACCTCGACTTCGGCGAGTCGCTGCTCTACCGCCGGCCCGTGCGCGCGCTGCTCGGGGAGCGTTTGCTGAACACGGCCGTGCTGGCCGCGGCGGCGCTGCTCGTCGCCACGCTCCTCGGCCTGCCCCTCGGCCTCTACACGGGCGCCACACGCGGATGGCTGCCGTCCCTCGTCTCCGGCCTCTCGCTGCTCGTGCTGTCGGTGCCGCCACTCGTCGCGGCGCTCGGACTGTCCGTCGTCGCGGCACGTACGGGCTGGGCGCCCGTCGGCGGGATGACGTCGGCCACGCTCGCGGAGGCAAGCTGGGCCGCCTGGACGGCCGACGTGCTGCGGCACCTGCCGCTGCCCGTGCTGGCGCTCGCGCTGCCCTTTGCCGCATCGCTCGAGCGGCTGCAATCCCAGGCGCTGAACGACGCGGCGGCGGAGCCGTTCGTCGACGCGGCCATGGCCCGTGGCCTCTCGCGGGACGAGGCCATCCGCAAACACGCGTGGCGCGTGTCGCTCCGCCCCGTGCTCGGCGTCTACGGCGTCATGGTCGGCGCGCTCTTCAGCGGCTCGTTCATCGTGGAGGTGGTGACGTCGTGGCCGGGGCTGGGACGGCTGATGTTCGACGCGCTGCGCGCGCGTGACCTGTACCTCGTGGCGGGCACGGCAGCCGCCGGCGCGCTGTGCCTGGCGGTTGGGACGTTCCTGGCGGACGTGCTGATGGCGGCGGCCGATCCCCGCATCGGCGAGGAGGCGGACGAGTGACGCGCCGCGCGGGGATCGTGCTTGCGGTGCTCGCGGTCGCCGCGCTCGTGGCGCCGTGGTTCGCGCCATACGATCCGGGACGTTCGTTCCGGGACTATCTTTCCGCGCCGCCGATGACACCAGGCGTGGACGGCAGCGGGCTCTACGCGCGGCCGCTCGTGCTGGTGGATCGCCTGGAGCAGCGTTTCGAGCCGGACGTCACCGCCCGCGCGCCGCTGCCGTGGACGGCCTCCGCGGACGACCCGCCGGTGTTCCTGCTCGGCGCCGACACGTTCGGCCGGGACGTGCTGTCGCGGCTGCTCTCGGGGGCACGCATCTCGATCGGGCTCGGCCTCGTGTCGACCGTCGGCGCACTGCTCGTGGGCGGCCTCATCGGCGCGTGGGCCGGGTATCGCGGCGGATGGGTGGACGAGCTCCTGATGCGCACGGCCGACCTGCTGCTCGTGCTGCCCGTCATCTACGTGGTGCTCGTGCTGCGCGCGGTGCTGCCGCTCGTGCTGCCGCCGGCAACGGTCTTCCTGCTGATGGCAGGCATCTTCGTCCTGGTCGGCTGGCCCATCCCCGCCCGCGGCGTGCGCGCCATCGTACGCTCCGAACGCGACCGCGAGTTCGTCGTCGCGGCACGTTCGCTCGGCGCGTCGAACACACGCATCCTCGTGCACCACCTGCTGCCGGCATGCGGAGGTTATCTCGTCACGCAGGCCATGTTGCTGCTGCCCGCGTTCGTGCTCGCCGAGGCCACACTGTCGTACGTCGGCCTCGGCTTTCCCCCCGCCGTCGCCACATGGGGCACGATGCTGGCTGAGGCGTCGAACCTGGCGGCGCTCTCTCGTTTCCCCTGGATGCTCGCGCCAGCGGTGGCGATCTTCATCGTCGTGCTGACGGCCAACCTGGCGGTGCCGCGGAGGATGTCGCCGACTTCCTGAGGGAGGGAGAGGCTCGGGCAGCTCGACGTAATGCGGACACGGAGACACGGAGACACGGAGGCACGGAGACACGGAGCGGCGAAGGTTCGGGGGCGTCGGGGACGATGCTCGCTTTGGAGAGTGCCCGAACTCTCGCGGTTCTTCGGCATCGTGATTCGGATGTTCGCCGAAGCATGCGAGCCGCACCATCGTCCGCACTTCCATGCGTATTAGCGCGAGTACGCCGCGGCCTTCGCCGTCGACACGATCGAATGCCTGGGCGGCTCCGTCCCCAGGGCCCAGCAGCGCCTCGTCTCCACTCAGGTAGGCCCATGGTCCATCCCATCCATCGGGTAACGGCGTTCCGCGTTGTCGACCCCTATACGTTGCTCGTGAACTTCGCCGATGGCTCCGAGCAGCGGATCGACTTCGAGCCCGTCCTGCGCGGTGCGCTGTTTGGCGCACTACGGGAGCTCGCTCGAGTTCTCCCTGGACGAGGTGACGGAGCTCGTGGCGCGGCACGGCTTCGAAGTGCTGCACGCCTCCGCCCGCAACCTGCAGCACTTCGCCCGGCGCTACCGCTGGGTACAGTGGATTCGGCCGGACGTCTGGAACGAGCACCTGGTCGTCGTCGCCCGCCGCAACGAGCCTCGTGACACCGAAGGGGACGATCGCTGAGACGGGTCGGCTTCACGGGTCCAGAGACTCGACCTCCCGCGACTGCTGTTCCCGGCGGAGCGCGTCGCCAAGGGCCGCGTGCACCCGGCGGAGGCGCGGCAGCGTCTCGCCGTCGCGGATCAGGCTCACGATCGACGGGTGCTCTTCGAGCGACGCCGGAATCACGGTGAGGAGTTGCCGGCACGCCCGGAGCCCGGGCAGGCTGGCCTCCAGGTCGCCTCGGATGGCTTCGAGCTCGACGGTCGGGAGCAACCCGTCTTCGAGCGCCGCGTCACCGAAGGCGCACAGCAGCGCGCACCAGTGGTAGAAGGCGCCGAACGGATGGTCGGACATCGGGTCGTCCGTCTCGTGCCACCCGTCGGCCAGCTCGCGGTCGAAGGTCGAACGGGCCTCGTCCGCCCAGGTCCAGTGGCGCAGGAGGCACGCGAGGCGATCCCACGAGGCATCGCGCAAGGGTCCGCTCGCCTCCGTGCCGCCGTCGTCCTGCGTCTTCGCCGGATCCGATGCCATCGGTGCCTCGCCGGTCAGTCGCGCCGCCGTTCGACGCGCAGGTCACTTGTCGATGAAGAACGCACCGTCGGCCGCACGCGCCAGGATCGCGGCGCACCTGAGCTCCTGCAGTACCGCCTCCGCGACCTCGGGCGCGACGTCGAACAACCGGGCCGCCTGGCGCACCGTGAGGCGCAGGCCGGGCATCTCGCGATATTCGCCGTGAATGCGGATCGAGAGGCGTGCGAGCGATCCCGGCGGGGCGGCCGCATGGCCGCCGCCCTGGTTCGCCGTCGAGGTTGTCCGGGCGTCTGACATCAGTATGCTCCCATGCGCGATACAGGGCGACAGCCGTGGCGGACCGGCGGCATGCGGTCTCGCGCAGATCACCGCGCGGACGGCGCCGGCTGCGTGAGCCAGTCCTGGAAGCGCATCTCGCCGAGGCGCGCGCCCTCGGCGGGGACGAGCGCTCTCTCCGCCAGCACCGCGCCGAAATACCGCGCGAGCGGATCGACGACCACCTCGCGCGTGTCGTTGCGGGTGCGAAGCGCCTGGCGAATCAGGTCGTCGAAGCGGAACTGCTGCGGTCCCCCCACCTCGACGATGCCGTTCACCGGCGAGCCCGTCGCGATGTCTGCCAGCGCACGGACGACGTCGTCGGCCGCCATCGGCTGGATGAGCGCGGGCGGCAGCCGCACCTCGGTCCCGACGGTCGCCTCGTCCGCGATGCGCGAGACGAACTCGAAGAACTGCGTGGCGTGGACGATCGAGTACGGGATCCCGCCACTCGCGATCAGCGCTTCCTGGGCGTGTTTCGCCCGGAGGTAGGGGCTGTCGGGGATCCGCTCCGTGCCGACCACCGACAGCGCGACGTAGTGACGCACGCTGGCGGCGGTCGCGGCCTTCAGCAGGTTGCGCGTGGCGGTCGTGAAGAACTCCATCACGGCCCGCTCCTCGAACGACGGCGAATTCGAGACGTCGACGACGACCGACGCTCCTTCCAGCACCTCCGTCAGGCCCTCGCCGGTGAGCGTGTTGACGCCGGTGTCCGGTGATGCGGGCACGGCGACGTGGCCGGCGTCCTTCAACCGAGCCACGAGCCTCGACCCGATGAGTCCCGTACCGCCGATGATGACCAGCTTCATGATCGATCTCCCTTCCGCTGTTGACGCGACCGCGCGGGCCTGTCGCCCGGACGGCCGAGTGGTTCGAATGACAGGGACCCGCTCCCTATCCGCGATGTCCCGTGCCCTCGTCGGCGATGTCCCCGACGTCGTCGGGATCGAGGCTCTCGGATCGCCCCCAGTCATCCGCGATCGACGCGCGACCGGCCTCTGAGGTCCCGTCGTCGGCACCGGCAGTGAGGAGGCCGAGTGCCCGCCACGCGCCCGTGAATCCCGGCGCCCGCATCTTCATGTCGGCTCCATCAGACCGGCGGCCCGGTGCCCGGGCAGGTTCGCGGCGAACAGCCCGTTGATCTCGGGATACGGCACGAGGTTCGCGAGGCCGTCGAAGCGGCCTTCGGCCCTGAGCGTCCGCGCGGCTCCCATGAACGCGGTCCAGGCGGCCAGCGCGAGCGCGCCGCCGACGCTGATGCGGCGCACGCCGAGGGCCGCCACGTCCGCGACGCCGAGGCCGATGTCCCGCACCACGAGGAGGTTGAGCGGCTTCGGCGCCACGGCCTCGACGAGCGCCGTGATGTCCGCCGGGTCGTGTGGGCCCGGCGCGAAGAGGACATCCGCGCCTGCCGATGCGTACGCGCGGAGGCGACGCACCGACTCGCGCAGGGGATCCGGATGTCCCACGTGATAGCACTCCGCCCGCGCGGTCAGCAGCACGTCTTCGCCGGACCGATCGATCGCGCGGCGTGCGGCACGCACGCGCTCGACGGCAACCGGCAGCTCGTAGAGCGGCGAGGCCGAGTCGCCGGTGGCATCCTCGATGGACACGCCGGCGACGCCCGTCGCGACGCATCGCGCGACGCTGTCGGCCACGCCCTCCGGCGTGAGCCCGTAGCCGGACATGAAGTCGGCCGTCACGGGAACGTCGACGGCCGCCACGATGTCGGCGATGTGGGCCAGGGTGCGCGTGCGACTGACGACGACGTCATCGGCCGAGTCGGGAAGTCCTTCCGAGAACGCGAAGCCCGCGCTCGTCGTCGCCAGCGCCGGGAAGCCGAGGTGCTGGAGGTAGCGTGCTGAACCGACGTCCCATGGGTTGGGCACGACGAAGCAGCCCCGCTCGTGCAGCGCGCGGAAGGCGCGGCGCCGTGCGGCCGGCGCCTCGCGGGTGACGGGCTCGCGCGGGTTGGCCGCCAGGCCCGGAGACCGCGTCGACGATTGCAGCACGTTCATGGCTCTTCCGCTCCGTTCCCTGTTCGGCTCGCCGCCCGATCCCGAGCGACCAGCGCATTGCCTGCGCCGTCCGGCGGTCGCGTCGTCCGCCGCTGTCATCACAAGACCGCGTGCACGGTCGGTTCGTGACACGGAGGCGCGCGTGCCACCGACGTCGTCGCGCGTTCGTCGTCCGCCGATGCGGGGTGTCACAACCCGGCGGTCTTCGCGGTCTTCACGAACACACGGCACCGCATCCCGCCGACGGGAGACGGGGCGGTGGCATCGCCGGGCAGGCACTTCAGCTTCGCCGGCAGAGCGTTCAGGAGGCAGGCACATGGGCACGATCACGACGAAGGACGGCACGTCGATCTACTACAAGGACTGGGGCACCGGCCCGGTCGTCACGCTCTCGCACGGATGGCCGCTGAACGCGGACATGTGGGACGGGCAGATGCTGTTCCTCGCGCAGCACGGCTACCGCGTCATCGCGCACGACCGGCGGGGCCACGGACGCTCGAGCCAGTCCTGGTCGGGCAACGACATGGACGGCTACGCCGACGATCTGGCCGCGGTGATCGAGGCGCTCGACCTCAGGGACATCACGATGGTCGGCCACTCGACCGGCGGCGGCGAAGTCGCGCGCTACATCGGCCGCCACGGCACCGCGCGCGTCGCGCGGGCGGTGCTGCTGGCCGCCGTGCCGCCGATCCTCCTGAAGTCGCCGACGAACCCCGAGGGGCTGCCGATCGAGGTCTTCGACGGCCTGCGGGCCTCCCTGGCCGCGGACCGCTCGCAGGCCTACCGGGACTTCGCGCCGCTCTTCTACGGCGCCAACCGGCCCGGCGCGAAGGTGTCGCAGGGCACGCTCGACCAGTTCTGGATGTGGAGCATGCAGTCGGGGCTCAAGAACGCCTACGACAGCATCAAGGCGTTCTCGGAGACCGACTTCACCGAGGACCTGAAAACGTTCGACGTGCCGACCCTCGTCATGCACGGCGAGGACGACCAGATCGTGCCGGTGAAGGAGTCGGCGAAGAAGTCGGCGAGGCTGATCAAGGGCGCCGCGGAGATCTACTATCCCGGGCTCCCGCACGGCCTCACCGCCACGCACCCGGACATCGTGAACCGCGACCTGCTCGCGTTCATCCAGAAGGGCGCGCGGAAGGTCGCGTGACTCCGCGCGCGGAGGAGGGGACCTCGCACGCCGCCGGTCCTCTCCTCCCGTGAGTCTCAGGTCGCCCCGGACGCCTCCACGGCGTCGAGGCACACCCAAGGGGAGGTCCACACATGAAGACCATGGACGCAGACGCCCTTCTCGCCCGCGCCACACCGGCGGTCCATCAACAGGGACACGAGGTTCAGCCGTTCGGGCATCTCGTCAGGATGCCCATCGCCCTGGACCACGCGACGTGCGTGGAGTCGGTCGAGAACCTGAACCAGTTGCTCGCGGACACGATCGCCCTGCGCGATCTGTACAAGAAGCACCACTGGCAGGCGGCGGGCCCGACCTTCTATCCACTGCACAACCTGCTCGACAAGCACTACGACGAGCAGACCGAGCTCGTCGACACGATTGCCGAGCGGATCCAGATCCTGGGTGGCGTCAGCCTCGCCGTGGCGCCCGACATCGCCGAGACGACGCTGATTCCGCGGCCGCCGAAGGGCCGCGAGGAGGTGCCGGTGCAGCTCTCCCGCCTGCTGCACGCGCACGAGATCGTCCTGAAGGAAGCCCGCGCGATGGCTCGCCTCGCGGCGGAGCACGGCGATGACGGGACGAGCGACCTGATCGTGAGCGACGTCATCCGGCGCAACGAGCGGCAGGTGTGGTTCGTGGCGGAGCACGTCGTGGACCTTCCGCTGACCCGGGCGACGTAGCGGCGCGGGTGCCGGCACCGGTGGTGCGCACCGCGCCATCTTCGGGACCCCAGACATGACGACCGGGACCATTCGCTCGACGCCGCTGACGAGCGCCGCGACGGCCTCGCGGATGTTCCCGGTGCTCACGGGGGCGCAGATCGCGCGGATGGCCGCGCACGGCGTGACCCGGGCCGTCGCGCGGGGCGAGGTGCTCATCGAGAGCGGCGAGACCGACGTGCCGCTCTTCGTCGTCACGGCCGGCGAGATCGAGATCGTCCGTCCCTCGAGCCTGGGCGATCGCGTCATCGCCTTCCACCGGCCGGGCCAGTTCACGGGCGAGGCCAGCATGCTCCTCGGCCGGCCCGCGATGATGCGCGTCCGGGCGAGCGAGTCCGGCGAGGTCGTCCAGCTGACGCGCGACCAGATGCACGCGCTCATCCAGACCGACGCCGAGCTGAGCGACGTGCTCATGACGGCGCTGATTCATCGCCGGGTCGAACTCGTGGCGCAGGGGATTGGGGACGCGCTGCTCATCGGATCCGCCCGTTCGGCGGACACGCTCCGCATCAAGGCGTTCCTCACGCGCAACGGCCATCCCTTCCAGTACCTCGATCTCGATCGCGACGGCGATGTGCGGGCGCTGCTCGAGCGCTTTCAGGTCGACCCGGGCGGGATGCCGGTCCTCATCTGCCGCGACGACGCGGTGCTCAAGAACCCGGGCAACCAGGCCATTGCGGAGCACCTCGGCTTCAACGGCCGCATCGACCGCGGCCACGTGCGTGACGTGGTGATCGTCGGCGCGGGACCATCCGGCCTGGCCGCCGCCGTGTATGCCGCGTCCGAGGGCCTGGACGTGCTCGTCATCGAAGGCACGGCGCCGGGCGGCCAGGCGGCGTCGAGCTCGAGGATCGAGAACTACCTCGGCTTTCCGACCGGGATCTCGGGCCAAGACCTTGCCGGACGTGCCTTCGCGCAGGCGCAGAAGTTCGGTGCGTCCGTGATGATTGCGAGAGCCGCCGCCCGGTTGGGCCAGGGGCCATGGCCGCACCAGGTGGGCCTGGACGACGGCGGCGCGGTGTCCGCACGCGCCGTCGTCGTCGCCACGGGCGCGCGCTACCGGAAGCCGGCGCTCCCGGACCTCGCGCGCTTCGAGGGCGCCGGCATCTACTACAGCGCCACCTTCATGGAGGACGCGCAGCTGGGCGGCGACGACGAGGTGATCGTGGTCGGCGGCGGCAACTCGGCGGGGCAGGGCGCGGTGTTCCTCGCGCGCACGGGCCGGCGCGTGCACGTGCTCGTGCGTGGTGACAGCCTGTCCGCCACCATGTCGCGCTACCTGGTGCGCCGCATCGAGGAGACCCCGAACATCGCCGTCCGGACACGCACCGAGTTGGTGGCCCTCGCCGGCGCCGGGCACCTGGACCGCGTCCAGTGGCGTGACGGCACGGGCGCGGTGACGTGTCACGACGTGAGGCACGTGTTCCTGATGACCGGTGCGGAGGCGGGTACCGGATGGCTGGACGGCTGTCTCGCGCTCGACGCGACCGGGTTCGTCAGGACCGGGCCCGATCTGACGCCGGACGACCTGGCCTCTGCCCGGTGGCCGCTCGCCCGGCCACCCTACCCGCTGGAGACGTCCCGGCCTGGCGTCTTCGCCGTGGGCGACGTGCGGTGCGGCAACGTCAAACGCGTCGCCTCGGCCGTCGGCGAGGGCTCGATGGCGATCTCGTTCGTCCATCGCGTGCTGGCCGAGCAGGCCGAGAGCTCGCGTTGACGCTGAAGACAGCTCGCGTCGAGAGTGGCCGGCCTCAGGCGGCGCGCACGACGTCGCCGGCGGCCCAGGCCGCGTGCGAGGCCAGCACGTCCTCGAGCACGGCCACGTTGCCGTCGTGCGCCGCCGTGATGAACGCGCCAAGCAGGCGCTCGTGTTCCCCCGCGCTCGCCGCCATCGTCCGGGTGCTCGCGAGATGCTGCCGCGCACGGGTCACGACCTGGCGGGCGTTGGCCTCCGCGAGCCGCAGCACCCGGGCGATGTCGCGGTAAGCGTAGCCGAACGCTTCCCGCAGGATGTAGGCGGCCCGTTCGGTGGGCGTCAGCTTCTCCAGGAGCATCCGGATGCCCAGCGTCAATGCCTGGTCCCGCTCCGTCGCGAGCCACGGATCGGTGCGCGTGTCGGCCGGTTCCGGCTGTCCGGGTCCCGGGGCCGTCTCGTGTCGCGCACGGGCCGAGCGCACGACGTTGATCGCCAGTCGCGTCGCCGTCGTCGTCAGGAAGGCCTGGGGGTTCCGGACGGCGCACCGGTCCGCCGTCTGCCAGCGCAGCCAGGCGTCCTGCACCACGTCTTCGGCCTCGGCCGCGTCGCCCAGCAGCCGATATGCGATGGAGAAGAGGCGGGTCCGCACGGCCAGGAAGGCCGGCAGGCCATCGTCGCACGGCTCGACCGTGCCCTCGTTACGGCACGACGGATTCGGACTCGACGCGGACGGCGGCGCCACGGCTGATGCACCTGTCATGCTGGTCTCCCCTTGGTGAGCAGTCTGCGGGGGAGGCGAGCCCGCAACAACCCTCGATGGGAGGCCCGCGCGGTGCCCAAATCGCGAGGGCGGTCCACACCTCTTTCGAGGTGACGGCCGGCCACACGCCGACGCGATCACCGGTGGGGAATCTCGATCCGCCGACGCCCGAACAGGCGGGCATCGAGCGACCAGCCGCCAGGTCCGAGCAGCGCGAGCGCGGCGCCCAGCGCCGCGGAGTGCACGAAGGTCCACGGCGCGGCCGGATGCACGACCGCGAGCGCGAGTTGCGCCACGGCAACGAACGCGCCGGCGATGGGCGTCCACAGCCCGATCAGGAGCAGGATGGCCGCCGCCACCATCGCCACACCCAGGACGGGTGAGAACGCGGCGGTAGTCAGCAGACCGGCATGGATGAGGGGGATTGCCGCTGCCGCGCGCAGGAGCATGAGGCCGGCACCGGGCAGACCGCCTGGGAAGGTCGAGAAGAGTCGTTGCACGAGGCGCCGATCGCAACGCTATCGTCGTCAGCGCTCCGGCGCCCGCCCCGAAGGGGCCGGCGGCGTGCCCCCCTTTCGAGGGGTCCCACCCAGGACTAGAGATCGATGATCCCGCGCCGCAAGCCGATCGTGACGGCATGCGTGCGGTCGTTGGCGGCCAGCTTGGCGAGGATGTTCTTGACGTGGCCCTTGACGGTCTCTTCGGTGATGGACAGGCTGGCCGCGATCACCTTGTTGGCGTTCCCGCCGGCGATGAGCCGGAGGACCTCGATCTCCCGTGGCGACAAGGCGTCGGCGGCGGCATGCTCCGCCACGGCCGTCGCCACCTCCGGCGCGATTCGCTTGTGGCCCGCGTGCACGAGACGGATGGCGTCCGGGAGCTCCTTTCGCAGCACGCTCTTGAGCAGGTACGCCTGCGCACCGGCCTGCAGGGCCCGCATCACCTGCACGTCGCCGACGTAGGTCGTGAGCACGATGATGCGCGCCGATGGAAACTCCTGGCGAATCGCGACCATCGCCTCGACGCCGTCCATCTCCGGCATCTGCAAGTCCATCAGGGTGACGTCGGGACGATGCAGCCGGAACAGGTCGACGGCTTCGCGGCCGTTCGAGGCCTCGGCCACCAGCCGCAGGTCTGCCTGGCCGGCCAGCAGCGAGGCGACACCTTCGCGCAGCAGCGGATGGTCGTCGACCGAGAGAACGCGGATCGGGGACTGCGTGGCACTCATGATCCGCCTCCTCGCGTGCGGAGCCATCGAAGCACGTCGCGTCGACGTCGGATCGCACCATACGCGACGGCGCCAGGCAGGCGCAACTCCAGTTCGGTGCCCGCGCCCGCTTCGCTCCACAGACGAAGCTCCGCGCCGATCTGGACGGCGCGCTCGCGCATGCCGGCGAGTCCCCAGTGCCTCGCCCGTCCCCCGCTCAGGTGCTGCGGATCGATCCCCCGCCCGTCGTCTCGAATACGCACGCGCAGCTCGCGTGCGCCGTAGGTGACCTCGGCCTCGATTCGCGTGGCCTGCGCGTGACGGAATGCATTGCGCAACGCCTCGCGCGCGATGCGGTGGATGTCGTCGCGGACGATGGGATGCAGCTCGCGAGGAGCCCCCTCGACGGCCAGGCGGAACGTCGTCGGGCCCGCGGCCGGCCCGCTCGTGAGCTCCTCGGCCAGGGTCGCGATCGCCTGCGGCAGGTCGTGGCGCGCCGTCGTGGACGACCGCAGATTCTGAATTGCGTCGCGGCCTTCGGCGATGGCCTGGTCGGCCCGGTCGAGTGCGCCGTCGAGCGCCTGGACGGCGTCGGCCGGACGCGCGGGCAAGAGGTCACGGGCGCTCTGGAAACGAAGCATCAGTCCCTGAAAACTCTGCAACAGGGTGTCGTGCAGCTCGCGTGCGATGCGCGTCCGTTCGTGGACGCGTTCCTCCAGGCGCAGGTTGAAGTCGTGCGCCATGGCGCGGGAGACGGAGGCCAGGCGCATCCGATAGAGCAACGCGAGCGGCACCAGCGCCGCCAGGACGCACAGGGCGAGGAACCAGCGCGACTGGTAGAACGTCGGAGGGATCTCGAAGCTGACCGTCGCTCCCGTGAGGGTCCAGACGCCGTCCCCATTCGCGGCGATGACCTGGAAGCGGTAGGCGCCGGGCCGGAGGTTCGTGTAGAACGCCTGCCGTCGCGCGCCGGCCTCGACCCAGCCCGGATCCTGCCCTTCGATCCGGTAGCGCACGCGCGAGGCACGCGGGTTCGAGAAGGCCAGCACCGCGAAGTCGATCTGGACGTTCGACGTGCCTGACGGCAGGGCGAGGCCCGATGGATCGCGATAGACCCGGTCCGTCGTCAGCGCGCTGATCGCCACACGCGGTGGCATGCGGCTGCGTGCAATGTCGGCCGGATCGAGCCACAACGTGCCGGTCTGCGTCGCGATCCAGAGCCGTCCGTCACCACCCTGGACGATGGCGTGGCGGCTGTGGGAGTGCGGCTGGCTCCTCAGTCCGTCGGCGGCGCCGAACAGTTGCAGGGACGGAGACTCGCCAGGATGCTCGAACGCGCCGTCCAACCAGGACGTCGTCATGCGGACGATGCCGCCGGGGCCGGCGAACCACATGTCGCCCGCCGTGGTCCGGACCATGCCCTTCACGTCACTGAGCAGCGGCGCCTGCCCGGCGTAGATCGTCTCGAAGCGGCCGTCCCGCAGCCGCGCGATGCCGAACCGACCGGCGACGAATACGGTGCCGGGCCCGTCGGCGTGGAGGACGACGGCGTCGTCCGCCTGGTAGGCGCCGAACGGGATGGCAAACGGACGCGGCACCGGTCCGTCGACGAGGCTCACGGTGCGCTCGTCCGACTGGATGAACAGCCTGCCGCGCCCGTCGGCCGCCATCGATTTCGGGACGAAGGCCCGGCCACCCGGTAACGGCGTCCGCTCCCAGCGCCCGTTCCGGAACCGGGCCATCCCGCCGAGGCCCGCCGTGATCCAGTAGTCGCCCCGTGCATCGAACGCGCAGTCGTAGATCGTGAACGACAGCGGCGCGGGCTGATCGAGCTCCCGTAACCGTCCCTGCCGCCAGATCGTGACCCGCTTGTCGACGGTGCCGATCCAGATCGCGCCGTCCGGCGCTTCGCACAGCGTGCGCGGCTCGACGGAGGTCCTCAGGATTGGCTCGGGGCGGCCGCCGGGCCGCACCCGGTAGACGGTCGACGCCTCGCCGATGTAGACGGTTCCGTCCGAGGCCTGGAGCAGGAGGTCGCCGAACCCGGCCGGATCGGCGAGCTGTGGTTCGAAGCGCAGGGTGGCGGGCCAGAACCGGTCCAGGCCGTTCGCGGTGCCGATCCAGACATTGCCCTCCGCGTCCTGGAAGAGCTGGGTCGTCGCGTCGGCCGTGAGGCCGTCGCGCGCGGTGAACCGCTCGACGCTGGCGGACGCGTCGGCCGGCGAGGCGGCGCCGCGCGGATCGGGCCGCGCCACGCGCTGCAGCCCGTCGTAGTAGGTGGCGATCCACAGATTGCCGTCGCGGTCGAACAGGGGCCAGCCGCGGATCTCGGCCGCGTCGGTCGCATACGCGTGCCGAAGGCGCGGCGGGCTTCCGCGTCCGCCCGGGCCGCTGATCGGATAGCTGCCGCGCCGCTCGGTCAGCCAGACGCGTTCCTCGGGGTCGATTGACAGCCGCCCCGTCGCGCCGGGCGCCTGGCGCACGAACTCGAAGCGGCGGCCGTCGGGCGCGAGCCGCGCCACCGATCCCGTGAACGAGACCCAGACGGTACCGTCGCCGGTCACCACCATGGAGAAGGGATTGTCGACGGGCGCACCGGCCTCGGGTCCGAACGAGGTCCATCGTCCATCGCGCACCCGCAGGAGCGGGATGCCGATCCGCTCGGTCAGGATCCAGATCGTGCCGTCCCGCGCCTCCCGCATGGCGGCGACGCGGCCCGGCGCCGGTGGATCGCGCAGGAAGTCCAGCCGCCCGTCGCGGTAGACCGCGAACTGGCGGGAGCGCTCGAAGTTGGTCCAGATCTCGCCGTTCTGCCTGACCAGGATCGCGGTCGGGGCCCCATGGGCGACGCGGTCGACGCCGTCGCTGATCGGCTCGAAGCGCGTGCCGTCGAAGCGGAAGAGGCCATCGGGGCTGGCGATCCAGAGATAGCCGCGGCCGTCCTGCGCCAGCGCGGTGACCGGTCGCGGCGGGTCGCTCTCCTCGCTCCAGCGCTGGTGCGTGTAGTGGGCGAGCGGGCGCGTGGCGGCCGCGGCGGCGGCAGCGAGGACCAGGACCATGGCCCCGACGACGACGAGCGCCACGAGCGGCCGCGGTGGCCGTCCCGTGACTCCCGCTGGTCCTCCGGCACCCCTCACGGCGTGGTCCTCCACCGGCTTCCTGGATCGGCTCCCTCGTCGACGCCGGCCTGGCGTTCGCACCGCGGGCGTCGGCAGACAGGAGCAAGGCGGACTCCCGTCCGCCGATCGTCCATCCGCCTGGGGAGGATCACGGGCCCTTCAGGAATCGTATAGCCGGAGCGGCCACGTGTGGCCGGTCGATTTCTGCCTCCCGGCCGGCTCGCACGCGGATAGGATGAATGGTCGAGCACCGCCATGGGCCAGGCCGCCATCCGTGTGTTGAGCGTCGAGGATCACCCGGTCGTCCGCGAAGGGCTGCGGACGATCCTCGGGGCGCAGCCCGACATGCTCCTCGTCGCGCAGGCCGGCAATGCCGAAGAGGCCATCGCCGAGTTCCGCCGCCATCGTCCCGACATCACGCTGATGGACCTGCGCCTGCCCGGGACCAACGGCACCGACACGCTGGTTGCGATTCGCGGCGAGTTCCCGGACGCCCGCATCATCATGCTGAGCATGTCGGACGGCGACGGCGAGATCCAGCGCGCGCTGCGCGCCGGCGCGTCGGCGTACGTGCTGAAGAGCATGCCGAACGAGCAGCTGCTGGCGGCCATCCGGTCCGTGCACGCGGGGCGGAAGCACGTGCCGGCGGAGGTCGCGGCGCGGATCGCCGAGCACCTCGGCGAAGCCGACCTCACGAGCCGCGAGGTGGACGTGCTCCGCCTGATTCGCGACGGGCATCGCAACAAGCAGATCGCCGACAAGCTCGGCATCGCCGAGACGACGGTCAACTTCCACATCAAGAACCTGGTCGGCAAGCTCGGCGCCAACGACCGCACGCACGCCGTGACGATTGCGATCCGCCGCGGCCTGCTGGACGTCGAGCCCGAGGGCCTGTAGAAAACCACGGGATCGTCCCCGCGGCCCCCGACGGTCCTCGGGCGTCCACGCGGGTGTATCGTGAGGCGGGTCCGTCACCATGTTGCGCGCCCGGTGTCTGTCCACGTTGCTGTGCCTGCTCGTCCCGACGACGGGCTGGGCCCTCGATCCGGGCACGCTCCTGTCGCAGTACGCGCATGCGGTGTGGCGGGTACGTGACGGCGCCTTCACCGGCGCGCCATTGGTGCTCGCGCAGACGCCGGACGGGTACCTCTGGGTCGGCACGAACAGCGGCCTGCTCCGATTCGACGGTGTGCGCTTCGTGCGATGGGCGCCCGAGGGCCGGCCGTTTCCACCCGACCCTGTCATGGCGCTGCGGCCGGCTCGGGACGGCAGCCTCTGGATCGGCACCCGCTTCGAACTCTATCGCCGGACCGGCGAGACGCTCACCAGGTACGCCACGCTGACGAGCGGCGTGGCCACCATCGCCGAGGACCGCCAGGGAACGATCTGGTTCGGGGTCCTCGATCCGGTCGGCGGCGCCGGGTCCTTCTGCCAGGCGCTCGAAAGCGGCCCACGTTGCTACGAAGCCGGATCGTCCCTGTTCCACGGCGCAGATGTGATCGCGCAGGATGCACAGGGGGATTTCTGGATCGGCGGCGACACGTTCCTCGTCCACTGGAACCACGGCGTCAAGGCGGCGTTCCGGCCGGCCGGCCTGCAGGACAACGTCTCGCAGCGCGGCGTCGCCGGCGTCGTGCCCGAGCCGGACGATTCGCTCTGGGTCGGCTTCAACGAACCCGGTGCCGGCCTGGGTCTGCAGCAGCTCAGGGACGGACGGTTCCGTCCGTTCGTCACGAGCGGCTTCGACAGCGAGACGCTCACCGTGACGGCCCTTCACCGCGACCGCGACGGTGCGCTCTGGATCGGCACCTCCAATCGCGGGGTCTACCGCATCGTCCACGGCGCGGTCGAGCACCTGGACAGCACGTCGGGCCTCTCCGGCAACTACGTGTACGCCTTCACCGAAGACCGGGAAGGCAGCGTCTGGGTCGCGACCACCGAGGGCCTCGATCGGTTCAGCGACACGCGGGCGGTGAGCTTCTCGACCGCGGAAGGGCTGTGTACCCCGGAGGTCGATACCGTGGTGCCGTCCAGGTCCGGCGGCGTCTGGGTCGGCGGCGACGGGGCGCTGACCCGGCTCGTCGACGGACGCGTGTCGTGCGTGCGGGCGGGTGAGGGGCTCCCGGGCCATCAGGTCACGTCGCTCCTCGAAGACCACGCCGGGCGGCTCTGGGTGGGCCTCGACACCACCCTCTGGGTGTACGACGGCGGCACGTTCCACCCGATCAGCAACCCCGATGGCAGCGACCTCGGCATGGTCACCGGCATCACGGAGGACGCGAAGCACGACATCTGGATCGCCGTCGGCGGATCGCCACGGAAGGTGATGCGCATCGCCGGCATGGCGGTGCAGGACGTGCGTCACGACGCGTCGCTGCCGCGCCGCGTCGCCGCCGACCCGGCCGGTGGCCTCTGGGTCGGCATGCTGCACGGCGACCTCGCGCACGACGCCGCCGACGGACGACGCGAGACGCTGGCCTTCGATCACGACGACGCCGCGCTGCTCTTCCAGGTGCTGGCGAGACCCGACGGCTCGGTGCTGGCGGCGACGAGCTACGGCCTGATCGGCCAGCACCAGGGCAGGCGCTTCATTCTCACCACCCGGAACGGCCTGCCGTGCGACGTCGTGTACGCGATGACCGTCGACGCGTCGGAAGACCTGTGGCTGTTCACGGCGTGCGCGCTGGTGCGCGTGTCGGCGGCCGATCTGCAGACATGGATGCGCTCCCCGGACGCACAGGTGTCGATGGAGCGCCTGGACGCGTTCGACGGCGTCCAGCTCGGCGAGTCGTCGTTCGCGAGCGGAGCCACGACGACCGACGGCCGTGTCTGGTTCGCGAACACGACGTCCCTGGTCATGGTCGACCCGGCCGGGTTCCGCCGCAACACGATCCCTCCCCCGGTGCACGTCGAACACCTGGTCGCCGATCGGACGGCGTACTCGCTCGGCGGCATCGTGCGCCTGCCGCCGCTGACGCGCGACGTCGAGATCGACTACACGGCCCTCAGCTTCGTGGCGCCAGCCAAGGTGCAGTTCCGCTACCGGCTGGAAGGGCGAGACGACGCCTGGCAGGACGCGGGGACGCGCCGCCAGGCGTTCTACAGCGACCTTCCGCCCGGCAGCTACCGCTTCCGCGTCATCGCCTCGAACAACGAGGGGGTGTGGAACGAGCAGGGAGCGGAGCTCCAGTTCGTCGTCTCGGCGGCCTGGTATCAGACACGGACGTTCTGGGCGGCCTGCGTGGTGGCGGGCCTGTTCGCCGTCTGGTCGCTGTACCAGCTCCGCATGCGCCAGGTGGCGCGCGCCCTCAGCGCGCGATTCGACGAACGGCTCGCGGAACGCACCCGCATGGCGCGCGACATCCACGACACGCTGCTGCAGACGGTGCAGGGGAGCAAGATGGTCGCCGACAGCGCGCTGGCCCAACCGGACGACGTGCCGGGCCTGCGGCAGGCCATGGCACAGGTCTCGACCTGGCTGGGGCAGGCCGTCTCCGAGGGGCGCGCCGCGGTGCAGGCGCTGCGCGCGTCGACGGAGAAGACCAACGATCTCGCCGAGGCCCTCGATCGCGCGCTCGAGGACTGCCGCAGGCAGCATCCCATCCACGCCTCCCTGTCGGTGGACGGCGAGCCCCGGGAGCTCCATCCCGTGGTCCGCGACGAGGTCTACAGGATTGCTTACGAGGCCATCCGCAACGCGTGCACGCATTCGGGCGGCAGCCGGCTGGACGTCGAGCTCTCCTACCACCAGGACCTGACCGTGCGCGTCGCCGACGACGGGCGCGGCATGGATCCCGCCGTGGCCGCTCGGGGGCGTGACGGGCACTACGGCGTGCAGGGGATGCGCGAGCGGGCGGCCCGCATCGGCGCGACGCTGGCGATCGTGAGCGCGCCCGGCGCGGGCACCGACCTCCGGCTCACTGTCCCCGGCCGCGCGATCTTCCGCAAGGCGTGAACTGCCGCGCAGCTCGACGCGGCACGACCTGTGGAAACCTGCAGGCCGGTACCGGCACTGCGGCGTGGCTGGCGGGCCGTGGAACATCACGGGGCAAAATCGGCAGTTTCCAGGGTGTTCCGCACGAGCGTCGGCGCGTACCCTTCGCGCATGGACACCACGATCCACACCGAAGCCCCTGCCGCTCCGTGCCTGCCCGACGCCGCCGACGATGGCCTCTCGGCCTTTCTCGGGGTGCGCTCGCGCCTGTTCGGCATCGCGTATCGGATGCTGGGCAGCGCGGCGGAGGCCGAGGACGTCGTGCAGGACGTCTGGCTCAGGTGGCAGGCCACGGATCGCCGGCGCGTCCGCGACGCGGCGCCCTTTCTCGCGAAGACGGCGACGCGACTGGCGATCAACGTGATGCGATCGGCCCGCCGGCGTCATGAGACGTCCGACGAGTCGATCCCGGACGTCGTCGAGACGAGCGCCGACGCCACCCGGCAGGCGGAACGCGGGGAGGCGCTGCGGCTCGGCGTCCTCGTCCTGCTGCGAACGCTGTCACCGGCGGAACGTGCGGCGTACATCCTCCGGGAGGCATTCGGCTACGCCTACCGCGACATCGCGCGCGTCCTTCGCCTCCAGGAGGCCAACGCGCGGCAGGTCGTGACCCGCGCGCGGCATCGCGTCGTCGAGGCGGCGAGGCTGCCCGTCACGAGTGCCGAGCAGCCACCGCTGCTCGATGCGTTCGTCGCGGCCGCCAGGAGCGGCGATCTCGCCCCCCTCGAGGTGCGACTGACCCAGCCGATCGGTCGTCCCGGATGACGTCCCATCCGCAATCGTCAACAAATCGCCAATCTTCAATCGTCCATCTGCAATCGATCTTCAATCTTCAATCTCCTGTTCTGAGTAGACAGGGCACGTTCCCGCTTCGGGGAAGGCGGGACGGTCACGAAGGCCGGGCCACCTCCCGGCGCTGAACCCGCGGTGCTAGACTGATTGACGTGCAGCGCGTGAGAGCCCTCGCGGGCCTCATTGTCCTTGCCGCGCTCTCGAGCGCGGTGTTCGCGTCGACCGGACCGGTCCGCGCGGCTGGTGTGCCGCAGGATCTCCAGGAGCCGGGTCGCTGGGATCGCGCGCACGGTCCGCTGCCTGGCCAGGCACTCGTCACCGAACGCAGCGGCACCCTCTCGCCCGGGTGCGTGCGGAGCGCCGACGCCAGCGTGCCGTCCGGCGCGGCGGCCGTTCGTCCGCGCTGGTCGGCCACCAGGGTCGTCCACGTCGCGCACAGCACCGGCCACCTCACCGCCTCCCCGGCCACGTCGCTTCGTGGCCCCCCGCTCGCCTGAATCCCCAGTTCATGTGACGCCCACGGCGCCTGCGGCGCCGATTGCGGGCGTCGTGTCTGCTGCTTCGAGATCGGGGAAGACCATGAGTGCGGATCAGATATTCGTGTGGGTGCTCGTCGGATTGTCCGTCGCCGCCGTCGTCGGCGTCGCCATCCACTCGCGCCTGTCCAAGGCCGGGACACCGCCACCGCCGGAGCCAGGCGCACCGGAGCCGACGGCGTCGAGCCAGCCGGCGCCGCGCCGGACGACCGGAGCCAGCCGGAAACAGCGCTAGCACGCACGTGGGGTGCCATGGCCGGTCACACGGCCGTGGTGCCTCCCATCGCGGTCGCCCCGCCCGCCGCAACGGCCGCCGGCGCTTTCGGCAGGCGCACGACGTCGCGCCAGACGCCGACGAGCTGGTGCACCGCGCAGAAGACGATGAAGAGCGTGAAGGCGACGGTGCCGCCAAGCCCGCGGGCACCCGTGAGTTCGTCCCACACCGTGGACGGCGCGGGCCAGCGGCCCGTCAGCCACGCCGCTCCGGCCACCGGCAGCGCCATCAGCACCGGAACGGGAACGAACGAGACCACCGTCGGGATCCAGCGGCGGACGAATCCCGGGCCTGGCGCCGCCGGATCGACAGGCCGCGCCTTGCGCCGCCACCAGAGCAGCACCTCGCGCAGGCGGTACGGCACGGCCACGAGGCTCTTCCACGAGAGCGCCCGGATGTCAGCCGTCCGGATGCGCTTGGTGGGGCCTCCGCGCAGCAGGCGCTGCCAGAACGCCAGCACCTCGATGGGCCACCGCGGCCACACGAACGGCAGCACGAACCAGAAGGCCGCCGGCGCTTCGAAGGCATCCTCGACCATCCAGCCGTAGACGGCGATGCACACGAGCGCGGCGAGGTGGCAGCTCCGATGGAGCCACCCGAGCGCGGACGCGCTGGCCGTCCAGTGCGCGGCGGGCGCCCGGCTCCCCTGCTCATCGGCCGGATCGCCGGGGGCCAGGCCCGTGGCCCGCAGCAGCACGCGGAGGCACCCGGCGTCGTCGTCCAGGTAACTCGTGTGGGCGGAAGCCACGGCGGTGGGTCCCGCGCGGCCGAAGAAGCGGTGCGCCACGGCGCCGCCGTCGAGCGCGGCGACCAGATCGGCCTCGGCCGCGCCGAGGTCGAGGGCCCGCAGCGGGAAGGCCGTGGCAATCGGGTCCACGGCGTGCACGACGTTGATCCACGAGAGGCGCCGCCGGGTCGCGCCCGCGGCCCGGTTCACCGGGTTCCAGCAGAAGTACGGGTCGGCGGCGATGCGCCGCCGCACGTCCATGCCCTCGAAGTCGAGGAACAGCCAGATCCACGTGAGCAGGCCGATCGGGGAGCCGAACGTGACGAGCACGTCGGGCAGCGGCTTACGCGCCGCCGCCCAGTGGCGGACCACGTAGTTGTGCGCGACGACGCTGCCGAGCGAGTGGGCCGCGATCACCAGCCGATCGCCGGCGCCGGGGTCCATGCGCGCGGCAATCGCCTCGACCGTACGATCGAGGTGCGCGGAGATGAGCTGCTCGCCATTCCTGTCGAGCGCGAAGGTGGCCACGTCCTCGAAGAAGCGCGTGAAGGTGGCGACGAAGGTGCCGATGTAGTCGCGGAAGAGGATGGACGGGAGGCCGATGACCGGCACCGTCGCCGCCAGCAGCACCGTGGAGGCGCCCTGCAGGCAGCGCGCCAGCTCCGCATCGTCCAGGCCGAACGACGCCGAGCCGGCGGCCGGTCCCCGCTGGCGCGCGGCGCAGACGGCCTGGTCGAGGCCGAGGAACAGGCCGGTCAGGTCGATCCGGTGGTTCTCGCGGATGATGCCCGCGAAGCCGGCGTAGTTCACCTCGTGCAGGTAGACCGCGCCGACGGCGCCGGGCATCGGCGGCACGCGGGGCTCGAGCTTGAGCGACGGGGGCGTGGTGCCTTCCTTGAAGGCGGCAAGCTGCCAGCCGGGGATCAGGTCCTCGCCTTCGACCGGGGTTTCAGGGCTGGTGAGGTTCGATCGGAACGACTGGTAGAGGCGGAGCAGGTTGGCGAGGCGGTGCTGGTCGCCCACCCCGTGGACCATCAGGAGGTGGACCGTCGCGAAGCCGGGCGGGTCGGACGCCGGCGCGGCAGCGGTCACGGCTCAGAAGTCGAGGAGGCCCTTGGACTCCGCCGCCACGGCCCGGTGGACGTAGGCGCGCAGGTTGCCCAGCGCCTCGTCGTTCACGAACGCACCGGGCTCGAGGGTGACGCCGGTCAGCGGCACCACGGCCCGGACGATGGCGGTGTCGGTCGCGGCGTCGCGGCGCCACACGACGGTGAAGCGGCGGCCAGCCACTGGGGTGACGAACTCGTGCAGCGCGGGATCGATCTCGACGGCGTCGCGCTCGGGATTGGTGCGGAAGTCCTCCCGGATGGCGTTCCGCGTGTAGCGGTCGCGTGACTCGAGCAACTGCAGTGCGGTCTCTTCCCAGACGACCTTCACGGGCGACCTCCCCTGTCGAGCGCGGGACTGCCGCCAGTCTACCACCCTGCGCGGGCGGCGCCCGGGCCGGCCGGGGCACCGCCCGGGTGGAATTGAGAATCAAGAAAACGGAATCAGGAATTCACGGAGGGCCGATGCCTGCGCCGGATCTCCGGCGGGGGCGTCTGGACTCGCGGAGCTGTTCGCGCTCCGCGCGCCGGATCTCAGTGGGTCTCACTGGCACTGCCTTCGCACTCCTATCGGGGTTTCGGAGGTCATGCCATGGCTGTCATCCGTCCGTCGAAAGTGCTGACGGGCCTGCTGCTCGGCGGGGCGGCGCTCGGCGCCGCGGTCGCAGGCTACGCCGTCTTCCTCCGGCCCCGGCACCTGCGCTGGGGCGCCACAGACGATGAAGTGAAGGACACGCTGCCGGGCGACGAGATCGCGCCGGCGGCGCGTGTCACGTGCACCCACGCCATCACCATCCACGCGCCGGTGGACCAGGTGTGGCCGTGGATCGCGCAGATCGGCCAGGACCGCGCGGGGTTCTACAGCTACGCGTGGCTCGAGAACATGGTCGGCGCCGAGATCACCAACGCCGACCACGTCGTGCCGGAGTTCCAGGACCGTGAGATTGGCGACACGGTCTGGATGGCGCCGAAGCACCGCTACGGCGGGCAGGCGCGCATGCTGGTGGCGTCCCTGGAGAAGGGCGCGCACATGGTGCTCGTGATGCCGGACGACTTCGAGCGCCTGGTCCGCGGCGAACGCGCGACGGGCTGCTGGTCGTTCGTGCTGCGGGCGGTGGACGACACCACCACCCGCCTGCTCGTGCGCGGCCGCGGCACCGCCGACACCTTCGCGAAGAAGGCCTTCGACGCCGCCGTGTTCGAGCCCGCCCACTTCATCATGGAACGCAAGATGATGACGTCGATACGGTCGCTCGCAGAGAAGAGCTTTGCCAAATCTCGTGATCTCGTGATCTCGTGATCTGGTGATTTGGACTGACCGGTCGCTGGACGGGGGCGACCGGTCCCCTCCTGCCCGGCCGCAGGGGCCGAAGTGAGTGGCTCTGCCAGGCCGCGGGGGCTCGCGAAGGCTGCCTCCGCGGCCCGTCCAAATCACAAAATCACAAAATCACAAGATCACAAAATCACAAGATCACAAGATCACAAAATCTCAGGAGGCCTGCATCTGTCGTGCAACCTGTTCGACCTGTTCCATGACCCGCAGGAGGTTGCCGCTCCACAGCTTCGCGATGTCCTCCTCGCTGTAGCCGCGGCGCACGAGCTCGAGCGTCACGTTGAAGGTCTCGCTGGCGTCGTTCCAGCCCTCCACGCCACCGCCGCCGTCGAAGTCGGACGAGATGCCAACGTGGTCGATGCCGATCAGCTTCACGGCGTGGTCGATGTGGTCGACGAAGTCGGAGACCGTCGCGCGCGGGGGTGGCGGGAACTGCTGGTCGAGCGCCGCCATCTTCTGCTGGAACTCCTCACGCTGCGCCTCGGTGAGTTGAGCGAAGGCGCCGCGGCCGCCGCCACCGCCGCCAGGGCCCGCCGGCGGCAGGCCGAACTCCTCGCGCAGCTTGTCGATGGCGGCGACGCGCTCGGGTGACGGGTCGGGCGGCGTCTTCACGTAGCTGTTGAACGCCACCATCTGGATCACGCCGCCGTTCTCCTTGAGCGCCAGGAGCTGCTCGTCGTCCATGTTGCGGCTGTGGTCGCAGAGCGCGCGGCAGGCGGAGTGCGACGCGATGATCGGCGCCTTCGACAGCTTCACCGTCTGCATCATCGAGGCCTTCGACGGGTGCGAGACGTCGATCATGAGGCCCCACTTGTTCGCCTCGGCGATGACCTCCCTGCCGAGGTCGCTCAGGCCGTTGTACTTCCAGTCGTTGTCCCGTTCGCCGGTGTTGGAGTCCGAGAGCTGGCTGTGGCCGTTGTGCGCCAGCGAGAGGTAGCGTCCGCCGCGGTCGTGGAACTCCTTCACGCGGCTGATGTCGGTGCCGATCGGGTAGCCGTTCTCGATCCCGATGAGCGCCACCTTCTTACCCGACGCCGCGATGCGCCGCACGTCGTCCGCGGTGAGCGCCAGCTCGATCTGGTCCGGGGCAATCTCCTCGGTGAGCCGGTGGATGGCCTCGAACTTCTCGACGGCGGTCTTGTAGGCGGCGTCATAGCCCTCGGGCGTCAGCGGTCCCTGCCCCACGTAGACGATGAAGAAGGAGGCGTCGAGGCCACCCTCGACCATCTTCGGGAGGTTGACCTGCGTGTCGAGACGCTGGGTGTAGTTGACCTCGGGCGTGAAGTTGTCGGGGTTGATGTCGTCGTGGGTGTCGAGCGTGATCACCCGCTCGTGGATGCCCCGCGCCCGCGCGACCAGCGCCTCCTCCGACTCGGGCGCCGGCTGCGTCGCCTCCGGCTCCGGGGAAGATCCGCACGCCGCCGTCATCGCCACCAGCACCACGGCCCAGACGGCCCGTCTCGTCATCACCAGCATCTCGGTGTCCCTCCAGTTGCGCGGGATTGTATCGCGTCCGGGCGGCGGCTTCGTGCGACGGGAGGCAGGAGACCACCAGCCACGAAGCTCACGAAGTTCACGAAGGGACAGTTCGTGGCTGGCTCTTCTAGCGCTGGCTCGCGATCTGCTGGGCGCGTTCGGCCAGGCCAGGGGCCTTCAGCCAGGCGCAGAGGTCCGTGAACCCGGGCGTGGGGCCGGTCCAGCGGATCTCGTCCACCGAGGCGAAGACAGGGGCGTCAGTCCGGAGCGTCGCCAGGTCACGGAACAGGCGGGCGAGGTCGCGCTGGCTCTCGAGCGTGGCCGCCAGCTTCGCGCCGCCGCGCACCGCGACGTTCCAGTTGGCGTACTCCGCGGGGATGTCCTCGAGGTGGCCGTAGCGCGCGAGCACCGCCGCCGCGGACTTCGCGCCCCAGCCGGGCAACCCGGGGTAGCCGTCCGCGGAGTCGCCCGTCAGCGCGAGGTAGTCGGGAATCGACGCCGGCGGCACACCGAACTTCTCGATCACACCCGCCTCGTCGCGGACGATGCGCGCGCGGCGGTCGAACTGGACGACCCGGTCGCCGACGACGGACTGGGCGAGGTCCTTGTCGGGTGTGCAGATGAACACCCGCTCGACCCGCGGGTCGGCCGCCGCCACCGCCGCGCCGGCCGCCAGCCCATCGTCCGCCTCGAACTCCGTCATCGGCAGCACGGCCACGCCCATCGCCGAGAGCGCGGCCTCCAGCGGGTGGAACTGGGCGAGCAGCACCGGGTCCACACCCTCCCCGGTCTTGTAGCCCGCCCAGAGCGCGTTGCGGAACGACTCGATGACGTGATCGGTCGCGACGGCCACATGCGTCGCGCCGTCGCCGAGCAGCAGCAGCACCGAGCCGAGCACCCCGCGGATGGCCCCCACCTCCGCCCCGTCCGCCGTCTTCGCGGGCGGTGCGCCGAAGAAGTGCCGGAACAGCTCGTAGGTGCCGTCGATCAGGTGAACGTTCATCGTGGGAAGAGATTGTAATGGGTCGGATCGAAGGTCACGAAGGTTACGAAGGGCGCGAAGGGCACGAAGGGCACGAAGGGCACGAAGGGCACGAAGGGCGCGAAGGGCACGAAGGGCACGAAGGGCGTGGCCGCCGCAGGCGTGTTCCGAGGGCCTGTGGGATACTCATCCATTGCCGCGGAGGCTGGATGCTCACTTCCAAGATTCGACCGTTCATGGCCCGCATTTCGTCTGCCCTGCCCGTGCCGCGCCTGATCTCTGTGCCATCTGTGCCATCTGTGGCTGCAGTGCAATTTGAGGCAGCAATGCTATCTGTGCCATCTGTGCAATCTGTGGCCCCTGTGCCATCTGTGGCCCCTGTGCCATCTGTGGCACTTCTCGTGCTGCTCCTCTCTGCCCTGCTGTTCGGTGCCGCCGGGACCATCCATGCCCAGGAACCGGACGCGGACGGGTGCCGTGACCACCCGATGTTCAGCCGCATGCCCGACTTCTACATCGGGGCCTGCCAGGACCAGGAGTTCGGCGCCTGGGACTTCACGCTCGACGACGGCACGACCACACCGGTCGAGGGCCACTTCGTCGAGGTGGAGTACTGGATCCAGGAGGGCCACAAGCACCCGGGCCCGCTGCAGATCGGCCGCAACTACCTGAACGTCATGACGCCGCGCGGCGGCACGCGGGTCCTCGAGGACCTCGATTCGAGTGGCGGCACGATGACGGCCCGCATGCCCGGACCGGAGGGCAGCGGCGCCATCTGGCTCGAGGTCTCGGTCTCGAACGCCGGCGAGACCTACACGCTGCGGGTCGTGCAGGAAGCCGGGATGCGGCAGGACGTGACGTTCACCGCGCGGGAACTTGCCGACACGCTGGCGGCCACCGGACAGGTGACGCTCAGGAACATCCTCTTCGACACGGGCAAGGCCACGCTCCTGCCGGCGTCCACCACCGCCCTGACGGCCGTCGTGGAGTTGATGAAGGCGGATCCCGCCCTCACGCTCGAGATCCAGGGCCACACCGACAGCACCGGCACGCCGGAGGGCAACCTGACGCTGTCGCGCGCCCGCGCCGACGCCGTCAAGGCGCACCTGGTCGCCGCCGGCATCGACGCCGCGCGCCTGACGACGGCGGGGTTTGGCGACACGAAGCCGGTGGCCGACAACACGACGGAAGAGGGGCGGGCGCAGAACCGGCGGGTGGTGCTGCTGAAGAAGGGGTGAGCGGGAAGAGCCAGCCACGACCCTTCGACTCCGCTCAGGGTCGCCCCGAGCCGCGTCGAGGGGCGAAGGACACGAAGAAGCCGCAGGGTCCGAGTCGTGCGGCCCTTCGTGCGCTTGTATGTTGCCCCTACCCCGATGGTCGGGGTCTACTCAGGGACGCTTGAGTAGGCGCGTCGGGACGCTGGTTGTGCGCGAGGCTTCGAGCCTGACACGAAGATCAGCGCCCGGCGC
>JBFWVR010000022.1:0-45819 GCA_050246635.1 Vicinamibacterales bacterium
TGTACTACGGCTTCGAGATGTACGAGGAGTACAACATGCAGACGGCGTCGGGCACCGCGGAGAGCGATGTCAGCGGCGTCTACATGAACATGGTGACGAAGTCGGGCGGCAACCGCTTCAACTCCGACCACAACTTCTACTTCATGAACGACGCCCTCCAGGGCGACAACATCGACGACGCGCTGCGGGACCGCCTCGGCATCGGCGCGGGACAGCAGACCGGCGTGGCCGGCAACCCGATCGACATCTCCTACGACTGGAGCTCGACGCTCGGTGGCCCGCTCAAGCGCGACAAGCTCTGGTTCTTCGGCGCGATGCGCTGGTGGCGGCTCGACCAGTTCCAGGTCGGCGCGAAGAACGCCGACGGCTCGCAGGCGATCGACGACAACCGCATCCGCAACTTCGTCGGCAAGCTGACCTACCAGGCGACGCCGAACATCAAGACGTCGATCGTCTTCAACCGCAACCTCAAGGACCGGTTCCACCGCCGCAACTCGCCCTACCTGTTCGTGGCCGACAAGGCGACCACGCTGCAGGACCAGCCGGCGCAGAACTACGTCATCAACTACAACCACGTCGTCGGGTCGCGGCTGCTGCTCGACGCGCGCGTGGGCCGCATGTGGGGCGTGTTCCCGAGCCGCTACCAGAACGAGGTGCAGCCGACCGACATCTCGGTGCGTGACACCTCGCTCTTCACGATCGAGAACGCGGCGACCGGCCAGTCGCTCAACCCGAACCATCGCTACCAGGCCAACGGCTCGGCCAGCTACTTCGTCGACGCCGGCAGCGGCGGCACGCACGACCTGAAGGGCGGCATCCAGCTGTCGTGGGAGCGCATGGCCTACGAGCGCACCACCAACGGCGACCGCTACGGCGACCTGGACGAGGGCGTCGCGTACCGCGCGAACCTGTCCAACACGCCCATCAACTCGGATCACCGGCTGCAGAGCTGGGGCGCGTTCTTCCAGGACCGCTGGATCCTCGGCAAGGCGACGATCAACGCCGGCGTGCGCATCGACGGCGTGAGCGGCTACCTGCCGGCGCAGACCAGCCCCGCCGGCACCTTCGTGGGCGAGCGGTCGTTCCCGAAGACCGACGTCTTCGACTACGGCCCGAACGTGGCGCCGCGCCTCGGCATCGCCTACGACCTGTTCGGCAACGGCAAGACGGCGATCAAGGCGTACTACGGCCGGTTCTACAACCAGTTCGGCTCCGAGCTCGCGCAGCAGGTCAACCCGAACGCCTTCGTCACGCAGTCGGTGAGCTGGGACGACACCAACGGCGACCGCATCCCGCAGCTCAGTGAGCTCGGCGAGTTCCTCGGCTTCCCGGCGGGGCTCTTCCCGACGGTGGACCCCGACTCGAGCCGGCCCTACAGCGACGAGATGAACGTCGGTATCGACCAGTCGCTGGCCAACAACCTCGCGCTGTCGGTGAGCTACCACCGCCGCCAGCACCGCGACGGCCTTGGCGTGCTCGATCGCGCCCGCCCGGCCAGCGCCTACACGCCGGAGGAGCGGACGTTCACCAACGCCGACGGCTCGACGGACTCGATCACGATTTACCGCCTCAAGCCCGAGTTCGCCGGCGCGCGCGACCGCTACATCACCAACGTCGACTTCCTGCAGAGCGACTACAACGGCGTGCAGATCGACCTGCAGAAGCGCATGTCGAACCGCTGGCAGCTGCTCACGGGGCTCTCGCTGCAGAAGCACGAGGGCTTCGACCACAGCGGCACGTTCACGGGGGACGACTTCAGCAACCCGAACACGTCGATCAACCGCGACAACGGCTCGGTGTTCACCGACCTGCCGTGGACCTTCACGCTCTCGGGCAGCTACCTGCTCCCGTACGACGTGCTGATCTCCGGCAAGTACACCGCCCGCGCGGGTGACCCGCTCGACCGCACCTTCACGTTCCGCGGCCTCACGACCTCGCAGGTCAGCGAGACCGTCAACGTGCAGCAGCGCGGCGAGGACCGCACCGAGACGGTGAACAAGTTCGTCGACCTGCGCCTCAGCAAGCGGTTCCAGGTGGGCGTGGGCAACTTCGAGGCGTCGATGGACCTCTTCAACGTCCTCAACGCCAACCACGTGCTGGGCCAGACGACGGCGCTCGGCAGCAGCTGGTCGCGCCCGAACCGCATCCTGGCCCCGCGGATCATCCGCTTCGGCCTCACGGCGCGGTTCTAACCGGCCGGCCGTACAGGTACATGACGAAGGGGGCGCCACCTGTGGGGTGGCGCCCCCTTCGTCATGTACGGAGACGGCCGGGAGAGGACTCGAGCCTGGAGGCTCTCGCTGGGACTCGCCTTCGGCTCGCTAGGACTCGCTACGCTCGCTGGGAACGAGGAACGAAGGGCCAGGGTCCGAATCCGCGGCTCGGAGCAAGGCCGCAAAGCGGCCGAGTCCGAGCGAGCGCGAAGCGCGAGTCCCAGCGCGGGCGCAGCCCGCGTCCCAGCGACCCGCGGCGGGACGCCGCGAGGCGCCCCGCCCAAGCGAGTCCCTACTGGATTCGCTTGTACACCGCGTGCGTGATGATTTCCTTGCCGTCGCGGATGCTGTGGTACTCGTTGTTGATGGTGTTCCCGTCCTCGGACAGGATGTTGATGATCGTCTGGATCGTGTCCCCGGACTTGTTCTGGATCATCGTCGTCCGCGGGCCGATGACGGTGACGGCGGCGGAGTCGGCGTTGGTGTCGCCGTGCATCGGCCGGAACTTGCCGTCGAACATCGTGACGTAGCCCCAGGACCGCTTCTGGCCCTTCGCGTCCACGGCGTCGATCGTGACGCGCATGCCCGTCTTGCCGTCCTCGACGTACGGCTCATACGTCATGATGTTGGACGACGGCGGCGGGGCGTCCGACTCGATCTTCCACTTGCCGAACCGCGGGTTGTCGGCGCCGAGCTGCGCCGAGACGGTCGCCGTGAAGGCCACCGTGAGGGCCGCGACGGCCGTCAGGACGGCCAGGTTCCACTTGCGCATAGCTGAACTCCTCCGGGGAGATGTCGCGGCGGGGCCGGAGGGGCCCCGCCTGCAGGTTGTCGAGGGTATCGGGAGACGCTAACGAAGATGGGCCGGGCTTGTCCACCGCTTTCGCGGCGGGCCGCACGACTGGCGGCCGGGCGGCCGCCAGTCCGGAGCGCCGGGGATCAGGCGCGAGCCGCGCTGAACTCCTCGTACGTCCCCTTGAAATCGTCCACCGCGCCGTCGGCGAAGTGCCACACGCGCGTGCCCACCTCTTCCATGACGTCCTGGTCGT
Organism: Vicinamibacterales bacterium; assembly: GCA_050246635.1. Lineage (GTDB taxonomy): Bacteria > Acidobacteriota > Vicinamibacteria > Vicinamibacterales > UBA2999 > JBFWVR01. The sequence goes on from JBFWVR010000022.1 coordinate 3,263, forward strand.
GCGTCACCAGCAGGACCGTGCCCTCGAACTTCTGGAGCGCCACGTTGAGCGCGTTGATCGACTCGAGGTCGAGGTGGTTCGTGGGCTCGTCGAGGACGAGCACGTTCGGCTTCTGCAGCATGATGCGGCAGAAGAGCAGACGTGCGGTCTCGCCGCCCGACAGGGCCTCGGTCGGCTTGTAGCCTTCCTCGCCGCTGAACAGCATCTGGCCGAGCAGGCCGTGGATGTCCTGCTTGGAGGCTTCGGGGTCGAACTGGTGCAGCCAGTCCACGGCGGTGAGACCCGGCGCGATGGCGCCCGTGTGGTCCTGCGGGAAGTAGCCGATCGACGCCTCGTGTCCCCACCGCACCTTGCCGGCGTCGAGGTCCTCCGGCGCCGGCGGCAGTCCCGGCGCGTCCGCCAGGAGGGCGCGCAGCAGCGTCGTCTTGCCGACGCCGTTGCGGCCGACGAGCACGATCTTGTCGCCCCGGTTGACCACCGCGCTGAAGCCCGGAATGACGGTCGTGCCGTCGAAGCCCTTGGTCACGCCCTCGAACTCGAGCGCCATGCGCCCCGAGGGCCGCTGCATCGGGAAGCGGATGTACGGGCGCTGGATGTTCGACCGCGCCAGCACCGTGGTCTGGAGCCGCTCCACTTCCTTGCGCCGCGAGGTGACCTGGCTGGCGCGGGTGCCGGCGCCGAAGCGGGCGATGAAGTCGTTGAGCTGGGCGATCTTCTTCTCGCGCTGCGTGTTCTCGGCCTCGATTCGCGACCGGATCTCGGCCTTGGCGAGCACCATGTCGTCGTAGCCGCCGGTGTAGGTGATGATCGTCTGGTAGTCGATGTCGGCCGTGTGCGTGCAGACGCCGTTGAGGAAGTGCCGGTCGTGGGAGATCACGATCAGCGTGCCCTCGTAACGGCAGAGGAAGTCCTGCAGCCAGTGGATCGAGTCGAGGTCGAGGTGGTTCGTGGGCTCGTCGAGGAGCAGCGCCAGCGGGTGCCCGAACAGGGCCTGCGCCAGCAGCACGCGCACCTTCTGGCCGCCCTGCAGCTCGGCCATGGTGCGATCGTGGAGCGAGCCGGGGATGTCGAGGCCCTGCAGCAGGATCGCCGCGTCACTCTCGGCGGAGTAGCCGTCTTCCTCGCCGACGATGCCCTCCAGTTCCCCGAGCCGCATCCCGTCGTCCTCGGTCATTTCGGCCTTGGCGTACAGGAACTCCCGCTCCTCGAGCGCCGCCCAGAGGCGGCTGTTGCCCATGATGACCGTGTCGATCACCCGGAACTGGTCGAAGGCGAACTGGTCCTGGCGGAGCACGCCCAGCTTGTCGGGACGGGCCACGGAGCCCTTCTGCGGCGCCAGCTCCCCGGTCAGCAGCTTCATGAAGGTGGACTTGCCGGCGCCATTCGGCCCGGTCAGCCCGTACCGGCGTCCCGGCGAGAACGTGGTGGTCACGTCCTCGAACAGGACCTTCGAGCCGTAGCGCATCGAGACGTTGGAGACGGAAATCACGGCGTGGCCTTTCTCGTATGACGGAACCCTCCATCGTAGCACGGACGGGGGTGCCGCACGGGGGTGCCACACGGGGATGCCACACGGGGGTGCCACACGGGGGTGCCACACGGAGGTGCCGCACGAAGGTGCCGCACGAAGGTGCCGCACGAAGGTGCGGCCCTGGGGGCGGCACGATGGTGTGGCTGGGCGGTGCGATACAGTAGTGGCATGCGCCCTCCCCGGATTTTCGTGGTTGGCTCGCTCCTCCTGGCACTCGGGGTGGTGGGTCTCGCACGGCAGCGGGACGATGCGTTCCAGGTGTCACGGGATCACCCCGCCATCCGGTACACGGAAGGCGAGTTGGGCGACCGCGTCACGGCGCTTGCCCGGGACATCGAGGCGGGGAAGGCGAGCCTGCGCTTCGACGCCGACGGGACCGGTTACCTGCGGGCGTTCCTGAAGGCGCTCGACATCCCGGTGGAGTCCCAGGTGCTCGTCTTCTCCAAGACGAGCTTCCAGGCGCCGATGATCAGCTCGCACAACCCGCGCGCGCTGTACTTCTCCGATGACGTAGCCGTCGGGTGGGTGCGCGGTGGCGACGTGCTCGAGATTGCCGCCCAGGATCCCCGTCAGGGCATGGTGTTCTACCAGCTGCCCCAGAAGCCCGGTGCGCAGTTGTCGCGCGAGGAGCAGTGCCTGCAGTGTCACCTCTCCTGGGACACCCGTGCCGTGCCCGGCGCGCTCGTCCAGACCGTCTTCCCCCGCAAGACCGACGCGGAGTACGCCAACGGCTTCGTGGTCGACGACCGCGTGCCGATTGCAGAGCGGTGGGGGGGCTGGTACGTGACCGGCGAGGAGGTGCCGGACCGGCACATGGGCAACGCCGAGTTGATCCGGCCTGACGCCAACGAGCGCTTCGAGCCGGCGAAGCTGACGTCGGTCGAGGGGCGCTTCGACACGGACAAGTTCCCGACGCCGTACAGCGATGTCGTGGCCCTGCTCACCATCGACCACCAGGCGCACCTGACCAACCTGCTGACGCGCGCCGGCTGGGAATGGCGGCTGGGCCAGTATCAGGCGCGCCTGCCCGGGATGCCGCGGGGAGCCACCTCGGGGATCACGCCGCGCGTGCGGCAGGCAGTGGACGAGCTCGTGGACTACATGCTCTTCGTCGAGGAGGCGCCGCTGCCGTCGCGCGTGCGCGGGTCGTCCGGCTTTGCCGCCGCCTTCGAGGCGCGCGGCCCGAAGGACAGCCAGGGCCGGAGCCTGCGGGCGTTCGACCTCGACAAGCGGATGATGAAGTACCCGCTGAGCTACATGATTTACTCGCCGGGTTTCGAGGGCCTGCCGCCGGAGGTGAAGGAGGCGGTCTATCAGCGGCTGTGGGCCATCCTGTCGGGCCGCGAGAGCGGCGAGGCCTACGCGCACCTCACCCAGCCGATCCGCCGGGCCATCGTCGAGATCCTGAAGGACACCCAGCCCGGCCTGCCTGACTACTTCGGCGCCGTCACCCGGTAGGCGGCGTGTCGCGGACGACGGGCCGCTGTGGCTGCTCGTTGACGTGCAGGCGGAACACGTCCGGCCGCGCGTAGTGGCCCACCACGTCGAAGTCGTACTTGCCGCGCGTGATCTCGTCCAGATCGATCTCCGCTGTCAGGATGCCCGCTTCGTCGAACAACGGCCCGGCGAGCACCTGCCCGAGCGGGCCCACGATGGCGCTGCCGCCCCGCATCAGCACCGTCTCCGGCGCATCGCCCTGGACCGCGGCGTAGTCCGGCGGGCAGTCGCCTCGACGGAGGTACTGGCAGGCCGTCAGCACGAACGTCCGTCCTTCGAGGGCGATGTGCCGCATCGATGGGAGCCAGGTCTCCCGGTCGTCCGCCGTTGGCGCGCAGTACACCTGGACGTGTTTGGCATACATCGCCATGCGCAGCATCGGCATGTAGTTCTCCCAGCAGATCACGGCGCCCATCCGTCCGAGCGGCGTGTCGAGCACGGGCAGGGTCGAGCCGTCCCCGTACCCCCAGACGATGCGCTCCATGGCGGTGGGCATCAACTTGCGATGCTTGCCGAGCAGCGCGCCGTCGGGCCCGACGAAGACGACCGTGCAGTAGAGCGTGCCGCCCTCGCGTTCGATGACTCCCACCACCAGGTGCACGCCGTGCGCCCGCGCGATGGCCCCGAGCGCCGCCGTGGCCGGCCCCGGCACCTCGATGCTGCCATCGAAGTAGCGCCTGAAGTCCTCGCGACCCTCGGGGGAGCGGGAGCCCACGCGGGCGCCGAAGTCGAGGCCCTTCGGATAGGCCGAGACGAACGCCTCGGGAAACACGACGAGCGCGGCGCCACGCGCGGCGGCGTCCGCGACACGGTCCCGGATACGGTCGATCGTGGCGGTGGCATCGAAGACGACCGGCGCATCCTGGACGACGGCGGCAGTGAAACGGGTCATGGCGGGGGATCTTACTCTTCCCCAGGTCACGTTCGGGCCACAGCGACACGGAAAGGCAGGAGCAAGGCGGACTAGAACGCCCCGACGCTGTCCACGTACTGTGCGGCGCCGACGTAGCCGGACGGCAGGGGCAGCCACGTGAGGCGGGCGACCAGCGCGCGGCGCTCGTCGGGGGAGGCCGTGGCCGGCCAGGTCACCGTGGCCGGGAAGAGCGGGCTGCCGTGCTCGTCGGCGAAGGCCGCGGAGGGCCAGGCTCGGTGAGCGGCGTCGCGCGCTGGCGCAAAGCCGTACACCGGATTGAGCGCGAGCGGGCCTTCGTCGGGCAGGACACCCGGCGACCACGCGCGTGGCGCCGAACCCGCGAGCATCGAGAGACTGCGCGCCGCGGCCAGCTCGAATGGGAGCCGGTGAGGTGGGACGTCGCCCATGGCCACTGCCTGCAACAGGTCGTCATCCGCGAACAGCGCCTGCCAGCCGAAGCCGGCGTGTTGCACCTGGCCGGACCATTCGTCGGGCGCGCGGCTGTGCCCCTGCGCCGGTTCACCCGCGGTGGCGTGCCGGTTGTGCAGGTGGTTCAGGATCAGCACGCCGTCCGGCGCGAGCGCCCGGTGCGCATCGGCGACAACGGCGCGGGCGCGGAAGAAGTAGTGCAGGCCGTCGGAGACGAACACCGTCGCGGCGGTGCCGTCGACGACGGGGAGGCCGAAGTTCGCGTCGGCGCACACGGCCAGGCCGTGCGGTGGGGCGGGCAGCAGGCCAAGCGCGCGTCCGGCGAGCAGGAGCGGCAGGGCGTGGTCGACGGCGATGGTCTTCGTCGCCGCGCGCAGATGTCCTGCCGTCCAGGCCAGGTGGCCCATGCCACAGCCGAGGTCCACGAGCACGCCTCGAGGCGCCGCGCCGAGCAGGGTGACGCCGGTGGCGAAGGACCGTGTCGCCCACTTCCAGGCGAGGTACTCGTAGAACACGCCGCCGCCGGCCTCGGCAATGGCCTCCAGCGCCGTGGGGCGTGGCGCCAGCGGTGGCAGCGACGGCATCCACCGGCGGCACGCCTCCGCGAGCCAGGCCTCGTGGTCCAGGTGCGGGGTGCGGAGGGCCGTGCGCGCCTCGATGCCGCGGGGGTCGAGTGCCGGCAGGAGCAGCGGGATCCCTGCCACGACCGCGTGGGGCTCGCGGCAGCGGCACGACAGCAGGCCCCACTCGAGGCACCCATCCGAGCCCTGCACGGTTTCGGCGACGGCGAGCGGCCCCCGGCAGATCGGACAGCGAAGGAGCGGCAGGAAGCTGCGGTGCATCGACAGGCGCCCGGCGTGCCGCCTCAGAAGATCGGCAGCGGCCAGAGACCGAAGATCTTGATCATCAGGGTGATGTAGACGATTGCGATGATGTTCAGGCCCATGCCGGCGCGCATCATCTGGCCAACCGTCACGTAGCCGGACCCGAACACGATCGCATTCGGGGGCGTCGCCACGGGCAGCATGAAGGCGCAGGTGGCGGCGAACGCCGCGCCGTAGAGCACGGGCAGCGGCTCGATCCCGAGACCGACGGCCGCCGCCGCGAGGATCGGGATGAAGGTGTTCGCGATGGCGGTGTTGCTCGACAGCTCGGTGAGGTACACGACAAGGGTCGTCGCCGCCAGGACGACCCAGATGGTGCGCACGCCGGTGAGGGCGCCGAAACCCGACGCGAGCCACGCGTCCACGCCGTTGCCGCTGATGGCGGCCGCCAGGCTGAGGCCGCCGCCGAACAGCAGCAGCACCCCCCACGGCAGGCGCTCGGCGGTGTGCCAGTCGAGCGCGAAGGTCCGGCTGCCCCAGTCGACCGGCAGCAGGAAGAGCACGAGGGCACCGGTCATCCCAATCACGGCGTCCGACAGCGCAAGCCCCGTCAGGCCCGCCAGCTGCGGCCTGAAAATCCACGCCAGCGCCGTGCAGGCAAAGACCGTCAGCACCACCCGTTCACCCCGGGTCATCGGCCCCAGGCGGGTCAGCTCGCCGGCAATCTCGTCCTCCACGGCCTTCGGCACCGCGAGGCGGACGGGGAACGCCACGCGCGTCAGGAAGAGCCAGGTGGACGGCAGCATCAGGGCAACCAGCGGCAACCCCATGCGCATCCACTCGAGCATCGTCACGTCGTAGCCGAGCTGCGATTTCGCGTACTGCGCCAGCACGAGGTTTGGTGGCGAGCCGATGAGGGTGCCGAGCCCGCCGATGGAGGCGCCGTACGCGATGGCCAGCATCAGGCAGGTCGCGAGGTTGCCGAGCGCGGTCGTCGTGGCGGGATCCTTCGCGTCGAGGCGGTTGCGCAGGAGCGTGATGACGCTGAGGCCGACGGGCATCAGCATCACGGCGGCGGCGGTGTTCGAGATCCAGAGGCTCAGCGAGGCCGTTGCGAGCATGAAGCCGCCGACCAGGCGGGCCGGCGCGGTGCCGACGAGGCGCACGATGCTGAGGGCGATGCGGATGTGGAGGTTCCACTTCTGCATCGCAAGCCCGATCATGAACCCGCCCATGAACAGGAAGACGATGTCGGACGCGTACGGCGGGAGGGCCCGGGCGGCTGGGAAGGCGCCGGAGAGCGGGAACGCGACGACCGGCAGCAGGGCCGTGGCGGCGAGGGGGATGGCCTCGGTCATCCACCAGACGGCCATCCACACCCCGATGCCTGCCGTGGCCCGGCCGGCGCTGGTCAGACCGCCGGCGTCGGCGTCCGGGATGAGCAGGTAACACGCAAGCGCGAGGGCGGGGCCGAGCAGGAGCCCGAGCCAGGCAAGGCGGTCGGCGAGCGGCACGCGGCACAGGATACACGAGGGGCCAGCCCTCGCAGGGGATCCCGTGCGAGGGCTGGCAGGCCGCGCTTCGCGCGGTGGGCCGGCGCCTTCGGCGCCGTTGGGCCTCGCGGCCCTTCGGGCCGCTCGTGAGGACCTACCACGAGGTCGCGAGATCCTCCCACGACGCGGCCCGGCAGGGCCGCGTGGCCTGACGCGCCCGCAGGGCGCGGCCCACCGAGCCCCGAAGGGGCGAGGCCTGACGACCGCGAAGCGGTCGGCCTACGGGAACAGCGGCGGCGGCACCCGTTTCTTCGTGGCCTGCTCGAACGCGTAGGCAATCGCGATCAGCTTCGGCTCGCTGCACTGGGCGCCCGTGAACCCCACACCGAACGGCGCCGGCTGCGCGTCGAAGCCCTCGGGCAGCGGCCGCGACGGGGCGTTGGGCACACGCGCGAAGGGCACGACGATGATCGGGTAGCCGGCGCGGGCGGCGAGGCCGGCGCCCGCGCTGCCGGGCGTCAGGATGGCGTCGAGGTTATGCGCCTGGAGCACGCCGTCGATGCCCTGCTCCCGGCTCAACCGCAGGTCCTTCGCGTGGTCCGCCTCGTAGCGCGCCTTGTCGGCCTCGAGGTCCATCTCGTCCGAGATGTCGAACCGTGACTGGCCATACCGCAGGGCTCCTCGCGCATGCGCCAGGTTCCATTCGCGCAGCGCCGTCAGGGATGGGAAGGGCGCGTCGTCGCCAAGGCTCTCGACCCACCTGGCGAAGTCGCGTTTCATCCCGTACTTGAAGTTGACGGAGCAGTTCGCGTCCTTGCCCTTGGCCCCATCGTCACCGGCGCAGAAGTTCCAGGCGGCGAAGTTCTCGTCGGGGTTGGCGGCAGCGTAGCTCGGCACGTCGGCCGGGTCCACCACCTCGGCGCCCTGCGCCTTCAGGACCTCGATGGCCGCGGTCATGGCGTCGCGCTGCTCGGCGGAGAGACCACCGGTCTCGCGGCCGTCGATCGTGATGGGGTCGTAGTAGTAGGCGCGTGGAATCCCGATGCGGGCGCCCTTCAACGCGCCCGCGTCGAGAAATGCCGTGTAGTCACGGTTGGGCGGGGGCTCGCAGGTGGTGGTGGCCGGGTCATGGGGATCGGGCGAGGCACCCTCCATGGCGCCGAGCATGATGGCCGCGTCCGCCACGGTGCGGGTCATCGGACCAGCGGTGTCGTGATCGGCGGTCACCGGGATCACGCCGTAGCGGCTGATGCGCCCGATGGTCGGACGGATGCCCACCAGCATGTTCGCGTTGGAGGGGCTGATGACGGAGCCGCCGGTGTCGGTGCCGACGTTGGCGGCCCAGAGGCTGGCGGCGGTGCCGATGCCCGAGCTGGAACCGCCGGTCGAGAGCACGGGCCGGCCGTCCCCGGGGACCTCGCGCGGGTCGGGCCGTGGGTCGTAGGGGTTGTAGCCGAAGCCGGTGAGCGAGTTGAAGTTGCCCGGCATCGGATCAGGTGCGCCGGCGACCCAGTTCGCCAGTTCGGTCAGCCCGGCCTTCGCGATGATGATCGCGCCGCTGGCCTTCAGGTTGGTCGTCAGCGTCGCGTCGTAGGGAGGTGTCCAGCCTGCCAGCGCGAGGGCGCCGCCCGTGGTGGGCATCTCCGTCGTGTGGATGTTGTCCTTGAGCGCCACGGGGATCCCGTGCAGGGGACCGCGGATCTGGCCCGCCGCGCGTTCGCGGTCCAGGCGGTCCGCCTCGGCCAGCGCGTGCTCGTTGACCCGCACCGCGGCGTTCAACCGGTCCTCGTACAGCCCGATGCGTACGAGGTAGGCGGTGACGAGCTGCCGTGACGTGAGGCGGCCATCCGCGAGGGCTTGTTGCATCTCCGGGATGCTCAACTCGACGACCGACGGCGGCGCCGCCGGGGTGGCAGGACGGGGAGACGAGCAGGCGACGGCAGCCGCGCAGACGACGCCAAGAACGGCGAGACCAGGGTGGGTACGCATGGCCGGCATTCTAAGCCGACGGGAGGTCCGTTCCCGGTGCGCCACAAGCCGCCCGGAGGACGGCTTTCTTCAGGCCAGTCAACAATTTGCTTGATGTAACATAGATTTAACATTACCGTAACCTGAGTGTCACTCTTCTGGGAGCGCTGACCTGCCTGGCGGGTCCCGGCACCCGGAACCTCGTTCATGGGAGGTCCCCCATGCGGTGGGTGGTCGGACTCGCATTGGCGGTCGGCAGCCTTGGGTTGCCCCAGCCGCTCTGCGCCCAGCCCCTGCCTGCCGAGCGCGCCAGCGGTCCGGACGGATCGCCGCTCTGGACCTCCAACCCCATCCTTGCCGACAGCCTCGCACGCGTCGCCCGCGGGAGCGACCTGTGGCGCCAGGCCCTGGCCTCGCTCGTACGCAGTGATCGCCGCGCGATCATCCTGACGCCGGATCAAGTCGTGGTCAGTGACCAGCCGGACGGGCAGGACTCCAGGCCGTTCGACCCCGGGGTGATCGCGGAGGTGTCGCCGGTCGTGGGCGAGGGGGCCCGGGTCGACACGGTGCTGGTGGTCGTGAACCTGCCGTTGCTGCAGCAGCTGCACGACCGGGCCGGCTCGCTGCCGGCGGAGCTGGAGTCGGACCTCGACCGGATCCTGGTCCACGAACTCTACGGCCACGCGTTCCCGTACCTGCTCGCCGGCGACCTCTCGGGCCGCTGCGCGGATCCGGGGCCGCGCGAGCGCGCGGCCGATGCGTGTGCCATCCGGCGTGAGAACGCCGTGCGGGCCGAGCTCGGACTCGGCCGTCGCGTCGATCACGGCGTCGAAGGCCTCGCGCTGGCTCGTCGCCACTACTAGTCCGCGTCACCGTTTCCCACCTTGGCACGCAACCCGCAAGGCATTTGTGGGGATCTGCGCCAGACCTCCGCCAATTCCTCCCGGCCTCGCGTCTGGCGTGCGTGACGCGTATCCGTTTGCGACAGCGGACGCGGCAATTCTTTCCGACAGGCGACGGGTGTGAACACGGGCAACCCACGACAGGAAGCACGACACCGCTTTTGTGTGCGGATGAAACACGAACGCGAGCGGCGGGGCATTCCCCTGCGCTCCATTGCCGAGTCCACCAAGGTGGGGTCGTACGTCTTCGCGGGACTGGAGACGAACAACTTCTCGCGCTGGCCGACCGGTTCGGTTTACCGGCGTGGGTTCGTGCGGGATTACGCGGCGCTCGTCGGGCTGCCGGTCGAACAGACGTTGTCGGAGTTCGAGGGGCTCTTTCCCGAGGTGATAGACGACTCCGCACCGGTGCCGGGCAGTCGAGCCACGCCGGCGGCAGGCCCGGAGCCGGGTGACGGCCTGCGCCTGGCGCTTGCCGGGCGCGCCAGTGCCATCCCTGCGTGGTCCGCGCGCCGCACGGCCGGTGCGGGATTGGACATCGCGTCGGTGCTGGTGCTGGGGAGTTTCGTCGCGTGGGCGTCGGGCGCGAGCTTCGCGCTGTCGGGCCTGCTGGTCGCGATTTGTTACTACACGCTCGGAACCGTGATCACCGGGCGGGCGCTCTGGGCCTGGTGGCTGACGGACGGCGCGCGCGGCGTGGCGGGTGACGCTCCGGCCGAGGCCGGTGCGGGTGTGCGTCCCTGGCGCGCGCCCGACGCGGCGGTGCCGGGCACGGCCGGGGCGGCGCCCCCGGCGGTGCGCGAGGAGCGGGAGCGGGTGAAGTCCGCGCTGGCCAACCGCGGTGAGCCGGCTCCGGCGTCACCGGCGGGCAAGGTCGCGGCACCGCCCACGAAGCCGGAGCCCCCGCCTCGGGCGGGGAAGGGGCAGACGCCGCCGTCCGGTGGCGGAGGACAGCCATCCCGATCGCGCCGGGTCCGGTGGGAGCGGCAGGAACCGCGTGGCCGCGGCCGCGATGCGGCACGGGACGGCAAGCGCCGCGGCGAGGATGGGCCGTCCACGGAGCAGCAGCCGCATCAATAGGGCCACAGATTGCACGGATGGCACCGATGGGCGCAGACACAGATGCACAGATGAGGCGGGATGCACCGATGAGGCTTCCTGCGGGAGGCCCTGGACGCTTCAGTCGCCTGAGGCGTGACTCCGGTCGCCGGACGGGGCACTGAGACGGCGCACCCATCCGCCAGCATATCCGGCGCTGTCTGTGCCCTCGGCTCACGTGCTCGTCCTGACGAAGCTGCACCGCTTCCGAATCTCCCTGGCTCCGCCCGCCGACGGCTCCTGCACCTGGCGGGGCGCGCACTCCGCGGGGCGAACACGGACGGCGACCGCGAACGCGACCTACCGTCTGGTCCGGCCAGGGTCGGGCGACGCTTGGTAGGCCAGCTCGGAGGCGTCAAGGCGATTTACGACTTCCCGGGACCGACGGGTCGGGCACCACCGGGGCGGCCGGGGCGGGGACCAGCCGAGCTCCGCGTGCTACAATTCGGTGTTTCCCACCCGGACGTCCCTGTCGTCCAGAGGCCTAGGACGCCGCCCTTTCAAGGCGGTAACACGGGTTCGAATCCCGTCAGGGACGCCACTCTCCGCCACCAGCCGACCTGGCCGCGCATCACCTCGACCCCGCGCGCGGCGCTGCTTACCGATTCCTTACCACTGCCTGACGCAGACCTCATGAGTCGTGCCGACGGACTGCGTACGCTTGAGACATGAAGACCGCAACAGACGACGAGCAGTCCGCCGTGCAGGAGCTCGTGGGACGGGCACTCGTGGGCGCGGGAGGCCTTTGGACGTCGGCGCTGATCGCGACCGGCGACCGCCTCGGGTTGTTCCGCGCCTTGGCTGACGGGGAGTCGCGCACGCCGCAGGCACTGGCCCGCGAGACCGGCATGACGGAACGCGGTGTCCATGACTGGCTGAGCGCGATGGCCGCCCGCGGTTTTCTCACCTGCGTCAGAAACGGCCACTCATACCGGATGTCGCCCGAACAGCAGGGCCTCTTCGCGGACGACGCGAGCCCCCTGCTTGTCGTCGGCGCCTTCGAGGCGGCCAGGGACGAGACCGAGGCGGGACCCCGCCTCGACTGCGAGTGGACTGGCCGCTGACCGGCCCGCACGCCGTCGCGTTCTACGCGGATCCCCGCTACACGAAAGGTCTCGACGTCTGGGTCGAAGCGACTCCGGCCAACGCACGCTGCCCGTTCGTCGTCGGCGCACTCGAGGCAGTCTGGGTCTCTGCCCCACCCGCCGGCGGGTAACCGCTACCGCGTGCGACGCCCGTGGACGCGGGACGACTGCACGTTGCCTCCATCCAGCTCGCCCTCGACGTGTGCCACAAGGGCACCGCCCGGATCCCGGATGTCGATGCGCACCGTCTCACGGTGGCGGCCGGGTTCCCCCTGATCGGTCGCCGCCACTTCGTACCGGTATCCCGGCGCGCCGTTCCATCGGCCGGTGCCGCTGAAGAGCACGGTGTCGACCTGCGGACGGCGGGGCCGTCCGGGGCGGAAGGTCGGGTCGTCACTGAAGGCCACGAAGTCGACGGTCCGCGCGTCGAAGCGGTCGTCGCGGTCGCGGCCCCGGCAGTCGTGGCGCGTGTCCCCGCGGTCGCGGTGCCTGACGCGCCGGCCCCGCGCGTCGCGGCAGTCGCACTGTTCCCGTTCGTCGACGACGAGCCGGAACCAGCCACGCTCGTCGCCGGATGGCCGCTCGCGCACGGTGAAGTCGAACTGGTACTTCGTGTCGCGGTCACGGATGAAGCCGTCGCCGCGCATCTCACCGGGGGTCGTCACGTCGTTGACCGTGACGGTGAACGAACCGGCGGACTGGTTGCCGGCGGCGTCGGCGACGGTGCACGCCACCGTCGTGTTGCCGATGGGGAAGACACTGCCAGACGCAGGCAGGCAGTTCGGCACCGCGGAGCCGCTCACGATGTCCGTTGACGCGATGTCGAACAGCACCGGGGCGCCGTTGATGCTGACGGCGTCCAACACGATGGCCGCCGGCACCGTCAGCACGGGCGGCGTCGTGTCGGCCACCACGATGGTCGCGGTCGCACTCCCGGTATTGCCGGCCTCGTCCACCGCCGTGCATGTCACGGTCGTGGACCCGAGCGGGAACACGGTGCCCGCCGCCGGGCTGCACGAGACGGCCAGGTTGCCTGTCACTGCGTCCGTGGCGCTCGCCGCGAAGGTGACCGCGGCGCCCGCCGGTCCGGTCGCCTCCGCCGACTGGCCTTCCGCGACGACGGTCGGCGCCGTGGTGTCCGCCACCGTCACGGTGAAGGCAGCCGTGCCCTCGTTCCCCGCCTGGTCCGTCGCGGTGCACGTCACGTCCGTCGCGCCGAGGGCAAACACACTGCCGGAGACAGGCGCACAGGTCGCGTCGATCGGGCCTTGCCCAACGTCGCTCGCAGACACGTCGAAGGTGACGACTGCGCCCGCGGCGGATGCGGCTTCGGCACTGAGCGCCTCGGGAGTAACGAAGGCCGGTGGTGTCCGGTCGATGTCGACCGCGGGCGACGTGAACGTGGCGGTGTTGCCGGCGATGTCCGTGACTGTGACCACACCCGTCACCGCCGTGCCTTCGGCCGTGAGCACCAGGGGGTTCGGTTCGGACGTCGTGGCCACCCCCGAGAGCGCATCGGCCGGGGTGAACGCGAAGGCGACGTCGGCGTTGTACCAGCCCGCGGCGTTGGCGGCGGGCGCCGCGTCCGCCCACTCGAGCGTCGGCGGCGTCTTGTCGAGTCTCAGGCCCGAACGCGTCTCGCCACGCTGGTTGCCGGCCCGATCGTAGCAGCGGCCCGTCAGCTTCTCCGAACTCCCCTCGACGGTCAGGGTCTGGCTGACCTGCGCGGCCACGGGACCGGAAAGCGCGTCGGTGCACGTCCACACCAGTGTCGGATCCTGGCGGTACCACCCGGCGGCGTTCGTCGGTGGCAGACCCGCGAACACGATCTCCGGCGACGTCTTGTCGATGTTGACGGCGGGAGACGTATAGGTGGCCGAGTTGCCCGCATAGTCGGTGAGGGTCACGGTGCCCGTCACGCCCGTGCCTTCGGTCCTCAACACCACGGCCCCGGGTGGCGACTGCACGCCGGTGGTCACGTCACGGGCCGTGAAGGTGAACGTGACATCCGAGTTGTGCCAGCCGGCCGCGTTGGCGGCGGGAGACGCGGCCTCCCACACGAGCGTTGGCGGCCTCGTGTCTCGCCGGATGGTGATGGCATCCTGGGCGGTGGCGACGAGCACCAGCGACTGACCGGGGAGTTGCAGGTAGGCATCGGCCCTGCAGACGAACGTAAAGCCGCCAGGCCCGGTGTCGTAGGTGATGGCCTGATCCTGGCAGCCGATCGGGATGACGATGTAGCCGTCGCCCCCGGTGATCTCCCAACTCAGGTGCACGTCCGACACGTACGCGAAGCCGTTCGGGCTCTCGGTGCCGCTCACAATCGCGCGGACCGACGGCTGGACGGGATCGGAAGGCACCTCGTCGATACCCGACGCGCGCGTCCAGAGCCTGATGTAGCTCTCCGCCGAGTTCAGCAAAGGCTCGAGCTCACTGGTCGTCAGCCCGACGTTCTTCAGGTCGGCGAAGAAGTCGGCCAGCAACCCGTAGTGCGCCAGGCCCTGGGCGTTGAAGTCGAAGTCGTGGTCCCCGGTGCGCTGGACGTTGAACGAGCCACCCATCACGCCGGTGAACGGATACTGGAGGCTGGTGTTCGGCGCGCCGTCGGTCCCGGCCGGACAATCGGACGTGAAGAAACGTGGACCGGTGGATCCGCCGAAGCCGTTCATGTCCGTCGAGAACCCCACCGCCGCGAACGGGTCGCCCGGCGACGCGGCCATGCCCGCGACGGCGGTGCGGTACTGGTAGGCGAACCCGGCCGAGGTGCTGCACTTGCCCTTCGGCGTGATGGCCGACACCATGCCCCCAAGTTCCTTCAGGGTCGCCACCTGCGCGTCGGTGAGCGAGAACTCGTTGCCGCCCTCGCCGCCGTTGTACTGCGAGTGTCCGGACACCAGCGGGTAGTTGCGCTGCCGCGCGATGTCCAGCACGTCGTCCACCATGAGGCGCGACATGTGGTCCACGTCGATGATGAAGCCCATGTCCATCATCGCGTGGATGAGCGTCCGGCCCGTGGAGGTCAGCCCCCGCGCGTTGCAGTCCGCCGCGAACTGGTCGTAATAGGACTGATCGGGAGGTGCGGCGCCGTGCAGCAGCAGGGCGAGGAAGTCGGTCGCGACGCTGCTCCCCACGTTGTAGTCGTAGCCCTCGGCCGAGCAGTCGCGCACCTGGAAGTGGTTGCCCGCGACGATGCGGTTGGCGGCGTTCAGCTCGTTGCGGAAGATGGCCGCCCCGCCGAAGCCGTTGTCGTACTGGTGGATCGGGAAGACGTGGCGGACGCCAAGGTTCCAGTACTTCGTGAGCTGTCCCTTGATGAACGTGCTCGAACACGACGTCCCGGGCTTGCAGCCGAACAGCGAGTCGACCTCGATGCCCAGGACCACGGCCATCTTGCCGTTGCGGATGAACTCACGCGCCTCCGACGGCTTGTAGGCGACCCGGTACCAGCCGCTCCCGTTCCGCTGGCCATCGTCCATCAGATCGATGGCCTTCTCGAGATCCTTCGTCGCCTGGATCTGCTTGTCCACCGCCTCCATGTCGTCACACGTGAAGTCGGTCCGGCGTTTGCCGGTGCCACAGAGCGCCTCGTTCGACACCGCGAGCTGCACCATCATGCGCAGTCCGCCGAGGTAGGCCCGTTCAACCCACTTGTAATACATCTGCTGGTGGGTCAGGGTCTGGTACGTCGGCCAGCCCTCGAACGAGCCCGTGCCCGCCACGGGGTGCAGGCCCTCTTCCATCGCGAGACTGATCGGGTGCGCGACCGGCTGCAGGGCGGTCGGGCCGTGCATCTCGTAGCCGAGGAAGGGGACCACGGTGCCCGGCAGGCCCGTGAACCCGGTCGTGGGGAACTTCCAGGAATAGTCGCACCACGGCAGCGCCTCGTTGATGCCGCCATCGTCGTAGGGCGCACCCCAGAACAGCACGCCCCCGAAGCCGAGGTTCGAGAACATGTGCGCGTGCATGTCGATGATGCCGCGGACGGGACCCGTGGCGGGCTGGGTCAGCGCAGGCATCGAGGCGACGTTGGTGGTGGGTTCCGCCGAGTAGCCGGCATAGGAACAGGTGCCGACGGGCGGGATGGTGCGGTACCCCACGTTGCACTTCGAGCCGAATTCGCACGACGGCTGGCCGGGGCCCCCGCATGCGTAGCAGACGTTCAGGAGGTTGTTCAGCCGGTCGTTGTTGCAGCCCTTGTACGGCGTGGCGTAGGTGAGCGACGGGAAGTTGATGCACGCGACTTCGCCGGGGCCTCCGCATGCGAGCCCGGTCGCGGTGGCACCCGCCACGAGATCACCCAGCGTGGCTTCCGACGCGCTCGCGCCCGGCGCGGCCTCCGCCACGGGCACCCCCCACGCGCCGGCGGCGAGGATCAGCGCCATCATCATCACGAGTCGTCTCGACACCGGCTGCTCCTTCATTCGTTGCTGCTGCCACCGCCCGCCCGGGCGAGCACCGCGTCAATGGCGTTCTTGAACGCCTGGTATGGCTGCGCGCCCACCACCACTTGAAGAGGGGTGACGACGGCGCCCGTGGGCTCGAGGAGTCCGACGACGAATACCGGGGTGCCCCGGACGCCGCCCCGCACGGCCTCGTCGATGTCCTCACGAATCAGGGCATCGTGGCTGGTGCCGGCAAGGCACGACTCGAACGCTACGGTGTCGAGCCCGGCCCCGCGGGCATGCTCGACCAGCCGGTCCGCCTGGAAGTCGCCCTGGGCGGCGAACAGGCGGTCGTGCATCTGCCAGTACTGCCCCTGGTCACCCGCGCAGGCCGCGGCGACATGCGCCTTGAACACGCCGGGGTGGAGCTCCTCGATCGGGTAGTTCTTGAACACGTAGCGCAGGTGTCCGGGCTCGACGTATTCGCGCAGCAGGCGCGGGTAGACGTCGGCGACGTACTGGGCGCAGAAGGGGCAGCCGTAGTCGGAGTACTCGATGAAGACCACACGCGCCGTGGCGGCCCCGCGACTCGCACGGTTCGCAATCGACAGCGTGCGTACGGCGCCGGGCGGCGGCGAGGCGGGGGCAGCGGCGCCGGCTGCCGCGCCCGGACCGAGCGCGCGCTCGACGAGCGCCTTCATCTCGGCGAGCTCGGCGGCGGTGCGCTCCTGCGCGGCCTTCAAGGCGTCGACGTCGGCCCGCAGGGCACTCACGTCGGACGGTGGCGCCGAACATGCGAGGGCGCCACCGGCGAAAAGCACCAGCGCCAGGGCGGACAAATAGCGGCAGGCCGTCGAGGGGAGCGGCGGCATCGTGGGGGTGCCGGGACTATAGCAGACACCTGTGCTGCTGGTTTGGAAATCGCTCTGTCATTCGGCAGGGCGCGCGTGGGGCATGCGCCGTCCGGTCCGGGGCGCTCAGGCCGAGCTGGAGCGTGCCTCGAGCAGGTCGGCCAGCCCCGCCTGAAGGTCGCGCTGGCGCCCGTAGCCCCGGGCCGCGATCTGCTCGAGCGCCGCACGAGCCACCGCGACGTCGGTGGGGGAGGCGACCCGAAGCAGGGCGCGCAGATCCCCGAGGTCTTGCGGTCGCGACTCGTCGTCCCGGGCGAGCACCTTCAGGGCGATCAGGTGTCCGGTCGTGGCCAGCCGCAAATGCAGTCCGGGAAGAAGCTCGACGACCTCCGCTGCGCGAACCACCTCGGGTTCGATCCCCGACGACGCGAAGAGGAGATCGACGATGGGGGCGGCGGAGCCGAGGTCGGCGAGCAGTCTGGCGGTGGCCAGCCGCCCGACTGCATCCTGCTCGACGAGTGCCTCGATGTGGTAACCCCGCGCGTGCAGATCTCGGATGAGGGCCTCGGCCGCGGCGTCGTCCGCGACCGCGACGGCCAGGTCGGCGTCGCGCGTGAAGCGTGGTTCGGTTCGCGCCGAGACGGCGAGCCCCCCGACCAGCGCAAAAGGAACCTCGAGCTCCGCGAGGTCGTTGGCCACGCGATGGAGCGTCGCTTCGAGCGCAGTCACTTGATGACCGTGGCCACGTCGCGGATCCGGCCGGGACAGTCACCGGCCTCGGCCCCTGGCCGCTCGAGACGCCAGGCGTGGACGAGCCGTTCGAGATCGGGTTCCGCGATGCCAGGATGCCGGCGGCGGAGATTCTGCCGCATCAGCTGGAGCCCGGTCTCGCACAGCTCGAGCGTCGCGCGGAAGGACTCGGCGATTGACCCCGGCGCAGGTCCCATGCGGCTACTGTACGGCGAGGGCCCGCCGCACGGCAAGGCGACGGCCATGGCGCGCAGTGCCGCATCACGCCTCCACACGAGGGCGCGGGTATACTGGCCCCGCCCGTGACCCGCGCGCCTGCCATCCTCCTTCCGCTCGTGTTCGCGGTCCTGAGCACGTGGCCGGCACCGGCCATGGCGCAGGCCCCGGACGTCCTGCGCTGGGGCGGCGACGCCGAGGGCGGGGCCCCCTTCGTCGAGGCCAATCCCGACAACCCCGACGCGCTCGTCGGTTTCGACGTGGAGATCGCCCACCTCATCGCCGATGCGCTTGGGCGGCGGCCCGTCTTCGTGCAGGTGATGTTCTCGGCCCTCGACCAGTCCGCCATCCGCGGCGACTTCGACATCGGCATGAGCGGGATCGAGGACACACCTGCGCGGCGTGCGGCCGTCGCCGCCAGCGTGCCCTACTACGAGTTTCGCGAGGTGCTCACCGTTCGCGCCGCCGATCGCGAGCGCTTCCGCACGCTCGACGACCTGCGGGGGCGCCGTGTCGCGACGCTCGGGGGCACCATCGCGTACGACATCCTGCTCGAGGCCGAGTCGACGTACGGCATCACCGCCGTCTCGTATGACGATGACGTGCACCCGTACACCGATCTGCAGATCGGCCGGGTGGACGCCGTGCTGCTGGACAACGTGCTCGCCGATCGCGCGATGCGCCGTCTCGACGGCCTGGCCACCGCGCCCGAACCGGTGGCCACGGGCCACTACATCATCATCGCCGGTCCGGAACGCACCGACCTGATGGCCCGGGTGGACGACATCCTCCGCGCGGCGATGCGGGACGGCCGCCTCGAGGCGATCTTCCGCAAGTGGCGCGTCTGGAACGACGACCAGTCTGCGTTGTATGCGCGGGTGCTGGCGGCGGCCGACGGCACCGGACCGCCGCTGCGGCCCGCGGCCGAGGCCCGATCCGTGTGGGCGCTCACGTGGAGCTACCTGCCATCGCTCCTCCAGGCCGCCGGGATGACCCTGGTCCTGTCGTGCCTCGCGATGGCCGTCGCAATCGCGCTCGGCCTGGTGATCGCGGTCGGTCGCATCTACGGCGGCGGCCTGACACGCGCCCTGCTCACGGCGTACGTGGAGCTGATGCGGGGCACGCCGATCCTGCTGCAGCTCTTCGTCATCTACTACGGCGTGGCGGCCGTCATCCGCCTGCCCGCGTTCCTGGCGGCGCTCGCCGGCCTGGCGCTCAACTACGCGGCCTTCGAGAGCGAGATCTACCGCAGCGCCCTGCAGGCGGTGCCGCAGGGCCAGCTCGAAGCCGCCCGCCTCCTCGGGTTACGGGACTTCCAGGTGCTGCGCCTCGTGCGGGTGCCGCAGGCCCTGCGCCTCGCCCTGGCCCCGGTCACGAACGATTTCGTCGCCCTGCTCAAGGACTCGTCGCTCGTCTCGGTGCTCACGGTCGTCGAGCTCACGAAGCAGACGCAGATCTTCGCGACGAACATCGGGAGCTGGGCGATCCCGGGGGCGCTCTGTGCGGCGCTGTACCTCGCGATGTCGCTGCCGTTCGCCCACCTCGCCCGGCGGCTCGAGCACCGCTGGCGGAGCCCGGCCTCGTGACGGCGGTGCTGGAGGTCCGTGGGCTCACGCTCCGCCGTGGCGCGGTGGCCGTGCTCGACGGTGTCGATCTCGTGGTGCCCCGGGGGGAGGTGGTCGCGCTGATGGGGCTGTCGGGCGCGGGCAAGTCGACGATCCTCCGAGCGGTCGCCGGGCTGGAGACCTTCGACGCCGGCACGGTGCGCGTGGACGAGGTCACGGTGCCGGCAGGGACGGGGCCGCGCGAGGCGCTGCGCCTCCTGCACCAGCGTGTGGGCATGGTGTTCCAGTTCCACTATCTCTTCGAGCACCTGACGGCCATCGAGAACGTCTGCCTGGCGCCGGTGCACGCGCAGGGCCTCACGCGCGCCGATGCGGAATCACGCGGCCGGCGGCTGCTCGACGAGCTCGGGGTGGGGCACCGCGCCGCGGCGCTGCCGCGCGAGCTCTCCGGCGGCGAGGCGCAGCGCGTCGCGATTGCCCGCGCGCTGGCGGTGAATCCCCCGGTGCTGCTGCTGGACGAGCCGACGGCCTCGCTCGACCCGGCCCGCCGCGGCGAGCTCGCCGGCACCCTCCGTGACCTGGCGTCCAGCGGCCGGACACTCTTCATCACCTCGCATGACGACGACTTCGTCCGGGACGTGGCGACGCGGGTCGTGATCCTGGCCGAGGGGAGGGTGGTGGAGCAGGGCAAGGCGGCCGATGTGCTCGGCCGCCCTCAGCACCCCGCGACGCGCGCATTGCTGCAGTCGGCGAGAACGGGGCATGGATAGGCCACGGATGCCACAGGCCACAGATGGCACAGGCCACAGATGGCACAGATATGACGAGGCCACAGATGCACAGATGAGAAACGGGGATGCACAGATAGCGCGGCGGGATATCCGCCAGGCGTCGATTGCGTTTCTCTCGGGGAGGTGTTACGGAGCCGCAGTCGCCGGTGTTGCAGGCGTGTTCGGTTTCGTGTTCAACGGGGCATGGATAGGCCACAGATGGCACAGGCCACAGATGGCACAGGCCACAGATGGCACAGGCCACAGATAGCACAGATGGCACAGATAAGACGGGGCCACAGATGCACAGATGAGAAACGGGGATGCACCGATGAGGCGGGGGCGCGAGGGCAGGGCTCGTGCGCCGGGGCAGGGCGGCGACATCGAGCCGCTGAGATCAGCGAAGCGGGGTTCTACAACGTGCGCTGTCCGGCAAGGCGCCCCTGGTGGCACCGCGGCTGAAGCGACGACTGCTGCTGACGCGTTCGGGGAAGTCGACGTCTCTGGATGGCCCGCCATGGGCGAGCCTTCGGCCCGCCGACAGGTGGGCCGGGGCGAGTCGAATGGTGGGCCGTGCTGGGATCGAACCAGCGACCACCTGATTAAAAGTCAGATGCTCTACCACTGAGCTAACGGCCCCCGGCCTTCATTGTAGCGGCAACCGGCGCTGCCGGAAGTCCGGCAGCGCGGCACGCGCCCCGCCGGGCCATATGTGTGGAAACCCGATGCCCGCCCGGTTCCACGCGTGGCAACCCCCTTGCATCCCCTCCGGTTAGTCCCCGCGCACTTCGTCGCCGAGGAGGCGTCGCATCATGGGCGCGGTTGGTTTCATCCTTCTTCTTTCACTGTCCATTGCCCAGCCCACGTCTTCCGACGACCCGGCCGCGGTCCAGGAGACGTGCCTCGCCTGTCATGAGGACCCGTCGCTCGAGGTCACGCTCCCGAGTGGCGAGGTCCTGCCGCTGCATGTCGATCGGGCCGTGCTTGCCGGTTCGGTGCACGGCGCCCGACATTCCTGTCTCGACTGCCATCCCGCGATGGCCGAGAACCCGCACCCGCCGCAAACCGCCCAGAGCCGCCGCGACTTCCGCGTCGCGTCCTACGAGGCCTGCAAGCGGTGTCACTTCGAGAACTACACACGCACGCTCGACAGCGCCCACGCCCGCGCGCTCGCGCGCGGCGACCAGAACGCGCCGACGTGTGTCGACTGCCACGGCGCGCACGACATCCAGCCGCCGGCCGAGCCCCGCACCCGGATCTCGGCCACGTGCGCGACGTGTCACGCCGGCGTGAACCAGGCCTACGCGAAGAGCGTGCACGGCGCCGCGCTGAGTGCGGAGGACAACCCGGACGTGCCCGTCTGCACCGACTGCCACCAGTCGCACGCCATTGCCGGCACCGACACGGCCGGCTGGCGCGCGCGCACGCCGGAGCTCTGTGGCACGTGCCACGGCGACGCCGCCCGGATGGCCAAGTACGGCCTGTCGACCGATGTCACCACCACGTACCTGCAGGAGTTCCACGGCATGACGGCGTCGCTGGACGCCGAGTCGGGGAACGGCGCGACGTTCAGCGCGCTCTGCACGGACTGCCACGGGGTGCACGACATCGGGAAGGCCACGGGGGCCGGCGCCACCGAGATGCGCGCGCACCTGGCCGAGCGCTGCCGGACCTGTCACCCCGGCGCGAGCGACGACTTTCCCGACGCGTGGCTCTCGCACTGGGAGCCGTCCTGGAGCCATGCGCCGCTCGTCTACGCGGTCCAGTGGATGTACTGGATCATGATCCCGTTCATCATCGGCGGGCTCCTGCTCCAGATCCTGCTGCATGTCTGGCGGGTGGTGGTGAACCGATGAGCGACATGGTCGTGCGTTTCTCGCGCGGGCAACGCGTCGAGCACTTCGCCGTGATGGTCACCTTCACGGTGCTGTGCCTGACCGGCCTCCCGCAGAAGTTCTTCCAGGCCGACCTCTCGGTCGCGCTGATCCAGGCCATGGGGGGCCTGGGCGTGGTGCGCTGGCTGCACCGCTTCGCCGGCCTGCTGTTCGCCGGCATGACGGCGCTGCACCTGTTCAACGTCGTGCGCGGCTCGATTTCGGGCCGCCTGCGGCTCTCGCTGGTGGTCGACCGGCAGGACTTCCGCGACGCGATCACCACCCTGAAGTACTACCTCGGCCTCTCGAACACGCAGGCCCGGTTCGGGCGCTACGACTACCGGCAGAAGTTCGAGTACTGGGGCATGATCCTCGGCAGCGTCATCGTGATCGGGACCGGCTTCGTCCTGCTCTATCCGATCACCGTCGCGGCGTGGCTGCCGGCCCAGATCATCCCGGCGGCGAAGGCGATGCACAGCCAGGAGGGGCTGCTGGCCTTCCTCACCATCGTGATCTGGCACATCTACAACGCGCACCTGAACCCCGACGTCTTCCCGTTCGATCCCGCCATCTTCACCGGGAAGATCAGCCGGCACCGGATGATGCACGAGCATCCCCTCGAGTACGAGGAGAAGTTCGCGCCCACCGGGCCGCCGGCGGCGCCGAAGGCGTAAGCCGCCCGGAGGTGTCCCATGCCGGCCCGCCGGTTCGACCGGCACAGCATCCGCGCCCGCGTCCTGCTCCTGCAGGGCGCGGGCTGGATCGTGTCGCTCGTGCTCATCGGCGCCACCGGCTGGCTTTCGCTCGGCGAGCTCGAGCGGCGGCAGGCGGAGGCGGAGCAGGCCACCGCCCGGGTCGTCGCGACGGCCATCGACCACCTCGTCTCGGACGACCTCGCCGCCATCCAGTTGCTCTCCGGCGCGCCGGACCTCGGCGCGATTGCGGATCGCGAGGCGCTGCGACGGGCGGTCCGGCGTGTCTTCCAGCGGACGCGGGTCGTGTCGGGGCTGGCCGTCGCGGACGACGGCGGGCATGTGCTCGCCAGCGAGCCGGCGGCGGGCCACCCGATCGCGCCGTCGGCCTCCGACGTCGCCCGTGCGCTCGCCGCGGTGCGGCCCGTCGCGCGGGTCGACGGCGAGGACCCACGCACCCGCCCGGTCACGCTGCTCGTCTCGCTCCGCGACTGGCACGGCGAGCTGCGCTACGTCGCGGCCGCCACCTTTGCGCGTGACGCGCGGCCGGCCGCCGAGCTGCTGCACGCGGCTGGCGCCGTCCTGGTCGAGGGCCCCGGGCGCGCGGGGGCGGCGCCGCTGGCGATCCTGCCCTGGACCGTCCAACTGGCGCCGGCCGCGCCCGCCGCGGCCTCCACCCCCGCCGCCATCCGTACCTTGTTGCTCGGCCTCGCGCCGGTCCTGATCGTGCTCGGCGCCATCTTCGCCTACGGCACCGCCTGGAGCGTCAGGCGTCCCGTGCTCGCGCTCACGGCAGCCGCCGAACGCATGACCGCCGGCGACCTGACCACGCCCCTTCCCGAGCTGCCTGACGACGAGGTCGGGCGGCTGGGAGCGGCCCTCGAGCACCTGCGCGGGTCGTTGCGCCAGTCGCTCGAGACGATCGCCCGGCACGCGTCCGAGCTCGAGCAGCGCGTCGCCGATCGCACGCGCGAGCTGGAGCAGATGTGCCACCGGCTCCACGATCGCGACACCTGGCGCAGCCGGCTCCTGCGCAAGGTGATCTCGGCGCAGGAGGACGAGCGCCGCCGGCTCGCGCGCGATCTGCACGACGACCAGTGCCAGGCCCTGGCCGCACTGGGCGTCAGCCTCGACCTCGCGATGGCCGACGTGCCGGACGGTCCGGCCAGGACGCGCCTCGCCTCGGTGAAGCGTCTCGTGGACGAGGGGCTGGCGGACCTGCACCGCGTCATCTACGATCTGCGGCCGAGCGTGCTCGACGATCTCGGGCTGCTGCCCGCCATCCGCTGGCTGGCCGAACAGCACCTCACACGCCGTGGCATCGCGGCGCGCTGCGAGTTCGCCGGGCTGGAGGCCCGCCGCTTCGCGCCGGAGGTGGAGACGGCCCTCTTCCGTGTCGTGCAGGAAGCCATGGTGAACATCGAACGACATGCGGAAGCCGACACGGTGCTCGTCCAGGTGGCCCTCGAGGACAACCTCCTGTCGCTCGAGATCGAGGACGACGGGCGCGGGTTCGACCCGGAGGGCGCGCCCGACCCGGCCGACGGCGGGCGGGGCCTGGGCCTGCAGGGCATGCGCGAGCGCGTGGAGCTGCTCGGCGGCTCGTGCTTCGTCGACTCCACGCCGGGCCGCGGCACGCGCGTCGTCGTGACCGTGCCGGCGGCCCAGTTCGATCCGGAGGTGCGGGCATGAGCCGCATTCGTGTGCTGCTGGCCGACGACCACGCGATCCTCCGGGAGGGCCTGCGGGCGCTGCTCGGCGGCACCGACGACATCGAGGTCGTGGGCGAGGCGGCGAACGGGGAGGAGACCATCACGCAGGTCGCGGCGCTGCGCCCCGACGTGGTGGTGATGGACGTCGCGATGCCCGGCCTCGGGGGGCTCGAGGCGACACTCGCCCTCCGGCGGGCGCACCCGGATGTGCGCGTGCTGGTGCTGACGCAGCACGAGAACCCGGAGTACGTGCGCCGCTTCATGAAGGCCGGCGCGTCCGGCTACCTGCTGAAGCGCACCGCGGGGAGCGAGCTGGCGTCGGCCATCCGCGCCGCGCGGCAGGGCGGCCTCGTGCTCGATCCCGCCATCGCACGGTCGGCGCTCGTCGATCCGGCTGCCGGCGGGGATCCGCCGGCCTACGAGCAATTGACCCCACGCGAGAAGCAGGTGCTCAAGCTCGTGGCGGAAGGCCTGAGCAACAAGGACATCGCCGAGCACCTCGACATCAGCGTGAAGACGGCCATGACGCACCGCGAGCACCTGATGCAGAAGCTGAACCTGCATTCCCGCGCGGCGCTGATCCGCTACGCGATCCGCGAGGGCGTGATCACGGTGGGCGACTGAGCAGGGTTGCCTTCCCGCGTCCTGGAAGGGTATTGATCCTGCCGTGTCCTGCCGGCGCGCGTCCCCGCTCGTGCTCATCACCCTGCTGCTGGGCGGCGCCATCTGGGCGGCGTGCGCCCCCGACCCACCGCCGACCGCCATCCGCACCGACGGGCGCTTCGACGACTGGGAGACCGCCGCCCCGGTGCTCACCGATCCGGCCGACGCGCCCCCCGGCGCCGCCATCGATCTCGGCGTCGTGCGGCTGGCGGACGACCCGTGGTGGATTTTCCTCGACGTGGACGTCGGCCGGCCGGTGACGCCGCAGGCCATGCGCGGGACCCTGCACGTGCTGCTCGACACGGACGGCGAGGCGGCGACAGGCGGGACGGTGTTCGACATGCCAGGTGTCGACGTGGTCATCGAGTTGTCGCGGGACGCCGCGGCCCGGCCCGGGGGCATCGGCGCCGGCAACGGCCTGCGCGTGGTGACGGCGGACGGACCGGGCGAGCTGCGCTCCGGCTATCCGGTGGGGCTGCTCGTGGCGCCGACCGCGGCCGCCTCGCGCCTCGAGATGCGTGTGAGCCGCCTGCCCGCCGGGGACCTGCCCGCGATTGCGCGCGGTGCGCGCATCCGCGTGCGGCTCGTGTTCGAAACGCCCGACGGGATCGTCGACCGGACCGAGACCGGCGAGTACGCACCGGCCCGCGCGGCCGCCGCCGCCCCCGAGCCCCGGTACGACCAGTCCACGGCCAAGGCGGCGGGCACGATCCGGGTGGTGTCCTGGAACATCAGCGGACAGCGGATGTGGGATCAGGCCGCGGCGGTCCACCGGGTGCTCGCCGCGCTCGACCCGGACGTCATCCTGCTGGACGAGGCCACCGCCTCGACCACCCCGTCGTCGCTCCGCCGCTTCTTCGCGGACGGCCCACTGGCCTCGATGGGCGAGTGGCGCGCGGTCGTCGGCCTGGGCGGGGGACGGCAGCACGGCGTCATCGCGACGCGCGCGCCGATTCGGGCGTCGCCGGAGCTGCTGTCGGTCGCCTACGCGTCGAGCACCCTCGACGAACTGGCGGCGCGGATGGGGGCGGCGGGTGCGGCGGCGCTGATCCCGACCGAACGGGCGAGCGGCCTGGCGACCGCCGGGGCCTGGGTGACGTTCCAGGATCGCGAAATCCTGTTCGTGCCCGTGGATCTGCAGAGTGGCGGCTATCCCGGCTCGCCGGAAGACCAGTTGCGGGCGGTGCAGGCCACGGCCATCCGGGACCGCGTGGAGGAGACCCTCCGCACGGCGGCGCGGCCCGCGGTCGTGATCGGCGGGGACCTCAACCTGGTGGGGAGCACCGAGCCGCTGTCGCGCCTGCGCTCGGGACTCGGCCGGGGGGGCACACCCCTTGCCGTGGCGCCCGCCTACCGGTTGCACGACCGGTCACAGGCGACGTGGCGCGACCCGGCCGGTGGCGCGTTCACCCCCGGCCGGCTGGACTACATCCTCTATTCCGGTGCCGTGCTGGCCGTGGACCGGGCCTTCCCGTTCGACCCCGAGGGCCTGGCGCCTGCGCGCCAGGCCGCGCTCGGTGTCGAGCCGGATGACGCCCGGGTGGTGTCGGGCCACCTGCCCGTCGTCACCGATTTCCGGCTCCGGGGTGGGGGGCGGTAGCCGGCCAGGCCGTCACTTGTGCGCCACGTCGTGCGCCTCGTCCGCCGGGCGCGCCTCGCGCGTCTCCTCGGCGACGAGCCCCATCTTGTCAGCGAACGCCCGCGCCATCAGCACCAGGCCGATGAGCGGCAGGAAGATGACGAACGCGAGGCTGAGGACCGGCGCGGCCACCAGCACCGCCAGCGTCGGCAGCGCGATGTAGCGCGTGCCCGGCTCGCCGGGGAGCGTCTCGCCCTCGGCGGGGGCCACCCGCATGGTCCACTCGTCGCGGTTCAGATAGAAACCACCCTTGACCTCGTCGCCGGCTGTGTAGGTTCTCAACATGGCCGCCTCCCTTGATGTTCCTGAGAACACTTTGCGCCTGTTCGGCCACGCCAACAATCGGGCGTCAACCCCGGAATGCGGAGTTTGAGGCCTGATTTCGTCTGTGTCGGGAGACCGAGCCGGCAGGGTGGGAAGACCCGAGAAGGGGGTCGGGAAAACGCAGTAGGGGGAGGGGAGGGACTCGCTTCGCTCGCTCGGACTCGCGCCTCCGGCGCTCGCTCGGACTCGTCGCTACGCGACGTCGCTGGGACTCGGCGCCTCCGGCGCCTCGCTAGGAGGAACGTGTATTCGAAGTGAGGGATGTCCCCAGCGAGGCCGCGGAGCGGCCGAGTCCAAGCGAGCGCCGGAGGCGCGAGTCCCAGCGCCCGAGCGACGCGAGGGCGTCCCAGCGAGCCGAGCGCAGCGAAGGCGAGTCCCAACGAGGAGCGAGGCCTGCCGCGCCGAAGCCGCGGCCCAACGCCGAGGGCGGGCCGTGGGGCGGCCCGCCCTCGACGGCCTTACATCACCGTGAACGGAATCGTCATCCTGGTGGTGTCCCACGTCATGACAATCTCGCCGCCGCCTGCCGTGTCGTTGATGGCAATCGTGAACTGCTCGACCATCGGGGAGACCTCGCCCACCTGCATGTCCACGCGGCCGAGATCCTGCGCCGCGTCGTAGTCGGTGCCCCACTGGCCGGTCTGCTTGTTGATCACCAGCTTCCACGTCCCGTTCTCCGCGGCGGCCGTGAACAGCGTCACCGAGCCCGGCATCACGTGCACGTTGCCGAACATCAACGCCTTGTCGGTTGTCAGCGTCGTCGCCTCGTCCGCGCCGGTGCGCCACACGCTGTCGTACGGGATCAGGCCGCCCGCGATCTGCCGGCCCTTCTTGTACGGCCGGCCATAGGTCACGCTGATCTTGGCGCCGTCCACGGTCGCCGAGACCGTCTCGTGCGGACTGGCCCGCTGGAGTTCGACGGCCTGGGGCAGGGCAAGGCCGGCCACCAGGACCAGGGCCACCACAGTCAGGAAACGCACACGCATCATCAATGCACCTCGAAAGAGTAAGGAGTTAGAAGTCCGTTCGTGGCATACCACGGCAGTCCATGCGCCAATGGCGTTTCATTTGGACGATCAATCTACGGCAACGGCCGTGGTTTCGTTGCACCCGCTCGCGCGGCGCGTGGCTATAATTCTCGCGTGGTACGCGAGACCCCCCCCGTCGTGCTCGTCGTCGAAGACGACACCGCCGTCCGCCAGCCGCTCGTGAAGTTCCTGCAGATGCGTCAGTACACCGTCGTCACCGCCGAAACGGCCGACGAGGGGCTCGACGCCATCAAGCAGCACCGCCCGCAGGCGGCAATCGTCGATCTGCGGTTGCGGCGTGGCTCGGGGCGCGAGGTCGTCGTGTCCATGCCGCCGGACGTGCCGGTGATCATCTTCTCGGGGCTCCGGTCCGAGTCGGCGGATCTCGAGACGGTCCGTCCGCTCACGCGAATGGTGGAGAAGCCCTATTCGCTGGTGATGCTGATGGACACGCTCGAGGACATGCTCGAGGAAGCCCGCGCGCGCTGAGCCCTACAGGATCGACTTGCCCATCGCTGAGAGCGCGAGCTCCGTCCCGAGGACGGCGGTCGCGTTGCGCACGTCCAGCGTGGGGTTGACCTCGACGAGATCCAGCGACAGCAGGCGTCCGGACTCCGCCATCATCTCCATGACCAGGTGGGCCTCGCGGTAGTCGAGGCCGCCCTTGACCGGCGTGCCCACGCCCGGGGCAATCGTCGGATCGCAGACGTCCAGGTCGAACGACACGTGGATGCCGCCGGTCTCGCGTCCGGCCAGCACGATGGCGCGCTCCATGACGGCCGCAATCCCCATGCGGTCCACGTCCTTCATCGTGAACACGTGCACCCGTGCGTCGCGCACGATGGCCTTCTCGCGCTCGTCCAGGTTGCGGATGCCGACGAGCACGGTGTGCTCCGGACGCACGGCCGGCGTGATCCCCGCGAACCCCTGGAGCTCGGTCGGGCCCGAGCCCAGGAGCGCGGCGAGGGGCATGCCGTGGACGTTGCCCGACTCGCTCGAGAGCGGGGAATTCATGTCGGCGTGCGCATCCACCCAAATCAGCCCGAGGGCCTCGCCCCGCCGGTGCAGCGCCCCGGCGGCGGCCGCCACGGATCCCGCGCCGAGGCTGTGGTCGCCGCCCAGGACGATGGGCAGGGCCCCGGCGTCCAGCGACGCGAGCGACGTGCGACAGAGCGACGCGCAGACCTCGGCAATCTCCCCCACGAACCGCTTGCGCGGATCACCCGGGCCGCGGCCCTCGGGAATCGGCGACGTGATGTCGCCGAGGTCGACGACCTCGCGGCCCAGCCCGCGCAGCGCGTCGGCGAGGCCGGCAATCCGGAAGGCGGATGGCCCCATGTCGGTGCCACGGCGGTTCCCGCCGAGATCGAGGGGCACGCCGATCAGGTGAATTGGCTTCATTGGAGGGTCTTGTCTCCGCACGTGATCCCCTTTACTGCTCTTGCCCGACGGCGGCCGCGCCGGTCGCGCGGCCGTCGGCGACGCAGTCGGGGATGCCCGAGCCGCGGAAGCCGCTGCCCGTGACATAGAGGCCGGGGTGCGCGGCAAGCCGCGCGTCGATGGCGGCCATCCGCGCGTGGTGGCCGACCTCGTGCTGGGCGCTCGCGCGAGGCCAGCGGTAGACGCGCGTCAGCCGCGGTTCGCCACTGATACCCAGCAGCGCGGCCAGTTCGTCGAAGGCGAGGCGTGCCAGCGTCTGGTCGTTCTGCTGCAGCACCTCGGGGTCGTACGCGCCGCCGAGGAAGCCGCGCAGCAGCACCTGTCCCTCGGGGGCCCGGTGCGGCCACTTCGAGGAGACCCAGGACGCGGCCATGAGCGCCTTGCGCTCGGGTCGCGGCACCACGAACCCTGAACCGGACAGCGGGTGGCGGACCTGCGACCGGTCGAGGCCGAACGCCACCGTCGCCGACGACACGTAGTTCACCTCCCGGCACAGCCCGGCCAGCGTGCGATCGAGCGGGTCGAGCATCGGCGCGGCCGCCCAGGTCGGGACCGCCACGATCACGCGCGGGGCCTCACAGATCTCGCCAGACGTGAGGGTGACCTTGAACGGCCGGCCGCCTTCGATCGTGGCGACCCCGGCGCCGGTCCGCACGGTCCCGGCCGGCAGGCGCGCGACGAGGGTGTCGACCATCTCGCTGATGCCGCCAGGCAACGAGAGGAACGCCCCCTTCGGCGACGGGGGCAGCTTCATGGCCCGGAGCGACCGGATGACGCTGCCGCGGTTCTGCTCGGCGTCGAGCAGGCGCGGGAAGAGCGACCGCATCGACAGCCGCTCGACGTCGCCCGCGTGGATGCCCGCCAGCAGGGGCTCGGCGAGGTAGGTCACCGCCTCCTGGCCGAAGCGCCTCCGCATGAAGCTGCCGATGGACTCGTCGGCGCCGGCATCGGCGCGGCGCGGGATGACGACTTCCATGCCCATCCGCAGCTTGCCCGGCCACGAGAACAGCCGGGTCGTGACGAACGGCGCCACCCGGATCGGGATCCCCAGGAACGACGCCTCCGGCAGCGGCACCAGCCGATCCTTGCGCACCACGAACGCGGTCCGTGGTGTGAGGGTCGGGAAGAGCCGGTCGCCGAGCCCGAGTTCCTGGCACAGGGCCACGGCCGCAGGCTTCTGGATGAGGAGCGCATCCGGGCCGCCATCGATGACGAAGCCGTCGCGATGCTCCGTCAGGATGACGCCTCCCGCGCGTGGGCTCTGTTCCAGGACGAGGGCGCGGCCGCCCTGCCGGGTGATTTCCCAGGCGGCCGACAACCCCGCGATTCCGCCGCCAATGACGATGATGTCCGACATGAGTTAGGTCAGGGGCGCGGCGCCTCCGGGGGCACCGCGCCCGAAGCGTCAGGGGATCTGACGGGAGTCCGTCACCTGGCTGACCGCTCGTGCACGTACCGGGCCAGCGCCTGGACGTGCTCGACGGGGGTCATCGGCAGCAGGCCGTGACCCAGGTTGAAGATGTGTCCCGGCCGCCCACCGGCGCGCGCGAGCACGTCGTCCACGCCCGCGAGCAGCCGGTCACGGGGCCCCAGGAGCAGGGTGGGATCGAGGTTGCCCTGGATGCCGCGGTCGTGGCCGATGCGATCCCAGGCCTCGTCCAGCGGGATGCGCCAGTCGGCGCCGACCACGTCGCCGCCGGCCTCACGCATGTCCGGCAGGATGTTCGCGGTGCCCGTCCCGAAGTGGATGGTCGGCACCCCCTTGCCCGCGACCTTCTCGAAGATCCGGCGGGTGTGGGGCAGGGCGAACTCCCGGTAGTCGGCCGCGTTCAGGGCGCCGACCCAGGAGTCGAACACCTGGACGGCATCGACGCCGGCCTCGATCTGCGCCACGAGGTAGTCGCCGACGACCTCGGCGAGCAGCCCCGCGAAGCGGTGCCAGGCGGCCGGCTGGCCGTACATCAGGGACTTCGTCAGGGCGAAGTTGTTGGAGTGGCCGCCCTCGATGGCGTAGGACGCCAGCGTGAACGGGGCCCCGGCGAACCCGATGAGCGGGATGCGGCCACCCAGCTCCTGCTTGATCTGGCGGATGGCGACCAGCACGTAGTCGAGCGCCTCACGCGGCTCGAACGGCCGGACGGCCGCGATATCGGCCTCGGTGCGTATCGGCTTCTCGATGGAGGGGCCCTCGCCCTTGATGAAATCGAAGGGGATGCCCATCGGCTCGAGCGGGATCAGGAGATCGGAGAACAGGATGGCGGCATCCACGTCGATGCGCCGTACGGGCTGCAGGGTGACCTCGGTGGCGAGATCCGGGGTCCGGCAGAGTTGCAGAAGTGTGTAGTCCTGGCGCAGGGCGCGATATTCCGCCATGTAGCGCCCGGCCTGGCGCATGAACCAGACCGGGGTGCGGTCGACGGGTTCACGGCGGCAGGCCTTGAGAAATATGCTGTTGGCGAGGTTCGAAGCCGTCGTTGTCATCGCGTGCTATATTATCGAGTTTGGTTTCGATCCCGGAGGTCCAGTGAGCCCGATCCTCACCCGCCCGGTCCGCGAGCAGTTCGAACACGACCGCGTCATTCGACTCCTCCAGGCCCGCTACCGGCGGAATCACGAGGTCGCCATCAACCCGGGAAGCGAGCAGAACCAGTCGGTCATGTCTGGGGAACTCGCGGTCTATCCCGATTTGATCCTGCTCGGCGAACGCAGCAAGCGGCTCGAGGGCACCATCGAGGTCGAGACCGGTGAGTCGGTCAACTACCTCGAAGCGCTCTCCGAGTGGGGGCCGTTCAGCCGCCTCCGTGCGCCGTTCGTCCTCTACGTGCCGCCGCATGCGCTCGACAGCGCGCGCCGGCTCTGTGCCGAGCACAACATCCCCGTCGCCGAGATCTGGACGTACCACCTGGGCATCGACCAGGTCCGCTTCACCATGGTCCATCGCGACGAGGCGGCCGCCAAGATCAAGGCGTCCTCCCAGCGGGTGATGCCGCCGGCGAAGGCGGAGAAGCCGGCCCAGGCGGCAGCGGCGGAGAAGCCGGCCCAGGCGGCAGCGGCGGAGAAGCCGGCCAAGGCCGACAAGGCGCCGAAGGCGGAGAAGGCCCCGAAGGCGGCCGCCACCAGGGCGACGGCCCCGAAGGCCGCGAAGGCCGCCAAGACCGCGAAGCCGGCCAAGACCACCAAGACCGCCAAGACAACAAAGGCCGCGAAACCCGCGCGCCCGGCGAAAGCCGCGAAGAGCGCGAAACCGGCCAAGCCCGCCAAGGCGACGAAGTCGGCGAAGGCCGCGCCCCGCGCGCGCGCCGTGGCGGCCAAGACGCCCCGGACCGCCAAGGCGACCAAGGCCGCGCGCCCCGCGAAGGCGGCTCGTCCCGCGTCGCGGCGGCGATAGGCCGGCGTCGTGCCGTTCCTGCGCTTCTCGCGCGACCGCCACGGCTACGAGAACACCGTCCTGCTGCATGCCGACGCCGCGGGCGCCCGCCCACGCGTACTCTACTGGTACCGATCGGCACCTGGCGTCCGGGTGGGACGCGCGGCCCTGGACGAAGAGGCCATCCGCACCATCGAGGTGCAGCACCCCGAGATCGATTTCGACTGGCCGCACATCCTCGAGGTCGGCATCCCGCCGCCGCCGGAACCGGAGCGGCGCCCGCAGCGGCCCCGTCGCAAGGCCAAGCGCGCGGGCGGCGCGGACGCCGGCTGGCCTGGCCGCGACATGGCGCCGCAGGCCGATTCCGGCGCGCCGGAGGACGTGGAGCCGCTCCCGGTCCCGCGCCGGGAGGCCCGCCCCGACACGGCGCCGGAGGCTCTCGCTGGCGCGGCCGGCTACGAGGATGCGGCCGTTGAGGCCGAAGACGAGCCGCGGGATGTCGCTGCCGCGCCGGCGGCCCCGCCACACGACCTGCTGGAACAGCTCGTCGGACGCGAGATTGCGACGCGCCTGCGCGCGCGGTACGCGGAGGTGTGCGCCAGGATCGACGCGCAGCCGTTCGACGAACCCACCCGCGAAGCCTGGCGCGCCCGGGCGACGCCGCTCGACCCCGACGGCTGGGTGACCCCGACCGAAATCGTCACGGGCGTGGAGCGGGCGGACCGGCTCTTCGACGCGCTCCGGCGCGAGCTGCTCGGCTCCTGATCGGCTCGGAGGCCTCCGGACGTCCCCGCCCGTCCGACGGCACCCCATCCGGCACAGGCGACCGGGCGCCGCGGATGTCCCGTGACCCCGGGGGCACCCGGCCTCATCGGCCGGATTCGACCTCCGGGTCCGATGTCTCCCCAACGGCCTCTTTCACGGCTTTCTGCGCCGTGCGCGTGACCACGACGCTGACGGCAATCGTCGACGCGAGGCCCAGGGCGAGCAGGGTGTAATAGCCGGCGCCATGCGCCGGCGAGGCGCCGCTGGCCACCGAGGCGATGTCCCCAGCCACCTTTCCCGCATACACGTAAACCACCGTGGCGGGCAACATGCCGATCGATGCCGTGACGTAGTCGCCCAGGCGCACCTGGCTGAGACCGAGGGTGTAGTTGAGCAGCGTGTAGGGGATCACGGGGGACATCCGCAGCAGGACGACGATGCGGAAGCCCTGGCGGGCGACGGCACGATCCACGGCGGCCAGGCGCGGCCGGCCGTGGAGGTGGCGCTCGATGAAGCCGCGCGCCAGATAGCGGCCGATCAGGAACGCGGCCGTGGCCCCGACGGTCGCACCGGCCATGACGAACAGGATGCCCCGGCCCAGCCCGAAGACCGCCCCCGCCGCGATCGTCAGGAGCGCGCCGGGCACGAAGAGCACCGCCGCGACGCCGTAGCCGACGATGAAGAGGGCCGGGCCCCAGGGACCGAGCGCGCGGACCGCCTGGGCGAACTCCGGCAGGTAGACCACAAATTCCCGGCCCATGAAGATGAGCACGCCCGCGGCGATGGCGCCCCCGAGCACGAGCCAGCGGCGGGACAGGATCAGGGCTCCCGCGCGAATCGTGACTCGATCGCGTCGATTTTCGCCAGGCGGCGCAGGTGACGATCCTCCGCGGAGAAGGTGGCGCCGAGGAAGGCGTCGGTGAGCGCCCGGGCCAGGGCCGGCCCGATGACGCGGGCCCCGAGGCAGAGCACGTTCAGGTCGTCGTGCTCGACGGCTTGCCGGGCCGTGTAGCAGTCGTGGCAGACCGAGGCGCGAATCCCGGGGAACTTGCTCGCGGCGACGGCGACGCCGGCCCCGGACCCGCAGACGAGGATGCCGCGGTCGACCTGCCCGTTCCGGAGGGCCGTGGCCACCGCGGTCGCGATGTCGGGGTAGTCCACCGCCTCGGCGGTGTGGGTGCCGACGTCCAGGATTTCGTGGCCCTGCTGGGCCAGTGCCCCGGCGAGGGTTCGTTTCAGGTCCACGCCGGCATGATCGGCGCCGATGGCGACACGCATGGCAGCCATCGTATTGCAGATTGAAGAGTGCCGATTGCAGATTGAAGATTGACGATGGCCGATTGCAGATTGACGGCTCCGGAACGCCGGTGGCGGGGCAGGGGCTAGGGACGGGGAGGTCGGGGCACGGCTGCGGTCGAGCTGCCGGCCGGGTGGCCTTGCCATCCGTCATATACTGAGAACCATGGACACCAGCAGGATCCGTCTCGGCGTGGTGGCCGCGGCCTGCGCGCTCGTCGTGGGCGCGGGGCCGGCGACCGGCCTGCGGGCGCAGGCTGGCCAGGGGCAGGCCGCCCCGGCCGGAGGGCAGCAGCAGGACCAACCGACCTTCCGCGTCGCCATCGACCTCGTGACCACCGACGTCATCGTGCGGAACGACCGCGACCAGTTCGTGGCGGACCTGACCACGGACGACTTCGAGGTCTATGAGGACGGGGTCAAGCAGGACATCGCGTCGCTCACCCTGGTCCACGGCGGCCGGGTGCACAACCTCGAGACGGCGCCGCCGCCCCCGTCGGAAGAGGGCATCATCCTCCCGCCGCAGCGCCCGCGGAACGACACGGCGGGCCGCATCTTCCTGATCATGGTGGACGACCTCCACCTCGACTTCCGGAACACGGGACGGATCCGGGACCTGTTCAAGCGCATCGCGCGGAACCTGGTGCACGAAGGCGACATGTTCGGGATCGTGTCCACGGGCCCGAGCTCCCTCGCGATCGACCTGACCTACGACCGCAAGATCCTGGACGAGGCGATCAAGAAGATCACCGGCAACGGGCTGCGGGCCGCCGACATCATCCAGGGCCAGGAGGGGCCGGAGGGCCCGTCCGAGGTGCGGTACCGGGCGCATGTCGCGTTCTCGACGGCCAACGACTTCCTGCGCCAGCTCGAGCGGGTGAACAACCGCCGCAAGGCGATCATCTGGGTCAGCAACGGCTACGATTTCGACCCGTTTGCCAATGCCCGGCTGGGCGAAGACGACACCTTCGGCGGCCGCTACGGCCAGACGCGCGAAGAGGGGCAGGAGTTCCGCGACCAGTTCAACCGCGGCCAGGTGTTCGCGGATGCCGACCTGGCGCGGGAGCTGGCCGAGCTCACCCGGACGGCCAACCGGGCCAACGCCACGCTCTATACGATCGATCCGCGTGGCCTGGTGGCGGGCGTCGACATGGACGAGCCCGTCGATCCCGTCGAGTACAGCGAGCACGTGCGCAAGACCCAGGACAGCCTGCGCGTGCTGGCCGACGAGACCGGCGGGATTGCCGTCGTGAACCAGAACGACTTCGACAAGGCGCTCAAGCGGATTGACGCCGAGACGAGCGACTACTACATGGTCGGCTACTACTCGAACAATCCCGACCCGATGAAGCGCACCCGCAAGATCGAGGTCAAGGTGACGCGGCCCGACCTGAACGTGTGGTCGCGCACGTCCTACTCCCTGCGCCAGCCACCCACACAGCAGAAGTAGGAAGGCAGAAGTAAGAAGGCAGAAAGCACAAAGGCGCGGCGGCCCTCACGGGCGCCGCGCCTTTGTCGTTTTCGACGCGTCCGGCCTTCCGGGTTTCTGCCTTCTGCCTTCTGCCTTCTTACTTCTTGTCAGTGTTTGATCGGCTTCGGGCGGCGCGCCTGCTGGGGCGGCGCGGCGGAGATGCTCTCGCGGATACGCTCGCGCAGCCACTCCACCGGCTGAGGCTGGGACTCGAGGAAGGCCTTCCAGTCCTCGGTGCTCAGGACAACCGAAATGACGTGATCGCGATCCATGGCGTACCTCTCTGCGGGAATGAAGACGGGAGGCATGTTACCTGAGCCATGGCCCATCGAAAAATAGAATGATCGAATCCGATCAATCCCCGCCGATCATGCCGGCGCCAGCCGCAGCTTCGGGCGGACGCGCTCGAAGGCCCGGATGACTTCCTGCACCGACCGCGGCGTGCGGCTCATCTTCGGGTAGACCCAGCCGGTCTCCCGCACCAGCGACCGGCCCTCGATGCGGGCACAGAACAGGTGGCCGCTCGCCACCTCCCGTGCCGCGGCCTGGTAGGGAATGATGCTGATGCCGATGCCGTGGCGGACCATCGCCTTGATGATTTCGACGTTCTCGGTCTCCATGACGATGTTCGGCTCGATGCGGGCCGTCATGAAGAACTCCTCGATGACACGCCGGGTGTTCGAGCCGGACTCGAACAGCACGAAGGGCTGCCGGACCAGGTCCTGCGGCAGGATCTTGCGCTTGCGCGAGAGCGGATGCCGTGACCCGGTCACGAGCTGCAGTTCCTCCTGCATCACGGGCACGGTGACGAGATCCGGCTGATCCACCGGCAGGGTCAGGAACGCCAGGTCCCCCGTGCCGGCCCGCAGGCTGGTGAGGCAGCGCTCCGCGCTTCCCGCGACCAGCTTCAGGTCGACGTCCGGGTGATGGCGCTTGAGCTCGGTCAGCAGCGGCGGGAAGACATACAGGCACACGGTCATCCCGCCGAGCAGGCGGATCTGGCCGCGGAGCGACTCCTGGCTGTCGGTGATGCCGGCAATCGTGTCCTTCAGGTCCTGGAAGACGCGGTGGCTCAACTGGAGCAGCGCCTCGCCGGCCGGCGTGATGCGAATGCGCCGGCCGACGCGCAGGAAGACCGGTTCCTTCAGCTCCTCCTCGAGCAGCAGGATCTGCCGGCTGATCGCCGACTGCGAGACGTGCAGTTTCTGGCCCGCGGCGGTGAACGAGCCGGTCTCGGCGATCGCGCGGATGATTTCGAGCTGTCGAAGGTCCAAATCCAGTGCTCCAGGGGTGACGGAACAGCTTACATTTCAGCGGGAGATGGATTCAACCCTGAGAAGCAGAAATCGTGATAGTTATCCCGTTGCGCGGGCGCGCGGCTCCCCGGCCAGCGCCGCCTCGGTGCGGGCGATGGCCTCGCGGAGGTAGTGCTCGTCGAGCTCGACCCCCACGAAATTGACGCCCAGGCGCGCCGCCGCGACCGCGGTGCTGCCGAGCCCGAGGAACGGGTCGGCCACGAGGCGCAGCCGCGACAGGCCGTGGACCTTGAGGCAGTACTCGGGCAGCTTCGGGGGGAACGTGGCCGGGTGGGGCCGATCCCGATCGCGCCGCTGAATGGTCTCGTACGGCACGAACCAGGTGTTGCCCCGGCAGCGGCGGCCGCTGCCCGCGCCCTGCCAGCGGGTCACATTGGATGGATCCTGGTACTTCACACCCAGCGCCAGCCGGTCGAGCGGCGTCTGCCCGTGCGGCGTGAAGTGGAAGATGAACTCGTGGCAGTCGTGCAGGAACCGATCGGAGTTGATCGGCTTGTAGTGCCCGACCGCCAGGTCGTCCGCAAGCCCCGCCCGGGCGCCGGCTGCGTCCTTCTCGATGGCGATCGACTTGATCCAGTGCAGGATGTTCTGCAGGCGCAGATGCGGCCGGACTGCCTGGGCCACGTCGAGGGCCGTCCAGGGATCGGTGGGCTTGGCGCCCACGTTCAGGAAGAGCGACCCCTTCGCCCGCAGCACCCGTGCCACCGCCTGCACCCAGACGCCGCTCCACGCCAGGTACTCCTCGCGCGGCCGCCCATCGTCGTACGAACGATACCGGATGCCGAGATTGTACGGCGGCGAGGTGACCACGGCATCGACCGAGTGCGGTCGCAGCGTGCCCAGGAGATCGACGGAGTCGCCGAGGTAGAAGCGCAGGGTCTGCCGGCCGCGGGTCAGTGCGCGGTACGGCTTCGGAAGTCGTGAGGCCAAGACGAAGGATTGTACCGCGGGGCGACCGGGGAGTACAGAGGGACGACACGGGCCAGGGCCCGGTGGGAGCAGGGACGGACGCGGCCTACGAGGCGCGCGCCGCCGACAGGCTCGCTGGGACAGCCGCCGCGAAGCGCTCGCGCTGCGCGGACACCGTGTGATTGCGCCGGTGCGCGTGGCTCTCGCACGCCGCGCCCTTTTCTTCGACGTATACCAGTTCCCGGGTGCTACCCACATCCCGGTACCGGCCAACGACGCACCCACACGAGAGCGTCGCAAACCCAAGGAGCCGAACCACGCTGCTCATACCAGCCTCCGCCTGCTGACCGACACAAAGCAAGTTTCGCGCCGACACGCACTTGACCGGTTTGCCCGCAATCCTCCCGAGCAAGGGACCATGAGGGCTGTCGCGAATCCGGTCAATTCTGCCCGTATGTGTAATCGGTCCCGTGACCGCCGGAGTTGAGAGCGCCGGGCGGACGTGCGGCGCGCGCACGCGGGTCGGTGCGATTGGATCGGGTACTTCGGGAGTTTGGATACGCGAGGGGCGTCAGCGGGAGCCGAGGGCGCGCGCGAGCCCCTCACGCGCGGCGGTGGACGAGGGGTCGACCGTCAAGGCTTCGGCGAAGTGCCTCGCGGCAAGCGCGGTGTTGCCCGACTCGAGTTCCAGCGTGCCGAGATTCGCGTAGGTCGAGGGGTCGCGCGGTTCGAGCGCGAGGGACGCGCGAAACGCGGCCCGTGCGGCGTCCCGCTGGCCGAGGCTGGCGAGACACGCGCCGACGAGGTTCTGGGCCCTGGCATGCCCGGGGCGCCGGGCCACGAGCGCTTGCGCCTCGCCGAGCGCGAGTTCCACGCGGCCCTGCATGAACAGGAGCGAGGCCCCGTAGTACGCGGCCGCGTCGCTCTCCGGGGCGACGAGCCGCAGCCGCGCCACGACCGGCGCCATGCGCTCGGCATCGCCGACGTCCGCAAAAATGGACGCGAGCTGCTCGAGGGCCGCCGTGTCGTCCGGGTTCGCCTGTGCCATGTCCAGTGGGATGCGAATGGCCGCGTCGTAGGCGCCGTCCGAGGCCAGCAGGCGCGAGAGCGCGAGGGCGGCGGCCGGGTGACCAGGCTGTTGCGCCAGCTCCGTCAGGAGGGACCGGGTCTCGGCGTCCCTGCGGCCGAGGGCCGAGGCACGAATCAGGCCCTCGAGGGCCTTCCGATCGGAGGGATTGCCCCGGACGGCCCGCCGCAGGTCTTCGTAGGCGGGCCGCACGGCGTCGGCGTCGAGCAGCATCAGGCCGCGGTCCCGCCAGTCGGCGGGAACTGCGTCGCGGCGTGCGGCAGCCACGGCCCCCGGGGGCTCGTGGTCGGCGGCCAGGGCGCGCAGCGACTCGGCGTTGTCGTCGCGCGACCGCCCGAACACCGACTGCGGGCCGGAGAATTCGAGGCTTGCGTTGTCGTCCGTCTGCACGGGGGCTCCGGCCGCCCAGGCCGCCAGCGTCTGGCCCTGGGCGACGAAGAGAGACAGCACGTCGAAGGGCTGGTGGGCCCCGACCGAGGCGAGGTCGGCCGCGACTCCCGGGCGCTGCCAGGCGCCGGCGATGCCGGCCAGGCGTGGCCCGAGCGGCTCCGTCGATCCCACGAGGAGCACGTCCCCATCCCCCACGAGCCAGAGGGTTCCGTCCGGGAAGACCGAGAGGAACGTGGCGACGATCGAACGCAGGTCGGCCCCGCTGATGTCGTAGGTGTGCGCCCACTGGCAGAGCACGCCGCCCGGGGCCAGGCGCGACCGGGCCGCGGTGAAGAACTCACGGGTGAACAGCGAGGCGATGCCGGCCATCCAGGGGTTGGACGGCTCCGAGACGATCACGTCGTACCGGCTGTCGGTCAACTGCAGGTGCGTGCGTCCGTCGCCGACGATCAGCCGCGTCCGCGGATCGTCGAGGGCCCGATGGTTCTCCGCCTCGAAGAACCGGGAGGCCTCGACGACCTCCGGTGAGATTTCCAGCACGACCGCTTCCTCAAGGGGGTGAGTCAGCGCCGAGCCGAGGGTCACGCCGCTGCCCAGCCCGAGGATGGCAGCCCGCCGGGGCGCGGGGTGGAGCAGCAGGGGCACGTGGGCGAGCAGCCGCTGCGTCAGCATGTCGCCCGCGTTGGAGGCGTCGACCTTGCCGTCGATCGCCAGTGAGCGGGTGCCTGTGAGCTCCCGCACGGCGACGGTGGCGGACGCGCCTTCGCGGTAGTACAGCAACTCGCCGGCCGTGAGGGCCG
Organism: Vicinamibacterales bacterium; assembly: GCA_050246635.1. Classification (GTDB taxonomy): domain Bacteria; phylum Acidobacteriota; class Vicinamibacteria; order Vicinamibacterales; family UBA2999; genus JBFWVR01. Next base: position 44,310 of record JBFWVR010000022.1, read on the forward strand.
TCTCGAGATCCGGCCCCTGCAGCACCGGGGCGTACTTGTAGGCGCCGCTCGACAGCAGCAGGGGGTTCCAGGCCGGCACCGCCAGGCCCGCGATCACCACGATGCCGGCCACGCCGGCGGCCACGATCCGCCCGCGGCGATCGACGAGGGCCGGCAGCACGAGCGCGGCCCCGGCGATCCCCGCGAGCACGGTCACGAGCCGAATCGTGTCGTGCAGGCCGAGCGCCGGGACCAGGACGAAACCGGCGAGCAGGGCACCCGCGATGGCGCCGAGCGTGTTCACGGCGTAGATGGTCCCGAGATCCGAGACGACGGTCTCGTCCGAACGGGAGGCCACGGCCACCGCGAAAGGGAACGCGGCGCCGAAGGCGACGGTCATCGGCACGAGCAGCGTGCCGACGAGCACGGCCTGCTGCCGCAGCACCGACGCGAAGGCCGCATCGGGGGCCGCCACGGCCTCGGCCATCGACAGCAGGCTCCAGTCGACCAGCGCCGAGGCGAGCACGGCCAGCCCCACGGCGGTGGACAGGCAGAGCGACAGGCCGACGATGGGTTGCCGTGCGCGGGCGGCGAGCCTGGCCCCGATGGCCGAGCCCAGCGCCAGGCCCGCGATGAACACGGCGACGATGGTGGAGAAGGCGTAGGTGGTGGGACCGAGGATGAGGGCGAGCAGGCGGGTCCAGACGACCTGCAGGGTGAGCGAGGCAAAACCCGTGATGCCGAGTGCCGCTGCGGCGAGACCGGGCCGGCCGGCCGCCGGCGTGCCGGGCCCCGCCGCGCGCGCGGAGCGGGCGGGCGCTGCCTGACGTCCCGGCCGCGACCCCCCGTCCGGTATGCGGCCGCGGACCCAGAGCGCGCCTCCGGCCGCCAGCAGGTTCAGGCCAACGCCGACCGCGGTCGCGCCGCGGAGGCCGAGCGCCGGGAGCAGGACGAATCCCGCCGCCACGGCGCCGAGCGCGGCGCCTACCGTGTTGGCGGCGTACAGCGTGCCGGCATCGCCAGCCGCCAGCCGTGCTTCCCGCACCATCCAGCGGGACGCGACCGGAAAGGTGGCGCCCATCGCGGCGGCGGGAATGGCCAGCAAGGCGAGGCTCGATCCGAGGCGCAGCAGGCCGAAGAGCGCGCCGCCATGCCCGTCGGCATACGCCGCCGCGAGGAGGGGGCGGGTCGCGGCGAGGCCGATCGGGAGCAGCAGGGCGAGGAGCGCCACGGCAGCCTCGAGCCCGGCGTAGAGGGCCAGCGACTGGCGGGGCGTGACGCGTGAGCCGGCGCGCCCCCCGGCCGCCGCGCCTGCGGCCAGGCCCCCCATGAACGCGGCCAGCACGGTGCTGGCCGCGGCGACGCCGTGGCCCATCTGCAGCGTGAGCAGACGCGTCCAGGTCACCTCGTAGACGAGAGCCGCGACACCGGATACCGCGAAGAGCCCGAGAAAGACGCCGCGCAGCATGCGCGGAGAGATTACCAGAAGCGCGCCAACCCCTGCGGGCTGCGAAGTCAGCGAAATGGGGAC
>JBFWVR010000023.1:0-45687 GCA_050246635.1 Vicinamibacterales bacterium
CGCCCCGAGGCCGAAGAACATCACGAAGAAGCCGCTCGGGGTGACGAGCTCCAGGACGAGGAGCACGAGGCCGCCGGCAAGCCACATCCACCAGTCCATTCGCGGCATTATAGATGGGCTATGCGACCGACGGCGGGATTCGTGTGGGGCGTGGCGGCCGCGGCGCTGGCCGCCGCCGTGAGCCTGGCGCAAGGCCCGTCGGCCACGCTGACCGGCCTGGCGATCCTGCCGGCCAACACCTTTGCGGACGGCCCGCCGAGCGGCGCCTGGCGCGAGCGCCAGCGCAGGGGGCGTCCGGAGTTCCGCAGCCAGCCGGTGCAGGGGTTCTCGTCGCTGCGGCCCGACGGCGAGGACTGGCTCGTGCTGGGCGACAACGGGTTCGGCACCCGCCTCAATTCCGGTGACGCGCTCCTCCGGATGTACCGCCTGCGCCTGGACTGGGCGGAGCACGGGACTGCCCCCGGGATGGTTGCCATCGAGACGGTCCTGACACTCTCCGATCCGGCCAGGCGCTGGCCGTGGCGGATCGTCCGTGAGGGCACGAAGGAGCGGTGGCTGACGGGCGGAGACCTGGATCCCGAGTCGTTCGTGCGCCTGCCGGACGGCAGCTTCTGGGTAGGCGAGGAGTTCGGGCCGTTCCTCGTCCATGTGAACGCGTCCGGGGAGCTGCTGAGCCCTCCGCTGGGGCCGCCGGGCCTGCGCTCGCCGGATCATCCCGACCTGCGGGACGCTGACCGGGCCGCCGAGCGTGGCGCGGCCACGGTTGCGCCGAGCCGCGGGTTCGAGGGGTTGGCGCGCGATCCGGTGTCGGGCATGCTCTACGCGGCGCTCGAAGCAGGACCCGCCGGCGATCCACCCGGCACGACGCGGGTCATCGAGGTGGACCCCGTGGCGGGCACGTTCGGCCGCACCTGGCGCGTCCCCTTGGAGGCTGAGGGCCACGCCCTCACGGAGCTCGTCAGCCTGTCGGACGCGCTCGGCTCCAGTTGTCCGGGGCGTTTCCTGATGGTGGAGCGCGACAACGGCCACGGGCCCGACGCTCGTTTCAAGCGGGTCTACGGGATCCGCCTGCTCGAGACGGTCGCGGGCGGCCCGACGGCGGGCCCGCTCGCGGTGGAGAAGCGGCTTGTCGCGGATCTGCTCGACATCACCAACCCTGCCGGACTCGGCGGATTCCCCGCACGCTTCACGTTCCCGTTCATCACCACCGAGGCGTTCTGGCCCATCGACACGCGCACGCTCGTGCTGGTGGACGACAACAACTTCCCGGCCGGTGGCGCCCGCCCCGGCTATACGCGGGACCCCAGCGAGTTCATCCGGTTGCGGCTCGGCGGGGCGCTGAGCTGCCGCTGAGGCTGGGCGCTGCGCGCCCGTCGGGCCGACCCTGCGCGTCGCTCGGCCGCCCTGCGCGCGGTGGGCCGCGCCTGCACATTGGCCGGGCGCTTCGCGCCCGTTGGGCCGACGCTGCGCGTCGTTCGGCCGCCCTGAGGGCGGTGGGCCGCGCCTTCGGCGCGTAAGGAAGGGCCCGCGGCGTCGGTCTGCGGCGAGTGCTGCGTGAGGAGGCCGTATCTGTGCATCCCGTTCCATCTGTGCATCTGTGTCTTTCCGGCGTCGTGCCCCCCATCCCTGCCTTCGGGGTATGATCGATAGTTCACATGCCAAGAATTCTCGTGACCAACGATGATGGCGTCAGTTCCGACGGCATCCATGCCCTGGCGGATGCACTGCGGGCGCTCGGCGACGTGACGGTCGTCGCGCCCATCCAGGAGGCGAGTGCCATCGGCCATGCGCTGACGCTGCGGCGGCCGCTGCGGATCGAGGACCTGCGGCCCGGTGTGTTCGCGGTCGACGGCACGCCGACCGACTGCGTGAACATCGGCGTCGAGGTGCTGATGAAGGACGCCCCGCCCGACCTCGTGGTCTCGGGCATCAACAAGGGCTGGAATCTCGGCGACGACGTGACCTATTCGGGCACGGTGTCGGGCGCGCTCGAAGGGGCGCTGCTGGGGATCCCGTCGATTGCCGTCTCGCAGAAGCGCGCCGAGACGTTCGACTTCAGCGAAGGCGCGAAGGCCGCAGCCGTCGTCGCGAAGGCCGTGCTCGCGCGGGGCCTGCCGGCGCGGACGTTCCTGTCGATCAACATGCCCGAGGGCACGCCGAAGGGCTTCGTGGTGACGCAGCAGGCGAAGCGGAACCACATCACGAAGATCGACACGCGCATCGACCCGCGCGGCAAGGCGTACTACTGGATCGAGGAGGGCCTCGACGAGTGGCACGCCAACGGCGGCAAGTCGGACTACGAAGCCGTGAAGAACGGCTACGTGTCGGTGACACCGCTCCAGCCCGACATGACCGCGTACGACGCGCTGGAGGCGGTCGAGGCGTTCAAGCTGTCCTAGGGCGAGGGCGGGAAAGGACGTCGGCCGCCTGAGCCGGGGCCGAACCGCGCGGATCCCCCCTAGCGGATGAGGCGGGTCCTGGGTTAAGATGGTTCGTTCGTCGGGGCGTGGCTCAGCTTGGTAGAGCGCTCGGTTCGGGACCGAGAGGTCGCTGGTTCGAATCCAGTCGCCCCGACCAAGATTCCAGACGGAGGGGCGACCCTGAGCAAGGTCGAACGGGTCGCCCCGACCATCAGATGTCGCAATGACGGCCCGGAGACTCCGGGCCGTTTTGCTTTGTACGGCTTGCTTCGTCGGGCGACACGCCACACCCGTGCGACGGCGCGGACCGACGCGGGATCGAGGTCGCGCGGCTGGCGGTGGCTACTGGCCCTCGATGCCGAAGTCGTAGAACAGCCCGTCGTGCAGGACGAGGGCATACTCGCCGGCATCGAGTGGCGTGACCACGTCGACCTGGTACTTCCGCAGGGCGCCGGCCCTGAAGGCTTCGTCCTCCACCAGGGCGACACGAATCGGGACGACGGCATCGTCGTCGAGGTCGCGGGGCATCCTGGCGTCCGCGGCCCGCACCGGCAATTCCCGCCGGTCGGCCCTGGCCGCCAGCTTCACGAGCGCAATCGATTCGCCCGGCTCGAGGTAGGCCGGTAGCTCCACTTGGAAGACCGGCATCGCGAGGGCGATGCGTGTCGGCGCCTGGCCCCCGACGAACAGCTCCACCAGCCCCGGCTTCGCGAACGGGTTCAGCAGCAGGGAGGCGGTGCCGCCCGACTGCGCCAGCGCCGGCGACGCGCGCAGCAGCTCGATCCGCGCGCTGCCGTGCACGAACGACACGCTGCCCACCCCGGGTTGCGGCGCCGCCGGCATCTCGATCTCGGTGCCATCCGCGGTCTTCGGCGGCCGAATCCGCGCCACCATCGCGCGCAGCACGATATCCGGCACGCCGTCCTGTTGCAGGACGGCCAGGGCGGCCATCGAGATGTCGAAGTCCACCGGACTCGACGCCACCATCCGCACGACCATGTCGGTCGGCACGTGTGCCGTCACCAACCGGACGATGTCGGCGTTGGTCAGGGGCTGTGGCTGGGCCGCGATCGTGCCCGACAACAGGAGCGCGAGGGCGGTCCCCAGGAAGGTCTTCATCATGCGGTCCGGTCAGTGTCGTGGCGGCGTCTCGTTCACCACCAGCCAGTACAGCCCCGCCTGGGCCACGGCGGCCATGAACTGGTCGAGGTCCACGGGCTTGACGATATAGCTGTTGACGCCCAACTGGTAGGCGCGGGCGACGTCCGGCTCCTCCCGCGAGGAGGTCAGGATCACGATCGGTATATCGGCAAGGACGGCGTCGCGCCGCACTTCGGCGAGGACCTCCAGCCCACTGAGCCTGGGCAGCTTGAGGTCCAGGAGCACGACCTTCGGCCGCTCGTTCACCCGGAGCCAGGCGAGCGCCTCCACGCCATCCTCGACGTGGTGGACGCGGTTGGCCAGGTTCGCGCGCTTGAGCGCGCGCAGCGACAGGGCCGCGTCATCCGGGCTGTCCTCGACGAGCAGGATGTCCACACCTTCCATCACGACGCCTCCGCCAGCCCCGCGCGCGGCAGGGTGAAATAGAACGTCGCGCCCGCGTCGGGCGCGCTCTCGGCCCAGACCCGCCCACCATGGCGCGAGATGACCCGCTGCACGATGGCCAGGCCGACGCCCGTCCCATCGAAGTCCTGCGCGCGATGGAGGCGCTGGAACACCCCGAACAGCTTGTCCGCGTACTGCATGTCGAAGCCGACGCCGTTGTCGCGGACGTAGTACGTCGGGACCGCGCCCTGGTCGACCGTGCCGACCTCCACGTGAGCCCGGTCGCGCGGCCGCGTGAACTTGACGGCGTTCTGCAACAGGTTCACGTAGACCTGGCGGAGCAGGGCCGGGTCGCCTTCCGCCTGCGGCAGGGGGCCGATGTCGATGTCGATCACGCGCCCGGTCTCGCCCCCCCGCACCTGCTCGGCCACGTCGCCGGCGAGCGCAACCATGTCCACGGTGGTCGGGGCCAGCGCCTGCCGGCCCAGGCGGGAGAACGCGAGCAGGTCGTCGATGAGCAGGCCCATCTGCCGGGTGTTCCGGATGATGACGTCGAGCGTGCGCCGCGAGTCCTCGTCCAGCTTGTCGCGCGCGTCCTCGTCGAGGATCTGCGCGAAGCCCGCGATGGCCCGCAGCGGCGCGCGCAGGTCATGGGACACCGAGTACGAGAAGGACTCGATCTCCCGGTTGGTCTCCTGGAGGGCGGCCGTCCGCTGCTCGACGCGGCTCTCGAGGTCGCGCACGAGGTTCTCGTACTCGTGCCGCCCGGCAATCACACGCGCGGCCATGGTATTGAACGCTTCGCCCAGGCGCGCCAACTCGTCGTGGCCGCGGATCAGCACGGGCGGGGGATCGCGGCCCTCCGCCACCGCCCCGGCGGCTCCGGCCAGGTCGATCAGGGGCGTCGTGATTCGCCGCGAGAGCACCCATCCCATGAGCACGGTGGCCAGCGCCAGGACGGACCCGATGGCCGCCGCGCGCGCGAGCAGCCGATCCGCGGGCGCCAGCACGTCGTCGCGTGAGATCTCCACGGCGGCCACCCACGGCGTGCCCGCGACCGGGCGAGCCGCCGCGAAGACGGCGCCCTCGGCGCCGCGCGTGTACTCCAGGACCGGCGCGGCCAGGTCGACTCGCGCCGGCGGACCGTCGACTGGCGCGGCGAGATCGGTCCACACGGTCCGGTCCCCGTTCCCGACCAGAATGGACGCGCGGGTGCCAATGAAGCCGGTCAGGAGCTCGACCGCCTGCTCCTGGTTGGCCAGCCGGCGCCGCTCCACGACATAGCTGCGGATCTCACCGGTCGTGACCACCGCCACGCCAACGGCATACCCGACGCCGTCGTCCTCCAGCCAGAGCGGGCTGAACTGCGCGGTGCCGGGCGTGGCGGCGACGGCCTGGAGGATTGCGGCCTGCTGGGCCGGCGACGGTGGGGCGAAGGGGGCGCCGGCGGCGACGAGGCGCTCGCCGGTCGCGGACCAGATTTCGACACCGAGCGACTGCCCGGGCGACGCCGCGTAACGCTCGAGCGCCGTCGTTGCCCCCGGGGAAGGTCCGCGGCCGGCACTAAGCTGCTCCCGAATCTCGCTGGAGTCGGCCAGGGCCTCCAGCAGGTCCATCCGCTGCCGGGCAGACACGGCGAGCAGCCCCGACAGCTGCTCGGCGGCATGCGACAGGCGATCGCCGGACACGCGCACGAGCGTCTGGCGCATCTCGCTGTGGAGCACGAGGGACAGCACCGCGAAGGCGGCGAGCAGGAGGACGCCCGTCGTCACGGGGAGCTTCACGGTCAGGGGCTGGCGTGACCACCATCTCATCGTCGGGTTCTCCGGGAGCGGGGTCAGGAGCGTGCGCCCTGGTTCATGGAACCGAGGAGGAGCAACCGTACGGCCTCCCGCAGCCCCCTCGCGCTGAACGGCTTCTCGAGGAAGGCCTGCCCATCGGCCAGCTCCATCCGGTTGTGGAAGAGCAGGTCCGAGAAGCCGGTCTGGAACAACACGGGAATTCCCGGGTACAGGGCTCGGACCCGCTCGGCGAGCTCCGGCCCCTTCATTCCGGGCATCTCCACGTCGACCACAAGCATGTCCAGCGGCTCCCGCCCCCGCGTCGCCAGGAGTTCCAGCGCCTCGCCACCCGAGTTCGCCAGGAGGAGATCGAAGTTCTCGCGGGCGAGGATCCCCTTGATCACCGCGAGCATGAGCGGGTCGTCGTCCACCAGCAGGAGTGTCCGACGATCGGTGAGGGGCTTGAGCGGCGTCCGCCCGTCGTCCTGTGCCATCGCGACGTCGAGTTGTTCCTGCTCGAGTCGGCCCAGGGCCGGCGCGGGCAGGGGATTGGGGGAGGGGGGCGAGGGCGCCTCGACCCGCTGGCGCACGGCCTCCGCCTCGGCATCCGATGGAGCGTCCACGCCGAACTGTGGCGCCTGCCCGCGCGCCGCGATGGTCCACACGCGGTTCAGGAGCGCCTGCGGCAGCCCGAGCTGCACCGCCGCGACGTACACCTCGGCACAGAGGATCTCGAGCTCGCGGACGCGCGCCTGGCTGGCGGCAAGGGCGGCCTTGAGCTCGGCGGGACTGGGGGACTCGGACATGGGACTCCTTCGGGCGCTCAGCCGAGCGCCTGGCGGACGGCGCGCGCCAGGTCGTGTGGCGAAAAGGGTTTCTGGAGGTATGGCGCCTCGGCCGGCAGCACGCCGCTCGCGGCCATGGTGGCGTCGGTGTAACCCGACATGAAGAGCACGCGAAGGTCGGGGCGCCCGACGACCAGGCGCCGGTACAGCTCGCCGCCGGTGAGACCGGGCATCACGACGTCCGACACCAGGAGATCGAGACGCGGCTCAGCCTGCGCGACCAGGAGGGCGGCTTCGGGACGGTTCGTCGCGAGCACCCGGTAGCCGTACCGCTCGAGGATCGTCCTGACGAGCCCGCCGAGCGTGTCGTCGTCCTCGACGACGAGGACCGTCTCGGTCCCGAAGAGGCGCTCGGTGGCCCGCGGCGTCTCGGCCTGCTGGACCGGCGCGCCGACGCGCGGGAAGTAGACCTTGAAGGTGGTGCCGAGCCCCGGCTCGCTGTAGACCCAGATGTTCCCGCCGCTCTGCTTCACGATGCCGAACACGGTCGACAGCCCGAGGCCGGTGCCCTTGCCGTGCTCCTTCGTCGTGAAGAACGGCTCGAAGATCCGCTTGCGCGTGGCGGCGTCCATGCCGGTCCCCGTGTCGGCGACGGCCAGCATCACGTGGGGGCCGGGGGCGCCGCCCTTGTGACGGCGCACGTAGTCCTCGTCCAGCACGACGTCCGCCACCTCGAGCCGGATGACCCCGCCGCCCGGCATCGCGTCGCGCGCGTTGATCGCCAGGTTCATGATCACCTGCTCCACCTGCCCCTGGTCGGCCTGGATGTTGCCGACGCGGGTGCCGTGGAGCTCGATCTGGACGTCCGCGCCGATGAGGCGCCGAAGCATCGGTTCGATGCCGTGCACGACGTCACGGAGGTTGATCACGCGGGGTTGGAGAATCTGGCGGCGGCTGAAGGCGAGCAGCTGCCGCGTCAGTCCCGCCGCGCGATTGGCGGCCTCCCGGATGTGGCGCACGTCCTTCTGCCGGGGGTGGTCCTCGCCGAGGGCCTCTCCCAGCAGGTCGGAGTAGCCCCGGATGGCGGTGAGGACGTTGTTGAAGTCGTGTGCCACGCCGCCGGCGAGCAGGCCGACGGCTTCCATCTTCTGGGCGTGCCGGTACTGCTCCTCGAGCTCCCGGTGCTCGGTGACGTCCATCGCCACGCCTGCCGCGCGTGGCCGTGTGCCACTTGCGTCATAGACGGTGCGCCCGGTGGCGCGGATCCAGTGCACCGACCCGTCCGGCCACGTGGTCCGGTAGAGCAGCGCCGAGCCGTCGCGGTCGCGGGAGGCGCGTTGCAGCTCCGAACGCACGGCGTCGTGATCGTCCACGTGAATCAGCTGGAACAGCGCGTCCATCCGGCCTGCGAACGCTCCGGGGGCGAGGCCGTGCAGCGCCTCCATCAGCGGCGACCAGGCCATCGTCTCGGCTTCGATGTCGGCTTCCCAGGTGCCGACCTGCGCCGCCTCGAGGGCGAAGCGCATGCGCTCCTCGGTGCGGGCGAGCGCCTGTTCGGCGGCGGACTGGGCGTAGCGGCGCCGGCGCCCCTCCAGCGCCCGGGCCACGGCCGAGCCGAGCCGCCCGATGCGGTCCTTCAGGAGGTAGTCCGTCGCCCCCTGGCGCAACAGGTCGACGGCGGTCTCCTCGCCGATGCTGCCGGAGACCACGATGAACGGGCAGTCGGACCGGCGCTGGTGGAGGAGCTCGAGCGCCCGGTGGGCATCGAAGCCCGGCATGTTGTAGTCGGAGACGATGACGTCCCAGCGCTCGGGCAGGGCCGCCGTGTAGTCGGCCTCGCTGTCCACCCGGCGCCAGTCCAGGCAAAAGCCCGCGCGCGTGAGGTGGCGCACGACGAGCAGGGCGTCAGCTTCGTTGTCTTCGACGAGCAGCGCCCGCAGGCCCATGGTCGCGTCCATCCCGGCTCCTCGCGGCAGCCGGGGAGTCCCGCACGTGTGCCGGGGAGACACACACGACAGACGAGAGACCGGACGACGTGCCGCAGTACCGGGGGGACCGCACCGTTGCAGGCGTTGTGCGTGTTGTACGCCAAGTCCGACGCCAACTCAAGACAACGTGAAGCACCGACGCAGAATTTCGATCGCCGCCGGATGGATGCCAGCCGATTTGCGCATGCCCTGCGGCATCACGGTGGAGAGAACCGTGAGGCACCCGCGCGCGAGGGCGCGCATCAAAAAGAAACGCCCGCCGGTCAGGGCGGGCGGGAAGTCCCAACGACCGATGACGGGGTTGGGCGAAGAAGGCGTGTCGGTTATGAACGGAGGAAGAAAGCCCGGCACACGCTGGCGAACGGCACCGGACGAACGGATCATACCGCCCGTGCCGGGGCTACCTCAACCCTTTCGTCGAGAAATCTTCCCCTGGACCATCGCCTGGAAGGTCTAATGCTGAGCTTGGGGCGGATCCGCCCGGAATCCCGTAGCGGGAAATGCACACACGCAGGCCCGGAGGCACGGAGCCACGGAGAACAAGAGACCGGGCCGAGTGGCTCGCCGTACAAAAAAATGGCCGGACGGGTGCATGCCGTCCGGCCAAACCCTGGGAGTGTGTGTCTGGGCCGTGGGCGACGTGCCCGGCATACCCGGGAGCGTCGGCGGCCGACATCCATTCAGACTGCCAGCGGCATGCCATGGGCGGCCTTGTGAAGAAGTGCACGAAATGGGCGCCAATTGCATGGCCATCTGCGGGTAGAGGGGTACGTCCGGCCGCGCGACCTGTCGGCGGGCTGGCCGCAAGCGGCGGCCGGCCGACTCCGCCCCAGACCAGGCGCATCGGGGAAGACGGGCCGCGGCGCGGTTGCGTCTTCGTACCAGCCGCCCTGTTCCTCGCGCCCGGTAGCGACGACGGCCTCTATACTGGTGATTCCGTGCTCCCGCCCGAAGCCCCTGCCTCCGCCGACGCGCCGGCGCCCCCTTCACGCGCGCTCCGTCTCGGGACGCTGATCGTCGCCCTCCTCGGCGGCGCGTTGCTGGTCTACACGATTCGGAAGGTAGGGTGGGAGGACGTCCGCGCGGGGCTGGCGAGCCTGGGGTGGTGGTTCATGGCCGTGCTCGCGCTCGGCGGCCTGCGGTTCGTCGCCCGTACGCGCTCGTGGATGGCCTGCGCGGAGGATCCCGATGAGCCGCCGCTCGACTTCCGCCATGCCTTCCCGGCGATGCTCGCGGCCGACGCGCTGGGCAACGTGACGCCGCTCGGCCTGCTCGCGAGTGAGCCCGCCAAGGTCCTGCTGGTGCGACGGCGCCTCTCGACGGTTGGCGGCGTGTCGTCCGTCGCGGCCGACAACGTCTTCTACACGCTCTCCGTGCTGATCGTGCTCGGGCTCGGCACGGTGCTGTTCTTTCAGCGGACCTCCGTCCCGGTCCCGCTGGCGCGCGCCGCGGAGGTGGTGTTCGCCGGAGCGGTGGCGGCGCTGGTCGTCGCGGCCTGGGCCGCGCGGCGGCGGCCGGCCGTGCTCTCGCGCCTTGCCGCCTGGGCCGCCCGCCTGACGGGCCGCGGGAGCCGGGCCTCCGCGGATCGGCTGCGGGCGATCGAGTTGCGGTTCTACGGACTGCTGTCGTGGCCGGCCGGCCGCCTGCTCCGGATCGCCCTCTGGCAGGCGGCCTTCCATGTTGCCGCCATCGCCGAGGTGTTCCTCGTCGTCCGGCTCCTGCCGGGCGGGGAGGGGATCACGTGGCTCGATGCCTTCCTGCTCGAGTCGGCGGGCCGGCTGATCACGGTCGTGTTCAAGGCCGTGCCGCTCCGCCTCGGGGTGGACGAGGCCGGCACGGCGCTGGTCGCGCGGGCCTTGACGCTCGACCCGACGGTGGGCGTCACGCTCGCGCTCGTGCGACGCCTCCGCATCATCTGCTGGAACGGGCTGGGCCTCGTCTTCCTGTCCCGACATCGCTGAGGCCCGCGGGCCGTATTTCCCACATTCCTGTGGACTTAGCGGCGCACGAGCGGTGTTGCGCCCGTCTTGCCGGCGTCGTATCTACGACGTAGGATAGTAGGCCGTAGACGCCTTTCTCTCTTTCCCTGTCCCCTTTGGAGTGTTCCATGACGAGACCGAGTCTGGCCAGGATGGCCGGCGCCGTGGCCGTGGCGGCCGTCGCCGGCTGGCTGTGGTCGGCGCCCGCCCCCCATGCGCAGGGCGGCACGATCGATCCCAGTCTCTACAGCGGCATGACATGGCGCAGCATCGGCCCTGATCGCGGTGGCCGATCCATCGCGGTGGCCGGCAGCGCCGCGCGCCCCGCGGAGTACTACTTCGGCGCCGTGGGCGGCGGCCTCTGGAAGACCACGGACTTCGGCAACACGTGGGCCCCGGTGACCGACCGCTACTTCGAGAGTTCGTCGGTCGGCGCGGTGGCCATCGCCGAGTCGAACCCCGATGTCGTCTATGCGGGCACCGGCGAAGCGTGCTTCCGCGGCAACATCATCCAGGGCGACGGCATCTACAAGACCGCCGACGGCGGCAAGACGTGGTCGCACATCGGCCTGCGCGACTCGCAGATCATCAGCAAGATCCGCGTCCATCCCTCGAACCCGGACGTCGTCTACGCGGCCGTGCTCGGCCATGCGTACGAGGACAACGACGAGCGCGGCGTGTTCCGCAGCCGGGACGGCGGCCAGACCTGGGAGAAGGTGCTCTTCCGGGACGCGAAGACGGGCGCGATCGACCTGTCGATGGACCCGAAGAACCCGAACGTGTTGTACGCCGCGTTCTGGCAGGTCTACCGCACGCCCTGGTCCATGGAGAGCGGCGGGCCGGGCAGCAGCCTCTACAAGTCCACCGACGGCGGTGACAACTGGACCGAGATCACGAAGAACCCCGGTCTGCCCTCGGGCCTGTGGGGCAAGGTCGGCGTGGCCGTCTCGCCCGTCGACAGCAACCGCGTCTACGCGATCGTCGAGAACGACAACGGTGGCGTCTTCGTCTCCGATGACGCGGGTGCCACGTGGCGGCAGACGAACGACGAGCGCAAGCTCCGGCAGCGCGCGTTCTACTACACCCACATCGTCGCCGACACCAAGGACAAGGACACGGTCTACGTGCTCAACGTCCAGTTCTGGAAGTCGACCGACGGCGGCAAGACCTTCCCGACGCAGATCCGGCCGCCGCACGGCGACAACCACGACCTGTGGATCGCGCCGAACGACAACACGCGGATGATCGAGGCCAACGACGGCGGCGGCAACGTCTCGGTCAACGCCGGCGACACGTGGTCGGGACAGGGCTTCCCGACGGGCCAGTTCTACAACGTCTTCACGACCAACCACGTGCCGTACCACGTGTGCGGCGCGCAGCAGGACAACAGCACGGCGTGCATCTCCAGCCAGGCGCAGACCGGCCAGGGCGAGGGCAGCCTGCCGCCCGTCTTCTACGCGGTCGGCGGCGGCGAGAGCGGCTACATCGCGCCCGACCCGACCGACCTCGACGTCTACTTCGCCGGCTCCTACGGCGGCCTGATGACCCGTGTCGATCGTGTGGTCGACCAGAGCCGCGTCGTCACGATCTACCCGAACAACCCGATGGGGTGGTCGTCGATCGACATCAAGGAGCGCTTCCAGTGGACCTACCCGATCGTCTTCTCGCCGATCGATCCGAAGGTCCTGTACTCCTCGTCCCAGCACCTCTACCGCACGACGAACGCGGGCCAGAGCTGGGAGAAGATCAGCCCGAACCTGACGCGCTCCGATCCGAAGACGATGCAGGCCTCGGGCGGGCCGATCACCAAGGACCAGACGGGCGTCGAGACCTATGCGGTCATCTTCACGATTGCCCCGTCGTACCAGGACATCAACACCATCTGGACGGGGTCGGACGACGGCTGGATCCATGTGACGCGCGATGGCGGCAAGACCTGGGACAAGGTGACGCCGCCCGACCTGCCGGAGTTCGCGCGCATCAGCCTCATCGAGACCTCGCGCCACCAGAACGGCGTGGCGTACGTGGCGGCCAACCGCTACCAGCTCGGCGACCGCAAGCCGTACTTCTACAAGACGGCCGACTTCGGCAAGACCTGGACGAAGATCGTGGACGGGATCCCGGACGGCGACTTCGCCCGCACGATTCGTGAGGATCCCAAGCGCCAGGGCCTGTTGTACGCAGGCACCGAACGCGGCGTCTTCATCTCCTTCAACGACGGCGCCAGCTGGCAGTCGCTGCGGCTGAACCTTCCCGTCACGCCGGTCCACGGCATCGTCGTGGAGGATCGCGACCTGGTCATCGGCACGCACGGCCGCGGGTTCTACATCCTCGACGACATCGGCGTGCTGCGGCAGGCGACCCCCGAGATCACGAGCGGCGGGCTGCACGTCTTCGAGCCGGTCGATCCGCAGCGGGGCCTCGACAGCAACCTCGCGGTCGACTACTACCTCGGACGTGACGCGGACGAGGTCAAGATCGAAGTGCTCGACGCCCAGGGCAGCGTGCTCCGGACGTTCACCGGCAAGGCCGGCGAAGAGCGGCCGGCCGCCGGCGAGGGCGGCGGCTTCTTCGGGTTCCGGCAGCCGACGGTGGGCGTGAAGAAGGGCATGAACCGCTTCACGTGGGACCTGCGGCAGGAAGGCGCGGTGACCTTCCCGGGCATGATCATGTGGGCCGCGGCCCCGCAACGCGGCCCGGCCTCGCCTCCCGGGAACTACTCGGTGCGCGTCAGCGCGCTGGGCGAGACGGCCTCCCGAGACTTCACCATCGGGCTCGACCCGCGGCTCAAGGCGCGGGGCGTGACGGAGGCCGACCTCCAGGAGCAGTACCGGCTGTCGAAGGAGGTGCGCGACAAGGTCACCGCGGCCAACAGCGCCGTCATCCAGATCCGGGAGATTCGCAAGCAGGTGAACGACCGCCTGCAGGAGATCCCAGAGCGGCGCCGCGCGGAGATCCAGGCCATCGCGGACGGCCTGCTGAAGCCGCTCGCGTCGGTGGAGGAGGAGATCTACCAGGTCAAGAACCAGAGCGGCCAGGATCCCCTCAACTATCCGATCAAGCTGAACAACAAGATCGCGGCGCTCTCCGGCGTCATCGAGTCGGCCGACTACAAGCCGACCGACCAGACCTATGACGTCTTCAAGGAGCTGAGCGGCGAGTTGGAGACGCAGATCCAGGCGCTGGACAAGACGCTCCAGAGCGAGCTGCCGCGCCTCAATTCCGTGCTCGAGCGCGAGAACGTGAAGCCCGTCGAGCCCGGGACGCGCCAGAAGTAGGCCGACCAGACGCCTGTGACCGGGCCGGCGGGGCGGGAGCCCCTGCCGGCCTGTGTCACGTACGGCGTCGATTTCGGAGCCGGCTGGGCTACAATCTCCGGATGCGCGTTGCCCGGCGGTTCCTGGTGAGCGGACGCGTGCAGGGCGTGGGCTTCCGCTACTTCACGCAGGAAGCCGCGGCGCGGGAGGGCCTGCAGGGCCTGGTCCGCAACCTGGACGACGGGCGCGTCGAGGCGCTCGCCGAGGGGGAGGCCGCATCAGTGGACCGCTTCGAGGCGGCCATCCGGCGTGGGCCCTCACACGCGCGGGTGGATGCCGTGGAGGTCGAGTCGCTCGTGCCGAGCGGCCGCTATCCCGGCTTCAGGGTGGGCTAGCACGCCGGACGAGAGATGGACGAGCTGAAGCAGAAGATTCGCAACGTTCCCGACTTCCCGAAGCCGGGCATCCTGTTCTACGACATCACGACGCTCCTCGGCGATGCCGCCGGATTCCGCCAGACGGTCGACGCGCTGGCCGCGCCGTATGCCGGGCGGGACATCACCAAGGTGGTGGGCATCGAGAGCCGCGGCTTCATCCTGGCTGCCGCCGTCGCCGATCGGCTCGGTGCGGGCTTCACCCCGATCCGCAAGCCCGGCAAGCTCCCGTCGTCCACGGTTCGTGAGGACTACGCCCTCGAGTACGGCACCGACTGCCTCGAGATGCACGACGACGCGGTCAGCCGGGGCGAGCGGGTGTTGCTCATCGACGACGTCCTGGCGACGGGGGGCACGGCGCGCGCCGCGGCCAACCTCGTCCGGAAGGTGGGCGGCGATCTCGTATCGCTGGCCTTCCTCATCGAGCTCGGCTTCCTGAACGGGCGGCAGAAGCTGGATGGGGAGACGGTGTTCTCGGTGATTACGTACTGACGGGGATCGAAGGACACGAAGGGTACGAAGGTCGCGAAGGGCACGAAGGGCACGAAGGGTTTCTGCAGGCGCCCGTAGCTCAGCGGATAGAGCACCCGCCTCCTAAGCGGGGGGTCGCGGGTTCAATTCCCGCCGGGCGCACCACCTGACGCGCGCCGCTGGTTGGACAGTCATGAAGCATTCCGAACGTCAGCACCTGAAGGACAACGAACTGGCCGTCTTCCTCGGCCACGTCCAGGACTTCGTCGAGGAACACAACAAGACCTTGACGACCGTGCTGGGTGCCGCGCTGGTGATCGGCGTGGTCGTCGGCGGGTACGTCTGGTGGACGAGCCGCGTGAACGGCCAGGCACAGGCGCTGCTCGCCGAGGCCATGGTCGTGGCGGAGGCGCCGGTCACGCCGCCGACGCCGCCGACGGGGGAATCGCTCGACCAGCCGGTGGCGCCGCAGCCGGGTTACCCGACGGAGCAGGCCCGCCTCGAGGCGGCGCTGCCGAAGTTCATGGCGGCGGCCGATGCGTACCCCTCCACCGACGCCGGCCTCACCGCCCGGTACGAGGCCGCGTCCGCCATGGTCTCCCTCGGCCGCTTCGACGATGCGGTCACGCAGTACGACCGGGTGGCGGCCGATGCGGACGGCGTGCTCGTCAGCATGGCCCGCCTCGGCAAGGCCGAGGCACAGCTGCGGGCGGGCAAGTTCGACGAGGCAATCGCGGGCTTCAAGGCGGTGGCGGACGATGCGCAGTCCATGGTGCCGCGCGAGGCCGTCCTGCTCGAGCTCGCACGCGCCTACGAGGCGGCGGGGCAGACCGACCAGGCACGCACGACCCTCAATGAGATCGTCGAGCAGCACGCCGAGTCGCCGACCGCGGCGGCGGCGAAGGAAGAGCTCGATCGCCTGAAGGGCTGACGCCCGACCGGCTCCGGCACCCCATACGGCGGCCCCTCTGCGGGGGCCGCCGTTTTCGTTTCGGCCCGTGGCGGATTCTGCGGCCGTCACGGCCTCGTAGGCCCGCAGAACCTGCGTGCCTGGCGGGACGGCGTTGGCGTTTCCGGCCTGTACGGCGGTGGCACCCCGGCTGCACGGGACCGGGGCATGGACACGCCCCCCACCCGGTTCCGCGACCGTCACACGTTCCTGTTGCTCGGCGCCGCGATGGCGGTCAGCAACGAGCTCGGCGCCGGCTTCCTCGAGCCCGTCTACCATCACGCGCTTCGCATCGAGCTTCGGCGGCGAGGCGTCCCGTTCCGCTCCGAGGTGCAGCTGCCCGTGCACTACAAAGGCGAGCGCCTGCCGGTCAGCTACCGCGTGGACTTCGTCTGCTACGACGAGGTGCTCGTGGAGCTCAAGGCCCTGCCGCGCCTCGGCGAGATCGAGGTGGCCCAGGTGCTCAACTACCTGAGGGCGTCAGGCCTGCACTGTGGGCTGCTGATCAATTTCGGGCGTCCGAAGCTGGAATATCGTCGGATTGTGCTGGACTTGCCACCGGACCGGGATCCCGTACGCAATCTGGGAGGGAAAGGAATTATCCGCGGATGAACGCGGATGAACGCGGATGGCGTTGTCGAGAGATGCCGGCTGCACCCGGAGGGTGCAGTCGCGGTGTGGGAGGGGGCGAGGCGAGAGACTCTATGGGTGTGGTGTTGGAGTCTCTCGTCTCCCCCCCTCCCACACCACGGACCGCGCCGCTCTGCGGCGCGGCCGGCATCACATGCGACGCGCCACCGGATCAGTCGTGCCCCAACGCCTGGGGAGCGCGTTACAGCCCGGACCGGGCAAGGCGCATCGGTGTCCGTCGACACGCGTGCAAGAGCGGTCCGCCGGCGTACGGCAGAAGCCGTGGGCCATGTCATGTATTCGCGTTCATCCGCGTTCATCCGCGGATAAACACAGACCAGGCGGTCTAGCGCGCGCGGTAGACGTGGCGGATGAAGCCGAAGTCGGCGGACGGGGAGAGCGCGATGCCGCGCAGGTCCTGCTGCGCGACGGCGACGTTGGTCTTGTACCAGAGGCTGATGTAGGGCGCGTCCTGCGCGATCTGGCGCTGGGCGTCGGCATACAGCGTCCTCCGCGTCGCGTCGTCCGTGGCGACCGTCGCGCGGTCGATGAGGTCGTCCACGACAGGACTTTCATAGTAGCCGCGGTTGAAGCCGGCCGGCGGCACCTGGCTGGAGTGGAAGACGCGGCGCAGCATGTCCGGGTCCGAGACGCCGACCCACTGCAGCGTGAACAGCTGGAAGTTGCCGGCGAGGACATCCGCGTAGAGGGTCGCGAACTCGTATGACCGGACGTCCAGCTCGATTCCCACCGCGGCCAGGTCCTGCTGGAGCACCGACGCCTGGAGGCGGATGAACTCGTTGGTCGAGATCTTGAGCGTCAGCCGCAGGCGCGGCTCCGGGCCGTCCCCGTCGGGATCGACGTACCCGGCCTCGTCCAGCAGCGCCTCGGCTTTCGCCGGATCGTGGGTGAACTGGAACACGTCCGGCTCGAAGGCCCACGACGCCGGCGGCAGGATGCCGATTGCGGGCCTCGCCAGGCCGCGGCGCAGGTAGTCGACGATCGAGCCGCGATCCACGGCGTAGCCGATGGCCTGCCGCACCCGGCGATCGCCCAGGATGGGGTCACGCAGGTTGAACCCGAGGTACGCGTAGTCGGTGCCCGGCGACTCGAACACCTGCAGCCCATCGTCCTCCTGCAACTGGTGGACGATGTCGGGCGAGACGTCGTTGACGACGAGATCGACGGAGCCCTTGCGAAGCTCGAGCCCCCGCATGATCTCGTCCGGCACCACCTTCAGCACCACGCCCGGGTTCTTCGGCGCGCCGCCCCAGTAGTCGGGGTTGGCGTCGAGCACCAGGCGATCGTCGACCGCATAGCTCGAGAAGCGGTACGGCCCGGATCCGATCGGGTGGGTCGCCAGCTCGGGTCCCGCCCCCTCCGGCACGATCGGCAGCACGAGGTTGATCGGGAACGATCCGAACGGCTCGGAGAGCGTGAAGCGGACCGTGGCATCGTCCAGGGCGTCGACCGCCTTCAGCAGGCGGTACGCGCCCTTCCGCGCGGACGTGAAGTCGGGCGCCGTGAGGCTGCGGAACGTGTAGACGACGTCGGCGGCGGTCAGGGCCGAGCCGTCGTGAAAACGCACGCCCGGTCGGAGGTGGACGATGTACGTGGTCGGGTCGGGTTGATCCCAGCCCGTGGCGAGGCCGGGACCGACCCGCAGCTGGTCGTCGAGCGCCAGCAGGTTGTCGTAGACGAGCTGGTAGACGCGCTGCGAGGTCTCGTCGGTGCCGATGCGCGGGTCGAAGCTGTTCGGGGAGCTCGCGATGGCGATGGTGATCGCCCCTGGCGCGCCGGACCGCCCGCCGCCGCAGGCCACACCGGCTAGCGCGGCCACGAACGCGAGCGTCGCAACGGCCAGGCCCCTGCCGGTCATGCCTCCTCGGCCTCCCGCTTCAGCTCCTGCAGCAGCTGGAGCGCGTCGAGCGGGGTGGTCCGGTTGATGTCCACCTCGCGGAGGCGCTCCCGGAGCCGCTCGTCGGCGGCGGATACCGCCTGGAAGAGCCCGAGCTGCTGCTGGGGGGCCGGCGTGGCGCCGCTCAACGCCGGTTTGCCCCCGCGCGTGAGCTCGTCCTGCTCCAGGGCCCCGAGGATCTCCCGCGCGCGCCCGATGACGGACGTGGGCAGGCCGGCGAGCCGCGCCACCTGGATGCCGTAGCTGCGGTCCGAGCGGCCCGGCTGGATCTTGTGCAGGAAGATGATGTCGTCGTTGTACTCGCGGGCGGCGACATGCGCGTTGACCACGCCGTCCACCGACTCGGCGAGGTCGGTCAGCTCGTGGTAGTGCGTCGCGAACATCGTCTTCGGCCGGGCCCGCCGGTTCGACGCCAGGTGCTCGGCGACGGCCCACGCAATGCTGAGGCCGTCGAAGGTGGCCGTGCCGCGGCCGATCTCGTCGAGCACGACGAGGCTGCGGGAGGTGGCGCCGTTCAGGATGTGGGCTGTCTCCTGCATCTCCACCATGAAGGTGGATTGCCCGCGCGCGATGTTGTCGGACGCGCCCACCCGCGCGTAGATGCGGTCCACGAGGCCCAGCTTGGCCTCCCGGGCCGGGACGAACGAGCCCGCCTGCGCGAGCAGGCAGAGCAGGGCCACCTGGCGCAGGTAGGTCGACTTGCCGCCCATGTTCGGCCCGGTCAGGATGACAAGCTGGTTGCGGCTGCCGTCGAGCAGGACGTCGTTCGGCACGAACGTGCCGCCGGCGAGCCGCTCGACCACCGGATGGCGGACGTCGAGGGCGACAATCTCGTCCCCCTCGTGCACGTGCGGCTTCGTGAAGTTGGCGATCGTGGCCGTCTCGGCAAGGCCGGCGAGGACGTCGAGCGCGGCAATGGCCGCGGCGGTGTCCTGGATGCGCACCGACTCGGCCGCGACCCTGGCCCGCAGGGCCTCGAAGAGCTCGAGCTCACGCGCGACGATCTTCTCGTCGGCGCCGAGCACCTTCTCCTCGTACTCCTTCAGCGCGGGAGTGATGAAGCGCTCGCCGCCCGCAATCGTCTGCTTCCGGATGTAGTCGTCCGGCACCGCGTGCAGGTTCGACTTCGAGACCTCGATGTAGTACCCGAAGACGCGATTGAAGCGCACCTTGAGCGAGTTGACGCCCGTGCGGGCCCGCTCGCGCTCTTCCATCTCCGCGATGACCTGCTTGCCCGACCGGCTGACGTGCCGCAGCTCGTCGAGCGCCGGGTCGAGACCATCGCGGATGAACCCGCCCTCCCGCGCGAGGGCCGGCGGCTCGTCGGCAATCGCCGCCTCGATCCAGCCACGCACGTCCGCGAGATCGTCCATCCGGCCGAGCAGGCTGCGCACGAGCGGCGCCTCGCACTCGGCCAGCACGGCCCGGATCCGGGGCACCGCGGCCATCGACTGGCGCAGTCCCACCAGGTCGCGCGGACTGGCCGTCGACAGCGCCACCCGGGAGATGAGGCGCTCGAGGTCGTGCACGGTCTTGAGCGTCTCGCGCAGCTTCCCGCGTTCGGTCACGCGGAAGGCCAGCTCCTCGACGGCGTCGAGCCGGTCGCGGATGGCCTCGAGCGCGAGGAGCGGCCGGAGCAGCCAGCTCCGCAGCCGCCGCCCGCCCATCGGCGTCATCGTCCGGTCGATCTCGTGGAGCAGCGATCCCTGGCGCCCGCCGCCCATCGCCTCCACCACCTCCAGGTGCTTGAGCGTGGTGGGATCGATGAGCAGGCCGTCGGCCGTCTCGCGCAGGCGGATGGTCCGGACGTGCGCGAGGTCGGCCTTCTGCGTGTCACGCAGGTAGCGGAGCAGGGCGCCGGCGGCGCAGACGGCCGCCTGCCGCCGCTCGAGGCCGAAGCCCTCGAGGCCGCCCGCCCGTAACTGGTCGAGCACCGTCTGCCGGGCCGTCTCGAGCTCGAAGTGCCAGCCTTCGACTTCGGTGACGGGGATGTCGACGGGCCCGGCCTCCGGGAGCATGGCGGCGAGCTCATGGCCGGCGGGCAACAGGATCTCGCGTGGACCCAGTACCGAGAGCTCGTCGGCGAGGGCCTGCCGGCCCTCGGGTCCGGTGTATTCCGCGACGTCGAACTGGCCCGTGGACAGGTCGATGAGGGCGACGCCGCAGGTGCCGGCCCCGCCGGCGGCCGGGGCGGTCGCGACGAGCGACATCAGGAAGGCGGGCTCGCGCGCATCCAGGTAGGCCGCGTCGGTCAGGGTGCCCGGCGAGACGACACGCACGACCTCCCGCTTGACGATGCCCTTCGCCTTCCGGGGATCCTCGACCTGCTCGCAGATGGCCACCCGGTAGCCCTTGCGCACGAGTCGGGCGATGTAGCCGTCAGCCGCGTGCCACGGGATGCCGCACATCGGCACGGCGGTGCCGGAGGCGTCCTTCGATCGCGAGGTGAGCGTCAGCTCGAGGGCGCGCGCGGCGACGAGCGCGTCCTCGTAGAACATCTCGTAGAAATCGCCCATGCGGAAGAACACGATGGCGTTCCGGTACTGACGCTTGGCGTCGAAGTACTGGCGCATGGCGGGCGTGAGGGAGGCACCGGCGGGCGGGGCGGCCGGCGCGGCGTCGGGCGGTCGGGACACCTTCGAGTATACGATGTTCGCCGGGTCCTCGAAGCCGCCGACCGTGACGATGTGCCACCGACACGAACCGAGACGCTAGCGCCGTGCTGATTCTCGCCCTCGACACCACGACACGCGCGGGCAGTGCCGCCGTGCTGCGCGACGGCCAGGTCCTCGCGCTCGTGCCCGGCGATCCGTCGCGCACGCACGGCGAGCGGCTCCCCGGGGAGCTTGCCGAGGCGCTGGCGGCCGCCGGCGTCGGCGCCAGGGACGTGGAGCTGCTGGCCGTGGCGAGCGGCCCCGGCGCCTTCACCGGCCTGCGGATTGGCCTCGCGACCATGCAGGGGCTGGCGATGACCCTCGGTACGCCGGTGGTTGGCGTCTCGGCTCTCGAGGCGCTGGCCGAGACGGCCGCCCCGGATCTCCCGACGGGCAGGTCCATCGGGGCGTGGATGGATGCCGCGCGCGGGGAGGTGTTCAGTGCACGCTATACGACCGGCCCGCCGGACGAAGGCGGGGTCGCGTGGGCGGAGCAGGACCCGCCCCAGGTGGCGTCACCGGGCGACACGCTGACGGCCTGGGAGCCGGTTGCGCCGGACATGGTCTTCATCGGCGACGGCGCGACGCGCTACCTGACGGACGGCCGCTGGACGGTCCTGGAAGGCGGCGGGGTTCTGGCCCCCGCCATCGGACGCCTCGCCGCCAGGGCCGCCCGCCGGGGCCAGGCCGGTCCCCCGCACGCCTTGCAGCCCCTGTACGTCCGACGGCCGGACGCCATCCTCGACCGGGAGCGCCGGAGCCAGGCATGACGCCGATCGTCGAGCCGCTCGCGGGCCCCGCGGACCTGGACGGCGTGCTCGAAGTGGAAGCGGCGTCCTTCCACAACCCCACGACGCGGGCCTGGTACGAGTCCGAGCTCACCCGTCCGGACGTCTGCCATGTGTACGTCATCCGGATCCCCGGCTGTGCCGTCGCCGGGTTCTGCGCCTTCTGGCGGGTCGCCGACGAGATCCACATCAACAACCTCGCTGTCAGGCCGGAGCTGCGTGGCTCCGGCCTCGGGCGCACGCTCCTGGCCGCCGTGCTCGACGCCGCCCGGGCGCTGGGCGCCCCGCGTGCGACGCTCGAGGTCAGGCGCTCGAACACCGCGGCGCTGCGCCTGTACGAAGGGGCGGGGTTCCGGCTGGCGGCGGTCCGTCCGGGCTACTACACCCAGCCCATCGAGGACGCGCTGGTGCTCTGGCGGGAGCCGCCGCGCGCGGGCGGTCCGGGGGGCACGTAACGCGGTTGAAACGGCCGTGACAGGGTGGTAGAGTCGCCCTCAGGAGCGGGTTGCAGTCCCGCGCCCGACTCCGGAAGGGAGGCGGAGCACAAATGGCTGAGGCACAGGACTTACAGCACCTGCTCCTCGAGAACGACGAGGAGTATCGCCAGCTGGCCACCGCACACCATGAGCTCGACGATCGCCTGCATGAGCTCTCCGACAAGCATTACCTCTCCGACGACGAGCAGTTCGAAGAAGTCACCCTCAAGAAAAAGAAGTTGCTGCTGAAGGACAGGATGGAAGCCATCCTGCGCGACTACCGTGCCGGCACCGCCAGCGCGGTTGCGTCCCTGTGAGTCGCGCGGTCTGTCCGCCATGACTTTCCGGAACGGGGCGCCGCCAGGCGCGGTGGCCCCGTTCCCTCGCACGCGGCTCTCGCTTTCTCCCCGCCTCGCCGTCTATCATCGTCTCGCACATGTTCATCGATCGGGCTGGTTGGCCCTTCGTTCTCGGAGCCCTCGTGCTCGCGCTGGCCGCGGGCTGGTGGCTCGGCCGGAACGGCGCCGTGCCGTTCCTCATCCTGGCGGCGTTCTTCCTGTTCTTCTTCCGGGATCCCGATCGGCGGCCGCCGGCGGGGACGGGCCTCGTCGTGTCGCCGGCGGACGGCCGCGTGATGGTGGCGGGCGGCCCCCCCGAAGCCGGCGCGCCGGCCGGCGACTGGCGGGTCATCACGATCTTCCTGTCGCCCATCGACGTGCACGTCAACCGCACGCCGGTGGACGGCACCGTCACGCACGTCGAGTTCCATCCCGGCAAGTTCCTCCCGGCCTACAAGCCCGAAGCGGGGTCGCTCAACGAGTGGAGCGAGGTCTGGTTCGACCACGCGGGCACGGCGATCGTGTGCCGGCAGATCGTCGGAATCCTGGCGCGCCGCATCGTGACCCGGCTCGAGGTGGGCGACACGGTGAGCCGTGGCGCGCGGTTCGGCGTGATGAAGTTCGGCTCGCGGATCGATCTCTTCCTGCCGCCGTCGGCCCACATCGCGGTCACCCGCGGCGACCGGGTGGTGGCGGGGGAGACCGTGCTCGCGAGGCTGGAGCCCTGAGGCCATGACGGACTCGCAGGCGCCCCTGCCGCCGTCTGCCGTCGCGCCGCCCGAGCGTCGCGGCCTGCGGCGGGGTGTCTCCCTGCTGCCCAGCCTCTTCACGCTGGCCAACCTCTTCTGCGGCTGGTCCTGCGTCGTCTATGCGATGCGGGGGGAGCTGACGACGGCGGCGCCGTTCATCGGCGTGGCCATCGTGCTGGACATGCTCGATGGACGCATCGCGCGGCTGACGGGCACGTCGAGCGATTTCGGCGTGCAGCTCGACTCGCTGGCGGACCTCATCTCGTTCGGCATGGCCCCGGCCGTGCTCGCCTACGCCTGGGGTCTTGCGCCGCTCGGCCGCCTCGGCTGGGCGACCGGCTTCCTGTTCGTGACGGCGGCCGCGCTGCGGCTGGCGCGGTTCAATATCCAGGCGCACACCGACAAGCGGTACTTCGTCGGCATGCCGAGTCCTGCCGCGGCGGCGGTGCCCGCGGCGACCGTGTTCTACTACCCGGTCGGGCTGCTGTCGCGGGGCGAGGCCGTCGTGGGGCTGTTCGTCCTGCTGCTGCCGGCACTGCTGATGGTGAGCACGATCCGGTTCCGCAGCTTCAAGACCTTCGACCTGCGGATGCGGCGGAATTACACGGTGCTGATCGCCTTCGCGGCCTTTCTCGCGCTGATCGTCACCTACCCGCACGAGATCCTGCTGCTGATGGCCTACACCTACCTCGCCTCGGGGCTGATCGGCCTCTTCCTGCAGCGCGTACGGCCTCGCACCACCGACACGCCGGCGGCGTGACCGCGCCCCGTCAGGGGATTATCCGCGGATGAACGCGGATGAACGCGGATGCGCCGGCGGGCCTCCCGGCTCCTTACTACTCCCGGGCGCCGTTCCACGGCACGCGTGTCGCCGCGCCCTGCCGCCATGCGGCGGGGATCCACGATAGTCATCCACAGATGAACACGGATGAACACAGATGGCGTGCACGCTCCGCCCGGCGCGCGCCGCAGGCGCGCAGGGAGCAGGCAACGGGCCGGGGGCTGGAGAGCCCGGCCCCTGTGTTCTCCCCGGGTTCTCCAGCCCCCGGCCCGTTGCCTGCTCGCGGCCCCTGACGGGGCCGCCGCCGGGCCCGTCCAGCACGTCCCCGTCCCGGTGCTATCCGCGTTCCTTCGCGTTCATCCGCGGACAACTTCTTCTGGTATGTGGGGCCGCAGGAAGCTGACCGTCCTCGACCCCGGTGTATCGGTGTCCGTCCGTGTTCATCTGTGGATGAACCCCAGGACGTCCGTCGACACGCGTGCGTCATCGATGCCGTGACACGCGCGGTGGCCGCTCGCCGTGGACGTATCATCCGCGTTCATCCGCGTTCATCCGCGGATAGCCCCGACCGGTGGTCACGAGCCGGTCGCCACCGGCAGCCACAGCGTCACGACCGTGCCGACGCCCCGTTCGCTGGTCACCTCGATGCGCCCGCGATTGAGCTCGACGTTCCGCCGCGCGATCGTCAGTCCCAGGCCGGTGCCGCTGGCCTTGGTGGAGAAGTAGGGCTCGAAGATCCGCGCCACGGCATCCGCGTCCATGCCGACGCCCGTGTCACGGATCGCCAGCCGCACCCCGGCATCGTCCGCCATCGTCCCCGTGAGGGTGAGGTGGCCGCCCGCGGGCATTGCATGCAGCGCGTTCTCGATGATGTTGGTGACGGCGCGGCCGACCAGTGTCCGATCCACGAAGATGTCGGGCAGGTCGGCCGGCACCTGCACGTCGAAGACGACGCGCCCGGCGAGGCCGGTCACGTAGGGCTCGACGACCTCCTCCACGATGCCGGCCAGCGACGTGCGCGTGGGCCGCGGATCGGGAGACGAGGCGAAGCTCGAGAACTCCCCGGCGATCTGCCGCAGCAGGCGCACCTGGGTCAGGATGTTCGTGATGCACTCGTCGAGCACGTCGCCGAGCGGGTTGCCGCGGTCGGCGTGCACGCGCCGCAGGTGCTCCGCGTTCAGCTGGATGGGCGTGAGCGGGTTCTTGATGTCGTGCGCGACCTGCCGGGCCATGTCGGCCCAGGCCGCCAGCCGGTTCGTGCGCTCGAGTTCGCCACGCTGGCGCTGGAGGTCGGCGGCCATGCGGTTGAAGGCGTCCACCAGCCGCCGCAGTTCGTCCGACGAGGTCGCGACGATCCGGGCATCGAGGTCCCCGCGCGCGATGCGCTGTGTCGCGCGCGTGAGCCGGTTCACCGGGTCGGCAATGCGCTCCGCCATCTGGTAGCCGATGGCGGCGCCGAGCAGGATGAACGCGAGCGCGGCGAGCAGCACGCGGCGATCGAGCTCGTCGATCTGCGCCTCGATCTCCTGCTGGCGCAGCGTCAGCGGCACCGTCAGGATCATCTCGCGGTCCTGGACGCGGACCGGCGCCGCCGCCACGAGGTACTGATAGTCCCCGACCGTCTCCTGCGCGACGTAGGACGGCCGCCCCTCGAGCAGGACGGCCCGGTACACGTCGCCGGGGGTCCGTGTCGGCAGCAGCCCTGACGCGAACAGGTTCCGTTCGCTCGACGCGAGCAGGGTCGTCCCGTCGAAGACGTTGACGTCCTGCGCGATGATGCGGCTCAGCCACACCATGAGGTTGTCGTCCAGCGACGGGAAGGTCGCGGCGCCGCGCGTCTGCAGGCTGCCGAAGTCCTCGACGACGCGGCTGGCGGAGCCGGCCATGCGGGTCGCCTCCATCTCGACATCGGCGCGCATCAGGGACGCGACGTACGCCCGCGTGACGAATGCCAGCGCCATCACCGGCACGACCGCCGCGAGCACGAACGCGAGGAACAGCTTGCGATAGAAGCTCGCGCGGATCTCGCGGAGCAGCGCGCGACCCGATGCCGGCGTGCGCGCCGCGACGAGGCCGAAGAGCGCGCCGCCCGTCAGCAGCGCCACGAACGTCACGCCCACGAGGGTGATGAGCTCGGCCAGTGAGACCAGGTGGCCGAAGGGCGAGACCAGTGGGTACCCCAGCGCGTAGATCGCGCCACGATCGTTCAGGTAGTAGACGTCGTAGCGCGTGTCCCCGCGGGCCGCCGTCGCCCAGAACGGCTCGCGCGACGCGTAGGCGCGGTCGAAGACGTCCGGTCCCAGCGGCCACGCGGTGCGGCCCGACGTGTAGAGCGGGCGGCGGCTCCAGCCGTAGACGGCAAACTCCACCTGCTGGCGCGGCGTCAGCTCCGGCTGGTCGCTGGGCCCGGAGCCGAGCAGCGCGACGTACGGGTTCTGTCCCGAGATGAAGGACAGGTTGCCGTAGTCGAGCGTCACGTGGACGACGACCGAGCCCACCTTCGCCTGCCCGCCGTCCGGGCCCGGGACGCAGATGGCGCGCCCGGCGTGCAGCAGCCGGCGCTCCTCCGCGAAGAACGGCGAGACCTCCTCGAACACCTCCCACTCGCAGGAGGCCTCCTGCCAGCTCTGGGTGCTCGCGGGCTCCGGCAGCTTCAACGAGAAGCGCGAGACGAGCTCGCCCTGCTCGTTGTAGAGCTCGACGGAAGAGGTGAGGCGCTCGGTTTCGAGGGTGGTGTCCGACCAGACGAGGAACGCGGCGTCGGTTGGCGGGGGCCCCGCGGTCACGGGCTCGCCCGCCGCCACCAGCTCGGGCAGGGTGGTCAGGCCGTCGATTTCCCCGAGCGCCGCGAGCAGCCGGAGCTGCAGCGTGCGGCGCTGGTTGGCGACCTCGGGCGCGTAACGCGTCTCGACGAGTTGCCGCCGGGCCCGGTTCGCGGCGTCCACGAGCGACGGGTAGAAGACGATCGAGGGCAACGCGAGCGCGACAAAGAGGACCAGCAGCCGCGAGGCCTGCGACGCGTGCCGGAACCAGGCGCGATATCGGCCGATCCACCAGGCGCCAATCACGGCGAAACCGAGCGCGAGCGCGGCAGGCGGCAGCGGCAGCACGCCTCCCGCGCCCAGCCGGAGAGCCAGGATGGGCACGAGCGCCCCGGCCGCCCAGATCAACGGGATCCCCCGGCGCAGCCAGCGGGACGATGCCGGGACGACCCACGGGATCAGCGACAGGCGCAGGACGAGCACGGCCGTGCCCAGGACCGCGGCGTCGAGCAGCACCAGGCCCGCCGCGACCGCCAGGCGGCTCAGGTCCCAGGGGTGCAGCGCGAAGTGCAGGATGTCCACCGGCGCCTGCGACAGCTGCTCCCGGAGCAGGACCTCGTAGCTGGCCAGCAGGTAGCCCGTGAGCACGCCCGCGGCGGCCGCCGACAGCAGATACCCCCCCAGCCGCGAGCCGCCACCGGCTGGCACCACCCGCACGCTCACCCAGCGTCCGGTGCGCCAGAGGTCGTAGGTCGCCGCAAGCAGCGCCACGGTGGCGCCCGCCAGGAAGGCGGTCGCGAGGAAGTCCAGCGGCGAGCTCAGGAGGACGGTGTGCAGGAGCGGATGGATGTCGCCTGGCGGCACGAGCTCCGGCGCGTCGAGATCCGCCTGGCGGATGGCCACGTAGAGGAGCGCCCGCGCCACGCCGATCAGCACGAGCCCGGCGACGCTGAGCGCGATGAAGGGACGGGGCTCCCGCACAAGCCGCCGCCAGTCGAGCAGTGGGCCGAACAGGAGCAGCACCGTGGCGGCCGCAACCAGCAGGCCTGTTGCCAACAGGCGCGCGTGGAAGGCTGCCCGTGCCGCGGCGACGGCGTCCGCCGGGACGGCCACCGCCGCGAGAGGACGGCCATCACCGGCCGTGATCAGGATGTCCTCGGTCGCCCGGTCGGACGCGCCCTCGAACTGCGGCCGCAGGCGGACCGGCACGACCGACGTCTGCAGCACGTAGCCCGCATCGGTCGGGGTGCCGGGTTCGAGCGGCAGGGGGGCCTCCGCCACAATCGTCCCGACGCGCCGGCCCTCGATGAACGCCGGCTCGACCTGCACGAGCCGAAGGCCGGAGGGACTCGGGGCGACGAACAGGGCCGCCGGTCCCGTCAGTCGTTCCTCGGGAATCGTGCCCGGCCGCCCGCTCCAGGCCTCTGCGCGGTTGGTGCCGCCGTACACGGTCACGGCGAGGCCATCGTCCGGGCCACCTGCGGCAGCCGCGTCCACCACGTCGAACAGCGCGCGGGTGGCGCCGCTGTCGGGGGTCTGGGCGGCCTCGAGCAGGTCGCCGGCCGGCGCCAGGTGGCTCACGGCGTCGGCGAGCCGCGCCGTCAGATCGGTGAAGGTCTGGTGGACGTCGGCCTCGATGCGCTCACGGGCGGCGGCGGGAGTCGCGCCGAAGCGCGTGCGCTCGACCAGGAAGCCGCCGGCGGCGGCGAGCACGCCCGCGACCAGGCCGCCCGCCACCACGCGGAATGCGGCCCGCCGCACGAGATGGGGCACCGTCATCGCGTCGTGATTCCGGGCCGGACGGGTGGGGGCGAGTGGCGGGACATCTGAGCCTCGGCTCATTGTGCCATGCTAGGGAGGTGCCCGAGGTTCCGTCCTCCCGTCGCGTCAGGCGCTGGCGGCCGGGGTCTCGCGCGGCCTGCCGGCGATGCCCCACGCCCTGAAACCCCTGCTGAAGCGCGGTGCGCTCGTCACCGCCGCCAACTGGCCCGTCGTCGTCGCGCTCTTCGTGGCCGACTCGCTCATGAAGACGCTGCTGCTGGTGCCGGCCGCGGGCGGCGTGCTGCTGGTCGTGCTGCTCGTCGGCGGCGACCCGTCCGACCTGCTCGGCACGAGCCCGTCGCAGGGCCTGCCGGCCATGGCCCAGGTGCTGCTGGCTCACTCCGGGGCGCTGGTGGCCTTCCTCCTGTCCGTGCTCCTCGTGCTCGCCGGCGGGGCCTTGCTGATGGTGCTGGCCAAGGGCGGCGCCGTGGCGGTGCTGATCGCGGGCGAGCGTGCGGCGGGTTCCATCGAGGAGCCGCCGCTCCGCCTGAGCGCCATCCAGCGCGCGGCCGCCTTCTCGCTCGAGCGGTTCACGCGCGGCAGCGAGGCCTTGTTCGCCGCGTACGTCCGGCTGGGCCTGGTCCTGGCGCTCGTCTACGCCGTGACGATGCTGGGCTACCTGACGCTCGTCTTCGGCCCGGGCCCCGCCATCGCCGACTGGCCCGTGCTCGCGGGCGCGGCCTCCCTCGGGCTCATCGCGTGGTTCACGATCGTGAACTTCATCTACCTCCAGTTCCAGATCGTGATGGGTGCGACCGGCTGTGGCGTCCGCGCCGCGGCACCGCCAGTCTGGCGGCTGCTGACGCGTGACGCGCGCGCGATGTGGACCACCTTCGGCGCCATCCTCATCATGGTGCTCCTGGCAGCTGCCGGGAGCATCCTCGCGACCGCGGCCCTCGGCTTGATCGGTTTCGTGCCGCTGGTTGGCCTCGCCGTCCTGCCGCTCCAGTTCGTCGCGTGGGTCGTGCGTGGCCTCGTGTTCCAGCTCATCGATCTCACGGCGCTCGTCGCCTACCTCCACGTCTTCCGTGCCGGCACCGAGGTGGTGGCCGCCACGGGCGAATCGACCGCGAGTGTCCCATGATTGACTACGACGCCCATCTGTCCACGGCCGCGCGCCGCTACCACGAGTCCGCGATCCGTCGCGCCGGCGCGGTGGCGGGCCGGATCGCCGACCTGATCTCGTTCGCCCCCGGCTACCCGTCAGCCGAGACCTTTCCCTGGGACGCGCTCGAACGCATCACGACCGAGCTGCTGCAACGCCGCAGCGAGAGCACGTTCCAGTACGGCGCGACCCGCGGGTATCGGCCTCTCATCGAGGCCGTGATCGCCGATCTCACCACCCGGGGCTTCGCGCCGGCGTTCGAGGAGATGGTGATCACGACCGGCTCCCAGCAGGGCCTCGACCTTGCCGGCCGGGTGCTGTTCGATCCCGGTGACGTGGTGCTCGTGGAGCTGCCAGCCTACAGCGGCGCGATTGCGGCGTTCGTGAACCTGCAGGCGTCCCTGGCCGGCGTGACGATTGACGAGGACGGCATGGTCCCCGAGGCCCTCGACGCCGTCGTCACCCGCCTGCGTGGAGAGGGGCGGCGCCCCCGCGCCCTGTACCTCACGCCGAACTTCCAGAATCCGGCGGGCCTGCTGATGAGCGCCGCGCGCCGGCGTGCGTTGCTCGAGGCCGCGGCGAGGCACGACCTGCTGGTGATCGAGGACGACCCGTACGGCAGCCTCTATTTCGAGGGATCCGCCACGGCAGCCGACACCCGCCCGATGAAGGCGGACGATCCCGACGGCCGCGTCATCTACCTCGGGACGATGTCGAAGACGCTCGTCCCCGGGCTGCGGGCGGGCTGGTTGGTGGCGCCGGCGCCGATCGCGACAAAGGTGGAGATCGCGAAGCAGGCCGCGGACCTCTGCAGCAGCGTCTTCGACCAGCGTATCGTGCACGGCGCGATGAGTGAGGGCGTGGTCGCGAGCCTCGCGCCGCGGCTCCGCGCCCACTACAGGGCGCGGCGCGACGCCATGGAGCAGGCGCTCCGGACGGCGCTCGGCGACCGCGTCAGCTGGCAGCAGCCGCGCGGCGGCTTCTTCCTGTGGCTGCGCCTGCCCGAGGGGATCGACGATCGCACGCTGTTCGACTGCGGTCTCGAGGAGAAGGTGAGCTTCGTGATCGGCAGCGCCTTCCACGTCGACGGCGCGGGGCACGACCACGCCCGGCTATCCTACTCGAGCCCCTCGGAGGAGCGCATCGCGGAGGGCGTGCGAAGGCTGGCCGTGGCGGTGGAGAAGGCCGAGCGGTCTGCGCCCGCGCGTTAGGACGGGGCCTCGCCGCTGCGCGGCTCGGTAGGACTCGTCCTCGCTGGATCGCGCGTCGGACGTCGCTGGGACTCGCCGTCGCTTCGCTCGGCTCGCCAGGACTCACTGCGTTCGCTGGGACTCTGCCGTTTCGTTCCGAGCGAGGCGCCGGCGGCGCCGAGTCCCAGCGAGCCGAGCGGCAGCGACGGCGAGTCCTCGCGAGCCGCGCAGCGGCGAGTCCCACCGAGCGGCGAAGCCGCGAGGCCTGACGGCCGCGAGAGCGGCCGGCCCACCGAGCGGCGAAGCCGCGAGGCCTGCTAGGGCGCCACCTTCGTCCCTGGCAACTCCGCCAGCGGCGCGGGCGCGGGCTCGAAGCGGGGAGCGAAGGCCTGCAGGGCGCCGTCGCGGCTGATCGCGAACAGGCGGGGCGCCGTCGGACGGGCGTCGAGGCGCAGGTAAGGTCGCGCGCCCACCTCGCCGGCCGCCGTGAGCTCGAAGAGCGCCGTGCCATCCAGCGGGTTGAAGACTCCGATGACCGGCGAGACATAGGGCAGCAGCAACAGGTTCTCGAGCCGCTGAGGACCGCCGGCCGGCCGCGCGGTCAGCCCCTTCGTCCATCGGAGGTTGCCGTTGCGACGGTCGAGCGCGCGCAGCACGTTGTCGAGCGACGCGACGTAGATGCGCGCCGCGTCCGCCGCGGGTGGGCCTGCCGGGTCGCCACCAACGCGCCACCGCCAGCGTTCCCGGCCCGTGCGGGGATCCAGGCTCAGCACGTAGTTCTCGGTCGTACCGAAGACCACCTGGTCGTCCAGCCCGAGGATGCCCGTGAAGCGCCCCTGAATCGTGTAGGTCCACGTGGTCTCGCCCGACGCAAGCGCGGCCGACACCAGGCGGCCGTCGACCAGGCCGAGGTACAGGCGATCCAGGGCGGGCGCCGGCGTCACGGCCAGCGGCGAGGCCAGGTCACGCCGCCACACTTCCTGCCCATCGTCGGCCCGGTACGCCACCAGGGTCCCGGATTCAGTGGAGAGAATCAGCCAGCCCGTGTCCCAGTAGGGCGGCACGGCAATCGGTGACGGCGTCTCGTGCTCCCAGCGGGTGCGCCCGGTGGCCGGCTCCAGCGCGCGGATCGTCGTCCCGGAGGCCACGAAGACGAGGCCGCCTCCCGCCTCGGGGGCATGGGTGGTCGAGAGCGCGCGTCGCCAGGCCACCGCCCCCGTGTCGAGCCGCACCGCCACGAGCTCGCCGGTCCGCAGCGGCACGAACGCGTGCCCGGCGTCGAAGGCCGGGGCCGCCGCGGCGGGCTCGGCGAACCGGCGCTGCCAGCGGGCGTCGAGCGCCGTGAGGGCCTTGAGCGGATCCGGCTCCGGAGCCGCCACGCCCGCGGGCGGACGGGACGGCGGCGCCGTCTGGGCCGTCGCGGGGGCCCACGCCCCCAGCAACACGGCGGCCGTCAGGAGCACGAGAGGCAGGATAGGGCAGTTGCCACAACATCTAGTGGTGCACGACGGCGACACACCGCTATAATAGCGGTTCGCTGGCTGCGCCCGGCCCACGGGCTCCCGCCCGGTGCGCCGCCGAACGACCTCTTTCGCCTCCGGACCCCGTGGCACATCAAACACTGCTCGTCCTCGATTTCGGCTCGCAGTTCACGCAGCTCATCGCGCGCCGCCTGCGCGAGCTCTCGGTCTACTGCGAGATCCTCCCATACAACACGTCGCTCGAGACGATCCGGGCCAAGGCGCCGGTCGGCATCATCCTCTCGGGCGGTCCGAAGAGCGTCTCCGAGCCGGATGCGCCGAAGTGCGATCCCGGCGTGCTCGAGCTTGGGCTGCCGACGCTCGGCATCTGCTACGGCATGCAGCTCATGACCGACCTGCTCGGCGGGCAGGTGGGCAGTGCGCCGCACCGCGAGTTCGGCCACGCGCGGATTGCGGTCCAGACCGCGGGGGCCCCCAGGCTGTTCCGCGGCGTCTCGCCGGAGTTGCGGGTCTGGGCCAGCCACGGCGACTTCGTCGCCGCCGCGCCGCCGGGGTTTGCCGTGGCCGCCACGAGCAGCAACGCGCCGGTGGCGGCCATGGAGGCGCCGGACCAGGGGTACTACGCGCTCCTCTTCCATCCCGAGGTGGCCCACACCGAGCAGGGCGCGGCGATCCTCCGCAACTTCGCCTTCGACGTCTGCGGCTGCACGGGCGACTGGACGATGCGGTCGTTCATCGAGGAGTCGACGGCGCGCATCCGGGAGCAGGTGGGGGAGGGCCGGGTCGTGTGTGCGCTGTCGGGGGGCGTCGACTCCACCGTGGCGGCGACGCTGATCCACCGTGCGATCGGCGAGCGGCTCCAGTGCATCTTCGTCGACAACGGGTTGCTGCGGCTCAACGAGGCGCAGCAGGTCGTCGAGCGGTACAAGCGGCTGGCGCTGCCCGTCCACTTCGTCGACGCCACCGACACGTTCCTCGATCGCCTCGCGGACGTGGTCGATCCCGAGCAGAAGCGGAAGATCATCGGGTCGACCTTCATCGACGTGTTCGAGGCGGAAGCCAAGGGCCTCGGGCACTTCGACTTCCTGGCCCAGGGCACGCTCTATCCCGACGTGATCGAATCGGTCTCGGTGCGGGGTGGGCCGTCGGTGACCATCAAGAGCCACCACAACGTCGGGGGCCTGCCGGAACGCATGCGGTTCCAGCTCGTCGAGCCGCTCCGTGAGCTGTTCAAGGACGAGGTCCGCGCGCTCGGGCGTGATCTCGGGATCGAGAAGGAGTTCCTGGTCCGCCAGCCGTTCCCGGGTCCGGGCCTGGCGGTGCGGCTGCTCGGCGCGCTGACGCGCGAGCGGCTCGACCTGCTGCGCCGTGCCGACGCCATCGTCGCCGAGGAGGTCCGGCGGGCGGGCTGGTACGAGCGGCTGTGGCAGAGCTTCGCGGTGCTGCTGCCGGTGCAGAGCGTCGGCGTGATGGGCGACGCGCGCACGTATGAGTGGACCGTGGCCATCCGGGCGGTCGAGAGCCTCGACGGCATGACGGCCGACTGGGCCCGGCTGCCGCACGAGTTGCTGGCCGCGATCTCCTCACGCATCGTCAACGAGGTGAAGGGCATCAACCGCGTCGTGTACGACGTCAGCTCGAAGCCGCCGTCCACGATCGAGTGGGAGTAGTCCTCCGGGCCGCGCGGGGCCCCCGCCCGGCGTGGCGCCGTCGGGGCCCCGGCCCCTGGCGCGGGCCGGGGAGAGTGTTACAGTGCGGGGAACGCGCCTGCCCCGCGCGCCAGCAAGAGTCCGGCGATGTCTGAGTTCGTCCACCTGCACCTGCACACCGAGTACTCCCTCCTCGACGGCGCCTGCCGCATCGAGGAGCTGCTCGACCAGGCGGAGCAGCTCGGGATGTCGTCGCTGGCGGTCACCGAGCACGGGAACATGTTCTCGTCGGTGGTCTTCCACGACCAGGCGCGCAAGCGCGGGATCAACCCGATCCTCGGGTGCGAGGTGTACGTCGCCCCCGGCAGCCGGCTCGACAAGAGCGGCACGCCCGGGGAGACGGCAAACCACCTCGTGCTGCTCGCCGAGAACATGACGGGGTTCAAGAACCTCCTCAAGCTCGTCTCGTCGGGCTACACGGAGGGGTTCTACTACCGTCCCCGCATCGACAAGGAGCTGCTCGCGGCCCACAGCGAGGGGCTCATCGGGCTGTCGAGCTGCCTCAAGGGCGAGGTCGCCACCGCGATCCGCACCGACCAGGCGAAGCAGGCGATGGCCGCCGCGGCGACCTACCGCGACATCCTCGGGGAGGGGAACTTCTTCCTCGAGATGCAGTACCAGGGCATCGACGAGCAGCGCATCGTCAACACGGGCCTGCTGCCGATCGCGCGGGACCTCGGCATGCCGCTCGTCTGCACGAACGACGTGCACTACCTGCGGCAGGACGACTCGAAGCCCCATGACATCCTGCTCTGCATCGGCACCGGCAAGTCGGTGCACGACGAGCGGCGCCTGAAGTACCACGGCGACCAGTTCTTCCTGAAGACCGGCAAACA
This sequence comes from Vicinamibacterales bacterium, assembly GCA_050246635.1. Taxonomy (GTDB): domain Bacteria; phylum Acidobacteriota; class Vicinamibacteria; order Vicinamibacterales; family UBA2999; genus JBFWVR01. The sequence goes on from JBFWVR010000023.1 coordinate 34,848, forward strand.
GATGGCCGAGATCTTCAAGGACCACCCGGACGCCCTGAAGAACACGCTGCTCATCGCCGAGCGCTGTCACGTCGACATCCCCAGCGGCACCAACCACCTGCCGAAGTTCGAGGTCCCCGAGGGCTTCACCATCGACGGCTACTTCGAGCACGTCGTGCGCGAGGGGTACGCCGAACGGCTCGGGCGCCTGCGGGAGATGGAGGCGGCCGAGACGCTGCGCCACCCGATCGCGGACTACGAGCAGCGCCTGAACTACGAGATCGACGTCATCAAGCAGATGGGGTACCCGGGGTACTTCCTGATCGTCTGGGACTTCATCCGCTACGCGCGCGAGAACGGGATCCCGGTCGGTCCGGGCCGTGGCTCGGCGGCCGGCAGCCTGGCGGCCTGGTGCATGCGCATCACCGACGTCGACCCGCTGCACTACGACCTGCTGTTCGAGCGCTTCCTCAACCCCGAGCGCGTGTCGCTGCCCGACATCGACGTCGACTTCTGCGAGCGGCGCCGGGGCGAGGTCATCGAGTACGTCACCCGGAAGTACGGCCGCGAGAACGTCTCGCAGATCATCACCTTCGGCACGATGAAGGCGAAGGCCGTGGTCCGCGACGTCGGCCGCGCGATGGACATGCCGTACGCCGAGGTCGACCGGATCGCGAAGCAGATCCCGCCGGCGCTCGACATGACGCTCGAGAAGGCGCTGGCGGAGAACCCGGTCCTCAAGCAGATGCAGGACCAGGACGCGCGCGTGAAGGACCTGCTCGCGATGGGCCGGCGCCTGGAGGGCATGTCGCGCAACGCCGGCGTGCACGCGGCCGGGGTGGTGATCGCCCCCGGGCCCATCACCGACTACGCGCCGCTCTACAAGAGCAGCCGGGACGAAATCACGACCCAGTGGGCCATGAAGGAGGTCGAACGCGTCGGCCTCCTGAAGATGGACTTCCTGGGCCTGAGCACCCTCACCCTGATCCGCGACGCGCTCGCCGAGATCAAGCGCACCGAGGGGTTCGACCTCGACATCGACGCCGTGCCGCTGGACGATGCGAAGACGTACCAGCTGTTCTGCGACGGCCAGACCTACGGGATCTTCCAGTTCGAGAGCTCGGGCATGCGCGAGATCCTGCGCAAGGCCAAGCCGCAGCGCCTCGACGACCTGATCGCGATGAACGCGCTCTACCGTCCCGGCCCGCTCAAGAGCGGCATGGTGGACGACTTCATCGCGCGCAAGGCCGGGCGGAGCGAGGTCAAGTACGAGCTGCCCGCGCTCGAGCCGATCCTCTCCGACACCTACGGGGTCATCGCCTACCAGGAGCAGGTCATGCGGATCGCGTCCGTGCTGGCCGGCTTCTCGCTCGGCCAGTCGGACGTGCTGCGCAAGGCCATGGGCAAGAAGGACCCCAGGGTCATGGCCAAGCAGCGCGAGGCCTTCATGGAGGGCGCGCGCAAGAAGGGCGTCAACGAGAAGAAGGCCACGAAGATCTTCGACCTGATGGAGTACTTCGCCGGGTACGGCTTCAACAAGTCGCACTCGACCGCGTACGCCTACCTGGCCTACCAGACGGCGTACCTGAAGGCGAACTACCCGAAGCACTTCGCCGCGGCCCTGCTGACGATCGAGGCGGCCAACACCGACAAGCTGGCGCTGTACATCAGCGAGGGCCGCGAGCGCGGCATCGCGGTGCTGCCGCCCGACATCAACGAGAGCCAGCTCCACTTCACGGTGGTGCCCGAGGGCGTCCGCTTCGGCCTGACCGCCATCAAGGGCCTCGGGGAGGGCGCCATCCTAGCGATTCTCGAGGTGCGCCAGCGGCTCGGCCGCATCACGTCGCTGCCGCAGCTCTGCGAGGAGCTCGACCTCCGGCTCGTCAACAAGCGGGTCTTCGAGGCCCTCGTCAAGTCGGGCGCGTGTGACGGCCTCATCCCGCAGGACGTCGGCATCAGCGCCGGGCGCGCCATGCTGTTCGCGGCCATCGACGGCGCCATCGAGCATGGCAACCGGGTGCAGCGCGACCGGGACCGCGGCCAGGCCGACCTGTTCGGCGGCGGCGACGGGGAAGGCGGCGACGGCCTCACGATCATCCGCCTGCCGGCGGTGGATCCCTGGCCGGAGCTCGACCTGCTCGGCTTCGAACGCGAGGCCCTCGGGCTGTACCTCAGCGGGCACCCCATCGATCGATATGGGGACGACCTCCGGCTGTTCGGCGCCCGGGCGGTCTCGGACCTCACCGGGCAGGAGCTCGAGGCCACCGAGGACGGCCGGCCGCCGCGGCTGGTGCTCGAGGACGTGCACGTCGGCGGTATCATCTCGGGCTACCGGCCCCTCAAGACGAAGAAGGGCGACCGCATGGGCGTCTTCTCGCTCGAGGACCACCACGGCGCCGTCGAGGTCGTGGTCTTCCCGGAGGCGTTCGGCCGCTACGGCACGATCATCGAGAACGGCCGCCTCGTCGTCGTCCGCGGCAAGTTCGAGCGCGACGACGAGTCGGCCCGGATGCAGGCGGCGGAGCTGTTCCCGCTGGAGACCCTGCGGGAACGCCTCGCGAAGGCGGTCAGCATCCGCCTGCGGGCCGATTGCCCGCGGGAGTCGCTCGAGGCCCTGTGGGACCTGTTCGCCAGGAACCAGGGCGACCGGCCGATTGCCTTCGAGCTGGAATTACCGGGACGCGCGCGGCGCCTCCGCCTGCGCGCCGACGTCACGTCGCAGATTCGCGTGCGACCCTCCGAGCAGCTGCTGGCCGACGTCGAGCGCCTCTGTGGCGCCGGCTCGGTGACGCTGCGGTGAGCACCCATGGGAACACCTGAGCTACTCGAGTTCGAAGAGCCGATCGGCGTGCTGATGAAGGAGATCGAGGCCCTCTCGATGCTCCCGGCCACCGAGGAGCGGGGCCGCGAGATCGCGCGCCTCGAGCGGCGCATCGCCTCCATCCGCGCCGACCTGTACCGCACGCTCACGCCCTGGCAGCGCGTGCTCGTCGCGCGCCACAACGCGCGGCCCACGACGCTCGACTACATCGAGCGGTTGTTCACCGACTTCATCGAGGTGCACGGCGACCGCCGCTTCGCCGACGACCACGCGATCGTCGGCGGCATGGCCCGCTACAAGGACGAGCCGATCATGGTGATCGGCCACCAGAAGGGTCGCGGCGACACGAAACAGAAGATCTACCGGAACTTCGGCTACGCGCGGCCCGAGGGCTACCGCAAGGCGCTCCGGCTGATGAAGATGGCCGAGAAGTTCCAGCGGCCGGTGATCTGCTTCGTCGACACGCCCGCGGCGTACCCCGGCATCGAGTCGGAGGAGCGCGGCGTGGCGGAAGCCATTGCGCTCAACCTGCGCGAGATGGCCGTGCTCGACGTCCCGATCGTCGTGGTCGTGCACGGCGAGGGTGGGAGCGGCGGCGCCCTGGGCCTCGCGATTGGCGACCGCATCCTGATGCACGAGCACGCGATCTACAGCGTGATCCCGCCGGAGGGCTGCGCCGCGATTCTCTGGCGTGACGCCGGCCGCAAGGTCGAGGCCGCGGAGGCGCTCAAGCTCACCGCGCCGGACCTGCTGCGCCTCGAGATCATCGACGAGATCATCGCCGAGCCGGTCGGCGGCGCCCACACCAACCCCGACCAGGCCACCAGCCTGCTCGACGCCGCGCTGCAACGCACGCTGACCGCGGTCAGCAGCCTCACTCCCGACGAACGGCTCGAGGCCAGGTACCAGAAGTTCCGCCGCATGGGCAGCGTTGGGATAGCGGAATCTCAGATGGAAGATTGAAGATCTCAGATCAATTGCAGAAGGAAGATTGCAGATTGAAGATTCATTGAAGGATTGCGGATTGCGGCGCGCAATCCCGCAATCCGCCAATCCATCCTGCAATACTTCTTCAATCTTCAACCTGCAATGCCCCAATCAATCTTCAATCTGAAATCTTCAATCTCAAATTTATGAAGCCTCCGAAGATCTGGAGCGCACATCCCTGTGACGAGGCGTGCGCGGCCGCGCTGGCATCCGAGGCGCGGCTCAGCCCGACGGTGGCGCGGCTGCTTGCGATTCGTGGGCTGGGGGAGCCGGACGCGGCGGCGCGATTCCTGCGCCCGTCCCTGGACCACCTGCTCGACCCGATGCGCCTCACCGACATGGACCGGGCCGTCGCGCGGATCGAGGCGGCCATTGCCAACGGCGAGCGGATTGCCGTGCACGGCGACTACGACGTCGACGGGATCACGTCCACCGTCATCCTGCGCCGTGCCATCGAGCTGCTCGGCGGCAACGTCGTCCACTTCATCCCCGACCGGCTCAAGGATGGCTACGGCCTGCAGCCCGAGACGCTCGAGCGCCTGCGCGCCGAGGGCGTGCACGTGGTCGTCTCGGTGGACTGCGGCATCCGCGGCGCGGAAGCCGCGCTGCGTGCCCGGGACGTCGGCCTCGACCTGATCATCACCGACCACCACGAACCGGACGCGGCGCTGCCGGCGGCCTACGCCGTGGTCAACCCGAAGCGGGCGGACTGCACGTACCCGGACAAGAACCTCGCCGGCGTCGGCGTCGCCCTGAAGCTGGTGCAGGCGCTGTGCGCGCGCGCCGGGCGCCACGCGTGGCTGCCCGCGTTCGTCAAGGTCGCCGCCATCGGCACGCTGGCCGACGTCGTCCCGCTCGTCGGCGAGAACCGCGTCATCGCGAAGCTCGGGCTCGGGATGCTGTCGAAGGGACCGCACAAGGTCGGCCTCCGCGCCCTGCTCGACGCCGCGGGGCTGTCGGGCAAGACCATCGACAGCTACCACATCTCCTTCATGGTCGCGCCGCGCATCAACGCGGCCGGCCGGATGAGCACGCCGGACATCGCCACGCGGCTGCTGCTGGCCAGCGACGAGGCGCTGGGCGACGAGGCCCGCGCCCTGGCCGAGCAGCTCGACGGCGAGAACACGCGCCGCCGCGCCGAGGAGCAGGACATCGTCCAGAAGGCGCGCAAGGTGATCGAGACCGATCCCGAGGTCGGCGCGCGCAGCGTGCTCGTCGTCGCCGGGGAGGGCTGGCACCGCGGCGTCATCGGCATTGTCGCGTCGAAGATCGTCGACGCGTTCTACCGGCCCACGATTGTCCTGTCGATCGAGGACGGCGTGGCGCACGGCTCCTGCCGCAGCATCCCCGGCTTCGACATGCTGGGGGCCCTCGAGCAGGTCGCGCCGCTCATGGTCCGCTTCGGCGGCCACAAGCAGGCCGCCGGGTTGACCATCGAGGCGGGCCGCATCCGCGAGTTCCGGCAGCGGATCAACGAGTACGCCGAGGGCCTGCTGCACCCCGACGACCTGCGGCCACGCCTCTGGCTCGACGGGCCGCTCGCGCTCGGCGCCATCACGCCGCAGATGGTCGAGGAGCTCAACACCCTCGCGCCGTTCGGCGCCGGCAACGCCCGGCCCGTGTTCCACGCCTCGCCGGTGGCCGTGGTCGATGGCCCCCGCCGGCTGAAGGACCGGCACCTGAAGATGAGCTTCCGCCAGGGCGCCCGCACCTTCCGCGCCATCGCCTGGAACGCCGCCGAACGCGAGGACGCCCTGACCGCGCACAGGGATGGCGTGGAGCTGGCGTACACGCTGGAAGAGAACGAATGGCAGGGCAACCGATACGTCGAGCTGCGGGTGGAAGACTTCCGTAAGCCGGGCACAGATGCACCGCCGGACACAGATGCACAGATGGACGGGGATGCACAGATGCGACGCGGGTAGGGCCCTCACTTCGATCGGCACCTCTCGATCCTTCTTCAGGTGACACAGATGCACAGATGAAGGCCGGGATGCACAGATAGCGAGGGATTGGCCCTCACTTCGATCCGCTTTTCTCAGTCGGGATCTGTGGCATCAGGCCTGCTGGGCGGCCGCAGGGCCGCGGGCCCGGCGAGGCGCCGGTATTCCAGGCGTGGCGTGCCGAAGTTCAGGAGCAGGCCGCAGCGTCGGCCGCTCGACGCCAGGTAATTCACGACTTGCGCGTACTCCGCGGGCCCCACGATTGAGCGCGCCTTGACCTCCACCACGACGAGGCCGAAAACCACGAAGTCCATCCTGGCCGTGCCTCCCAGCCGGTGGCCCTTGTACACAACGGGACATGGAACCTCTCGCTCGAAGGGAATCTCCCGCAGTCGGAACTCGACGGCGAGCGCGTCGCGGTAGAGCTGTTCCAGGTAGCCGCGCCCCAGACGCCCATGCACCTCCATGGTGGCGCCGATGATGGCGTAGGTGCGTGTGTCGGTGAAGCCGGACGCTCCAGGCATGCCCGCGTGAGTGCAAGCCACAGGCCCTCGAGAATTGCGCCGAAACAGCTGCGGGGCGTTAGTGTTGCAGCAGTTCCTGCCGGGGCGGGCATCAGCGGACACAGCAGTTTCAACCATGTCCCTGCCCGCATCTCTGCTTTCCCAACCCTAAGGGCCCTATCTGTGCATCCCTGTTCATCTGTGCATCTGTGTGCTGGCCCGCCGTTTTCCAGCAGGCCGGCCTTGCGCGCCTCCCTGACGTCCTATCTATGCATTCCCGTTCATCTGTGCCATCTGTGCCATCTGTGGCCCCATTCCATTGGTACAATCTGATCCATGAAGTGGCAGCGGCGGGCGCGGCTGGGCGTGGGCATCTTTGCCGTGGGATTCGGTGCCCTCGTCTACTTCGCCATGGGCGATCGGCCGACGGCGCCGCCGTCGGCGCCCGTCGAGCGCCTCGACCCGCGGGCGATTGCCGAGACGCGGGGGGGCGACATCATCCAGGTAAAGGGCGGCGAGCGCGACGTGCGCGTCGAGTTCGCCGGGCAGGTCACCTATGAGGATGGGCAGAGCGTCCTGAAGGGCCTCAAGGCCATCATCGACAACCGGGCGGGCCGCACGTTCACCATCACCGGGAACGAGGGGCAGATCGGCCCCGACCTCAGCAACATCGACATCGTCGGCGACGTCACGCTGACCGCGAGCGACGGGCTCGTGGCGACGAGCACCGAGGCGCACTACGTGGACGCCGAGGGCATCGTGCGCGCCCCGGGCCCGCTCGAGTTCACGAGCGGCCGCCTCGGCGGCTCGGGCGTGGGCTTCACCTACGACCGGCAGCGCGACACCCTCTGGCTCCTCGACGATGCGGTCATCACCATGGCGCCGGAGGGGGAGTCGGGCGGCCTGTCGGTGAGCGCCGACAAGGCCGGCTTCGCGCGGGCGGATCGCTACATGCGGTTCGAGGGCGGCGTGCACCTCGAGCGTGACGGACAGGTCGTGGACGCGGACGAGGCCACGGTGCACCTGTTCGCCGACCGTGACGAGCCCGAACGCATCGAGCTGCGCGGCAACGCGCGGATCAGCGGCGCGGCCGGCGTCGGCTCGCTCCGCGGCATGCAGGCGCGCGACATCACGCTTGCCTACGCCGAGGACGGGCGCACGCTCCAGCAGGCGACGCTCGCCGGCACGGCGTCGATCGACCTGGCGGGTGGGGAGGGCGCTCCGGGCCAGCAGCTGGCGGCCGAATGGATCGACGTCTCGCTGGCGGATGACGGGGCCGTCACGTCACTCGTGGGCCGTGACGCGGTCGAGGTCGGGCTGCCGGCGGCCGATGGCGCGCCCGCGCGGACCATCCGGTCGCGTGAGCTGGCCGGCAATGGCGAGCCCGGCCAGGGCCTGACCACGATGCACTTCGACGGAGGCGTCGAGTTCCGGGAACGGGGGGAGGGCGGCGGCCGCATCGCGCGGGCGGACCGCCTCGACGTGGGCCTCGCCGGCACGGGCGGCGCGTTGGGCGACGCCACGTTCACGGGCCGGTTCCGCTTCACGGACGGCCCGCTGAGCGCCACGTCGGCGCGCGCCGTCTACGCCGTGGACAAGGGCACGCTGGCCCTGGCGGGCCAGGCGGGGACGCCGCCGCACGTCGAGGACGCGCGCATGCGCATCGACGCGGAGACGATCGACGTCACCCTCGATCCCCTGACGCTCGTCGCCAGCGGCACGGTGCGGAGTGTCCTGCAGCCCGGTGCGCGCGCCGAGGGCGACGCGCCGACGCTGCTGGCGGGCAGTGGCGTGGTGAACGTCATCGCCGACGACCTCACGTTCGAGGACGCCACCGGCACGGTCACCAGCAAGGGCGGCGCGCGGCTGTGGCAGGGCGACACCTCCATCCAGGCCGATGCGATCACCATGTCGGACGACAAGGGCGACCTCTCGGCCACGGGCAAGGTCGTAGCCGCGCTGCTGCTGGGGGAAGCCGCCGAGGGCGGGCCGCGCCCGAAGCCGACGATCGGCCGCGGCGGCACGTTCACCTACGCGCACGCGAAGCGCCAGGCCCTGTTCGAGACGGCCGCACAACTGAACGGTCCGGAGGGCGACCTGAGCGCGGACCGCATCCAGGTGGTGCTGGGCCAGGCGGACAACAGCGTCGCGGGGCTCGACGCGCGCGGTGCGGTACGGGTCAGTGTCGATGGCCGCGAGGCGAAGGGCGCGCGCATGCATTACGACCCGAAAGACGCGCGCTACCAGCTCTCCGGGACCCCGGTGTCGCTCGTCGAAGAGTGCCGCGAGACGACGGGCCGAACCTTGACCTTCTTCAGGGGGTCAGATAGGATTCTCATCGACGGCAACGAGGAGACGCGCACGCAGACGAAGGGCGGGGGGAAGTGCCCGGGGACGCGGTTCGACTGAATGGCCACGCTCCGGACCCACAAACTCACCAAGTCGTACGGCGGGCGCACCGTGGTGCGCGGCGTCAGCCTCGACGTGGCCTCCGGCGAGGTCGTCGGACTGCTCGGGCCGAACGGGGCCGGCAAGACCACGACGTTCTACATGACCGTCGGGCTCACCGCCCCCGACTCCGGGACCGTCACGCTCGACGGCCAGGACGTCACCGACGACCCCATGTATGTCCGGGCGCGGAAGGGCATCGGCTACCTGCCCCAGGAGCCGTCCATCTTCCGCGGCTTGTCGGTCGAGCAGAACATCCTCGCCATCCTCGAAACGCTTGACCTCGACGCCGCCGCGCGCCGGGCCAAGCTGAACGAGTTGCTGGCGGAGCTCAACCTGACCGCGCTGGCCCACTCCCCGGCGTACACGCTGTCGGGTGGCGAGCGGCGACGGGCCGAGATCACGCGGGCGCTCGTGATGTCCCCCCGGTTCATCCTGCTCGACGAGCCCTTCGCGGGCATCGATCCGATTGCGGTGACCGACATCCAGAAGATCATCTTCCACCTCAAGAGCCGGGGCATCGGCGTGCTCATCACCGACCACAACGTCCGCGAGACGTTGCGGATCACCGACCGCGCGTACATCGTGACCGACGGCGCGATCTTCCGGAATGGCACCCCCGACGAGCTCGCCGCCGACGAGGACGTCCGCCGGATTTATCTGGGGGCCGACTTCCGGCTGGACTAAGATGGAGCGGGCGGCCCGTTGCCGCCACTGATTCACGTCCATGGCTATCCAGCAGAAGCTGCAGACCAAGCTCGCGCAGAAGCTGATTCTGACGCCCTCGCTGCAGCAGGCGATCAAGCTCCTCCCGATGTCGACCCTGGAGCTGGCCGACCTGCTGAACAACGAGGTGGTCGAGAACCCGCTGCTGGAAGAGGTGCCGACCGAGGAGCTGCAGGCGGTCGATCAGCAGCCGGCCTCGGAGAAGGAGCCCGAGGAAGCCCCGCCCGCGCCCGAGACCAAACCCGAGGCCTGGGACGACGCCGACTACGAGTACTTCTTCGGCGACTACCTCGACGACGGCTACCGGCCCCGCGCGCCGCAGGAGGTCAAGGAGCTGCCGCCCATCGAGAACACGCTCTCGACGATGGCGTCGCTCACCGATCACCTGACCTGGCAGCTCTCCATCCAGACCGACGACGAGGCCGTGCGCGCGGTCGGGGATGCCATCATCGGCAACCTGGACGACGATGGGTACCTCGTGGCGTCGGTGGACGAGCTCGCCAGCATGGGCCCGTGGCCGGTGGAGCAGGTCGAGGCCACGCTGCGCCTGATCCAGGGCTTCGACCCGATCGGCGTCGCCGCGCGCGACCTGCAGGAGTGCCTCACCCTCCAGCTCCGTCACCTCGGGCTCGAGGGCACGCCCACCGAGAAGATCGTCTCCGAGCACCTGCGCCTGCTCCAGAACCACCAGGTACCGGAGCTCGCGAAGAAGCTCGGGCTGACGCTCGAGGAGCTCAAGGAGCACGTCGAGGTCATCAAGCACCTCGACCCGAAGCCGGGCAGCCGCTACAACCCGACGCAGTCCCAGTACGTCATCCCGGACGTGTACATCGTCAAGGTCGAGGACCAGTACGTGGCGGTCCTCAACGAGGAAGGGCTGCCGCAGCTCCGGATCAGCCCGACCTACCGCCGCCTCCTCGACAAGAGCGCGACGGAGAACACCGACGAGACCCGCGCGTACGTGAAGGACAAGTTCCGCTCGGCGCTCTGGCTGATCAAGTCGGTGGAGCAGCGCCAGAAGACGATCCACAAGGTCGCCACGAGCATCATCAACTTCCAGCGCGACTTCCTGGATCACGGCATCGAGCACCTGCGACCGCTCGTCCTGCGCGACGTGGCGAACGACATCGGCATGCACGAGTCGACGGTCAGCCGCGTCGTCACGAACAAGTACATGCACACGCCCCAGGGCGTGTACGAGATGAAGTTCTTCTTCCACAGCGGCATCAGCTCGTCCTATGGGGATGCCGTCTCGTCGGTGACGATCAAGCAGCGGATCCGCAAGATCATCGACGGCGAGGACCCGAAGAAGCCGCTCTCCGACTCCAAGATCGTGAGCATCCTGCAGCGCGAGGGGTTGATGCTGGCGCGCCGCACCATCGCGAAGTACCGCGAGGAGCTCAAGATCCCGACCTCCAACCAGCGGAAAGTGC
>JBFWVR010000024.1:0-45209 GCA_050246635.1 Vicinamibacterales bacterium
GCCAGACCAGGCGACGACCGACTCGTGATCCCGCGAGGACGCGTCCCACCGAGCGAAGCGAGTCCAAGCGACGTCCGACACGTGATCCCAGGGAGGACGAGTCCCAGCGAGCGAAGCGAGTCCTAGCGACGTCCGACTCGTGATCCCGGGAGGACGAGTCCCAGCGAGCGAAGCGAGTCCTGGCGACGTCCGACTCGTGATCCCAGGGAGGACGAGTCCCAGCGAGCGAAGCGAGTCCTACCGAGCCGCCCGAAGGGCGGCGAGGCCCAACAGCCGCGCCTCGCGCGGCTGGCCTTACCGCAGTCCCAGTCGTCGCGCCTTCTGGTGCAGGTTGCTTCGATGCAGCCCGAGGTCCCGCGCGGCGGCGGCCCAGTTGCCGCCGTGGCGGTCCACGGCGGCGAGGATCACCTGTCGTTCGAACGTCTCCACCTGCGCGTTCAGCGGCAACACCGCGGTGGCGTGGTCGGCCGGGGCCGGGGGAAGGGGCGCGGCTGGTGCGGCCGCCCGCACGTCGAGATGCGTGGCCTCGACCGTCACCGGCGCGTGGGGGCCGGGCCGGCCGCCCGACGCCCGGAGCACCCCCCGCGAGACGACGTTCTCGAGCTCGCGCACGTTGCCGGGCCAGTCGGCGCCGGCCAGCGCCGCGAGCGCGATGTCGCTCAGGCGCACCGCGCCGAGCCCGAGCCGGCGGCGGCTCACATCCGCGAAATGGGCCGCGAGGAGCGGGATGTCCTCGCGGCGGTCAGCCAGCGACGGCACGTGGAGGGGAAACCCGGCCAGCCGGTGGTACAGGTCCGGGCGGAACCGTCCCGCATCCGCCTCGCGGGCGAGGTCCCGGTTGGTCGCCGCCACCACGCGGACGTTCACGTGGTGCACACGATCGCTGCCGACCCGCTGGATCTCGCCGTGCTGCAACGCCCGCAGCAGCTTGGGCTGGAGTTCGAGCGGCAGCTCGCCAATCTCGTCGAGGAACAGCGTGCCGCCGTCCGCCACCTCGAACTTGCCCGCGCGATCTCGCGTGGCGCCCGTGAAGGCGCCGGCCACGTGGCCGAACAGCTCGCTCTCGGCAATCGAGACGGGCAGCGCGGCGCAGTTCACCTGGATCAGCGCCTCGTCCCGGCGCGCCGACGCCTGGTGCAGGAGGCGCGCGGCCAGCTCCTTGCCGGAGCCGGTCTCGCCCGTGATGAGCACCGTGAGGTCCGAGGCCGCCACCAGGGCAATCTCGTCGCGCAGCCGCCGCATCGCGGGACTCGTGCCGAGCAACTGGCCGCCGCTCGAGACGGCCGCCGCGAGCTGCAGGTCACGCGCGACGCGCGTGCGGTGGTCGGCCCGCTGCTCGAGCGCCTCGATCAGCGCCGTCGTGCGGAGCGCCGCCCCCGCGAGCGCCCCGAGGGTCGCCAGCATCCGCGAGTCCAGGGTGTCGAACGCGTGCGGCTGGAGCGCATCGGCCGTGAGCGCGCCGACGACTTCGCCGCCTTCGGTGAGGGCGCACCCGAGGCAGGCGTGGATGTGATCGGTGAGGTGATGGTCGCCGGCCAGCAGCCCATCGAAGGGGTCCGGCAGGTGACTGTCCACCGGGAACCGCACCGGCTCCTTCGAACCCAGGATGATGTCGAGCCGCGGATGCTCGCGGCGAGGGTAGCGGCGGGTGAGAGCCGCCCCGGACAGCCCGTAGCCAGCGACCGGCACGAGCGCGTCACCGTCGAGACGCATCAGGCAGGCGGCATCACACGGAATCACGCGGCGCACCGCACCGAGCAGCCGCGAGTACCGATTCTCGGCGGCGAGGGACGCTGTGAGATCCCGGGCGATATCGAGCAGGGCCTCGAGGGCCCCGTGTTGTGAAATTGGTGACACGGTAACTAAAATAGTAACACGTCGCCGTTTATGTATTTATAACCTTTCCGGTAAATATATGATATCAAATGGTTTAATTTGTGGCATCACCCGTGCTCCAGTGAGGGGTGCCGGCCATTCCGGCACGCAGTCATTCAAGGGAGCACGTCATGACCGAAACCACCACCCTGGCCGAACTGGCGACGACGCACCCCGCGGCGTCGCGGGTTTTCCGGCGCAAGGGACTCGATTTCTGCTGCGGCGGCCGGCAGCCGCTCGCTGACGTCTGTCGCGCGCGTGGGCTCGATGCCGCCGCCATCCTCGACGAGATCGAGACCGAGGAAGCGGCCGTCGACCTCCCTCGCTGGGACACCCGCCCCATCCCCGAGCTCATCGCCTTCATCGTCGATCGGTATCACCGGGCGCTGCGGACCGAAGTGCCCGAGCTCGTGGCGCTGGCCGCGCGGGTCGAGACGCGGCACGCGGACAAGCCGGCGTGTCCCCATGGGCTCCGCGCGCACCTCGAGGCGATGCAGCAGGCGGTGAACGACCACCTCGACAAGGAAGAGACCGTGCTCTTCCCGCTGCTGTTGGCGGGGCAGGGCGGGCTGGCAGCGACGCCGATTCGGGTGATGGAAGAGGAGCACGACGACCACGGCCGGAACCTGGCGCGGATCCGCGCGCTGACGGCCGACCTCGTGCCGCCTCCCGAGGCGTGCCCCACCTGGCGCGCGCTCTACCTGCGGCTCGGCGCCCTCGAAGCCGACCTCATGGACCACATCCACCTCGAGAACCACGTGCTCTTCCCGCGCGCCATTGGCGAGACGGAGGCAGGACGATGACCGCCCACGATGCGCCGACGCCCTCCCACCGCGGCCTGTGGTGGCTGTTCGGAGTCACGCTGTTCGCGGCCTTCTTCATCCTCGGCTTCTTCGGGCGGGAGGTGTACCGCCAGGCGCCGCCGATCCCCGACCGTGTCGTGACGGCCGGCGGCGCCGTCCTCTTCACCCAGGACGACATCCTCACGGGCCAGCAGGCGTGGCAGTCCACGGGCGGACAGCAGCTCGGCTCGATCTGGGGGCACGGCGCGTACCAGGCGCCGGACTGGTCGGCCGACTGGCTGCACCGGGAGGCGACAGCGCTGCTCGACATGTGGGCGGGACGCGAGGCCGGGCTGCCGTATGCCGCGCTCGACGTCGAGCGCCAGGCCGCCCTGCGTGGACGGTTGACGCGGGAGCTTCGCACGAACACCTATGACGCCGCGACCGGCACCGTCACGATTTCGGAGGACCGTGCCGAGGCGATCCGGCGCACGGCGGCGCACTACATCGCGCTCTACGGCGGCGACCCGTCGGAAGCGATGCTGCGTGAGGCGTATGCCATGCCCGACGTCGTCATCCGCGACCCCGAGCGGCTCGAGAAGCTGACGGCGTTCTTCTTCTGGACCAGCTGGGCCGCGGGCACCGACCGTCCCGGCTCCGACGTGACCTACACGAACAACTGGCCGCACGAACCGCTCATCGGCAACGAGCCGACGGCGGCCAACGTGCTCTGGTCGATGCTGAGCGTCATCCTGCTCCTGGCCGGCGTCGGCGGGCTGGTGTGGTGGCAGGCCTTCCGGCAGAAGCCGGAGCCGGCGGTGGAGCCGCCCGCCAGCGACCCGTTCGGCGCCGCGGCCCTGACCCCGTCGATGCGCGCCGTGGCGAAGTACGTCGGCGTGATGGTGGCGCTCTTCGTCGTGCAGGTGCTGCTTGGCGCGCTCACGGCGCACTACACGGTGGAGGGACAGGACTTCTTCGGGGTGCCGATCGGGCAGATCCTCCCGTACAGCCTCACCCGCACGTGGCACATCCAGACCGGCCTCTTCTGGATTGCCACGGCCTTCCTGGCGGCGGGCCTCTTCCTCGCGCCGGTCATCGGCGGGCGCGAGCCGCGGTTCCAGCGGCTGGGTGTCAACGTCCTGTTCGGGGCGTTGCTCGTCGTGGTGGCCGGCTCGCTGGCCGGGGAGTGGCTGGCGATCCAGCAGAAGCTCACGCTGGGGCAGACGTTCTGGTTCGGCCACCAGGGGTACGAGTACGTGGACCTCGGCCGGTTCTGGCAGGTGGCGCTCTTCAGCGGGCTGCTGATCTGGCTGACGTTGATGCTGCGGGCCCTGTGGCCGGCGATCCAGCGACGTGATCAGTCGCGCTCGCTGGTGCTGATGTTCACGGGCGCGAGCGCGGCGGTGGGCCTGATGTATGCCGCGGGCTTCTTCTTCTCGGCGCGCACGCACCTGACGGTGATGGAGTACTGGCGCTGGTGGGTGGTGCACCTGTGGGTGGAGGGCTTCTTCGAGGTGTTCGCGACGGCGGCGGCGGCGCTGCTCTTCGCGCGGCTCGGCCTGGTGCAGAAGTCCCATGCGGGCGCGGCCGTGATCGCGTCGAGCGCGATGTTCCTCTTCGCCGGCATCCCGGGGACCTTCCACCACCTCTACTTCAGCGGGACGCCGACGTCGATCATGGCGGTCGGCGCGTCGTTCAGCGCGCTCGAGGTGGTGCCGCTGGTGCTCATCGGCCTGGAGGCGTTCCAGACCAGCCGCCTGCAGGTGGCCGCGCCCTGGATGCGCCGGTATCGCTGGCCCATCCGCTTCCTGGTCGGCGTGGCGTTCTGGAACTTCGTGGGCGCGGGGCTCTTCGGGTTCCTCATCAATCCGCCCATCGCGCTCTACTACATGCAGGGGCTGAACACGACGCCCGTGCATGCGCACACCGCGCTCTTCGGCGTCTACGGCCTGCTGTCGCTCGCGCTGGCGCTCATTATCGCCCGGTTGCTGACGGGCACGCGGGCCTGGAAGGAGTCGACGCTGGCGGCGGCGTTCTGGTGCATGAACAGCGGGTTGGCGCTCATGGTCGTCCTGAGCCTGCTGCCGATCGGCCTCGCGCAGGCCGCGGCCAGCGTGCAGGAGGGCCTCTGGTTCGCGCGGTCCGCGGAGTTCCTGCAGCAGCCCTGGCTCGAGACGCTGCGCTGGATGCGCATGATCGGCGACACGGTGTTCCTCGTCGGCGTCGGCGCCTTCGCCTGGTTCATGGCCGGGCTGTGGCTCGGCTGGAGCTACGAGCCCGCGCCCATGTCGGCCCCTGAACGCGGCGGGTTCCTGGGACCGCGCACGGTGCCGACGCGGCGGTGACGCACGGCCTCGGCGGCTGAGCCGCCCCCGGTTGGCCGCACCGGCGGCGCCCCCGGTCCCCTGGGGGCGCCGCCGGCGCGTACGGCCAACGGTGGGCCTCGCCCCTCGACGGCGCTCGGGGCTCGGCAGGAGATCGGTCCATTGAACCACCGTGAGATCGATCAGCAGATAGATGCCCCGATGGTGAGATCGCCAGTTCAGATCACCAAATCACCAGATCACGAGATCACCAGATGTGCTAATCTCCATCTTCCATGTCTCAGACCCGCGTCCTGGCCGCCCTGTCGAGCGGCTTGACGTGTGTCCGGGTGGCGCTCGTCATTCGCCTCGTGCTTATTAGCGGCATCGGCCTGATTCCTGGGCCGATGACGATGGGCGGGTGATGTAGCTCCGAGAACCGGCGCAAGTTTCCGAAAGGGCCATCATCCGCACGGGTGATGGCCCTTTTGCTTTGTCCCAGAGGAAAGGACCACGACCATGACGCACGATGCCGAACGAACCATGCCGGCCCAGGTGGCCGGCCAGCCCACCCCCGCGACCCCCGCACGGGAGTTCGCGTTCGAAGTGACCGAACGGGACGTGTCCCTGCGCGTGGCCGTCCAGGTCTTCGCCGTCCCGGCGCCGGAAGCCCGGGAGATGGAGGAGACCGGCGTCGAAGCCGGCTACGGGCACGGCGTCTGACCCCACGACCGGGACACGCTCCCGAGGCACGGGACTTGCTGCTCGCGACGGCAGGAGCCCGTGTCTCCGGGAGGCGGTCGTGACACACGAACTGGCCCTCAAGCTCCGGTCCTACGAGCGTGCCCTCGCACGCGACCTGCGGGCCCAGCACCGCCATTTCCGCCAGAGCCTGCCGCGGTACCTGCGCGACACCGAGGTGCGCAACCTGGTGACGGCGCCGGTCGTCTACTCGCTGGGGCTGCCGCTCGTCCTGCTCGACCTGTGGGTGACCCTCTATCAGTGGGTGTGCTTCCCGCTGTACGGCATCACGCGCGTACGCCGGCGCGACTACTTCGTCATCGACCGGCACCGCCTCGCCTACCTGAACGGGATCGAGAAGGCCAACTGCGTGTACTGCGGGTACGCGAATGGATTGCTGGCCTATGTGCACGAGATCGCGGGGCGCACCGAGCAGTTCTGGTGTCCGATCCGGCACCGGCGGCGCCTCCGCCATCCCCATGCGCACTACCGTGCGTTCGTGGACTACGAAGACGCCGCCGGCTACCGGCGGGAGCTGCCGCGGCTCCGCCGGTCGTTGAGGCCCTGATCGCTACGCGGCCTCCAGCCAGTCGCGCGCGGCCTTCGAGGACGCCTTGGCCTTCTGATCGACCGCCGCCGCGGCCCGGGTGCGCCGGACCAGCCCTTCGAGCTCCCGGACCACCGCCTGCGCCGACTCGGCCTGCGCGTTCAGCTCCTCGCTGGCCGCGGCGCTCTCCTCGGAGGTCGACGCCGCGCGTTGGGTGAGTGCCTCGAGGTTCGAGACGCTCGTCGTGATCTCCGTGATGCTCGTCTGCTGGTGGTGTGCGCCGGTGCTGACCTCGTCGGCCAGCGTGCGCACCCGGCCGACCATCTCGGCGAACTCCTCCACGGACTCGGCGACCCGTCCGACCACGCCGCTGCCGGAGCGGGCGTTCGTCACCGACGCCTCGATGAGGGCGGAGGAGTCCTGCGCCGCGGTCACGACGCGCTGGGCCAGCGCCCGCACCTCGCTCGCCACCACCGCGAATCCCTGGCCGTGCTCGCCGGCGCGCGCGGCCTCGACCGCGGCGTTCAGTGCCAGCAGGTTCGTCTGGAAGGCAATCTCGTCGATCGTCTTGATGACCTTCGAGACCTGGCCGCCGGTCTCCTCGATCGTGCGCATCGCCTTGCGCATCTCGTCGAGCATGGTGCGGGACGCCCGCATGCGGTCGTCCACCTCGCCGGTGAGGGTGGCGACTTCACGCGCGCTCGACGCGCCGCGCAGCGTCAGGTCCTCCATCGACTTCAGCGTCGCCGCGATCTGGTCGAGGGCCGCCGCCTGCGCGGTCGAGTCACGGGCGAGCGACTGCGCCGCGGACGACACCTGGCCCGAGGCGGCCGCCACCTGGCTCGACCCCAGCTGCAGCTCGTTGACCGCGTGCGTGATGGGCCGGACGATGGACCGGGAGAAGCCGAGCGCGAGCGCCATGGCAATCCCGAGCGCCAGCAGGGTCGCCAGGCCGATGCCCAGGGAGAGGTTCCAGGCCTGCGCCTCGATGTCGTCCACGTAGACACCCGACCCGATGACCCAGCCCCAGTCCTTGAACAGCTTCACGTACGACACCTTGCGCACGGGTTCCGAGAAGCCCGGCTTGGGCCACATGTAATCCACGCGGCCTTCCCCGTGCTCCCGCGCGACCGTGGCCATCTCGACGAACAGGTGCTTGCCCTCGGGGTCGGTGTTGCCGCTCAGATCCGTCCCGTCCATCTCCGGTTTGATGGGATGCATGACCATCCGCGGCTGGAGGTCGTTGATCCAGAAGTAGTCGTTCTCGCCGTAGCGGAGCGCGCCGACGGCGATCTTGGCCTGCGCCTGGGCGTCCTCGACGCTCAGCGTCTCCCGGCCCGCCGCGGGTTTGGTCAGGGCCGCGTAGTGCTCGACGATCGACATCGCGGTCTCCACCTGCTGGTGGGTCGCCGCCTCCCGGTTCTCGAACAACGTGGATCGGAAGTCCACGAGCAGCCACGTGAGCAGCAGCACGAAGCAGGCGATTACCGAGACGGCCAGCAGGATGAGCCGCTGGGACAGGATGAGATGACGCTGGGGGCGCATGATGGGGGGCTCCTGCACTGGCTAGAAAACGAACCACTGGGTCTGGATGAGCACCTCGGTGGACGGGGTGGCGCGTTGCCGTGCCACACGTCCGAGACCGATCTTGACGTTGAGGCGATGCCCGCGCAGCCACACGGCCGCGCCGGCGCGTATCGCGCCCTGATCGGGGCGCGCGCCGGCCACCCGATCGCCGGCGAACTGGGAGAAGAAGGTCGTGCGCAGCGGCCGGACGTAATAGCCGGCCTCGAGCAGCATCGTGTCCTGGCGGGGGAGGGCGGCCAGCGTGGCGCCTCCGTCGTAGTGGATGTAGTCGGCCTGCGCGGTGATCGCGTCGCCTGATGGCAGCGGCTGGTCGACGAAGACGTCGAGCGCCGTGGCGGTGTAGTCCGCCTGGTGATCGAATCCCGCGCCGACGGTGACGATCCGGGTGCGGCCGATGGTCGTGCCGGTGTGGAAGAGGCCGGTCTCGAGCCCGGCGAGGTACCACTGCACGCGTCCGGCGTACCGGTAGGGCAACCCCGCGTCCCTGCGCCGGGCGCCCTCGAAGACGCCGACGCGGTATTCGACGGCCCCGGCCAGCGCGCCACGCGCCTGGAGGCCCCAGTCCCGGCCCACCTTCGAACCGGTCGGGCCGGACGCCAGGAACGAATACGGGCCGTATCCCACCGCGAGCAGCGATGCGGCGGATTGCACGGTGTTGTACGCCAGCGGCACCAGCAGGCGGCCCCCGTCGATCTGGAGCGACGGGCTGGCCGCGAACGTCACGGCCAGGTCCTGCACGAAGACCTCGTGCGTGACGACGCGCCCGGGGTGGACCCCCAGCATGGGGCTGTCGGTCTCGGCGAAGACCTTGATCCGCCCGAGATCGGCGCTGGTCAGCACGCGGAACCGGCGCAGGTAGACGCCGGGATCCGCGCCGGAACCGGCCGACGGCCAGTCGATCGTCGGCTGCGCCAGCACGCCGACCTTCAGGCTGGTGCCGGGACCCGCGGGGTGAACGGTGAAGAGCCCCTGGCCGAAGGCCGGGGCGGCGAAGGACGCGCCAACGGCCCAGAGGGCCGCCAGCATGACGATGACGCGACGCCGGGGGAGGGTCCGCCGCATGCACGTACTCCAGCAACTGAGGACGGCTGTACGGCGGCCGTCTTCGCGGGGACTGATACTGGAATCGGCCGGTGTCGACGGGACGTGAATGTCCGATGGATGACGCTCCGCTGCGCCGCACGCCCCGAGGGTCAGGGATACAGGTTGGACGTCCTGGAACTATTCGATATCAACTATAGTCTAATGCGTTCACCATGCGCCGACTGACGAAGGACCCCGCCGCGCTCATCCCGCTCAAGCACGCCACCTACCAGGTGCTGCTCGCCCTCGGCGACGGCGAGGCCCTCCACGGCTACGCCATCATGCAGGCGGTGTCGGCCATGACGGACGGCCGCGAGGCAATCCTGCCCGGCACGCTGTACGCCGCGCTTGCGCGGATGGTGGACGACGGCCTGATCACCGAGTCGCCGCCGAAGGGCGATGCGAGCGGCGGGCCGCCGCGGCGCTACTACCAGCGCACCAGCTTCGGCCGCGCGGTCGCGCGCGCGGAATCCGAACGGCTGCGGGCGCTCCTCGACGTGGCGCGGGCGCAGGACCTGTTCGGGGGGTCGAAGTGACGGGGCTGTACCGGCTGGCGCTGCTTGCCTTTCCCCGACGCCATCGTGCGCTCTATGGCAGCGAGATGATCGACGCCTTCGACCGCGAGCTCACCGCCCGCGCGGGACGGGCCCGCCTGTCCTTCGCCTTCGCGGCCTGCCTGAACACGATCGGCACCGGGCTCGTCGAGCGGCGCCGCCAGCGCCGGATCCGCAAGGGCCCGGCGTTTTCCGCCCTCGATTTCACGCTGGCGTGGCGCATGCTGCTCCGCGATCGGGGCCTGAGCCTCGTCAGCATCCTTGGCATGTCGGTCGGCATCACGATCGCCGCCGGCGCCTTCACCATCGTCTCGATGTTGACGGGCCCGACGCTGCCGCTGCCCGAGGGGGATCGCGTGGTCTCGCTCGTGAACCGCGACATCTCGACGAACAGTCGCGAGGCACGCCTCCTCTACGACGTCGAGGCGTGGCGCGCCGCCACGTCCATCGACGACCTGGGCGTGTGGCGCGACGTCCAGCGCAACCTGATCGTCGACGGACGGGCGCCCGAGGTCGTGACGGTGGCGGAAATCTCGGCGTCGGCGTTCCGCGCGGCTCGCGTCGGGGCGTCTCGCGGGCGCACGCTGCTGCCGGAAGACGAGCGCGCCGGCGCACCGGCTGTCATCGTGATCGGTCACGACGAGTGGGTCCGCCGCTTCGACGCCGACCCGGACGTCGTCGGCCAGCAGGTGAGGCTCGGTCCCGCGGCCTACACGATCGTCGGCGTGATGCCGGACGGGTTCGGGTTCCCGACGTTCCACGGCTTCTGGATCCCGTGGCGCCTCGACGCCGCGACCATCGCCCCGCGCACCGGCCCCGGCATCAACGTTGTCGGGCGGCTCGCGCCCGGCGCGACGCTCGAGAGCGCGCAGGCGGAACTGGCGGCGATCGGCGGGCGTCTGGCGGCCGCATCGCCCGCCACACACGCGCAGCTGCGCCCGCGGGTGCTCGCGTACGCCCAGGCGTTCAGCGAGATGGACGATCCGGACCAGGTGCTCGCGTTCTACGCCATCGAGGTCGCGCTCGTCCTGTTGCTGGTCGTCGTCTCGGTCAACGTCGCCATCCTCGTGTACGCCCGGACGGCAACGCGGCAAGGCGAGATTGCGGTCAGAGGGGCGCTCGGCGCGAGCCGTCGCCGGATTGTGGCGCAGTTGTTCGTCGAGGCGCTGATGCTGGCCGGCGTGTCGGCGGCCATCGGTATCGGGCTCACCGCCGTCGCGCTCCGCCTGGTCGAGGGCGCGATGCTCGCCCTGGTCGGCCGCTGGCCCTTCTGGTTCTCACTGCAGCTGCACGCCGCGACCGTGATGCATGTCGTGGGCCTGACGCTCCTCGCGGCGGCCATCGTCGGGGTGGCGCCGGCGCTCAAGGCGACCGGCCGCCAGGTCCACGCCCGCCTCCAGACGCTTTCGCCAGGCAGCGGATCGCGCATGCGGATGGGGCGCCTGTGGACGTCGCTGATCGTGGCACAGGTCGCGGTCACCATCGCGATCCTGCCGATGGCGACATACTTCGCGTGGAGTGCCCTCCGGCTCCAGTCGGGCGGCGGCTACGCCACCGGCGAGTTCCTCAGCGCGAGCCCGTCGCTCGATCACACGGCCGCACCGAGCGCGTCCGGGGACGAGGCCGCCGCGACCCGCTACGGCGGCGCGCTCGCGGAAATCGAGCGCCGGTTACGGGACGACCCGCGCGTGCGCGACGTGACGTCCTCGCTGACCCCTCCCGGCCGCGAGCGCGCCATGGTGCTCGAGGCGGAAGGCGTGCCCGTGCCCGTCGATCCCGTCGACGACACCATCGTCGAGGGCTCGAAGCGCGGCAGCCTGGTGCGATTCAACCGCGTGGCGCCCAATTTCTTCTCCGCGTTCGAGGTGCCGGTGAGCATGGGGCGCGGGCTGACCGCCGCCGATGCGTCGGCCGAGGCCGCCGGCCTCACCCCGGGGGTGCTCGTCAGTCGCGGGTTGGTCGACCAGGTGTTCGGCGGCGTCAATCCGCTGGGACGGCGGATCAAGTACGTCGGCCGGAGCCGTGAGGCGGCGCCCGGGCACGTGGCGCTCGACCGCTGGTATGAGGTCGTCGGCGTGGTCCCTGATTTCCCCATCCCCGGGCCGTTCGACGACGAGTCGGAAGGCCGGGTCTACCACGCCGTTGCCGCCGGAGGCCTGTATCCCGCCCGCCTCCACGTGCGCGTGCGCACCGGCGATCCGGCCGCCCTGGCCGATCCGCTGCGCGAGCTCAGCGCGTCGGTCGATCCCGACGTGCTGCTGCTGGACGTCTCCACCGCCGACATCGCGTCCCGGCAGGCTCAAGGCATGATGCGGCTGATTGGCGGGGGCCTGGCACTGGTGATCCTGAGCGTGCTCCTGCTCTCGTCGGCCGGTGTCTACGCGCTCATGTCGTTCACGGTGGCGCGGCGGCGGCGCGAGATCGGCATCCGCGCGGCGCTCGGCGCGGATCGCAACCGGATCCTGGTCGGCATCTTCTCCCGCGTGCTGGTCCAGCTGGGGGCCGGCGCGGTCCTCGGCCTGATCGCCGCAGCCGGCCTGGAGCAGATCCTCGAAGGCGACATGGTGCGGAACTACCGTGCGATGGTGCTGCCGCTCGTCGTCCTGCTGCTGACGACGATCGGCGTGGTCGCGGCGACCGGCCCCGTGCGGCAGGGCCTGCGGATCCAGCCGGTTGAAGCCCTCCGCGAGGAGTGATGCGGCACCACAGGCAGGCCAGCCAGGGGAGCCTTGTGGACGGAGGGGCTGGGTGGCACTCGCGGCACGTCAGGATTCCGCGCCCCGGTGCCGCAGCACCTCCAGGTGCCCGGCCCAGGCCTGCCGCACGGCGATGAAGTCGTCGTGGCCGATGCGCATCTCGGAGGCAATGCGGCGGATCTCGTTGTCCTCGACCGTGCGGATGGAATGATCCGAGGCCGAGACGGCGAACAGGCAGTCGAGCAGCGCGAGCTTCTGCTCGCGCGTGGCGGTGGCGGAGAACTCGCGCGCGACGAGGAAGTCCTCCGTGCCGCCGAACCGCAGGCCATGCGCCGTCGCGATGCGCACCGCGAGCGCCGCGTCCTCCGGCGCCAGCCCGCCGCGCTCGCCCACCAGCTGCTCCATGGTCGCGGTTTCCGCGGGGGAGATGTCGTGATCGGCGCGGGCGACCCGCCCGAGCAGGTAGGCGAACGACGCCACATACCGCGCGCGGCCCGGGTCGAGGGTGTCGAGCTGGCGCTCGATCTCGTCCAGGCCGTCGGGGCCGGCGCCGTCCGCGCCGGCCGGGGTGATGCCCAGCCACTGCAGAATCGGCATTGCCTGTCCTCCGGATGCTACCCTTGATTGTTTCCCATGATCTCGCTAGCACGCATCAGTAAGCAATATGGCCGGCAGGTGCTGTTCGTCGACGCGGCGTTCCAGCTCAACCCGGGAGAGAAGGTCGGCCTCGTCGGGCCCAATGGCGCAGGGAAGACGACCCTGTTCCGGATGATCACCGGCGAGGAGGCTCCGGACGAAGGCGAGGTGACGGTCCCGAAGAAGCTGACGATCGGCTACTTCCGCCAGGACGTCGAGGAGATGCGCGGCCGCTCGGTGCTGGACGAGGCCATCGCCGGCAGCGGCCGGCTCGGCGAACTGCACCACGAGCTCGAGGCCCTCCAGCAGGCGATGGCCGATCCGGAGCAGGCGGGGGACCTCGACCGGCTGCTCACGCGGTTCGGCGAGGTGCAGGAGGAGTACGACCACCTTGGCGGCTACGCCCTCGAGGGGCAGGCCCGGGAGGTGCTGGCCGGCCTGGGCTTCGACGAGGCCCGGATCGACGGCGACGTCGGGGCGCTCTCGGGCGGGTGGAAGATGCGCGTGGCCATGGCGCGCGTGCTGCTCGGCCGACCCGACGTTCTGCTCATGGACGAGCCCACCAACCATCTCGATATCGAATCGATCATCTGGCTCGAAGGGTTCCTCCGGGCGTTGCCGTCGGCGCTGCTCATGACCTCGCACGACCGCGACTTCATGAACCGCATCGTGACGAAGATTGCCGAGATCGACGGCGGCGAGATCACGGTCTACTCGGGTGATTACGACTTCTACGTGCGCGAGCGGCAGATTCGCGAGGCGAACCAGGAGGCCGCCTACGCCCGCCAGCAGGCGATGCTCGCCAAGGAGCAGCGGTTCATCGAGCGGTTCCAGGCGCACGCGGCGAAGGCCGCGCAGGTGCAGAGCCGCGTCAAGGCGCTGGAGAAGATCGAGAAGGTCGAACCGCCGAAGCGCCGCCGCGTGGTGCGCTTCGACTTCCGGCCCGCGCCCCGGTCGGGCGACAAGGTCGCGGTGATCGAGGGCCTGCGCAAGGCCTACGGCTCCCGGGTCATCTACGACGGCCTCGACCTGACGGTGCTGCGCGGCGAACGCTGGGCGGTCATGGGACGCAACGGCGCCGGCAAGACCACGCTCCTGCGGCTGGTGGCGGGGGTGCTGCCGCCCGATGGCGGCACCGTGCAGCTCGGCGCCAGCCTCAAGCTCGGCTATTTCGCCCAGCAGGCGCTCGACATCCTCGACCCCGATCGCACGGTGATCGAGCAGCTGCAGCACGACTTCCCGCAGGACTCGATCGGCGCGCTGCGCGCGCTGGCCGGCGCGTTCCAGTTCAGTGGCGACGACGTGGAGAAGAAGATCCGGGCGTTGTCGGGCGGGGAACGCACGCGGCTCGCCATCGCGCGCATGCTGTTCGACCCGCCGAACTTCCTCGTGCTGGACGAGCCGACCAACCACCTCGATCTCGCGACGAAGGAGATGCTCGTCGAGGCGCTTGCCGGCTTCGAGGGCACGATGCTCTTCGTCTCACACGACCGGACCTTCCTGCGCGGCCTCGCGACGCGGGTCCTGGAGCTCGACGGCGCCGGCGGCCCCCCGCTGGTGTACCCCGGCCGCTACGAGGAGTACGTCGCCCAGACGGGCCACGAGGCGCCGGGGATACATAGCTAGACCGCACGAAGGTGCTGCACGGAGGTGCCGCACGGAGGTGCTTCACGGAGGTGCTGCACGGGGGTGCTGCACGGAGGTGCGGCACGGAGGTGCGGCACGGAGAGACCGCTGTCTCGTCCCATCACACTATTAGATGTCCATGATGTCCATATTGCGCTTCCCTTATGCGTCAACCTTCTTTTTAATAGGACTTCCGCACGGGGACGACAAAAATGACGCGACACGACTCGGAGGACATCGGCGACCAGCGAAGCCTGGCCGCCCAGGCGACGCCTTCTTCCTCGACCGGCCTGTACCGGGCCTGTGACGAGCACGACGCCTGTGGCGTCGGCTTCGTCGCGCACATCAAGGGACACGCCTCCCACGACATCGTCCAGCAGGCGCTCCGCCTGCTGATGAACCTCGAACACCGTGGTGCCTGCGGCTGCGACCCGGAGACCGGCGACGGCGCCGGCATCCTCGTCCAGATGCCCGACGCGTTCCTGCGCCAGGCCTCCGGCGTGACGCTGCCGGAACGCGGCGCCTACGGCGCCGGCCTCGTGTTCCTGCCGCACGACCCGGTCGCCTGCGACCGCATTCGCTCGGCCGTCGCGCGCATCGTCAACGAGGAGTGGCAGCTCGTGCTCGGCTGGCGCGAGGTCCCCGTGAACCTGGCCGCCGTCGGGAACAACGCCGCCGCCGTCGCGCCGCGCTTCGAGCAGCTCCTGATCGGCCGTGACCCGTCCCTGACCGGCCCCGACGCGCAGGCGCGCTTCGAGCGCAAGCTGTACGTGATCCGCAAGCGCATCGAGCACGCCGTCGACCAGCTCGACATCACGGCCGAGGACCGCAAGCTCTTCTATATCGTCTCGCTGTCGTCGCAGACGCTCATCTACAAGGGCATGCTGACAGCGGCGCAGATCCCGGGCATGTTCCCGGACCTGTCGGATCCGGCCTTCGCGTCGGCGCTCGCGCTGGTCCACCAGCGGTTCAGCACCAACACCTTCCCCTCCTGGCCGCTGGCGCACCCGTATCGCTACGTCGCGCACAACGGCGAGATCAACACGCTGCGCGGCAACGTGAACTGGATGCGCGCCCGCGAGGGCCTGCTGCGCTCGAGCGTCTTCGGCGAGGACCTGCAGAAGGTCCTGCCGGTCATCCGCGCCGGCGGCAGCGACACGGCCAGCCTCGACAACGTGCTCGAGTTCCTGGTGATGGCCGGCCGCTCGCTGCCGCACGCCGTGCTGATGATGGTCCCCGAGCCGTGGAGCAACCACGAGGAGATGGACCCCGGGCGCCGGGCGTTCTACGAGTACCACTCGTCGCTGATGGAGCCGTGGGACGGCCCCGCCTCGATTGCCTTCACCGACGGCACCGTCATCGGCGCGGTGCTCGACCGCAACGGGCTGCGGCCCTCGCGGTACTACGTGACCACCGACGACCTCGTCATCATGGCGTCGGAGGTCGGCGTGCTCGACGTGCCGCCCGAGCGCATCGTGATGAAGGAGCGGCTGCACCCGGGCAAGATCTTCCTGATCGACACGGCCGCCGGACGCATCGTGGACGACGAGGAGATCAAGGCGGAGCTGGCGGCGGCCGAGCCGTATGCGGCGTGGCTGTCGGCGCACCTCGTGAACATCGAGGACCTGCCGGCGGCGCATGCCGAGCGGCCCGATCACGACACCGTGCTCCTGCGCCAGCAGGCCTTCGGCTACACGCAGGAGGACCTGCGGGTGCTGCTCGGCCCGATGGCCGCCAACGGCGAGGAGCCGATTGGCTCGATGGGCAGCGACACGGCGCTCGCGGTGCTGTCCGACCGCCCGCGGCTGCTGTACGACTACTTCGCGCAGCTCTTCGCGCAGGTGACCAACCCGCCGCTCGACGCGATCCGCGAGGAGCTCGTCACGTCGATGGCGTCGACCATCGGCCCCGAACGCAACCTGCTCGAGCCCGAGCCCGAGTCGTGCCGGCAGATTGCCATCGAGTACCCGATCCTGCACAACGACCAGGTCGCGAAGCTGCGCCACCTGCCGCCGGGATCGCCGTTCCGCTCGACGACCCTGCCCATGCTGTTCAACCCGGAGGAGGGCGGGCCGGGCCTCGAGCGGGCCATGGCGAACCTGTGCCGGCTGGCCAGTGAGGCCGTCGCCGCGGGGTACGGCATCCTGATCCTCTCGGACCGCGGCGTCGACGCGCGGCACGCCGCGATCCCGGCGCTGCTCGCGACCGCGGGCGTGCACCACCACCTGGTGCGCGAGGGCACACGCACGCGCTGCGGCCTGCTCATCGAGACCGGCGAGGCGCGGGAGGTCCACCACGTCGCGCTGCTCATCGGCTACGGCGCCGGCGCGGTGAACCCCTACCTCGCCTTCGAGACGCTCGAGGACATGCGCCGGCAGGGCATGCTGGCCGGCCTCACGCACGACGAGGCCGTGCTGCGCTACATCAAGGCGCTCAACAAGGGCGTGCTGAAGGTGATGTCCAAGATGGGCATCTCCACGCTCCAGAGCTACTGCGGCGCGCAGATCTTCGAGGCCGTCGGCCTGCAGGCGGCGTTCGTCGAGAAGTACTTCACCTCGACGGCCTCGCGCATCGGCGGCGTCGACCTCGAGACGGTCGCCGAGGAGGTCATCGCCCGGCACCAGCTCGCCTTCGGCCGGCGGCCCGTGGGCCCACGCGAGCTCGAGTCCGGCGGCGAGTACCAGTGGCGGCGCGACGGCGAGTTCCACCTCTTCAACCCGGACACGGTCTTCAAGCTCCAGCACGCGACCCGCGCGGGCCGCCGCGAGATCTTCCGCCAGTACTCCCGGGCCGTGGACGAGCAGGCGCAGCACCGGGCGACGCTGCGGGGCCTCTTCGCGCTGAAGCCCGCCGGGCCGGCCGTGCCCCTCGAGGAGGTCGAACCGGTCGAGGCCATCCTGCGGCGGTTCTCGACCGGCGCGATGTCCTACGGCTCGATCAGCCAGGAGGCGCACGAGACGCTGGCGATTGCCATGAACCGGCTGGGCGCGAAGTCGAACACCGGCGAGGGCGGTGAGGATCCGGCCCGCAACGTGCCCGACGCCAACGGCGACTCGCGGCGCAGCGCCATCAAGCAGGTGGCCTCGGGACGGTTCGGCGTGACGAGCGAGTATCTCGTCAGCGCCGACGACATCCAGATCAAGATGGCGCAGGGCGCCAAGCCCGGTGAGGGCGGCCAGCTGCCCGGCCACAAGGTGTACCCGTGGATTGCGAAGGTGCGGTACGCCACGCCGGGCGTGGGGCTCATCTCGCCGCCCCCGCACCACGACATCTACTCGATCGAGGACCTGGCGCAGCTCATCTTCGACCTGAAGAACGCCAACCCGCAGGCGCGGATCCACGTGAAGCTCGTCGCGGAAGTCGGGGTCGGCACCGTGGCGGCCGGCGTGACCAAGGCCCACGCGGACGTCGTCCTGATCTCGGGCCACGACGGCGGCACGGGGGCCTCGCCGCTCACCAGCCTGAAGCACGCCGGCGTGCCGTGGGAGCTGGGCCTGGCCGAGACGCAGCAGGTGCTGCTGATGAACGGCCTGCGCGACCGCATCGTCGTGCAGACGGACGGCCAGCTGAAGACGGGCCGCGACGTCGTCGTCGCGGCGCTGCTCGGCGCGGAGGAGTTCGGGTTCGCCACCGCGCCGCTGGTCGTGATGGGCTGCGTGATGATGCGGGTCTGCCACCTGAACACGTGCCCGGTCGGCATCGCCACGCAGGACCCGGAACTGCGCAAGACCTTCACGGGCAAGCCGGAGTTCGTCGAGAACTTCTTCCGCTTCGTGGCGGAGGAGGTGCGCGAGCTCATGGCGTCGCTCGGGTTCCGCACGATGGACGAGATGGTCGGGCACACCGAGTGCCTCGACGTGAAGCGGGCCGTCGACCACTGGAAGGCCCGCGGGCTCGACCTGGCGCCCCTCCTGCACCAGCCGGCGCTGGCGCCCGGCACCGCACGCCGCGCGATCCAGGCGCAGGACCATGGGCTGGCCGGCGTGCTCGATCACACGCTCATCGCGCGGTGCGAGCCCGCCCTGGCCGCGGGCACGCCGGTCGCGCTCGAGTTCCCGATCCGCAACACCGACCGCACGGTCGGCACGATGCTGGGATCGGAGATCACGCGTCGCCATGGCGGCGCCGGGCTGCCGCCGGACACGGTCCGGATCCGCTTCACCGGGTCGGCGGGGCAGAGCTTCGGGGCGTTCATCCCCCGTGGCCTGACGCTCGCGCTCGAGGGCGACGCCAACGACTACGTCGGCAAGGGCCTCTCGGGCGGCAGCCTCGCCGTCTTCCCGCCGGCGGCGGCGACCTTCGTCGCCGAGGAGAACATCATCGTCGGCAACGTGTCGCTCTACGGCGCCACGAGCGGTGAGGCGTTCATCCGCGGCATTGCCGGCGAACGCTTTGCCGTGCGCAACTCCGGTGCGTCCGCCGTGGTGGAAGGCGTGGGCGACCACGGGTGCGAGTACATGACCGGTGGGCGGGTCGTGGTGCTGGGGCGGATTGGCCGGAACTTCGCGGCGGGCATGAGCGGGGGCGTCGCCTACGTGTTCGACGAGGCGGGCCGGGCGTCGCGGCGCGTGAACACGCAGCTCGTCGATCTCGATCCGCTCGAGGCCGCCGACGAGGAGGCCATCCGGACGCTGGTCGCGCGGCACGTCGACCGCACGGGCAGCGCCGTGGGACGCCGGGTGCTCGAGGCCTGGGCCACCGCGCGGACCCGGTTCCTCAAGGTGATGCCGCGTGACTACAAGCGGGTGCTCCTGGCGGAGGCGCGGGCGCGCGCCGAGGCCCGTGAACCCGCCTTCGAGGAGCTGGTGGGGGTGGCACGTGGGTAAGGCGACGGGATTCATCGAGTACGCGCGCGTGAAGCAGCCCGCGCGGCCCATCGCCGAGCGCGTGCAGGACTGGCACCACGTCTACACCGCGTATCCGGAAGGGGAGCTCGCCCGCCAGGGCGCGCGCTGCATGGACTGCGGCATCCCGTTCTGCCACCAGGGGTGCCCGCTCGGGAACCTCATCCCCGACTGGAACGACCTGGTGTACCGCGAGCAGTGGCGCACCGCAATCGAGCGCCTGCTGCTGACGAACAACTTCCCGGAGTTCACCGGCCTGCTGTGCCCGGCCCCCTGCGAGGGGGCGTGCGTGCTCGGCATCAACAAGGATCCGGTGGCGATCAAGGGCATCGAGCTCGCGATCATCGACCGCGCGTTCGCGGAAGGCTGGATTGCGCCGCGCCCGCCCGCCATCCGGACGTGGAAGAAGGTCGCCGTCGTCGGATCCGGCCCGGCCGGCCTGGCGGCGGCCGTGCAGCTCAATCGCGCCGGACACAGCGTGACCGTGTTCGAGAAGTCGGACCGCGCGGGTGGATTGCTGCGCTACGGCATCCCCGAGTTCAAGATGGAGAAGCGCGTCCTCGACCGCCGGCTCGATCTGATCGCTGCCGAGGGCGTGGCCTTCCGTACCGGCATCGACGTCGGCGTGGACGTCACCGCGGAGGACCTGCTGCGCGACTTCCACGCCGTGCTGCTGGCCGGGGGCGCGGGGCAGCCCCGCGACCTGCCCGTGCCGGGCCGCGAGCTCGCCGGCGTGCACTTCGCGATGGACTACCTGACGCAGCAGAACCGTCGCTGCGAAGGCGACGCCGTGCCCGAGGCCGAGGTGATCTCGGCCGCCGGCAGACACGTCGTCGTGATCGGCGGCGGGGACACGGGCGCGGATTGCCTCGGCACCGCCCACCGGCAGGGCGCGCGGTCGGTGCGCCAGTTCGAGCTGCTCCCGCGCCCCCCGCAGGCGCGTGCCGAGGACAATCCCTGGCCGCTGTGGCCGAACATCTTCCGCACCTCCTCGGCGCACGAGGAAGGCGGGGAGCGGCACTACTCGGTGCAGACCAATCGGTTCACCGGCGAGGCCGGACGGGTCACGGGGATCGAGGGCATCGAGGTGGAGATGGTCCGCGAGAACGGCCGGCCGTCGTTCGTGCCCGTGGCGGGCCGCGAGTTCCGCATGGACGCCGACCTCGTCCTGCTCGCGATGGGCTTCACCGGCCCGACGAAGAGCCGGCTGCTCGACGACCTCGGCGTGAAGCTCACCGAGCGCGGCACCGTGGCCCGCGACGAGCGGTGGATGACCTCCGCGCCCCGCGTGTTTGCCGCCGGTGACATGCAGCGCGGCCAGTCCCTCATCGTCTGGGCGATTGCCGAGGGACGGAGCGCGGCCCGCGGAATCGATCAGTTCCTGATGGGGGAGTCACGGCTGGCCGCGCCAGTAGAGTGACGAAGGTGCGGCACGGAGGTGCAGCACGGAGGTGCGGCACGGAGGTGCGGCACGAAGGTGCGGCACGAAGGTGCGGCACGAAGGTGCGGCACGAAGGTGCGGCACGAAGGTGCGGGGGACCGTTCGATCCGGTAATCCAACCGTCCGGCCGCTGGACTGAACTTCGTCCCACCGTCTGCGTCGAATTCAGGTGAGAATGCCCGCGGCATTGCCGCTGGGGCGGCACCTTGGAGGGGGCGCGATGACGGTTCTCAGGTCGATCCGGTTTCTCGTGACGGGGCCGCTGATCCTCGTCATGCTCTTCGTCATCAACCTGATGACATCGCCCGGCCACTGGTGGGTGCAGTGGGCGGCCCTGGGCATTGGCATCGCGTGGGTCATCGCGCTCTTCCGCGTCATCCGCGCGGTCATCGTCGCGGGCGGTCTCGCAGCCCTCGCTGCAATCCTCTGGAGCCGCCGCGCCTGAACCTCCGCTCGCCGCACTTCGGTATACGAACCTTTTCGTTGACATCTACGAACAGGTTCGTATACTTGCCGCATGTCCCGTTCTTCCACGCGACCCACTGACGCCGAGCTGGCCATTCTTCGGGTCCTCTGGAACCGTGGCCCCTGCACGGTCCGTCAGGTACACGAGGCGCTGGCCGAATCCCGCGACACCGGTTACACGACGACGCTGAAGCTGATGCAGATCATGGCGGAGAAGGGGTTGGTGAGCCGTGACGAGTCGGCGCGCACCCATGTCTACGCCGCCGGCGTCTCGGAGGCCGACACCCAGCAGCGCCTCGTCACGGATCTCATGGACCGCGCCTTCGGCGGCTCCGCGGCGCAGCTCGTGATGCGGGCGCTCAGCAGCCAGGAGCCCTCCGAGGAGGAGCTCAGCGCGATCCGGCAACTCATCGAGCGGTACCGGGAGGAGTCATGAACGCGGTGATGGACCTCGTCCGACACCCCGCGGCCCAGGCGCTGGCCTGGTCGCTCGTCCACTTTCTCTGGCAGGGCGCCGCGCTTGGCCTGGTCGCCATGCTGGCCCTCCGGGTCTGGCGGCCGGCCGACGCGTCGGTCCGCTACCTCGTTGGCGTCGGTCTCATGGCGGCCATGCTTGCCGCGCCGGTGGCCACGTTCGGGCTGCTGCTGACGGCTGAGCCCGACGCCACCCCCGCCGTCACCGTCGATCGCGCCCCGGCGCCCCGCGCCTTTGCCGCCGTGACCGGGGAGATGATCACGGAGTCGCCAGCGAACCCCGCTGCCGTCCGTGCGCTCGTGCCTCCGGCGCCCCGGCCGGCCTCGGCGCCCGCGTCGGCGCCGCTCCTGACACCGGCATCGCTCCTGCTGATCCTGGCGGGATGGACTCTCGGCGTCTGCGTCCTCTCGATCCGCCTCCTGGGCGGCTGGCTGCTGGCCCGCCGGTTGGCCCGGCGCGGCACGGGCCCTGCGCCCGATGCGCTGGTGCGGCTTGCCGCCGAGGTGGCGCGCCGCCTGCGCGTGGCTCGACAGGTCGCGCTCGCCCTGTCGCCGTCGGTCACCGTGCCCACCGTTATCGGATGGGTGCGGCCGGTCGTCGTGCTGCCGCTGTCGGCCCTGGCCGAGCTCACGCCGGCACAGGTCGAGGCTATCCTCGCGCACGAGCTCGCGCACGTGCGCCGGCACGACTACCTCGTGAACCTGCTCCAGGCCGCCGTCGAGACGCTGCTGTTCTACCACCCGTGCGTGTGGTGGCTGTCGGCCGAGGTGCGCAAGGAACGCGAACACTGCTGCGACGATCTGGCCGTGGCAGCCTGCGGGGATCGGCTTGTCTACGTCTCCGCGCTGGCTGAGCTTGCGGCGAACGGCCAGCGCGCCTTCGCGCTGGCGGCCACCGACGGTTCACTCCTGTCCCGGGTCCGGCGGTTGCTCGGTCGTCCGCGGCCCGAGCGGGAGGCCGCGCCGCTCTGGGCGCCGGCCGCGCTCGGCGCGATGGCCCTCGCGGGCCTGCTCGCGATGACGATGGCGCCGCCAGCGGCGGACGCGGAATCCGCGAGACAGCCGGCGGCCCCGCCCGCAGCCACCGACGCCGCGCAGGCCTCACCGGCCCCCGCCGCGCCGGCGATGCCGGTGGCGGCCGCGGCTCCACGACTCGAGGACGCGCCGGAATACGACCACGAGGGGCAGCCCGTCCCCCCGCCAGCGCCCGAGCCGCCGGTGGCGCCGCTGCCGCCCGGTGCACCTGCCGCGCCGCTCTTCGCGGGCGACTTCTGGGGACAGGTGCCACCCGTGCCGCCAGTGCCGGACGTGCCCGACGTCCCCGATCCGCCGGACCCGCCGGACCCGCCGGACGCCCCGGATGTCGACCAGGGCCACAGCGGCTCCGGCAACATGACGTGGTCGACCGACACGGAGCGGTTGCGTGTGCAGTGGACCGGGCCGTTCCGGCTCACCGCCGACGAACGCGATCTCGAGCCGCTCGAGCGCGGCGACTCGCTGACGATCACCGAGGGCCGCGGTCGCACGACCAGCATGACCATCCGCCGGACGGCGAGCGGCGCCCTCGAGCGGACGTTCCGGCGCAACGGACGTGCGGTGCCGGCGGATGCCGACGCCCAGGCCTGGCTGGCGGCGACCCTCCAGAAGGCCTTCCGCCAGACCGGCATGTTCGCCGAGCAGCGTGTCGCGCGGCTGCTCGCCTCGGGCGGTCCCGAGGCGGTGCTGGCCGAGATCGACCGGTTCGCGAGCGACTCGAGCTACGCGAAGCGCCGGTACTACCAGGAGCTGCTGGAGCAGGCGACGCTCACGCCGGCGCTCGTCACGCGGGTCCTCGATCGGCTGCCGAAGGACCTGACCTCCGACTACGAGCTCGCGCGCACGCTGCGGGCCGTGCTCGAGCGGCCCGACCTGACCGACGCACAGCGGATGCAGATTGCCCGGGCTGCCGGTGCGCTCGGCAGCGATTACGAGCACCGCCGGGTGCTCGCGGCGGTGCTGGCCAGCGGCACCCTGACCCCTGGGCTCGTCACGAGCGTCCTCGATCAGGCCCGCCGTGTGGAGTCCGACTACGAGCGTTCGCGCCTGCTGCGCGATCTCATCGACCGTGGAGGCGTCACCGAGCAGACCGCCGCGGCCTTCGTGGCGCTCGTGGGCGACGTCGATTCGGCGTACGAGCGGAGCCGCGTGCTGCGCGCCCTCGCCGGCTCGCCGGCGTTGACGGCGCCGGTGGTCGCCGACGCCGTACGGGCGGCGGCCGCCATCGACGGCGACTACGAACGGAGCCGCACCCTCCAGGCCTTCCTCGCGCGCCCGGATGCCGGTCCCGAGGCGACCGCGGCGGTGCTCGCCGCCTCGTCCGGGGCGGGTGGCAGCTACGAGCAGGCGAAGGTGCTGCTGGCGCTCGTCGAGAAGGGCGGACTGACGCCGCAGACCGCCGAGGCGTTCTTCAAGGCGGCGACCGCCATCGACGGCGACTACGAACGCGCCAAGGTCCTGCAGGCCGCGCTCGGCACGGGACGCGTCGCCGCGCCGATCCTCGACGGCGTGCTCAAGAGCGCGGCGACAATGCACGGCGACTACGAGCGCTCGAAGCTGCTGGTGCGCATCGCGGAGACGCAGGCGCTGACCGACGCGCAGCGGGATCTGTTCTACGCCGTGGTCGACGGCATCGGGTCGCGCTCCGAACAGGACCGCGCGCTCGCCGCGCTCGCGAGAGCGACGCGACGGTAACGTGGACGCAATGGGGACAGTCCCCATTGCGGGCACTGGCGCTGGCGAAATGGGGACAGTCCGCATTTCGTGAAGCTGCCGCCGGCGAATTGGCGACAGTCCCCATTGCGTCGCGTGTCGTGAGAAAAGGGGACTGTCCCCATTTCCTCGGCGAAAGCATCGGGGAAATGGGGGCTGTCCTGGACTGTCCCCTTTTCTCCAAATCACAAGATCACACGATCACGAGATCACCAGATTTAAGATTCGCGGATGCGAATCGGCATCGATCTCGGCGGCACGAAGATCGAAGGCATCGCCCTCGCGGACGATGGGGCCACGCTCGCGCGGGAGCGGGTGCCGACCCCGGCCGGTGACTATGCGGCGACCGTTGCCGCGGTCGTGGCGCTCGTCGGCCGCCTCGAGGCGCAGGCGGGCACGACGGGAACCGTCGGCGTCGGCATCCCCGGGGTCGTCTCGCCGGCCACCGGCCTCGTCAAGAACGCCAACTCCACCTGCCTCATCGGGCGTCCCCTCGACGTCGACCTGGCCCGCGCGCTCGGGCGGAAGGTCCGGCTCGCCAACGACGCCAACTGCTTCGCGCTCTCGGAAGCGACCGACGGCGCCGCCCACGGCGCCGACGTCGTGTTCGGGGTCATTCTCGGCACCGGCGTCGGTGGGGGCATCGTCTCGCACGGGCGGATCCTGACCGGCGCCAACGCCGTCGCGGGCGAATGGGGACACAACCCCCTGCCGTGGCCCGCCGACGACGAGCGGCCGGGGCCTCCGTGTTACTGCGGCCGGTGCGGCTGTCTCGAGACGTTCCTGTCCGGCCCCGGCCTGTCGCTCGATTACGCGGCCCGGGGCGGCGTCGATGGCATCGCGCCGGCCGACATCGTGGTGCGGGCGCAGGACGGGGACGCCGCTGCCGTCGCGGCCCTCGCGCGCCATGCCGACCGGCTGGCGCGCGGGCTGGCGACGATCATCAACGTGCTCGACCCCGACGTAATCGTGCTCGGCGGCGGCGTGTCGCAGATCGACTCGATCTACGACGAGGTGCCGCGGCGGTGGTCCGCCTACGTCTTCTCCGACCGCGTGGACACCCGGCTGGCGCGTGCGGCGCACGGCGACGCCAGTGGCGTCCGGGGGGCGGCCTGGCTCTGGCCGCCGATGGGCGCCGATTAGGTCGCGACGCCTGTATAAGGAAGTTCTATCGCCACAGATGGCACAGATGGCACAGATAACGGGAACCCGGACTGGTCGTCGCAATGGTCGGGCTGGCAGAGGCGGCGCGGCCGCTCTTCGAGTCGAGCTGCCAGACGTTCGTTTCTGACGAGATCTGTCCTTCGTGTCCTTCGTGACCTTCGTGGCCGGTTTGTGTACTGCCGGGATGGGATCTTCCGGGCTCTAAGTTGCTTCCTATCAGTTTGTTAGCTCGAACGCATGAGTCAGGTGACAATCCCTGACAAACCCAGACGACAAAGTGCAGAAAATACGGAGGTTACGGCCGTTCGAGGCCGTATACTCGGCGTACTGTTCACGGGCGCATCAGGGCTATCCGGGCGTCGTCGGACGTGAACATTGGGGGCATGAATGCAGAGATTCATCTTTGCGACGGCGGGAATCGCGGCGCTGCTCGGTCTCGGGCTCGCCGCCCAGTCGGGCCAGGAGGGCGCCACGGCGCCGGCGACCCAGCCCGAATTCGCGCGGTCGCACCAGGACGGGACGCTGACGCCGGAGTCGCAGCAGGCGCTGGTCAACCAGTACTGCGCGACCTGTCACAGCGATCGGGCGAAGGCGGGGGGGCTCTCGCTGCAGTCCGCGTTCAACGCGCAGCACCCGGAGAACAACCCGGAAATCACCGAGAAGATGATCCGCAAGCTGCGGGCCGGCATGATGCCGCCGAACGGCGCGCGGCGGCCCGACGAGCCGACGCTGGACGCCTTCGCGACGTCGCTGGAGCACCGGATCGACCTGGTGGCGGCGAAGAACCCGAACCCCGGCTGGCGGCCGTTCCAGCGCCTGAACCGCGCGGAGTACGCGCGCTCGGTGCGTGACCTGCTCGGGATGGACGTGGACGTGAACGCGTTCCTGCCGCCCGACACGATGAGCGACGGCTTCGACAACGTCGCCGACGCGCAGGCCTTCTCGCCGACGCTGCTCGAGGGCTACCTGCGGGCCGCCAGCCGCATCGCGACGCTCGCGGTCGGCAACCCGAACGCGACGCCGGCCGAGGCCACCTACAAGGTGCCGCGCACCGAGTCGCAGATGCACCACATCGAGGGCACCCCGTTCGGCACGCGTGGCGGCCTGTCGGTGACGCACAACTTCCCGGCGGACGGCGAGTACTCGTTCCGCATCATGCTGCACTCCATCCCGACCGGCCAGCTGTACGGCAGCACCGTGAAGGGGGAGCAGGTCGAGATCTCGATCGACGGCGAGCGCGTGGCGCTGCTGGAGATCAAGAACACGATGAGCGAGTCGGACCCGAACGGCATGAACATCTACTCGCCGAAGGTCCACATCAAGGCCGGCCCGCACAACGTGGCAGCCGCGTTCCTCAACCGGGCGGAGGGGCCGATCAACGACCTGATCGCGCCGATCGAGTACACGCTGGCCGACTCGCAGATCGGCAGCGCGCTGGGCGTGACCACGCTGCCGCACGTGCGCGACTTCACGATCAGCGGCCCCTTCAGCGTGACGGGCGTGTCCGACACGCCGAGCCGCCGCCGCATCTTCACGTGCCGCCCGACGGCGCCGACCGAGGAGGCCGACTGCGCCGCCGAGATCGTCCGCCGCCTGGCCCGTGAGGCCTACCGCGCCCCGTTGTCGCCCGAGGACTTCGAGGGGCTGATGGGCTTCTACGATCGCGGGCGCAAGGACGGCGACTTCGAGACGGGCGTGCGCATGGCGCTGCAGGCGATCCTGGCCAGCCCGAAGTTCGTCTTCCGCCTCGAGGAGACGCCGGCCGGCGTCAAGCCGGGCACGCCGTACCGGATCACCGACCTCGACCTGGCGTCGCGCCTGTCGTTCTTCCTGTGGGCCGCCTCGCCGGACCAGGAGCTCGTCAAGGTGGCGACGGCCGGCAAGCTGAAGGGCGCCGAGCTCGACCGGCAGGTCGAGCGCATGCTCAAGGATCCGAAGTCCCAGGCGCTGGCGACCCGCTTCGCGAGCCAGTGGCTGCGGCTGCAGGACGTCGACAAGATCAAGCCCGACGCCCTGCTGTTCCCGAGCTACGACAACCGCCTGGCGGAGTCGATGGTCCGCGAGACGGAGCTCTTCTTCGCGAACCTCGTGCGTGAGGACCGGAGCCTGCTCGAGATCCTCACGGCCGACTACACCTTCGTCAACGGCCGGCTGGCCGAGCACTACGGGATCCCGAACGTGACGGGCCCCGACTTCCAGCGCGTGAGCCTCGCGGGCACCGACCGCCGCGGCGTGCTCGGCCAGGGCAGCATCCTGATGCTGACCTCGGTCGCCGACCGCACTTCGCCGGTGCAGCGCGGCAAGTACGTCATGGAGGTCCTGCTCGGGTCGCCGCCGCCGCCGCCGCCGCCGAACGTGCCGGCGCTGGACGACTCGGTGGGCGCCGCCGAGGGCACGCGGGTGCTGTCGGTCCGGGAGCGGATGGAGCAGCACCGGAAGAACCCGGCCTGCGCCTCCTGCCACAAGGTGATCGACCCGATCGGCCTGGCCCTCGAGAACTTCGACGTCGTCGGCCAGCACCGCATCAAGGACAACGGCGTGCCGGTCGACTCGAGCGGCACGCTCTACGACGGGTCGCAGATGGAAGGCCCGCAGGGGCTGCGCGACGCGCTGCTGAAGCACAAGGACGCGATCGTGCTGAGCTTCACCGAGAGCCTGATGACCTACGCCCTCGGCCGCCGCGTCGAGTTCTATGACATGCCGACCGTGCGCCAGATCGTGCACGAGG
Organism: Vicinamibacterales bacterium; assembly: GCA_050246635.1. Taxonomy (GTDB): domain Bacteria; phylum Acidobacteriota; class Vicinamibacteria; order Vicinamibacterales; family UBA2999; genus JBFWVR01. The sequence goes on from JBFWVR010000024.1 coordinate 28,295, forward strand.
CGGCGAAGCATGATTACCGGCTGTCGTCCTTCATCAAGGGCGTCGTCGCGAGCCCGGCGTTCCAGATGAGCCAGTACGCCGCGGCCGAGACGACGGTGGCAGCCAACCAGTAACCGGACGGGTTCACGAACCGAGGAGATCGCGCCGCGCCCTGCGCGGCCGAGGAGGGAAAGAGGCGATGTTCATCACCAAGAAGCACATGTCCCGGCGGACGGTCCTGCGCGGGATGGGCGTGACGGTGGCCCTGCCGCTGCTCGAGGCCATGATCCCCGCCCGGTCGGCGTGGGCGAAGACGGCGGCCGCGAAGGGCAAGACGCGCCTGTCCGCGATCGAGATGGTGCACGGCTCGGCCGGCAGCACCGAGATCGGGATCCAGCAGAACATGTGGGCGCCGGCCGCCGCCGGGCGTGACTTCGACCTCAGCCCGAGCAGCCTCAAGTCGCTCGAGCCGTTCAAGGAGTACCTGACGATCGTCAGCAACACGGACGTCCGCATGGCCGAGGCGTTCGAGATGCCGGAGATCGGCGGCGACCATTTCCGGTCGAGCGCGGTCTACCTGACGCAGTCGCACCCGAAGCAGACGCAGGGCTCCGACGTGCGGGCCGGCACGTCGCTCGACCAGTACTACGCGCAGCGGTTCGGGCAGGAGACGGCGATCCCGTCGATGCAGCTGTGCATCGAGAACATCGACCAGGCCGGCGGCTGCGCCTACGGCTACTCGTGCATCTACACCGACACGATCAGCTGGTCGTCGCCGACCGATCCGCTGCCGATGATTCGCGACCCGCGCGTCGCGTTCGACCAGCTCTTCGGCGTCGGCGCGACGCCCGAGGAGCGGGCCGCGCACCGGCGCGCCGACAAGAGCATCCTCGACTGGGTCACCGGCGAGGTGGCGCGCCTCCAGAAGGACCTGAGCCCGGGCGACCGCGCCCGCCTCAACGACTACCTGGACGACGTGCGGGAGATCGAGCGCCGGATCCAGCGCATCGAGGCCCAGAACACGAGCGGCGAGCAGCGCGAGCTGCCCGAGGCGCCCATCGGCGTGCCGGACGACTTCGGCGAGCACGTCAAGATCATGTTCGACCTCCAGGCGATTGCCTTCGCGTCGGACATCACCCGCGTGTTCTCGTTCAAGATGGGCCGCGACGGCTCGGGGCGCGTCTACCCCGAGAGCGGCGTGAAGACCGGCTTCCACCCGGCGTCGCACCACCAGGACCGCGAGGACCGCATCAAGCAGTTCGCCGCGATCAACAACTACCACGTCAGCCTCGTGCCGTACTTCCTCGAGAAGCTGAAGAACACCCCCGACGGCGACGGCACGCTGCTCGACAACACGGTGGTGATGTACGGGTCGCCGATGGGCAACTCGAACGTGCACAACCACAAGCGGTGCCCGCTCTTCCTCGCCGGCAAGGGCGGCGGCGCGCTCCAGGGCAACCTGCACATCAAGGCGGCCGACGGCACGCCGATGGCCAACGCCATGCTGTCGCTCCTCCACGGGCTCGGCCTGGACGACATGGAGAGCTTCGGCGACAGCACGGCGGCGATGGACCTGAACAGCGCGGCCGCGACGACGACCGCCTGAGTCGGACATTCCAGATCGGATATGAGGATCACTCAGATGCTGCACAGACGGTGGATCGGCGCCCTCGCCTTCAGCGTGATCGGCGCCCTCAGCCTTTCGACGTTCCTCGCGGCGTCGCAGGCCCCCTCGCCCGTGGCCGACGCCGCGATGCTCAACGACGCGGAGACCGTGCGTACGCTCCTCAAGGACGGCGCGGACGTCAACGACGCCCAGGGCGACGGCATGACCGCCCTGCACTGGGCCGCGATGAAGGGCAACCCCGAACTCGTCGACATGCTGCTCTACGCGGGCGCCAACGTGAAGGCGACCACCCGCCTCGGCAGCTACACGCCGCTGCACATGGCCGCGAAGATCGGCAACGGCCGGGTCATCCAGGCGCTGCTCAAGGCCGGCGCCCAGGTGGACGAGCCGACGGCGACCGGCGCGACGCCGCTCATGCTGGCGGCCGCGTCCGGTGACGTGCCGGCCGTGCAGGCGCTGCTCGACGCGGGCGCCGACGTCAACGCGAAGGAGTCGGCCAACGACGAGACGCCGCTCATGTTCGCGTCGGCGTTCGACCGCGTCGACGCCGCGAAGCTGCTCATCGGCAAGGGCGCCAAGCTGGACGAGACCAGCAAGGTGATCGACCTGCGAGCCCTGACGGACCCGCTCGAGGAGCAGTTCCGGCAGCAGTTCCAGCAGCAGCAGCAGCAGGGCCAGGGCGGCCAGGCGGCGGCCGCCGGCCGCGGCGGCAACGCGCGTGGCGGGCAGGGCGGCAACGCGCCCCAGAAGAAGGACATCGCCGGCCTCACCCGTCCCTATCGGTACAACGAGCTGGTCAGCAAGCAGGGCGGCCTGACGCCGCTGCTGTTCGCCGTGCGGCAGGGGAACACCGAGACGGTGCACGCCCTGGTCGACGCGGGCGCCGACGTCAACCACGTCAGCCCCGGCGACCAGACGAGCCCGCTGCTCATGGCGACCATCAACGGGCACTTCGACCTCGCGAAGTACCTGCTCGAGCACGGCGCGAACCCCAACCTCGCCAGCGAGGCGGGCGTCACGCCCCTCTACGGCGCGATCAACGTGCAGTGGGCCCCCAAGGCCCTCTACCCGCAGCCGCGCGCCTACCTGCAGCAGAAGCTCGACTACCTCGGCCTGATGGAGCTGCTGCTCCAGAAGGGCGCCGACCCGAACGCGCGGGTCAACCGCAAGGTGTGGTACTCGGGCTACAACTTCGACCTCTCCGGCGTGGACGAGTCGGGGGCGACCCCCTTCTGGCGCGCCGCCTACGGCGAGGACGTCGCGGCGATGAAGCTGCTGGTCAAGTACGGCGCCGACCCGAACATCCCGACCGTCAAGCCGGCCGGCCGCCCGCGCACGGGTGACGCCCAGCGTGACGTCAAGGACGTCTCGGGCCTGCCGCCCGTCCCGGTGGGCGGCCCCGGGGTCCCGCCGCTGCTCGCCGCCGCCGGCGTCGGCTACGGCGAGGGCTTCGCGGCCAACTCCCACCGCTTCGCCCCCGGCGGCTGGATGCCGGCGGTGAAGTACCTGGTCGAGGAGCTGGGCGCGAACGTCAATGCCACCGACCACGAGGGCAACACCGCGGTGCACCACGCCGCCTCGCGTGGCGACAACGAGATGATCGAGTACCTCGTCTCGAAGGGCGCCGACGTGACCAAGGTGAACCGCGAGGGCCAGACCACCGTGGACATGGCCAACGGCCCGGTGCAGCGCACCCAGCCGTACCCCGAGACCATCGCGCTCCTCGAGAAGCTGGGCGCGAAGAACAACCACAAGTGCGTCTCCTGCTGACGGTTGGCCTCAGACACAGCACAAGGGCCGGGGACATCCCCGGCCCTTGTGCTGTACAGGGCCAACCGGCAGCAGGAGACGCACCGGAATACAGAATCAAGAACACGGAATCCAGAAAGGAAGTGAGGAAGTCAGAATTCGAGGTCGAAAAAGGGGGCAGACCCACTTTTCGGTTTCGAATTCCTTTCCTGATTCCGTTTTCTTGATTCTGAATTCTCCCGCCCCCCCCCCGCCCGGGTGCCCCCTGGGCCCATAAGCCGGTCGAATACATTCGATAACAACCGGGGCGCCGGCCGCCCATATACTTACCGGCACATCGACCGGGGGCCCCAGGGGCCGCCGGGCGGCGGGCAACCCGCCGCGCCATGAGGACAGGCATGAAGAAGCTGATCGTAGCGGTGCTGGGGACGGCGCTCGCGGGCGCCGGGGCCTCGGCGGCAGGACAGAAGGCCGAGCCGCGCATGGCGGCCTCGCACAGTGGGGGCGGGGCGGCGACGCACGCGGCGGCAGCCCTGAATGAGGCGGACCAGAGCGCCTTGGTCGGACAGTACTGTGCGACCTGCCACAGCGAGCGCGCCAAGGCCGGCAACCTCTCGCTGACCGGCTTCGACGCCGCGGCCGCGCCCGACAACGCGGCGGTGGCCGAGAAGATGATCCGCAAGCTCCGCGCCGGCATGATGCCGCCGGCCGGCGCGCGCCGCCCCGAGGCCGACCAGCTGCTCGGGCTGGCCGCCGGCCTCGAGCAGTCGATCGATGCCGCCGCCGCGAAGGACCCGAATCCCGGCTGGCGGCCGTTCCAGCGCATGAACCGCGCCGAGTACGGCATGGCGGTCAAGTCGCTCCTCGACGTCGACGTCGACGTCAGCGCCTACCTGCCGCCGGACACGGTGAGCGACGGTTTCGACAACGTGGCCGATGTCCAGTCGTTCTCGGCCTCGCTCATGGACGGCTACCTGCGCGCGGCCAGCCAGATCAGCCGCCTTGCCGTCGGCGACCGCAACGCCACGGCCACGTCGGTCACCTACAAGGTCGGCCGCACGATGTCGCAGATGCGGCACATCGACGGCGCCCCGATCGGCACGCGCGGGGGCATCTCGGTGGTGCACACGTTCCCGGCCGATGGCGAATACGTGTTCAAGGTCAACCTGCACAACGAGCCGCTCGGCGGCCTGTTCGGCGGCACGACCGTGAGCGTGCTCGGCATCACCGAGCAGCTCGAGATCTCGATCGATGGCGAGCGCGCCGCGCTCATCGAGCTCAACACGCGCATGAGCGAGTCGACGCCCGAGAACAACCTCGAGCCCCAGACCCCGCCCATCCACATCAAGGCCGGCCCGCACCGCGTGTCGGCGGCCTTCATCAACAAGTTCGAGGGCCCGACGACCGACCTGCTGATGCCGGTGGAGAACACCCTCTCCGACGTCAGCATCAGCTTCGGCGTCACCGTGCTGCCGCACCTGCGCGAGATGCGGGTGATCGGTCCGCACACCGTCACGGGCGTGTCGGACACGCCGAGCCGGCGCCGCATCTTCACGTGCCGCCCGACGACGGCCGCCGAGGAGTCGTCCTGCGCGGCGGACATCGTGCGCACCCTCGCGCGCCGCGCGTTCCGGGGCCCGGTCGCGACCGAGGACTTCGAGGGCCTGATGGGCTTCTACGAGAAGGGGCGCGAGCAGGGCGACTTCGAGAGCGGCATCCGGCTCGCGGTGCAGGCCATCCTCGCGAGCCCGCAGTTCCTCTTCCGCGTGGAGCCGGCGCCGACGGGCCTGCGGGCGGGGGACAGCTTCCGCCTCACGGACCAGGAGCTGGCCTCGCGCCTGTCGTTCTTCCTCTGGGGCACGGTGCCCGACGCGGAGCTGGTGAAGGTGGCCGCGGAGAACCGGCTGAGCCGTCCCGAGGTGCTCGAGGCGCAGGTGCGGCGTCTGCTCGCCGACCCGCGCTCCGAGACGTTGTCGACGCGGTTCGCGGCGCAGTGGCTGCACCTGCAGGACCTGGACGGGATGAACCCGGACTACCTGCTCTACCCGAACTACGACGACACGCTGGCCGAGGGCTTCCGTCGCGAGACCGAGCTGTTCTTCGACAGCCTCGTCAGGGAGGACCGCAGCCTGCTCGACCTGCTGACGGCCGACTACTCGTTCGTCAACGAGCGGGTGGCCGAGCACTACGGCATCCCGAACGTCATGGGGAACCAGTTCCGGCGCGTCGCGCTGCCGCCGGAGCGCCGGGGCATCCTGGGCCAGGGCTCCATCCTCGCGCTGACGTCGATTGCCGATCGCACCTCGCCGGTGCTGCGGGGCAAGTGGGTGATGCAGGTGCTGCTCGGCTCGCCGCCCCCCCCGCCGCCGCCGAACGTGCCGAGCCTGGACGACTCGGTGAAGGGCGAGCAGGGCAACAAGTTCCTGTCGGTGCGCGAGCGCATGGAGCAGCACCGGGCCAACCCGGCGTGCAGCTCGTGCCACCGCGTGATCGATCCGCTGGGCCTCGCGCTCGAGAACTTCGACGTGACGGGGCAGTGGCGGATCAAGGACAACGAGGTGCCGATCGACTCGAAGGGCACCCTCTACGACGGCAGCGAGATCGAGGGCCCGGGCGGCCTGCGGGCGGCGCTGCTGCGCCACAAGGACGCCATCGTCCTGAGCTTCACCGAGAACCTGATGACCTACGCCCTGGGGCGCCGGGTCGAGTTCTACGACATGCCCGCGGTGCGGACGATCGTCCGTGGCGCGGAGGCGAACGACTACCGGATGTCGTCCTTCATCCTCGGCGTGGTGAAGAGCCCGGCGTTCCGGATGAGCCGCCCGGAGGCGACCGAGACGGTCGCGGCCGGCCGCTAGGCGCCGTCACGGTTTCAGGATCGCGAGGAGGTCAGCAGGCGATGTTCATCATGAAGAAGCAGCTCTCGCGGCGCACGGTGCTGCGCGGCATGGGCGTGACGGTGGCGCTGCCGTTCCTGGAGGCGATGCTGCCGGCCGGCACGGCGTCGGCGAAGACGGTGGCGGGCAAGACACGCTTCGTCGCGATCGAGATGGTGCACGGCTCGGCCGGCTCCACCAAGATCGGCATCGAGCAGAACATGTGGGCGCCGGCGGCGACCGGGCACGACTTCGACCTGGCGCCGAGCAGCCTGCAGCCGCTCGAGCCGTTCCGCGACTACCTGACGATCGTCAGCAACACGAACGTGCGCAACGCGGAGGCGTTCGAGCTGCCGGAGATCGGCGGGGACCACTTCCGCTCGAGCGCGGTGTTCCTCACGCAGATGCACCCGCGGCAGACGCAGGGCTCGGACGTGCGCGCCGGCACGTCGCTCGACCAGTTCTATGCGCAGGCCTACGGGCAGGACACGGCCATCCCCTCGATGCAGCTCTGCATCGAGAACGTGGACCAGGCCGGCGGCTGCTCCTACGGCTACTCGTGCGTCTACACCGACTCGATCAGCTGGGCCTCGCCCGGTGATCCGCTGCCGATGATTCGCGACCCGCGCGTGGTGTTCGACCAGCTCTTCGGCGTGGGCGCCACCCCGGCCGAGCGCGCGCTGCGCCGGGCGGAGGATCGGAGCATCCTCGACTGGATCACGGGCGCGGTCGACCGCATGAAGCAGGACCTCGGCGCGTCCGACCGCGCGCGCCTGACGGACTACCTGGACGAGGTGCGGGAGATCGAGCGGCGCATCCAGAAGGTCGAGGCGCAGAACACGAGCGGCGAGCCGCGGGAGCTGCCCGAGGCGCCGGTGGGCGTGCCCGACTCGTTCGAGGAGCACGTCAAGCTGATGTTCGACCTGCAGGCCATCGCCTTCGCGTCGGACATCACGCGCGTGTTCGCGTTCAAGCTGGGCCGCGACGCCTCGAACCGCGTCTACCCCGACAGCGGCGTGAAGACGGCGTTCCACTCCGCGTCGCACCACCAGGACCGTGAGGACCGGATCAAGCAGTTCGAGAAGATCAACCGGTACCACATCACGATGATTCCCTACTTCCTGGAGAAGCTGAAGAACACGCCGGACGGCGACAGCAACCTCCTGGAGAACTCGCTCGTGCTCTACGGGTCGCCGATGGGCAACTCGAACGTGCACAACCACAAGCGGTGCCCGCTGTTCCTCGCCGGCCACGCCGGCGGCGCGCTCAAGGGCAACCTGCACATCAAGGCGGCGGACGAGACGCCCATGGCCAACGCCATGCTGTCGGTGGCCCGCACCCTGGGGCTCGAGATGGAGACCTTCGGGGACGCCACCGCGGCCATGGACCTCAACAGCGTCCCGAGCACCACGGTCGCCTGATCGCGCGACGGCGCCTGCCTGACGCCGGACACGAGGCGGGGTTCCTTCCGGGGCCCCGCCTCGTGCCATGTACGGCGGCGCCACGGGCCGGGCGCTGCGCGGCCGGTGGGCCGGGCGCTGCGCGGGTCGGTAGGCCGGGCGCTGCGCGCCCGTTAGGCCGGCTGCTTCGCAGCCGTTGGGACTCGCTGCGCTCGCTGGGAGGGGGCGGTGGGCCGGGCGCTGCGCGCCCGTTAGGCCGGCTGCTTCGCAGCCGTTAGGACTCGCTGCGCTCGCTAGGACTCGCTGCGCTCGCTGGGACTCGCCTCTCGGCTTCGCTCGGGGCTCGCTGGGAGGGGGCGGTAGGCCGGGCGCTGCGCGCCTGTTGGGCCGGCCGCTGCGCGGCCGTCAGGACTCGCTGCGCTCGCTGGGAGGGGGGCGGTAGGCCGGGCGCTGCGCGGCCGTTGGGCCGGCCGCTGCGCGGTCGGTAGGCCGGGCGCTGCGCGCCCGTTAGGCCGGCTGCTTCGCAGCCGTTGGGACTCGCTGCGCTCGCTGGGACTCGGGCCTGCGCGTCTCGCTGGCAGGGCCTGCGTTCGCCGGGAGCATCTGTGCATCCCCGTCCATCTGTGCATCTGTGTCATCTGTGTCATCTGTGGCCGGCGCCGGAGGCGCCTGCAGCCCGATCCCCCATCCCTGCCTGTGACAATCTGTGACGAATCGGGGGTGGGCCATTTCGGGCGTGCCCCCGTATACTCTGCGAAGGGCAAAAACCCGCTCGAAACGGCTCGGCTTACAGGATGTGCCGCGGCAACGCGTGCCCGCGGCAGGGGGCAGCATGACGACACGGTTCGGGGCAGGCTTTGCCGTGGCCCTGCTGGGGCTGGGCGCGACGCCCGTGGCGGCGCAGGTGCCGGCGATGGCGGCGGCGCACGCGACAGGTCCGATGACGGCCGAGGCCGGCACGGCGCTCGTGCAGCAGTACTGCGTCACGTGCCACAACGACCGCACCAAGGCGGGCAGCCTCTCCCTGGCCGACTTCGACGCCGCCGACGCGCCCGGGCGGGCCCAGGTCGCGGAGAAGATGATCCGCAAGCTGCGGACCGGCATGATGCCGCCGTCCGGCGCCCGTCGCCCGGAGGGGGCGGCCCTCACCGATTTCGCGACCTCCCTCGAGACGCGCATCGACCGTGCGGCGGCCGCGGCGCCCGCGCCCGGCTGGCGGCCGTTCCAGCGCCTGAACCGGTCCGAGTACGCCCGCGCCGTGCGCGACATGCTCGGGCTCGACGTCGACGTCGCCGCGTTCCTGCCTGCCGACACGGTGAGTGACGGCTTCGACAACGTCGCGGACGTCCAGACGTTCTCACCGACGCTCCTGGAGGGGTACCTGCGCGCCGCGGGGGAGGTGGCCCGGCTGGCCGTCGGCGATCGCGACGCCACCGCGACCGAGTCCACCTACAAGGTGCCCAAGACGGCGTCGCAGATGCGCCGCGTCGAGGGGGCGCCCCTGGGGACCCGCGGCGGCACGTCGGTCGTCCACGTGTTCCCGGCCGACGGCGATTACCAGTTCCAGGTGGAGTTCTTCGCCGAGCCGCTCGGCCTCCTGTTCGGGTCGACCACACCCGGCGAGCAGATCGAGGTGTCGGTCAACGGCGAGCGGGTGGCGCTCTTCGACATCGACCCGAAGATGAGCGAGGAGAAGACGGGGCTGTCGCTCAAGACCGACCCGGTGCACGTGAAGGCCGGCCCGCGCCGGGTGAGCGCGGCGTTCCTGCAGCGCTTCGAGGGCCCCATCAACGACTTCATCGCGCCCATCGAGCACACGATGGCCGACACCGAGATCGGGGTGGCCTTCGGCATCACGACCCTGCCGCACCTTCGCGCCCTCACCGTGATCGGGCCGCACACCGTGTCCGGCGTATCCGACACCCCGAGCCGGCGTCGCATCTTCACCTGCCGCCCGACGACGGCGGCCGAGGAGTCGGCGTGCGCCGCGTCCATCGTGAAGGACCTGTCGAGTCGCGCGTTCCGGGCGCCGGTGTCGGACCGCGACTTCGAGCGCCTGATGGCGTTCTACGAGGAGGGCCGCCAGGAGCGCGACTTCGAGTTCGGCGTACGATCCGCGCTCGAGGCCATCCTGGCCAGCCCGCAGTTCCTCTTCCGGCTCGAGGCGTCGCCCACGGCGGTCCGCGCCGGGGACGTCTACCGCATCTCGGACCTCGAGCTGGCCTCCCGCCTCTCGTTCTTCCTGTGGGGGGCGCCGCCCGATCGCACGCTCGTGGAGCTGGCGGCGGCGGGCAGGCTGAGTGCGAAGGGCGAGCTCGATCGCCAGATGACACGCCTGCTGGCCGACCCGCGGGCCGAGGCGCTGTCGACGCGCTTCGCGGCCCAGTGGCTCCGCCTGCAGGACCTCGAGAAGGTCTTCCCCGATGCGGTCCAGTTCCCGTACTACGACCACACCCTGGCCGACGCGCTGCAGCGGGAGACCGAGCTCTTCTTCGACAGCCTCGTGCGTGAGGACCGGAGCATCCTCGACCTGCTGACCGCCGACTACACCTTCATGAACGAGCGGGTGGCGAAGCACTACGGCGTGTCGGACGTGACGGGCAGCCGGTTTCGCCGGGTGCCGGTGCCGGAGTACCGCCGGGGCATCCTCGGGCATGCCAGCATCCTCACGCTGACGTCCGTGGCCGACCGGACGTCGCCGGTCATGCGTGGCAAGTGGGTGATGGAGGTGCTGCTCGGCTCGCCGCCCCCGCCCCCACCGCCGAACGTGCCGGCGCTCGAGGAGACGAAGGCCGCGTCGGACGGCAAGCTCCTGTCGGTGCGTGAGCGCATGGAAGCGCACCGCGCGAACCCGGCGTGCAACTCGTGCCACCGGGTGATCGATCCGCTCGGGCTGACCCTCGAGAACTTCGACGTGACGGGCCGCTGGCGCATCAAGGACAACGAGGTCCCGGTCGACGCGGCCGGTACGCTCTACGACGGCACGGCGATGGCCGGGCCGGCCGGCCTGCGGTCCGCGCTCCTCGCGCACCAGGACGCGTTCCTCCTGAGCTTCACCGAGAACCTCATGACCTACGCCCTGGGGCGCCGGGTCGAGTACTTCGACATGCCGGCCATCCGCGCGATCATCCACGACGCCGCGGCGGACGGCTACACGGTCTCCACGTTCATCCGCGAGGTCGTGCACAGCGACGCGTTCCGCCTGGCCCAGGCCCCGCCCGTCTCCGAGACGACGACGGCGGCCGGGCGGCAGGACGGCGGACGGCAGCAGTAGCGCAGAGGCCCGGTGGGGCCGGAGGAGTCAGAGGCGATGTTCATCACCGGCAAGCACCTCTCGCGGCGCACCGTGCTCAAGGGCATGGGCGTCACCGTGTCGCTCCCGCTGCTCGAGGCGATGGTCCCGGCCGGGCGGGCCTGGGCGGCCACGCCGGGGCGCACGCGGCTCGTGGCCGTGGAGATCGTGCACGGCGCGGCCGGGAGCACCAACTTCGGCCTCGAGCGCCACCTGTGGTCGCCCGCGGCGACCGGTGCGGGCTTCGACCTCACCGGCACGAGCCTCGAGTCCCTGGAGCCGTTCCGCAAGGACCTCACGATCGTCAGCAACACCGACGTGCAGATGGCCGAGGCGTTCGCGCCGCCGGAGATCGGCGCCGATCACTTCCGCTCGAGTGCGGTGTTCCTGACCCAGTCGAAGCCCTTCCAGACGCAGGGATCCGACGTGGAGGTGGCGACCTCGCTCGACCAGCTCTACGCGCAGCGGTTCGGGCAGGAAACGCCCATCCCGTCCATGCAGCTCTGCATCGAGAACATCGACCAGGCGGGCGGGTGTTCCTACGGGTACTCCTGCGTCTACATGGACACGATCAGCTGGGCGTCGCCGACCGAGCCGCTCCCGATGATTCGCGATCCGCGGGTGGTGTTCGACCAGCTCTTCGGCGTGGGTGCGACTCCCGAGGCGCGGGCCGCGCGGCGGCGCCGCGATCGCAGCATCCTCGACTGGGTCACCGACGCGGTAACGGACCTCAAGAGCAACCTGAATGCCGCCGACCGCGCCCGCCTCTCCGACTACCTGGACGACGTCCGTGAGATCGAGCGGCGCATCCAGAAGATCGAGGCGTTCAACAGCAGCGGCGCGCCACGTGAGCTGCCCGAGGCGCCCATCGGCGTGCCCGACTCCTTCGAGGAGCACGTCAAGCTGATGTTCGACCTGCAGGCCGTGGCCTTCGCGTCCGACATCACGCGGGTGTTCTCCTTCAAGCTCGGGCGCGACGTGTCGAACCGCGTCTACGCGCCGAGCGGGTCGAAGACCGCCTTCCACACCGGCTCGCACCACCAGGAGAAGGAAGAGCGGATCCTCGACTTCCAGAAGATCAACACCTACCACGCGAGCATGGTGCCCTACTTCCTCGAGAAGCTGCGGAACACGCCGGACGCCGACGGCACGGTGCTCGACAACAGCCTGGTGATCTACGGGTCGCCCATGGGCAACTCGAACTACCACAACCACAAGCGCTGCCCGCTGTTCTTCGCGGGCCACGCCGGCGGCCGGCTGAAGGGGCACACCCACATCAAGGCAGACGAGGGCACGCCGATGGCCAATGCGATGCTGGCGGCCATGCACGCGCTGGGCATGGACGACATCGAGCGGTTCGGCGACAGCACGGGGATGCTGGACCTGAGCGGCCCGGCCGAGACGACGGCCGCGGCGGGTGGGGAGTAGGGCGGTCATGACGCGACGTAGCTTCCGGGCGTTCGGGCTCGCCGTGGCGGGCGCGCTGGCCCTGTCGGCCTTCCTGCAGGCGGCTGAGGCCACCCCCGTCGCTGACGCGGCGATGCGTGGGGACCTCGACGCGGTCCGTACGCTGCTGCGTGACGGCGCCGACGTCAACCAGGCGGCGGGGGATGGCACGACGCCGCTGCACTGGGCCGCCATGCGGTCGGACCGCGCGCTGGCGGACGTGCTGCTCTATGCCGGGGCCAACGTGAAGGCGACCACCCGGCTGGGCGCCTACACGCCGCTGCACCTCGCGGCGTCCGCGGGTGCCTCCGACGTGGTGGCGGCCCTGCTCGATGCCGGGGCCGATCCCGCCGCGAGGACGACGACTGGCGCCACGCCGTTGATGCTGGCGTCGCAGGCGGGCAGCGTCGAGGCGGTGACGCGGCTGCTCGACAAGGGCGCCGACCCGAACGCGCGCGAGTCCATGTACGAGCAGACCGCCCTGATGTTCGCGGCGGCGCGCGACCAGGCCGACGTGATCACCGTCCTGCTGGCCCGCGGCGCCGACGCGTCGCTGGCGTCGAAGTTCGCCGACCTCGCCGCGTTGACGGCGCCCGGGGAGCGTGACGCGCGGCAGCAGCCGGTGGCGGGTGGCACGCCGGCTGGTGGCCGCGCGCCGCAGGCACAGGCCTCGCGCCGCGCGGAGGCAAAGGCGCCGGAGGCGCCGAAGAAACCCGCCGAGGTGCCCGGCGTGACGCGGCCATTCCGCTACAACGAGCTCATCGACGCCCAGGGTGGCCTGACGGCGCTGCACTTCGCGGCGCGGCAGGGCGGCCTCGCCTCCGTGAAGGCCCTTGTCAGCGGTGGCGCGGACCCGAACGAGGTCAGCCCCGGCGACAAGGCGACGCCGCTGCTGATCGCCACGGCGAACGGCCACTTCGACCTGGCCATGTACCTGCTGGACCATGGCGCCAACCCGAACCTGGCCAGCACCGCGGGGGCGACGCCGCTCTACGCGGCGATCAACATGCAGTGGGCGCCGCTGGCCGCCTACCCGCAGCCGACGGCCTACCGGCAGCAGGAGCACTCCTACCTCGACCTGATGTCGGCGCTGCTCGAGCACGGCGCGGACCCGAACGCGCGGCTGACGCGGAAGATCTGGTACTCCGGCTACAACTTCGACCAGTCGAACGTGGACGAGAGCGGGGCGACGGCGTTCTGGCGCGCCGCGTACGGTGCGGACGTGGCCGCGATGAAGCTGCTCGTCGCGCACGGCGCCGACCCGAACATCCCCACCGCGAAGCCGGCCGAGCGCCGGCGTGGGGGCGGCGGGGACGAGGAGGGCGGGGAGGACCTGTCCGGCCGGCCGCCGGTGCCGGTCGGGGGCCCGAGCGTGACGCCGCTCCAGGCCGCCGCAGGTGTCGGGTATGGCCAGGGCTTCGCCGGCAACTCCCACCGCTACGCCCCGTCGGGTCTGCTGGCGGCGGTCACCTACCTGGTGGAGGAGGTCGGGGCGGACGTGAATGCGGCCGACGCGGACGGCAACACCGCCCTGCACCATGCCGCGGCCCGCGGTGACAACGCCATGATCGAGTTCCTGGTCGCCCACGGCGCGGACGTCACCGCCGTGAACCGCCGCGGCCAGACCACCGTGGACATGGCGAACGGTCCCGTCCAGCGCGTGCAACCCTTCCCGGAGACGATTGCCCTGCTCGAGAAGCTTGGCGCGAAGAACAACCACAAGTGCGTCTCCTGCTAGACGGGGGTGCTGCACAGAGGTGCTTCACGAGGGTGCCGCACGAGGGTGCCGCACGGCGTGCCCCGGCACCTCCGGCACCCCCGTGTCGCACCCCTGTCCAGCACTCCTGTGCAGCACCTCTGTGTAGCACCTTCCGTGCGGCACCTCCGTACCGCACCCCTGTGCGTTTACATCTGCCGACATCTCCGGCTGCCGCACCCCGTATGATCGGGATCATAGGCAGGGCCGCCCGGCCCTCGTAGGATCGGACACACACCGCATCCTGCTGCCTGGAGCCGAACATGACGACTGGAGCGAAGACGTCCCGCCGCCTGGCGCCACTGGGTCTCCTGGCCCTGGCGCTGGCCGTCCCGGCGGGCGCGCTGGCCATCGGCCAGTTCCCCACGCTGGCCGAGCACTCGGCCATCGAGTACAGCGAGAGCGCACCCACGGACGCCATCGCCCGGCTCCAGCAGCGGATCGACGCCGGCGAGGTCTCGTTCAGCTTCGACGAGAACACCGGGTACCTGCGGTCGCTGCTCCGGGCGCTGGACGTGCCGGAGTCGTCGCAGGGCCTCGTGTTCTCGAAGACCAGCCTCCAGCTCGACCGTATCGCGCCCTGGTCGCCGCGCGCCATCTACTTCAACGACGACGTCTACATCGGGTACGTGCAGAGCGGCCCGATCATGGAGGTCGCGTCGGTCGACCCGAAGCTGGGCGCCGTGTTCTACACGTTGCCGCAGCAGGAGACCGACAAGCCGCAGTTCCACCGCGAGACGACCACCTGCCTGCTGTGCCACGACTCCTCGGCCGTGACCGGCGGCGTCCCGGGATTCATCGTGCGGTCGATGTACACCGACCGCTACGGGTACGGCATCACGGCCATCGGCAGCGGCGTCACGACGGACCAGACGCCGATCGCGGAGCGCTGGGGCGGGTGGTACGTGACCGGGAAGAGCGGCGCGCAGCTCCACGCCGGCAACGTGATGGCGCCGGTGCTGGCCCATGAGGTCGACAACGTCCGCCGCTACATGTCGAACGTGGACCTCGGCGCCGAGAGCAACGTGACCGACCTCGAGGGCCGCTTCGACGACGAGCCGTACCTGCGCAACACGAGTGACATCGTGGCGCTGCTCGTGCTGGCGCACCAGGCCTACGTGCACAACCTCGTGACGATTGCCGGCTACGAGACGCGGAAGGCGCTGTACGAGGAGAGCTACACGGCGGCGGGAGAGCGGCAGCCGGACGGCCATTTCGCCTCCACCCACAAGCAGGTCGCGCGCATCGTCGAGCCGGTGGTCAAGGCCCTCTTCTTCGTCAAGGAGGCGCCCCTCAACGCGCCCATCGAGGGCACGTCGGGCTTCACCGCCGACTTCCAGCAGAAGGGCCCGCGCGACAGCCAGGGGCGGTCGCTCAGGGACCTCGACCTGAAGACGCGGCTGTTCAAGTACCCCCTGAGTTACCTGGTGTACTCCGAGGGCTTCAACGCCCTGCCGGACATCGCGCGACAGGCCATCTACCGCCGCCTGGACCAGGTGCTGACCGGGCAGGACCAGTCACCCGAGTTCGCGCACCTGACGGCGGAGCAGCGCGCCACCATCCTCGAGATCCTGAACGGCACCAAACCCGACTTCGCCCAGGCCGCCGCCGCATTCTGAGCGGCGCGGCCCCCGGCCCGGCTGCCTTTCTGGCCTTTCTGCCCTTTCTGCCTTCTTACTTCTTCCTTCTTCGTCCGTCGGCGCTACTCCACGTCGCCTCGGGCGTGGCATGATAGGCCCGCACGAGGTTCCCGTCCTGGAGGACTCATGAAGAGCACGGCCCTCGCCGCCGCGGCGGCGCTTGCGTTCATCACCTTCGCGTCGACCGCTGCCCCGGCCGCGGCACAGGCGAAGCACGAGAACGCTGTCATCGATCTCTGGAACCAGGGGAAGGCGGTGTTCGGGGTGTATGCGCCGAACGAGGCCGCGCGTCCGCGGGGCGAAGGCCCGCCGGCGCCGGGCACGCCGCGCCCGAAGCCGGTCTACACGGCGGCCGGTGGTGAGAAGCTTGCCGCGAACCCGCTCTACGACTACGTCTTCCTCAACCTGGAAGGCAGCTACGACGCCGGCGCGATCAAGGCCATTGCCACGGGCCTGCGCAGCAAGGCGGCCGTGAGCCGCAAGACGCTGATCGTCCGGATCCCCAGCATCGAGGATGCGGGCGCCGACGTCACGAAGGCGCGCGTCAAGGAGGCCTTCGACATGGGCGCCGACGGCGTGACGATCCCGCACGTGCGCGGCGCCGAGGAAGCGCGCGAGGCCATCGGCTTCTTCAAGGCGGCCGGCGTGGACGTCTGGTCGAAGGCGAACCCGTCGGGTGAGAAGCTCGCGATGCTCATGCTCGAGGATCCCGGCGCCGTGGCCGAGGCCCGTGAGGTCGCCGACCTCCAGGGCTACAGCATCCTGGCCTGCGGCATCGGCAGCCTCACCGGCGCGCTCAAGGGCGACCGGGCGGCCGCCGAGGCGGGCAACCAGGAGGTCCTCGCGGAGACGAAGCGTGTCGGCCTGGTGAACATGCTGACGGCATCCCCGAACGACGTCGAGAAACGCGTGAAGGAGGGTTTCCTCGCGCTGCTCGGACAGGGGCCGCAGGTGGACGAGATGATCAAGATCGGCCGCGCCGCGGCCGGCCGGTAGCGGCACCCGGACGCCCGAAACAAGACACCAGCCACGAAGATACCGTGATGGCGCGTCAAGCCCGTTTGTACTGCGCGTCGTAGGGCCGGCCGGATTTGAGGACGCCAAACGCGAGATGGACGAGATGTCGCATCGCGGCGCCGACGATGACCAT
>JBFWVR010000025.1:0-36805 GCA_050246635.1 Vicinamibacterales bacterium
GCCCGCTTCGACGAACGCCGGACACGACTCGACGCCCCTGTCAGCCCGCGGTGACCGCCAGGGGCACTGCGATCAACTGTTACCCATGTGTCCCGACGAAAGTGTTACCTATCTCTCCGACAGGCCATTGATTTATTGCGCGATTGTCGATCGGCCGATCGGGCAATCCACGCAATCCCCGCAATCCTCTTCAATCTGAGATCTTCCTTCTGCGATCAGATCTTCAATCTGCAATCTTCGATCTGAAATCGCCAGCGTCAGTACATAAGTCGGGCGGAGCCCGTAAGAGCCCCGCCCGGAGAGTCGCCGCCAGCCTGGCTCCCCCCAGCATCTACGGCACCTTGCCGCAAATATCAGACTGGCGACGGCCGTCCTGACTGCAGGGTTCGTGCCGCCCTGGAATCGGCCCGAAATCGGCCGGCATCTTCCCTGGCAGCGCGTAAGGCGCCGTCCACTTTCGTAACGCTCGTTACAGGAATGTGGCCGGGCGTTGGGGGCTCAGGCGGGAGGGACCAGCGGGGCGATGGTGACCCCTGCGGCTTCCAGTCCCGCCCGGATGCGTGTGGCCAGCGCCGCCGCGCCCGGCGTGTCGCCGTGCAGGCAGATGGTGTCCGCCTCGAAGCGGATCACCGACCCGTCGGTGGCCACGACCTCGCGTCCGCAGACCATACGCACGACACGCGCGATCACGATGTCTGGATCGTGGAGGACGGCCCCGGGCTTCCGCCGCGACGCCAGGGAGCCGTCGGGCTCGTAGGCGCGATCGGCAAAGGCTTCCGCCGCCACTCGCAGGCCGGCGGCCTGGCCAGCCTCGAGGAGCGCCGAGCCGGGCAGCCCGAACAGCACCAGCCCCCGGTCGAACGCGGCGACGCCGCGGGCAATCGCGTCGGCGAGCGCGCGATCGCGGCACGCCATGTTGTACAGCGCGCCATGCGCCTTGACGTGCTGGAGGCGCTGACCGCCCGCGGCCGCGATGCCTGCAAGGGCGCCCACCTGGTACAGCACCAGGTCTTCCACCTCCTGGGCCGAGGCGGCCAGCTCCCGCCGGCCGAAGCCCACGAGATCCGGGAACCCCGGGTGCGCGCCGATGGCCACCCCGCGCGACGCGGCCAGCGCGACGGTGCGACGCATGACGGAGGGATCCCCCGCATGGAACCCGCAGGCCACGTTGGCCGAGGAGATGGCGCCCATCAACGCCTCGTCATGACCCATGGGCCACGGGCCGAACGCCTCGCCGAGGTCGGAGTTGAGGTCGATGCGCATGGCGGGAGTGTAGATCGACGACGGTGCCGCACGGAGGTGCCGCACGGAGGTGCCACACGAAGGTGCCACACGAAGGTGCCGCACGTAGGTGCCGCACCCCCGTCCAGCACCCTCGTGCCGTACCTCCGTCCTCCAGAGTTACAATCCGCGCATGACTGGGAACCTCACGCGCCGCCTGACGCTCGTCCTGCTCGCCGTCCTTGCCTGTGCGGTCGCCGGTCCGCTGGCCGCCTCGGCCCAGACGGCGCCCCGCCAGACCCAGGAAGACGACTACACGCGGTACGAGCTGCTCGAGCCCGGCAGCGCGAAGTTCCGCATCCTCTATGAGGTGACGGCCACCACCGAAGGCAACCGGTTCTTCTTCAACACCATCCGCCCCGGGAGCGTCGCGACCGACGAGTCGGTGGTCGACGTGGCGACCGGCGAGGAGCTGAAGTTCGAGGTCGTCGACGGGGAGCAGGCGCGGCGGGACGGACATCCGGCGGCCGAGCCCGGCACGGACTACATCAAGGTGTACCTCCGCACGCCGGTGCCGAAGGGCGGCCAGGTCCGGTTGCTCATCCTCAAGACCTACGAGGACGCCAAGAGCTACTTCAAGGACGGCGACCAGATCGTCTTCGACCGCTCGCTTGGCATCCGCCGCAACAGCGTCGTGCTGCCGAAGGGCTACCGGCTGGTGAACCTGAACGTGCCG
This sequence comes from Vicinamibacterales bacterium, assembly GCA_050246635.1. Taxonomy (GTDB): domain Bacteria; phylum Acidobacteriota; class Vicinamibacteria; order Vicinamibacterales; family UBA2999; genus JBFWVR01. The sequence continues at coordinate 1,958 of JBFWVR010000025.1, forward strand.
TCGCAGGTCATGCCCACCGAGGACGGCCGCGTGATGGTCAGCTTCATGAACCCGGGGCCGGGGGCGGCGCCACTCGTGATTCGCGCCGAGCCCGGCCTGCAGCCGTTCACCCCCGACCTGCCCAGCGCGCCCGCAGCCGCCGCGCGCGGTGGCGCGATGTCACAGGCCCGGCGCCTGGCCGAACGCGCGCACGACCAGCGCGAAGCGGTGTACGACCTGGGTGATCCCGCCGGACACACGTTCGTCGTGCGGGAAGACTCCACCGAAGACCGGCTCGGCGCGAGCCAGAACTTCGACGTCGTGCCCGACGGCGCGACGGTGGGCAAGGTCGAGGCGGTGAACCTCGACACCGGCGAACCCGTGAAGGTCGACATCTGGAACGGCGCGGAGCTGGAGCGACGGGGACTCGTGCCGGGTGAGCCGGTCGCGGCCGACACGAAGGTTGTCGTCATCTCGTTCGTGCCCGCGCCACGCAACGGGTCGACGCGGCTGCGTGTGACGCGCACGATGACCGACGCCGGCCGTTATCGCCTGGACGATGGCGTGCTGGTGTGGGACGCGGGCATCCGGGCCCCCCGGGCGGCCCTGCTGCTGCCGGCCGGCTGGTCCGTCACCGCAAGCTCGGTGCCCGTGACGATTTCGCGCGCGGCCGACGGCCGCCAGCGGCTCTACTACGAGAACCTGCGGCCCGGCGCGCTGGACCTGCTGGTGCGCGCGCGGAAGTAGGCCGCCGGCCTCCCGCGCGAGCGAAGCGAGCGCGGCCTACCGAGCCTCCCTGCCCCAGGGAGGCCATCTTGAGACGTAGTCTCAATTTTCCTTGACCGACCGTTCGAGTCGGTTTTAGACTGCCATTCTCTGAAGTTGAGACACGGTCTCACTTTTGAGACCGGTGCTCGCGGTGCAGGGGAACGCTCCACCTGGGGAAACCGCCGTGGGCACCGGTCGCCAGTGGGGAAGGTCCCGCCGGGTGCGGCAACACCCGGCGGGGTGCCGAACACATGGGTCCGTTCAGACCGTTGATCACACGCGAGTGGCGCATGACGCGTCCGGCCTTTCAATTCTACCGAAAGCGCCGGGGTGCCTCGCCTTCGTCGTGCCTTGCGAGGTGCACATGGCCCGCCCGTTGAAGATCTTCCGGCGCTACCCGAAGACGTCGCCTCCCGTCTCCCGTCCGCCCGGCCCGTCGCTGCCCCGGCGCCGTGCGTCGCGCCTGGCCGCGGGGGCCCTCGCCGCGTCGACCGCCTTCGCCCTCGCGCCGGCCGCCACCGCGGCCCCGCGGGCCAGCGCGCCCATCCCCGTCCAGGCCGCCGCGCACGCGCCGCGTGACTTCGACATCGCCGAAGGCCCGCTGCCGGAGGTCCTGGCGGCCTTCGAGGCGGCCACGGGCTTGAAGATCGTCGTCGCCCTCGATCGCGTCGAGGGCATCCAGTCGCCCGGGGTTCGAGGCACCCTCACGCCCGAGCAGGCACTCACGGAACTCCTGAGCGGTACGGCCCTGACCTTCCGGCTGGCCGGCAATGGCGTCGTCACCATCGACATCCAGGTCTCCGAGTTCGTTGCCGTCGAAGGCTCCCTTCCGCGCCCCTCGTCGCCGAAGTTCACCGAGCCGCTGCGGGAGATTCCGCAGACCGTTACCGTGATTCCGCAGGCCGTCATCGAGGCTCAGGGCGCGACGACGCTCCGCGACGTGCTCCGCAACGTCCCCGGCATTACGTACCAGGCCGGCGAGGGCGGCGGGGGCCTGCCCGGCGACAAGATGACGATGCGCGGGTTCCGCGCCGAGAACGACATCTTCGTGGACGGCATTCGTGACGTCGGCGCGTTCACGCGCGACGCGTTCAACCTCGAGCAGGTCGAGGTGGTGAAGGGCCCCTCGTCCACCTTCGGCGGCCGTGGCGCAACCGGCGGCGCAATCAACCTCGCGACGAAAGCGCCCGGCCTGTCCCGCTCCCAGAGCGCCAGCTTCGGCGTCGGCAGCGCCTCCTACCAGCGTGGCACGCTCGACGTGAACCAGCCGATTGCGGCCATCGACGGCGCGGCCTTCCGCGTCAACGCGATGTGGACCGACACGGGCGTCGCCGGCCGCGACGTTGTCGAGAACCAGAGCTGGGCCGTGGCGCCGTCGCTGGCATTCGGCATCAACCACCCGACGCACGTCACCCTCAGCAGCCAGCATCTGCGCGCGGACAACGTCCCCGACTACGGCTTGCCCTGGGCGGCCAACGGGGCCACCCCCGCGGTGGACCAGTCGAACTTCTACGGGCTGCGGGACTACGACTACGAGGACATCGCGAACGACGTCGGCACGCTGCGCATCGACCACCAGCGCAGCGAGCGGGTGCGGCTGCTCAACCAGACGCGCGTGGCTCGCACCGTGCGTGACCACGCCATCACGGCGCCGCGCCCGCCGAACCGGCAACTGCAGCAGCGCCATCTGGAGAACGGCCTCTTCGCGAACCAGACGGCGATGAACGTCGTGGGCGGCCGCCACACGGTGAGCGCCGGCGTCGACCTGATTCGCGAGACGAGCGAGACCTACAACAGCGCGCAGACGACGAACCAGCCGCAGGTGGACCTCTACGCCCCGAACCCGGACGATCTCCCGTTCGGTCCGCGGCCCGAGAACACCGGCAACCCGGGTGAGTCGACGACGACAACGGTCGGGGCCTACCTCTTCGACACCTTCCACGTGCACGAGCAGTGGTCGCTCACCGGCGGGCTCCGGTGGGACCGCTCGGCGGTCGACTACGAGTCCACCGTGCGGGCAACGGGTGACACGACCGCGCTGTCGCGCGAGGACGCCTTCGTGACCTGGCGCGGCGGTGTGGTGTACGAGCCGGCGCGTCACGGTTCGATCTACCTCGGCGTCGGCACGTCGGTGGATCCCTCGGCGGACGCGGGCAACGTCGGCACCGCGCTCAGCGACAGCCCCACATCCGCGAACAACATCAACCTCGATCCCGAGAAGACGTTCAACGTCGAGGTCGGCAGCAAGTGGGATCTCGCGGGCGGGCGCATCTCGCTGACCGGGGCCGTGTTCCGCACCGAGAAGACCAACGCGCGGACGCGCAACGCCAACAACGAGCCGTTCGTGCTCGATGGGCGCCAGCGCGTGGACGGCGTGGAGCTCGGCGCCTCGGGCCGCATCACCCCGGCGTGGTCGGTGTTCGCCAATGCGTCCTTCCTCGACAGCCGCATCGAGGCATCGGCCAACGCCGCGGAACAGGACCAGAACCTCGCGTTGACGCCTCGCAAGTCGGCCAGCCTCTGGACGACGGTCGACCTGCCCCACGGCGTCACCTTCGGGGGTGGCGCGGAGTTCCGCGACAGTGTCTTCCGCAATGCCACGAACACGACCGAGGTGCCCAGCTACTGGCTGCTGAACGCAACCGCGTCCTACCGCGTCGGGCCGAAGCTGACGCTTCGCATGAACGCCGACAACCTGGCCGATGAGCAGTACGTCGATCGGGTGGGTGGCGGTCACTACATTCCCGGTGCGCGCCGCACGGTGCGGCTGACCGCCGACGTTCGTTTCTAGGAAGGCCGTTCGATGATTGTGCAGATTCCAGACGTCCTGACGCCGGAGCAGGCGGCCGAGTGCCGCCAGGCGCTGGACGCCGCGGAGTGGGTGGATGGCCGGGTCACCGCCGGCCATCAGTCCGCCCGCACCAAGGACAACGTGCAGCTCGCCGAGGATCATCCGGTCGCCCGCCAGTTGGGCGACCTGATCGTCGCGGCGCTGCACCGCAACCCGCTCTTCATCTCGGCGGCGCTGCCGTTCCGCGTCTTCCCGCCGCTCTTCAACCGCTACGCCGGCGGGCAGTCGTTCGGCAGCCACGTCGACAACGCCATCCGCCACGTGACGGGCACGCCGCACCGGATCCGGACCGACCTCTCGGCGACGCTGTTCTTCGCCGGCCCCGAGGAGTACGACGGCGGTGAGCTCGTCGTCGAGGACACCTACGGCGTGCACACCGTGAAGCTGCCTGCCGGGCACATGGTCCTGTATCCCTCGACGAGCCTGCACCACGTGCGGCCCGTGACGCGCGGCGCGCGGGTCTGTTCGTTCTTCTGGATCCAGAGCATGGTGCGGTCCGACACCGACCGCACGCTGCTCTTCGATCTCGACACCGCCATCCGCCGCCTGTCGCAGGACGCCCCGGATCATCCGTCGGCGCTCCAGCTCACGGGCGTGTACCACAACCTCCTGCGTCGCTGGGCCGAGGTGTAACCGGCCATGCCGTCAACCGCCCGCCGCGTGTAGCCGCGCCGTTCCGGAGTCTCCACCATGTCGTTTCGCAAGCTGCTCTTCTGGACGCATCTCGTCGCCGGCGTGATCACGGGAGTCGTGATCTTCATCATGTCGTTCACGGGCGCGGCGCTGGCGCTCCAGCCGCAGATCCTGGAGTGGGCCGAGCGTGACATGCGCACGGTCAGCGTGCCGGCCGGGGCCGACTGGCTCGGGCCGGAGGCCCTGCTCGCGCGCGTCGCCGAGGCGCGGCCGGCCGAGCGCCCGACGGGGCTCACGCGGGAACACGATCCCGCCGCGGCCGTGGCCGTCACCCTCGCCCCGCGTGCCGAGGAGGACGCCGACGCCGGCGGTGGGCCCCGGCGCCGGGGGCCACAGACCACGGTCTACGTGGACCCCTACACCGGCGCGCTGCTCGGGCAGGTGGACCAGACATCCTTCGCGCGGCGCTTCTTCCGCGTGAACACCGATTGGCACCGCTGGCTGGCCGTCGAGGGCGATGGGCGGAACGCGGCCCGCTGGGTCACCGGTGTCTCGAACGCGGCTTTCCTCGTGCTCGCGATCACGGGCCTCTATATCTGGATCCCCCGCGTTTGGACGGCCACCGCGTTCAAGGCGGTGACGTTCTTCCGCGGCGGCCTCTCGGGCAAGGCCCGCGACTTCAACTGGCACAACGTGATCGGCCTGTGGACGGGCGTCGTGATCGCGGTGCTCAGCTTCACCGGCATGTGCATCTCGTTCCCGAAGACCTACGACCTGATCTACGCCGTGACCGGCATCGAGCGACCCGCCGGGCCGGGACGGGCGGACGGAGGGCCGGGAGCGCGGGCGGACGGAGGCGCCCGCCCCGTCCGCGGCGGTGGCCCCGGCCGTCAGGCCGATGGGCCGATCGAGCCTGGGCCCCGGGCCCTGCAACGGCAGGCGCCGCGCCTCGACGCCTCGTGGGCGCTGGCCGAGCAGCAGATGCCGTCGTGGCGCTCGATCGCGATGCGGCTGCCCGAGGGCCGGGGCGCCGACGTCAGCTTCACGATGAACGACCGCGATCGCCTCAACCCGATGGCGCGATCGACCCTCACGGTGAATGCGGCGACCGTCGCCGTTGCGGAGTGGCAGCCCTACGAGGGCACCACCACCGGCCAGCGCCTCCGCACGTGGATGCGCTTCGGCCACACCGGTGAGCTCTGGGGGCTCCCGGGGCAGATCATCGCCGGCATCGCCTCCGCCGGTGGCTGCGTGCTCGTCTGGACCGGCATCGCCCTCGCGTGGCGCCGCTTCACCGCCTGGCGCGCGCGTCGCGCCCGTCCCGCCACCGCCGCGGCCCGCCAGGCCGCCTGATCCCGCACACAGAGCGCCCCTCGAGGAGGGGCCCTCGTGTGGTTGCTCGAAGTTGAGACTGGATCTCATTTCATGCCGAGGTGCCAACGATGCTTTCCGCCACCTCCACCGACCACCGCCACACGTGGGGCGTGTCGCGCTGCGCGTGCGGCCACTTCACCCTCCGTCTCGGCACAGTCCGGGTCGACCTCTCCACTGAGGAGTTCGTGCGCCTCTCGCACCTGCTGCGTGAGGCCGACGCCCACTTCCTCGGTGGACGCGAGGATCCGGCGGCCGGGCCGGACCACGACTGCGCGGCGGTCACCCACTGACAGGAGAGGGCCATGGTCATCATCGAAGACTCCCACTGGCCGCTGGTCGTCGTCGGCGTCGCCGACGGTCCCGGCACGCCGATTCCCGATCAGGCGGAGGCGCTCGCGCGTTTCGAGTCGGATGAACCCCGCCTCCTGACCTTCGTAGCCGGGGGCATGGGCGCGAAGGCGCTGGCCTCGCTCGACGAGCTCCTGCGCTGGGTCTCGGCGCGCCGCCGCGGCGCGCGGGGAACCGCCGCGGCGCTCGCGTGGGTGATTCCCGATCGGGTCGCCCGCGCGGCCGTGGACAGCCTGCTGACGCTGGAGGGCCACCGCATGCTGGGGTGCCCGGCGGCCACCTTCACGACGCCCCACAGCGCGCTGCTCTGGTTGAGGAAGCTCGGCGAAGGGCCCGCGGCGCCGGCCGGAAACGCGCACCCGGCGCTGGCGGCGCCGGCGCATTGATCGAAGAGAGGTCACGCATGACATCCAACCTTTGCCGTCGATTCATTCCATCGCGGCTCCGGCGTCCCGCAATGTCACTGCTGCTGACCGTCGTCTTGTGCGCTGCGCCAGGAGTGGCGCGGGCGCAGGACGGGACGATGCTGACGGGCGTCGTCCAGGACGGGAGCCAGGCGGTTGTGCCCGCCGCGACCGTGGTTGTTCGGGCCGACCAGGGCGGGTTCGACGTGGTCGCCGAAACCGGCGCCGACGGACGCTTCCGCGTGCCAGGCCTGGTGCCCGGAGCCTACATGGTCACCGTCGTGGCGCCGGGCTTCGCGGCCGTCACTACTGCGACGCGGCTGCCTGCCGACGCCGCCCTCACCGTGACGCTGGAGCCCGCGCCTGTCGTCGAGCAAGTGCGTGTGGTCTCGGCGTCGCGGCAGGACGAGTTGCGCCAGGCGCTCAACACCCGTGTGGACGTCGTGAGCCGTGCCCGCATCGAGGAGAGCGGCGCGCAGACTGTCGCGGAGGTCCTGCGTGAGTTGCCGGGCGTGCTGACACGACGCGGGTCCGAGACAGCTGGCGCCGCCGGGGAGCAGATCCAGGGAATCGACTCACGGCAGGTGCTCGTGCTCATCGATGGCCAGCCGCTCGTGGGAGCTCGCGGAATCAAACGTGGCGTCGTGAACCTGGATCGCCAGTCGACGGCCCGCCTCGAGCGCATCGAGGTGGTCAAGGGCGCCTCGTCCGCTCTCTACGGGTCGGACGCCATCGGTGGCGTGATCAACCTCATCACGCGTGACGCGTCCGCCCCCCTCGAGCTCTCGGTGGCGCTCTCCGGCGGCAGCCTCGGCGAGGTGAACAGTCGCGGGTCGGTGGCCGCCCGTGGCGCGGGCTGGTCGGGCCTGTTCACCCTGGAGCACCACCAGCAGGACGGCTTCGACCTGACGCCCACGACGTTCGACACGACCGGCGCGCCGTTCGAGCGCGTCGACGTGATGGGCAAGGTGAGCGGATCCCTGGCCGACGCGACGACGGTTGAAGCCCTGGTCACCGCGTATCGCAACACCACGACGGGCCGATCGACCGGCGAGCTCGGGCCGCAGTCGGACGATATCCGTGACCACACGATCAACAGTGGCGCGACGCTGCGCTGGGCCCTGGCCCCGGCACTGGCCGTCGAGGCGCGCGGCTACCACGCCCGGTTCGGCGAAGACTCCTCGGCCGCGCTCGCCGACGGCACACCACTCGAACCGGGCTCGCTGGACGAACGCCTCACACGACTGGACACGTCGGTGTCATGGTTGGCCGGCAGCCGGCAGCAGCTGCAGGCCGGTGTCGAGTGGGCCCGCGATGAGTACGCCGGCGTGAACCGCATCGCCTTCGATGACGGCGTGCACCAGACCACCGCGGTCGGCTGGGCCCAGCATCGCCTCAGCGTCGCGGATCGCGTGACGACGACACTCGGGCTGAGGGTCGATCACCACTCGACCTTCGGCACCGCCGTATCGCCAAAGGTCGCGGCCAACGCCCGGCTGACCGACGGGGTGAACGTCCGGGCCTCATGGGGCCGCGGATTCCGCGCCCCGGATCTCGGGCAGCTCTACTACCGGTTCCTCAACCCGACGAACTTCTACCAGGTCATTGGCAACCCGACGCTGGAGCCGGAGTACGCCGACTCGATCCAGATGGGCGCCGAGCTGGTCTCGCCAGGGCGTCGCGCCCGGCTCGGCATCAATGTCTTCCACAACGACGTGCGAGACCTGATCGACTCGGTGAGCCTCGGGTTCATCGTGACCCCCGCCCAGCTCGCGGCCGTTCTGGCCAGTGAAGGCCTCGACCCCGCGTTCAACCCGACACTGGGCCGGCTGCTCTTCACCTACAAGAACGTCTCGAACGCGGTGACGCGTGGCGTCGAGCTCGACGGCGAGCTCGCGCTCACGCCGCACGCCACTGTTGGCGGCGCCTACACCTACCTCGACGCCCGCGACACCGACAGTGACATCGCGCTCACCGGCCGCCATCCCCACCATGGGCATGTGCGGTTCGGCTGGCGATCCGATCGCGTGGGGTTCTCGGCCAACCTGCGTGGGACCTTCTACAGCTCGTGGATCGTGTCCCACGGCACGCCCGACACGGTGGGTGAGGCATTTGCGCTGTGGGACCTGTATCTCTCGCAGCGGGTCGGCGCCGGCCTGTCCGCCTTCGCCGCGGTCGACAATCTGGGCGACAGCCAGGATCCGAACACCGGCATCGTCGGCGCGAACGGATCGCCCGCGGCCATCTACCGCGCCGAGGCCGGGCGCGCGGTGCGGTTCGGCGTGCGCTGGACCTGGACCCGTCAATGACATCGCAGGGAGGCTTCATCATGCGCAGACACGTCATCGCCACCGCGGCCGTCGCGGCTCTCGCGCTGGTCTCACCCACCGCGGCATCCGCCACCGAGGGGCTGTTGCTGATGGCCCACGGCGGCTCCGACGAGTGGAACACGCACGTGCGCGAGCTGGCCGGACGGCTCGATCGTCCGGATCGCCCGGTCGAGGTCGCGCTCGGCATGGCTTCGCGGGTGACGCTGCAGGCAGGCATCGACGCGCTCACGAAACGAGGCGCGACCGAAGTGGTGGCCGTGCCGCTCTTCATCTCGTCCCACAGCTCGGTAATTCGGGGCACCGAGTACCTGTTCGGGCTGCGGGACGACAAGCCGCGCGATCTCGAGATCTTCGCGAAGATGGCGCACGGCCACGGCGCCGGGCACGAGGGCCACGGCCCGCCGGCCGACGTGGAGGCGAACATGCGGCCGGTGGACGCGGCCGTACCCATCCGCATGGCCGGCGCGCTCGATCACGACGCGATCGTTGCGGACATCCTCGTCGACCGCGCGCGCGCGATCAGCACCGATCCGGCGCGGGAAGCCGTCATCCTGGTCGCCCACGGACCGGTGCCCGACGCCGACAACGACCGCTGGCTCGCCGACATGAAGCTCCTTGCCGGGGCGATGCACGACGCGGCGGACTTCGCCAGCATCGACTACCTCACCGTTCGGGACGACGCGCCGGAGCCGCTGCGGGGCGAAGCCGCCGAGGCGCTCCGCGCGCTCGTCAGCCGGCGCGCCGGCGAGGGCCGCCGCGTGCTCATCGTTCCGCTGCTGCTCTCGTACGGCGGGATCGAGAAGGGAATCCGGAAGCGGCTGGACGGGCTGGACTACACGATGGCCGGGCAGGGGCTGATGCCGGACGCGCGGCTGGCCGCCTGGGTGGAAAGGGCGGCGTCGACCACGCCGTGAACGAGGCTGGCCCGGGAGCGCGAGGGCGCATGCCCGTGGCCGGTTCGGCGCGTCCTGGCGCCGCTTCGCTCCTCGAGTCCTGCGGCTCGCGTCCTTGCGGGCTCCGGGGCTGCCGTGTCCCTGGAGGCCATCCACCCGTGAGGCACCCCGGGCTCGAGGGGCGACAGCGGCGCCAGGGCGCGCCGCGTCGCCCGCGGGGTCAGGCGAGCAGCATCAGGAGCATTGCCTTCTGCGCGTGCAGGCGGTTCTCCGCCTGATCGAAGACGACGGAGGCGGACGACTCGATGACGGCGTCGCTGACCTCCTCCCCGCGGTGCGCGGGCAGGCAGTGCATGAACACCGCCTTCGGGCCGGCCAGGGCCATCAGCGCTTCGTTCACCTGGTAGGGCGTGAAGATCTTCTTCCGCTCGGCGTACTCGACCTCCTGGCCCATCGACGTCCAGACGTCCGTGTAGACGGCGTCGACGCCGCGCACGGCCTCCCGGGGATCGATGAACTGCGCGAGCGTGGCGCCATGGGTGGCGATGCGCGCCGCATCAGTGGCGACCTCGGGGGGCAGCTCGTAGCCTTCGGGCGTCGCGACCCGCACCGATGCCCCGAGCATCAGGGCGGCGTGCGTGAGCGAGGTGGCGACGTTGTTGCCGTCGCCGACGAAGGCGACCGTCTTGCCCACGAATGCGCCGTCCCACAGCTCGCCAAGCGTCTGCAGATCCGCCAGGGCCTGGCAGGGATGCTCCTCGTTGGAGAGCGCATTGATCACGTGCAGGTTCTTCGTCGAGTCGGAGACGAAGGCCAGCCGCTCCTGGCCGAAGGTCCGGATGACGGCCGCGTCCACCCAGCGCTCGAGGTTGCGGGCGACGTCCTCGACGGGCTCGCGATCGGCGTGCATGACGTCCGCCGGTATCTCGACGACGTCGCCGCCGAGCTCACGCACGCCGATCGTGAACGTGACGCGGGTGCGGAGGGAGGGCTTCTCGAAGAGCAGGCCGACGTGCCGCCCGTCGAGCGCGTGCGTCGTCGGGGCACGCAAGCCCAGCGGGCGTTCCCGCTTGAGGCGCGACGCGAGGGCCAGCGCCTGCAGGAGCTCGTCCGGTCCGAGGTCGAGGATCGAGAGGAAGTTGCGGGACGCGAGCCGCGGCAACCCGTTGTCGAGCGTGCGCATCGAGGCACCCATCGTTCGTGTGCGCTCCGTCTGGAGGAAAGGTCAGTGGGGCGGATCAGGTGCGGTAGTCCGCGTTGATCCGCACGTATTCGGCCGACAGGTCGCAGGTGTACATCACCGCACGGCCGTGGCCACCGGTGCCGAGGTCCACGGCCAGCCGGATGTCGGTACCGGCCAGGTGCTGCTCGGCGGCGGACGCGCGCTCGTCGTGGGGCTGGCCCTGGTCGAAGAGCACGAGGTCGCCCACCTCGACGCGGGCATGCGCCAGCACGAACGGGACCCCGCTGCGCCCGGCCGCGGCGATGAGGCGGCCCCAGTTGGGGTCGCCGCCGTGCACGGCGGTCTTCACGAGCGGGGAGTTGGCGATCACGCGTGCGGCGGTGCGCGCGTCCTCCATCGAGGCCGCGCCCGTGACGGTGATCTCGACGAGCTTGCTCGCGCCTTCGCCGCCGCGGACGATCGCGAGCGCGAGCTCACGCGCGACGGCGCGGAGGGCGGCGACGAGCACGTGTTGCGTGGTCTCGTCGATGATCACGCCGCTGGCGCCGCTGGCCAGCGCGAAGACGCAGTCGTTGGTCGAGCTCTCGCCGTCCACGGTGATGGCGTTGAAGGTGTCGGCCGAAGCCTCCACCAGGGCACGCCGGAGCAGCGCCGGGGGCACCGCCGCATCCGTCGTCAGGTATCCGAGCATCGTCGCCATGCGCGGCTCGATCATCCCGGACCCCTTGGCCATGCCGCCGACGCGGAACGTCCCCCCCTCGAAGGTGGCCTCGACGGCGTGCGCCTTCGGGAACGGGTCGGTGGTCATGATGGCCAGCGCGGCATCGGCGTGGCCGTCGCGCGCGAGCGCGGCCCTGGCGGCCGGGATGCCGGCGCGCAGCTTGTCCATGGGCAGGTTCACGCCGATCACGCCGGTGGAGGCCACCAGGGCCTGTTCCGGCTGGCACCCGAGCGCCGCCGCGGCGAGCGCCGCCATCTCCTGCGCATCCGCAAGGCCCTGCGGGCCCGTGCACGCGTTGGCGCAGCCGCTGTTGGTCACGACGACGGCGGCGTGATGGCCCGAGGCCGCAAGGTGCTCCTCCGAGACGAGGAGCGGCGCGGCCTTGGCCAGGTTGGTGGTGAAGATCGCGGCGGCGGGCACGGGGCCCCGGTCCGACGCGAGCAGCATCAGGTCGCGGTTGCCCGAGGCCTTGATGCCGCAGGCGATGCCGGTGGCCACGAACCCGGCCGGGGCCGTGACACCACCGTCGAGGGGGGTGAGGGCGGGCGGCTTCGTCTGCACGACGCGTCCCGCTAGTTGACCCGACCCGGGCGCGGGTCGAGCGTCAGCACCACGGCCTGCTGGCCGCACCGCCGGAAGAGCGGGCAGGCCTGGCAGTCGTGCACGATCTTCTCGGGCACCCAGAGGTGCGGCACGATCGTGAAGCCCATGCGGACGAAGTAGCCCGGCTGGTGGGTGAACGCCACGAGCTTCGCGAACCCGTCGATCCGGGCCCGGCGATCGAGCTCCGCGACCAGGCGGGTGCCGAGGCCCAGGGCCCGCGCCTCGCGGCTGACGACGAGCGAGCGGACCTCGGCCACCGTACCGCTGAGCGGCGCGAGCTCGGCACAGCCGACGAGCTGGCCGTCGACCATCGCGACGACGAAGCCGTCGGTCCGGGACTCGACGTCCTCGAGCGTGCGCGGCAGCAGGTGTCCCTCCGCCAGGTGCGCCTCGATCAGCGCGAGGATCGCGGGCGCCTCGGCGGGCTGGGCCGTGCGCAGCACGATCGGCGCGCGCCCGGGGACGGCCACGGCGACGGCCGCGAACGTGGTCGGCCCGAGACCCGGCTGGGTAGGTTTCTCCATGGTGGTGCCCTGCACGCCCATCACTTCGCCTCCGCGAGCGCTTCGTCCAGCATCGAGACGGCCGCGGCAATCTCCTCGGCCGACACGGTCAATGGAGGCAGCATGCGCACCACGTTGCCCCCGGTCCGGTTGACAAGCAGCCCCGCCTCGCGCGCGCGGTCGATGACGGGCGCCGCGTCGACGTGCAGCTCGAGGCCGCGCATCAGGCCGACGCCCCGCACGCCCCTGACGATGGACGGGCGCTTCGCGACGAGCGAGGCAAGCGCCGCCTCGAACACCGGCGTCATCTGGCGGACGTGGCCGATGACGCCGCCGTCCTCCGCCCGGTAGGGCACCGCGTCGGCGGTGCCCGTCAGCTGCTCCAGGACATACAGCGAGGCACGGGTCGAGAGGACGTTGCCGCCGTAGGTGCTGCCGTGGTCCCCCGCCATCACCTGCGCCGCGACGGCGGACGAGACGAGCGCCGCGCCAATCGGGACGCCCGCCCCCAGGGCCTTCCCCACGGGGATCAGGTCGGGCGTGAGGCCGAGGGCGGGGAAGTGGAACGCCTCGCCGGTCCGGCCGAGCCCGCACTGCACCTCGTCAGCGATGAGCAGCGTGCCGGTGCGGGTCGTCGCGCGTTCGATGGCCTCGGCGGTGGCCGCCGGCAGCGGGCGCACGCCGCCCTCGCCCTGGATCGGCTCGACGATCACGGCCGCGGTCCGGTCGCTGATCGCCGCCTCGACGGCCGCCGGGTCGTCTGGCGAGACGAAGGTCACGCCGGGGATCAGCGGCTCGAACGGCTCGCGGTACGCGGGGTTCGCAGTGACCGACAGGGCGCCCATCGTCCGGCCGGAGAAGCCGTGCTCGAAGGCGACGTATCCCGTGCGATGGCGATGGCCCTGGGTGAACCAGTAGCGGCGCGCGAACTTGAGGCATGCCTCGACGGCCTCGGCGCCACTGTTGCAGAAGAACGTGCGTTCGAGCCCCGAAAGCGCGGCGAGCTTGGCGGCCAGCCGGCCCTGCAGCGGGTGGAAGTAGAGGTTCGACGTCTGGATCAGCGTCGCGGCCTGTTCCCCGACCGCACGCGCGAGGCCGCGGTCGCCGTGCCCGAGCACGGCCACGCCGATGCCCGAGATGAAGTCGAGGTACTCCCGGCCGGTCTCGTCGAACAGGCGGGTGCCGTCGCCGCGCACGAACACCACGGGCTGGCGCTTGTAGGTCTGCAGCACGTGCTGCGATTCGAGGGCCTGTACGTCCGTCGTCGTCATCGTCGCTATCTCTGGATCACGGTGCCACGAAATTCTGTCCCGGCGAGGGCCCGGGCGAGCCCCTGCGGCTCCGTCCCGTCCACGATCGCCACCTGCCGCACGCCGCCGGCCGCCGCCGCCCGGCAGGCGGCCAGCTTGGCCACCATGCCGGCGTTGGCGGTGCCGGATCGGACGAGGGCGCGGATGTCGCGACTGCCGAGCACCGGAAGCGTCGCGCCGGCGGCGTCGAGCACCCCGGGTGTCGCGCCCGCGATGACGAGCCGCGCCGCGCCGAGGCGCGTGGCCAGGCTGCCGGCCAGCGTGTCGGCGTTCACGTTGTACAGCTGGCCGTCGCGGCCCGCCCCGATGCACGCGATGACCGGGACGAAGCCGCCCTTCGTCAGCGCGGCGACGAGCGCCGGCGCCTTCGCGAGCACCGGCTGCCCGACGAGGCCGAGATCCACCGTCTCTCCCGACGTCGCGACGAACGGCGGCGCCTTGCGCACGGGGGCGACCCCTGCGTCGGCTCCGGTCAGGCCGACCGCCGTCCCGCCCGCCGCGTTGATGGCGGCGACGAACCGCGTGTTGATGGTGCCGCCGAGCACACCGACGACGACGCCGAGGGTCGCGGCGTCGGTGACCCGCAGGCCGTCCACCTGCCGCTTCGGGATGCCCGCGGTCGCCATGGCCTGGTCGATTTCGCGGCCGCCCCCGTGCACGACGACGAGCGGGCCCTCCGCGGCCTGGCGGCGGATGACGCGCGCGATGGCCGCCAGGCGCGTGGGCTCCTCGAGGAGCTCACCTCCGAGCTTGAGGACCACCGGGCCGCGTGGCCGCCGCGGCGCCGAGCGTGCGAGCGCGCGTGCCATCTCAGATCAGCCCCGTGCGCTCGTCGAGGCCGCACATGACGTTGAAGTTCTGGACCGCCTGCCCGGCCGCGCCCTTGAGCAGGTTGTCGATCACGGACACGACGAGGATGCGGCCGGTGGCCTCGTCCACGCTCCAGCCGACGTCGCAGAAGTTCGACCAGGCCACGTGCTTGATCTCCGGGAGATCGGTGCCGGTGACGCGGACGAAGGGGGCGGCGTGATAGGCGGCCTCGAAGGCGCGTGCCACGTCGGCGCCGGTGGTGCCGGGCACGAGGCGCGTGTGCAGGCTCGCGAGGATGCCGCGGTCGAGCGGCACCAGGTGCGGCACGAACGTCACGTCGCGCCCGAGCGCCTGCTCCATCTCCGGCGTGTGCCGGTGGGTGAACGGCTTGTAGGCGGCGACGCTGCCATGGTTCTCCGAGAAGTGCGTGCGATCGGAGGGGGCCTTGCCGGCGCCGGACACGCCCGACTTCGCGTCCACGACGATGTCGGCGCCGGGCCGCAGGAGCCCGGCGCGGCTGAGCGGCAGCAGGCCGAGCAGCGTCGCGGTCGGGTAGCAGCCGGGGTTCGAGAGCAGGCGCGCGGCCCGGATCGCCGGCGCCTCGAACTCCGTCAGGCCGTAGGCCACGCCGTCGGGCAGCGGGCCCGTCGCCGGATAGTGCGTCGCGCGTGCCGCCGCGTCGGTGAGGCGGAACGCGCCCGAGAGGTCGATGACCTTCTGTCCGGCGGCGAGGCAGGCCGGCGCAACCTCCGCCGAGGCCTTCTCGGGCAGGGCGAGGAACACGACGTCGGCCGCGGTGGTGACGGTGTCGAGATCGAGCGGCAGCACCTCGCCGTCGAACAGCCGCGCCAGGGCCGGCAGGCGGCGGGGCGTGCTGGTGGCCTGGGACGCAGTGGCGAGGGCGAGATGGGCCACGGGGTGGCGGGCGAGGAGGCGCACGAGCTCCTGGCCGGCGTAACCGGTGGCGCCGACGACGGCGACGCGGACGGCCGCGGCCGGGGCGTCCGGGGACTGGGAAGACGCGGGGCGCATGGGGTTCTCGGGAGACTGAAAAACTATTCGTCCAGAAGAATACTTATACATCCGCCGCCGGCGCGTCGTCAATGCGGAAACGAGATGACAGTTCTGGCGTCTCATGTATACTGATTCAACTAATCGCATATTTATGAAGGCCCGCCGCCTGTCGGCCATCGCGGACGTCGTCGCGCACGAACCGGTGCGCAGCCAGGAGCAGCTCCGGCAGCGCCTGGCCGCGCGGGGCTTCGCCGTCACGCAGGCGACGCTCTCGCGCGATATCAAGGAGCTCGGGCTGGTGAAACGCGCCTCGGACGGCGCCTACCAGCCCGCCGCGGCCGAAGCCGCCCCGCCGCCGACGGCGCTGACGGCGCTTGCGCGCGCGCTCGGGGAGTTCCTGCTGTCGATCGAGCCGGCCGAACAGCTGGCGGTGATCCGCACGGGGCCGGGGCAGGCGCAGTTGCTCGGGCTGGCCATCGACCGGGCCCGGCTGGACGAGGTGGTCGGCACGATCGCGGGGGACGACACGGTCCTGGTGATCTGCCGGGACCGGCGGCGGGCGACGGCGGCCATCCGGCGGCTGGAGATGCTGGCGGGCCGCTGAGGCCGCTGACGCGGCGGGAAGGCACGGAGCGGATGGCGGAACACGGAGCGGCTACGAAGGAGCGGATCGTCCTCGCCTACTCGGGGGGCGTCGACACGTCGGTGGCCATCCCCTGGCTGGCCGAGCAGTACGACGCGGAGATCGTCACCGTGACGCTCGACCTCGGGCAGGGGCGCGAGCTGGACGAGGTGCGCGACCGCGCGCTCTCCACCGGGGCCGTGCGCGCGCACGTGCTCGACGTGCGCGACGAGTTCGCGCGCGACTACATCCTCCCGGCCCTGCAGGCCAACGCGGTCTACGAGCGGCACTACCCGCTGGCGACGGCGCTCGGCCGTCCCCTCATCGCGAAGAAGCTGGTCGAGGTCGCGCGCTTCGAGCAGGCCACCGCCATCGCGCATGGCTGCACGGGGAAGGGCAACGACCAGATCCGCATCGAGGTCTCGGCCCGTGCGCTCGAGCCGGGCATCCGCATCATCGCGCCGGGCCGCGAGTGGGGCCTGTCGCGCACCGGAGCCATCGGCTACGCGCGGCAGCGTGGCATCCCGATTCCCGCGACGCTCGAGAGCCCCTACAGCATGGACCGCAACCTCTGGGGCCGCTCGGTGCAGGCGGGGGTGCTCGAGGACCCGTGGCTGGAGCCGCCGGAGGACATCTGGGCGCTGTCGAAGGCGCCGCAGAAGGCGCCGGACGAGCCCGCGCTCGTCGAGGTCACGTTCGAGTCGGGCGTGCCGGTCGCCGTCAACGGCGTGGAGATGCCGTTCGCCGACCTGATTGACAGCCTCTCCACCATCGCGGGCGCGCACGGCGTGGGCCGGCTCGACATGGTGGAGACGCGCCTGGTCGGCATCAAGTCGCGCGAGGTCTACGAGGCGCCGGCCGCCGTCGTGCTGCACCTGGCGCACCGCGAGCTCGAGGCGTTCGTGACCACCGCGGCCCTCGGCCGTTTCAAGCAGGCGGTCGCGGTCGAGTACGCCGACCTCGTCTACAATGGCAGCTGGTTCACGCCGCTCCGCGAGGCGCTCGACGCCTTCGTCGCGAAGGTCCAGGAGCGCGTGACCGGTGTCATCCGGCTCAAGCTGTTCAAGGGCGACTGCCGCGTCGTGGGCCGCCGCTCGCCCTACGGCCTCTACGACCACGGGCTCTCCACCTACGACGAGGGCGACGTGTTCGACATGGCCGCCGCGGCCGGGTTCATCAAGATCTACGGCCTGCCCGTCGAGACGGCGGCACGTAACGCCCCCGCTCACGACGGGAAGTGAGAATCAGGAAAACGGAATCACGAAAGGAATTGGGAATCCAGAAGGCACGTCGCGGAAGTGCCGTTGACCATTTCCTAGTTCCGTACTTCCTTTCCTGATTCCGGTTTCTCTATTCTCTATTCGCTCTATGTCCAAGCATCTGTGGTCCGGTCGGTTCGACGGCGCGCCTGATCCGGCGGCCTTCGACTTCGGTGTGTCCTTCCGTTTCGATCGCCGCTTCTTCGAGGACGACGTGACGGGCAGCCTGGCGTGGGCTGAGGCGCTCGCCGGCGCGGGGGTGTTGACCCCGGCCGACGCCGAGGCGATTCGCCTGGCGCTCACGGCCATCCTCGAGGAGGGCCGGCGCGACCCGGCCTGGGTCGCGGGCGACGACGAGGACGTGCACAGCTTCGTGGAGCGCCAGCTCGTCGCGCGCATCGGCGACGCGGGACGCCGCCTCCACACCGGCCGCTCGCGCAACGAGCAGGTGTCGCTCGACTTCCGGCTCTACCTGCGCCGGCGGATCCCGCTGCTGCAGCGCAAGATCGCCGAGCTCGTCGGCGTCTTCGCCGACCAGGCGGAGAAGGCCGGCGGGGCGTTGATGCCGTCCTACACCCACCTGCGCCGCGCGATGCCGGTGCTCGTGGCGCACCACCTGCTCAGCCACGCCGCGGCGCTGCGCCGCGACTACGACCGGCTCGCGCGTGCCGCCGCCGAGGCTGACGCGCTGCCGCTCGGCTCCGGCGCCATTGCCGGCACCAGCTACGCCGTCGACACAGCCGCCCTGGCGAAGCGCCTGGGCTTCTCGCGGGTCGTGCCCAACAGCATCGACGCCTCGTCCGATCGCGACTTCGCCGCGACCTTCCTGCACGCCACCGCGCTCGCGATGGTGCACCTGTCGCGCATCGCGGAGGACTTCATCCTCTTCACGAGCGAGGAGTTCGGCTTCTACGAGCTGGCGGACCAGTCGGCCACCGGCAGCAGCATGATGCCGCAGAAGAAGAACCCCGATCCGCTCGAGCTCGTGCGCGGCAAGTCGGGTCGCGCCGTCGGCCACCTCACCGGTTTCCTCACGACGATGAAGGGCCTGCCGACCGGGTACAACAAGGACCTGCAGGAGGACAAGGAGCCGGTCTTCGACGCGGAGGACACGCTGACCGTGTCGCTCGAGGCCACGACGGCGGTGATCCGCCGGCTGACGCTGCGCCCGACGGTGACCCGTCGCGCGGCCTCCGGCCTGCTGCTGGCGACCGACGTGGCCGACTACCTCGTCAGTCGCGGCGTCGCGTTCCGGCAGGCGCATGAGGTGGTTGGCGCGCTCGTACGCCGGCTGCACAAGGAAGGCCGCACCTTCGAGGACCTGTCGCCCGAGGAGTGGCGCGCCGCAAGCGCGGACTTCGGTGACGACGTGCGGGAAGCGGTGACGCCGGAGCGGTCGGTCGCGACGAAGCGCACGCCGCAGTCGACGCACCCCGACCAGGTGGCGGCGATGCTGGCGGAGACCCGCGCCTGGGTTTCGGCTTGCCCCCGGTAGGGCCCTTTGCTACACTGCGACCACCTGCGCCCTGACGGTTTCGCCTACCTGAACACCAGGTTGACCCGTGCCGGATGTCGGCGCCGGGCGTCGAGTACGTCGCGACGCCCACCATCCCCGCCCACACGCGTGTTCTGAACGTTCGGTCTTCGGGGGAGTGTATGCAGGAACGCCGGTTCCGGCCCGGTGACGTGCTGGACGACTACTGTCCGCGCGAACGGCGCGTCACCGATCACGCCATCGTCGCGATGATTGACGATGAGATCAGGCAGACGCGCTGTGTCTCGTGCGACACCGAGCACGAGTACAAACACGCGCGTGTCCCGGCCCAGCGGCGCCGCAAGCCCGACGCGGCCCTCTTCACCCAGGTGCTCGACGGGCTCAATTCCCCCGCCGCCCGCCTCGCCTCCCGGCCCGACGATCCGCTTCCCGACGACGCCAGCCCCGACAGTTCCCCCGACCACGATCGCGAGCCAGACGCCGCGTCCGCACCGGCCGCCTGGTCCGCGCCCGCGGCTCCCGCGCCCGCACCGGTCGAGACGAAGGCCGAGGCGGCTGACGGGGCCGACACGGAGACCGTGTCCGGCGAGCCCGACGGGGACCAACCCGCGGACGATGAGTTCCCGGTGCGACGCCGGCTCTTCCGCGCGCAGTTGCCGCGGCACGAGGGCCAGCAGGTGCCGACGCGTACGCTGCCGGAGTTCACCATCCGCCAGCCTGGCTCGGGCCGGGGCGGTCGTCCGGGGCAGGGCGGCGGAGGCCAGCAGCCGCGCGGACAGGGACGGCGCCGGGGTGGTGGCCAGCAACAGGGCGGTGGCGGCCAGGCCACCCGCTTCGGCAACCGCGGCGGCGGCCGGGGCCAGGGCCAGTTCGGTCAGGGCCATGGACAAGGCCAGGGCCAGGGGCAGGGCCGGCGACGGCGGGGCAAGAAGAAATAACTCAGAATCAAGAAACGGAATTCGGAACGGAAGTTTCGAAGACGGAATCCAGAAAGCGTCCCCCAAGCATGCAGCTCGAAGGCAAAGTCGGTCTCATCGTCGGCGTCGCGAACAAGCGTTCCCTGGCCTGGGCCATCGCGCAGGCGGCAGCCGCCGAAGGCGCCACACTCATCCTCACCTACCAGGGCCGGTTCGAGGAGCACGTCAACGAGCTGGCCGACACGCTGACGCCGCGGCCCACCGTGTTGCCCCTCGACGTGCAGAACGACGAGGAGATTGCCGCGGTATACGCGGCGATCCAGCAGGCGCACGGTGGCCTCGACTTCCTCGTGCACGGTGTCGCGTTCGCCAACCGTGACGACATCACCCGGCCCTTCAGCGAGACCTCACGCGACGGCTTCAAGCTCGCGCTCGACGTCAGTGCGTACTCGCTCGTGGCGCTGGCGCGCGGTGCGCGGCCGTTGATGCAGGCGCGTGGCGGCGGCTCGATCGTGACGCTGACCTACCTGGGCAGCGAGCGCGTCTTCCCGAACTACAACGTGATGGGCGTGGCCAAGGCCGCGCTCGAGGCGTCGGTCCGGTACCTGGCCGCCGACCTCGGCGGCGACGCGATCCGCGTGAACGCGATCTCCGCCGGGCCGGTGAAGACGCTGGCGGCGGCCGGCATCGGCGGCTTCTCGTCGATCCTCGGCGTCGTGCGCGAGCGCGCGCCGCTCAAGCGCAACATCGAGGCGTCCGAAGTCGGCGACGCCGGGGTGTTCCTCGTCGGGCCTGGCAGCCGCGGCATCACCGGCGAGGTGCTCATGGTGGACGCCGGGTTCCACGCGACCGGGATGTGACGCCCGCCGCGCGGCCCGCCACGGGGCTCAGGCCGGGCAGCCTCGCGACGCGTTGGGCGTGACGCGAGCTACGTGGGGCGGAAGAGACCCAGCCCGAAGTGACATCCGAACCCGAGGGCGAGAGGGCCGGCCACGGTTTCGCCGAACGTCACGCGCCAGAAGCTCCCCTGACGGTCGGGTTGTTGGAGGCCTCGCTTCTCCCTGAAGCGGGCGAAGTCGATCGGTCGCCGGACCTGGTGACCGACGCGTACAGTGGCCAGGCGCTCGAGCCTCGTGGGCTCCGGAAGTCCCCGCTCCCTGAATTCGCGCCGCACCTGGTCTTCGAGCGTGAAGCGGCGCTTGAGGTGCCAGGGATGCAGGTACGGCGTCACTGATTGCCAGACGCTGGCGCTGGCCGTCAGGGGACTGGCGACAGCCGTGTTCCCGATGCCTTCGAGAGCCAGTGGCCATTCGTTTCCGTCACGACTCCAGAGGCGCCGGAGGCTCCCGAGTGTGCGCGCCATGGATGGGGCGAGCCCGCCGGGCACGTGCACGAGGAGGCGGTCGAGGCGGCCGTCTCCGTCGCTGTCCCAGGGGAGATAGAACGCGTGCTGGTGGCGGTTTCCCTGTGGCAGGTCGTGGCCGGAGAGGGCCGGAGGAATCGCCGTCTCGCCGAGCTCGTGCCGAACGCGGCTCATGACGGCCTGCCGCAGCAGCTCGCCGATCCGAAGGGTATCTTCGGCGCGGGGGAGTGGCTTGCCGGCCATGACGTACTGGACCGTATCGAAGCTCCTCGGCGACGCGTGGTGGACCGTGCGCCTCGGCCGCAACGCGTCCGCGGGCCTCACGTAGTTCACCTTCCGTGCGGCCGGAGGAAGGCTCCATCCGTTCCTCCGGAGGTCCGAGGTCTCCACGGACAGCGCCTCGATGAACGACTCTGGCAACGTGGTGCGGAACTGCTTCATGGCCTTCGCCCCAGTGATGAAGCTGCGCCGCAGGGCCTGGTAGTCAGGCGCTGATACCGGCACAAGGAGGGTCACGAGATCCCCGAGCACTTCGCCCGTCTCGGCGTCGTACGAGTCCTCGCCCGGGACGCAGGTCGGTGCAGGTGCCGCACTCACCCGTGTGGCTTCGACCCAGGACTCCGCGCGTCCGAGATAACCCAGCACCGCAAGCAGGTCATCGAGCAAGGCGAGTTGGTCGCCAGGCAGTTCGACGTTCTGCCAGGTCATGTACAGAGGCTGCTCTTTCGGCACGGCGGCGAATGCGTCGAACACGAGCGAGGTGTCCCCCGCCTTCCACTGGGGCATGTAGTGCCGGGTATGGCTGTGGCTGGCACTCGGTAGAACGAATTGAGGCGGCTCGAGGGCAAGTGCCTCGATGAGCCCCACAATTGCCTTCTCGTCGTGATGTCCCGTGTGCCGCACCTTATGGTGCCAGGTCGCGATGAGCGCACGCAGGAAGCGCCATGGCTCCGGTGGCCACGGCACGGCCCCTTCGTTGACGTGCCGCTCCCACGGGGTGGCGTGGTACCGGCCAGCTGGGAAGGTGAAGGCAAGCGACAGCATTGCCTACTTCTCGTATGTCACCGTCGTAACCTCGAATCCGCCCGAGACGGCGGCCGCTGCAACCAGTCCCGGCATGGCGGCCTCGAGGTCGGTCAGTGCGGGCAGGGCGAACCCGTCCGGACGCTTGACCGTGATCCCTGTGCACTCCAGGTCGCAGGCGGTCCGGAGTCGAAGCCCGTTCTCCAGGAAAGCCCGGATCTTGAACAACCCCAGGGCGACGAGCAGACGATAGGCGTCGTCCGACAGGCCGTATCCCCGGAGCTGCGCGAGGTCCATGTTGAAGTACGCCGTGATGTCCGGTGCAACGTACTCGTCGCGTGCGAATGGCACGTTGCCGAAGCCCTTGGCGGTGTCACCGCGCGGATTCACGGAGTCATTCTTGACGCCGCCACTCGCGGCCACGCGGACGTTCCTCGCTTCGATGAAGCCTGACAGCGCTCGCGGCAGGCGGAGGCGTCCGCCGGCGAGTTCCTTCTTCGCCAGGAAGACTCCGTGAAGGAGCGCGTTGGCGTCGAGGCGCAGCAGCACGGCCGCGAGCTTCCGCAGGTCGACGATTCCTTCGCTCATGTCGGCAAGTTCACCCTTCAGACGGTCGAACACCGTCTTGTCCTTCCCCTCGAGAATGTACGGCGAGTTGATCCTGTGGGCCTCGATGAGCGAGTTCGTCAGCGGCTGTCCGTCCTTGTCGACGACCCTGATAAGCGACAGGCCTCGAAGTACGGGGACCCAGTCGTTCGCGACCGCATCCCAGCAGACCTCTTCCAGGCGGTTCGCCACGCTCTGAGTGGACTCGACGAGCAGCATCGACGCGCCGTCGGGCCCTTCGTACTGGGCAGCACCGATCTCCGGAAACCCGGTCGGCTGAAACCGGGTGCCCTGGAGTGGAACCAGCGAAGCCTCGAGCAGAAGGCGCGGCGCGTCAAGTAGCGAAGACAGGTCGAGGCTCATGGTCGGTTCTCCTTGCGAAGCGTCATCTCTCATGCGACGTCAGTGCCCTTGACGGTGAGCACGGACCGGGCGAGTGCTCCAACGGCCCCGAATCGCAATGGAATCAGGAGGGCCGCAGCCGCCCGCTGTGGTGGGATGTCTCCCAGTCGCGGCAGAGCATCCGCTGCGAACAGCGGCGCCAGGCCGGATGCCCGGAGCCTGCGCCACGCCAGGCGAACCGCGCGGTTGTCGACGTTTCCCGCTGCGAGTTGCGCCAGCATGCCCCCGGCCACGGGTAGTCGGCTGTCGCGCGACAGGAGCTGTAGACGTCGCAACACCCAATCGGGCGTGGCGCACAGCTTGAGTAACGCGAACGCGGCTGGCGCGGCCATCGCACCAGACGAGCGATCCGTGTCCTTCGGAATCCGGCACAGGCTCAGACCGTGCAGCAGCGCCAGAATTCGCGCGTCTGCGGCCGGTCCGGCGAGAAACGCCGCCACGTCATCCAGATCGATGCCGGCCGGACTATCCAGCGGTTTGTCGGGCAACGCCAAACGGTCCGCCAACCACAGCCGGCGCCCCATCAGTTCGATGAGTCTCGTCGTGAGACTGGTCTCGGCCGGCCAGTGCATCCGCAGATGACTGGCCGGATCATTCGCACCTTCGGAGCCCTGGTTCTGAGCCAGCCATTCATTCCTGACCGCGCCAACGGGGTACAACTGGGCGCGCAGCGGAATCGCCACGTTACTGCCGTCACCGAGACCGGCGATCGCTCTGGCAATCCTGAACGCTGGCGTTCCATCGTCGGCTGCCGCTGCCCAGCCCTCCGAAAGTTGAGGTACCGGTGGCACCTCCTCCTTGGCCTTCCGGCTCCGCGCCATCGCGCTCTGGATTTCTCCCAGCAGCACCAGCAGCGTCTGCACGTCGGCCGGCGCAGGCGCCCGGCCCGCAAGGTCGAACACCGCGTCCTCCAACCGTCGGCGAAGGCCCTTGAACCGCGCGGCCACGGTCTCCCCTTGAGCGAAGCGGCGGAACCTCGTCAGCCAGTCACGACGGTCGAGCTCATCGGTGAGCGGGCGGACGGGGAGCCGGGAGACCGTGATCTCTGCCAACGGCGTCGCCAGGTACGCCTTGCCGGACCTCATCAGGAGGCCATAGCGCTGGAACCGGTCGATGCCGCGATACCCCGCCAGGCGCTGGACTGCACGGACGAAGTCGAGCGCATCACGTGCGGGCTTCCTGCCGAGTGCCACACGCCCCTCTCCAAGCAGTGCGCGGACCTCACCGTAGGAGGCAGCTTGCCGCCAGAGGGGCATCCATAGTTCTCCTCGCGCTGCGCCCGCGTCGTCTTGCCCGACGTTGCCCGCGCCCGCGCCGACGGCTCTGACGGTGAACGGATAGCTGAGCACACCATCTGAATCGTTGGCGTTCCGGCGGACCACCGCGGCGGCGAAAGGCAACGCGCCTTCGATCATCAAGACGAAGTCCCAGGGGTTCACCAGTGCATCGCCGGAGAAGCCTGTCGACGCATTGGGGCCACCTGCTTGTCCGGGCGAGAACTGTCCAACAGCCTTGCCGATCAGGCCTGGTGCCACCGCTCCGTGAAGCGACAGGCGCAACCAGCTGGCAGAAGACTCGAGTTGCCCTGCGCTGGAAAGGCTGAGGGCGTCGACCAAGCGCTGCATGAAGTTGTTGGTGAAGTCGAGTCTCCCATCGTTGCCACCCGTTCCGAGGAGAGGCGGATACTGGGCGAATTCCCCACTCAGGACCACGGAGGCGTCGAACCACTCCAGTGCCGCTTCCGGCAAGACACCCCGCAAGTGTCTGAGCAGAGCCGCTTTCGCATCGTCCTTCGGGCTGCTGCCTCTGTCGACAGCCGCGAGAGCGACCTCCGCCAGATCCAGGCACTTGCGATAGGTCGCCAGTCTCGTGTGGTGACTGGACCGGAGCGTTTGGATGGCGGCCTTGTTGTCCTTCTCGTAGAAGCCGCTGCCTCCGTTCCACGGTGCCATGACAGGCGTGGGCTCGTATTCCTCCAGGAAGAACCGTTCGAGTGCTTCCGGCGAGAACCTCGTCCAGAGCACCATAGACGTGCCCCGCCAGGCGGCACGCACTGTTGTATCGGACGCCGACACGAGCCGCAGGACGCCGAGCCCCTTCAAGTAGCCGGCGAGCGGTGTCGTCGTACAGCCACCGAGCAGGAATTCAGGCATGGGTTGTATCCTGCGCGGCCTGTTCGGCGGCGGACGCTCGCCAGTCGGCAAGACGCACGAGACTTTCGAGCCACGCCAGCCTGAACGGACCGTGTTGATCGAGCAGGCTCAGCGTCCTGCTTGCCCAGGACGGTCCCTGATCTCCGTCGCCGATCTCCATCAGCGCCAGTCGCATGGTCACCTCGGCGCTGCAATCGCCGTCGAAGGCGATGGCGCCGACGACGTCGCCCTCCCAGACCCCTCGGGCGAAACGCAGGACGTTGCCGGGCGCCTCCTCTGTTGGCATGGCGCGCAGGCTCATCCGGACCTTGCCGTGGTGGGCCGCGATCAGGTACGCGACGAGGTTGCATTCCGGATCCTCTGCGTGTTGATCCAGCCAAGCGAGCATCGATACGAGTTCATGGCGGAACCAGGGCCGTGAATGCCGTCCGGCGCACGGTGACTTTGCGAGCAGGCCCTCAGGCGCATCTCCACACCGATGCATCGTCTCCTGGAACACCGCATGGGCTTTACCGACGTCGTGCCAGCGAGACGCCCGCACCACGACGTCCGCCTCGCTGGTCTGTTGCAGCGCGTCACAGAGCACGCGGGCCTGGTGCGCTGCGTGTGCCAGATGAGCCTCCAACGGCACCGGCCGCCGCTCAAGGGACCTGGCGTCTTGCCCGTAGTCGGGTCCAGGGGGCGTCTCCACTGCGAGCGGGCCAACGGACGTTCGGCTGCCGGGATCGAATCCGATCTCGGGGTCGTATCCGCCATCGCTGGCCTTGAGCAACAGTGTCATTCCCGGCCGCGGCTCGCGGCTCAGTCTCGTCCACGCGCGTTCCAAGGTGTCCCAGTGCCACGCTCCCCGCTTGTGCAGTCCGCGGGCGTGGCCAATCGACGCAGGGCACAACTCGCGTGGATCCGGGCCGGGCTCGACGATGGGATGGTTGGGATCGACGAAGTCGCGCCAGAAGATGCGAACGCCCGGTGCTCCGCTGTCGCGAATGTAGTCGGAGACGTCGACGTCGAAACCTGAGAGATCCGGGTCGGTGTTGAACAGGTCGAGGAGATCCTTACGCCGAATCACCGCCGTGGCCGGTCGTTCTTCGTTCGTCCGCGGGAGGTCACGTGGCCCGGCACTTGTGAGCGTTGCCAGCTTGGCCCGAGCGCCAGCCAGCTCCTCCGAGTCGTACGGTGCCATGTCGGCCTCGTCGCTCGCATCGACCCAGACGATCCGTGCTCCGCCGGCTCCGTTGTGCTCACCGTAACGATTGCATCGGCCGAAGCGCTGCACCATCGATGGCCATGGTGCAAGCTCGGTGACGAGCACGCGGGAGGATACGTCCACGCCGGCCTCGATCGCCTGCGTGGCGACGACGATGCGATCGATGTCCGGCTCCTCACGAAGCCGGCGTGTCTGCTCCGCGCGTTCGGCAGATCTGAACCGGGCGTGCACGAGCAGGTCGGACGAGACCGGGCGGTGCTGCTTCAGCCTGCGATAAAGCTCCTGCGCCCGGTCGACGCGGTTGAGGACGATCAGGGATTGTGAGTCGGGTCGGTGCGCGTCGAGCACCGTCTCGCAGAGCGTGGTGACGTATTCTTCCAGGCCTTTTCGGTTACGGGTATCTGCCCCGAGCGTGAGGGATGCACATTCGAGGTGCTTGGTCGCGTTCAGGCGGTCGCCTGCGCCGCATTCGTCTTGCTCGTCGAGAGTCAGCGTTCGAAGGGATGGTAG
The DNA here is from genome assembly GCA_050246635.1 of Vicinamibacterales bacterium. Lineage (GTDB taxonomy): Bacteria > Acidobacteriota > Vicinamibacteria > Vicinamibacterales > UBA2999 > JBFWVR01. The sequence goes on from JBFWVR010000025.1 coordinate 29,239, forward strand.
ATGCGGCGCGAGGTCGACCGTGGCCAGCCAGGAACGATTGAGCGTGGCCGAGACCCACAGAGAGCGGCTTGGACGAGACAGCGGGAGCACCCGCCGGAATGCGTCGAGCTGCGCTGAGGTCGCGACGCCAGCCCCCATCAACTGCACCTCGTCGAATACCCAGAACGCGTCGTTATGCAGCCATGCGAAGTGGAGCGGCCATTGGTAGCGGCTCATCGCATAGCCCCGCATGAGCGCACGTGACAGGAGCAGATCCTGAGTGCCGATCAGGATGAGGTCTTCATCCGGATACTCGGCCCAGGTCCTGAGGTCGTCCGCTCCACCCATGAGCACGTGGACCGATACCCGGCCGTCACCTGCGCGGCCGAGCAGCCCGAGGTGTTCCAGCCACGCCTTGATGTTGCGCTCCGTCTGCTCCACGAGCACGCGCATGGGCAGGCACCAGATCAGGCGGCGAGGCGTACCGGGGGCGGCGCCTTCGCGCGCCTGACCCGGTCGCCATCCTCGCTTGTAGAGCCAGGCCAAGGTGACTGCGGCCGTCTTGCCCATGCCGGTCGGCACGTCGAGCAGATCCGGCCACTCCTCACACGCGAGCCGACGCTGATACGGGTAAGGTCCGGGAAGGCCAGTAGCAGCAGAGAAGAACGCGTCGTAATCCACAGTCGAAGGCTCCTCGCCGCTGGACGCCAGACCGATGGTGCCTGGTCCTTCGATTCAGAACGCCGACCGGGCGGAGCCCGGGACTCGACGGCACTGCTGCCAGCGTTGACGGCGACTGTGACAGGTGGGGTCACACGCGGTCCCGGGGGGACGGGACGCAGATGGGCAGAGCATAGCCACCTGATGCAGGCAGTTCAAGAAAGAAGCCGTCGGTATCAGATGGACGACACGCGGTGCGCGACTACACGGCAACTGCCGGCGCGCCGCGGGGCGGGCCTGTCCTCCCGCGAGACCTGTGCACGTGCTGAAGCGACAGCCGGGGAGGGGGGCGACGAGCCAGTCGTGGCTGGCGTTACGCCGGCTCGGTCAACAGCACCGTCCCCACGCGTGCGATGGCCTGGAAGTGCGCATCATACGTGAGCACCGGCGCGCCCCATCGCGCCGCTGTCGCCGCAATCCAGATGTCGTTGGCGGGGACCGGTGTTCCGGCCCGGCGCAGGTCCACAACGATGTCGGCGTAAATACCCGCCACCTCGTCGTCCACTTCCAGGAGCGCCACGACCGGGTGCGCCAGAAAGGTCGCGAGCTCACGTTCGTTCTCGACCCGGCGTCGGCCGAGACGAAAGCCCACCGCGAGCTCTCCCAGCACGATGGCCGGCACACCAATGTCGGAGGCCCGATCGATGACCTCGGCCGCCCGCGCATGACCCCGCTTGAAATGGCTGTAGGCCGAGGTGTCCAGGCAGACCCGCATCACACCCACATGTCGTCGTCGATGCCTTCGAGCGGGGCGATCGCCGTCTCGAATTCGTGGAAGTCGCCTTCCGACCACGTGCCGCCAAGCGCCCCGAGGCCATTGCTGCGAGGCGCGTCGGCACCCAGTCCCAGTGCCCGGCGCAGCAGATCCAGCACTGTCTGGTTGAGGGACTCGCCACTCCGGCCGCGCTCGCGGTCGAGGGCGTCAGCCAGCTGCCTCGGGACGTTGCGGATTGTGAGCGTCTTCATGATGTCATTCTCTGATGTCAATGCATTCATTATCTGACATCGAGAGGACCGAGTAAAGGTTGCATCGGAACCGGCCGACATCCCGGTCACCCCCGGAGCGTGGAGTGTGCCCCCGATGCGCAACACGTTCCTCGTCACCTACGACATCTCCGACGACACCCGGCTCCGACGGGTTCACAAGGTGATGCGTGGATTCGGCGACCACCTCCAGTACTCCGTCTTCGAGTGCCAGTTCTCGCAGACCGATCTCGTCCGCTGCCGGCACGCGCTCGGCAAGGTCATCCATCACGTCGAAGACCAGGTGCTGTTCGTGGACCTGGGCCCCGTCGAGGGGCGCGGCGACCGTGTCATCACGGCACTCGGCCGCGCCTACACGCCCATCGACAGCCCCTGCATCGTCGTTGACGGCACCGCGTCCGGCGGGCCGCGGCCGCGGACCATTCGGTCCAAGGCGCCGGCGCGCGCGCGGGTGAAGGAGGACGCATGAGAGAACCGCTGGCGCAGCCGCCATCTGGCCTGGACGATGTGACTCGGAAGCCGGCGAAGGCTGGACTCCGGGCCCGTATCGAGCTGCCGGACTACCTGCCGGCGCGCATGCTCAACGAATTCGTCTACTGCCCGCGACTGTTCTTCTACGAGTGGGTGGACGGCGTGTTCCGCCACAGCAGCGACACCGTGGACGGCGCGCAGAAGCACGAGCGAGCGGACGGGCGCGACGATGACCTGCCCCCGCACGAGGAACTGGAAGGCGTGACTTTCAAAGCGCGCGCCGTGACGCTGTCGAGTGAACCCTTGAAGCTCATTGCCAAGCTCGATCTCGTCGAGGCGGAGGGGGGCCGCACCACGCCCGTGGACTACAAACGGGGATCGCCGCGCGTGACCGAAGGCGGGCCGGAGGCCTGGCCGGCGGACATCGTGCAGATTGGCGCGCAGGCGCTCGTCCTGCGCCACAACGGATACACCTGCGACGAGGGGCTTCTCTACTACTACGAAACACGACAGCGTGTCAGGGTGCCCATCACCGAGGGAGTGGTCCAACAGGTGAAGTCGGCCCTTGCGGACGCTCGCGCGGCGGCCCTGTCCGGGCGCATCCCCCCGCCGCTCGTCGACAGCCCGAAATGCGTCCGCTGCTCGTTGGCGCCCATCTGCCTGCCCGACGAGACGATGGCGGCTGTCGGTCTCGACGAGCAGTTCCGGGACCCGCAGCTCGCGCTCTTCGACGATCTTCGCGACGAGGACGCCGAGCGCCCGCAGCTCCGGCTCGACGACGTCCGGCGGCTGGTGCCGGCAAGGGACGACCTGCGCCCGGCGTACGTGACCGGATACGCCCTCAGCGTCGGGAAGTCGGGCGAACGGCTCCAGGTGAAGGAGAAGGGGAAACTCGTCCAGGAGATCCGGCTGAACGAGATCACCCAGTTGAACCTGCTCGGGCCCGTCGCCATCACGGGTGCGGCGATCCAGGCGCTCTGCTACGCCGAGAAGCCCATTGCCCACTTCTCGATGGGCGGATGGTTCTACGGGATCACGAGTGGCCTGGGTCTGAAGAACGTCTTCCTGCGTCGGGAGCAGTTCCGCCGTGCCGAGGACGAGCACTTCTGTCTGCGCTTCGCGCGCGACATCGTCTCGAGCAAAGTCCGTAACCAGCGCACGTTGCTCCAGCGGAACCACGTCGAGCCGCCCGCCCGCGCGCTCGACGGGCTGAAGCGGCTGGTGACGCGCGCCCAGTTCGCCCCGTCGCTCGAGGCGCTGCTCGGCATCGAAGGTTCGGCGGCGGCCCTGTACTTCGGCGCCTTCGCGGGCATGGTGAAGGTGGAGGACGATGAGGGTGTGCGCACGTTCGACTTCGCGGGCCGCAACCGACGGCCGCCGCGAGACCCGGTGAACGCACTGCTGTCTTTCGCCTACAGCCTGCTGGCCCGGGACCTGACGATCGTATGCCACGCGGTCGGCTTTGACCCCTTTGTCGGGTTCTACCACCAGATGCGGTTCGGCCGGCCGGCGCTGGCCCTGGACCTGATGGAGGGGTTCCGACCACTCGTCGCTGATTCGGCCGTACTCATCGCCCTCAACACGCGCATGGTGACGAGCGACGGCTTCGTGCGGGCCGGGGGGGCGGTGGCCCTCACGCAGAAGGGCAGGAGTGCCTTCATCCGGGCCTACGAGCAGCGGATGGATCAGCTGGTCACCCATCCGGTCTTCGGGTATCGCATCAGCTATCGACGGGTGCTCGAGGTGCAGGCACGTCTGCTGGCGCGGTACGTGTCCGGCGAGTTGTCCGGCTATCCCGGGTTCGAGACACGATGAGGAGCGGCGTCGGCGATAATCGACCCAGGGTCAGGCTGTCGAGAGCGGGCGATCGACGGCACGCGTAATGATGACTGAAGGATGGAAGCCGGGCCGCAATGTTGTCGCCGTCGCGAGCGGCGCGTGGGGGCCAGAAACCCGGGAGCCGCTCGCGGGCGCTATCTTGCTGACCGTCAGCGACTTGGTGTGGGGGCTCCGGCCGGGCCCGTGCGATGTCGGCCGTCGAACGGGTCACCGCTCGCAGGCGGCCCGCCAAGTTGCTGATAGTCTGCCGCTTGCGGTGGCGGCTGTTCTCCCCGCTGATGAAGCGGGGCCTCATTGAAGCTAGAGGAGCTGCGCGAGTGGGAGGTGACTCAAGCCAGGGTTCTCCCCGCTGATGAAGCGGGGCCTCATTGAAGCGACAGCGTCGAGGGCATCGGCACGTCCTCTGCGGGTTCTCCCCGCTGATGAAGCGGGGCCTCATTGAAGCCGGCGCGGTTTCTGTAGGGCTCGCTTCAGACTTTCGTTCTCCCCGCTGATGAAGCGGGGCCTCATTGAAGCCCGCCCCTCCGGTGCTCGTGCTAGCGTGTGAGTCCCCCGGTTCTCCCCGCTGATGAAGCGGGGCCTCATTGAAGCTGTGTCCGTTGTCTAGCTTCTCTTGGCTTCTGGACGTTCTCCCCGCTGATGAAGCGGGGCCTCATTGAAGCGGGCACGGCTCAGGATCGGTGCCACGATCCACGCCAAGTTCTCCCCGCTGATGAAGCGGGGCCTCATTGAAGCGTGACACCGCTCGCGAAGCTGGGCATCACCGAGCCCGTTCTCCCCGCTGATGAAGCGGGGCCTCATTGAAGCCAGAATCAGCAACGGCGGGTCGTGCAGCCTGGATTTGTTCTCCCCGCTGATGAAGCGGGGCCTCATTGAAGCAGGGCGAAGACTGGAGACCTCATCGCTGGGACTCACGCGCGTTCTCCCCGCTGATGAAGCGGGGCCTCATTGAAGCCGCTTTGGGCATTCTGCATTCCCCTTGTGCTACTAGTTCTCCCCGCTGATGAAGCGGGGCCTCATTGAAGCAAGCCCACCACGCGCACGACCTGGGTGCCGTCCGGGGCGTTCTCCCCGCTGATGAAGCGGGGCCTCATTGAAGCCAGACGAACGTCAGTTCGCCCTCGCTAGGCTGAACCGTTCTCCCCGCTGATGAAGCGGGGCCTCATTGAAGCGACTCCCGCGCAGGAGGACGCGCTGCTGGCGCACATGTTCTCCCCGCTGATGAAGCGGGGCCTCATTGAAGCCAGAGCGTGATCCAGGATCTGATCCGCGACGCGCGGTTCTCCCCGCTGATGAAGCGGGGCCTCATTGAAGCGAGCGCACCATCGAACGCACCGGACCACCCATCAGCCGCGTTCTCCCCGCTGATGAAGCGGGGCCTCATTGAAGCAACGTCGCCGGGTCGAAGCCCTCGGCCTGGGCGTCCTTGTTCTCCCCGCTGATGAAGCGGGGCCTCATTGAAGCACGTACATCGGCGTGGCGCTGCGGGCGCCGATCGGGTGTTCTCCCCGCTGATGAAGCGGGGCCTCATTGAAGCGAGGACTTGCTGCGCGTGGCGCGAAAGGCGGTATAGGTTCTCCCCGCTGATGAAGCGGGGCCTCATTGAAGCAAGGACACCGCGCTGGCCATCGCCGGCGAGCTCGCGTTCTCCCCGCTGATGAAGCGGGGCCTCATTGAAGCAGAAGGCACGCGTCAGGGCCGCATGGGATGCCGCTCGTTCTCCCCGCTGATGAAGCGGGGCCTCATTGAAGCTCGGCCGAAATTCGCGCGGTTTCGCGTTCGTTTCGCGTTCTCCCCGCTGATGAAGCGGGGCCTCATTGAAGCCACACCGACGCCGGCGTGAGGGGCGATCGCGACATCTGTTCTCCCCGCTGATGAAGCGGGGCCTCATTGAAGCCCCAGATGAGCGGCGCGCCGGGCGCCGGCGGCAGGTTGTTCTCCCCGCTGATGAAGCGGGGCCTCATTGAAGCCCGAAGCGGCGCACCAGACCCACCAGGTCGACGATGTGTTCTCCCCGCTGATGAAGCGGGGCCTCATTGAAGCGCGGCCACCTGCTGCGCCAGCTCTGCGTCACGCTGGGTTCTCCCCGCTGATGAAGCGGGGCCTCATTGAAGCCCTCGAGCGCGCCCGGGCCCTGCTGGGCATCACGTGTTCTCCCCGCTGATGAAGCGGGGCCTCATTGAAGCAGGTCGTCGCGCAGGCGCTGACGCTCTCGAGCCGCCTGTTCTCCCCGCTGATGAAGCGGGGCCTCATTGAAGCTGCGCCGTCCTGGCCACGCAGCGCCTGTCCAAGCTGTTCTCCCCGCTGATGAAGCGGGGCCTCATTGAAGCGACGATCGGGCGTTCGTGCTCCCGCCGCTCGAGACGTTCTCCCCGCTGATGAAGCGGGGCCTCATTGAAGCGTGCGATAGACGTCCCGCGCGATCACACGGGCATCGCTCGTTCTCCCCGCTGATGAAGCGGGGCCTCATTGAAGCGTGACCGCAACCGCGGCACCGATGTAGGACGAACCTGGTTCTCCCCGCTGATGAAGCGGGGCCTCATTGAAGCGCGGTCTGGTGGGAGCAGGCGGGGGCCCACGTCTACGTTCTCCCCGCTGATGAAGCGGGGCCTCATTGAAGCCTTGAGACCCGCGCGTTCCAGCGCGGCGAGATCGCGTTCTCCCCGCTGATGAAGCGGGGCCTCATTGAAGCTGTAATCCCCCGTATTCAACGTTCGAAGAATGGGTAGTTCTCCCCGCTGATGAAGCGGGGCCTCATTGAAGCCTCGTTCCGCTGCAGTAGATCCTGCCGTCGCGCGTGTTCTCCCCGCTGATGAAGCGGGGCCTCATTGAAGCGAACGCGAGTCGCACGATCATGGGTTCGCTCACGACGTTCTCCCCGCTGATGAAGCGGGGCCTCATTGAAGCGGCAGCTGGCGGGCCGTGTTCTCCTTGTTGAAGCGGGTTCTCCCCGCTGATGAAGCGGGGCCTCATTGAAGCGATAATTCGCGGGCGTCACGCATGATCAGATCTCCCAGTTCTCCCCGCTGATGAAGCGGGGCCTCATTGAAGCCACTCACCCCGCGTGGTCAAGGCGCTGACGCAGGGCCGTTCTCCCCGCTGATGAAGCGGGGCCTCATTGAAGCAATGCCTTACGCTTCGTTTCCCTGTCATTACGGATGGTTCTCCCCGCTGATGAAGCGGGGCCTCATTGAAGCCGATAGGCGTGACGGGACCAAATGCCGTCACGCCCGTTCTCCCCGCTGATGAAGCGGGGCCTCATTGAAGCGACGCGATTTCGCACTCTCAGCCCTCGACGCGCACGTTCTCCCCGCTGATGAAGCGGGGCCTCATTGAAGCTGCCGCGACCTGGCGGCGAAGGTCGAGCGGGACGGGAGTTCTCCCCGCTGATGAAGCGGGGCCTCATTGAAGCGCCTTCCGCAGCGCATCATTCACCTGATCGACACTCGTGTTAGCGGCGGCGATAAATTCGACAGTTGTGGCGGGCGAAAATCCGACAGTCGGCAGCACGGTCTGGCTGCCGGCTGAGAGCGTAGCTCCCGGCCGGTGACTCCATTCACCAGGGCGTCTCTGC
>JBFWVR010000026.1:0-36657 GCA_050246635.1 Vicinamibacterales bacterium
GATGAACCCCAGTCGTAGATCCACAGGCGAAACTCCCTGCCACGGCATCGCAACCCTCCTGCGTGCTGTGGCGAAGTGTTACCCATGTGTCCCGACAGAGCTGTTACCTATGTCTCCAGACTGAGCCGCCAATCTTCAATCGCCAATCTTCAATCTGCAATCTGAGATCTTCAATGGTTGTGTCCCGGCGGCGGCACGGGCGTCGGGGTGCTGGTCGGGAAGCGCTGGCGCCACTTGCGATCGATGGCGGCGCGGATGCCGGCGGGCTTCGCGCCGAGCGCGTACATCTGCGAGGCCTCGATGGCGACGTCCACGCAGATCGTGCAGCCCCATCCGTGGCTGTCCCAGGCGGTGACGTGGCCCTGCGCGTCGCGCGACTTCACGAAGCACGACTCGTTGCTCCCGTGGCCGGAGCGCTCGCAGCCGCAGAAGCAGGGCACGTACTGAATGACCTCGGGATGGTCCGCGGCGAACTCGTACGCCCGGCGGGTGACGTCCAGGGGCCGGGCCGGGGCGAACCCCGGGTTCGGCAGCGGCGGTCGCGACACCTGGGTGGCCGCCGGGCGACCCGCGCGGGTGGTCTGTGCCAGCACGACGCCGGCGCCGGTCGCCAGGAGGAACGCGACGGCAAAGCTCAGCCATTTGTTCATGATGGTCTCACTCTAGCACCCCGCGGCGGGGACTGGCGCAGGGCTGGCCCGCGGCGTGGCCGGAGGCAGGCGGGGCCCGGTTCCGTGCTACCCTGACCCGGTTGTCCCGGTTGGGCTCGAGGCTGTCCCTCTATGCGACTGATCAGCCGTCAGGACTTCCTGCTCATCGCGGGACTGTTCGCGGCGCTCGTCATCATCTTCGCCGATCCCATCACCGCGCTGCTCGACTTCACGCGTGAGATCGAGCGGGAGCGTGGCCTCGCGCTCACACCGGCGCTCATCCTGCTCACCTTCGTCTACCTCGTCCACCAGCTGCGCAAGCGCAACCAGATCCAGGCCCAGGCTGCGGCCGCCGAGGCCGCCACCCGCGAGGCCGTCGAGCGGGCCCAGGAGCTCGAGCGGCTGGTCGGGTTCGGTCACGCCCTCGCGCGCTCCCTCGATCACGACTCGATTCGCGGCGCCGTCGAGCAGTACCTGCCACGTGTCGCCGGCACCGACGAAATCTGGGTGGTGCTCCGGCAGGGCGACGGCTGGGAGGCCATCGCCGGTGATGCCCGCGGTCCCGAGCACGTCGCGGACGCGGAACAGCTGGCCGAGGGCCTGCTCGCGGGCCTGGCGCAGCCGACCCATGGGACGGCGGGCACGGTGGGGTTCCCCCTGCTGGTCGGTGGCACCGCCGTGGGCGTGCTCGGGGTGCGTGCGCCGGAAGGCGGGTTGCAGCCCGAGCGCCAGCGCGCGCTCGAGGCCTCGGCGGCCCTGCTGGCCGTGTCGCTGAAGAACGCGCAACTCTTCCGCGAGGTGCGGGAGAACAGCCTCCGGGATGCGTTGACCGGCTGCTTCTCGCGCGGCCACGCGATGGAGGTGATCGACGCCGAGCTGCGGCGGGCGCGGCGCAGCCAGATGCCCGTGTCGCTGATCATGTTCGATCTCGATCACTTCAAGGACATCAACGACCGGTACGGCCATCTCTGCGGCGATGCCGTGCTGGCGGCCGTGGGCCGGCGGATGCGCGACGTGCTGCGCGGTTCGGACCTGAAGTGCCGCTACGGTGGCGAGGAGTTCCTTGTTCTCCTGCCGGAGACGCCGGTGCAGGGCGCGCGCCGCGTGGCCGAGACGCTGCGCCACGAGATTGCCGATCGCCCGGTGTCCTGGTCGGGTGAGGCCCTCACCGTCACGGCGAGCTTCGGCATCACGCAGGCCAACGGCGGCGAGGTCAACATCCAGGCGATCATCGCGCGCGCCGACGCGGCGCTCTACCGCGCGAAGGCGGACGGCCGCAACTGCGTGCGGCTCGCGACGGATGGGCCCGCACTCGTGCACGAGGAGAAGAAGCCGAACCTTGCGTGATCGTGTTCGAAGGTCACGAAGGTGACGAAGGCACGACCCTTCGACTGCGCTCAGGGTCGCCCCGAGCACGGTCGAGGGGCGAAGGGCGCGAAGGCCCGTAGCGTGCTCATATCCGGTGCGCCGTCGGACAACCTGCGCATCGACCCGCGCCCTCCCGCCTGAAGCCCGGCCGGCCGCCACCACGGCGCATCCCTGTCAACAGCGGCTCCCGCGCAGCTGAGATGCGCCTGGCCACGTGCTTGCTGTCTCGCCCAGCGCCCCATGTCATCAACAGGACTGGAAGGAGACACGATGAAGAATCGCGACGAGCACGTGCACGAGCTGGTGACGAGCGCAGTCTCCCGCCGGCGCTTTGCGAAGCAGGCGATCACCGCCGGCTTCACGATCGGCGCCGCGGGCCTGCTCGACGGTGCGGCATCGTCTGCTGACGCGCAGGCGCTTTCGGACGTCGACATCCTCAACTTCGCGCTCAACCTGGAGTACCTCGAAGCGGAGTTCTACACGGTGCTGACGAGCGGCGTCACCATCGACATGGCGCCCTACAACATCGGCATCGGCGGCACCGGCACGCCGGGGCCGACGACAGGCGCGACGCGGCTCGACTTCGCCGGCGACCGCCTGCTGGAGCAGACCGCCCTCGAGCTGGCGCACGACGAGCGCTCCCACGTGGAGATCCTGCGCGAGGCGCTGGGTTCGAACGCGGTGGCCAAGCCGGCCATCAGCTTCGGGTTCGCCGGCGTCACCACGATTGCCCGCTTCCTGCAGGCGGCGCGTGTGCTCGAGGACGTGGGCGTCAGCGCGTACGGGGGTGCCGCGCCGCTCATCTCGAACACCACGACCCTTGGCGCCGCCGTGAAGATCGGCCTCGTCGAGGCGAACCACTCCGGCAGCATCCGCTACCAGCTCGCCCGGGAGGGCGTGGGCGACATCGGCCCGGTTGATGAGGCGGATGTCGTCGTCGGATCACCCGCGCAGGTGGGCTCTCGCCTGGTCGACGCGGATGGCCGGGGCCTGGCGCCCGTGCGCACGCCGAGCCAGGTGCTCGCGATCGTCTACGGCCCGAACGCGCCGGCCGGCACGATGTCCGGTGGATTCTTCCCGAACGGGATGAACGGGACGATTCGGATGGTGTAGCGCTACGTCAGGGCGCGGCCCTTCGTTTCCGGGATCGTGGTCCAGAGCGCGGCGGCGACGAGGAATGCCACCGCCGTCGCCGTGAAGGCGACGCCGAAGCCGCGCGTCTGGGCCATGGACCCCACCACGAACGGGGCGACGGCACTGCCCAGCCGCCCCACGTTGTAGGTGAAGCCCTGCGCCGAGGCGCGAATCGCGGTCGGGTAGATCTCGGCCGTGATCGCGCCGAAGCCGCTGAAGTACCCGGTGCCGAAGAACGCGACGAACGGGCCCAGCAGCAGCAGCGTCGCCGGGTGCCGCGTCAGGCCGTACACCCACACGAGCACCGCCGCGGCCAGCAGGTACACGATGTAAGTGGGTTTCCGGCCGAGCGCATCGCTCACGAACCCGAAGGTGACGTAGCCGAACCACATCCCCACCTGCATCCACACGACGAATCCCGACATCGCGACCGTCGAGAGGCCGACGCCGCCCTGGTCCACCGGCAGCGACAGGTACGCCGGAATCCACAGGTTGTACCCCCACCACGCGAACATCGTCGCCGCGTTCATCAGCGTGATCGCGATGGTCAGGCGCGCCAGGCCCCCCGAGAAGATGGTGCCGAAGCGCGGCGCCGGGGCGGACGAGGCGCGGGCGCGCGTCCAGAGCTCGGGTTCGGGCACCCGCTTCCGGATCCACCAGGTGAACAGCGCCGGCAGCACCCCGACGAAGAACACCGCGCGCCATCCGTAGCGCGGCAGGATCAGGGCCGTCACGGCCGCCGCCGCGCCGTACCCGATGGCCCAGCACGACTGCATCAGCCCGAGGGCCTTGCCGCGATGCTGCGCCGGCCAGGTCTCCGAGACCAGGGCCGCGCCGCTGGCCCATTCCCCGCCCATGCCCAGCCCCAGGAAGATGCGGAACACCGCGAGTTGCGGCACGGTCTGCGCCAGGCCGCACGCCGCGGTGAAGACGGAGTAGAGCAGGATGCTCAGCGACAGCGCGCGTGTCCGGCCCACCTTGTCCGCCAGCACGCCGAACAGCAGCCCGCCGACCGCCGACGCCACCAGCGTGAGGGAACCGAGCTGCCCGGCGCCCGACAGGCTCAGCCCGAGCGTCGGATCCTGCACCAGCGCCGCAAGCACCAGCGCGTAGAGCATCACGTCGAACGAGTCGAGCAACCAGCCCATCGACGCCGCAATGAGCGACCGCCGCGCTTCAGGGGAGACCTCGCGCCAGAAATTCACGGGCCACAGATAGCACAGATAGCGCGGACGCACGAAGGGACACCGATGCACAGATGGGGAGCGATGCACAGATGACGCTCAGGAGGCGCCTTCGCGGGCGAGGCCTGGGCGCCACCGGCGCCGCCTGCTGCGCCGCGGGCGCAGCCCTACGCCGACGGCCTCTCAGTTATCGGTTGGCCTACCGAACAATATTCTGCGTGAAATGAAAATACAGAATCATCTTGTCAACAACAGACCAGATATGAAAATAATTCTGCTCAGGGCCCATGAACAGAACAATCGACGACACCGACGCCAGGATTCTGGGATTGCTGCAGGACAACGCCCGGGTCACCCAGGCCGAGATAGCCAAGCAGGTGGGACTGGCGCCGTCGGCGGTGCTCGAGCGCATTCGCAAGCTGGAGGCGCGCGGGATCGTGCGCGGCTACGCAGCGCTTCTCGATCCGCGGGTCGTCGACCGGGCGCTGCTGGCGTTCGTCGCCGTCCGGGCCACCGACGATGGGCCGGAGATGCCGGTGGCGCACCGGCTGGCCGGCATCCCGGAGGTGCTGGAGGTGCATCACGTCGCGGGCGACGACTGCTACCTGTTGAAGGTCCGGGCCCGTGACGCCGAGCACCTCGGGGAGCTGCTGCGCACGTCCATCAATCCCATCCCCGAGGTGACCTCGACGCGGACCACCATCGTGCTGGGGTCGGTGAAGGAGAGTCCGCGGGTGCCCATCCATGTCACCGCGTAAACAGACCACCGCCCTGCTTGCGTGGATCACCGTGTGCCTGGTGTGGGGCACGACGTACCTCGCGATCCGCGTCGGCCTCGAGTCGGTCCCCGTGGCGCTGCTGGCGGGCTCGCGCTGGCTGATCGCCGGCACGATCCTCTGCCTGGTCCTGCCGCTGCTCGGGCGTCCCCTGCCGCCGCGGCGCGCGTGGGGGCAGATCTTCCTGCTCGGTTTCCTGATGAACGCGATGGGCAACGGGCTTGTCGTGTGGGCGGAGCAGTTCGTGGCGAGCGGCCTGACGGCGGTGGTCGTGGCGATGGTGCCGTTCTGGACGGTGCTGGTGCAGGCCATGGTCTCGGGCGGCGAACGGCTCACCGGGCGGGTGCTCGCCGGCCTCGCGCTCGGTTTCCTCGGCATCGTCGTGCTCGTCTGGCCGGAGCTGACGCGCGGGGGTGTCGAGGGGCAGCAGTTCGTCTACGGCGTGCTGGCGCTGCAGGTCGGCGGCATCGGCTGGGCGCTCGGCACGACCTACACGAAGCGCCATTCGGTCGATGCCGACCCCTTTGCGGCGTCGGCGCTGCAGATGCTGTTCGCCGGCCTGTTCCTCACGGCCATCGGCACCGCGCTTGGCGAGTGGCGTGAGCTGACGTTCACGCCGCGGACCGGCGCCGCCGTGCTCTATCTCGCGCTGGTCGGGTCGATCGTCGGGTATTCCTGCTATGCCTACGCGCTCAAGTACCTGCCGGTCTCGACGGTGGCGCTCTACGCCTACGTGAACCCGATCATCGCGGTCGCGCTCGGCACCCTGATCCTGGCCGAGCCCTTCAGCCTGCGCATCGTCGCGGCCGCCGCGCTGGTGTTCGGGGGGATCGCGGTGGTGCGTCGGTCGCGGTCGGACCGCGGGATCGATGGGCACGAAGGATCCGAAGGGCGCGAAGGGCACGAAGGCGTGTCGCCAGTGACCGGCAGCACCACCTTGTCCCCTCCCGCGCCCGCCGCATCGCCCGGCCGGCAGGTGGTGTAGGGTAGACAAGGACGAAGGCGCCCCCGGTCCCCAGCCCTTCGTGCTTCGTGCCCTTCGTGCTTCGTGCCCTTCGTGCCCTTCGTGCTTCGTGCCCTTCGTGTCCTTCGTACCCTTCGTGACCTTCGATAACGATCCCATATGAATCGCCTCCCTCGCGTCGCCGACCTGGGCCCTTCCCTGAACGGGTGGGGCTACTTCCTGTGCACCCAGAAGGACACCCGGACGGGGCGGGCGGGAGGGGAGTTCCTGATCCTCACCCTGCAGGACGCCAGTGGCCAGGTCACGGGGAAGATCTTCGAGAACGTGCAGCGGTACAAGCAGGAGTTCGATGCCGGCGAGTTCGTGCGGGTCGAGGCGCGCAGCGGGGTCTTCCAGGGGCGGCTCGAGCTCGCAATCTCCGCAATCCGGCGCGTGAATCCCGACCAGGATCGCCTGCAGGGGTTCAGCGAGGACGAGTGCGTCATGAGCGCGCCGCGCTCGATCGACGAGATGTGGGCCGAGCTCCAGGCGCATGCCGAGGCCATCAAGGACCCGCACGTGAAGGTCCTGATCGCGCGCCTGCTGACCGATCACGAGGCGCAGTTGCGCGACTGGCCCGCCGCCCAGCAGATCCACCACGCCTATCGCGGCGGCTTCCTCGAGCACCTGTGCACGATGATGGCGGGCGGCCGCGCGCTGGCCACGGTGTACGGCGCGGACGAAGACCTCGTGATCGCCGGCGTCATCCTGCACGACATCGGGAAGCTGCAGGAGCTCGCCTATGACGCCGGTCGCACCAGCTACACGCGCGACGGCAACCTCGTCGGGCACATCGCCCTCGGCCTGATCATGGTGCGAGAGACCGCCAACGGCATCCAGGGCTTCCCCCACGAGCTGCGCTCGAAGCTGGAGCACCTGGTGCTCTCGCACCACGGGTCACGCGAGCACGGGTCGCCCGTCGAGCCGAAGACCATCGAGGCGTTCATCCTGGCCGCCGTCGACGACCTCGACGCCCGGATCAACCAGGTCCGCCGGGCCATCCGCGAGGACGTGAACGACGACGAGTTCACCTCCTGGCACAAGCGGCTCGGAAGGGTGCTTTACAAGGGCTAGATAGATCTCAGATTGAAGATTTGAGATTGAAGATTGCTTGACGAGGGCCGGGCGACGGCTACTCCGCCGGTTCGCCGCTGCGGGGGCCGAGCGCGAAGGTCATCGTGCCGTTCAGGACGAGCCGGTCGCCGACCCGGGCGCGGCCGGTGAGCACGCCCATGCGGCTCCGGAGGCGGCGCACGCGAGCCTCGATCTCGACGACGTCACCGGGGTGAATCTCGGCCCGGTAACGCACCTTCTCGATTCCCATGAAATAGATGAGGCGGTCCTGGTTCTCGGGTTTCGAGAGGATCAGGATGGCTCCCACCTGCGCCACGGCCTCCGTCAGGATGGTCGGCGGCAGCGTGGGGCGATCGCCGGGCCCGGCTGGCGGCGACAGGTAGTGCTCGTTCATCGAGACGTTCTTGATCCCGACGATGCGCTTGTCGGGCTCGAACGCGGTGACGCGGTCGACCAGCAGGAAGGGATACCGGTGGGGCAGGATCCGTTCGATGGCGGCGTAGTCGAGCGGCAGAGTCGGCGATTCCATGGGCGAACCTTCAGTATACTTCGGGCCTCGGCTGTCATCCGGCGCGTCGCCCGGGCATGGGGGCCGGCCCCCCGCCCGGTGCACCCGCGACACGTGATCCCGTCTCCCCGTTCGGCTGTGAAGGAGCCTCCATGCGCACCGCCTGCCGCCTCCTGACCGTCGCGTTCCTCCTGACGGCGCCCGCGCTCGCCCAGCAGCCGCGCCCGGTCACCATCGACGACGTGATGGCGCTCAAGGCCGTGGGCGCGCCGGAGATCTCCCCGGACGGCCGCCGCGTCCTCTACACCGTCCGGCAGTGGGAAGCCACCGGCGACCGCATGGACACGCGCACGCACGTCTGGATGGTGCCGGCCAGCGGCGGGCCCGGGCGGCAGGTCACCTTCGGCCCGAAGGGCGACAGCGATCCGCAGTGGTCGCCCGACGGCCGCTTCATCAGCTTCGTCTCCGCACGCGGGACCGGTGACGAGGTCAAGGCGCAGATCCAGGTCATGCGCGCCGACGGCGGCGAGGCGTGGCCCCTGACCGACGTCGAGGAGAACGTCGGCGACTACCGCTGGTCGCCCGACAGCTCCCGCATCGCCTTCGTCATGCGCGACCCCCAGCCGAAGGCCCGCACCGACGCCGTGAAGATGCGCGACGACGAGCGGGTGTACGAGGATGACTTCCGCCTGCAGCACCTCTGGGTCGTGGACCTGGCGACGAAATCGGTGACCCGGCTCACCAACGGCGAGTTCAGCGTCCTCGGCGGCCCCTCGTGGGCCCCGGACGGCGCCAGGCTCACCTTTGCCGCCCGGCCGACGACCATGCTGCGGGACGACCGGTCCGACGTCTACATCGCCGACGTCGAGCAGAAGAGCGTCCAGAAGGTGAGTCCCAACGTGGGACCCGACCGCCAGCCGGCCTGGTCCCCGCAAGGCGGCTCCATCGCCTGGGTGGCCGAGCCCTATGACGGCCCCGCGCTGGACGATGGCACGCTGCCTTCCCCCGTGGGCTTGAGCCACCTGATGGTCTACGACGTCGCCACGGCGACGGTCAGCGACCGGTCGCAGCCGGGCTTCGACGTCGACATGGGCGAGCCGCACTGGACGCCCGACGGGGCGCGCATCCTCTTCACCGCCGGCCGGCGGGCCTGGCGGGAGGCGTTCGCGTACGACGTCGCGGCCAGGCGCTACACCGCGCTGACCAACCACCGGGTCCTGGCGTTCGGATCACAGAGCGCCGACGGCTCGGCCATCGCGGTGATTCTCGAGTCGTCCAGCCAGCCTGCGGAAGTGCACCTGACCGACGCCACGTTCGGCACGTTCACGCGGCTCACCACCACGAACCCGCAGACCGCCGAGTTCGCGCTGGGCGAGACGGAGGTCATCACCTGGAAGAGCAAGGACGGCCAGGAGGTGGAGGGCGTGCTGCTCAAGCCGGTGAACTACCAGCCCGGCACCAGGTACCCGACCCTCGTGGTCGCGCACGGCGGGCCGTCGGGCGCGTACGTGGACAACTACCGGGTCGGCGGCCTCGAGGGGGGCCAGGTCTGGGCGGGCATGGGCTGGGCGGTGTTCTATCCGAACCCGCGCGGCAGCACCAACTACGGCGAGCGGTTCCTCCGGGCGAACATCAAGGACTGGGGCGGCGGCGACTACCAGGACATCATGACGGGCGTCGACGCGCTCATCGACCGCGGCATCGCGGACCCGGACAAGCTGGCGCACATCGGCTGGAGCTACGGCGGCTACATGACCGCCTGGGTGATCTCCCAGACGACCCGCTTCAAGGCGGCCATGGTCGGCGCGGGTCTCACCAACATGTGGAGCATGTACGGCACCAACGACATCCCGAACGTCCTCGTCACGTATTTCGGGGGCACGGCGGGCAGCGACACGCTGGACCTGTACATGGAGCGCTCGGCGATGACCTACATCGACAAGGTCACGACCCCGACGCTGATCCTGCACGGCGCCGAGGATCCGCGAGTGCCGGTCGGCCAGGCGCTCGAGTTGTTCCGCGGCCTGAAGGATCGGGGACGGACGACGGAGTTGGTGTTCTATCCGCGCGAGCAGCACGGCTTCACCGAGTACTATCATCAGAAGGATCGGCTGACGCGCATCCGGGACTGGGTGACGCGGTACACGACCGGGACGGGGAAGACGTCGAGCCAATGAGCGATCAGTCGCGGGGGGGACCGGGCCATCACGCGGGCCCGGAGGCTCCTCCCTACAGCCCACAGGGCGCCGGCAAGCTGCTGGCGACCCTGTTCGAGCTCGGCCGTGAGGTGACCTCGGTCCTCGACCTGGACGAGCTCCTCCCGAAGATTCCGCACCTCATCGCGCGCCTGACCCCGTTCACCGTCTTTTCGGTGTACCTGCTGGACGAGGCGAAGGGGGACCTGCGCATCGCCTACGCGGTCGGGTATCCCGAGGAGGTCGCCCGTACCTTCCGCCTCCGCGTCGGCCAGGGCATCGTGGGCACGGCGGTCGCCGAGAAGCGGCCGATCCTGCTGCACGACGTGACGACCGACCCGCGGTTCGTGGCGGTGGTGCCCGGTGTGCGGTCCGAGCTCGTCGTGCCGCTCCGGCACAAGGGACGTGTCATCGGCGCGC
Source organism: Vicinamibacterales bacterium (assembly GCA_050246635.1). Classification (GTDB taxonomy): domain Bacteria; phylum Acidobacteriota; class Vicinamibacteria; order Vicinamibacterales; family UBA2999; genus JBFWVR01. Next base: position 10,313 of record JBFWVR010000026.1, read on the forward strand.
TCAACCTGCTGAGCGACAAGGCCAGCGCGTTCACGCCGCTGGACGAGGCGATGCTGCGCCAGTTCGGCGCGCACGTCGCCCAGGCGATCGTCAACGCCCGGCTGTTCGAGTCGGAGCGTGAGTACGCGGCGACGCTCGGCATGTTGTCCGAGCTCGGCCGCGAGATGAGCGCCATCCTCGACCTCGACGAGCTGCTCACGCGGCTGGCGCACCTGGTGAAGCGCCTGATCGCCTACCGCACCTTCGGCATCGCGCTGCTGGACGAGGCGAGCGGCACGCTCGAGATGAAGATTGCCATCAGCTACGGTGAGCACCAGAAGGTGCAGGCCGTGACGCTGGGTGAGGGGCTCGTCGGCTATGCCGCGGCGCACAAGGAAGCCGTGCTGGTGCCGGACGTGTCGAAGGACCCGCGCTACATCAACGCGGTGAGCGACGTCCGCTCGGAGCTCGTGGTCCCGCTCCTCGTGAAGGACCGGTGCATCGGCGTCTTCGATCTCGAGAGCCCCGAGCTCGACGCGTTCTCGCGCAAGCACGTGGAGCTGCTCACGCTCCTGGCCGCCCAGGCGGCCGTGGCCATCGAGAACGCCCGCCTGTACGAGGCCATCCGGGACAACGAGGTGCGGCTCGAGAAGGAGCTGCGGTTCGCCAAGCGGGTGCAGGCGGCGCTCCTGCCGAAGGAGCTGCCGAAGCGCCTGCGCGGCGTGGACGTGGCCTGGCACTTCGACGCCGCCCTCGAGCTCGGCGGCGACATCTACGAGTTCCTGACCCCGGTGCCGAACCAGTTCGTGGTGGCCGTGGGCGACGTGTCGGGCAAGGGCGTGCCGGCGGCGCTGTACGGCGCGTTCGTGGGCGAGCTGGTGCGGGGCCGCACCTACCGCCAGCGCTGGGCGCCGGAGGTCGCGGGCGGACCGGCCGACATCCTGAGCTCGATGAACCGCATCCTGCACGAACGGGAGCTCGAGGAGTACTACTGCACGCTCTGCTACGCCTCGTTCGACCTCAAGGCCCGTACGGTCACGCTGAGCAACTCCGGCCTGCCGTTCCCGCTGCGATCCACCGAGAGCGGCACGACGCAGATCGAGCTGCCGGGCGTCCCGCTCGGTTCGTTCGGCGGCAGCAGCTACGACAGCGTCACGTTCCCGCTGCAGGCCGGTGACGTCTTCGTCTTCTGCTCGGACGGCATCTTCGAGAGCTTCGACGGGCAGGGCCGCGAGTTCGGCGCCGCCCGCCTCATCGAGGTCGTGCACCGCAACCGCCCACACGCCGCCGAGGACATCGTCCGCGCCATCGTCGACGCCGCCTCGACGTTCAGGGGCGACGCGGAGCAGACGGACGACCAGACCACGGTAGTGGTGAAGATCACGGCGTGATTGCAGATTGCCTGATTGCCTGATTGCCGATTGCAGATTGAGGATTGAAATGCCCCGACTCGTCCCGGTGCTCGCATGCGTGCTGGCCGCTGGTGTGGCAGTCATCGCGCAGGGACCGCTGCAGGACGCGCTCCGGGACACGTTCTCCAGGCAGGTCGAGGCCGTGGCCACCCACCTCGACGGCGTGGCCGGCTACATCGTCACCGACCTGACCGACGGCACGACCGTGGCGGCCCACCTGGAGCAGGAGGCGTTCCCCACCGCGTCCACGATCAAGCTGGCGCTGCTCTACGAGCTGCTGAAGCAGTCGGAGGAGGGGCGGCTGACGCTGGTCGATCGACAGCCCCTGGACCGGGCCGCGGTCGTCGGGGGCAGCGGGGTGCTCCAGCACCTCGAGAGCCCGGCGCTGACCCTGCGTGACTACGCGGCGTTGATGATCATCGTGTCGGACAACACGGCGACCAACGTCGTGATCGACGCGGTGGGCATGGATCAGGTCAATGCCCGCATGCAGGGGCTGGGGTTCGGTGACGTGCGGCTGCGCCGGAAGATGATGGACGGGGCTGCCGCGGCCCGCGGGGACGAGAACGTGGCGAGCCCGGCCTCGCTCGCGGCACTGGTCACGCGCTTGTGGAAGGGAGCGGGACTCACGGGCGCCAGCCGCCAGGCCGCGCTCGACATCCTGCGGGAAGTGCCTGGGCAGATCCGGTCCGCCGTCCCCGCGCGGGTGCCTGTCTACAGCAAGACCGGCTCACTGGGCGGCGTGCGTGCCGAGGCGGCAGTGGTGGAGCGGGAGGGCCGTCCGTTCGCCCTCGCCGTCATGACCACCTACCTCGCGGACGATCAGGCCGGCGAACGGGCCATCCACGACATCGCCGCCGCCGCCTTCGCCTACTTCGACCGCCTCGCCCGCGGCGGAAAATACGGCCGGCAGGGCTGAACACGGAGGCACGGAGCGGCACGGGGGGCACGGAGGCACGGAGCGGCACGGGGGGCACGGAGGCACGGAGCGGCACGGGGGGCACGGAGGCACGGAGCGGCACGGAGACACGGAGATCAAAGACAAAGGGGGTCAGACGCCTTTCCACCTGTGGTGCGTGGAAAAGAGTCTGACCCCTTTGTCGTGTGAGCTGCCGGGTGTGCCCGACGCGCTGGAACCCATCTCATAAATGGGGGCGTCGCACCGAGGGCGGCGAGGCGGGATGCATCGCCGGCCGAATGCCGGCCCCATTTATGAGATGGGTTCTAGACCGTCTCGTGCGCCTCGTCCACGTGCACGGCGCCCGCCAGGTAGATGGCCGTCAGCACCATGAAGATGAACGCCTGGAGCGGGCCGACGATCAGGCCGAGGAACTGGATCGGCAGCGGCGCGATGAAGGGGATGATGCTGGCGATGATGAGCACGACGAGGTGCTCGCCGAAGATGTTGCCGAAGAGACGCAGCGTCAGCGAGAGCACGCGCGACAGGTGGCTGATGATCTCGATGGGCAGCATGATCGGCGCGAGCGCCACGGGGATCCCGGGCGGCGCGGCGAAGTGCTTCAGGTAGGAGCCCAGGCCCTGCGCCTTCACACCCTCGATGTGGTAGTAAATCCACACCGTCAGCGCGCAGCCGAGCGGGACGTTGATGTTGCTCGTCGGCGCGCCGAGCCCCGGCACCTGGCCCATCAGGTTGCCGAACAGGATGAAGACGAAGATCCCGCCGCAGATGGGCAGGTACTTCACGCCCTTCCCGTGCCCGATCGTGTTCTCGAGCTGGTCGACGAAGAAGCCAACCACGTCCTCGAGGATGATCTGGAGCTTGCCCGGGTTGTCCACGCTCAGCTGAGACCGGATCGCCAGGCCGATGGCCGCGATGATCCCGACGATCAGGAAGCAGAAGACGATGTAGTCGGGTACGTGCAGCCCGAGCGGGGCAAAGAGGGCGTTGATCAGCGCAACGAGCGGAGAAGGATGTTCAAGGGCTTCCACGATCCGGAGATTGTACCAGAATTCACAAAGGGCCGCCCCCTCGCTTCGCCCGGGGCGTAGGGCCGGCCGCCTCGCGGCGGGCGGGCCTCGGGCCTTCAGCCCTCGGCAGGCTGCTCCGCCGGCGCTGTCACCCGGGGCAGACGGAGCGTCCCTCGGTCAGGACGGCCCGTGGAGGACAGTTCGGCAGGATCGCCTGATTCCTTCGGAAAAATCACAGATCCACCGATGGCACGCCCGTTGAAATGCGAGGGAGTGACCGCGGCGAATCACCGGGGTGCGATAACTTCAGGCAGGCGCTGGCATCGCCGCATCCCGGCCGCAATTTCGTCCACGATTCGTCGCGGTCACCGGACTCATCTCTCTCCTCCGTGCCGAACCATGGCCGCCAGCGGAAGGGCTCCCGCGGGCGGCCTTTTTTTGCCCATACGTATCCGTAACTCCATCCCGAACAACGAGTTCCGGTTCTCTGGCGCCCGCCGCGCCTCCGGCTCCGCACCGGGAGCCTGTATCGGGCCGGCACCGGGCCATCCCCGGACGGTTGTCGATCCGGAGGAGGCGTGCCGATTACCGGAGCGATGCGCTCCGCCCCTCAGGCCGCGGACCCCGTCGCGGAAGATGCCCGCCTGCTTGCGCTCCATGCCTACGGCGTGCTCGACACCTCGCCCGAGCCGGGGCTCGACGATCTCGTCCGCCTGATTGCGGAGACGTGCGGCACGCCCGTGGCGGCCATCGCCTTCGTCGATCGCTCCCGCGTCTGGGTCAAGGCGTCGGTTGGCCTCGACGCCCGGGAGCTGGCGCGCGACGGGTGCTGGGACGTGGCCGTGTGCTCGTCCGACGTCCTGGTCGTGCCCGACACGCGCACCGCCCGTGGACCGGCGCACGGCATTCACGTGACCGGTCGTGAGGTCCGGTTCTTCGCCGCGGCCCCCCTCCGCACACCGGACGGCCTCGATCTCGGCGTCCTTGCCGTCCTCGATTTCCAGCCTCGCGCGCTGCTCCCGGCGCAGGCGTTCGCGCTGCAGACCCTCGCCCGGCAGGTGATGGCCCAGCTCGAGCTCGCACGACGGGTGCTCGAGGCCGACACCCGCCGCGACGAGCTCGCCGGAGTGAGCCAGCGGCTGCTCCGGCTGATCCAGACGATGCAGGCGGCCACCGTCGTGCAGGACGAGCATGGGCACGTCGCGCTCGCCAACGATGCCGTGCGGCGCCTGTTCCGCCTCGACGTGCCGGTTGAGATGCTCATCGGCCTCGATGCGTCGATCCACGAGGAGGCGGCACCCCTCTTCGATGACCCCGCCGCGTTCGTGCGCGGCGTGCGCGAGTGCCTGGCGTCGCGCAGCGAACGGCTCGGCGAGCGCCTGCGCATGCGTGACGGCCGCACCGTGGAGCGCGACTCGGTGCCCATCATGGTCGGGGAGTCCCATCGCGGCCACCTGTGGCAGTACCGCGACATCACCGATCGGCTGCGCGCGGAAGCCGACCTCGCGGCGGGCGAGGCCCGGTGGCGCGCCGTCGTCGATCACATGCTGGAAGGCCTGGTGCTGGTGCGTGACGCGGATGGCGTCATCCGGGCCATCAACCCGGCCGCCGCGCGGATCCTCGGGTACCAGCCGGACGAAATCGTCGGGCAGCACATCCGGGAACTCATGCCCGACGATCCCGAGTCGCGGTCGGCGGCGTTCTTCATCGAGGCGTACAAGGCGGCCATCGGGCGCACCACGGAATGGCGGATCCGGCGCAAGGATGGCACCGTGGTGCCGGTCGAGCTGCAGCTCTTCGAGTTCGACTCCGCCGAGGGGCGGGTGCTGGCTGGCGCGCTTCGCGACATGAGCGACCGGCACGAGATCGAGAAGCTCAAGAAGCAGTTCGTGTCGATGGTCAGCCACGAGCTGCGAACGCCGCTGACGTCCATTTCGGGCTCGCTCGCGCTCCTGCAGAGCGGCGTGGTCGGCGACCTGCCGGCGCAGGGGCAGGACCTGTTGCAGGTCGCGCAGCGTTCGATTGCCAGGCTGATGGCCCTCGTCAACGACCTGCTCGACCTCGGCCGGCTGGAGGCGGGCCGCATGGAGGTCCGCCCGGTGCCGGTGCACGCGGCCGAACTCGTCGAGCAGGCGCTCGAGACGGTGCGGCCGCTGGCCACCCAGGCCCACGTCGCCATCGAGGTCCGGCCAGGCCCTTCGTTGCAGGTGCTTGCCGATCGCAACCGGATCGTCCAGGTCCTGGTGAACCTGCTGTCGAACGCGGTGAAGTTCTCGCCGCCGGGCGCGCCGATCACGGTGGCGTGGACCGCCGAGGCCGGCCACGCCCGCTTCATCGTCGAGGATCGCGGGCGGGGGGTGCCGATGGCCCTCCAGCAGGTGATCTTCGAGCCCTTCCGGCAGGTCGAGCGTGAGGACGCCCAGGCGAAGGGCGGATCGGGACTGGGCCTGGCGATCGCCAGGGCCCTCGTGGAGCAGCACCACGGCGCGATTGGCGTGACCTCGCGGGAAGGCCGCGGCGCGACGTTCTGGTTCACGCTGCCCCAGCCGAACGAAGGGGCCGCGTAGGCCGCGATCAACCGCGCCGGCTGCCGCCCGCTGCGGCGACCCGGTTCACCGCCGCGACGAGATCGCGCAGGTCGAACGGCTTGGCGATGAAGTCCGCGGCGCCGAGCTCGTGGAACCGCGCGGTGTCGCCCATCTCGACGAAGCCGCTGATCAGGATCACGCCGACCCCGTGCCCGGCCGCCTGAATCCGTCGCAGCAGCTCCTCGCCGCCGATGTCCTGGTCCAGGTTGAGGTCGGTGACGACCACGTCGAACGGTCTCGTGGCCAGCACGTCGAGCGCGGCCGGCGCCGTGCCTGCGGTCTCCACGACGTGCCCACCGGCCGCGAGCGCGAGCTGCACCAGCAGGCGGATGTCCGGATCGTCGTCCACGACGAGCACGGTGGCCATCTAGCGCACCCTCGTCACGACGCGCGGCCTGCCGGAACGACCGGGCGCACAGGTCACTAGTAGACCCCCAGGTAGCGCTCCACCTCCCACGGGGACACGTGGCGGATGTAGCCGTCCCACTCCTCGCGCTTGGCCTCGAGGAAGTGCTGGAAGATGTGGTCGCCCAGGGTCTCGCGCACCAGGTCGCTCTTCTCGAGCTCGTCGAGCGCCTCCTTGAGGTTGACGGGCAGGTCGTCGATGCGCAGGTGCCGGCGCTCACGGTGGCTCATCTTGTAGATGTTCTTGTTCACCGGCGGACCAGGGTCGATCCCCGTGTCGATGCCCTCGAGGCCCGCGCGCAGCATCACCGCGAAGGCGAGGTAGGGATTGCAGGCCGGGTCGGGCATGCGCAGCTCGATGCGTGTCCGATCGCCGCGCGCCGCCGGCACCCGCACGAGGGGGCTCCGGTTCTTCTCCGACCACGCGATGGCCGTCGGCGCCTCGTATCCCGGCACGAGCCGCTTGTAGGAGTTCACGAGGGGGTTGGTGATGGCGCAGAACCCCTTCGCGTGCCTGAGGATTCCGCCGATGTACTGCAGGCACACGGCGCTGAGCTGCCCGGTGCCACCCTCGTCGAAGAAGGCGTTGGCCCCGTCCCGCAGCAGCGCCTGGTGCGTGTGCATGCCCGACCCGTTGACGCCGAAGATCGGCTTGGGCATGAACGTGGCGTGCAGGTCGTACCGCAGCGCGACGTTCTTCACGACGAACCGGAACGTGCTGACGTTGTCGGCCGTCACGAGCACGTCGTCATAGTGGAAGTCGATCTCGTGCTGGCCGGGCGCGACCTCGTGATGGGCGGCCTCGACGTGCAGGCCCATCTGCTCGAGCGCCAGCACGATCTCCCGCCGGACGTCCTCGCCCAGGTCCACGGGCGCGAGGTCGAAGTAGCTGGCCGCGTCATGCGTGTGGGTGGTGGGTGTGCCGCCGCGCCGCTGGAAGAGGAAGAACTCCATCTCCGGACCGGCCACCATCGTGTACCCGTGCTCGGCCGCCTGCGCGATCACCCGCTTGAGGGTCGTACGCGGGCAGCCGGCGAACGGCGTGCCGTCGGGGTTTGCGATGTCGCAGATGATGCGGCCCACACGCGCGCCGCTGCCGTCCGACCACGGGAACACCTGGAAGGTGCGCAGGTCGGGCCGCAGGAACATGTCCGACTCCTCGATGCGCACGAAGCCCTCGATCGAGGAGCCGTCGAACATGATCCGGCCGTCGAGCGCGTCGGCGAACTGCCGATCCGGCACCTCGACGTTCTTGATGACGCCGAGGATGTCGGTGAACTGCAGCCGCAGGAACTTCACCCCTTCGCGGCTCGCCCGCTCGAGGATGGCTCCCTTGAGATCTCCGCCCGCGCCTCCCGGCTTCGGCATGGGATTGATTGTAGTGGACGGAGGTGTGGAACGGAGGTGCGGCACGGGGGTCCAGCACGGAGGTGCGGCACGGACGTGCTCGTCCCAGGTGATTGCGGCGCGGTCCGGCCGCCCGGCCGGGGGTGGGCGTGAGCCGCGATTCCGCTCGGGCAAGAAGCCGGGAGAGGTGAGTCATCCGCGGATGAACGCGGATAAACGCGGATGCTGCGTGGCGGACGTCACCTGCATGGGCCCGGCGGACGGCACCCGGAGGGTGCCGTGGGATCGGGGGAGACGGGCGACTGGAGAGCCGACATGTCTCCTGGTTCAGGCTCTCCGGTCGTCCGTCTCCTCCCATCCCCCGCGCGCCTGCGGCGCGCGCCGGGCCCGGGGCGTGCGGCCAATCGGTGTTCATCGGTGTTCATCTGTGGATGCCCCCCGTGAACACCCGCCGCACATCGACCCAAGCGGCGGCACGCGTGCTTCGGCACGAAGGCGGTGAGCACCCAGTCGCACGACCTGTCGCGGAGCCATCCGCGTTCCTTCGCGTTCATCCGCGGATAGCCATCCTCCGTCGCGCCCGTGGAAAGAGTGCTCGTCCCTGTCGATTTGGGTGGGCGCCGGCCGCCCGGCCGGGGGTCACGTCAGACCAGACGTGGAGGCACGACCCATGCGGCAGAGTCGATTCATGGTCTTTGGTGGCGTCCTCGCGATCGGCGTGGCGCTCTCGGTCGGTTCACTCCTGGCCCAGTCCCAGGCCGCGCCGGAGCCGGCTGGCCGGCAGGTGCGCATCCTCGATGGGCGAGGCAGCGGCATCGGGGTCACGATCCGCGATATCGGGCCCGCCGATCACCAGGGTGACGGGATCGTCGTGGAGGATGTCGTCCCCGACGGGCCGGCTGACAAGGCCGGCATCCACGATGGCGACATCGTCGTCGAGTTCGACGGCGAACGCGTGCGCAGCGCGCGCCAGTTCAGCCGCCTGGTTCGCGAGACGCCCGATGGCCGGCAGGTGCCTGTTGCCGTCCTGCGCGAAGGCCAGCGGCAGGCCTTGACCGTCGTGCCGGAGGCAGACGCGGCGGTGTGGTTCGGTGAGGTTCCGGGTGCCTGGCAGGAGCGGCTGCAGGCGCTGGAGCCGCGCCTCCGTGAAATCGAACCGCGCCTCCGTGAGCTGGAGCCGCGCCTGCGCGCGTTCCGCTTCGACGGGCCGCTGCAGTTCGACTTCCGTGGCTTCGCCGAGCGGCCGCGCCTCGGCGTGCAGGTGGAGACCCTGACGCCGCAGCTGGCCGACTACTTCGGGGCCGAGGCCGGCGTGCTCGTGGCGGCGGTGTCGGAGGGATCGCCGGCGGCCGAAGCGGGGATCCGCGCCGGCGACGTCATCACGGCAGTGAACGGGACCGCCGTCCGTGGGGCTGCAGATCTCTACGCGGCGCTGCCTGACGCGGGCGGCGAGGTGACGCTGACGTTGCTGCGCGACAAGGCGCCGGCGACCATCACGGCCCGACTCGAACCGTAGCCGTCTCCACCCTGCCGGGGCGCCGCTAGCCCTGGGCCTGCTGGGCCGACGTCTCCGGCTCGGCGCCGCCTTCCGCCGCCGGGGTCTCCGCCTCGGCGGCCGCCTCGGGCGCGGGCTCGGCCGGATCCGTCTGAGCGGCGGGCGCGGCGGCGGGCATCGACCCGACCAGCGTCGCCAGTTGGGCGGCCACGATCGAGGCGACGGCCGTGCGGTGATCGCCCACCGTGTCGGACCGGGGCACCTCGGCGGAGAGCACGCCGATCGCGCCAGTGGGGCCCACGAGGGGCACGGCCATCGCGGCCGGTGCCCCGGCCTGCGCGGTCATGGTGCAGGTGACGGCGCCACGGAACGCGTCAGCGGTCATGTTGTCGGCGTCGCGCGGAATCGAGCCGATGCGCGACAGCAGGCGCGGGTCGTACCCGTGGCTGGCCACCGGGAAGAGCGTGGCGCCAGCCGGGTCGGCCATCCAGACGATGACGCCGCTGGCGTCGAGCACACCGGCGGTGCGCTCGAGCAGGCCCGTGAGCGCGGCCGCCTCCGAGACCCTGGCGAGATCCGCGCACAGGGCGGCCGCCGCCGGCAGGTCCACGGCGGGCGCCGCGGCCGCGCGTGGGGCCTCGGGGATGACCCGTGCGTATTCCTCGGGAGACTCCGTGGCGGCGACGCGGTCGTCGGCGGCCGTGGCGGTGGCCGCCGGCACCGGCACCAGGATCAGCCCGACGAGCAGCCAGACCACGAGGGCGCCGCCGGCGAGCATGAACTGCTCCTGCACCAGGGCGGCCTGCCGCGCATGGGCGGCCGCCTGCACCGCGCCGGCGACGTCGAGCACCTCCGCCTGCACCGTGTCGAGCAGGTCACGGGCCTCCGTGAAGATCACGTCCCCCGCCATCAGCGACTGGCCGGTCCGCACGTACTCCCGCGCGCGACGCTCGGCTGCCGCCACCTGGTCGATGGCGTCGAGCGACGTCGTCAGCGACCGGTCCGCCGCGGCGGCCGCGGCATCCATGGACAACACGGCGGTCCGCAGCTCGTCGATGAGCGCGCCGGCGCGCGCCGTCCAGAACGCCTGGCCCTGGCCCGCCGCGACGTAGGCGTGCAGCGCGGCCCGCAGGTCGCCGATGCGCACGAGCGCCTGCTCCGCGTGCTCCTCTTCCGCCCGGGCGCGGCCCGAGTCGTCCGCCCGAGCCTGCTCGTCGAGCCAGGCGCGATATCCCAGGCCCACGGAGCCCCCGATCGCGAGGACTACCAGCAGCAGGCGAAGCCAGCGGTTGGTCATTGACGGGAAATATAGCAGGAAGAAGTGAGAAGTCAGAAGACAGAAGGAAGAAACGCGGCCCGAAACAGCAAGGGCCCGCGGTCACCCGCGGGCCCTTGTCCGGTGCACTCGTCGCTGGCGCGTGTCACTCGCCGCGTGAGACTTCCTCGGTGACGAGGCGCAGCGGGATGACCGCCGGCTGCGGCGCGTGCTCCATCTGGACGTTGTGCCCCTTGACGGGCGGCAGGTCCTCGAACATGCCGTGCCACTTGAGGCGCTCCATCGGGTTGCTCGACTGGAGCCAGTGCTCGGCGCTGACGGGCCGGTTGACCGACTGGTCGCCAAGGCCGAGCTCGGCGCGAACCGCCTCGGCGCTCGTGTAGGCGACCTCGAGGCCCAGGGCCGCGGCCACCGACGTCAGGATCTGCCAGTCCTCGACGGCCTCTCCCGGCGCGGGGATTGCCTTCGACGCGGTCTGGAGCATGCCCTGGTCGTTCGTGAAGCAGCCGTCCTTCTCGAGCCAGGCCGCGCCGGGCAGCACGACGTCCGCCGCGGCCGCCAGCTCGTTCTGCAGCACACCCTCGTAGACGATGGCCTCGATGCGGCCGGCGCGGCGGGCCTCGATGAGCCACGCCACGTCACCGAGAGATCCGGCCGGGCCGGGGTCGAGCACGTAGAGGACGCCGATCTTGCCCTGGTCCACGGCGGCCCGGAGGCCCGACAGGTCGGCCTCGCCGTCGTTGCCCGCGCCGACCGGCAGGCCGAGCGCCTCGGCGCCCTTCACGTTCGGGGCGTCGGTGGCGGGGACACGGAATTTCGTGCCGGCGGGCTGCTGCTTCTCGGTGCGCCGCCAGCTCACGTAGAGGTGGTCGCCGCCCTGCTCGCCCTTGAGCTCGGTGAGCACCCGCTTCAGGAGGTAGAGCTCCTCGTGCGAGGCGTGCCCGGAGGTGAGGACACGGACCGAGGCCGGGTCGCGGCGGCCGGCCGCGTTCATCAGGTCGCGGACCTTGACGAGCGCGTCCTTCCAGGTGACCACCTGCTGGACGTTGTCCTTGGTGAGGATCAGCGGCTTCTTGAGGCGCTGCTCGCTCTCGACCCAGCCGTACTGGAAGCGCCCGATATCGCACATCCAGAAGCCGTTGACGTCGGGGTTGTAGCGCGGCGTGATGCGAATCAGGCGCGAGCCCTTGGCCCACTCCGGCTTCGCCTTGATCCAGCCGGTGACGCTGCAGCCCTTCGAGCAGCCCGTGCAGATCGTGTCGACCGCGTTCGGGTTGTCCCAGGGCCGTGACGCGAACCGGTACTGTTTCGTCGTGATGGCGCCCACGGGGCAGACGTCCATCAGGTTGCCCGAGAGGAGCGAGTGCACGCCCTGCTCGCTGAAGGTCGCAATCTCGCTGCCGTTGCCGCGGTCGATGATGCCGATCTGGGCGTCGGCGTCGACATCGCGCATGAACCGCACGCAACGGGTGCACAGGATGCACCGGTTGCGGTTCAGCATCAGCGTCGGGCCGAAGTCCACGTCCGCCTTGACGCCCTCGCCGTCGAAGGTCCGCCGCGGGAAGTCCATGCGGCTCTCGGCGTTGCCGAAGCTGTAGGAGAAGTCCTGCAGGGGACATTCGCCGCCCTTGTCGCAGACCGGGCAGTCGAGCGGGTGGTTGATGAGCAGGAACTCGAACACGCCGGCCCGGCCCTCGACCGCCTCCGGGTCCTTGGTGTGCACCACCATGCCCTCGGCCACGGGCGTCGAGCACGACGTCTGGAGCTTCGGCATCTTCTCGATTTTCACGAGACAGACGCGGCACGAGGCGTCCACGCTCAGGCCCGGGTGGTAGCAGTAATACGGGACCTTGATACCGGCCTGAATCGCCGCCTGGAGGACCATCGTCCCCTTCGGCACCGTGACCGACTTGCCGTCAATGGTGAGCGTCACCTGTTCCATGGCAGTTCCGGATCATATCAGACGGCGTGCATGTCCCGACCCGGCCGGGGCGCGGGTAAACTGGAGGCGATGTGGGGGGGAGGCAGCGTGCGATCGATCGTCGAATGGGCGACGGCGTTGCTGCTGTTCGCCGTCGCCGGCTGGGCCGTCTCCGGGCCCGTGTCCAGCTGGATCGCGAGTGACCGTCCGGTCGTGCCCGCCCCCGTGGAAGAAACGCGTCCCGACGGCATCCCCGCCGGCGCCGCGCCGGCGGCCCTGCTCGTCTTCCTGGACGGCCGGGAGCTTCGCGTCGGCGAGCCCGTCTCGAGCCTCAATGCCCTGGTCACCGAGGCCATGGCTGACGGCCCCGCCCACGTCGCCCGCGGCGAATACGGCGACCGCCTGACCCGCGCCTACACCCGCGCCGGCACCCGCTTCTGGGTCGTCACCGAACGGCTCGAACCGGGAGGGGTGGTGAAGGTCGCCGGCATCTACCTTCGGTAGACGCCGGCAACACTTGAATTCAGAAATCAAGAACACGGAATCAAGAAAGGAATTCGGAAAGGCGGGAATTCAGAATTCATCATTCCCCCCTTCCTTTCTCGATTCCGTGTTCTTGATTCTCTATTCCGATACCCGGCTGGTCACCGTCGTTCGACGGTGACGAGAGACGCATTGTCCTTGTTGAACTCGACGTTCTTGACCGCGCCGGTGAGGGGGATGCGGGTCGTGGTCTGGCGGTCCGTCACGGCCACGACGACGTCCTCGGAGCGGTTGTCGGTGTAGGTGATGGTCACCGTCACCGGGACGTCGAAGATCTGGTCGCCGCCCTGCTCGGCGCGCACGACGAGGTCGCTGCCGTCCACGGCCGACTGCATGCGCACGCGTGGGAGCGTGGCGCCGTAGACCCAGCGCTCGAAGAAGCGGTCGAGGTCGCGGCCGCTGACCTCGGCCATCGCCCGGCGGAAGTCGTCCGTGCCCGCCTTCCTGAAGCGGTTCTCCGCGTAGTACCGACGGATCCCCGCGAAGAACGTCTCGTCCCCCAGCAGGCGCCGCAGCATGTGCAGCACCATCGCGCCCTTGTTGTAGGCAATGGCGCGGAAGACCTTCGGCTCGCCCTTGATGTGGCCGAGGCGATACCCGAGGTAGATCGGCCCCTGGTCGGAGTCGTTCATCGCCCAGCGCCGCATGTCCTTGAGCATCTCGCGGAACACGTCCTCGCCGTGGCGCTGTCGCGCGTAGAGCGCCGCGAAGTACTGCGCGAAGCCTTCACTCAGCCACTGCTCGTGGTAGTTCTTCCAGCCGACGGCCTGGCCCCACCACTGGTGGGCGATCTCGTGCGCCAGGAAGAACTCCGGGAAGCCGTCGAAGGTTGCCGGATCGTTACGGAAGAAGAACGGCGTGGTCGGCAGCGGGTTGTTGATCACCGCGAAGTAGCCCGGGCTGTGGCCGCCGGGCAGGTCGTGCTCGACCATGGCGAGGGTCATCGAGTCGTAGGGCACGTCGCCGACGATCGACGCGTAGAGCTGGAGGATCTCGGCGCCCACCGGCAGCGCCTCGCGGCCCCGGTCCTCCTGCCGGGGATTGGCCTCCACGCGCAGCACGACGGTGTTCCGCGCGCCCACCGGCGGGGCGACCATCTCGGCCGGCACCGGCGCCTCGCCGCCGTCCGCGTCGGCGGCGGGCGGCACGATGGGCAGCGCCACCGTGGCCCAGTCGACCTCCTTCATGGGGCTCACGATCACGCCCAGGTAGCGGACCGGCTGGACCGCCTGGAACGCGTACAGCACCTGGGCCGGCCGCGACTCGGTGGCATTGGCCACCTGGACGGGGGTCCCGGAGACCGGCAGCCCCGACCCCACCACGCTGAACCCCTGCGGGACGGTGATGCGCAGCGTGGCGCTCGCGTAGTCGGTGACCTGGCTCTGCGGGTACCACTGCGTCCGGTTGCTGAACAGCCAGTTGGGTTCCGGCGGGATGTAGGGGATGTCCTCCTGGCGCTGGGGGCTGCGGGCGCGCGACTGCCCGATCGACTCGGAGTCGATGGCCTGCGACGTGATGCGTCCCTGGTACGACACGTTGAGCGTGAGCTCGAAGTCACGCCCGACCGGGCCGGGCAGGTTCACCGCGATGCTGTTCTGGTTCTTGACCCGCAGGAACAACAGCCGCCCCAGCTCGTCGCTGACGACGCTGTTGACCGTGAAGTCGCTGCCGAGCTTCAGCGTGAACGTGGAGAGCACGAACGAGGTCACGCGGATCTTGAGGCGCGCGCGCCCGGTGAGCCACTCGCGGTCGGGCTCGAAGACGGCGTCCACGTCGTAATTCAGCACGTCGAACTCGACGAGGTCGTCCTCGTCGTAGAAGCGCCCGCGGGCGGAGAGCTTCGGCTCCGAGGCATACAGGGCGATGTTGCGGCGCTTGTCGCGCTGGAAGAGCGTGACGTCCTCCGGCTCGCCCGTGGACCGTGCGTAGGTCAGCGTGTCGTACCGGCGCGTGCGCACCTCGGCCAGGAAGTCGCCCGCCTGTGGCAGCAGCGACCAGGTGTCCTGGCTGAGGTCCGTCAGGTCCAGGCTGAACGACTTGACGTTCTCCTCCTCGAAGATCTCGGTGGCCTTGCGGAACTGCCGCGCGTCGACCGCGACGAGGTCGAGGGCCGCCGACTGCACCCGCTGGTCGAACTCGAACGGGTTGATGCGCACGAACGCCGCCGTGAACGGCGTCTCGATGGCGTCGCTGCCCGCGAAGATCCGGACCTGGCCCTGTTCCTCCGGTGGCTTCGGCGTGAAGCGCATCGTGCCGTTGCCGAGCAGCACGAGGCCCGTCACGCCCTCGGCGGTCTCCGCCACGAAGACGTCGCCGGCCGGCAGCTGCAGCGTGAAGTCGATGGAGCGGATTGCGAGGTCGCGCGCGGCGTACTGCTTGCCCGCCTCGAGGGACAGGTGGTGCAGGCCGTCGAGGGCGGCCAGCCGGTCCTGCGCGATGATGCGCCACGGCCGCGCGTCGAGCCGTTCGCCCCTCGGCCGGCGGATGTCCAGCCGCCACGTCGCGATGCGCCCCCGGGGGCCCGACTGCAGGAAGACCTCGGCCACCACGCGGTACCCCAGGCCGGGCAGCGTGCCGGGCAGGGCCGAGCGGTCGCGTTCGTGCACGACCACCCGCGTCAGCCCATGGGTCGCGATGGTGTCGAAGAACTCGACCGCCTGCTCGCGGTCGGCGTTCGGGGAGATCAGGCCCACCCAGCTGTCGCGGTCCGACCCGAGAATGGCGGCCTGGACCTCGTCCAGGAACAACTGGATCGAGGTGTCCTCGTCGATGTCGGGGCGCGGCTCCGCCTGCCGGGCGGCCGCGAACCCGGGCCAGAGGACGAGCACGCAGAGGAGAAGCGCCCGGCCCATATCGGCATTAGACGCCGGAGAGCCTCGATCAGACTACCGGATTCGTGTGCCGGCTCAGCACCAGGACCGTGAGGTCGTCCTGGAGCCGTGAATCCCGCCTGAAGTGCTCCACCGCGTCGAAAACGGCCCGTCCCAGCTCGCCGGCGGCCGCGGTCTGGAACGTGCCGTGGTGCAGGGCGAGCGTCCGCTCCAGCCCCGCCTCGTCGAATGGCACCCCCGACGGGTCTTCGACCTCGGTGATGCCGTCCGTATACATGACGAGCGCGTCGCCGGGCTCGAGCCGGGCATGGCCGGCTTCATAGGTCGAGCCCTCGAACATCCCGAGCGCGATGCCACCGGTGCTCAGGCGTTCAATGGATCCGTTTTGCCGGCGGAGCAGCGGAGGTGTCTGGCCGGCATTGACGAACTCCATGTCGCCGGTGGCCGGGTCGTAGCGGGCGAGGAAGAACGTGATGAAGCGGCTGGGCGGCGCGTGGCGGCCGATCTGGATGTTCAGGCGACGGACGAGCTCGGCGGGCTCGAGCCCCTCGTCCACGAGCGTACGCAGCATCGCCAGCAACAGGGCCATCAGCAGGGCGGCCGGGCTCGCCTTGCCCGCCACGTCCCCGAGCGCGACGAGCACGCGGCCGTCGGGCTGCGGCAGGATGTCGTAGAAGTCGCCGCCGACCGTGTTGGCGGGTTTGGTGAGCCCGTAGGCCTCGACCCCGGGGCCCGACCAGGTGCCATCGGGCAGCATCGCCTGCTGGATCTCGCGGGCGACCTCCAGGTCGCGCTTGAGCGACAGGCGGTCGGCGACTTCCAGCAGCACCAGCAGGTTCATCAGCAGGAACCCGGTGAGCAGCCAGAGGGTGCCGGGCTCGAAGACGGGGCCGGGCACGCCGATGTTGACGAAGAAGAACAGGACCGGCACCGGGAACCGCATGACCCCGAAGCCCTCGAACAGCTTCAGCAGCCCGATGGCGAACGTGAGGAGGGCGACGCCGTACATCACCCGCCGGGCGGGCGACAGGCGCATCGTGAAGGCGAGGAAGAACGCCTGCAGGTACTTGATGGCCCGCCGGTGCCGTGGCAGGCCATCGAGCTCAGCCGTGTTGATGCCCTTCGCGAAGAACTTGTAGGCCTCCGGCGTCTCGCGCGTGAAGAGCTTGCCGAGATCGTCGGTCGTCAGGTCGGCCGTGTAGCGATGGAAGAACTCGCGGGCTTTGGCCATCTCGGAGTGCAGATTGCAGATTGAAGAGTGAAGATTGCCGGTTTCAAGACTGCGGAATGACGACGACGACCGCGGGGGGATCGGTGTCCACCGGCCTCACGCCTGCGGCCGCCGCCTCCTCAATCCGGAATCCGCCATTCGCGCGGTCTCAATCTTCAATCTTCAATCTGAGATCTGAAATGGATTACGTCGCTAGATCACCCCGAGTTCCTTGCCGACGGTCCCGAACATGTCCAGGGCGTACTGCAGGTCCTCGCGGGTGTGCGTCGCGCACGGCATCACCCGCAGCCGCGCCTGGCCGCGCGGCACGGTCGGGAACCCGATCCCCTGGGCGAACACGCCCTTCTGGAACAGCTTGTCCGAGAAGGCCATGGCCGTCGGCGCCTCGCCGACCATCACAGGCGTGATCGGGCTCTCGCTCCGGCCCGTGTCGAACCCGAGCCCGGCCAGCCCCTGCTTGAAGAACTCCGCGTTGGCCCAGAGCTGCTCCATCCACTGGGGCTCGGTCTCGAGCACGTCGAGCGCCGCCAGGCACGCCGCGGTGACCGCCGGCGGGTGGCCGGTCGAGAAGAGGAACGGCCGCGCGCGGTGGTACAGGAACTCGATGAAGTCCTTCGTGCCCGCCACGTAGCCGCCGAGCACGCCCACGGCCTTCGAGAGCGTGCCGACCTGGATGTCCACGCGGCCGTGGCACCCGAAGTGGTCCACGGTGCCGCGGCCCTGGCGGCCGAACACGCCGCTCGCGTGCGCGTCGTCCACCATCATGATGCAGCCGAACTCCTCGGCGAGGTCGCAGAGCGCCGGCAGCGGCCCGAGGTCGCCGTCCATCGAGAACACGCCGTCGGTGATGAGCAGCTTGCGCTGCCCGGCGGGCAGGTCCTTCAGGATCTTCCGGGCCGCGTCGACGTCCTTGTGCGGGAAGACCTTGATGGCGGCGCGGCTCAGCCGGCACCCGTCGATGATGCTCGCGTGATTCAGCTCGTCCGAGATGATCACGTCTTCCTTGTTCAGGATGGCGGAGACGGTGCCGGCGTTGGCGGTGAAGCCGCTCTGGAAGACGACCACGGCCTCCGTCTGCTTGAACGCCGCCAGCCGCCGCTCGAGCTCCATGTGGAGCTCCATGGTGCCGGCGATGGTCCGGACCGCGCCCGCGCCCACGCCGTACTGCTCCACGGCCTCGACGGCAGCCTGTTTCAGCTTCGGGTGCGAGGCCAGCCCCAGGTAGTTGTTCGACGACAGGTTGACCACGGACGCGTGATCGAAGGTGGCGTGCGCGAGCTGCTCGCCCTCGAGAACCCGCAGGTGGCGATAGAGCCCCTGCTCCCGGAGGGCGTCGAGCTCGGCGGACAGGTAGGCAAGCGGATCTGTGCGCATGGGCAAGAGTCTAATCGCAGATTGCAGAATGCAGATTGCAGATTGACGACGGACGGGCCACGGAGACACGGAGGCTGACGCTCCGACTCGAGAAGTCAGACTGGCGATTGCCGATTGGGCCGGCTCTCGCGGGAGCCATCTTCAATCTGCCATCGTCAATCAATCTGCAATCGTCAAATCTTCAATCTGCAATCGGATCTACCCGATGTCCACGTTGCCGTCGTCGTCGAGCATCATCTCGTCGAACAGCACCTGGACGATGGCGGCAGTGGGCACGGCGAGCAGGGCGCCGACGAGCCCGAGGAGCTCGCCGCCGAGCAGGAGCGCGATGATCACCGTCACGGCGCCGAGGCCGACCTGCCGGCCCATGATCTTCGGCACGAGCACGTTGTTCTCGAGCTGCTGCTGGACGATGAAGAACACGCCTACGCCCAGGGCCAGCGTGGGCGACACGGTGAACGCGACGAGCACGGCCGGCACCGCCGCGAGGATCGGGCCGACGATGGGCACGAGCTCCCCGATGGCCGAGATCACGGCGAAGACGTAGAAGTACGGCACGCCCATCAGCCCGAGCCCGATCGCCGACGTGACGCCGATGATCAGCGACAGCAGCATCTGGCCGCCGAGCCACGCGCTGATCTTCGTCGACACCTCGGCGCTGACCGACGCCACGCGCTCGCGGCCGGCCTCCGGGAACAGGCGCACGAACGTCCGGAAGATGCCACGCGACTCGACGAGGAAGTAGAACGTCAGCAGCAGGATGCTGATCAGGCCGAACGCGCCGCCGACGACGCTGAAGAGCGCGCCGAGCACGGTGCCGACGGCATCCGCGCTGCCGCCGGCGGGGACCCGGCTGAAGATCATGCGCAGCGTCAGCGGCTCCTCGAGGATCCCGTTCTTGAGCAGCACGCCCTGCAACTGCTCCAGCCGCTGCGGCGCCGAGGACCACAGGTCCTGCGACTGCTGCACGAGCGGCGGGAAGACCACCCAGCCGACCAGGCCCACCGTGGCCAGCACCGCCGCGTAGATCAGCAGGATGGCAAGCCAGCGGGGCATGCGCCGCGTGCCGATGGGCACCAGCCGCTGGCGCTCGATGATGCGCACGAGCGGCGCGAGGCCGATGGCGAAGAGCGCCGAGACGTAGAGCAGGAGCAACGTGCTGCGCACGAGGTACAGCACGAAGACCAGGCCCACGGCGAGCGCCGAGGCCACGATCCCGAAGATGATCAGCTTGCGCGCGTCCTGTGTCGTCATTGGCTCGGCGGCGCGGCCCGGCGCGGCGGCGGCCGGCCAGGCGTCCTACGCGTGCTTCAGGTACTCCGCGGTGAAGTCCGCCAGGTCATCGTACACCGCCGACAGCTCCTCCACCGGCGCGAGGAACACGATGCGGAAGCAGCCGTCGCCGGGCGGCGTGCCGAAGCCGGAGCCGTAGACGCACAGGATGCCCTTCTCCCGCAGCAGGCCCAGCACGAACTGCTCGTCGGTGTGGCCGGGGGGCAGCGACACCTGCGGCATCGCGTAGAAGGCCCCGCGGGGCGCCACGCA
This sequence comes from Vicinamibacterales bacterium, assembly GCA_050246635.1. Lineage (GTDB taxonomy): Bacteria > Acidobacteriota > Vicinamibacteria > Vicinamibacterales > UBA2999 > JBFWVR01. The sequence continues at coordinate 30,189 of JBFWVR010000026.1, forward strand.
CCGGATGCCCGCGATGGCGTTCAGCCGGGCCGTCGTCAGGGCCGCGCGCTCCGCCAGCGCGGCACGGAAGCCGACCTGGTGCGAGCGGTCGCCGGTGAGGGCCGCCGTCACCGCGTACTGCATCGGTCCGGGACTGCAGAGGCGCCCGTCCGCGAGCTTCTTGATCGCGGCCAGCACGCCGTCGAGCCGCGGCGTGGTGCCCACGCCCATCCAGCCCGCACGCCAGCCGGGTGCGAGGTACGCCTTCGACAGGCTCGAGTAGGAGATGATCGGCGCCTCGGGCGCCAGCGTCGCCATGGGCGGCACGGGGCCGTCGTAGGCGAGATCGCCGTAGACCTCGTCGGCCAGGATCACGAGGCCGTGGGTCTCCGCCAGCGCGATCAGCTCCCGCCGCACCTCGTCCGGATAGATGGCCCCGGTGGGGTTGTTGGGATCGATGACGACCAGCGCGCGCGTCGCCGGCGTGATGAGCGATCGCAGGTGGTCGAGGTCGGGCAGCCAGCCGCGGTCCGGATCGGTCCGGTAGTACGCCGGCGTGGCGCCGATCTTGGCCAGCACCGCCGTGTACAGGGGATACGTGGGGGACGGCACCAGCACCGACTCGCCTTCGTCCACGAGGGCCGTGAGCGCGAGCTCGATGCCCTCCGAGGTGCCCGACGTGATCAGCACCCGGTCGGCCGGCATCACCACCCCACGCGCCGCGAAATCCGCGGCGACCGCCTCGCGGGCCTCCGCGATGCCGGGCGACGGCGCATAGCCGTTGTGCCCGTCGCGCATCGCGCGCTCCACCGCCTCGATCAGGTGCGGCGGCGTGAGGAACCCGAACTGGTTCGGGTCACCGATGTTGAGGTACCTGACGGAGAGCCCTGACAGCTCCACCTTCCTCGCCTCCGCGACGATGTTCCGGATGGCGTAGGTGAAGCGGTCGACGCGTGCGGCGGTGCGAATGGCGGTGGCGTTCACGTGACCATCTTAGACGCGCCTCTCGACGGCGCGCGCTGATTCTGCCGCCGCGGATCGACGGAGCGCCGGGGTATACCGCGGCTTCCACTTGTGTCCAGTTGAACCGGGCAAAAGTTACACAGCCTGTGAGAGTTGCACGGTGTCTGTCCCGGCAGGAATACCCCTAAGTTGTTGAAAACAAAAGACTCGCTGAGTTGGCATCGCTCTTGGAAAAGGGGAGGGCATGCGCCACCGTCTCCTCCCGTGGGTCGCCGCCGCCGCACTGGCCATCGTGCCGGTCACGGCCTCCGCCATGCAGGCGGAGACGGCCACGGAGCAGCCGGTGTTCCGGTCGGGCGTGGAGCTCGTCACCGTCAGCGCGACGGTGCGTGACAGCCGCGGCCGGTTGGTGAAAGGTCTCGAGGCGGAAGACTTCGAGGTGATCGACAACGGGCGTCCCCGGCCGATCACCGAGTTCCGCACCGAGGACGCGCCCGTCAGTCTCGCGGTGCTCTTCGACGTCAGCGGCAGCATGGATGTCGCTGAACGCATGAGCGCCGCCCGGTTTGCGGCCCGGCACCTGCTTGGACAGCTGGTACCCGGCCGCGATGAAGCCGCGCTGTTCGCGTTCGACAGCCGGCTCCAGGTGGTGGCCCCGTTCACGGTCGATACGCGCACCCTTACGGGTGCGCTGGGGGAGGTCGATCCGTTCGGGGCCACCTCTTTGCATGACGCGGTGGCGGAGGCGGCCCGGCAGGTAGCCGACCGTCCCGCCCCTCGTCGCGCAGTCGTCGTGTTGACCGATGGCGTTGACACGGCGAGCCGCCTCACGGCGGCGGAGGTATCCGGTATCGCGGCGTCCATCGACGTCCCGATCTACGTCATCGCCACGGTGTCCGCCATCGACGATCCCGACTCGCCCCGTGCCCTCCGGTCGCGCGAGGCCGCCCCTGATCGCGCCTCGCTCGAGGACCTGGCCCGCTGGACGGGTGGGGCCCTGTTCTATTCGAGCTCGCCGGGACGGTCCACCGAGGCCGCGGTCAAGGTCGTCGAGGAGTTGCGCCACGCGTATCTGATCGCGTTTCCACCCGGAGACGCCGAGGGCTGGCACCCGATCGAGGTGCGCACCCGTGACAAGGACCTCACCGTGCGGGCTCGCGGCGGCTACATGGCCGGGCGCGACAGCTGGTAGGGATGGCCGGCCCCGCCGGCCGGGACCGAAGGCGAAGGCATACGTAAGCGAAGCGACGGTTGTGGGAACAGGTGGTCCTCCGGACCCCGCGGGCAGAGCGGCCCTGGGGCTGAGGCCCGTGAAGGAGGAATGACATGCGGAAATCGATTTTCGTCATGGCGACGTTCGCGCTGACGCTGGCGGTCGCGCCGGCGTGCGCCACCAAGGGCTTCGTCCGGGAGTCGGTGGGCGAGGTCAACGACAAGGTGAGCTCGGTGAGCGACTCGCTGGAGGAGACGCAGGAGCGTGTCCGCCAGAACGAGGGCCAGATCAACGAGGCCCAGCAGTCCGCGAAGAACGCGCAGGACGCCGCCAACGCGGCCGATGCGAAGGCCGGCGAGGTCGGGAAGACCGCCGCGGCCCGCGCCGACGCCATCGAGGCCTCGGCCCGCAAGCTCCTCTTCGAGGTCGTCGTGAGCGAGGACCAGGGAGAGTTCAAGTTCGGCGGCGCCGAGCTGCCCGACCAGGCCAAGCAGGCCCTGGACGACATGGTCTCGCAGATCCAGAACCAGAAGAACGCGGTCTGGATCGAGATCGAGGGCCACACCGACTCGACCGGCTCGAAGACGTACAACGAGGAGCTGGGCATGGAGCGCGCCGAGGCCGTCAAGCGCTACCTCTACGAGCAGCACCACGTGCCGCTGCACAAGATGAACGTGATCAGCTACGGCGAGGACAAGCCGGTGGCGCCCAACAACACCCGTGAGGGCCGCGCCCAGAACCGCCGCGTCGTCGTCAAGGTGCTCGCGTAGCGGCTCCCGAGACGTCCGTTCTTTCTCCGTCCGACGCCAGATGGGCCACCGCCAGGTGGCCCTCTTTTTTGTACGTCTGGCGATGCGGCGTATCTATCTGCTGATCGATCTCGAAAATGGGCCCTGACCAGCTCTGACCCCTTTTCTCCGGGTGGCCGGTGGAAAGGGGCAGACCCGTGTTTTGTCCGGCAGATAGATCAGCAGATAGATACGCAGATCTCCCGATCGCGAGATCAGATCGCCACATCACCCGATCACGAGATCACCAGATAATGCATGCCTGTAAAGTCCCGCGCAGTTTGGCCCGATAAGCCAGTCCGTAACGAAGGAGGTGCCCATGAGGCTCCTGCGAACGGCTGGAATCGGTGTCGTGGTGGCGGCGGGACTGCTGGCGGGCGCGACGACGGTGGCGGCGCAGGGCGTCGGGGTGGGCCCCCGGATTACCTTCGTGCGCGGGGACACGAGCCTGCCGGACGGCTCGACGCGCTTCACCGGCGGCGCGCTGCGCCTGGGCTCGGGGCGCGCCGTCATGGAGCTGGCCATCGACTACCGGTCGGCCATCAAGGACGACCTCAGCGAACGCATCAAGGACTTCCCGTTCCAGGGATCGTTGCTGTTCTTTCCGGTGCGCGCGGCCGTCGCCCCGTATCTCGTGGGCGGCGTCGGCTGGTACTCCCAGCGGGTCGACACGCTCGACGCCGATCAGCTCGTCGTCGACACGACGACGACCCGCAAGATGGGCTGGCACGCGGGGGTCGGCGGCGAGATCCGGGTGCACCCGCGAGTCTCGCTCTACGGCGACTACCGGTACACCTTCATCCGCTTCGGCGACGGCGGTGACAACAGCGTCCAGCCGCCGCTGGCCCCGCCCAGCAGCGGGTCCACGGTGACGCCGCTGCCCGGGTTCATCCCCTTCTCGGACCGCCTGAAGCTCTCGCACCAGGGATCGATGTGGTCGTGGGGCGTCATGGTGAGGTTCTGACGCCCGGATCGAAGGTCACGAAGGGTACGAAGGACACGAAGGGCACGAAGGGCAAGAAGGTGGAAATGGGGACTGTCCAGGACTGTCCCCATTTCCCGCGGCGGTGCCTAGGGTCTGGCGCGTCTCGCGCGCACGGCCTCGCGGTCGCCGGGTGCGGGTTGCCAGGCGGCGTACCTCGCCATGACGTAGAGCGCCTTGAAGGCGTCCTTGAGGCCGATCTTCTTGCCTTCCTCGTAGGTCCGCCCGTGGTACGAGATCGGCACCTCGTAGACGCGGGCGCCGAGGCGCGCCACCTTGATGGTGATCTCGGGCTCGATGCCGAAGTCGGTCGACTCCAGCCGCAGCCGTGTGTAGACCTCGCGCGTGAAGAGCTTGTAGCAGGTCTCCATGTCGGTGAGGTTCAGGTCGCTGACCGCGTTCGACAGCAGCGTCAGCAGGCGGTTCCCCACGTAGTGCCAGAAGTAGAGGACGCGGTGGCCGCGGGCCGACCCCAGGAACCGCGAGCCGTAGACGACGTCGGCCTTGCCCTCGAGGATGGGGCGGAGGAGAAGGGGATACTCGTCGGGGTCGTACTCGAGGTCGGCGTCCTGGATGACCAGGACGTCCCCGGTCGCGGCCCCCAGGCCGGTGGCCACGGCGGTGCCCTTGCCGCCGTTCACGGGCTGGTAGATCACCCGGATGCCGTCACGCCCGTCCCGCGCCGCCAGCAGGTCCCGCGTGCCGTCGGTGGACCCATCGTCCACGATGACGACTTCCCGCTCGATCCCGCCGAGATCGACACCGGCGACCCGATCCAGGATCGCGGTGATGGTGGCCCGCTCGTTGTAGCAGGGCATCACGACCGTAAGCTTCATCGCCCGAGATCTTACGATGGCGCGCGTTCGCCGAAATAGAGAAACCAGAAGCCGGATTCAACGGCCGCACGAGCGAAACTGCCCGTTCGTCTTGATTCCGGTTTCTGGATTCTCTCTTCCCTCATCAGGGTGTCAGGCCGTCGCGGGAACCCCCTCCTTGAGGATCTCCTCGATCGCCGCCGCGAACGTGTCCACTTCCTCCACCGTCGTGTAGACATTCGGCGTCACGCGCAGGCCGCTGTACTCCGGGTGCTTGATCGCGACGACGATGATGCGCCACTTGTTCCAGAGGTGGCTGGTCACCTGGGCGACGTCGACGCCCTCGATGGCGACGTTGGCCAGGCCGCCGGCCTGGGCCGGGTCGTCGCTCGTGAGCATCTTCACGCGCGGATGCTGCTCGAGCCGTTTCGCCCAGCGGTTGCGCAGGTACCGCAGTCGCGCGATCTTGCGTTCGGCGCCGATGCTCTCGTGGAACGTGAGCGCCTCGGCAATCGCGTTGTGGCCGGCCGCCGGATGCGTGCCGATCTCCTCGAACTTGCGGATGTCGTCCGTCTTCGCCTCGGGCGCGGGCTGCATCGGCCACACCGCCGGGATGAGGGGCTTGCGCACGTAGAGGAAGCCCGTGCCGATCGGCGCCAGCAGCCACTTGTGCAGGCTCGTCCCGTACATGTCGCACTCGAGGTCGGCGAGCGTGAAGGGGAAGTGGGCGAAGGCGTGGGCGCCGTCGACGATGGTGGTGATGCCGCGCGCGCGGGCCATGCGGCTGATCGCCTGCACCGGGAAGATCTGCCCGGTGAGGTTGGTGATGTGGCAGAAGTGAATGACCTTCGTCTTCGGCGTGATCGCGCGCTCGAACCGCTGCACGAGGTCGTCCATGCTCGGCGGCGGTACGGGGAAGGAGATCTTCGTCAGCGTGATGCCGTCACGCCGGACGCGCTGCTCCCAGGTGTTGAGCATGCGCCCGTAGTCCTGGTTGGTGGTCAGGACCTCGTCGCCCGGCTTCAGGTCGAGGCCGAGCTGCGCGATCTGCAGCGCTTCGCTGGCGTTGCGCGTGATGGCCATCTCCTCCGGGTCGCAGCCGAAGGTGCCCGCGAGGCGGCGTCGCACGCTCTCGATGTTGGGCTCGAGCACCTGCCACATGTGGTACACGGGCGCCTGGTTGGAGATGTCGAGGAACCGCTTGTAGGCCTCGTGCACGACGCGCGGGCTCGGGCTCACGCCGCCGTTGTTCAGGTTGATGATCGTGCGGTCGAGGGTGAAGGCCTGCTGGATCTCGCGCCAGAACGACTCGTCGCCCGCCAGGTCCTCCGGGGCGCGGCCCTCGGCGCTTGCCCGGCCCGCCGCCGCCATCGCCCGCGCCAGCCCGTCGTCCCGGAACGCCGCCACCGTGCCCACGCCGCCGACGAGACTCCGCCGCAGGAATGCGCGTCGATCCATTTCGTTCTCCTTCCAACAGTCGAAATGCACACACGGAGACACGGAGCCTGCGGCTCCGATTTCAGATCGAAGATTTGCGATTGAAGATTGGGGGACCCGTCAGAACTCCAAGTCGCGAGACCCCGTCATGCCAGGCGTCACGGTCTTCGTGTTCTTCGTGCGCTTGTATGTTGCCCCTACCCCGATGGTCGGGGTCTACTCAGGGACGCTTGAGTAGGCGCGTCGGGACGCTGGTTGTGCGCGAGGCTTCGAGCCTGACACGAAGATCAGC
>JBFWVR010000027.1:0-31888 GCA_050246635.1 Vicinamibacterales bacterium
GGTTGGCTTTGATGTACCGCGGGTCACCCGAGCCCTCCGGCCCCCGCCTGGACGGTCGCTCGAACGGCTCCTCCGGCCGGCCGAGCTCGAGCGCGGCCACGACGAGGCCGGCATTGTCGCCGTGGAACTCGTCCACCTCCCAGGTGTGCGAGCCGTGCCGGACGCGGTAGCGCGTCTTGTCGATGAGCGGGCGCTCGCAGAGCTCGTCGAGCATGCGCTCCGCATCGGCGAACGGGATCCCATACTCGTACTCCTGCCGGCTGACGCCGACGGTGCGTCCCTTGACGGTCAGCACCGCGCGCGGCCCTTCCGTGCGCACCCGCACCGTCCGCTCCGGCACGGTCGAGAGGTATCCCTGGCGGATGCGGACGCCGGTCGCGCCCGCCTTCCAGCGGCTGTCGGTCGTCAGGAACTTGCGCTCCACCTCGTCGGCCATGGCTGCCTCCGGCGGCCGCGGGGGCGTGGACGCCCGCCACGCCCCGCGGTCGTGGTCAGGGTCAGAACATCAGCGCGAGCCGCATCTGCAGCACGTTGAAGTCGTCGTTCGGCAGGTAGTCGCCGCGCGCGAACACGTCGTTGTTGACGAACAGGTAGTTGGTCATCAGCCGCACGTTCGCGTTGGCGTACCAGTTGACACCGAGCGTCACGATGCCTTCGCGCCCGCCACGGATGCCGGCGTCGAAGTCGTTGAGGTCCAGGGTGGAATAGCGGGCCACGACCTCCACCGCGCCGCGCGGTCCCTTCGGGACCACCCGCGTGAACTCGCCGGCCGTGCGATCGTAGGGACGATGGTCGCCGGTCGGGAACCAGCTGGCGAACGCATACCAGCCGTCGTAGGCCGGCTCGGGCAGCCCGTCGACCGTGCGCTGCAACGTCTCGCGGTTGTATTCGGCCTGGGCCGAGAACGAGCCGTAGGTGGCGGCCGCCTCCACCCCGTAGAGCACCGCGCGATCCACGTTGCGGACCTGGCCGGTATTGAGGAACCGGCCGAGGCTGACGTGGGTCTCGGGCCGGGCGCGGACGCGCCACCGGTTCGCGTCCGAGAGGTCGTCCTCGACCGCGGCGTTCGGCTGCATCACGGCGAAGGCCGCGCCCACGTGCACGAGGCGGTTGCCCTCGGCGACGGGAAGCCCGGTCACGCGGCCGATGACGCTGTAGGTCTGATCCTGCCCGGTCCGCTCGATCGTGTCCTCGAGCGCCGGCCCGAAGAAGCCGCCCGCCGCCTGCCACCGCGTGCCCCAGCGCGAGACGCCGATGCCCATGCGCCGGTCGGGCGAGAAGTTGTCGATCAGCGACCGTTCCATGAAGGTGATGTAGCGGGACGAGGTGAGCGTCTCGAGGCCGAAGGGCGCCCGGAAGTTACCCGCCCGCACGAGGGTGCGCTCGAAGCCGGTGTACCCAATCCACGCGTCCTTGACGTCCACGGCGTTCTCGACGAAGTCGATGTCGAACTGCGCCGCCCACGACGACCAGAGCACCATGTTCAGCGCGACACGCCCGCGGCGAAGCTCCACGCCATTCCCGAGTGTGCTGTCGCTGTTGAAGTAGAAGGCGGTGTCGAGGTTCACGCGCCCGTCGAGCCACCACCGGAAGCGGTGATCCTCGCTTTCCGCGATGAGGATGCCGGCCCCCTGGAAGACGTCCACCGGGGCGAGCTCCTGATCCTCGCCCACGGGCGCATCCGGCGCCTGGGCGAGCGCAGGCCGCAGGCCGATGGTGACCACGAGCGCCGTCGACGCAACGATTCGGAGGAATGACATGGCATGCGCCCTCCCGCTGGCGCGACGCCTAGCCGCGGTGAGCGTCCGCGAGGCGCCGCAGGGCGCTCACGTAGCTGACGTTGGGATGTGCGGAGAGCCCCAGTGCGCGCACGGCGTGGCGCACCTTGTCGCAATCCTCGGACTCCACCGCGACGGTTTCCACGGACCGGCCGTCCACCGACAGCCGTGCGAGCTCGGCGATGCACCCGTGGAGGTGCCCGCCGTGCCGCTCTTTCGTGACGGGGACCGTGCGAAGGGCCATGACCGGGGCGACGACTTCGGCGAGGAACTCGGACGGGGTGTACGTCGGGCGGGTCAGTGGCGGCGGGGACAGGTGCCAGTACGGGAACAGGCGCGCAATGTCCGCAGCCTGGAGGGGGAACGGGGCCTTGAGGACCGGGAACCACTGCTCCAGCTCGCCGTCAACGCGCTGGAGTGTCTTGACCTCGAGCTGATCGGCGCGGATCTTCACGTTCACTGCCGGGTCCGCGCTCACGATGTAGGTCTCGACGCTGGACCGCACGTCATGGGGACCGGAAAGGAGCGGCACGTCCATCTCGGGGAACCGCTCCCCGAACGTCCGCCACTCCCAACGAGCCCCCGACGACGCAACCGGGCCCATGCCAGCGAATCGAGCAAGTACAGTGCCGGGGGGAGGAACCGCCAAAGGCCGGCAAGTGGCGAACCGGCGCGCGCCGACGGCGGAAACCCGGCGACAGGGCGCGGGTGGCGAGAGGGGCGTGGGTGGCGATGACGCCCCGCGACACGGACCGCCGCTCGCCGCGCCGTGCGCGGCTCAATCGTCGTCTCGACGCCCGAGGAGCCGGCGAACCGCCCGGTCGATCGGGCCGCCCACGGTCAAGACGAACAGCGTGAGGAACACCGTGCCCGCAGCGGCGCGCCAGAGGCCCGCGCCAGCCGCCACGCCGACCGCCGACACGACCCAGATGGACGCCGCCGTCGTGAGTCCATGGACGGCCTCGACGCGCCGCCCGTGCAGGATCACGCCGCCGCCCACGAACCCGATCCCGGCGACGACGCCCTGGATCACCCGGCCGGGCGCCGACACGTCGCCAGCCGCGCCCGCAGACAGGAACAGGCCCGTCACCGTCAGCAGGGCCGCGCCCAGGGCGACGAGGGCATGGGTGCGCAAGCCGGCGGGCTTGAGCGACATCTCGCGATTCAGGCCGACCAGGCCGCCGAGCGCGGTCGCCAGCGCCAGCCGCGCCAGCAGGGTGCCCGTGTCGCCGGGGAGGGAGAGGTGGTCCATCGATGATCGTGCCGCGCCGGCACGCATCACCATCGCAAGCAGGTGGCGTGCCGCGACGACCAGCCGAAAGACCGGCCTCGCCGGGCGCCGACAGCGGGAGGCGGATGCGATGGGCGCGGAAGGTGCCGAATTGTCAGCGCAGCTCGCCGGAGCGCTTGCGCAGGTGGCGCTTCTTGAGGCTCTTGCCCGGCTCGCCTTCGCCCTCGAGCAGCTCGCGTAGCTGCCGGCGCGACTTCTCCGAGTCCACGGCGCGAAACCATTCCAGTTCCCCGTCCACCGCCGTCCCCACCACCGGGCCGTCGCAGATGCTCTGGCAGTCCACCTCGCGGATCTCCGCCACGTCCGCGAGCGCGGCGCGCAGCTCCCGCGACTCCCGCTTGAGCTTGCGGCACGACTTGCCCGTGCAGAGGTAGACGACCGGACGACCGAGGGCAGCGGAGTGCGCCATGGGTGGTGGTGGACGTGCGGTCCACATTCTACAGTCTAAATGCGACCGATTTGGTCGGTCAATGCGAGAGCCGTGTGCGGCTCGGCCGGGAGTACGCTGGACTCACCGATCCCGGAGGTCCGCATCCAATGCGCATGCCCGTCCTGTTCATCCCGCACGGCGGCGGCCCGTGGCCGTTCGTCGAGCTCGGCATGGTCGCCCCGCAGGAGGTCGACGCGCTGGCAGGCTACCTGCGGGGCCTGCCCTCGGTGCTGTCCGCGCCGCCGCGCGCGCTGCTGGTGATCTCGGCGCACTGGGTCACGGACGTGCCGACCGTGATGACGGCCGCCGAGCCCCCGCTCCTGTACGACTACTTCGGCTTTCCGCCGGAGTCGTACGCGATTACCTGGCCGGCGCCCGGCGCGCCGGACCTGGCCGCCCGCATTCGTGAGCTGCTCGACGCCGCGGGCTTCGCGACGGCCGCCGACCCGGATCGCGGGTTCGATCATGGCACCTTCATCCCCCTCAAGGTGGCGTGGCCGGCCGCGGACGTCCCGACCCTCCAGCTGTCGGTCCTGGCGAGCATGGATCCGGCCGGGCACCTGGCCCTCGGTCGCGCCCTCGCCTCACTGCGGGACGAGGGCATCCTGATCGTCGGGAGCGGCATGAGCTTCCACAACCTGCGCATGTTCATGACCCGGCAGGGGCATGACGCGTCGGTGGCCTTCGACGCGTGGCTGCGCGACGCCGCGACGGCCCCTCCCGACGCGCGAAACGCGGCGCTGAGCCGCTGGACCGAGGCGCCGCATGCCCGGGTGGTGCACCCGCACGAGGATCACCTGATCCCGCTGATGGTTGTCGCCGGCGCCGCCGGCGCGGACGTCGGCCGCGTGGCCTTCAATGGCACCTTCGGCAACGCGGTGATCTCGGCGTTCCACTACGGCGCCTGAGGGCTGGCACCGTCCTTGATTCACCTCCCGCGTGCCGCCGTCCTGCCGGACCGGTGGCCGGAGGACATCATGGACACCGAACGCTACAAGACACGCCTGCTCGAGCTGGAGCGGGATCTCGAGGGCAAGGTCAGCCGTCGACGGGAACGCGCCCGCACCGACGGGGTCGACTCCGTGCAGGACACGGGCGACCGCAGCCTCACGGACGAGACGCAGAGCGAGGACTACACCGAGGCCGAGGTCGAAAGCGCGCGGCTGGGCCAGGTCCGGGACGCGCTCCAGCGCATCGATGCGGGCACGTACGGCACCTGCGCGGTCGATGGCGAGCGCATCAGCGACAAGCGGCTGGAGGCCGTGCCCTGGGCGCAGTACTGCCTGAAGCACGAGGAGGAACGCCAGGAAGGTGGTGGCGTGCGCGATACGCCGACGCTCTGAGCGCGCTCCCGCATCACGCGTGGTCGCCGACACATCCGGCACACACCAAGGGCCCGGCCGCCACTGGCGACCGGGCCCTTGGTGTTGTTGTCGTCTGCCGGTACGGCCGGTCAGCCGCTTCGCCTATCGCGTGGTGCCGCTGTCGACCATCGTCGCGTAGACGTAGACGTCGTCGTTCGCGTCGTCCGGCGCGCTGATGCGGTCCTCCATGTGGCGGGGCATCTGCAGCACGACGCCGGTGATGCTGACGGTGTCGCCCGACCCGGCGTTCAGGTCGGTGCCCTTCGCCGGGCGCACGTAGAACGTCTCGCCGTGGCCCTTGATGAAGAGGCCACCCTCACCCGACACCTTGGCGACCGTCGCGTCCTTGAACTCGACGCGGCGGCCGATCATGTCGTCGCCGCCGCTCATCTCGCCGGCGTCGGCAAGCGGCTCCATCGCAGCCATGTGACGGCTGGTGGCCATGCCGTTGTCGGCCCGGTCGACCGGCGCGAGGCCCTGAACGTCCTGGTTGCGGTCGCTGGCGGCCTGGCCACGGTTGGCCGCGGCGCCGGTCCGCGGCTCGTTCACCTCGATCACCATGGCGACGTTGTCATCGCCACCGACCACGCGGTCGGCCTCGATGACGGTCCGCTGCTTCAGCTCGACCTCCATGTCATCGTCGTTGCCGAGCCCCATCCAGCCCCAGTCGTCCTCGAGGTTGGCCTGGGTGTACTGCGTGACCTTCCCCGTGACCGTGACCTTGTCGCCATCCTGGACGAGGGCGGCGAGGTCGCTCGGCAGGTGCACGATGACCTCACGCTCGAGGTCCATCCAGCCCGGCTCGTCGATCGTGAAGAGCTGCGGACCGATGACGTCGTCCACCTCGGCGTCCACCATGATCGTCTGGCCCATGTACGTGCCGCCGTGGTCCTCGAGGGCGTCGACCTTCACCCGCTGCGCGTCGGCGTAGTCACGCTTCACGAACGGGGTGGTCGAGTTGCGCTCTTCCTCGGTCATGGAGCGGTCCTCGGCCTGCCGTCCGCCGCGGGCCATCTGGTCGCCCGACGTGCGGTCGCTGGTCATGGCCTGGTTGCGATCGCCCTGGCTCTCCATGCGGTTGCGGTCGGCCTGGTCCATGCGGTCCCGGCCAGCCTGCGCCATGCGGTCGCGTTCGGTCTGGCCTTCGGGATACCGGTCGGCATCACGCATCGCCCCGCGATCCGAGGCGGCGCCGCTCTTCTGGCGCCACGCCTGCCATTCGCGGTTCGTGGCCTCGTCGCCGCTCCAGGCCTGGCTCTGGCCGGACGGGTGGTACTCGAGCACCTTGCCCTGGTCGGTCATGCTCTCGCCGTCGATCATCTTGTCGACACCGGTGCCGAGCACGACTTCCTTCGACAGGTTGGCGATCTCCTTCGCCTCCTTGTCGTTGTAGAGGAACTCGTGGCCGTAGACCGAGCCCGGGTAGTAGTACGCCTTGATGGCGGGCGGCGTCGAGCGATCGGTCGGGCTGAACCGCATCACGATCTCGCCGTTCGCGTCGAGGCGTTTGGTCGGGATCGCCTGGGTCGTGGCGACCAGGTCCTGGTTGTCATCGGTCGTGATCCGCACGGTGTGCCGGCTGCCCATGTCGCGCACCAGCTCGAAGCGGTAGGTTCCGGGCTGCAGCGTCTTGCCGGGCACCTTCACGGGCTCGTCGAAGTGGAGGATGACCGCGTCGGCCCACTGGATCTGTCCGGCCTGCGCCGCGGCGCCGAGGCCGAGCAGCAGGGCCGCCGTGAGGGCGGTGGTGTGCCTGATCCATGTCTGTCGCATCTGCGCTCCTTTCTGTTCTCCGCCGCATCGCGGCGGCACGTGGCTGGCGCGGCCACGCGCGCTGTTCGTGCAGAAGTCGAGGCAGGCAGGGCGCTGACGATGGTGCGTGTCGCAAAGGTGCGCTGGCCCTGAACCTGTGGACAGCTGTGCCGGAAGCGGTGCTGCCCCGATCCGATCGCTCCGACCGGATCCGGCCGTTCGCTGGGGGAGTGCGCGGCGAATCAGGACGACTGCAAGCTTCCTTCCGTTTCTGCCGGCCAGAGGCGCGATGGGCGGGATCGGGGCCGTTTCGCGGGCGCATCCGGGTGACGCCGGCCCGGCCGTGGCGCAGGCGCGTGCGCGACTCCCGCTAGCCCGGCAGGCGTCCCGGCACCCTCGGCGATTGCCACGTCTGGTGACCGGACGTGATCGCAGTGTGGAGCGTCGTTCAGGGGCGACACGGATGGCGCAGCCGCCGTGTGCGAAGCCGCCGACAGACAGACGGGACGGTGGCCACGGTCATCGGCAGGACTGTTGCAACCTGCATCGACGAAAGGAGGGATGACATGAAATCGAGAGCGCTGTTGATGTTGGGGGCCCTGGCGCTGGTCACCGCGCCGCTCGTGCAGGCGTCGGCCCCGCAGGAGCCGCTGCCGCTCGAGTACTCCGCATTTGCCGTGAGTACGGGAGGGCCGCGGAGCGGTTCGGTCGCGACGCAGATCCAGATGCGGGTGACGCGCTGGTCGACAAAGGCCGAGCAGGACCGGCTGGTCCGCACGCTCGTCGACAAGGGCGAGGAGGCGTTGCTCGACACCCTGCGCGAGACGCGACCCGTGGGCACGATCAGCACGCCAGGTGAGCTCGCCTACAACCTGCACTACGCGGCCGTCGAGCCCGGTGAGGACGGAGGCCGCCACATCGTCCTGGCGACGGATCGCCCGGTGTCGGCGTGGGAGGTCTTCAACCGTCCGCGGCTCACCGACTATCCGTTCACCTTCATCGAGCTGCACCTCAACGACGACGGCGAGGGGCAGGGCAAGCTGGCCTATGCGGCATCGGTGCACCCGAGCTACGACGGCAAGACGCTCGAGCTCGTGAACTACCAAACCGAGCCGATCCAGTTGAAGAACGTCAAAGCATCTCAGATTGAAGATTGAAGATTGAAGATTCAAGACTGACGATCGACGAGTTGATCGCTGATTGCAGATTGCCGGTTGCAGTGTGCCCAGTGAGTGAGGGTGATGGCAATCTGCAATCTGCAATCGACAATCTGAAATGAAGTAGACTTCGCCGCCATGAAGGCCCGTCACGCCGCCGCGCTTCGCTGGAGTCTCGCCCTGCTCGTCCTCGCCCCTGTAGGCGGGTGGTACCGCGCCGCCGAAGCCAGGCCGCCATATCTCGCGGCCCTCGAGGCCGACCCCATGATCCGGCCGGAGATCTCCGGGTGCGGCACGTGTCACGTGGCGGCGACGGGAGGCGGCGCGCGCAACGACTTCGGCACCGCGTTCGACACGGCCGGTCGGGAAGTCACGCCGCTCCTCCGGGCCGCGCATCCAGACGTGTTCAAGTTCACCAGCGCGGCGCTGCCGGACGGCACGACCTTCCACTTCTCCGATCCACAGAGCCGGTACGCCGTGCTGGAGCGCGAGGAGCGCCGCGTGCTCGTCGACGTGTCCGCGCTCATGGCCCCGAAGACCGCGGCCGTGCCGCCGGCCGAGACGCGCATGAGCTTCTTCGTGACCAGCGAGGGCGTGCCGGAAGGGGGGCGCCTGGGCGGACTGGCCGGCGCCGATCGGCTCTGCCAGCGACTCGCCGAGGACGCGGGGGCCGGCGACCGGACCTGGCGGGCCTACCTGAGCACGAGCTTCAACGAGCGGCCGGCGATGAATGCCGGGGATCGCATCGGCGCGGGCCCGTGGTACGACGCCCGCGGGCGGCTCGTCGCGCGTGGGCCCGTGGATCTGCACGTGACCGCGGAGGTGGATCTCGAGCGGTTGTTGACGGAACGCGGCGACCCGATCGGGGCTGGTGCCGACGCGCCGCCGATTTTCACGGGGACCCTGCCAGACGGCACCGCCGCCGTCGGGAAGAACTGCGCCAACTGGACCGCGGCGGACGGGCGGGCCGCGGCGGCCGGCGGCGACGGCCGGTGGAACGCGGGGACCGAGCTGAGCTGCGCGGCCGAGGCCAGCGTCCCGGCGCCCCGGATCTACTGCTTCGCGTTCCGCTGAGCCAGGCGCGGGCCCCGTCGCCGGAAAATGGGGCCGACCGGCCTCACCGTGGAAAGAGGGGACTGTCCCCTGTTCCGCACCCCATCCACGGTAACAACTCGTGACAACCCTACGGTTGTCCCCGCCTCCCAACCCCCTTACAATCCGCAGGATCACCAGATTCGCACTTGCGGCCGGGCTGCTCTGCACGACGGCCGTCCACCGAGCGAGGGGCTGGATCCCCTCTCCGGAGGTTGCCAGATGAGGCGTACGTTCGCCATCGGTGTTGCTGCGGGCCTGCTGCTCGTGGCCGGCCAGGCCGGGCCGAGTGCCGCGCCGGCGCAGGCGCAGGCGCCAGCCACGCCGTCCTCGCCGATCGCCTCGCAGGAGGCGTTCGCCCGCACCTACTGTGCCGGGTGCCACAACGATCGCACGCAGGCCGGTGGTTTCTCGTTCAGCGAGATTGACCTCGCCCGCCCCGAGGCCAGCCCCGCCCAGAGTGAGGCGGTCATCCGCAAGCTGCGCGCCGGCCTGATGCCGCCCGCCGGGGCCCGCCGCCCGGACGACCAGGCGCTGCTCGACTTCCGCCATATGCTGGAGGCGCAGATCGACGAGCACGCCCTCGCACATCCCTACGCCAAGGCGCCCGAACTGCATCGGCTGAACCGGCGCGAGTATCGCGCGGCGGTGGATGACCTGCTCGGCGTCGACGTCGACGTCTCCGCGCTGCTCCCGCCGGACGCGCGCACCGGCGCGTTCGACAACATGGCCGACGCGCTCACGATCAACCCGACGCTGATGCAGGCCTACGTCCGCGCGGCCGACAAGGTCGCGCGCCTGGCCATGGGCGATCCACAGGCGCCGCCGGTGATGGCGAAGTACGACGTCCCGAAGGTCGTCAACCAGATGCGCCATGTCGAGGGCGCGCCCTTCGGCACGCGCGGCGGCACCGCGGTCGTGCACCAGTTCCCGGCCGATGGCGACTACACGTTCCAGGCCGAGCTCTACTACTACTACCTGGGCGAGCTCATCGGCGGAAACCTGCCCGAGACGCTCCAGGGGCAGGTGCTCGAGATCTCGATCGACGGCCGCCGCGTGGCCTCGTTCACCATCGACCCGCTGCTCGAGGGCAACACCGGCACGCTCGTGACTCCGGCCGTGCACGTGACGGCGGGGCCACACCGTCTCGCGGCGGCCTTTGTCAGCAAGGCGGACGGCGCGGTCGAGGACTCGGTGCGCCTCGTCGAGCAGACGATCATGGACGTCAGCGTCGGCCTGCACCCCGGCATGACGACCCTGCCGCACCTCCAGACCCTCACGGTGGTCGGCCCGACCGACGTCAGCGGCGTGTCCGCGATGCCCAGTCGCGACCGCATCCTCGCGTGCCGTCCCGCGACAGCCGCGGAAGAGGCGGGCTGCGCGAGACGCATCATCGACACGCTCGTGCGCCGCGCCTACCGGCGCCCGGCCACCCCGGACGATGTGAAGACGCTGATGGAGATGTACGAGGTCGGGCGTGCCGAGGGCTCGTTCGACGCGGGCATCCGCACCGTCGTCCAGGCGACCATCGCCCGCCCCGAGTTCATCTTCCGGTTCGAACGGGTGCCCGACGGCACGCGCCCGGGCGACACCTACCGGCTCGATGACCTCGAGCTCGCCTCGCGCCTGTCGTTCTTCCTCTGGGGCGCGGCCCCGGACGACGCGCTCCTCGCGGCCGCGGCGGCAGGGGAGCTGACCACCCGCGAGGGCATGGAGCGGCAGGTCACGCGCATGCTGGCGGATGCACGCGCCGGGAGCCTGTCGACCGATTTCGCCGCGCAATGGCTCCGTTTGACCGGGCTGGCCGCGGTGCATCCCGAGCCGACGATCTTCCCGGACTTCACGCAGAACCTGGCGACCTCGATGCGCCGCGAGGTCGAGCTCCTCTTCGACAGCATCGTCCGCGAGGACCGGCCCGTCACCACGCTCCTGACGGCCGACTACACGTTCGTGGACGAGATCCTGGCGAAGCACTACGGCATCCCGAACGTGGCCGGCGCGCGCTTCCGTCGTGTCGCGCTCACGGACCCCAACCGCTTCGGCCTGCTCGGCCGCGGCGCGATCCTGACGCAGACCTCGCTCGCCAACCGCACCTCGCCGGTGGCCCGCGGGAAGTACGTGCTCGAGGTGCTCTTCGGGGCGCCGGCGCCGCTGCCGCCGCCCGGCGTGCCACCGCTCAAGGAGTCGGTGAACAACGAGCAGGTGCTGTCGGTGCGCGAGCGCATGGAGGCGCACCGCGCGAATCCCGCATGCGCCGGCTGCCACAAGATCATGGACCCCATCGGCCTCGCGCTCGAGAACTTCGACGCGACGGGACGCTGGCGCAACACCGACGGCGGGATCCCGATCGACCCGAGCGGCGAGCTCTTCGACGGGACGCCGGTGGCGGGGCCCGTGAGCGTGCGGGAGGCCGTGCTGGCGCGCTCCGGGGCCTTTATCGACAGCTTCGCCGAGCACCTGCTGAGTTACGCGCTGGGCCGCGTGCTCGTGCCGCAGGACATGCCGACGGTCCGGGCCATCACGCGGCGCGCGGGCCACGCCGACAACCGCTTCTCCGCATTCGTGATGGGCGTCGTCACGAGCGCCCCGTTCCAGATGCGCACGCTGGCGGCCGAGACCGACCTGGTGGCCGCGCACGACAAGGGAGACCGCTGATGTTCATCACCAGGAAGGCGCTGTCGCGCCGCGCCGTGCTCCGTGGCATGGGCGCCACCGTGGCGTTGCCGCTGCTCGACGCCATGGTGCCGGCGTTCGCGTTCGGCCGCGACCTGGCCGCCGTGCGGCCGAAGAGCCGCTTCACCGGCATCGAGATGGTGCACGGCAGCGCCGGCAGCACCGAGTACGGCACGGTGAACCACCTCTGGTCGCCGTCGGCCGTGGGGCGGGACTTCGAGTTCACGACGATCCTCGAGCCGCTGGCGCCCTACCGCGAATACCTGACCGTGATCAGCGGCACGCAGTGCGACATGGCCGATCCGGTCTCGGCCGAGGAGGTCGGCGCCGACCACTTCCGGTCGAGCGCGGTGTTCCTCACTGCCGCGCACCCCAAGCAGACCGAGGGCTCCGACATCCGGAACGGCACGTCGATCGACCAGCTGTACGCCGCGGCGCACGGCCAGGACACGCCGCTGCCCTCGATCCAGCTGTGCATCGAGAACCTCGACTCGTCCGGCACGTGCGGCTACAACTACAGCTGCGCCTACATGGACACGATCAGCTGGGCGGATCCGACGACCCCGCTGCCCATGACCCGCGATCCGCGCCTCGTCTTCGAGGACCTGTTCGGCACGGGCGGATCGGCGGAGGACCGCGCGAACCGCACGCGGATCAACCGGAGCATCCTCGACAGCATCACGCGCGACATGGCACGGCTGAGGCGCGACCTCGACGCGAAGGACACCAACCGCCTGAACGACTACCTCGACAACATCCGCGAGATCGAGCGCCGCATCCAGAAGATCGAGGCCTACAACCAGTCGCACGGCCCGGAGCGCGAGCTCCCGGCTGCGCCGATTGGCGTGCCCGACTCCTGGGAGGAGCACGTCAAGCTGATGTTCGACCTGCAGGTGCTGGCCTTCGCCGCCGACGTCACGCGGGTCTCGACGTTCAAGATGAGCCGCGACACCAGCAACCGCGTCTTCCCGGAGAGCGGCTGCATGACGCCGTGGCACTCGGCATCGCACCACGGCGAGCGCCCGGAGACCATCGAGGACCAGGGCAAGATCAACCGCTACCACCTCACGCTGCTCGCCTATTTCGCCGAGCAGCTGAAGAACACCCCGGACGGCGACGGCAGCCTGCTCGACAACACGCTGGTCCTCTACGGCAGCCCCATGGGCGACGGCAACGTGCACGGCCATCGTCGTGTCCCGATGGTGCTCATGGGACACGCCGCCGGCCGCCTCGAGGGCAATACGCACGTGCTGTGCGGCGACGACACGCCGCAGGCCAACATCCTCCTGACCTCGTTGCAGAAGCTGGGCATGGAGGTCGACAGGGTGGGCAACAGCACCGGCCCCATCGACGTGTAGGGAGCGCAGCATGAGACTCCGGGTACGGTTCCTGGTGACGGTGACGGCGGCACTGCTCGTCGTGTCGCCCATGGCGGCGCGGGCGCAGGAGAGTCCCGTGGCCGACGCCGCGATGGCGGGTGACCTGGCCGCCGTGCGACAGCTGGTCGACGGCAAGGCCGACGTCAACGCGGCGCAGGGCGACGGCAGCACGGCCCTGCACTGGGCCGTCTACCGTGGCAACGCCGAGATGACCGCCTACCTGCTGGCGCACGGCGCCGACGTGTCCGCCACGACCCGGCTCGGCAGCTTCACGCCGCTCATGATGGCGGCCAGGAATGGCGACGTCGCGAGCATGCGCCTGCTGCTCGACGCGAAGGCCGACGCGACCGGCGCGAACGCGAACGGCACCACGGTGCTGATGCTCGCGGCGGCGTCCGGGCAGGTCGAGGCCGTGCGGCTGCTGGCCGACCGGGGCGCCGACGTGAACGCGAAGGAGGCCACCTGGGGCCAGACCGCGATGATGTTCGCGGCCGCGCGCGGCCGGGCCGAGGTCATCGGGGAGCTGGCCGCCCGGGGCGCCAATCCCGACGCGCAGACCGTCGTCAGCGAGATCATCCCGCTTGGTGAGCGGTACAAGCAGGAGACCGGCGGCAAGGGCACGCGAGGCATCACGTCGGAAGGCGGCCGGAGTGACGTGCGGTCCATGGGCGGCATGACCGCGTTGCTGCTCGCCGCGCGTGAGGGACACCTCGCGGCGGCGCGCGCGCTGCTCGACGCCGGCGCGGACGTGAACCTGCAGAACGGGTCCGACGGCATGAGCCCGATGACCCTCGCCATCGTCAACGGGCGCTTCGACATCGCGAAGCTGATGCTCGACCGCGGCGCCGACCCGACGATCGTCGCGAAGAACGGCCTCGGCCCGCTCTACGCCACGATCGACGCGCAGTGGCCCGAGCGCACCTGGTACCCGCCCGCCAGCGTCGTCGAGGAGAAGACCACGCACCTCGAGCTGCTGCAGGCGCTGCTCGACAAGGGCGCCAACCCGGACGTGCGCATGGCGATCAAGCCGTGGTACCGCACCTTCCACGGCGACTGGGCCAACCCGACCGGCGCGACCGCGTTCTGGCTGGCCGCGAAGGCGAACGACGTGCCGGCGATGAAGATCCTGATTGCGGCCGGCGCCAACCCGAGCATTCCCTCGAGCGGTGGCGTCACCCCCCTGCAGGTGGCGGCAGGCTACGGCCTGGAGCCGCAGGTGACCAACTTCGCGCCGAACCAGCGGCTGGCCGCCGTGAGGTACCTCGTGGAGGAGGCCGGAGCCGACGTCAACGCCCGCGACAACCAGGGCTACACGCCGCTCCACGGCGCCGCGCTGACCGCGAATCACGACGTCATCCTGTATCTCGTCGCCATGGGCGGTGACGTCACGGCGCGTGCGAGGAACGTCTTCGGCGGGGAAGGCGAGGCCGACAAGGACGCCACGGCCGAGACCGGGGACACCGTCGCCGACATGGCCAACGGCCCGCGTGCCCACAACATGCAGTTCCCCGAGACCGTGGCGCTGCTCGAGCAGCTCGGCTCGAAGAACTCCGACAACTGCCGCTACGCCACCTGCGTGGTGAAGACGCTGCCGTCGAAGTCGAAGTAAGCTGCCGCGCCATGCCGCTGTTCGAGTATCGCTGTCAGGCCTGCGGCCACGACTTCGAGGCCCTCGTCCGCGCCGGGCAGGTGCCACCGTGTCCGGCCTGCGGCGCCACCACGCTCGAACGGCTGCCGTCGCTCTTCGCGGTGGACTCCGAGGCGGGCCGCGCGGCCGCGCGCGAGCGGTCGATGCCGAAGGCGGTCAACCAGCATCGGGAGAAGGAGGCGGCGGAGATCGAGGACTATCGCCGCCACCATCACTGAGCTCCGCGTGCGCGCCTGGTTCCGGAACATCGCCTGCGACCTGCCGCGGGCCCTCGTCGCGACCGTCGCCGGCGGCCTCGCCGGCTTCCTGATCTCCACCCTGAGCTCACCGCGCGTCATGATGGCGCTCGTCGGGAAGCTGACTGGCGCCGGGGACGGGGCGGGCGCCGTGGGAGTGGGCGTTGCGGCAACGCCGTTCGAGGCCGTGGAGGCCGCGGCGATCGCGCTCGCCCTGGTGCTGGTGTACGGCGCGCCGCTCTACCGGTGGCTCGCGCGCCGTGACCGCGCCAACGCGCTGACCGCGGCCCTGCTCGGCGCCGCCCCCGGTGTCGTGCTCACCTGGTGGTTCGGCGGCAACCTGCTCGGCGCCGCCGTCGTGAACGCCTTCGTCATCCACGGCATCTGCATCGCGCTGGCGTATCACCTGCTGGCGACGCGCTGAGCGGCATTCGCGGAGACCCTGCGGGACGCCGCGGCTGGCGGCCGTGGCCGTGCCTCCGGCGAGCTGACGCTCGAATCCGTGCCTCCGTCCGCTCGGATTGCCCGGCTCCGATGGGACGCGCTCCTCGCTCCCTCCAGCACGGATTCAGGCTGTCGCGTGTCGCGTCACTCGCAGTCGGCTCGGCCACGCCCGCCGGCCGCGGCGTCGTCGACACTTCGTGCCCTTCGTGAGCTTCGTAGCTGGACGTGCCCGCACGAAGGAAGGGCTATCGCTTCGCCGTGATGCGTGGCGCAGGTGTCCCTTCCCAGGTGAATCGATACGTGCGATCCCTCCGGACGTTCCCGACGAGCGCGGGGCGAAAGCACGCGACCACCGTCCCGCCGGCGTGCCGCACGCTCGGATAGACCACCCCGAGCGACCCCGCGGCGAGCAGCTCCTCGGCCAGCACCTGTGATGCGAGATAGCTTCCGCGATCCAGGCAGGCGCCGAAGCCCCTGGTCGAGCGCAGGTCGTGGAAGGCCGCGCTGAAGTCGGCGAGGTAGTCGTCGTAGGTGACCTCGTCGTCGTAGCGCCCGATTTCGGCGAGCTGGACCGTCTTGTGGAAGGCGACCTCCGCCTGCGCCGTCTCGAGCTCGAAGCCGGCGTACCACGCGCCGCGATCGGGTCCGCTGAAGCGCGCGCCGAGCGGATGGGCGTGGCAGAAGCTCGCGTTGACCACCGATGCGCCGGGCACGCCGAACACCAGCTCCTCGACGCCGATGCCGGGCAGGAGCGAGCGCTGCGCGAGCACCCGGTCGTTCGTTGCGGCGTCCAGCTCGAACACGGCCTGCAGGTCCCCATCGTCCTCGACCAGCTCGGCGAGCACGCTGTCGCCGCCCCTCACGTGTTTCGAGGGGATGAGCCGGTGCGTGTCGAACTGGCGGACGATCGTGACGGGCGGGAGGGGCATCAGCCCGCGCGCCTGGCGTCGAGCAGGCGGCGCACGGTCTGGAGCGCGGGCAGGCCTCCACGAATCATGAACGTGAGGGGCGTGTCGCCGCCGAAGATCGGGTTCGAGTTGGGCAGCCGGACCCACTCATCGGCGAGACGCTTGCCGTGGAGGATGTTGAGGGCCTTGAAGATCCCCACGAGGTACGAAACGCGGGTGAGACGGTCGGTGTCGAGCACCCGGTCCATGCCGCGCTTGAGCTCGTAGAAGGGGCCGTTGGTGACGCCGCCGAGCAGCGCGCGGGCGTCCTCGTCCTTGACCTTCCACCGCGCCATGATCGCGAAGAACGCCTTGAGGGCGGCGGGTGACAGCCGTTCCCGCTCCGCCCTCCGGCTGAGATCGGGCGGCGCCGGCGGGTCGTACCGGGAGTGCGGGTACCGTTCGGCCAGGGACATGGAACTGAAGACTCCTGATCAGGAGTATATGCGTTCCGGCCTGGGGCCTGCAAGTGGGCGGCTCGCGTCGGCGGACGCGGCCGAAGGCGAGTCGCCGTCCTAGTACCGGCCGAACCGGCGCGCGGGCCGCATCTGCCGTACCCACGGGGCGACGGTGGCCGCGATCACCAGTGCGCTGAGCGCGAGCAGGACCAGGAAGGCGAGGATGTCGGGCACCTGGTCGCGTGGCAGGGCCGGTACGACGTAGACCCGCCAGACGTACTGCAGCACGACGATGGCGAGGCTCGCGCGCAGGTAGCGCGCCGTCGCCAGGATGTATCCCGCGCCGCGCAGCACGACGTACAGCAGGGCCATCCAGAGGGTCACCGCGCCGGCGCCTCCGGCGCGGGTGTCGAGGCCGAACGGCTGGACGAGCCACGCCTGCAGGAGGATGAACGCCGCCGCGCCGAACAGGCACGAGGCTGGAGCTTTCCAGTGGGACATACCACGAACCCTTCCAGGACCGGCCACGCGTGGGGGACAGGCGGGGCCTGGGCTTGCAGGCGCGTGTGGGCGTGCGCCTACATCGGATGAGACGGACACTGCTGTCTCGTTTCCGCACCTGCTGAGTTTGGCGCCCCTGCCCGTGGGGCGAGTTTGGAGTCACTCCAAACTTTGATGTAGACTGTCGGGCGTGGCGGACGCTCCAGCCGATCTCCTCCGTGAACGTGGCATCCAGGTCACGGCCCAGCGGCTGGCCGTGTTCCGCGCGGTGTCCGGCCAGCCGCACATCACGGCAGACCGGGTCGCGGAGCTCGTGCGCGGGGAGATTGGGACGATTTCCCTGCAGTCGGTGTACGACGCCCTTGGGCTCCTGGTCGCCGAAGGCCTGATCCGCCGCATCCAGCCGGCCGGGTCGCCGGCCCTCTACGAGGACCGCGTCGGCGACAACCACCACCACCTGATCTGCCGCGTCTGCGGCCGCGTGGTCGATGTCGACTGCGCGGCGGGATCAGCCCCGTGTCTTGCCGCGTCGGACGACCGCGGCTACGAAATCGACGAAGCCGAGGTCGCCTACTGGGGACGCTGCCCCGAGTGCCAGGCGGCCGCCCGCACGCCCGCGCGTGCCGACTCCACGGCCCGCCGCCGCGCCGAACGGCGCGACCGGTCGGCCGAGGGCCGCGGCGCGCAACCCTGACACGAACCTTCCCGGACCACGGGTCCGGGGTCCGCGCCAAACCACCACCAGCAGAGGTCAACGTCACGATGGAAAAGGAACAGAAGTGCCCGTTCTCGGCTAAAGCGCACCAGGGGAAGTCGAACACCGACTGGTGGCCGAACCAGCTCACCGTCAAGGTGCTGCACCAGAAGCCTCCGGCCGGCGACCCGATGGGCCGCGAGTTCAACTACGCCGAGGCCTTCAAGACCCTCGATCTCGAGGCGGTGAAGAAGGACATCGAGGCGGTCATGACGACCTCGGAGGAGTGGTGGCCCGCCGATTTCGGCCACTACGGTCCCCTGTTCATCCGCATGGCGTGGCACAGCGCCGGCACCTACCGCATCAAGGACGGCCGCGGCGGCGCGGGCGGCGGCGAACAGCGCTTCGCGCCGCTCAACAGCTGGCCTGACAACGTCAACCTCGACAAGGCGCGCCGGCTGCTCTGGCCGGTGAAGAAGAAGTACGGCAAGGCGCTCTCGTGGGCCGACCTGCTGGTGTTCGCCGGCAACTGCGCGCTCGAGTCGATGGGCTTCAAGACGTATGGCTTCGCCGGCGGCCGCGAGGACGTCTACGAGCCCGAGCTGATCAACTGGGGCACCGAGACCGAGTGGCTCGCCGACAAGCGCTACAGCGGCGATCGTGAGCTCGCCAACCCGCTGGCCGCCGTCCAGATGGGCCTCATCTACGTCAACCCCGAGGGCCCGAACGGCAACCCCGATCCCATCGCCGCGGCCCGCGACATCCGCGAGACGTTCCGCCGCATGGCGATGAACGACGAGGAGACCGTGGCGCTCATCGCCGGAGGCCACACCTTCGGCAAGACGCACGGGGCCGGCCCGGCCAGCCACGTGGGGCCCGATCCGGAAGCGTGCGACTTCGAGGCGCAGGGCTTCGGCTGGAAGAGCAGCTTCGGCACCGGCAAGGGCGCCGACACCATCAGCAGCGGCCTCGAGGTGACGTGGACCACGACGCCGACGAAGTGGAGCAACAACTTCTTCGAGAACCTCTTCGGCTACGAGTGGGAGCTGACGAAGAGCCCGGCCGGCGCCCACCAGTGGAAGCCCAAGGGCAACGCGGGTGAGGGCACCGTGCCGAGCGCCCACGACCCGTCGAAGAAGATCGCGCCGTCGATGCTGACCACCGACCTGTCGCTGCGGTTCGATCCGGCCTACGAGAAGATCTCGCGCCGGTTCCTCGAGCATCCCGACGAGTTCGCCGCGGCCTTCGCCAAGGCGTGGTTCAAGCTCACCCACCGCGACATGGGGCCGATCTCGCGCTACCTCGGGCCGCTCGTCCCGAAGGAGCCGCAGATCTGGCAGGACCCAATCCCGGCTGTGGACCACACGCTGGTCGACGCGACGGACATCGCGGCCCTCAAGGCGCAGCTGCTCGCCTCCGGCCTGTCGATCCCGCAGCTCGTGTCCACGGCATGGGCGTCGGCCTCGTCGTTCCGGGGCACCGACAAGCGGGGCGGCGCCAACGGGGCACGCATCCGCCTGGCGCCGCAGAAGGATTGGGCGGTGAACAACCCGCCGGAGCTGGCGAAGGTGCTGGCGACGCTCGAGGGCGTGCAGAAGGCCTTCAACGACGCCCAGAAGGGCAGCGGCAAGCGGATCTCCCTCGCCGATCTCATCGTCCTCGGCGGCGGCGCGGCCATCGAGAAGGCGGCGAAGGCCGCCGGCATAGAGGTCCAGGTGCCGTTCACGCCGGGCCGCACCGACGCAACGCAGGAGATGACGGACGTCGAGGCGTTCGAGGTGCTCGAGCCCACTTCGGACGGCTTCCGCAACTTCTACGGGAAGGGCGAGGAGCTGCCGCCCGAGGCGAGCCTGCTCGAGCGGGCGCGCCTGCTCACGCTCACCGGCCCGGAGATGGCCGTGCTGATGGGCGGGATGCGGGTGCTCAGGACCAACACCGACGGCTCGAACGTCGGCGTCTTCACCGAGCGGCCCGAGGTGCTGACCAACGACTACTTCTCGAGCCTGCTCGACATGGGGACCGAGTGGAAGTTGACGGAGGGGCCGGCGGGCACGTTCGAGGCGCACGATCGCAAGACCGGCCAGGTGAAGTGGACGGGGAGCCGGGTCGACCTGCTCTTCGGCGCCAACTCCGAGATCCGGGCGCTCGCCGAGGTCTACGCGTGTGACGATGCGCACGAGAAGTTCGTGCGCGACTTCGTGGCCGCGTGGCACAAGGTGATGAACCTCGACCGCTTCGACGTGCCCGGCCGCGGGCTGCACGGCGAGCAGCCGGCGGCCGCCGCGGTCGTCTAGACGACCGCCCGCGTTCGACGCGGAATCGACAATGGGCCCGCTTCCAGGAGTGCCTGGGGGCGGGCCCTTTCCGTGTGGGGCGGCCTGCGTGTGAAATGCGGACACGGAGGCACGGAGGCACGGAGACACGGAGGCACGGAGACACGGAGGCACGGAGGCCGGAACTCACGGAACCCACGGAAACCATGGGGCACACGGGGCACACGGAACCACGGGGCACGCGGAACCACGGGCACACGGGAGGCAGAGCTGGCGCGGCCTGCCGGCAGGGAATCGACCCTGCGGCGCTACCAGATCGTGCGCACGGTGCCGGAACCGCCGATGGCCATGTCGCGCGTGAGCAGGGGCAGCTCCAGGTCGCGCGCGGCGGCGCAGATGAGCGCGTCGAACGGGTCGCGCGTGAAGCGCAACTCGTCGGCGTCGAAGACCTGGGCCGCGGTCAGGTCGTACGGGTAATAGGCGGGGTTCGTGAAGAGGTCGTCGAAGAAGGCGCGGACCGTCCGCCGCAGGCTCACGCGCCCGCCGCGCGCCAGCAGGGTGACTTCCCAGATGACGGCGACGGGCACGTAGAGAATCGCTTCGCGCCGATCACATGCCTCGAAATGCGCGGCCGCCCGGCTGCCCAGGCGTGGACTGCCCGCCGCGAAGTAGAGGAGCGCGTGCGTATCGGTGACCGCCCCAGGCGTCGCACCCACGGCGTCACCGCTTCACGCGCGGCCGAGGCTTGCGCTCGCGGACCAGCGCCGGCCGGCTCAGCGACGCGTCGAAGAGCTCCCGCACATACGCGTCCGCAGCCTCGAACTCCGGGTCGTCATCCGGCAGGTCGATCGTGCCTGCGACCGACCGGATCGACTGCGGCTCCAGGTGGCCATGCGCCCGTGCCCGCGTCACGAGCTGATCGAGCACCTCGCTCACCGACCCCTTGTCGCTCGCCCCGGCCTGCGCCCGGAGCCAGAGCACGTTGTCATACTCCAAGGTCACCGACAGGGCTTTTCTCATAAAAATAGTATAAAGCATCGTCGGGGCATCGTCGGCCCCAAAAAAGGCACGGCCTCACGTCACGGCCAGCGGGCCACCGCTCTGGCGGGCCTGCGTGAAGTAAGGTAAGGCCTCGAATCGCAGGACCCACCGGAGGATGCGCGCATGGGACGGCTGACGGGGTACTGGTTCGTTCTCGGCGGGACGGTCGCGGTCCTGCTGTCCGCCTGCGGCGGCTCGCCGGCGCCGGCGGGCGCGCCGCCCCTCACAATCGACGCGCCCGAGATCACCACCGCGC
This sequence comes from Vicinamibacterales bacterium, assembly GCA_050246635.1. Lineage (GTDB taxonomy): Bacteria > Acidobacteriota > Vicinamibacteria > Vicinamibacterales > UBA2999 > JBFWVR01. Next base: position 21,355 of record JBFWVR010000027.1, read on the forward strand.
TCGACGGCGTCAGCGCCGCCCGCATCGAGCAGCACATGCGGGTGCTGGCGGACGACAAACTGGAGGGCCGCGGACTCGGCTCCGAGGGGTTCGAGGGCGCGTTGCGGTATGTCGAACAGACGCTGACATCCGACGGGCTGAAGCCCGCCGGCGAGGACGGCGGCTTCCGCCAGCGCGTGCCGCTCCGCAACAGCGTGGTCGTGCAGGACGAGAGCTCGATGACCGTGACGACACCATCGGGCCGCCGCCGGCTCACGTATGGTGAAGACTACCTGCTGTCCCCGGACCACCGCCGCGAAGCCACTGCCGTCGAAGACGCCCCGGTGGTGTTCGTGGGATACGGGGTCAGCGCGCCTGGCCTGGGGTACGACGACTACGCCGCGGGCGTGGACGTGCAAGGCAAGGTCGTGGCGTTCCTCAGTGGCGCGCCGGCGACCCTGCCGAGCAACGAGCGCGCCTACTACTCGTCCGGCACGGTGAAGGAGGCCGAGGCCGTCAAACGCGGCGCCATCGGCACGATCAGCTTCACGTCACCGGACGACCCGCGGTTCCGCTGGGACGTCAGCGTGGCCACGTCGAAGCAGGGCAGCTATGCCTGGGTCGACGCGCAGGGCAATCCCAGTCGCGGTGACGAGGCGTTGCGCGGATCGGCGTCCCTGAACCACTCGGGCGTCGCGGCCTTGTTCGCCGGCGCCTCGAAGTCACCCGCGGACGTCTTCGCGGCCGCTGCGGCCAGCACACCGCAGGCGTTCGACCTCGCCACGCGCGTCTCGCTCGTCACCCGTTCGACGCACACCGACGTCGAGAGCGCCAACGTCGTCGCGCGCCTGGAGGGCAGTGATCCCGCCCTGAAGGAGCAGCACGTCGTCTACGTGGCCCATGTGGACCACTTCGGACGTGGCGTGGCGGTGAATGGCGACGACATCTACAACGGGGCACACGACAACGCGTCGGGTGTCTCGATCGTGCTGGAGATCGCGCACACGTACGCGCACCTGCCGACCGCACCACGGCGGTCGGTGCTCTTCCTTTTCGTGACGGCGGAGGAACGTGGCTTGCTGGGCTCCGACTACTTCGTGCAGCACCCGACCGTGCCGCTCGACGGGATCGTGGCCGACCTGTCGCTGGACATGCCGTTCCTCTTCCATCCGCTGCGCGACATCGTGCCCTACGGCGCGCAGCACTCGTCGCTCTCCACCGAGGTCTCGAAGGCGGCGGAGAAGCTGGGCCTGGGGATCGGTGAGGACCCGATCCCCGAGCAGGTGCTCTTCATCCGCAGCGACCACTTCAGCTTCGTGCGGCAGGGCATCCCGTCGCTGTTCATCAAGAGCGGCTTCGTGACGGGAGACGAACGGGACGGCGGGGCCATCAACGCCGCGTATCGCCGTGACGTGTACCACAAGCCCAATGACGACATGTCGCAGGCCTTCGACTTCGGGGCCGGCGCGGACCACGCGCGCGTGAACTTCCTGACGGGGTGGCAGGTCGCGCAGGAGACGCAGCGCCCGACGTGGAACGACGGCGACTTCTTCGGCAAGTTGTTCGGGCCGGGCGAAGCCCGCATGACATCCACACGCGACTGACGTCCGCCCGCGCGGCGCGTCATCGTCCTGCCTGCAGGCGCGGGTGTGGGCCGGAATCTGTCCGGCCCTACCCCGTTCGGGTAATTGATCCGCCCCCTCGCCCGGGGAATCATCCACGCACGACCGACCGGGGTCGGTCACGGCCAGTGGTCGCGGTGTCCCGCAGGTTGGTGTCCCGGCGTCAGCCGGCACCGGCCAGCAGGCGTGGGCCGCGACGCTGGTCCTGTCCCACCGAACCCAGGAAGCCGTGCTGCTGGCGCTCATACTTCTCGCGGCCGTGGGGGGCGACTCCCAGGCAACGCCCGCGGCGCCATCGTCGCTGGCGGCGGTCGATCCGGCGCCGCCGATCGAGCCCGACGTGATCGCCCGGGACGAGGCGGGCCGCGTCACGGTACGCGCCACCCGGATCCACGAGCCGCTGGTGCTCGACGGCCAGCTCACCGAGGCCGCCGACGCGTCGGTCCCGGCCTTCGGCGACTTCATCCAGCAGGAACCGGCGGCCGGCCAGCCCGCGACCGAACGGTCGGAAGTCTGGGTCCTGTTCGACGACTCGAACATCTACGTCTCCGCGCGGTTCTGGAAGTCGGACCCGAGCGATCTCATCGCCAACGAGATGCGCAAGGACGACACGGGCATCTTCAGGAACGACTGCATCGGCGTGGTGCTCGACACCTTCCTGGACCGCCGCAGCGGCTACTACTTCAACACCAACGCGCTCGGCGGGGTCCGGGACGCGCTGCTCGTCAACGAGAACCAGAACGCGAACCTCGACTTCAACCCCGTCTGGAACGTGCGCAGCCACCAGTTCGCGCAGGGATGGTCGACGGAGATGGCGATCCCGTTCAAGTCGCTGCGGTATCCGGCTCAGCGCGAACAGACGTGGGGCTTGCTGATTCAGCGCATCGACTGGAAGAAGAACGAGCTGTCGTACCTGACGCCCATCCCACCGTCGTACGGCGGCGCCGGCATCTGGAAGGTGTCGTCGGCGGCGACCCTCGTCGGGATCGAGGCGCCGAGCTCCGGCGGGCGTGTCGAGGTCAAGCCGTACCTGCTGTCGACGGTGGCCAGCGACCGGCGGGCGACGCCTGCCGTGTCGAACGACGTCTCGGGGGATGTCGGCTTCGACCTGCGCTACAAGCTGACCCGCAGCCTCAACGCCGATGTCACCTACAACACCGACTTCGCGCAGGTGGAGGCCGACAACCAGCAGCTCAATCTCAGCCGGTTCAGCCTGTTCTTCCCCGAGAAGCGTGAGTTCTTCCTCGAGATGCAGAACATCATGAACTTCGGCCCGTCGGTCGGGCCCGGCGGACGAGGGGGGAACGACCCGACGCCGATTCTCTACTTCAGCCGCCAGATCGGCCTGGCCAACGGCGTGGCGGTGCCCATCCAGGCCGGGGGCCGGCTCGTCGGCCGGGCGGGGCCCTACACGATTGGCGCCTTCAGCATGCGCGTGGCGGAATCAGCGGCGGCCGGGGTGCCGGCGACGACCTTCTCGGTGATCCGCGCCCGCCGCAACGTCCTCCGGCGCAGCTCGATTGGCATCCTGGCCACGGACCGCTCGGAGTCGTCCACCGGCGACGGCGCGAACCGCGTGCTGGGTCTCGACGCCAGTTTCCGCTTCCTGCAGGACGTGGAGGTCAATGGCTACTATGCCGCGAGCCGGACGACCGGCGCGGCGGGGGAGCGCGGCGTCAGCTACCTCGGCCAGTTCCGCTATGCGGGGGACCGCTACGGCGTCGAGGCCACCCGGCTTGGCGTTGGCGACCACTTCGATCAGCAGGTGGGCTTCGTGCCCCGGCGTGGCGTCACGCGGACGTATGCGTTCCTGCGATTCAGCCCGCGCCCGGCGTGGTGGCCCGCGGTCCGCAAGCTTGGTGTCGAGGCCAGCGCCGACCGCATCGCCGGCACCGCCGGCGAACTCGAGACGATGACGACCCGGGGCGTGCTCCGCGTGAGCCAGGCCAACAGCGACGAGTTCGTCCTGACCGCGGACGATGTGGAGGACCGTCCGAAGATGGGATTCGTCGTCGCTGGCGCGCCGGTCGGGGCCGGCACGTATCGCTTCGCGGACCTGCGCGCGGCCTACACGCTGGGGCCCCAGCGCGCCGTCGTCGGCACGCTCAGCGCCGCGAGTGGCGGCTACTACGGAGGCCGGAAGAGCGAGGTGGGCTACAACGGCCGCGTGGCGCTGTCGTCGCGGGTCATGGTCGAGCCCGTCCTGACGCTCACCTGGCTCGACATGCCGGCCGGTCGTTTCGCGGCGCGGCTGGCGGCCGCGCGCACGACCGTCGCGATGACGCCGCGCATGTTCGCGACGGCGCTGGTGCAGTACAACTCCAGCACGCATGGCGTGAGCACCAACGTCCGGTTCCGCTGGGAGTACCAGCCCGGCAGCGACCTGTTCGTCGTCTACAGCGACGGCCGCGACACCCGTACACGAGGCGTTCCGGACGTCGTCAACCGCACGCTCGCGGTCAAGTTCACGCGACTGTTCCAGTGGTAGTGGTGGACGAGGCACGTTGCCGGCTCGGAGGCTACCGCGTCTTGTTGTAGTCTGCGGGGATGTCTTTCGTCTGCGAGCACTGCCAGCGCGAGTTCACGCCGCCACCCGCCACCCTTGCGAAGTATCCCGGTTGGGCGCCGAAGCGGTGCCCGAAGTGCTTCAAGGGGGCGGCGAAGCCGCGCACCCGCGAGGAGAACCTGACGACGGCGCAGGTGCTCGAGAAGTACAGCGCGGGTCCCGTCGAGGGGGTGTTCACGGACGGCGCGGCCGAGCCCAACCCGGGGCCGGGAGGCTGGGGCGCGGTCTACGTGGTGGGCGGCGAGGTCGTCGCGGAGCGGAGTGGCCACGAGCCGCACACGACGAACAACCGCATGGAGCTGTCGGCGCTCATCGCCGGGTGCCGGATGGTGCCGCGCGATCACCAGGCCATCATCTACAGCGACAGCGACCTGTGCGTGAAGTCCATCACCATCTGGGCGAAGGACTGGAAGGCGCGCGGGTGGAAGAAGAAGGACAGCAAGGCCGGCCCGATCAAGAACCTGGAGCTGGTGCAGGAGCTCTACGACCTGTACCACGGCCATCCGGGGCTGACGATGAAGTGGATCAAGGCGCACTCGGGGAACCGGTGGAACGAGTACGCCGACGCGCTGGCGACGGCGTACCGGCGAAAGGCGTGAACGGCGGGACGCCGCCGCGCGCCACATGAGGGCGCGCGGCGCGGGGCCCGGCCCGCCGCGTCCTTCATTCCGCGCGCAGGGTCTCGATCGGATCCACCTGTGTCGCGCGCCACGCCGGAATCCACGTGGCGGCCAGCCCCACGATAACGACGAGGATCGACACCAGCGCAAAGGTCGCCGGGTCGTGCGCGCCCACCCCGAACAGCAGGCTCGCCATCAGCCGGCTGCCGACGACGGCCAGCACGAGGCCGGCGATCACGCCCATCAGCGTCGGCGCCAGGCCTTCCAGCATGACCATCCGCAACACGCTCGTCCGTGACGCACCGAGGGCCAGGCGGATGCCAATCTCGCGCATGCGCTGGCGCACGGTGTAAGCCAGCACGCTGTAGATGCCGACCGATGCGAGCACCAGGGCCAACGCGGCAAAGCCGGCCAGCAGCTGCATCGCGAAAGGACGCTGGCCCAGCGACTCCTCGAGGATGTCCGTCATCGTCCGGGTGTCGAGCACCGGTTGCGCCGGATCGATCTCGTGCACCGCCGCCACGATCGACGGTGTCAGGCGATCGGGTGCGCCTGCCGTCCGGACGAACAGCGTGCCAAAGGGGACATCCAGCTGCTTGTGGGCGGAGTAGATCACCGTCTCCGAGTCCGATTCCCTGGCGTCCAGGCCGTCGAGCTTCACCTCGCCGACCACCCCCACCACCTCACGCGGTTCGGGCGACAGCATCTTCAGGGTGACGTGCTTGCCGAGGGGGTTCTCCCCGGGCCAGAAGCGCTCGGCCGTGCGCGCACTGACGACGATCACTTTCGACGCTTCGGCCCCATCGGCCTCCGTGAAGTCCCGACCCGCAATCAGGGGGATGCGGGCCGCCCGGAAGTAGCCGGGCGACACCGACCGCGCCGCGACAGTCGGCAGCTCGGAGTCCTGCGTTGCGGGCCACTCCTCGGGGTACACGAACTGCGTGGAACCGCCCGTGAACGGCGGGCTGTCGACGATGGCGACCGACTCGACGCCTGGCAGGACCCCGACCCGTTGCCGTACCCGATCGAAGAACTGGTTCTTGTCCGCGAGGCTCCCGTACTTCGCGGACGGCAGCGACAGCGATGCCGTCAGCACGCCCTTTGGATCGAAGCCCGGGTCGACCGCCCGCAGGCTCCCCAGGCTTCGGATGAGGAGCCCGGCGCCGACGAGCAGCATCAGTGCAAGGGCCACCTCACTGACCACGAGCCCCTGGCGCATCCACCCGTCGTGGTGTCCCGAGCTGCCGCGCGAGGCGTGACGCTTGAGCACGTCGTTGGCGTCGCGGCCGCTCAGGCGCCAGGCGGGCACGAACGCCGCCACCAACCCCGTGAGCATCGCAACGGCGGCGGTGAAGGCCACCGCCTGCCCGTCGACCCGCACATCCTGCCAGCGGGGCAGCGACGGCCCGAGGGCCGCGAGCATCGCCTGCACCGCGTAAAACGCGGCCAGCAGCCCAACCACGCCCCCGGCCGTGCCGAGCACCAGCCCCTCGGCCAACAGCTGCTGGACGACCCGTGTGCGGCTGCCGCCGAGTGCGCTGCGCAGCGCGATCTCCTTCGCGCGTGAATGCGTGCGCACCAGCATCAGGTTCGCCAGGTTGGCGCACGCGATGAGCAGGACGAGACCGACGGCACCGAGCAGCGTCAGCAGGGCCGGCCGCGCATCGCCGACCAGATCCTCGTGCAGCGGCAGCACGAGCGCCCCCCACCCGTTGTTCTCGGCGGGATACTGCAGCTCCAGCCGCGCCGCGATCGCCGACAGCTCGGCCTGCGCCTGCGGCACGGACACGCCGGGCTTCAGCTTGGCCACCGCCAGGAGGTTGTGGTTGTCCCGGACCGCGCGCGTCCTGGCATCGAGTTGCAGCGCGGTGAAGAGATCGGCGGAGGCGAGAAATGATGCCGTCGGCACCACCCCGACGACTTCCACGGGGCGACCATCCAGTTGGATCGTGCGGCCGACGATCCCCCTGTCCGCGCCGAAGCGCGAACGCCAGAACGGCTCGGCGAGGACCGCCACGGGGGAGGCGCCCTCTGCCTCGTCGCCCTGCGTGAATGTCCGCCCCAGGATTGGCTGCAGGCCGAAGATGGGCAGGAACGTGGCCTGCACGCGGCGGCTGTTGACCGCGGTTGCCTCGCCATGCCCGGTGAGAGCCGGCTGCCCGCTGCCGTAGAGCGTCATCGCCTCGAACGAGGTGCTTGCGGCCTGCCAGTCGAGGAAGTTCGCCGGTGAAAGCGCGAACTCCGTCATGCCCGGAAAAGTCGCCTGTGGCGGCGTATGCCAGATGCGGACGATCCGATCCGCGTCCTTGAACGGCAGCGGCCGCAGTACCACCGCGTTGACGACGGTGAAGATGGCCGAGTTGATGCCGACGCCCAGGCCGAGGATGACGATGCCGGCCAGCGCGAAGCCAGGGCTGCGCCACAACGTGCGCGCGCCGTAGCGCACGTCGCGCACGAGTGACTCCAGGCTCGGTAGCCCGCGCCGGTCCCGTACGGCCTCGGCGGCCGCCGCCATCCCGCCGGTGGCGAGGAGCGCCTGGCGCCTGGCCTCGGCCGGCGACATCCCGGCGCGGAGGTTGTCGTCCACGTGGTGCTGGATGTGGCTCTCCATCTCGTCGTGGAGGTCCTGCTCGGCCCGACGGCCGGCGAAGACACCTCCGGCGCGGCGCCACAGCGCGCGAAGCGTCCGCATCGTCGTTCTCCTGTCCCTGGCTCAGTTCCGGTCGGGCGGTCCGGTCCGGTCGGGCCGCCTCACTCCGCAGACGGCGCGAGGAAGCGGGCCATGATGGCCGTGGTCTCCTCCCACTGCCGCGTCTCCCTCTCGACCTGCCGCCGGCCGGCGCGCGTGAGCGCGTAGAACTTGGCGCGGCGGTTGTTCTCCGAGACGCCCCACTCCGACGCGATCAGGCCTTCCTGCTCGAGCTTCAGCAGCGCGGGGTACAGCGTGCCGTAGTTGATCGACAGCTGGCCCTGGCTGGTCTGCTCGATGCGGCGGGCGATCCCGTAGCCGTGCTGCGCGCCCATGGTCAGCAGCGTGCGCAGCACCATGAGGGAGAGGGTGCCTTGCCAGACGGTGTGATCGCTTGGGCTCATGCCGACCTCGCTGCCGCCGCCCTCGGGCGGGGCAACCGTCGCCCGCGGACGCATCCGCGCCTCGGGGGAGGGCGACCGGCTCCCCTGGTGGATCCCACCCGAGCCGATGCCGGCCTCCCCTATGGGTTAACAATAGGAGTAGACGGACGTGGCGACGAAAAGGTTGCCGCGTCGCGGGCAGGGCTGGAGCCCGGCGACCGCCTACCGGGGGAGGGCGCGAGCGAGCAGATCCGGGAGCCCGGGTTTCGCGGCCGTCATCCCCGCAGGACGATGCCCACGGGCACCCGTGTCGCCGCGCGGGCGGGCAGCCAGATCGCCGCGAGCGCCAGCCCCCCAAGCGCCGCGAACGCGGCGACGTAGGCGGTGGGATCCAGCGGGCCCACCTCGAACAGCATCGCGTTCAGGGCGCGTGAAGCGACGACCGCGATGCCTGCCCCGACCACGAGTCCTGTCGCGACCAGCACGAGCCCTCTCACGAGGAACAGCCGCTGCACCTGGCCGGCACCGGCGCCCAGGGCCATCCGGATCCCCACCTCGCGCCGACGCTGCGCCACGACATACGCGATCACCCCGTAGAGGCCCACGGCCCCCACGAGCAGGGTCACCACTGCCGCCACGCCGAGGATCACGAGCGTGAAGGACAACTGCGCCGTCGATCGCGCGTAGACATCCCGCAGCGTCTCGACGCGGGTCAGGGGCAGGGTGGGGTTTACCGCCCAGACGGCCTGCTGCAGCTCCCGGAGCAGTGTCGGGTCGTTCACCCGCCCCGTGCGAATCGCGTAGACCAGGGTGCGCTCCACGGTCGTCTGCGACGGTGCGAACCCGTACTGCATGAAGGGCCAGTAGACCATCGGTGTCGCCGGCCGCATCGGGCCATCGTCGTGCTCGTCACCGGTGACACCGACGATCTCGCGCCAGGGGCCGTTCGAGGAGGGACGGACACGCTGTCCGAGCGCCTCAGTGGTGCCACCGAACAGCTCACGTGCGAGGTTCTCGCTGATGATGGCGACGGGACGGGCGCCGTGGACGTCCTCCCACTGGAAGTCGCGGCCCGCAACCACACGATTGCCGACGGTGGCGAAATAGCCTGGGGCGGTCCACTTCATGCGGCGCACGGGCGGCATCTGTCCCGGCGCCTGATCAGGTCCGTCCACGAACAGCGGATCCCGACGGTTGGCGCCGTCCATGGCCACGGACGAGGTCACGGCGACCGCCCGCACCCCGCCGACCTCCTGGATGCGCTGCAGGATCTGCTGGTGCGCGACTGCGACACCGGCGGGGTCGGCAATGGCGGCTTCCGGAATCGTGAGGCGGAGCGTGAGCACGCCGGACGGGTCACGGAACCCGGGTTCGACGTCGCGAATGGCGAGGAACGTCCGCATCATGAGTGCCGAGCCGACCAGGAGCACGAAGGCGAGGGCGACCTGTGCCGTCACCAGGGCGTGGCGCAGGCGTTGCCGCGCGCGGCCGTCGCTCGAACCGCGTCCGTTCTCCTTCAGCGCCTCCTGGAGGTTCGGCCGTGCGTGCCTGGCGATGGGCGCCAGGGCGAAGAGCACACCCGCGAGGACGGCGATGCCGAAGGTGAACGCCATCACCGCGGGATCGAGCTGGACCTCGTCCAGCCGCGGCAGGCCGCCGGGGCCGACGGCGCGTACCGCCTCGAGTCCGGCCTGGGCGAGCAGCAGGCCCGCTGCGCCGCTGGCGATCGAGAGGACCAGCGCCTCGCCGAGCAATTGCGCGGCGATCCTGGCCGGACCGGCGCCGAGGGCGAGCTGCACGGCCAGGGCCTGGCGCTGTCCCTCCGCGCGGACCAGGAAGAGGTTCGCGACGTTGGCGCAGGCGACGAGCAACAGGAGCGCGACGGCGCCGAAGAGGATCCAGAGCATGCCCGACACGTCCCCGAAGAGATCCTGGGTGAGCGGGTGCAGGTCGGGTGCCATCCTGAAGTCGTCGTACATCTGGCGGGAGAACCCCGTGGGAATGGGGAAGCGATCGGGCATGCCCGGAATCAGCCGGGCCAGATCCGCGTGCGCGCGTTCGACGGACACACCGGCTTTCAGCCGCGCGATGCCCTGGTACCGGAACAGGCCAATCTGCGTCGTCGCGCGATTCAGCCGGAGCGGCAGCACGACGTCCGGCGCGTGGCGCAGGAAACGGAACCCCGCGGGCAGCACGCCGACGACTTCGCGCGCGCGCCCGTCGACCATCAGCGACTGTCCGATGGCGCGCGGGTCGGCACCCAGCGCTCGCTGCCAGTAGCTGTGGCTCACCATCACCGTCTCGCGGCTCCCGGGCGCATCGTCGTCTGCCGTGAAGCGGCGCCCGAGCACGGGCCGCACCCTGAGCAGCGGCAACGTGCCATCGGTCACGGCGAGCGCACGGACCTCCTCGGGTTCCCCGCGGTCCGTGATCGTCGCGGCCGTCTCGGTCCACAAGCCGATGTCCTCGAGCGTCTCGGCCGAGTCGCGGTATGTGAAGTAGGTGAAGGCGGCCTGGTTGACCGGTCCCGGCATGAACCCGGGGGCGACGTGCGAGATTCCGACGAGCTGGTCGGAGTCCTCGAAGGGCAGCGGGCGGAGCAGGACGCCGTTGACGAGGCTGAAGATCAGCGCGTTGGCGCCGATGGCCACCGCCATGGTGACGAACGCCGTGAT
>JBFWVR010000028.1:0-30565 GCA_050246635.1 Vicinamibacterales bacterium
GTCCGGTGCGCCTGCGGAATCTCCTGATCATGGTCCCGCTCATCCCCGTCCCGCCGAGGCACTACGGAGGCATCGAGCGCGTCGTCGCCGATCTGGCGAACGGCTACCGCTCGCGCGGCCACGACGTCACCCTGTGGGCGGCGCCAGGTTCCGGCACCGGCGCCAGGCTCGAGGCGTTCGGCCGGGAAGGGGAGTGGTCGCGGTGGAGCAACCTCCGGAACACGGCCCGCCTCTCGCTCCGCTTCCTGCGGGGCGGCCGCCGCCGCTTCGACGTGGTGCACAACTTCGGGCGCCTGGCGTACTTGTCGGCGGCGTTGCCAACCGATCTGCCCAAGGTGCAGACCTACATGCGCCCGGTGACGGCGCGGAACATGCGCCTCGCGGCGCGCCTGGGCGCGCGGCGCCTCTGCTACACGGCCGTCAGCCGGGCGATCCGGGACACCGGCGCGCCCGGCGGCGGGGACTGGCGGGTGGTCTACAACTGCGCCAGCCCGGAGCGATACCCGTTCTCACCCGGCACCGACCCCGGCGCGGCTCCGCTGCTCTTCCTGGGGCGGCTCGACCGCTGCAAGGGCGCTCACACCGCCATCGATGTCGCCGCACGACTCGACCGCGAGCTGGTGATCGCCGGCACGATCTCCGACCTGCCGCACGAGCGGGCGTACTTCGAGCGCGAGGTGCGGCCGCGTGCGGACGGCGCCCGCGTCCGCTACATCGGCCCGGTGGACGACCGGCAGAAGCTCGAGGTGCTCGGCGCCGCCGCCGCCCTGCTGCTGCCCGTGGAATGGGACGAGCCGTTCCCGGTCGTGCTGCCCGAAGCACTGCTCTGCGGGACCCCCGTCATCGGGTTCCGGCGGGGCGGGATCCCGGAAGGCATCGACGACGGGCGGACAGGGTTCATCTGCGACACGCCCGGTGAGATGGCGGCAGCAGTCGCCCGCCTGCCGGAGCTCGATCGCGCGGACTGCCGTGCCGAGGGCGTGCGCCGTTTCAGCGACGCCGCCATCATGGATGCCTACGAGGCGATCTACCGGGAGCTTGGCGCAGGATGACGGCAACGCGGCGCGTGCTGATCATCTCCCCACACTTCCCGCCGGATGCCTCGGCGGCGGCACATCGCGCGCGCCTGCTCGCCCCGCACCTGCCAGCAGCCGGGTGGACGCCGACGATCGTCACCGTGGCGGCGGAGGACACGGGTGCGACCCTGGATCCGGATCTCGGCGCCGCCGTGCCGCCCGATCTCGACGTCCGCCGCTGCCGCGCGTGGTCGCGCACGACGGCGCGCCGCCTCGGCTTCGGTGACGTCGGCCTGCGTGCTTGGCGAGCGCTGAGGCGTGCCGCGGCGGACGCGCTCCGGACCGCGCCGGCCGAGATCGTGTTCATCACGATCTATCCGACCTATCCGGCGCTGCTCGGGCCGGCCCTGGCGGAGAGGTTCGGGGCGCGCTTCGTCCTCGACCTGCAGGATCCGTGGGTCGGGGCCTGGGGCGCCACCGTCGGCCCCGGCGGGCGGCCCGACTGGCGCAGCCGCGCGAGCCGCGCGCTGGCGGTCCACCTCGAGCCGCGGGTCGTCACGCGCGCAGCCGCCCTCACCGCGGTGTCCCGGGGCACCCTCGACGAGCTCGCCGCCCGCGTGCCAGCCGTGCGCGAACTTCCGTCCGACGTCCTCCCCATCGGGTGGGACCCCGCTGACTGGAGACACCTCGACGCGCAGTCGCGGCCGAACGGCTTCTTCGACCCGGCGGACGGGTGCCTGCATTTCTGTTACGTGGGCACGCTCCTGCCCGGCAGCCACGAGACGATGCGGGCCTTCCTGCAGGCGCTGGCCCGCACGGTGGCGCACCGCCCCGGGCTGGCTGGTCGCCTGCGTCTCTGGTGCGTCGGCACCAGCAACGAAGCGCAGGCCGACGCGCCGTCACAGGTCATGCCATTGGCCGAGGCGGCCGGGGTCGCCGCGCTCGTCCGTGAGCATCCTGCGCGCGTGCCGTACTTCCAGGCCCTCGCCCTCGCCCGCGATGCCCACGCCGTGCTCCTGCTCGGCAGCGACGAGCCGCACTACACGCCAAGCCGGGCGTTCACGGCGGCCGCCAGCGGGAATCACCTGCTTGGCGCCCTGCACCAGGCCAGCGACGTCCTTCCGATGCTCGCCGCGCTGACGCCTTCCCGGCTCGTCCGGATCGTCCCCTATGCGCCGGTGCCCACCGGGGACTCCGTCGCGGCGCTTGCCTCCGCGCTCGATGCGCTCGTGGATGCGCCGCGCGCCGCGCGCCCAGACGCGGAGCCGGCGCTGGAGCCGTACTCGGCCACGCGGCTGGCGGCGCGGCTTGCGGCGCTCTTCGACCGGGTCGCTGTCGCGGAGGCCCGACCGTGAGGAGCCCGATTCGCGTCACCGCCGTCCTCACGCATCCCGTGCAGTACTTCTCGCCGTGGGCGCGGTACATGGCTGGCAGCTGCCCGGAGATCGCGCTGACGGTGGTCTATGCCACGGAAGCGACGCCGGAGCAGCAGGGCATCGGCTTCGGACGCGCCTTCTCGTGGGACGTGCCGTTGCGCGAAGGCTACGACTCAGTCGTCGTCCGCCCGGCGCAGCCGGGCGTGTCCGTCTCCTCCGACGCGTTCTTCGGCCTCGACGTCCCCGAGATTGGCGACGCGATCCTCGGCACCTCTCCCGATGTCGCGCTCGTCACCGGTTGGCATTCGGCCAGCCAGGTTCGTACCATTCGCAGCCTCCGCCGCGCGGGGATACCGATGCTGTACCGTGGTGACTCTCACCTCGACAGCGCGGCGCCGGGATGGCGGCGGATTCCATCGCGGCTGCGGGCCCGCACGATGCTGCGACAGTTCGACGCCTGGCTGGTCGTCGGTTCGCGGGCGCGGACGTTCCTCCGGGCGCGCGGCTGCCCGGACCCCGGGCTCATCGCATCTCCGCATGCGGTGGACAACGACTTCTTCGCGAGGACGGCCGCGCCGTGGCAGACGCCGGACGGACGCGCGCAGGCGCGTGCGGGCCTGGGACTCGGGCCCGGTTTCGTCGTGCTCCTCGCGGGGAAGCTCGTCGAGAAGAAGCGCCCGCTGGACGTGGTACGCGCCGTGGCCCGCATTCCGGGCGCCACGCTGCTGGTCGCCGGCAGCGGACCGCTCGAGCCCGCCGTCCGCGAGGAGGCGGCCCGGCTCGGTGCGCCGGCCGTCTTCGCCGGTTTCCGGAACCAGTCGGAGATGGGCCGCATCTATGCGGTGGCAGACGTCCTCGCGCTGGCCAGTGACTGGACGGAGACCTGGGGTCTCGTCGTGAACGAGGCGCTGGCCACCGGGCTGCCGTGTGTCGTCAGCGACCGGGTCGGCTGCGCCCCGGACCTCGTCCAGCGCGGCAGGACCGGCGAGGTCTACCCGTTCGGCGACGTCGATGCGATGGCCCGCGCGCTGGCTGGCGTGCGCGACATGGCGGCATCGGGTGCGCCACTCGCCGAAGCCTGCCGCGCCGTGGCCGCCGCACACGACTTCGCGCATGCGACGACAGGGCTGGTCACGGCCGCGCGTGCTGTCGTCCGCAACCGGCGGCCGATCCCCCCTGACACCCGCGACCGCGTCGTCGCCACGTGCGCGCAGGTCGTGCATGCCGGCGGCCTCGAGCGCATGACCTTCGCGAGCCTGGCGGCCCTCCGGGGCGCCGGCGCCGACGTGCACTGCCTGGTCAACGACTGGGACAGCCGGAGCATCGCGGAGCTGGCCGAGTCGATCGACGCATCGTGGAGCGTGGTCTACCACCGCGAGCGGCTGCGGCGCGTCCCGCGGTCCCCCGTGCACCTCGCGCGGATGTTCTACGACGTGGCGCGCGGCAGCGTGGATCTCTGGCGGGTCGTACGGCAGCGACATGCCACCCTCGTCTTCCTGCCGGAGGCGATTTCGACACTGCGGCATGCCCCCGCACTGCTCCTGCTGCGGGGCAGGTGCGCGATCGTGCAGCGCCTGGGCACGGCTCCCGAGCCGGGGCCGTTCTATCGCCGGCTCTGGGGGAGCGTGCTCGCGAGGCTGGTGACGCGGTTCGTCGCGAATTCGTCGTTCAGCGCCAAGGAGCTTCGAGCGTGCGGGATTGGCGCGGGGCGCATCGTGGTCATTCCGAACCGCCTGCCCGCCGGGCGGTCCGACGTGCCGGCGGACGTGCACCGTGACCCGTGGCGGGTGATCTACGTGGGACAGGTGATCCCCGAGAAGGGGGTGAGCGAGCTGCTCGAGGCCGTCGCCAGGCTTGCAGCACGTGGGCTTCCGGTGACCCTCGACGTCGTCGGGCGGCTGGACGGCTGGGCTCCGGACGAGATCCTCGCGTACCGACAGCGGCTTCGAGCGCGGGCCGACCAGCCGGATCTCGCGGGCCGTGTACGCTTCACCGGGTGGCAGGCCGACGTGATGCCGTGGCTGGCGGCGGCGGCCGTCCACTGCTGTCCCTCCCGCCTCGAGATGCGCGAGGCGTTCGGCCTCGTGGTGCTCGAGGCGAAGCTCGCGGGGCTGCCGTCGGTCGTCTCGTCGAGCGGCCACCTGCCTGACCTCGTCCGGGACGGCGTGGACGGCATCGTGTGTCCGCACGGGTCGGTGGGTGAGCTCGAAGACGCCCTTGCGCGGCTGCTGACGAACCCGGCGCTCCGCGAGGCCGCGGGGCGGGAAGCCCGGCGGTCGCTCGACCGTTTCTCACCGGAACGCTTCGACCAGGCCTGGGCGGGGCTGATGGCCGACTTGTCACGGACCGGGCTTGGCGAGGCGCCGCTTTCGCAGGACAATCGCCACGAGGACGCCCTGCCATGACGGCCAACACCCGCCCGACGCCCGGAGGCCATCCGTGACCGAATCGGGTCGCCGCCTGCTCTCGATCGGCCTGGCCGCCGGGGTGGTCGTGGGGCTCGCCATGGGCAACGTCCAGGCGGGCGTGGCCGTCGCGGTGCTCGGGCTGATTTGGGCGATGCTCCAGACGCCGGGCCTGCCGCCCGTGCTGGCGCTGGCGCTCACGTTCCAGTGGACACAGGTGACAGTCGGTCTCTATTACTCCTGGCTCACCGGCCGGCCGATGGAGACCATGGTGCTGAGCGACTACGTCACGATGATCTGGATCGGGCTGGCGTGCGTGGTCGTGCTGACGCTCGGCGTTGCCACCGGTCGTCGCATCTTTCCGGCACAGTACGACCAACTGCCGCACGCCGAGCTCGGGGCGTCATGGCTGTTGCTGGCTGCCACCTACGGAGGCCTGACCCTGGCGGAGGGGCCGCTCAACCGGCTCGCCTGGGACAACCCGGGGCTCACACAGGGCATTCTCGCGCTGAGCCTGATCCGTCTCGGCGCCCTGTACTTGATGATGCGGCGCTGCGCGAGGCCCGAGATCCGCTGGGTGCCGCTCATGAGCCTGCTCGGCCTCGAGGTCGTCCTGGGCCTGACCGGCTACTTCGCCGGGTTCCGCGAGCCGCTTTACCTCGCGGCCGCCGTCCTGCTCGAGTCCATCGATCGCAGGCGCGTCAAGCACTGGTTCGCCCTCGGCGCCATCGTCATCATGGCGACGACGACGAGCGTGCTGTGGATCGGCATTCGCGACGTGTATCGCTCCGAATTCCAGGCCGGCGAGATCTACGACGTCTCGCGCGAGGTCCGGCTGAGCCGCCTCGGCGAGCTGGCGAGTGGCTGGTACTCGCAGAAGGACCCCACGTTCTATTACGACCTGGACGCGCTGGTCGACCGGGTGTGGGCCATCTATTACCCCGCGCTTGCGGTGCAGCGGGTCCCCGGGGCCGTCCCGCACACCGACGGGGCGCTGCTCTCGGCCGCGCTGCAGCACGTCCTCCTGCCACGCGTGCTCTTCCCCGACAAGCCGGTCATCCCGTCGGACAGCGAGAAGGTCCGTACCTACTCCGGCGTCTGGGTCGCCGGGCGCGACGAGGGCACGAGCATCGCGTTCGGCTATGCGGCCGAGTCCTACGTGGACTTCGGCGTGCCGCTGATGTTCGCGCCCATCTTCGTCTTCGGCGTCCTCATGGGGATCGCCTTCAACGCCCTCGTGCGCTGGTTCCACTTCGAGGAAATCGCCGTCCCTGTTCTCGTCGTCGTCTTCTGGCTGGCGCTCTATCCCTTCGAACGGTCCTGGCACAACATGCTCGGGTACGGCGGCACGCTGCTGCTGTACCTGGGCGGACTCGGTCTGCTGGTCGATCGCGTGCTGTGGAACCGCCGCGCGCTGGAGCGGCAGGAACGCGACGTCTACGTCATGCCCCCGATGGCCCCCACGCCGCAGGGCCCGCCGACCGCCGCCCCTCGATGAGGGTGCTGCACGCCGTCGCCTACTTCGCACCCGCCTTCGGCTACGGTGGTCCCGTGCGAAGCCTCCTCCGCCTCTGCCAGGCGCTGTCGGCAGAGGGTGTTGCACAGCAGGTGTTCACGACGACGGCCGACGGGAACGCGACGCTGCCGCCCGCGCCGGGGGGCCGCGAGTACGGGGGGCTCACGGTGCGCTACTTCCCGCGCGCCGCGTTTCTCGGCGGCAAGGGACTGGGCGCCGCGCTGGCCGGGGCGGCCCGCGACGCCGACGTGGTGCACGTGCATGGCCTCTGGAACGCGACGGTGTGGGCGGCCGCCAGGGGCGCGACGGCCGCGGGTGTCCCGTACCTGCTCTCGCCGCGGGGGATGCTCCTGCCGGCCGCGCTCGGACACGACCGGACGCGCAAGCGTCTCTCGTGGCTGCTGAACGACCGCCGCGTCGTTGCGAGGGCCGCGGCGTTTCATGCGACCTCGGCGCAGGAAGCCGACGTGCTACGTCGATACGCACGAGGCCGTGACATCGCGACGATCCCCAACGGCGTCGACATCCCGCCGCAGCCGGCGTCGGCGCCGTGGCCGAGCGGGGGACCGGCGCCCGGCGTCCCCTACGTGGCGATGCTCGGCCGCCTGCACCCGATCAAGCGTCTGGATCTCGCCATCGAGGCGTTCCGCCGGCTGCGTGCGCGCCGCCCCGACGTGTGCCTCGTCATCGCCGGGCCGGACGAAGCCGGGTTGCGCCAGGGGTTCGAGGCCGCCGGCAACACCCCGGCCACCGGCGTCCACTGGCTGGGCATGGTGGACGACGCGGCACGGACTTCGTTGCTGGCACATGCCCGCGCGCTCGTCATGTGCTCGGATTCGGAGAGCTTCGGCATGAGCGCCGCCGAGGCGATGGCCGCCGGCGTGCCGGTCGTGATCACGCGCACGTGCCCATGGGCCGGCGTCGAGACCGAAGGCGCCGGCGCGTTCGTGCCACAGCGTGCCGACGCCGTGGCCGACGCACTCGAGGCCCTGCTCCAGTCGCCCGAGGGCGCGCGCGCTGCCGGCGCGCGTGGTCGCCTCTGGATGCAGCGCGAATTCGACTGGGGCCGCATCGCCGTCCGCATGTCGGCGCTCTACGCGCGCCTCGCCGCCGGCGATGCGGGTCTCGCGTGACCGGTTCGCCGCCCCTGCTCGTCACGCCAGGACTTGGCGGCGCTGACGGGGTGTCGCAGGTCGCGGCACTGCTCGCGGCCACCCTGGCCGGCGACGGCCCGGCCGAGGTGTGGTCGCTCGGCACGCCCGGGCGGGTCCCGCCTGCCGCTTCCGCCCGACTCACGATCACCGACGCGCGCGGCTCGGCCACGCGCCTCCTGGCGATGGGCGCGGGAGAGATCCTGCGCCGCCGCCCGGCCATCCTCGTCGCTCACCTGCACCTGCTGCCCGTCGTGGCTCCTGCCGTGCTGGCGTCCCGGCCGGTGGCGGTCTACCTGCACGGGGTCGAGGCATGGCGTCCCCAGCCGTGGTGGCGGCGCCGGCTCCTGCGCGGGGTCCGTGTCCTGATGGCGAACTCCTCGTGGACCGCTGCCCGGTTCCTCGCCGCGCATCCCGAGTTTGCCGGGCGCGAGCTGACGATTTGTCCACCGGCGCTCGCGACCACGGCCCACCCGCTTCCGGTGCCGCCTGACTTCGCGCACCGCGATCCGCTCGTGGTCATCGTCGGGCGGATGTGGACCGAGGAGCGCTACAAGGGCCACGACCAGTTGCTGGACGCCTGGCCCGAGGTGCGGCGGCGGGTGCCCGGCGCCCGGCTGCTCGTCATCGGCGACGGCGACGATCGTCCGCGGCTCGAGGCCCGCAGCAGGGCCGAGGGGCTGGCCGAGGCCGTCAGTTTCACTGGCGCGCTCACCGACGCCGCCCGCGACGCGGCCTACCGATCCGCGCGTGTCTTCGCGATGCCGAGCACGGGCGAGGGGTTCGGCCTGGTGTTCCTCGAAGCCATGCGCCACGGGCTGCCCTGCGTGGCCGCACCGGGTGCCGCCGAGGAGATCGTGCTCCACGGCCGGACGGGCCTGATCGTGTCACCCGGCGATCGGGAAGGGCTGGCCTCGGCCCTTGCGGACCTGCTCGGCGATCCCGGGAGCTGTGCGCGACTGGGGGAGGCGGGCGCGCTCCGTGTCTCCGCCGAGTTCACGGTGGCGCGCTTCGAGGCGGCCGTGCGGGGCGCGCTGGCGTCCATGACATGCTGATTCTCGGGTTCAATGCCTACCACGGCGACGTTGCCGCTGCCCTGCTGGAGGACGGCCGCCTCGTCGCCGCCCTCGAGGAGGAGCGCTTCGCGCGAGTCAAGCACGTGGCGGGCTTCCCGGCCCGCGCGATGTCCGAGTGCCTGCGGATGGCCGGCGCGACGGCGGCCGACGTGGACGTGTTCGCCGTCGCGCGCGCCCGGCGCGCGCATGGGCTGCGGAAGGCGCTCTTCGCGCTGCGCCATCGTCCCGGGCTGGCCCTGGTCCGGCAGCGGCTGACCACCCGTGTGCGTCACCAGCGCCTGCCCGAGGCCATCGCGATGCACCTGGGCCTCGACGCCGGCACCGCCGCCGAGCGGCTGCGCCACGTCGAGCACCATCCGGCTCACCTCGCCAGCACCTTCTATGCGAGCGGCTTCGAGCATGCGGCGTGCTGCGCGATCGACGGCTTCGGCGACTTCGTCAGCGTCTCCGTGGCGGAAGGGCGTGACACCGCGCTGGACGTCCTCGACCGCACCTACTTCCCGCATTCCCTCGGTCTCCTGTACCTCGCGGTGACGCAGTACCTCGGATTCGAGCAGTACGGCGACGAGTACAAGGTGATGGGACTGGCGCCGTACGGCCAGCCGCGGCTGGTCGAGCCCCTTCGCCGTCTGTTGCGGCTCGAGGCGAATGGCGGCTTCGAGCTCGCACTGGAGTACTTCTCCCACTGGACCGGGGAGGTCGCCATGGAATGGCAGGGCGGGGAGCCGCGTGTGCCGCGCGTGTACACGGATCGCGTCGCCGATCTCATCGGTCCGCCCCGCCGCCCGTCCGATCCGGTGGAGGCCCGCCACGAGGACATCGCGGCGTCGCTCCAGGTCGTCTTCGAGGAGGCGGCGGCGCACGTCCTGAACGGGGTGCACCGGCGCCTGCCGCTGGATCGCCTCTGCCTGGCCGGCGGCTGCGCGATGAACAGCGTGGCGAACGGGCGGATTCGCGCGCGCACGCCGTTTCGCGAGGTCTACATCCAGCCCGCGGCCGGCGACAACGGCACCGCGCTCGGAGCCGCCCTGTACGTCTGGCACCAGACGCTGGGCCGCCCGCGCGGCTTCCGGATGACCCACGGCTACTGGGGGACGTGCTTCGACGATGCCGCGGCGCGGGCGGCGATCGAAGCACGCGGCATCCCGGCCGACGGGCGGGCTCGCTGGACGATCTGCGAAGCCGAGGCGCCGCTCCTGGCGAGGACGGCAGATCATCTCGCCGCGGGCCGTGTGGTCGGGTGGTTCCAGGGCCGGATGGAGTGGGGCGCCCGCGCCCTGGGCAACCGCAGCATCCTGGCCGACCCGCGCCGTGCCGACATGCGCGAGGTCATCAACCGCAAGATCAAGTTCCGGGAGCGGTTCCGGCCCTTTGCCCCCTCCGTGCTGGAGGAGGCGCTCGACGAGTACTTCGATGGGGCCGTGCCCGATCCGTTCATGCTCCAGGTGTACCCGGTGCGCGAGGATCGGCGCGCGGTGATTCCGGCCGTGACGCACGTCGACGGTTCGGGCCGCCTCCAGACCGTCAGCCGCGACGCCAATCCGCGCTATTGGGCCCTCATCCGCGCGTTCGCGGAGCGCACCGGCGTGCCCGTGCTGCTCAACACGTCGTTCAACGAGAACGAACCCATCGTGCAGCATCCCGACGAAGCCCTGGACTGCTTCCTGCGGACCGACATGGACGTGCTCGTCATCGGCAGCCACGTGCTCGAGAAGGCGTCCACGCCGCCAGCCTGATGAGGGTCACCTTCTTCAACCGCTCCTACGCGCCCGACACCGGCGCGACCGGCCAGTTACTGACGGAACTGGCCGAGGACCTCGTCGCCCACCACGGGTGGGATGTGACGGTGGTCACCGGGCGGCCCCTGCTGGGCCACACCTCAGTCCCGGCTCGCGAGACCCGCAACGGTGTCACGGTGATCCGGGCCGCCGGCACCGCCTTCAACCCGCGCCGGTTCGTGGCACGCGCGGCGAACTACCTCACGTACTTCCTGTCGGCCTGCCTCGTGGCCCGCCGCCTGCCGGCGCAGCACGTGGTCGTGGCGATGACCGATCCGCCGATCATCGGACTGGCCGCACTGCTGGTCCGCGGCGGCGCCCGCTTCGTCTTCTACTGCCAGGACATCTTTCCGGAGGTGGCGTCGCTGCTCGAGGACTTCCGCAGTCCCATGGTGGATCGTCTTCTGGACCGCCTGAACCGCTTCATCGTGCGCCGCGCCGACCGCATCGTCGCGCTCGGCGAGACCATGCGGCAGCGACTGGTCGAGGAGAAGGGAGCCGACCCGGCGCGCCTCGTCATCGTCCACAACTGGGCTGACGCCGATGCGATCACGCCCGCCCCGAAGCGCAACCCGTTCTCGGAGGCCCAGGGGCTCGTGGATCGTTTCGTCGTCCTCCACGCAGGCAACATCGGGCTCGCGCAGAACCTCGAGGTCGTCCTCGACGCCGCCGAGCGTCTCTCCACACGCGACGACATCCTCTTCCTGTTCATCGGCGACGGCAGTCGCCGGGCGCGCCTGGAGGCGGCGGCGCAGGATCGCGGCCTTTCGAATGTGCGTTTCCTCTCGTTCCAGCCGCGCGAGTCGCTGCGGTGGACCTATGCCTCGGCGGATGTGTGCCTGGTGTCGCTCGCCCCGGGGCTGGCCGGCTACATCGTCCCGAGCAAGATCTATCCCGTGCTGGCAGCGGGACGACCGAGCATCGCCGCGGTCGAGCGCGAAACGGAGCTGGCCGGGCTCCTCGACGCGCGTGCTTGTGGGTTGCAGGTGCCACCCGGTGACGGCGAGGCCCTCGCTGGCGCCGTGGCGCGGCTGGCGGGTGACGGCGTCCTTCGCCGGGCGCTTGGCGAACGGGCGCGGGCGGCGGCGATGTCGTTCACGCGCCCGGGCCAGGTGGCCGCGTTCGCAGGGGTGCTCGCGGGAGTGGCAGCGAACCAGACCGCGTCGGCAGCCGCCCGGGTCCCGGATACCCGCGGATGCTGAAGCGGACGTTCGACGTGGTGTTCTCGGCGCTCGGCCTGGTCCTGTCCGCGCCACTCTGGATCGCCATCGCGGCGGCGGTCCGGCTGGAAGACGGAGGGCCGGTGTTCTTCACGCAGGACCGGGTCGGCCGAGGCGGGCGGGTCTTTCCAGCCTACAAGTTCCGGTCGATGATTCCGGATGCCGAGCGTGAGGTCGGCGCCGTGCAGGCCCGCGATGACGACCCGCGGATCACCCGCACCGGTCGTATCCTCCGGGCCACGGCGATGGACGAGCTGCCACAGCTCTGGAACATCCTGCGTGGCGACATGAGCTTCGTCGGGCCGCGGCCGCTGCGGCCCGGCGAGGCGGATCGCACGGCGGCCGGGGTGGTGCCCCTGAGCAGCATTCGCGGGTACGACGCCCGGCACGCCATCCGTCCGGGCCTGACCGGGCTGGCGCAGGTCTTCGCCCCGCGCGATGCGCCGCGGCCCGTCAAGTTCCGCTACGACCTGCTCTATCGCCGCCGGAGCGGCTTCTGCCTGGATCTGTGGCTCATCCTCCAGTCGTTCCGGATCACGCTGCGGGGGCGGTGGGAACACCGGGGGCCGAAGCTGTGAGAAGCAGCCGGTATAATCGTCCCCGCATGCTCGACGTGGCGATCGTGGGAGGCGGCCCGGGCGGCCTCGTGGCCGCGGCTCGGCTCGCCGGCAGCGGATATCGGGTCGCCGTCTTCGAGGAGCACGACGGCTGTGGGACGCCCGTCCACTGCACGGGCGTGCTGGCGCGCGACGCGATCGCCGAGCTCGACCTTCCCGTGCAGGCCGTCCTCAATCCGCTCTCGACGGTCCGTTTCGTCGCGCCGTCCGGCGGGCACTTCAGCTACACGACTCCCCAGGTCGAGGCGGTCGTCATCGATCGCCTGGCGTTCGACCGTGCGCTGGCGGACCGCGCGCTGGCTGCCGGTGCCGGCATCCGGCACGGCCGCCGCGTCGGCGCAGTGCAGATCGACCCGGACGGCGCTCGCCTGACACTCGACGACGGTGAAGAGATCGAGGCGGCGGCGATCGTGCTGGCGTGCGGCGCAAGCTACGGCCTGCAGCGCCGGCTCGGGCTCGGGATGCCCTCGACCTTCCTCCAGTCCGCGCAACTGGAGCTCCCCGCGGCGCGCCCCGGCGACGTGGAAATCCACTTCGGCTCGGAGATCGCGCCGAAGGGGTTTGCCTGGGCGGTGCCGGTGATGCGGCCCTCGGGCGGGCACGTCCGGGTGGGGGTCATGGCCGAGAGCGATGCGGGCGTGCATTTCGCCCGCATGCTCGAACGGGTCGCCGGGCCGTGGGGCATCGACCGCGCGAACCTGCCGGAGCCCAGGCGGCGCATGCTGCCGCTCTCCACGATTCGCCGGAGCTACGCCGACCGCCTGCTGGTGATCGGGGACGCGGCCGGGATGGTCAAGCCGACGACGGGCGGTGGCATCTACTACAGCGTCGTGTCGGCCCATCTCGCGGCGCGCATTCTCGATGGGGCGTTCGCCGCCGGCGATCTCTCCGCCACCACGCTGCGCGAGTTCGAGCGCCAGTGGCGGCGCGAGTTCCATCGGGAGTTCGCTGCGCAACTGGCGTTGCGCTTCCTGGCGGAGCGCCTGGGCGACAGCGACATCGACCGGCTGTTCGACCTGGCCCGCACCGACGGCATCATGCCCATCGTGCGGCGGACGGCCAAGTTCAACCGGCATCGCGACTTCATCTTCGCGCTGCTCCGGCATCCGCCGGCGCGGCGCGTGCTTCTCGGCCAGCTGGCCGCCCTCGTGCACCCATGACTGCCACCCTGACCGATCGCGTCGAAATCGCCCCCGACGTCGTCTTCCGCGCCCTCGGTTCCGAGGCGATCATCCTGAACCTCGAGAGCGGCGTGTACTTCGGCCTGAACGACGTGGGCACGCGCGTCTGGACGCTGCTCGTGGACCACGACCTCCGCGCGACCGTCGGGGCGCTCGTCGATGCCTACGACGCGCCGGCAGCACAGATCGAGGCCGACGTGCTCGCGCTCGTGGACGCGCTCGTCGCCAAGGGCCTCGTCACGCTGGTCCCTGCCGGCAACGCCCGCTGAACCGGGCCGTCCGTGGCCAGCGGCGCCCGCCGCCGGTCCCATCCTGCATGATCCACAACCCCGTCGGAGTCCCGTGGTGAGCGGCATCGGTGTGCTCGTGCACCGCGACGACCGGCTGGCCGCGGAATCGGACGTCGCGCCGATCGGGGCGCGGGTGTCCGCGGCTCGAGGCGGGGGGCCGGTGCGTGTGCGCCTCGACGGGCCCGCGGCCCTGGTCCTGTGCGCCTTCGAGACTTCCCCCTTCGACGACCCGGCGCCTGGCCCCATCTCCGACGGCCGCTTGTCGATCGCGATGGACGGGCACCTGTACGAGCGTGACGCCCTTGGCGCGGCGCTCGGTCTCGATCCGCCGGATCTGGCCAGGATGTCCGATGCGAAGCTGATGCTCGCGGCGTACGCGCGCTGGGGCGAGGACACCTTCGCGCGGCTCGTCGGGGACTTTGCCGTCGCCATCTGGGACGCGCCGCTCCGGCGGCTGGTCTGCGCGCGCGATCCGATGGGGGCGCGCCCCCTCTTTTATGCCGTGGACGGCGTGCGCGTCCGTGCGGCGTCCAGTCTCGCGGCCCTCGTCGAGCCCGACACCGGGCTGAACGAAGGGATGATCGGCGAATACCTGTCCGGCCATCCCGTGCACACGTCCGAGAGCGTGTATCAGGGCATCCTGCGCCTGCCGCCGGCGCACCTGCTCGTCGCCGATCCGCGCCAGAGTCGCGTCACGCGGTACTGGGCGCCCGACGGTTTCCGCGAACTGCGCTACCGACGCGACGCGGAGTACGAGGAACACTGCCGGACGCTGTTCGACCGCGTCGTCGCGGACCACCTCTCCGTGCCGGAGGGGCAGCCCGGCCCGGGGCTGATGCTCAGCGGCGGGATCGACTCCGGCAGCATCCTGGCTTCGGCGGCGGCGCAGCGGCGGACCCTGTCGGCGTTCACGATCGGCTATGACGACCCCGCATTCGACGAGACGCGGGTCGCCGAGGCCGTGGTGCGGCACGCCGGTGTGACGGACTGGGAGCGCGTCGCGCCGTTCACGGCGTTCGACCCGGCGGCGGAGGCACGCGAGACGCTGGAGATTCCGTCCTATCCGTCGGGCGTGGTCTCGGCCACGCTCCGCCGTCGCGCGCGCGCCCGGGGCATCCACGTCATGTTGACCGGCGTCGGCGGTGACGAGTGGTTCTTCGGGTCCGACTGGCGCGGCGCCGACATGCTGGCGCGAGGTCGGCTCCTCTCGTTCCTCCACTACTGGCGCGCGGTTCTGGCGATGCCGGACTCGATCGGCACACGCGGTGTCTGGCGCAACGCGTTGTGGCCGCTGGTGCCAGCCGCGGCGCGTGACGTGGCGCGCGCGGTCAGGCGCCGCCGTGGCGCCGTGCCGCCGTGGATTGCGCCGGGCTGGGCGCGTCGCATCGACCTTGGCGAGCGGCTCAGCCTGCGCCGTGCCCGGGTGGCCGCCCGATCCCACGCCGTCCGGGATCACCTCCTGAGCCTCCACGACGGCGCCGTCGTCGCGGCACACGACGAGCAGGAGCGGTTCGCGGCCCGCGAGCGACTCGAGGACCGGCAGCCGTTCATGGACCGCCGGATGGCCGAGTTCGCGCTCTCCCTGCCGGAGGAGCAACGCTGGCGCGACGGCTGGCCCAAGTCGATCCTGCTTCGAGCCTTCCGCGACCGCCTGCCGCGCGAGACGCGCTGTCGCCGCGAGCAACCGGATTACGGCTTTCTGGTCCGCGACGCGGTCGAGCAGATCGGGTGGCGGGAGCGGCTTGCCCGGTCCCGGCTGGCCGACGCCGGCTGGCTCGACGACGCGTGGGCCGCGGGAATCGGGGCGACTCCTGGGCCGCTGACGGTCGATGCCGCGAACAGGATCTGGTCGATCCTGGCGGTCGAGCTCTGGCTCGAGGGCGTGTCGCCGACCTGACGGATTCGGCTGGCGTGCGATGAGCTTGGTGCTATTCTGATTCGGGAGAGCCGCCGCCATGACCGAGTCGCCCCGTCCGAACGGCGCCACGCCTTTGCCGAAGCGCCCGTACACGCGTCCCGTGCTCACCGAATACGGCAGCATCTCGAAGCTGACCCAGTCAGGCGGCGCGACGCGCGTCGAGTCGGGCGTTCCCAGCATGAAGATGAACTGCCTGTAGCACCGGCTGATTCCTGCTTCGGGCGCGCCGCGGCACATTACGGCGTATCCGGCTGGACACGGTGCCGCCGTGTGTCCGGCCCGCCACGCCGGGATGATAGAGTGATCGCGTCATGGCCGATCCTTCTCACCCCGGGACCGCTCGCCAGGCCGACGGCAAGAGCCGCTGGCACGAACCACGGCTGGTCGAATACGGTTCCATCGGCAAGCTCACGCAGTCCGGCGGCGCGACGCGCACCGAGTCCGGTGTGCCGCGCATGAAGATGCAGTGTCTCTGAGTCCGGCCAGCCCGGATTGGGACGTCTGACGACATTTCCTGCCCGTGTCACTGGTTCTCGACGAACACCGCCAGTACCTGTCCGACGGTCCGCGTCTCGATGCGTTCCGCCGTGCGATCGCCGCGGCCATCCGCCCCGGTGATGTCGTGCTCGATCTCGGGTCGGGCACCGGCATCCTCGGCTACCTGGCGTGCCAGGCTGGCGCCTCACGCGTCTACGCGATCGACGAAGGGCCCATCGTCGGCGTGGCGCGGGACATCGTCCGCACCAACGGGCTCGAGGAGCGGGTGCGGGTGATCCGGCAGGTGTCCACGTGGACGGAGCTGCCCGAGCCCGTCGATGCGATCGTCACCGATCAGATCGGCCAGGTCGGCTTCGACGCCGGCGTCGTGCAGTACGTCGCCGATGCCCGCGCACGGCTGCTCAAGCCGGGTGGCCGCATCGTGCCCGGCGCCATCGACATCCACGTGGCTCCATGCGACGACGCCTCGGTGCGTGCGGCGGTCGAGTTCTGGAACGAGCCGATCGCCGGGCTCGACTGGTCGGCAGTCCGGCCGTTGGCCGCCTGTACGGGATATCCGCGCCGGCTCACCGACCAGAGTCTCCTCGCCGACGGCCGGCCGGTGTTCCGGATCGACCTCGCCACGGCGAGCGGCGAGCGACTGGAAGGGGAGGCGAGCAGTGAAGTGACCCGCAGCGGGACGATGGAGGCGGTGGCGGCCTGGTTCGTCGCGGAGCTGGCGCCGGGAATCCGGATGACCAACGCGCCCGGCGATGCCCACCGCATCGACAGGCGCCTCGCCGTGCTGCCAATCGACCGACCGGTGCCGGTCAGGGCGGGCGACCGCGTCGGCATCACCCTACGCGCCCGGCCGACGGAGACCGTCCTCGACTGGCAGGTCGTCGTACGCGGTGCCGACGGCGCTGAACGCGCCCGCTTCCGCCATTCCACCTTCGGCGGCATGCTCATCGCGGCCGAGGACCTCGCCCGCACGTCGCCCGATCGGGTACCGGCGCTCTCGGCCGTGGGCCGGGCCCGTCGGTCCGTGCTCGACCTCTGCGACGGGCAGCGCAGCGTCGCTGCAATCGAACGTGAGGTCCGTGCGCGACACCCGGAGCTCTTCCCGAGCGACGCGGCGGCCGCGATGTTCGTGGCGGAAGTGCTCACGCGGTATGCCGAGTAGGCCGGGGCCGCGTCACGCCTACCGCATTTCCGGCCTGACGATCTCGAGCGACCTGCCCCTTTCCCCCCTGCCCGCGGCCTCCGGACGGCGTGCCGACTGGCACCTGGCACTGGCCGCGTGGACGCCGGCCCCGGAGACGGCGGCCTGGTTTCGCCGCTGGTACGATCCCGATCGGCGGCTCTGGCTCAGGTTCGGCAGGCTCGCCGACGGGTACCGCCTCCGCTTCGCGCACTCCGCGTCGTTCGACGTCCACCCGGGACGCCGCCTGGTGATCTGCCGCCGCGAGCCAGGGACGCCGCGCCGGACCGTGCGTCACCTCTTCCTCAACCAGGTGCTGCCCCTCGTCGCGGCCACGCCGGAGCGCCTGGTGCTGCACGCCTCGGCGGTCAGCGGGTCCGGCGGGGTGGTGGCATTCGTCGGCGCAGGCGGACGCGGCAAGTCGACACTGGCGGCCGCGCTCGTGGCGCGTGGCCACGACCTGTTCTGCGACGACGCCCTCATGCTCGAGATGCGGAGGGGGCGCTTCGCGGCGCGTCCTGCGTTCCCGGAGCTGCGCCTGTGGCCCGACGCGGCGCGGGCCCTCCAGCGGGGCAACGCCGCCGGCCGGCGCGCGGCGCACTACACGACCAAGCGGCGGGTCACCGGGCTCATGCACTCGTCCCCGGGACGAGCCCGCGTCCTGGGCCGCATCTATCTGCTCGACCGGTCGCGCCGGGCGAGAAGGGACATCTCGTTTGCGCGCCTGCGTCCGCGCGATGCGGCCCTGCAGCTCGTCCGGTCCGCATTCGTGCTCGACACCACGGATCGACACCTGATGCGCGGCACCTTCGAGCAGATTGCGGCGCTCGTCACCAGCGTCCCGGTGTTCCGGCTGCAGTATCCCGATGCGCTCGACCGGCTGGCCGAAGTGGCCGCCGCCGTGGTCGCGCATCGTCCGGGGCGCGATGGCTGAGGCCGCGAGGGGGACGCTCCTCCGCGCCACGCGCCGGGGGTGGCAGTTCACTGCGGATCCGCTGGCGCTCCAGGCCGCGCACGTCGCGTTCGTCCGGGAGCACCTGCTGCGCCTGCCGCAGTTGTTCGACGCCGCCCTCCTCGGCGTCATCCGCCGCCGCCTCGTTCCCGAGGCGTTCCGTACGCGGGTGGCAACCGGCGTGTACCCGCCCGCCACGGACCTCAAGCTGGCCGACGACGTCACCCACGGCCTGCTCCACTTCCTCCTGAACGATCCCGCTGTGGTCGCGGCCATCCGGACGATCTCCGGACGTCCGGAGGCCGGTGGCTTCGTGGGCGCGGTCTACAGGCTGCTGCCCGGCGCCGGCCACCGCGACTCGTGGCACGACGACTGCGACGGCAACCGGCTGGTGGGGCTCACCGTGAACCTGGGCGAGCAGCCGTTCGCCGGCGGTGAGCTCGAGCTTCGGCAGAAGGGCGCGACGGCGCCGCTGGCCGTCGTGGCGAACACCGGCCCCGGCGACGGCGTGCTGTTCGCCGTGGACCTCGCACTCGAGCACCGGGTCGCGCCGATCACCGGGTCGGTGCCGAAGACGGCCCTCGCCGGATGGTTCTGCCGCGACCCTGACGCCCGTTTCTGATCACCGGCCGTACACGCAAAGGGCCCGGGCATTCCGCCCGGGCCCTTTCCGACGTACTGGGGGAGGTCGTGTCGCTCAGCGGCCGCCGGTGTTCCAGCTCCAGCTGCCGTTCCGGCCGTAGTTGCTGCAGCCGTCCCGATCGTTCGGGTAGTGTCCGCTGCTCGACTGGTTGTTGTCGCGATCGTCGCCGCCTCGATCGCGGCCGCCGTCGCGGTCGTAGTCACCACCGCGGCCGTCGCCGTGGTCCCGGTCGCCGGTGTCCCACTCCCAGCTGCCGTTCCGGCCGTAGTTGCTGCAGCCGTCGCGGTCGCCGGGGTAGTGGCCGCTGCTCGAACCATGGTCGTCATTGCTGCCGCTGTGGCCGCGATCGCCGTCGCGGTCGCCGTATCCGCCGCCGTTGTCGTCGCGGTCACCGTCGCCGCCGCGGTCGTGGTCGCCGTCGTCACTGCCGTGATCCCAGTCCCAATCGCTGTCCCAGTTCTTGCTGTAGTCGTGGCAACCGTCACGATCGCCGGGATAGTGGCCGTGATGATCGTCGTCGTCCTCGTCGTCGTCGTCGCCGTCGTCGCCCTGGTGGTCGTCGTCTCCGCCCGAGTTCTTCTGGACGGTGACGGTCACCGTGGCCGTGGCGCTGCCGCCCCGGCCGTCGCCGATCGTGTAGGTGAACGCGACGGTGCCCTTGAAGCTGTTCTCGGGCGTGTAGGTCAGCGTGCCGTCGCCGTTGATCGTCACCAGCCCCGAGGCCGGCTGCGTCACGGCCGTGATCGAGAGCGGGTCGCCGTCGCCGTCGCTGTCGTTGACACGTACGAGGATCTTGATGGGGGCGCCCTTCGCGGTCGTGGCCTGGTCGTCGAGGGCCACCGGCTGCGTGTTCGGCGGCTCGACGGTCACGCTCACCGTGGCGGTCGCGGTGCCGCCGTGGCCGTCGCCCACGGTGTAAGTGAACGACACCGGGCCGGTGAACGTGATCTCCGGCGTGTAGGTGATCGTGCCGTTGCCGTTGATCGCGGCGGCGCCCGACCCGGGCTGCGTCACGGCCGTGACGGTCAGCGAGTCCTCATCGGGATCGGAGTCGTTGGCGAGCACCGTGATCGTCACCGGCTGATCGGCGGTCACCGTCGCCGTGTCGTCGCCGGCCGTCGGCGGGTGGTTCGTCGGCGTCACGGTGACCGTCACCGTCGCCATGGCCGTGCCGCCGCGCCCGTCGCTGATGGTGTAGGTGAAGACGTCGGTGCCCACGAAGCCGGGCTTCGGCATGTAGTTCACCACCGTGCCGGCCGCCGTCGCGGTGGCGTTGGCCGGGTTGAAGCTCACCGACGCGACCGACAGCGTGTCGAAGTCGACGTCCGAGTCGTTCCCGAGCACCGGGATGGTGACGGCCGTGCCCTCCGCCGTCGTCGCCGCATCATCGAGGGCGAGCGGCGGGTTGTTGATCGGCACGTCGACCGGGCAGTCGTTGCGGCCAATCAGCACCAGCTGCCCGGTGCCGTTCACCGTCAGCGTCTTGGACGCCAGGCCGCCGACGAGCTTCGTGCCGCCGTTGATGACCAGCTGCCCCTTCGGGACCTCCACGTAGCCGTAGAGCGAGGTCTGGCCGTTCAGCTGCAGGCCGCCGCTCGCGGCGATGCGCAGGGTGAGCCACTCGGGGTGGGCGGAGGTCCCGACCAGCCCGTTGAACATCACCGCGTTCTTGATGGTCACCCTCACCGGCCCCACCACCTGCAGGACGCTCTGGCCGTTCATGGTCAGCTCGGTGAAGTTGTAGACCGCCGGGGTCGTGCCCCCGGGCACGCCGAGAATGAACGAGTTCTGGCCGTTCGCCGTGAAGTTCCGGTAGGTGCCGGCCGGCACGGCGACGGCGCCGACATTGCCGTTGAGCGTCAGGTCACGGATCGTCGAGAAGTCGCCCGGGTCGTCCCCGGGGTTGTTCAGCATGACGTTCCGGTTGCCCCAGTTCGTGGGCGGGTTGTCCACCACCGGCAACGCCACCGGGTCGGTCCGGCGGATCACGTGACCGAGGGTCGTGTTGCCGTTGATCGTGACCTTGTGGCCGGTCGGGTTGGCCGAGCCCGGTCCGTCGATCGTGCCGCCGTAGGTGGGCTGGCCGTTGATCACGATGGTCGGCGTGCCGGCGATGAGCAGGTCGCCGGCCATGACGCCGCCGTTGTAGGTGACGTTGGCCTTCGTCATCACCTGCACGGAGCCATCGAGGACGTTGCCGCCGTTGAAGACGACCTGCTTCTCCACCAGGGCGAGCGCGGCGCCGGCCTCGCAGGTCGGCTCCTGCACGAGGATCGTCACGGTCGCCGTGTCGCTCGTGGCGACGCCGTCGCTCACCCGGTAGGTGAAGGACGTGATGCCGGTGA
This sequence comes from Vicinamibacterales bacterium, assembly GCA_050246635.1. Classification (GTDB taxonomy): domain Bacteria; phylum Acidobacteriota; class Vicinamibacteria; order Vicinamibacterales; family UBA2999; genus JBFWVR01. Next base: position 21,163 of record JBFWVR010000028.1, read on the forward strand.
AGCCGCCAGCCGGCGTGAACGCGAACGACCCGTTGCCGTTGAGCGTCAGCGTGCCGGTCGTCGGCGCGCTCACGAGCTGCGCCACCAGGCCGGCCGGGCCTTCCGCGTCCGTGTCGTTGCCCAGCACGCCGGGCGCGGCCACGGTGAGCGTCGTGTTGTACGCCGTCGTGTAGCTGTCGGCCACCGCGACCGGCGGGTGGTTGAGCGGCGTCACCGTCACCGTGACGGTGGCCGTGGCCGTGCCGCCGTGGCCGTCGGCGGCCGTGTAGGTGAACGACACGGTCCCGCTGAACCCGCCCACCGGCGTGTAGGTCAGCGTTGCATTCGGGTTGATCGTGACCGCGCCCGAGACCGGCTGCGTGACCGACGCGACCGTCAGCGTGTCGCCGTCGACGTCGCTGTCGTTGGCGAGCACCCCGATCACGACCGGGCTGTTCTCGACCGTCGAGGCGGTGTCATCCACGGCGACCGGGGGCCTGTTGCCCGGCGTCACCGTCACCGTCACCGTGGCCGTGGCCGTGCCGCCGCGGCCGTCGTCGGCCGTGTAGGTGAACGCCACCGGACCGCTGAAGCCGGTTGCAGGCGTGTAGGTGAGCGTGCCGTCCGGGTTGATCGCGACCGCGCCGGAGGTGGGCTGCGTCACGGATCCGACCGTGAGCGCGCCGCCATCGACGTCGCTGTCGTTCCCGAGCACGTCGATCGTGACGGCAGTGTTCTCGACGGTCGTCGCGGTGTCGTCCACCGCGACCGGCGGGTCGTTGACGGCCGTCACCGTCACGACGACGGTGGCGCTGTCCGCGCCCCCGTTGCCGTCGCTCACCGTGTAGGTGAAGGAGGCGGCGCCGGAGAACTCCGGGGCCGGCGTGAACACCACCTGGCCGCCGGCGATGGCCACCGTGCCGTTGGTGGCGCCCCCGACCGCGGTGAGGCTCAGCGTGTCGCCGTCGGCGTCCACGTCGTTGCCGAGCAGGTTGGCCGGCGGAATCGTCACCGGCGTGTCCTCACTGGTGGTCACGGCGTCGTCGGCGGCGACTGGCGGATCGTTGACCGACGCGACCGTGACGACGACCGTCGCGCTGGCGGACAGGCCGGCCGGGTCGCTCACCGAGTAGCCGAACGACGCCGTGCCGAAGAACCCCGGTGCCGGCGTGAAGGTGATGGTGCTGCCGGACAGCGTCACCGTGCCGTTCACCGGGCTGCCGACGCCGGTCACCGCGAGCGTGTCGCCGTCGACGTCGCTGTCGTTGGCCAGGAGGGCGGAGGCGTCGATCGGGAGCGGCGTGTCCTCGCTGGTCGAGGCCGTGTCGTCCACCGCGACCGGCGGGTCGTTCACGGCGGAGACCGTGACGCTCACCGCGGCGGTGTCGGAGCCACCGTTGCCGTCCTGCACGGTATAGGTGAACGAGGCCGCGCCGTTGAAGTTCAGGGCGGGCGTGAAGACGACGTTCGAGCCGGAGAGCGCCACCGTTCCGTTGACGGCGCCACTCACGGCCGACACGGTCAGCGTGTCGCCGTCCGTGTCGGTGTCGTTGGCCAGCAGCGTCGCCGCCGGGATCGTGATCGGCGTGTCCTCGGGCGTCGAGGCGGTGTCGTCGGCCGCCACCGGCGGATCGTTCACCGCGGTCACGGTGACCGTCACGGTGGCCGAGGCCGTCTCGCCGTTGCCGTCGCTGATCGTGTAGCCGAACGAGGCCGTCCCGTTGAAGTCGGCGGCCGGCGTGAAGACCACCTGGCCGGAGACCAGCGCGACCGTGCCGTTGACGCCGCCGCCGACGGCGGTGAGGCTCAGCGCGTCGCCGTCGACGTCACTGTCGTTGGCGAGCAGCGTGGCCGGCGCGATGGTGAGGGCCGTGTCCTCGGGCGTCGTCGCCGTGTCGGCGACCGCCACGGGCGGATCGTTGACAGGGGTGACGTTGACGTAGACCGTGCCGATCGAGAGGAGCTGGCCGTCGGTGATCGTGTAGTTGAACGCCGCGGTCCCGGTGAAGTCCGGGTGCGGCGAGAACGACAGGATCCCGTCGGTGACGAGCACCGTGCCGCTGATCGAGCCACCGGCGGAGACCCACGAGATCTCGTCGCCTTCCACGTCGGTGTCGTTCGCGAGCAGCGTCGAGACGGGGACGGCGATCGGCGTCTCCTCGGGCGTGGAGAAGTTGTCCGTGACGGCGAGCGGGGCGTCGTTGACCGGCAGGATCGTGACCGCGATGGTGCCCGTGGAGGTGCCGCCGTGCGGATCCTCGATCACGTACGTCAGCGAGTCGGAGCCGTTGTAGTTCGCCGACGGCATGTAGGAGATTCGCCGGCCCGAGGCGGGTCCGGCGACGCCGTGCTGCGGGGGCGTCGCGATCGCCACCGTCAGCAGGTCGCCGTCCGGGTCGGTGTCGTTCGCGAGGACGTTGACGTTGACCTGCGTGTCCTCGTTGATCGTGACCGCGTCGTCCGAGGCGACCGGCGGGCCGTTCATCAGGATCTCGACGGTGTGCGCCGTCCCGGTGTTGCCGGCCTTGTCGCTCGACCAGTAGGTGACGGTCGTCGCGCCGCCGCTCGTCATCACGTGCGTGCCGCCCGGCGCCATCGTCGTCGCGGACTGGTTCGTCGCGCCGCTCATCGAGTAGCGCGTCTGCTTCACGCCCGACAGGTCGTCGGTGGAGGGCAGCGAGAAGGTCACCGTGCCGCCCCCGAACACCCCGCCGCTCGAGCAGTCGAGCACGGCCGAGCCGTTGGTCCACGAGCACGAGAAGGTCGTCACCGGCGCGAGACGGTCGATGTGCACCACCCGGCCGTTGAGGACCGGATCGTCGGAGGAGGCGGTCGCACGCTGGTTGCCGGCGAGGTCGGCGAGGTTCGCCAGGACGACCGGCGGGTTCTCGCCGTCCTGGTTGAAGACCAGCGCGCTGAACGGGCCCGACGCGCCGTCGATGGTGATCTGGCTCGCCGGCGTGAAGTTGTCGAACAGGTTGTAGGGCACCGAGACGTCGTTGCGGTACCAGCAGTGGTTGACGCCGCCCTCGACCCAGCAGTCGCCGGTCGCGTTCGGGTACGCGAAGAGCGCCGTCGGCGGCGTGCGGTCGATCGCCACCGTCATCGTCTTGCGGTCGGTCAGGTTGCCGGCCGCATCGAGCGTCCAGTATTCGAGGCCGTTGTAGCCCTCGGCCAGGCTGCCCGGGCCCGCATAGATCGGGACGAGGGCGTCGTAGGTGGTCGGGTACGGGAACCCGGCCGGGTCACCCGACGCGAGGCCGGGGCCGTCGCACTGGATCGACGTGCCCGGGTAGTCGTCGCAGCCGATGTAGAAGTCGTCGTTGTCGATGACCGCGAGCGGGCCGAACACCCAGCGCCAGTAGACGCGCTTGATGCCGGTCGGCGGGAGCGACGCCCGCGGATCCTCGGGGTGCGCGCTGTCGACCGCATCCACCGCGTCGAGCTGGATCGTCACGTCCTGGTTGTAGAACTCGCGCGCCGGCAGCGGGTCGGTGATCTGGCCCGTGATGTCCGGCAGGCCGGTCTCGCACTCGCCGCAGCCCACGACCGCGGTGGACGAGCGATCCTGGCTGGCGGTCACGCCGCCGTTGCCGACCGCGTTCAGCTGGAAGTCCACCGCGCCCTCGCTGCGGGCGGTGAACGTGCAGCGGAACCGGAAGAGATCGGTCGGCACCGGCCGCACCTGGTCGATGTCACCGTCGGTCGCGAAGTCGGTCTGCGGATCGCCGAGCGCGTCGGCCGTCCAGCCGACGAGCTCCGGGCCGGCGTCGAGCGCCAGCGCGCCGAGGCCGTCGCTGGCCGAGCAGCTGGGCACGACGTCGGTGACCTGGAAATGCGTCTCGGGCACCATCACCGAGTAGTCGATGGTGATCTGGTCGCCGGCCACGAAGCTGCCGCTGATGGTCGCACCGGGACGGAGCACGTCGGGCGCGAAGCTGCGGGGGCCGGCCACCGTCACGTCGACGATGGCGATCTGCGGAATCTGGAAGACCTCGATCTCGTGGTTGACCGTGTCCACGATGATCAGGCGCCCGACGGCGTCCTCGGCCAGGCCGCGCGGATAGCCGTTCAGGCCGCCCTCGGCGTTCAGCTCGAAGAGGAAGGTCGACGTCGCCGCCGAGCCCACCGGGTAGTCCGGCATGTAGGCGGCCAGGCGCTGGTTGTCGGTGTCGCCGACGAGGATGCGGCCGCGGGAGTCGACGTTCACCGAGAACGGGCTCTGGAGATCCGCGCGGCTCGGGTTGGCGAAGTCGGTCGGGCGGCCGAACACCAGAGCGGGCGTCATGGTCGGGAGGCCCGACGGGTTCGCCTCGCTGGTGCTGTTGGGGATCGTGCCGTCGAAGGCGTTGGCGTCGACGGGCAGCCCGTTGCCGTCCACGTCGAAGGACACGACTCGGGTCGCGCCGTAGTCCGCCACGACGAGGTGCGACGCGTCCTGGTCATAGGCGATGCCGGTGGCGAGCGTCAGGCCGCCGGGCGTGAAGTCACCGGTCGGCGCCTCGTAGCGGTCGATCTCGGCGCCGGTGGCGGCGCTGTAGAAGACCAGGTGGTTGACGCCCGAGCCGAAGTCGATGCCGTTGACGGCGATGGTGCCGCCGGTCCCCCAGACGGCGCCCGGCGTGATGGTGATGCCGTACACGAACACGCCCGAGGGCAGCGTCGCGAGCGTCTGCCCGTTCTGGTCGAACACCACCACGCGGTTGTGGCCGTAGTCGGCGACGTAGACGTTGCCGGCGGCGTCCACCGTGACGTGATCGGGGGTGCTCAGGTTGGCCGACGTCCACTGCGCGCCGGGCAGCGACACCGGCGCCCAGCCGTACCCATCCGTCGGGTCGGCATCGTTGGCCGTCGGATCGTAGCGGAACGCCACGACGCGGTTGTTGAAACTGTCGGTGACGTAAACGCGGTAGTTCAGCGGATCGGTGGGGAACCCGTTCGAGCCCAGCGTGCCGCTCTGGTGGATCGCGACGTCCACCGGATAGAGCAGATCCTCGTCGGTCGGCGTGCATCCGGGGATGCTGGTGAACAGGTCGAAGTCGAAGCATGTCGACGCGTGGCCGAACTTCGGCAGCGCCTGCCAGATCTCGCCCTCGAAGCCGCTTTCGAAGGTGAGCGAGGCGGCCTGTCCGTGGCCGGGGAGCTCAGCACCGGCAAATCCGATGGCAGTCAGCAACAGCGCCGTTGCCACCCGGGACCGTTTGAGCAGATGCTTCAGGTACGACATGGGGGTTTGCGTCCTAACCAGTGCCAGCAACTCATGAGCGCCGACGTCATCGGGGGGCGTTGACCTGACAATCGGTGTTCACAATGTCATATAAAGTCATATAGATTTTGTGGCATACCGAGTCCGTTGTCAAGCAATGCAGACTCAAAATCGGCCGCTCGACGACCAATCTTTAACGTTCTGTGCACTTGGATACCAAGTCCTTTTATTCGTTGGGTTTAGCGGCGGCGTCCGAGAGCCGCGATCCGGCTCTTCCGTGGGCGGATCCGCCCTCCGCGGAGCGTGGCCGGGCTGCGGTGTTCCTGGCCTGGGCGGCGCTGCGCGAAGAGCGCCTCGATCCGGCACCCCGCCGGCGGCTCGAGCGCATCGTTCGCGAGGCCGCGATCGTCGATGCCTGGCAGGGGGCGGCGGTCACGCAGTGCATCGCGGTCCTCGCCGCCGCCGGGATCCCGGTGCTCGTCATGAAGGGCGCCGCGCTCTCCTGGACGTGCTATCCGGAAGCCCACGTCCGTCCGCGTAACGACGACGACCTGCTCGTGCCGCGCGAGCGGTTCGACGCAGCGGTCGGCGCCCTCTGCGCGGCGGGCTACCGGGTCGAACCACAGATCGAGGCCGAGCCCGTCAGCCGTCAGCGGCACCTGTCGCGGGAGTGGCCGGCGGGCGTGCACCATGTGGACCTGCACTGGTGGCCGTCCAATCCCGTGGCGTTCGACGCGCTGCCTGCGTTCGAGGCGCTGATGGCCGGGTCCGTGCCGCTCCCGGCGTGCGGGCCGGCCGCACGGGCGCCGGGGACCGTGCACATGCTGTTGCTGCTCTGCGCGCACCGGGTGGCGCACCACACCCCCACCGAGGATCCGCAGTGGCTGCTGGACCTGCACTTCGCCGCGGTCCGGCTCGGGCAGGGGGAGTGGGCGCGCTTTGCCGCCGCGGCACGTGCCAGCCGCATCTCGCAGATCTGCGGGACCGAGCTCGCGAGCGCGCGGGCGAGGCTCGGCACGCCGGTGCCGGCCGACGTCCTCGCGGATCTGCTGGCCGCGCGCGGCGAGCCGAGCGCCGATCACCTGCGCGACCGAGGGCCGCTCTACGTGCAGTGGCTCAACCTGCGGCACCTGTCGGGCCCTGGCGCGCGGCTCGCGCTGATCAGCGCGCACCTGCTGCCGCCGGCGGCCTACATGCAGGCACGCTTCGGTCCGGCCGGTCCGTTGCGGCTCTCGTGGCTGTACCTGCGGCGGCTCTGCGCTGGTTCGGCCAGGTGGGTGCGCGAGTACATCGGACGCGGCGGGCCGCGGCGCTGAATCCGGCGGCGTCAGTCCCTGAGAGGACGCCGCCGGCGTGTCGCGCGGGCCGACGGGAGTGCCGTCGCGCCGGGTTGCTCTTCGAAATCGTGGGACGTCGCGCCCGTCGCCGACCTCTCGCCTCGCGGCGCGACCCGCTGGTGGAGCAGCAGCGCCGCGAGGACCGCCGCCAGGGCGGCGTCGGCCGGCATTCTGAGCGGCGTCTCCCAGATCCCCTGGACGGCGGTCCCGACGAGCCCCGCCGCGGCACCGGCGCGGATCCAGAAGATCTCCCCGCGATCGGCCATGAGCCGGCGCCGGCCGAGCACCACCAGCGCCACGAGTCCCGCGGCGGCCGGCAGCCCGAGCAGCAGGCCGCCTTCCGCCACGATCTGCAGGTACTGCGAATGCGCCTGGTTGAAGTGCGCGAAGCCGCCACCGAGGTGCGGCATCACCTGCAGCGTGTGCTGGTAGAGCAGCATGGCGGTGCCGTAGCCGCCGGCGCCCACGCCCGTCAGCCAGAAGTCGCGCACGAGCGGCAGCGTCTCGCGCCAGATCACGAGCCGGTCCACGGGACGCGCCTGGAACACGCTCGCCACGCGGGCCGCCCAGGCGTCGACGTCCACCAGCAGCAGCGCCACGAGCAGCGCCAGGCCGCCGGCCGCGGCGAGCGCGCCGAGACCGCGGCCGGATCGCGCCAGCCGTCCCCGCGAGATCAGCCATCCGGCGATTGCCGCCGCCCCGAGGCCGGCGGCTCCCGAGCGGGACAACGTCAGGAGGAGCGTCACGCCCATCGCGACGATCCCGACCGCCACGCGGGCACCCCCGGAGTTCTGCAGTACGGACAGGCCCTCGCGCCAGGACCGCACTTCCGCCAGGTGAACCCGCGCATGCGCGACGAGATATCCCGTCAGCACGGGACACGCCATCACCAGCCAGCCGGCAAAGTGATTGCGGTTGACGAACGGCCCGAAAGGCCGCGCGCCCGGATCCTGCAGCACCCAGTAGCCGTAGATCCGATCGGGGGAGAGGAGCCGCTGGGCGAGCGCCGCGACGACCAGGATGCTCCCCAGCGCGACGAGGGCACGGCTGAAGCGGCGTACCCCGCCGAGGGCGAACACCCGGCGGGCGCTCCAGAAGCAGAGCAGCGCGAAGACAGCAAGGCCGAGCGCGTGCAGCGTCCCGGCCGGATCCACGGTCAGCGGCGCCACGCCCGCCCCGGCGAACGCGTCCAGCCGAAGCGCCTGCCGGACCTGGTTCGACGCTGGCGAGAGGGCGGTCGTCGCCGCGGCGGGCAGGGGGATCAGCTGCAGCACGACGCCGGCGATGGCCGCGAGCCAGGCCAGATCGAGCGCCCACGTCGTGCGGGACACACGCAGCGTGGCGAGCGGCGCGGGCAGGGCGGTGAGCGCCGCGAGCAGCACGAGGGGGCCGGTCGCCCAGCGATAGGTCCCCCCGAAGGCGGCCAGCGAGGCCGCGAGCACCAGCACCAGCAGCGCGAGCTGCACGGTGCTTCGCAGGGAATCAGGCGGCCGGAGCCTCAGTGTAGTAGCTCTTGTACTGGTGGCCGTAGTAGCGCGAGTAATAGTACTTGTTCCGCGCGAAGTCGACCTTGTTCAGCACGGCGTTCACGGCGCGCGGGTTGGCCGACAGGATCGTCTCGACGGCGCGCTCGGCGAGCCGCCAGCGGGTCATCTCGGCGCCGATGACGAAGGTGACGCACGCCACGAGCGGCGCGACGATGACGGCGTCGGTCACGGCGAGCACCGGTGGCGTGTCGATGATGACCCAGTCGAACGGGCCGCTCTCGAGCCCAGAAATCAGCGCGCGCATGCGGTCCGACGCCAGCAGCTCCGACGGGTTCGCCGGCGTGCGTCCCGCGGTGATGACGAGCAGGTTGGGGTCGTGGGTGCGCTGCACGACCTCGCGCATGCGCGCCTGGCCGGCGAGCAGTTGCGACAGGCCGCGGTCGTTCGTGAGCCGGACGGCCTTGTGCACGCTGGGCCGGCGCATGTCGCCGTCGATGAGCAGCACCCGCGCCCCGCCGACCGCGAGCGCCATCGCGATGTTCGTCGCCGTCGTCGTCTTGCCCTCGAGCGGCTGCGCGCTCGTCACCGCGATCACCTTGGGGCCCTCGAAGGCCGCCTGCGTCACGAGCGCCGTGCGGAGCGACCGGAAGGCCTCGCCGAAATCGTGCGGCACCGGGCCGGACAGCAGCGGATGCCGCTCGCCGCGCACGGCCGGCACCAGGCCCAGGAACCGCAGCTTGAGCCGCCGCGTCACGTCCTCCGGCGTCTTGACCGTGTCGTCCAGGTAGTCGAGCCCGAATGCCGTGCCGACGGCGAGCGCCAGGCCGAAGGCGATCGCCATCATCCAGTCGCGGCGGTGGTTCGGCGTGAACGGGCCGCCCGGCACCTCCGCGCGATCGACGATGCGCGCGTTGTTCGCCCGGCCGTTCGCCAGCACGCGCAGTTCCTGCTCGCGGGTGAGGAGCTGGTTGTAGATCTGCCGGTTGGTCTCGGCGTTGCGCTGCAGGACGCTGTAGTCGATGTTCTTACGGTTCAGATCGGTGGCCGCCACCTTCTGGTTGTCGAGCTCGCGCGTGAGTTGCCGCTCGCGCTCGACAGCGGCCTCGTACTCGTTGCGTGCGTTCTGCACCGCCTTGGTGAGCTCCTGCTCGTACTGCCGCTCCGCGTCGGCAATCTGCGCGTTCACCTTCAGCAGATCGGGATGCTTCTCGCCGTAGCGCTCCGCCAGCTGCGCCCGCTGCCGCCGGAGATCCGCGAGCTGCGTCCGCAGCGTCTGGACCATCGCGTTCTGGGCGATCACCGAGATCGTGTCACGGTTGTCGCCGGCCTCCCGCACCTGGTTCCAGAGGGTCTCCTGCTGGAGCCGGTCGTTGCGCGCGCGCGTGACCTCGTCG
>JBFWVR010000029.1:0-26640 GCA_050246635.1 Vicinamibacterales bacterium
TGCCGTGGTCGATGTGGCCAATCGTTCCGACGTTGACGTGTGGTTTGGACCGATCAAATTTCTCTTTCGCCATGACTCGTCTCTCGATCGCTTCAAGCGGACTGACCCGGCCCCGTGCCGGCGTCGTGGTTAGCCTCATCTCAGGCCAGGTCGGCCTGCTTTCGAACGCTGGAGCCGATGACCAGGATTGAACTGGTGACCTCGTCCTTACCAAGGACGCGCTCTGCCAACTGAGCTACATCGGCCTTCGCCCGTCGGGCATCGGCCGACTGGTCGGCCCGCCCTTTCCGTTCCGGGCCGCGGCCACAGTGCGGCCCGCCCGGTCTTGCGTGGCGGCCCAGGCCGCCATCGGGGCTTACGCCCCGTTCACCCGGCCCGGCTCCGCGAGCCGCGCATCCGGGCAGACACTGGAGCGGGAGACGGGGATCGAACCCGCGACCAACAGCTTGGAAGGCTGTGACTCTACCACTGAGTTACTCCCGCCCTTCGACTCGCCCCGAGCCGGGCTCGGGGCTCGCTCAGGGCCGGCCTTCCGCTGGTCGAGCCAGGCCGGGGCCTCCACCGAGCCGCCCGCCGGCCTGCATCGCGAACCGGCACCAGGACCACGTCCCCCGCCCGCTCGATCCATCTCCACATCGTCGTCCACCCGTCCGGCCCGGGGCCCGCCATGAGCGAGGCCGCCAGGCCGAGTCGAATGGTGGGCAGGGGAGGATTCGAACCTCCGTAGCCACTGGGGCGGCAGATTTACAGTCTGCTGCGATTGACCGCTCCGCCACCTGCCCGTTCGGCGGGCTCGTCACAGGGCGACACCACCCTGAGGGGGCCTGTCTCGCGGCCCGCCGAGCCCGTTCAACTGTCTTAGGAGTGCCTCGTGTCGCCGGCGTCCCCGTCCCGCCGCGCGGCCCGAATCCAGTGGAGCTGGCGGAGGGATTCGAACCCCCGACCCGCTGATTACAAATCAGCCGCTCTACCGGACTGAGCTACGCCAGCCAGACAAAACAGGGATGGTAGCACGTCTCATGCCAGACGTGCAACAGGTACCGTGCCGGTCAAGGGCCTCATCGAACCGAACCTCCTCCGGGGTCCCTACGGCTGGTGAGGCCTCCCCCGGCTTCGGCGCTGGCGCACGGCCTCGAACAGGACGATGGCCGCGGCCGCCGAAACATTCAGACTGCTCACATGGCCCCGCATGGGAATCGAGGCCGTGAAGTCGCACCGTTCCCGCACCAGGCGGCGGAGCCCGTGTCCCTCGGCTCCCACCACGACGGCCGTCGGAATGGTCAGATCCAACTCATGATAGGCGGTTTCGGCATCCGCGTCCAGTCCTACCGTCCAGACCCCCGCCGCCTTCAGCGCCTCGAGGGCCCGCGCGACGTTCACGACGTCCGCCACGGGCACGTGCAGCACCGCCCCCGCCGAGGCTTTCGCCGCCGCGCCGTCCAGGGGCGCCGCCCGCCGTTCCTGCCGCACGACGCCGGTGGCCCCCGCCGCATCCACCGAGCGCAGGATCGCGCCGACGTTCTGCGGATCCTCGACGCCGTCCAGCACGACGATCAGGGCTGGCTCGCCGTCGCGGCCGCGCGCGAGATCCTCGAGGGACGCCGCGGGCACCCCTTCGACATCCGCCACGACGCCCTGGTGGACGCCGTTGCGCGCCTCGCGGGCCAGCACCTCCGGAGGAACCTGCCGCACCGGCACGCCACGGTGGCGCGCCTCATCGAGCAGCTGCCCCAGCCGCCGGTCCGCGCGGCCCGCCACGCGGATCGCGCGCACGCGTCCCGCCAGCAGCGCTTCCAGCACGGGATTCAGCCCGTAGACAATCACGATGTCACCCGAGCGCCGCGAGGATGGCACCGACCCGCTCACGGCACCCGGGCACCGCCGCCAGGCCGCTGCCGTCCGCGAGGTCCGCGGCCTGCTCGATGGCGGGCACGAGCACGTCGAGCTCCGGACCGTCGGGCTCCCCGGTGAGGGCCACGCGCAGCGGGTGGAACAGCGCACGGCCCTTCTGCCCCGTCGCCTGCCGCACGTCGGCCGCGAGGTTCCGGAACGCCTCCCGGGTGGCCAGCCGCGGCGCGGGCGCCAGCCGCGCCGCGAACGCCTCGATCACGGCGCGCGCCTCCGCCGTGTCGAGCTCGGCACGCACCTCGTCGCGCGTGACGGCCCCGGCCGCGTCGAACGCGAAGATCGTGTGCATGCGCGACGGGACCTGGTCGAGCCGGTCCACCGAGGCCGCCATCACGGGCACGACCACCTCGAGCCACGTCCGCGCCTCCGGCGCGATCGGCCCGGTGACGAACCCGGCGCCCTCGAGGAACGGGCGCGCCAGATCGGTGAGGCGGCCGGCCGGGGCGGCCTTCAGGTAGTGCCGGTTCGCCCAGGCGAGCTTCGCCTCGTCGAACACGCTGGCGCTGTGCGTCACGCCCGACAGGTCGAAACGCCGCGCGAGCTCCTCGAGCGGCAGGAGCTCCTCGCCGTCACCGGGCGACCAGCCGAGCAGGGCCAGGTAGTTCACGAGCGCCTCCGGCAGATATCCCTTCTGGCGGAACTCCGCGACCGAGGTCGCGCCGTGACGCTTGGAGAGCGGCGTGTGATCGGGCCCCATCACGAGCGAGAGATGGGCGAACTGCGGCGGCGTCCAGCCGAAGGCCTCGTAGAGCAGGATCTGGCGGGGCGTGTTCGAGATGTGGTCCTCGCCCCGCACGACATGCGTAATCCCCATCAGCCCGTCGTCCACGACGACGGCGAAGTTGTAGGCCGGCATGCCGTCGGACCGCACCAGCACGCCGTCGCCGATGACCTCGGTGTGGAACATCAGCGGCCCCCGCACCAGGTCGCGGAACCGCACCTCGCGCCCCGTCGGCACACGCATGCGGATGACCGGCCGCTCGCCACCGGCAATCCGCGTCTCGGCGGTCGCGCGCGGGATGGCACGGCACGTGCCCGCGTACTTCGGCGGCAGCCCGGCCTTGAGCATCGCCTTGCGATCGGCCTCGAGCTGCTCGGGCGTGCAGAAGCAGTAGTAGGCCGCGCCCTCGTCCAGCAGCCGTGCGGCGTGCGTCCGGTAGAGCTCCAGCCGCTCCGACTGGCGGTAGGGCCCGGCGTCGCCGCCGGCCTCGAGGCCCTCGTCCCACGCAAGGCCCATCCAGCGCAGGTCGTCCAGGATGGCGGCCTCGGAGGCGCGGGTCGAGCGCTCCGCGTCGGTGTCCTCGATCCGCACCACGAAGGTGCCGCCGCCGTGGCGCGCCAGCAGCCAGTTGAACAACGCCGTGCGGGCATTGCCGACGTGCAGGTGACCTGTGGGGGACGGAGCGAACCTGACCTTCATGACCTCAACTCGTTTCACGCGGGCGTGACGGTGGCGACGGCGTGGCAGGCCATCGACTCACCGCGGCCCATGCTGTCGACGCCCTCATTGGTCTTGCCCTTCACGCTCACCGCGTCGACCGGCACGGCCAGGGCCGCGGCCAGGTTGGCGCGTATGGCCTCGACGAACGGCAGCAGCTTCGGGCGCTGGGCGATCACGGTCACGTCCACGTTGCCGACGCGGAAGCCGGCGTCGTGCACGCGCGCGATGGCCCCACGCAGCAGCGCCAGGCTGTCCGCGTCCTTCCAGCGGGGATCGGTGTCCGGGAAGAGCCGGCCGATGTCGCCGAGCGCGGCCGCCCCGAGCACCGCGTCGGTCACGGCGTGGCAGACGATGTCGGCATCCGAGTGGCCGTCGAGCCCGGTCTCGTGCGGGATGCGCACGCCGCCCAGCAGCAGGGGCCGGCCCGCCACCAGCCGGTGCAGATCGTATCCCACCCCCACGCGTGGGGCGCCCGCCGCCCGCCCGCGCGCCCACGCCAGGTCATCCACGGTGGTCACCTTCACGTTGTCCGGATCTCCCTCGACGAGCCAGACCTGCCCGCCCGCGCGTTCGACTATCGCGGCCTCGTCGGTGGCGTCGGCATCGCCGGCCTGCGCGTACGCCGCCTCGAGCACGGCGCAACGGAACGCCTGTGGGGTCTGCGCGAGGAAGATCTCCTCGCGCGGCAACGTGGCGGCAACCGGCCGGCTGCCATCGGCCTCTGCCGGGCCGCCGCGTTTCACCGTGTCCCGCACCGGCAGGGCGGCAATGGCCGCGCCGTGGGCCGCCGCCGCGTCGATCATGCGGCCGATCAGCGCGTCGGAAACGAAGGGCCGCGCCGCGTCGTGGACCAGGACGATATCCGCCCGGCCGGAGCAGCGCGCCAGCCCGAGCCGGACGGAGTCCTGCCGCCGGGCCCCGCCCGCGACGATCACCACGGGACACGGGCCGGCCTCGCGCAGGAATGCCGGTGGTTCGTCCACGCGCTCCGGCGGCAGGACGACGACGACCTCCCCCACCCGGGGGTGGCGGCGGAACGCCGCGACGCTCCACTCGAGCAGCGTGCGAGCGCCCAGCGCCAGGAACTGCTTCGGTTCCGGGGCACCGAGGCGCAGGCCCCGCCCGCCGGCGGCAATGATGACCGCGATGCGCATGGGTGCTCCGGGACCCGTCACGCCGCCACGAGACGCGCGGTTTCGCGGCCGCCGCAGATGTCGGCCAGCCGCGCGGCCGTGCGGTCGGCCACCGCCGCCAGCCGCGACGGCGCCAGCTCGGCCGGGGCGTAGACGACCACCAGCGCCGACGTGGTGGCGGTGGTCACCATCGTCCGGGCCGAGTCGGACGTGGGGTTGCCGAAGGGCCCGGTGTCGTCCACGAGCGCCAGGCGGCCGCCCATGTGCACGACGTCCTTCCGGATGCCCGGGTACTCCTCGCCGTCGCGCCCCAGCCGGAGGGTCACGGGCCCCACGATCTTCGACAGGTCGTAGAGGCCATACGGGAGCTGCCACTCACAGGAGCACCAGTTGACGACGTCGACCATCGCGTTGATGCGCGGCAGGGTCTGCCCCTTGCGCACGCGCCGCAGGAGCGCCTCGTTCGACGGCCGGGTCTTCGTCGGGTCGAGGCCCACGCGCTTGTACATCGTGCGGACGGCCGCGGACTCCTCGGGTGGCGTGGCCCGCACGCGGGCCTCGGCCTCGGCGAGCAAGGGATCCAGACGCGGCTCGCGCTCGGCGACGGTCGCGTCCGCCCACCAGAGCACGGCGGGACGGACGATGCCCGCCAGCCCGGGATCCAGCGTGAACTCCTGCGTGTGGGACACGCCCCGATTCTATCGGGGGAACCCGGACTCGAGCAGCAAGAATCCGGACGGCGCGCCGGGCGCGCCTGGCGATGGCGCCGTCCGATTCCCGGTTCTCGAGGCGGCAGGGGTATAGTGCTCCGCCATGAGCGAATCCATCGGTTCGAGCGGCACCGGCATGAAGCTCCACACGAAGATCCTGCTCGGGCTGGGCCTCGGGGCCGCGGCGGGCGTGACGGCAAACCTCACGGTGGGGCCGGAGAACCCGACGATCCAGGCGATCAACACGTACGTCGCCGGCCCGATCGGCCAGATCTTCCTCCGCATGCTCTTCATGGTCGTGATGCCGCTGGTCTTCGCGTCGATCTCGCTGGGCGTCGCGGGCCTCGGCGACATCCGCAAGGTGGGCCGCGTCGGCGGCAAGGCGGTGGGCTATTTCTTCGTCACCACCGTGCTGGCCGCCACGCTCGGGCTGATCGTGGTCAACCTCATGGCGCCCTGGGAGCGGGTCTCCCCCGAGACGCGGCAGGAGCTGATGGCGCGGTTCGCGGACGACGCCTCCACGCGGGTGGAGGCGGCCGCGACGACGGCGAAGTTCGGCCCCGAGACGTTCGTGAACATCGTGCCCCGCAACGTGATCGACGCGGCGGCGCGCACCGACCTGCTCGGGATCATCTTCTTCGGCCTGGTCTTCGGCGCCGCGCTCACGCTGATCCCGCCGGAGAAGGCCCAGCCGATGGTCGCGGTGCTCGAGGCGCTGAACGAGGTGGTGATCCGCATCATCCACTTCGCGATGCTGCTCGCCCCCTTCGGGGTGGCGGGCCTGATCTTCACCGTCTCTTCGGGCTTCGGCTTCGACCTGCTGATCGCGGTCGCGGCCTACGTGGTGACGGTGCTCATCGCGCTCGCGCTGCACGTCGGGCTGACGCTGTCGGCCATCGTCCGGTTCGTCATCGGGATCTCGCCGGTCACGTTCTTCAACCGCGTGAAGTCGGCGCTCGTCACCGCATTCTCGACCAGCTCGAGCAGCGCCACGCTGCCCACGGCGCTCGAGGTCGCCGAGGAGCAGCTCGGCGTCCCGCGGACCATCGCCGGGTTCGTGCTGCCGATCGGCAGCACGATGTGCATGAACGGCACGTCGATCTTCGAGGGCATCACCGTGATCTTCGTCGCCGAGATCTTCGGGGTCGACCTGTCGATCCCGCAGATGGCCATCGTGATGATCATGTCCGTGATCACGGCCATCGGCGCCGCGGGCGTGCCGGGTGGGTCGATCCCGCTCCTCGTCGGCATCATGACGATGTTCGGGGTCCCCGGCGAAGGCATCGCCATCGTCCTGGGCGTGGACCGCATCCTCGACATGTCCCGGACGACCGTGAACGTCGCGTCGGACCTGACGGCCACCACGTTCGTCGCGCGGAGCGAGGGGGTGTGGACGCCGGGGGATCTCAGATCGTCGGAATCCGGACCTCAGGTCGATTGAAGATTGCAGATTGAAGATTGCAGACTGGATTTGTGGATTGGGCGGGAGTCGGCGATTGGGTACTCAGGCCCCACTCAATCTGCAATCTGAAATCGTCAATCTGAAATCTGATTGGCCTCGAGCTCCACGGGCGGCGCGACGATGGCGCGGACGCGGGTGGCGAGGGCGCGCACGGCCCGGAGGTCGGTCTCCTCGCTGCGTGGCACGGCAATCGGCTCGTGCACGATCAGGGTGACCTCGCCGGGGCACGTCGTCAGCCGGCCCTTGCGCATCACGTGCCGCGTGCCGACGATCGACAGCGGGACGATGGGCAGGCCCGCGTGCATCGCCGGGATGAAGCTGCCGCCCTTGAAAGGGGCGAGATGGCCGTCGCGGCTGCGGGTCCCTTCCGGGAACACGATCAATGACAGGCCGTTTGCCGTCAGGCCGTTCGCCCAGGCGAACACCGCACGCGTGTCCGGCTTGCGGCGGTCCACCAGCATGTGCCCCGTGCGGCTCAGGTGCCAGCCGAGGAACGGGAACCGCCCGAGTGACTCCTTGGCGATGATGCGCAGCTGGTGCGGGAGCGACGCGAAGATGACCGGGATGTCGTAGATGCTCTGGTGGTTCGCGACGAAGACGTAGGTGCCGACCGCCTGGACCCGCTCGAGCCCCTCGACCCGGACCCGCACCCCCGTCGTCGCCAGGATCAGCCACGACCACGCCCGCGCGCAGCCATGCGCGAAGTACCCGCGCCCGCCGAACAGGCTCGAGGCAAGGGACAGCGTGCCCAGGACGATCGTGTAGACGGCAATGGCGGGGATCAGGAAGAAGACGGTCCGCCACCAGTGAAGGGAAAGTCGCACGAATCTGGTGATCTGGTGATCTGGTGATCTCGTGATCTGGAATCTGGAGATCTGGAGATCTGGAATCTGGTGATGTGGTGAGCTGGTGAGCTGGTCAGCGACCTATTTGCCGTTCGGGGGCGTCACCGGCGCGACCTGCGGCGCGGCCGCCGGGGCCGGGGCCGGGGCCGGGACCGGGCGGCGGCGCGGCGCCTCGTCCCGGGTATCGGCCTGCGCCGCCAGGCTCGGCTCGATGAAGCGGCCGAAGATCATCTTGCCTGCGGTGGTCTGGAGCACGCTCGTGACGACGATGTCGATGGTCTTGCTGATCATCTTGCGGGCGTTGTCGACCACGACCATCGTGCCATCGTCGAGGTAGGCGACGCCCTGGTTGTATTCCTTGCCTTCCTTCAGGATGAACACCTTCATGATCTCGCCCGGCAGCACGACTGGCTTCAGCGCGTTGGCGAGCTCGTTGATGTTCAGCACCTGCACGCCGCGAAGCTGGGCGACCTTGTTCAGGTTGAAGTCGTTGGTGACGATCTTGCCCGTCACCGAGCGGGCGAGCTCGATGAGCTTGAGGTCCACCTCGCGCACGTCCGGGAAGTCCACGTCCGAAATCGTCACCTCGACGCCGGACATCTTCTGGATCTTCTGCAGGATGTCGAGCCCGCGGCGGCCGCGGTTGCGCTTCATCGAGTCGGCGGAGTCGGCGACGAGCTGCAGCTCCTTCAGGACGAACTGCGGGATGACGAGCGTGCCGTCCATGAAGCCGGCCTCGCAGATGTCCGCGATGCGGCCGTCGATGATGACCGAGGTGTCGAGGATCTTGTAGCGGCGCTCCGGACCCGCGGCCCGGAAGAGGGTCATCAGCCGCGCCGGCTCCAGCCACTCCCCCTTCTGCGCGCCCATCACCAGGCCGAGGTAGGTCAGCAGGAGGAGCACGAAGCCGTGGAGGAACGCCACGCGCTCGTTGGACACGTCCGCCCAGAACAGCGCCGCCCCGATCCCCTGGGCAATCGCCAGCCCGACCGCGCCGCCGATCAGCGCGCCCAGGACCTGCGTGGCCGGCGTCTCGCGGAGCTGCCACTCGAGAAAGACCGCGATGGCCGCCAGGCCGAGCCCGAACAACAGGTTGAACACCGGCTCGGGGCCGACCGGACGGAGCAGGAAGGCGGTGTACGACACCGCGCTCATGAAGAGCAGGCGAGCCAGGATGAACCACGCCATCAAGAAAACGCTCCGGGGGCTTTCGACAACGGTATGAACCTCTGAACCTTAGAACTGCCGGGGTCCCCAGTCAAGGCGGCTCAGGCGAGCAGGGCGTCGAGGGCCTCCCCCACGTGCCGCACCCCGACCAGCTCGGCCGGCCCGCCCGACTCATCCGCCGCGTCCACGTTGGCGGCCGGCAGGACGATGCGGGTGAACCCCATCTGCTCCGCCTCCCGGATGCGCAAGGGGGCCTGGGGCACCCCACGCACCTCCCCGCCCAGCCCCACTTCCCCGAAGACGGCCGTGCCGGCCGGAATCGCCCGGTTCCGGACACTCGACGCCACGGCCGCGACGATGGCCAGGTCGGCCGAGGGCTCCTCGATGGCCATGCCGCCGGCGATGTTCACGTAGACGTCGTCGGCCGCCATGTGCAGGCCGGCGCGCTTCTCGAGGACGGCCAGCAGCAGCGACAGCCGCGCCTGGTCGATGCCCACCGCCATCCGCCGGGCCATGCCGTAGCTCGTGGCACTGACGAGCGCCTGGACTTCCACGAGGATCGGGCGCGAGCCCTCGACACAGCAGAGCACGGCGGATCCCGGGGTCGCCGCCGGGCGCTCCGCCAGGAAGAGCGCCGACGGATTCGGCACCGGCTTGAGTCCCGTGCCCGTCATCTCGAAGACCCCGAGTTCGCTCACGGCGCCGAACCGGTTCTTGACCGCCCGCACGACGCGATGCGAGTGATGGCGCTCGCCTTCGAAGTACAGGACCGTGTCGACGACGTGCTCGAGGGCCTTGGGCCCGGCAAGGCTGCCCTCCTTGGTGACGTGGCCGACGAGGAACGTCGGGACGTTGTGGCCCTTGGCCGTGAACAGGAACTGCGTCGCCGCCTCGCGGACCTGGCCGATGCTGCCAGGGGCCGACTGGAACTTGAGGGAGAAGACCGTCTGCACCGAGTCGACGACGAGCAGGGCGGGGCGAATGCGGCCGACCTCCTCGAGGATGGTCTCGATGCAGGTCTCGGCCAGGAGGAAGAGGGGCGCGTCGCCCACGCCGAGGCGATCCCCGCGTGCCTTGATCTGGTGCTCCGACTCCTCGCCCGAGGCATACAGCACCGGGCCGACGTCCCGCGCGAAGGCAGCCGCGGCCTGGAGCAGCAGGGTGCTTTTGCCGATGCCCGGTTCGCCCCCCAGCAGCACCAGCGAGCCCGGCACGATGCCCCCGCCGAGCACGCGATCGAACTCGCCAATGCCCGTCGAGATCCGGTCGGCCTTCTCGAGCGAAATCTCCGAGTAGCGTCGCGCCCCCTGCGCGGCGCCCCCCGGCATGGCGTACCGATGGGTGCCCGCCGCCGCGCCGGCGCCCGCCGCGACCGGCCGCTCCTCGACAAGGGAATTCCAGGCGCCGCAGTCGGCACAGCGGCCAGCCCACTTGGGAGACTGGCTGCCGCATTCCTGGCAGACGTAGACGGTCTTGGGCGCTTTCACTGGATTACGACGTACAGGCCACGGAACCACAAGGGCACGGAGACCACATCCGGGGGAGGGCCTCGGGACGCCTCCATTCTCTCATCGTCGCAGCCGTCAGGGGCGGCCGAAGGGCAAGGTGTCGGGCACCGGATCGTCACACCCGTTGGGGCACGGGCCGTGATGGTGGCAAATCGGCTCGTGGCAGCGGCCGCAGCGCAGGGCGACCGCCTCGCCGCAGACGATGCATGGCCCGGGCGTGTACTGCGCATCCTCGTCGAGCTCGCCCGCGACGGCGCGCTCGCGGTCGTAACGCGGCGTGCGGTCGTCGGTCATGCGTGCCGCCGTGCCACCCGGGCGCCGAGACGGCAGAGGATCTCGTAGGGAATCGTCCCGATCCACGCCGCCACCTCGCGCGCGTCGATCGTCTGGATGGCCTCGTCGCCCTGCCGGCCGAGGAACACGACTTCATCCCCCGGCGAGACGCCGGGGATGTCGCTGACATCCGCCGTCAGCATGTCCATGCTCACGGCCCCGACAACGGGCGCGCGGCGTCCCCGCACGAGCACCGCGCCACGCCCCTCGAGCCGGCGATCCAGGCCGTCGGCATACCCCGCGGGGACGACCGCCAGGGTCGCGGGCCGA
Source organism: Vicinamibacterales bacterium (assembly GCA_050246635.1). Classification (GTDB taxonomy): domain Bacteria; phylum Acidobacteriota; class Vicinamibacteria; order Vicinamibacterales; family UBA2999; genus JBFWVR01. The sequence goes on from JBFWVR010000029.1 coordinate 10,778, forward strand.
TCGGTGGTGAACCGCCCGCCGTAGCCCACCGACTCGCCCGGGCGCAGCCCCTTCACGGCGACGACGCGGCTCGCCAGCGTCATCACGGGCCGGAGCGCCATCGTCGTCGCCAGGGGCGGCGGCGCCAGGCCATAGAGCAGCAGGCCCGGCCGGACGAGGTCGTACCAGACGCGGGAGTCGCGGAGCAGCGCCGCGCTGTTGGCGGCGTGCCGCAGGCGCGGGCGGGCGCCGAGCGCCTCGATCGTGCGCAGCGCCTCGTCGAACCGCACGCGCTGCTCCTCGAAGAGCGGGTGTTCGGCGTCCTCCGCGGTCGCGAAGTGCGTGTCCACCGCCTCCACCGAGAGGTTCGGGTCGGCGAAGACCTCGGGCAGCGTGCGCGCGAGGTTGTCGTGCCGGAACCCGAGGCGGTGCATGCCGGTGTCGATCTTCACGTGGCAGTCGAGCCGCACCCCACGTGCCCGCGCCGCGGCCGCGACGGCCCGTGCGGCGGCGGGACTGGCAATGGTCGGCGTGAGCCGGTGGGTGAAGACGCCGTCGGTGTCGCTGACGCTGAGCGCGCCGAACACGAGGATGCGCGCGCGGATGCCCGCCTCGCGCAGCTCCATCCCCTCCTCGATGTCGGCGACGGCCAGCCACGTGGCACCGGCCGCCTCGAGACGCCGTGCCACCGGCACCGCGCCGTGCCCGTACGCGTTGGCCTTGACGACGGCGATGATGCCAGGCGGGGTGACGGGCCCGGCCCCGGCCGCGCGATTGAGGGCGGCCTCGGCGGCGAGATAGGCCCCGAGGGCGCGATAGTTCGCCTCGAGCGCGGCCAGGTCGACGTGCGCGGCGGTGCAACGGATCACGTCGCGGGGACCCTTAGAGCGACTGCGCCTCGGGCGCAAGCGGCATGAACTTCGTCTGGCCCTTGATGAAGGCGGTGCGGACGGTGCCGGTCGGGCCGTTACGCTGCTTGGCGATGATGAGCTCGGCGGTGCCGTCGGTCTCGGACGGCTCGTCCTTGTCGAGCTTGTACATCTCGTCGCGATAGATGAGCACCACGACGTCGGCGTCCTGCTCGAGGGCGCCCGACTCACGGAGGTCCGAGAGCTGCGGCCGCTTGTCGGACCGCGCTTCCGGCGCGCGTGAGAGCTGGGACAGGACGAGAATCGGGACGTTCAGCTCCTTGGCCAGCCCCTTGAGGTTGCGGGAGATCGACGCGAGCTCGAGGGTGCGGTTCTCGAAGCGGCCGCGGCCGGTCATCAGCTGGACGTAATCGATGGCCAGGATGCTGAGGCCGTGCTCCGCGAGCAGGCGCCGCGACTTCGCGCGCATCTCGATGACGCCGATGCCCGCCGTGTCGTCGACGAAGAGCTGGGCCTCCGACAGCGAGTCGAGCGCATGCGTGATCTGGCCGTACTCCCGCTGCCCGATCTGGCCGCTGAGGAGCCGGTAGCTGTCGATCTTCGCCTCGGACGAGAGCATGCGCATGAAGAGCTGCTCTTTCGACATCTCGAGGCTGAAGAAGCCCGCGACGCCGCCGTGGGTGGCGACGTGCTGGCAGATGTTGAGCACGAGGCTGGTCTTGCCCATCGACGGGCGGGCCGCGACGATGACCAGGTCGCCGGGCTGGAAGCCGCGGGTCATGCGATCGAGGTCGGGCAGGTGGCAGCCGACGCCGGTGATGAAGCTCTGGTGCTCGAAGAGCTTCTCGATCTTCGGGAAGCTCTCGCGGACCAGGTCACGCATCGGCACGAAGCCGGCCTTCACCCGGTCCTCGGCCACCGCGAAGATGGCGCTCTCGGCCTCGTCCAGGATCAGGTCGGCTTCCTGGTCGGCCTCGTAGGCGTTCGACAGGATCTTGTTCGCCGAGAAGATCAGGTTCCGGAGCGTGGCCTTCTCGCGGACGATCTTCGCGTAGTACTCGACGTTGGTCGCGCGGGGCACGCCGTCGACGAGCGCGGCGATGTACGCCGGGCCGCCCACCTCCTCGAGCTCGCCCGCGCGCTCGAGCTCCTCCTTCAGCGTCACCAGGTCGATCGGCTGGCTGCGCTCGGAGAGCGTCGTCATCTTGTCGAAGATGCGGCGGTGCGCGTCGCGGAAGAACGCACCCGGCTGCAGGATGGCCGCGGCCGTGTTGAAGGTCTCGTTGTCGATCAGGATGGCGCCCAGGACCGACCGCTCGGCTTCCAGGTTGTGCGGCAGGGTCCGCTGCGCGGCAGCGGTGGGCGTGGCGACGTCGGCCATCTGCGGATTCTAGCAGGGAGGGATTACGCGGAGCGGGGAACTATCCACGGATGACACGGATTGCACGGAGCACACAGAGCACACGGGGGACACGGGGCACGCGGCACACGAATTCCGGATTCCGAAATTCAGAGTTCCTTTCCTGATTCCGTTTTCCCGATGCTCTCTTCCCTGAAAAAGGGAAACGCGGGCGCGGCGCATGGCGCCGGCCCGCGTGTCGGGTCGCGTGAGGGCGGTGGCCCGGGCTACTCGGCCCCGGGCTCGGCCGCGCCTTCCTTGACCACCTGCACGGTCAGCTGCGCCGTGACGTCACGGTGCAGCTTCACCGGCACCTGCACGTCGCCGATGGCCTTGAGGGCGTCGGGCAGCAGGATCTTGCGGCGGTCGATTTCGAAGCCCTTCTCCGCCAGCACCTCGGCGATGTCGGCGTTGGTGACCGAGCCGTACAGCTGGTCGTTCTCGCCGACGCGGCGGGCGATGACGATCTCGAGCGCGGCAAGCCGCGTCGCGATGGCCTCGGCGGCGGCGCGATCCTCGGCCTCGCGGGCCTCGGCAATCTTGCGCTCGCGCGCGATGTGCTTCTTGTTGGCCTCGGTCGCCGGCAGCGCCAGCTTGCGGGGCAGCAGGTAGTTCCGGGCGTAGCCGTCGGCGACCTTGACGATCTCGCCGCGGCTGCCCAGGTGGTCGACGTGGTCCCTGAGGATGACTTCCATGGCGTTTCCCCTAGTCGGCGGCGTACGGCAGCAGGGCGAGCTGCCGGGCGCGCAGGATGGCCACCCGGAGGGCGCGCTGGTGCTTGGCGCAGGTCCCCGAGATGCGGCGCGGCAGCACCTTGCCACGCTCCGGGACGAAGCCGCTCAGCAGCTTGACGTCCTTGTAGTTGATGTCGTCAATCTTGTCCGCGCAGAACTTGCAGACCTTGCGCCGGCGGAACAGCCCCCGGCGGGCGCCGCCCTTGCCGTCGCTCTTGCGACTGCTCGCTCCCCGCTTGGATCCCATCGCCATGATTAGCCCTCCGACCCGTAACTGTTGTCACCCTGGTCGTCCGAGTCCTCGGACGACTGCGGCCCCTCACCCGGCTGGCGGTCGGGCGGCAGCCCACGCGCCACGCGGCGGCGCCGCGACTCCTCCTGCCGGCGGGTGCGGGCCCGCTCGATCTTCTCCTGCTCCTCGTCGGTCCGGATGATCAGGTGCCGGAGCAGCCCCTCGGTCACCTTCAGCCGGCGGTCGAGCTCCTTGACGAGGTCGGCCGAGCCCTGGAACACCTCGAGGACGTAGACGCCCTCCTTGTGGTGCCCGATCTCGTAGGCCAGCTTCCGCCGGCCCCAGTTGTCGGTCTTCTCGAGGGTCCCCTCGAACCGCCCGATGATCTGCTCGACCTGGGCGTGGAGGTCGGTGACCTCCTGCTCGGTCGCGTCGGGCTTCATGACGTAGACCAGCTCGTACGTGCGTGCGCTCATCGCGTCTCCTTGTGGATGTCCGGGGCGGTCACGCCCCGGCAGCCACCGTGGTGGCAAGGAGACCCATCCCGCTCAGGCGGGACCGGGGTCCTGCTGACTGTCATTCGCGGCGTTGAACGCGTTCATCACGCGCTCGATGCCCTCGGAGACGAACATCTCCGTGGCCTCGGCGGCCCGCCGCACGGCCGCCTCCATCTCGTCCCGTTCCTCCGGCGCGAAGCGGCCAAGCACGTGGCTCGACAACTCCCGCCGCGCGTCGCCCCGGCCCACGCCAATCCGCAGCCGCGGAAACGCCGCGGTGCCGAGGTGCTGGATGATCGACTTGAGCCCGTTGTGGCCGCCGGCGCTGCCCTCGCGGCGCGCCCGGAGCCGCCCGAGGGGCAGCGCGACCTCGTCCACGATCACGAGGACGTCGGCCGGGTCGATCTTGTAGTAGCGGGCGAGACCGCCGACGGCCTCGCCGCTCAGGTTCATGAAGGTGACCGGCTTGGCGAGCAGCACGCTCTCGCCGCCGAGGGTGGCCCGGGCGACCAGCGCCTGCTGCGCCTCGCGCCAGGTTCCGACGTGCCACCGCTCGGCCAGCCGGTCCACGACCGCGAAGCCGATGTTGTGACGCGTCTCGCGGTACTCGGGCCCGGGATTTCCCAGGCCGGCCACGAGCTTCACCGCTACTTCTTGGCCTCTTCCTTCTCGGGCTTGCCCTTCTTCGCGACCTCGGGCTCGGCCGCCGCGCCCTCGGCCGCGGTCTCCGCGACGCGCTGCGCGATCACGTGGACCAGCATCAGGTCGGGATCGCTCACCGGGGTCCAGGTGGCGTTGGCCGCGACGTCGCGGACGTAGACGCCCTGGCCCACCAGCATCTCCGACACGTCGATCTCGATGGCGTCCGGAATCGTGCCCGGCAGGCACTCGAGCTCGATCTCGCGGTGCAGGAAGTCGAGGATCCCGTTCTGGAGCTTCACACCCTTCGGCTCGCCGCGCAGCACCACGGGCACCGTCACCGCAATCGGCCGGTCCATGTTCACGCGGAAGAAGTCGGCGTGGAGCATCTTGTGGGAGATCGGGTCGAGGAGGAACTCCTTGACGAGCACGCGCGAGTCACCGACGCCCTCGACCTTGAGGGTGATGAGCGTGTTCGCGCCCGATTCCGAGTGCAGGATCTTGAACAGCGGCTTGGGATCGACCGAGATCGGCAACGCGTCGACCGCGTCGCCGTCCTTCTGCGCGCCGTAGACGACCGCGGGGATCTGCCCCGCGACCCGCAGGCGTCGCGCCTCGTTCTTGCCCCGGGTCGACCGCTGGACCGCTTCGAGTGTGGCTTCCATGACCTTTCCTCTACCTACCTGGACAGCGGGGCCGCGCCCACGCCGGCCGGGCCTCGCGGGCCCGGCTTTCCCGTCTTACACGAACAGCGACGAAACCGACGTCTCCTCGTGGATGCTGCGAATGGCCTGGCCGAGCAAACGCGCCACCGAGAGCGTCACGATCTTCCCGCACTTCTCGCGGCCGTCGGCGAGCGGGATCGTGTTGGTCACGATCAGCTTGTCGATCGGCGCCTTCTCGATCCGGTCGATGGCCGGCCCCGACAGCACGCCGTGCACCGCGCACGCGAACACCCGGTCGGCGCCCGAGTCCTTCAGCGCCTGCGCGCCCTTCTGGATCGTGCCCGCCGTGTCGATGATGTCGTCCGCGATCACGCACGTGCGACCCTCGACCTCGCCGATCACGTTCATGACCTCCGCCGTCCCGTCGTCCGACCGGCGCTTGTCGATGACCGCCAGCTCCGCGCCCAGCCGCTTCGCGTAGGCCCGCGCCCGCTCGGCGCCGCCGGCATCCGGCGCGACGATGGTCAGCTTCGAGAACTCCTGGCGGGCCAGGTAGTCGATGATGACCGGCGCCGCGAACAGGTGGTCCACCGGGATGTCGAAGAACCCCTGGATCTGCGCCTTGTGCAGGTCCATGGTCAGCACCCGGTTCACCCCGGCCGCGCTCAGCACGTTCGCCACGAGCTTGGCCGAGATCGGCACCCGCGGCTTGTCCTTCCGGTCCTGCCGCGCGTAGCCGTAGTACGGCAGCACCGCCGTGATGCGCGCCGCCGACGACCGGCGGAAGGCGTCGGTCATGATCATCAGCTCCATCAGGTGCTGATCGACCGGCGCGCAGGTCGGCTGCAGGACGAAGACATCCGTGCCGCGGATGTTCTCGTCGATCTGGAACGACACCTCGGTGTCGGGAAAACGCCGGAGCCGCGCCTGCCCCTGCGGCACGCCCAGGAAATCCGCGATCTCGCGGGCCAGCTGCGGGTGAGCGCTGCCCGAGAACAGCTTGAGGTCTCCGAATCCAGTCGGTCGCATGCCGCCTATATCCCGTTGACGCACCGTCCGGGGCGCGTCGGCCGTGTTGGTTGGGGCGGGAGGATTCGAACCTCCGAATACGGGATCCAAAGTCCCGCGCCTTACCGCTTGGCCACGCCCCACCCCTGCCAGGCTCGCGGCACGCACCGCCGCGACGACGGGCGCACCCCGCCCGACGCGACCCGCGGACCGTGGCGCAAACCGTTAGTGTAGCCGAGAGGCTCGGCTGGCGGCAAGCACCGGCCGCAGCCGCCGCGCATACTCGGCGCGCGTCAGGGTCCGGGTCCGCACCACGCGCCAACCGGGGCGGGCCAGGTCCCGTGCCGTCCGGCGCGCCGCGTCCGGCCGCTCGAACAGCCCGAACACGGCCGATCCGCTCCCCGACATGGCCGCCACCACCGCCCCGGCCTCCAGCAGCGCCTGGCGAATCCGCCCGATGGTCGGGTGGTGCCGCACGACCGGGCCCTCCAGGTCGTTCCGCAGCCCCGCCGCCCAGGCCGGCCAGGCCGCCGGCACCGGCCGCGGCGCCGGCTGGCGCCGACGCTTCGGTTCCTCGTCGAACCAGCCGTAGGCCTCCGCCGTGGACACGCCAAAGCCCGGACGGACGATCACGGCATGCACCCCGGGCAGGTCGACCAGGGGATAGATGTCGTCGCCGCGGCCCAGGCCGAGCGCGGTCCCGCCCACCAGGAAAAACGGCACATCGGCCCCGAGCCGCGCGGCCAGCCGCGCCAGGGTCGGCACGTCCAGCGACAACCGCCACAGCTGGTTGAGCCCCACGAGCGTCATCGCCGCGTCGGCGCTGCCGCCCCCGAGCCCGGCCTCGGCCGGGATGCGCTTGGCGAGGCGCACCCGCACGCCCCGCGGCGTCGCACCGCCCCGCGGGTGCGTCGTCCGCCAGAGGAGCGAGGCCGCCTTCCACACCAGGTTGCGCCGGTCGGTCGGCACCGCCGGATCGTCACAGTCGATGGCAAACGCCCCGGGCCGCGGCTCGAGCGTCACCGAGTCGTGCAGCGCCAGCGCCTGGAACACGGTCCGGAGGTCGTGATACCCGTCGGGGCGCACGCCGAGGATCCGGAGGTCGAGGTTGATCTTGGCGAAGGCCGGCAGGGTCACCCCACCGGCCGGGCTCGACGTCATCGCTGCGGCTCTCCTCCGTCGCGCGCCGCCAGCGGCGCCACCGATTTCAACTCGTCCAGCGTCATCGGCCGCGTCCCCTCCGGGACGGCCACCTCGAAGGCCTCGGCGGGGATCGGGACGTTGACCTGGAGCTGCGACACCGCCGCGCTGACGTCCACGCCCGGGGCACGCACGCGGACGTCCCGCGGGAACCCGTTGAGGACCTGGGCATAGTCGATCGTCCACGGCCCCACGTCGGCGGCGGCGAGTTCCCACGCGCCATCGCGGGCGCGGAGGTACGCGGTCCGTTCGTCGCCCACCTCGACGGCGCGCCAGCCGCCGTCCCAGCGGCGCCCGCCGGTCGGCGCCGGCGTGTCCGCCAGGCAGCCGGTCAAGAGCAGCCGCAGGTCGGCCGCGCCGAGCGCCAGCCCGGTGAGACGCTCCAGGACGGCGGCCACGTCGGCGGGATCGAGCACGCGGTGATCACGCGGGAGAAGAAGCGTTCCCGTCGGGCCGCGCGCCGCGAGGATGAAGACGGGAGGGCCAAATGGCGCGACGGCCTCGAGCCGCACCGCCTGCGGTGCCTCGAGCCCGGCGATCAGCCGCCCGCGGACCCGCGTCTCGCCCACGCGGCCGGACAGCCCGAGCTCCGCGGTCACGGTGCGAAGCCCTCGACAGGCCTGGGTGGCCTGCAGGAAGGCCTCGCCAGCAGCGGGGTCCGGAACCGAGGCGCCCGACGGCCGCGGGGGGACACGCGCGGCACAGGCGCCAGCCAGGAGGGCGGCCGCCGTGAGGACCGCGAGCCATGCGCGGGCGGGACTCATCGACGGCCGGCGTCGCGGATCTTGCGCTCGATGGACGCCCGGTCGATGTCCTGGCCGTCCCCGGCCAGGGCCTGGCGCCAGGCAGCGACGGCGGCGTCGTTCTTGCCCAGTCGGGCAAGCACGTCACCGTAGTGCTCCTGGATCACGGAGTTGTCCGCCATCTGGCCGGCGGCCTTCGAGAGGTATCCCTCCGCCGCCTCGAACTTGCCCTGCTTGAACAAGGCCCAGCCAAGGCTGTCCTGGTAGGACGCGTTGCCCGGGTCCACGGTGAGCGCCCGCTCGATCAGCGTGACCGCCTCGTCCAGACGCTCGCCCTGGTCGGCCAGCATGTAGCCAAGGTAGTTGAGTGCGGGGGCATGCAGCGGGTCGCGCTCGAGGATCCGGCGGAACTCCCGTTCTGCGTCACCGTAGCGGCCCGCGTTCTCGTACACGGCGCCCAACTGCAGCAACAGGCCGGTGTTGTCCCCGCCCGCCTGGCTCGACGCCCGGTCGAGCACCTTCACCGCATCGTCGTAGCGGTGCTGGTCGCTGTAGAAGTCGGCAAGGGCGACCACCAGGTCGAGCTGATTGGGCTGCTCGGCCACGGCCTGCTCGAGCACCCGCGCGCCGTCGGCGGGGCGGCCCGCACGCGCGAGGGCCTCGGCCAGGTAGGACGCGTAGCGGGCCTGACCCGGCTCGAGCGCCCGCGCGCGCGTGAAGGCCTGCACGGCCGGCTCCGGCTCGTCGAGGCGCAGGTGCGCCACGCCGAGCTGCGCGAGCAGGAGGGCGCCATCGGCTTCCCGCCCCTGCGAGCGGGCGACGCCATCAGCCGCAAACGGCTGCAGGGCCTGCACGACCCCGCGGTAGTCCCGCCGCTCGAAGAGCGCGAGCGACAGGGCATAGAGACCGGAGATGCTGTCGGGCTCGAGCGCGACGAGCGACCGCGCGGCCGCCTCGGCGGCCGCGCCGTTCCCGAGCTGGCGCTCCGCCGTGGAGAGCAGATAGAGGGCCCGCGAGTCCTTCGGGTTCTCCCTGGTGAACTCCGCGAGCTCATCCCGGGCCCGCTGCGCCCCTTCGCCGTTCGGCACGTTCAGCAGCGACGTGACAAACCGCAGGAAGAGGTCACGGGTAGGCTCCTCGACAGCGTCGATGGCGGCCTCGTAGGTGTCGGCGGCCTCCCCGTACCGGCGCTGGCGATCGAGCAACTCGCCCGCCGAGACGAGGTACCGCGGGTTGATCTCCCCCGCGCGGCGGAGCGCCTCGATCGCGAGGTCCACTTCGCCCTGCGCGAGTCGGGCCTGCGCGAGCAGCGAGAACGGCTCGGAGGCGTACGGGGCCTGCGAGGCGACGTTCTCGAGCACGGGCACCGCGTCGTCCGCCCGCTTGGCCTCGAGGTAGAGGCGCGCCAGCGAGAGCTGGAGGTTGAGGTCGGTCGCGACGGCGGGGGTGTCGAGAATCCTGGCGAGGTGCGTGATGGCATCGTCACGCAGGGAGGCCTCGGACCGGCCGGCCGGGGCGCCATCCATGCCCTGGGCCCAGGCGGAGTAGACGAGGCCGAGGATCCGGTGCGCCTCCACGTTGTCGGCATCGAGCTCGAGCGCGCGGCGCGCCTCCCGCTCCGCCTCGACCGCCTCGTTCTGGCGGGCATGGAACCCGGCCAGTTCGGCATGGAGCTCCGCGGCGTCCGGGTCGAGCTTCAGCGCCCGTTCGAGCGCCGCGCGGGCGCCAGCGACGTCGCCTTCGCCTTCGAGGCGGCGAGCCTCCATGTAGGCGTAATACGCATCGGCCTGGGTCGCCCGTCCGGCCTGGGTCCGGACAGGGGCGGGATCCTGGCCGGGCGCCGGCGGGGGCGTCCGGGCGAACGCCGGGGCGCCCAGCACGAGCGACATCAGGCAGGCGGCCGCGGTCTTCATAGCCGCATCTTACCGCGTTGATGCCAGCTGGAGGGCGTTCCCGGCCGGGGGACACACGGAAAGGGCGGGATACGTGGAGGACGGGCGCAGGCCGTGCACTGCAACACACTGCACACACTGCACACACTGCACACACTGAACACACTGAGGACACTGAGGACGCTCAGGACACTCAGGACGTTGCCCGGGCACAGAGGCACCGCTGGATACGGAAGACAACGGGAGACGCTGGAGACTACCGGAGAGGCTGGAGAACGGAAGGCGCAGGAGCGTGCGGGCCTGCGGGGGATCCAGAGCAGACGGGAGGCGCCCGTCGGGGCGCCGAACCTGCGTATACTGTCGTCATGCCCGTCGATCCCGAGTTGCTCGAGATTCTCGCCTGCCCCGCCTGCAAGACGCCAGTCCACCTGGTGAAGGACGGGACGGCGCTCAAGTGCGACACGTGCCACCGGGTGTACCCCATCAAGGACGACATCCCGGTCATGCTGATCGACGAGGCCACCATCGAGCCGTAGCGCGCACACGGGGTGAAGATCCTCCTCATCCGCCTGCGGCTCATCGGCGACGTCGTCTTCACGACGCCGGCGATCCGGGGCGTGCGCCGGGCCTTCCCGGCCGCCGACCTCAGCTACCTCGTCGAACGGGCGGCCGCCCCGGTGGTCCGCCACAACCCGCACCTCGACCACGTCATCCTGGCCGAACGCCCCCGCGGCCTGCGGCGGCTGGCCTACGACATCGGCCTCGCCCGGCGCCTGCGCGCCGCCCGTTTCGACCTCGTCATCGACTTCCACGGCGGTCCGCGCAGCGCGTGGCTGACGGCCGCAACCGGCGCGCCCCGCCGGCTGGGGTACGCCATCCCGGGCCGGCGGTGGGCGTACACCGATCTCGCGCCCTGGACCCCCGACCTGCTGCCGCCGCGGCATTCGGTCGAGAACCAGTGGGCCCTGCTCCGCCTGCTCGGGGCGCCGCCGGCCGATCGCGAGACCGATCCGGTGGAGATGGCCGAGGCCCCGGACGCGGCGGACCGGGTGGCGCGCCGCCTCCGCGAGGCCGGCGTCCCCGACGATGCCAGGGTCGCGGTCCTGCACGTCAGTGCCGGCAACCCGTTCCGGCGGTGGCCGGCTGCGTCGTTCGCCGCGGTCGCGGCGGGACTGGCCTGCTCGGATCCGTCGGCGCGGATTATCATCACGTCCGGGCCATCGGAGGCCGACGCGGCCGCGCAGGTGGCCGAGGACGCGCGCCGGCGGGCGGGCCCCGCCGGGAACCGCGTGGTACGCTGCGGCGAGTTCGACCTGGAGGAGCTGCGCGCGCTGGTCGCGCGTGCGGCGCTCTACATCGGCGGCGACAGCGGTCCGCTGCACATCGCGGCGACGACCGCGACGCCGGTGGTGGCGCTCTTCGGGCCGACGCTGCCGGACCGGTCGTTGCCGTGGCGGCCCGCGGCGGGCGCCGCGCTCGCGGTCGACGCGGGGCCGCTGCCCTGCCGGCCGTGCCACCAGCGACAGTGCGTGCCCGGTGACTTCCGCTGCCTGACGCGGATCACGCCGGCGCAGGTGCTGGCGGCCGCCGCGACGGTGACGCAGGGACGCCTGGCGCCCCGTACGGACGAAACGGACCTGGGATGACCACCCTCTCGCTCACGGCGGGCGCGCCTCCACGCGATCGGGTCGAGCTGGCAGGCCTGGCGGCGATGCTCGGCCTCGTGGCCGCGCTGCAGCTGTCGATCGCCATCGCGCAGCTCCTGCTCGCGGTCGCCATCCTCTGCTGGCTGGCCGCGCATCTCACCCGGCACGAGCGCCTCGAGGCCCCGGCCTTCTTCTGGCCGCTGGCGGCGTATGCGGCCATGACCCTGGTCTCGGCGGGGCTGTCCGCCGACCCGGTCACGAGCATGGTCGACTGCAAGCAGCTCGCGCTGTTCCTGCTCGTGCCAGTGGTCTACGACCTGGCGCGAGGCGCACGCGCGCGGTCCGTGCTCACGGTGATCCTCACGATCGGCGCGGCGAGCGCGCTCGTCGGCATCGTGCAGTACGGCGTGCTCAACTACGACAACCTGGGACGCCGTCCGCAGGGCACGCTCTCGCACTGGATGACCTACTCGGGCACGCTGATGCTGGTCATCATGGCGGCCGCGGCACGGCTGCTCTACGACCAGCGGGATCGCGCATGGGCGGCGGCCATCATGCCCGCGCTGGTCGTGGGGCTCGTGCTCACGTTCACGCGCAGCGCCTGGGTGGGTGTGGCGGCCGGTGTCGGCGTGCTCTTCCTGCTGCGGGACTTCCGCCTCATCGCGCTGCTGCCGATCGTCGTCGCGGCCGTCGTGGCCCTGGCGCCACCGCAGCTCACCGATCGCGTCTACTCGATGTTCGACATGAACGACCCGACCAACCGGGACCGCGTCGCGATGCTCCAGGCCGGCGTCGCGATCGTGGAGGATCACCCGCTCGCCGGGGTCGGGCCCGACATGGTCGGCCGCGTCTATCCCGACTACCGGGTGCCGGATGCGGTGCAACCGAACAACCCGCACCTGCACAACGTCCCGATGCAGATCGCGGCCGAACGGGGCCTGCCCGCCCTGGCGCTGTGGCTCTGGTTCGTCGTCGCGGCGGGCACGGGCCTGTTCCGGCTGCTGCGCCGCAGCCGGCACCGCCCGCTCGCGGCCGCCGGGCTCGGCGCGCTCGTGGCCATGCTCGCCGCGGGCCTCTTCGAGTACAACTTCGGTGACTCGGAGTTCCTGATGCTGCTGCTGGTCCTGATCACCCTGCCCTTCGCGGCCGATCGCGACGGGGGGCTGCCGTGAGCGCGCCGTCCCCGGAGCTGCCGCCCCTCGACACCGCGCGTGCGGCGGCGCTCGTCGGCCGCTTCGCGTCGTGCAAGCTGGTGATCGTGGGCGACGTCATGCTCGATCAGTTCCTGATCGGGCGCGTGAACCGCATCTCACCGGAAGCGCCGGTCCCCGTCGTCGAGTTCGATCACGAGGAGCACCGGCTCGGGGGCGCCGCCAACGTCGCCAACAACGTGCGGGCGCTCGGCGCGGCGGTGGAGTTGATCGGCGTGATCGGGAAGGACATCGCCGGCGACCACCTGCTGGCCGACATGCGGGCGCGCGGGCTGGGCGTGGCGGGGCTGGTCACGGCCGAGGGGCGCCGGACCACCACCAAGGTGCGCCTGGTGACGACCCGCAACCAGCAGGTGGCGCGCATCGACTACGAGTCGGACGCCGACCTCGATCCGGCCCTCGAGGAGGCACTCGCCGCCCAGCTCGCCTCACGCGGCGAGGGCGCCGGAGCCATCATCGTCTCGGATTACCTCAAGGGGGTCGTGACCAGGCGCGTGGTCGCGAGCGTCGTGGCGTGGGCGGGCCCCCGCGGGATCCCCGTCCTCGTGGATCCGAAGATTCCGCACCTCGGCTACTACGCCGGTGCGACCCTGGTCACGCCGAACAACCTCGAGGCCGAGACCGCGACGCACCTCCGTATCCGCACGGACGACGACGCGCGGGACGCGGCGCGGCTGCTGGTCGAACGGGCCGGCACGGCCGGCGCGCTGGTCACCCGGGGCGAGCACGGCATGTGGCTGTCACACGGGGAATTCGAGGGCCGGCTGCCGGCCACCGCCAGGGAAGTCGCAGACGTGACCGGCGCCGGCGACACGGTCATCGCCACCCTCGCCCTGGGGCTTGCCGCCGGCGCGACCTCCGCCGAGGCCGCCCGCCTCGCGAACGAAGCCGCCGGCGTCGTCGTCGGCAAGTTCGGCCCGGCGACCGTGTCGCCCGACGAGCTGCTCGCGCGCTTCTGACGGCCGGCTCCGCGACGCTCCCCGTCGCCTGCGACAGGCACACGCGGAGACACGGAGGCTCGGAGACACGGCGCCTGCGGCTCCGATCTCAGATTTGGCGGTTGCAGATCGAAGATTGATCTGGAACCCCTGAAGCAATCCTCAATCTGCAATCCTCAATCTGAAATCTGCAATCTGCAATCTGCAATGGCAGGCCCAGCCTGCCTGTCAGTGCCGGAAGTGCCGCTTGCCCGTGAAGACCATCGCCAGGCCGTGTTCGTCGGCGGCGGCAATGACCTCCGCGTCACGCACGGAGCCGCCGGGCTGCACGACGGCGGTGGCACCGGCGGCGGCCACGGCATCGAGGCCGTCGCGGAACGGGAAGAACGCGTCGGAGGCCGCCACCGAGCCGGCGAGCGGCCGGAGGTCCTCGGCGACGCGCCAGCCGGCCGCCTTCATCGCGGCAAGCTTCACGGCATCGACGCGGCTCATCTGGCCCGCGCCGATCGCCAGCGTGCGCACGGCATCGGTGAAGATCACGGTGTTCGACTTCACGTGCGCCATCACGCGCCAGGCGAAGCGCAGGGCCTGCCACTCCTCCGCGGTGGGCTGGCGCCGCGTCACGACCTTGATCGCGCCATCCGGCCATGCCGCCTGCGCCTCGGGCACCTGGTCGCGGTCCTGGACGAGCAGCGCGCCCAGCACCGACCGGAAGTCCCGCCGCAGTCCCGCCACGGCGCCCTGCCGGCGCAGCCCCCCGAAGTCGGCGACGACCACCCGCATGTTGGCCTTCGTCGCGAGAATCGGCCGGGCCTCCTCGGCGACCGCCGGTGCGACGACCGCCTCGATGAACGTCGAGACGATCGCGCGCGCCGTGTCCTCGTCCAGCACGCGGTTGAGCCCGACGATGCCGCCGAAGGCCGAGAGCGGGTCGGCCTCGCGCGCGCGCACGTAGGCCTCGGCAATGGTGGCGCCCGTCGCGGCGCCGCACGGATTGGTGTGCTTGATGACCACTGCCGCCGGCTCCTCGAACTCGAGGGCGATGCGCGCGGCCGCGTCGAGGTCGAGCAGGTTGGTGAACGACAGCTCCTTGCCCTGCAGCACGGCGGGCGCGCCAAGGCCCGCCGCCGGCGACAGGCCGTACCATGCCGCCGGCTGGTGGGGGTTCTCGCCGTAGCGCAGGTCGCGGATCTTGTGGGCCTCGAGCACGAGCCGGTCGGGCGCGAATGGCTCGACACCCGCCTCCCGCGCGAAGCTGTCGCCCTCGGCCCGCACCTCGGCCAGGGTCGAGGCGATGGCGGTGTCGTAGCTCGCCGTGTGCGCGAACGCCCGGCGCGCCAGGTCGAAGCGGAAGGCGGCGGTCGGTCCGCCGTCGGCGTCGAGTGCCGCCAGCACCGCCCCGTAGTCACCAGGCGCGACGACGACGAGCACGTCGCGGAAGTTCTTGGCCGCGGCCCGCACCATGCTCGGGCCGCCGATGTCGATCTGCTCGACCAGGTCGTCGAAGGCGATACCCGGCTTCGCCGCGGTCTCGACGAACGGGTACAGGTTGACGCACACGAGGTCGACGAGCCCGATGCCGTGCGCGGAGGCCGCGTCGAGGTCCGCGGGATGATCCCGGCGCGCGAGGATGCCCCCGTGGACGAGCGGGTGCAGGGTCTTCACCCGGCCATCCATCATCTCGGGGAACCCCGTCACGTCCGAGACGTTGGTGACGGCCAGCCCCGCGTCGGCGAGGGCCCGGGCCGTGCCGCCGGTGGAGACGAGCTCGAAGCCGCGCTCGGCCAGCCCGCGGGCGAAGTCCACGAGGCCGGTCTTGTCGGAAACACTCAGGATTGCACGTCGCATGGGTCGTCGGTCCTCGGTTCTACGAAATGATGGCGAAAGCCGTCTCCGAACGGAGACGAATCCGCGCACGCCTCAATTGACACCCCCGAACCCGCTCAGTATCATCCCCCAGCGGTCCAGCTGTGCGGGACCCACTAAAGGCCGCGGGCGCGGCCTTTTTTTGTAGGTACCCGGCTCATCCGTACGTGGGTTGGGGGTCGGACAGTCCGGTGGCGCAGCCACTAGCAAGCCAGGAAGAAGAACGATGCGCATTACAGGCAAGGTCAAGTGGTTCAATAACGCGAAGGGGTACGGGTTCATCGAACGCGAAGGCGGCTCCGACGTGTTCGTTCACTACTCGGCGATCCAGGGCTCCGGCTTCCG
>JBFWVR010000030.1:0-25996 GCA_050246635.1 Vicinamibacterales bacterium
CGCCTGGCTCCCACGATCACCACGCTGGCCCGCGCCGAAGGGCTCGAAGGCCACGCCCGTTCCATCGAGGTCCGACTCTCATGACGCGCATCCAGGGCATCCCCGATCTCGGCCCCGGCCTCCGGCTTCACCTGAACGAGAACACCGGCGGCTGCTCGCCGAAGGTCGAAGACGCCGTCCGCGCCTTCACCGCCGAGCGCCTGGCGCTCTATCCCGACTTCCGCGACGCGGTCATCGAGACCGCCGCGTATCTCGGCGTCGACCCCGAGTGGGTGCTGCTGACCAACGGGCTGGACGAGGGCATCCTGCTCACGGCGATTGCCTACCTGACGCCCCGGACGCCTCCGGCGCTGGCCGCGCTTGGCGCACCGCCGAGCGGCACCGGCAAACCGCCGGAGGTCGTCATGGCCATGCCGGCCTTCGAGACCTACGCGATCACCGCGCGCGCGCTCGGCGCGCGGATTGTGGCCGTCCCGCCGGGTCGTGACTATCACTACCCGATTGAAGGCGTGCTCGATGCCATCACCGAGAGCACGCGGCTCGTCTACATCAACAACCCGAACAACCCCACCGGCGCGGCCGTGTCGAAGGACGACATCCGCAAGGTGATCGCGCAGGCCGGTCACGCGCTCGTGTTCCTGGACGAGGCGTACCACGACTTCATGGGCTGGAACTTCCTCGAGGAGGCACTCGAGCACCCGAACGTGATCGTGGGCCGCACCTTCTCGAAGGCGCATGGCCTGGCGGGCATGCGGATTGGCGTGATGATCGCGCGACCCGAGATCCTCGAGCCCATTCGCGCCGTCACCCCGCTCTTCAACCTGAACGTCGTCGCGATTGCGGCCCTCCGGGCGGCGTTGACCGACACCACGTTCATGCCCTGGTACGTCTCGCAGGCGAACGAGTCGAAGGCGCTGCTGTACGCCGCGCTCGACCGGCTCGGCATCAAGTACTGGAAGAGCGATGCGAACTTCGTCCTGATGGACGGTGGCGACCGCGCGAAGGCGCTCGTGGACGGCATGATCGCGCGTGGCGTGTTCGTGCGGGACCGGACGAAGGACCCCTACTGCCCGAACTGCTTCCGCCTCACGACCGGGGTCGTCGAGCACACGAAGAAGGGCATCGCCGCGCTGGAGGAGCTGTGCGCAACGCTGTAATCGACCGGCGCACCGCCGAAACCCAGATCCGGCTCAGGCTCGCCGTCGACGGCCAGGGCAAGTTCGACAACCGCACCGGGATTCGTTTCCTCGACCACATGCTCGACCTCGTGGCGCGCCATGGCGGGTTCGACCTGTCGGTGAAGGCCACGGGCGACCTCGACGTGGACCAGCACCACACCGTCGAGGACGTCGGCATCGCCTTCGGCGAGGCCGTGCTGAAGGCACTCGGGACGAAGAAGGGCATCAACCGTGCCGGCTACTTCGTCATGCCCATGGACGAGACGCTGGCCGTCGCGGCCGTGGACCTCTCCGGCCGGCCGCACGCCGTGGTGGACACCAAGGTGAAGGTCCGCCTCGTCGGCGACCTGCAGTCGGAGCTCGTGCACGACTTCTTCGACGGCTTCGCGATGGGCGCCCGGGCGAACGTGCACCTCAAGGTGCTGTACGGCCGCTCGAACCACCACAAGATCGAGGCCTGCTACAAGGCCTTCGGTCGGGCCCTGCGTGTCGCCTGCGCGAAGGACAAACGCCTCGCGAAGATGCTGCCGAGCACGAAGGGCCTGCTGTGATCGCGCTCGTCGACTACGGCGCCGGCAACCTCACGTCGGTCCGCAAGGCGCTCGCGGCCGCCGGCGCCGAGTTCTGGACGCCCGCGTCTCCAGCCGAGCTCTCCGCCGCGGACGGCATCATCGTTCCCGGCGTCGGGCATTTCGACCGGACCGCCTCGCTGGACGAGTCGTGGCGCGCGGCCATCCGCACGCGCGTGCACGCCGGCGTGCCGCTGCTCGGCATCTGCGTGGGACTCCAGTGGCTCTTCGAAGGGTCCACCGAAGCGCCGGACGTGGCCGGCTTCGGCGCCTTCCCGGGCTCCTGCACCCGCCTGCCGGACGCCGACCCGGCCACCGGCGCGCGCATCAAGGTGCCGCACGTCGGCTGGAACCGCCTCGACTTCCCGCGTCCCTCCGCCCTGATGGCCGGCCTCGAGCCCGGCGTCGAGGTCTACTTCACCCACTCCTACGCCGCGCCCCTCGTCTCCGAGTCCGTGGCCGTCACCACTTACGGTGTGCCCTTCTCCGCTGCCGTGGAGCGCGGCAACGTCGCGGCGGTGCAGTTCCATCCGGAGAAGAGTGGCGATGCGGGGCTGCGGATCCTGGGCAACTGGGTCGAACAAGTGGCCCAGGGCACACTGAAGACACTGAACACACCGACCAATGTCGGGACGGTTTCAGAGCCTCCACCGCATGCTCGGCCAATCGGTACGCCTTCAGTGTCCTCAGTGTCTTCAGTGTTTTCAGTGTCGTCGGTGGCTCCCGCGGCGGCCGGCCTCGCGCGCCGCATCATCGCCTGCCTCGACGTCCGCGACGGCCGGGTGGTGAAGGGGATCAACTTCGAGGGCCTTCGTGAGGCCGGCGACCCCTCGGAGCTGGCGCGCCGCTACAACGTCGAGGGCATCGACGAAGTCGTCATCCTCGACGTCACGGCCACCATCGAGGCCCGGCAGGCGAAGGCCAACACGATCCAGGCGGTGGCGAGGGAGATCTTCCTGCCGCTGACCGTGGGTGGCGGCATCCGGACCGAGGACGACGCGGCGGCGGCGATCGAGGCGGGCGCCGACAAGGTGAGCCTGAACACGGCGGCCCTCTCGAATCCCGGCCTCATCACCACGCTGGCCCGCCGCTACGGCAGCCAGGCGGTCATCGTCGCCATCGACGCCAAGCTGCTGGACGGCCGCTTCGCCGTCTACGGCCGGAGCGGCCAGTCGGCGACGCCCCGGGACGCCGTCGAATGGGCCCGCGAAGCCGCCGATCGCGGCGCCGGCGAGATCCTGCTCACCTCGATCGACAAGGACGGCACGAAGAGCGGCTTCGATCTGCCGATGACGGCCGCCGTGTCCGACGCCGTCGCGATCCCGGTCATTGCCTCAGGCGGCGCCGGCACCTTCGACCACTTCGCGGATGTCTTCACCACCGGAAGGGCGGACGCCGCCCTGGCCGCGTCGATCTTCCACTTCAACGAACACAGCGTGAGCGACCTGAAGAAGTTCCTCGCCGCGCGTGGCGTGCCTGTGCGCGGGTGAACGTCCGGGCACGAATGAAATGCCGACACGGAGACACGGAGACAGGGAGACACGGAGCCTGTGGCTCCCATTTCAGATCGAAGATTTGAGATTGATGATTGCAGAGCCGGGATGGTCTTCGTGTCGTTCGTTTTTTCAATCTGCAATCTGCAATCATCGATCTGAAATGGCAGGCGTCAGCCTGCCGGCCTTCGTGGCTGGCGTTTTCAATCTTCAATCTGAAATCATCGATCTGAAATCGGAGCCATAAGGCTCGGTGCCTCCGTGCCTCCGTGTCTCCGTGTTCGCATTTCGAAAGCAGTACAAAGTCGTATGCTGATTCCCTCGATCGACCTCCAGCACGGCAAGGTCGTCCAGCTCGTGCAGGGCGAGCGCCTGGCCATTGAATCCTCCGACCTCGACCAGTGGATTGCGAAGTTCTCGCGGTTCCCGAAGGTGCAGCTCATCGATCTCGACGCCGCGAAGGGTGAGGGCGTGAACGACGCGCTCGTGCGGAAGGTGGCGGCGGCGCTGCCCGTGCGTGTGGGCGGCGGCGTTCGCTCGGTCGAGCGGGCCCAGGCGCTCATCGACGCCGGCGCCAGGGCCGTCATCGTCAGCAGCGCGCTCTTCAGGGACGGCAGGGTGGACGAGGCCTTCGCGGCGTCGCTTGCGGAGGCCGTCGGCCTCGAGCGCGTGATCGGGGCCGTTGATGCCAAGGGCGGCCAGGTCGTCATCCACGGATGGCGGACGGCGCTGCCCCTCACCCCCGCCCAGGCCGTGGCCGCCCTCGAGCCGTGGTGCGGCGAGTTCCTCTACACGCACGTGGACAAGGAAGGCCTGATGCAGGGCACCGATATGGACGCCATCCGCGCCGTCCAGGCCGCCACGTCGCGCAAGCTCACCGCCGCCGGCGGCATCACCACCCGCGAAGAGATTGCCGCCCTCGACGCCCTCGGCATCGACGCCGTCGTCGGGATGGCAATCTACAGTGGGGCGCTGTCGCTGGATCAGGAGTAAGGAAGAAGGCGGAAGGCAGAAGGCAGACGGCAGACGGCAGACGGCAGACGGCAGACGGCAGACGGCAGAAAGGGTAGGCAGAAATGGGGACTGTCGCCTTTTCCTCGTGATCAAGTGGAAAAGGGGACTGTCCCCATTTCTGCGTTTCCCACCCTACCCAAACGGCTTGTCGATCGCCGGACTCGGCTGCGAGAAGAACTGCGCCCCGTCCTCGGTGACGTGGAGGCAGTCCTCGAGCCGGATCCCGAACTCGCCGTAGATGGCGATCATCGGCTCGTCGCTGAAGCACATCCCCGGCGCGAGCGGCGTCTTGTTGCCGCGGACGAAGTTCGTCCACTCGTGGCCGTCCAGCCCGATGCCGTGTCCGGTCCTGTGCGGCAGGCCCGGTACCTTGTAGTCCGGTCCGAATCCCGCGTCGGTGATGACCTTTCGCGCCGCGGCGTCCACGTCCTCGCACGGCGTGCCCGGCCTGACCACCGCAAAGGCGGCCGCCTGGGCCTTCTTCTCGAGATCCCAGATCTCGCGCTGTCGCGCGGAGGGCGTGCCGAAGACGGTGGTCCGCGTGATGTCCGACTGGTAGCCGTCGATCGAGCAGCCGCCGTCCACCTGGATGACGTCGCCCTCCTTCAGCCGCTGCGGCTCGATGCTCCCGTGCGGGAAGGCGGTGTATTCCCCGAAGCTGACCGATGCGCTGCCACCCGGGGCGCCGAGCGCCGTGTGCGCCGCCTGGATCTGCTCGCGCAGCTCGCCCTGCGTCATGCCCTCGCGGAAGGTCTCGAACGCCGCGCGGAATGCCGCGATGGTGACGTCGCTGGCCTTCTGCATCAGCGCGAGCTCGGCGGGCGACTTGATCATCCGGCAGCCGGCGGTCACCGGCTGCGCGTCGGTGAAGTCCGTCGCCGGCAGCTCGGCACGGACGCCGCTGAAGATGAAGAAGCGCAGTCGCTCCTCGACGCCGACGCGGCCCGTGGCGAGGCCCCGGTCCTTCAGGATCCCGGCAATCTGGGCGTAGGGGCTCTCGTCCTCCTGCCAGACGCGGACTTCGGCGTTCTTGCCGACGAGCTCCCGCGCGCGCTCCTCCTCGAAGCCCGGCGACACCCACGCCAGCTCGCCCTTCGCGGGGAGCACGCAGACGAAGGGCCGCTCGCTCAGCCCCCAGCGCACGCCCGTGAAGTAGAACAGGCTCGAGCCGCCTTCGAGATAGATGGCGTCCAGGTTGTTCTCGGCCATCAGCCGGCGGGCCTTCTCGATCCGCGCGGCGCGTTCGTCAGCCGTGATGGGCTTAGATGTCGCCGGTCATCGACGTCAGGGCCGCGATGGCCGGATGCGGCCCCGCCGGCGGTGCGCCCGCCGGCGCCTGGGCCTGCTCGGCCGGACTGGAGCAGCCCACCAACCCGATGCCAAGGCCGGCCGCCGCGCTCGACTGAAGGAAGCTGCGCCGTGTGCTCGTCATGGTCACCTCTGCCGTGGGAGTGTAGCCGCAGAGGGCGTAGAGGGGATGGGAAATGGGGACAGTCCAGGACAGTCCCCATTTCCTGAGCGCGGCAGGAAGGGGCGGACGCGGGCAGAACGGGGACTGTCCCCTTTCTGCAGAATCGTCAATCTTCAATCTGAATTCTTCAGGCTTCCCACAATCCTCAGATTCGGGCTGAACTGCAAATCCGCCGTCGTCAGCATGTAGAGCGGCGCGCCTTCACCGGCGACGTCCACCCAGTGCACGCCCGGCGGCCGCTCTCCCGCCTGGAGCGGTGGCAGGCGGTTCGCCTCCTGCAGCGCCCGCTCGCGCCCGGCGGACAGCAGGTCCCCTGGGACGTCCGCGTCGCTGGCCAGCCGGTCGAAGTACGCGTCGATGGCCAGCCGCACGTCGGCTGGGGCGGGCTCGCCGGACGCAGGCAGGCCGCCATCCCCGGCCGCGTCACCACGCGGCAGCGACTTGTAGTGGTCGACGTGCAGCTTGTACCGGCGCCGGACCGGATCGGCGTTCCAGTAGCTCGTCGCGACGAGTTCCGTGCACACCATCGCCTTCCGGTCTGTCACGTATCGCCGCAGGATGTCCTCCATCCTCGGCACCAGCTCGCCGCCAAGCCCGTACCACGCCCGCCTGATCGCCAGGCGCGCCACCTGCGCCAGCTCGGGACCGAGCCGCTCGAACACGTCCGGTGGAGGCGTCGTGTACAGGATTGCGAAGAACAGGATCAGCTCGTGATACCCGTAGCCGCCCGCCAGGAAGCTCCGCGCCGCCTGCACGACGGGCTCGGCCGGCAGGCCGGCGGAGCCGAGCTCGGCGCCGTCCGCGTGGAAGCGATAGGCGTCCACCACCTTCTCCTGCGTGTAGAGCCAGTCGAGCTCACACGAGACGATGCCCTCGTACTGGGGCTCGTCGATCTGGAAGCCGGTCGCGTGAATGACGTGGCTGCCGTCCCAGAAGGCCGCGTGCGAGTACCGGCAGTGCCCGCGCCTCGTCAGCTCGTGGGAGATGTCGCTGGCGCCGGTGCAGAGCAGCACGTCGCCTGGCCGCAGCTCATCTGGTGTGATAGGTTGGCACTCCCCCACTCTATTCGACATCATGCCTGTCTTTCTCCATCGCCTCGGTTGGTCCGCGGGCACGGTAGCAGGGCCAGCCGCGACGTTCAACCGTCACACGACCGGAGGTGTGCCGTGGCCGCGCACGTGACACGCCGGCTTTCGGCCCTGCTCAGCATCGACGTCGCCGGCTTCAGCCGCCTGATGGCCGGGGACGAGCTGTCGACCGTCCGCACGCTCAACGCCTGCAAGGCGCACATCACCCGGATCGTCGAGGCGGCGGACGGCCGCATCGTCGACGCGACCGGCGACAACGTCCTGGCCGAGTTTCCGAATGCCAGCGACGCCGCGCGGTCGGCGTGCGAGATCCAGACGACCATCGAGGGCGAGAATGCCAGGCGCCCCGAACCGGAGCGCATGCACCTCCGCATCGGCGTCCACGTCGGCGAGGTGATCGTCGAGGACGCGCGCATCTACGGCGCCGGGATCAACATCGCCGCCCGCCTCCAGGCACTTGCCGAGCCTGCCGGCATCTGCATCTCGTCGATGGTCTACGAAGTCGTCCAACAGGAACTGGACGTCCAGTACGAGGACCTCGGCGAGCTGCGCCTGAAGAACATCCCGCAGCCGCTCCATACCTACCGCGTCAGGCTGCGCCACCTGCCGGATGCGCCGCTGCGGGCCGCCGATCCGGTCTCGGGAAGGCCCGCGCTCGCGGTGCTCCCGTTCGAGAACGGCAGCACCGATCCGGAGCAGGAGTACTTTGCCGACGGGATCTCGGAGGACCTGATCTTCCGCCTGCTCGGCTGGCGCGTCCTCCCGGTGATCGCGCGGAACTCCTCGTTCGCCTGCAAGGGACAGACGAAGAGCGCGGTGCAGATCGGCCGGGAGCTGGGCGCGCGGTACCTCGTGGCCGGCAGTGTCCGCCGCTCGGGTGCCCGGGTGCGACTGTCGGTCCGGGCGACCGATGCGGTCGCGAACTTCCAGGTGTGGCACCAGCGCTTCGACCTCGAGGTCGCCGACATCTTCGCGGTGCAGGACGCCATCACCGAGTCCATCGTCGCCGCGGTCGTGCCGGAGCTGCTCAAGTCCGAGACCGACCGCATCAGGCGCCACCAGCCGTCCAGCGTCGACGCCTGGGATGCGGCGCTTCGCGGGCTCTGGCACTTCAACCGCAATCGCAAGGACGACAACCGCACCGCCCGCCGGTACCTGCAGACCGCCGTCCGCCTCGATCCCGAACTGCTGCTCGCCCACTACGGCATCGGGATGACGCACTACTTCGACCTGCTGCACCACTGGACCGAGTCGCGCGACGCGTCTGTCCAGGGGATGGCCCTGGCCGCCCGCACATGCCTGGCGCTCGGGGCGCAGGACCCGTACACGCAGTTCATCGTCGGCATGCTGCACCTGATGCAGGGCGAGACGCTCGAGGCCGTTGCCGCCCTGGAGCGAAGCGTCGAGGCCAACCCGAGCTTCGCGCGCGCGCGCTCGATGCTCGGCCAGGTGCTGGCGATGGCGAAGCAGTACGACCGCGGGATTGCCGAGATCGAGCGGGCGATGCAGCTCAGCCCGAAGGACCCCGAGATGTGGAGCTTCCTCAACGCCATCGGCGTCGCCTGCATGGCGGCGCGCCGCTTCGATGACGTGGTGAAGTGGAGCTCGCAGGCGATTGCGCTCAAGCCCGATCAGCCGATGTCGTACTTCGGCCAGGCGGTCGCCTACGCGCACCTCGGCGAGCCGGAGAAGGCCTCGGCCGCGCTGCGGGAGGGCCTCCGGATCAATCCCGACTACTCGCTGGCACAGGCCCGCGCGTTCGCATCCGCCTTCAGCTCAGACGTGAACGACATCGTGCAGGAAGGCCTGTCGCTGGCCGGGCTCCGCTAGCCGGGCTCCACTCAGCGCGCGCGGACCACCGGGATATCAACCCTCGAGGGATACCGCGCGGTCCGGTAGACGCGGTGCGTCTGCGCCTTGAAGTCCGCCTCTTTCGCCTCGAAGATGTTCGGCACGAACGTCTGCGGGTTGCGGTCGATGATCGGGAACCACGTGCTCTGCACCTGCACCATGATGCGGTGCCCCTTCTCGAACGTGTAGTTCTGCGTGTGCAGGCTCCATTTGTACTCGACCACCTTCCCGGCCTCGATGGGCGTCGGCGTCTCGAAGCTCTCGCGGTAGCGGCCGCGGAACACCTCGTTGGCCACCATCAGCTGGAAGCCGGCCAGGTTCCAGTCCTGCGGGTAGTTCTCCGGATAGACATCGATCAGCTTCACGACCCAGTCGGCGTCGGTTCCAGTCGTGGACGCGAACAGGTGCGCCATGATTTCGCCGGCAATCGTGACGTCCTCCTCGAGCGGCGCCGTCTCCCAGCTGAGCACGTCCGCCCGGTCGTCCACGAAGCGCTGGTCCTCCACGAGCCACGTGCTCCACTTCGACCCGCCGGGGAAGTAAGTCGCCTGGATCGGCCGGTGGCGGTACGGGACCGGGTGCGCCGGGTCGGAGACGTACTGGTCGAAGGCCTCAGGCCCTGCCGCGCCAGCCGAGGGCGTGACGGCCGCGGCCGAGAGGGTGAGCTGCTCGTCGGGGCCGACGGTGAGCGAACGGACGTCCGTGCTCCGCACGGGCGGCCACTGATCCCAGCGCTGCCACTCGTTCGAGCCCGCCTCGAACGTGAGCGCCTGCGGGAACTGGCCGGTGCCCTTGTCCTTCAGGTAGTAGGCGAAAAACGGCGCCTGCACCTCGTTGCGGAAATACTCCGACGTGTTGCTCTCGAACGGGATCGCGCCGAGCGAGTCGCCGGTGCCGTTCGCCCACCCGCCGTGACGCCAGGGCCCGACGACAAGGTAGTTGAGGCCGGCGGTGTCGTGCTTCTCGAGCTCGTCGTAGATGCGGATGGGGCCGTAGAAGTCCTCCTGGTCCCACCACCCCGCCACGTTGAGCGTCGGCACCTTCACCTCGTTCAGGTGCGGGATCATCGTCTGGCGCTTCCAGAACGCGTCGTAGTCGGGGTGCGCGACGTAGTCGTTCCAGGTCGGGATCGTGCCGTGCAGGTACTTCGCGTTGACGTTCGACAGCGGCCCGAGCGCGAGGTACCAGTCGAACGTGTCGTAGCGGTCGAAGGAGAACTGCTTGACGTCCTTGCCGCTCTCCATCATCGCGGCGTACTCGAACGCGTAGCTCAGGCGGAAGGCGCCGTTGTGATGGAAGTCGTCGCCGAGCCACATGTCCGCGGGCGAAGCCTGCGGCGACACGGCCTTGAGCGCCGGGTGCGGCTCGATCGTGCCCATCACGGTCGTCCAGCCGTCGTAGGAGACGCCAAGCATGCCGACGCGCCCGTTGTTGTTGCGGACGTTCTTCAGCAGCCAGTCGATGGAATCGTAAGTGTCGGTGCCTTCATCGATGGAGTTCGGGTCTGGATCCGGGGCTTGCCCCGCCGAAGGTCGGGCGGAGTCCTCGGAGCGAAGGCGGGACGGACGCTGCATCATGAAGTCGCCCTCGGAGCCGAACTTCCCGCGGATGTCCTGGAAGACGAAGATGTAGCCCTCTTCTGCCAGCGCCTTGAGGTAGGCGTTGAAGTTGCCGGCCGAGCCTTCGATGCCGTACGGCGTTCGCTTGATGATGATCGGCAGCGGCTCCGTCTGCCCACGCGGTGTGAAGATCTTGGTGTGGAGCCGGGTCCCGTCGCGGGTCGGGATCATGACGTCGCTGACCTCGAACCGGTCCGCGACGCTCGGCGTAGCCTGCTGCACCCGCGCGGGCGTGGCTGCCAGGACGACGAGGATGCCGACGGAGCTCAGCAGGACGGCGGGGGCAAGGCGCTTCATGCGCGGAAGTCTACCGGCATTCTGCGGAAAAGGGGTCAGACCCCTTTTCCGCCCGACTCGAAATTCAGAATCAAGAAAACGGAATCGAGAAAGGAATTGCGGAATTCCCAATTCAGAATTCCTTTCTTGATTCGTGGATTCTTGATTCTCTATTTCGCGTCCCGCAGCGGGCGGAAATGGGGGTCTGACCCCTTTTTCAGATGCATCCCATGAAAAAGGGGTCTGACCCCATTTCCGCGCAGCGCAGTACCATTTCGGCTATGTCATCCACCCGGAAGGTCATGATCATCACCGGCGGGGGCCGCGGCATTGGCGCGGCGACCGCACGGCTCGGCGCGGCGGCGGGGTATGCGGTCGCGGTGAACTATCTCGGCAACCACGAGGCGGCCAACGCGGTCGTCTCGGACATTCAGGCCGCAGGCGGGCAGGCCATCGCCGTCGCGGGAGACATCGCGCAGGAGGCCGACGTCGTCCGCCTGTTCGAGACCGCTGACCGGGAGCTCGGGACGGTGACGGCGCTCGTGAACAACGCCGGCATCCTGGACAAGCAGATGCGGCTGGACCAGATGGGGCCGGAGCGCATCGAGCGGGTGCTTGCGGTCAACGTGACTGGCGCTTTCCTCTGCGCCCGCGAGGCCGTGCGCCGCATGTCCACCGCCTTCGGCGGCGCCGGCGGCGCCATCGTCAACGTGTCGTCCGTGGCGGCGCGGACCGGCGGCCCGTTCGAGTACGTCGACTACGCCGCATCGAAGGCCGCGATGGACGCGATGACGGTCGGCCTCGCGATGGAGGTCGCCACCGAAGGCATCCGCGTCAACTCGGTCCGCCCCGGCCCGGTCTATACCGACATCCACGCCAGCGGTGGCGAGCCCGGCCGCGTCGACCGCATCAAGGAGAAGATCCCGATGAAGCGCGGCGGCCAGCCGGAAGAAGTCGCCCGTGCCGTCCTGTGGCTGCTCTCGGACGAGGCGTCCTACACGACGGGCAGCATCGTGGACGTGGCCGGGGGGCGGTAGCGGACACCGAAAAACTCGGAAAAGGGGACTGTCGCCATTTTCGTCTGCGTCAGTTCCCGAAAATGGGGACTGTCCCCTTTTCCGGGATCGCGCTCATCGGAAATGGGGACAGTCCTGGACAGTCCCCATTTCCACCCTCTTCGCTGGGGAAATGAGGACAGTCCCCATTTCCCTCTGATATCGTCGCGCGCATGTCCGACGGCCACGTCCCCGCTCCTCCCGAAGATCGCATCGGCCCTGCCGGCTGGCGCATCGTGCTGCTGGCAAGTCTTGGCGGCACGCTCGAGTTCTACGACTTCGTCATCTTCGGCATCTTCGCCAAGGACATCGCCGACGCGCTCTTCCCGAGCAGCTCGCCGATCGTCTCGCTGATGGCGTCCTTCGCGGCCTTCGCCGCGGGCTACCTCGCCCGACCGATCGGCGGCATCGTGCTCAGCCACTACGGCGACCGCTTCGGTCGTCGCAAGGTCTTCCTCTGGTCGGTCTTCGTCATGTCGGGCGCCACCCTCGGGATGGGACTCGTGCCCTCCTACGCGCAGTGGGGCGTGGCGGCGAGCATCCTGATGGTGACGCTCCGCCTCATCCAGGGCTTCTGTCTCGGCGGCGAGCTGCCAGGCGCGCTGACCTACGTCGTAGAAACCGCGCCGCGCATCGCGCCCTTCGTCTGCGGCGTCGTCTTCGCGTGCGTGACTATGGGGGTGGCGGTGGCGACGGGGGTGAGCCTGTCGGTGAGGACGTTGCTGGAGCCGGCGCTCGTGCCGGACTTCGGCTGGCGCATCGCCTTCATCCTGGGCGGCCTCGGCGGCGTGTTGACGTTCTGGCTGCGGCGCTCGCTCGAGGAGTCGCCGGAGTTCGCCCGCATGAAGAGCCTGGCGCACAAGCAGCCGTTCCGCGAGATGCTGCGCACGCACACGGCGCAGGTGGCCGTCGGGTGCGCGGTGCTCGCCGGCACGGGTGGCTTCAACGGGCTGTACTTCTCGCACCTCCCCGCGTATCTCTC
This sequence comes from Vicinamibacterales bacterium, assembly GCA_050246635.1. GTDB lineage: Bacteria > Acidobacteriota > Vicinamibacteria > Vicinamibacterales > UBA2999 > JBFWVR01. The sequence goes on from JBFWVR010000030.1 coordinate 12,597, forward strand.
CGGCGTGCTCCAGTACGACCCGCGGCAGGCCATCTACGCGCAGACGGTCGGCGTCATCGCCTCGGCCTTCGGCATCCTGTTCACCGGCTGGATTGGGGATCGTATTCCACCGCGATACCTGCTCCGCACGGGCGTCGGCCTGCTGGTCGTGTTCGCGTACCCGTTCTACGCGGGTCTCGAAACGCGCTCGATGGCGCTGCTGCCGCTGCTGGTGCTTGGCGGCCTTGCGGCCGGATTCACCAACGGCTCGTTTGCGTGCCTGCTCACCGACCTGTTCCCCACGCGCATCCGCTTCACCGGCGTCGCGCTGGTCTTCAACATCAGCTTCACGGTCTTCAGCGGGACGGCGCCGCTGGTCGCGACGACGCTCATCGGCGAGACGGGAGACGTGACGTCACCAGCCGCCCTGATGATCGGATGTGGCGTGCTGGCGCTGGTCGGCAGTCTCTGGCTGAAGCGGCTCGGTGGCAACGTGCTCACGCCGTCCCATGCGCCGGAGCACCTGCCGCACAGGACGGCCTGAGGGTCGCCCGCGGCGGGATGCGGCCGTCCGGGGCTGCGCCGCGCTCAGCCCCCCGGTGGTGGTACCCTGAGAAGCGGATGCGAGACGATGTGCTGATCCTCGTGGCGACCGATCTCGAGAGCGCGCTGCTTCGAGAGCGCCTCAACGGCCAGTCGCACGTCCGCATCGTCCGGGCGGGGATCGGCCCGGTCAACGCGGCGCATGCCGCCACGGTTGCGATTCTCGAGTCCCGCCCCTCCGCCGTTGTCGTGTGCGGGATTGCCGGCGCCTATCCAGGATCGGGATTGAAGATCGGCGACGTCGCGTGCGCGTCGAGTGAGCAGTACGGCGACCTTGGGGCCATGAGCCCGGCGGGGTTCCTCGACATGCGCGCGATCGGGTTTCCCATCATCGACGGGCCCGAGCCGATCTACAACGAGCTGCCGATGCAGGTCTTTCCCGTCGAGCCGCGGGTGAAGTTCGTGACCGTCACGACGTGCACGGGAACGGCAGCCACGGCGCAGGAGCTGGAGTTGCGGACCGGCGGGGCGGTCGAGAACATGGAAGGCGCCGCAGTAGCGCACGTCGCGCGCCTTCACGGCGTCCCCGTCGGCGAAGTCCGCGGCATCAGCAACCTGGTGACCGACCGGGATACCAAGGTCTGGCGAATCAAGGACGCGGCGGCTGCCGCACAGGAGGCACTACTCGCGTGGATCTCGCGCCCGTGAACTTCGCGTTCTCGCCCTGTCCCAACGACACGTTTGCCTTCCACGCCATCGTCCATGGCCTGGTGCCGGGGCCGAGGATCGAGCCGCACATGGACGACATCGAGGCGCTCAACGCCCGCGCCGAACGCGGCGAGGCGGTGGTGACGAAGCTCTCGATGCCTGCGTACGGCCGCGTCCGGGACCGGTTCGTCCTGCTACGTGCGGGTGGAGCCGCGGGCTTCGGGGTCGGGCCCATCGTGGTGGCCAGGTCGAAGCGTGACGTCGGCGGACGGGTCGCCATCCCCGGGGAGAGGACGACAGCCGCGTTGCTGCTGGGATTGCTGGGACAGTTCGAACGGGTGCCGATGCGTTTCGATCAAATCGAGGACGCGGTGCTCCGCGGGGACGTGGACTGCGGCGTGCTCATCCACGAGGGCCGCTTCACCTACGAGGGCAAGGGGCTCACGCTCATCGCGGATCTCGGCGCCACGTGGGAGCAGCGTATGCAGTGCCCGCTGCCGCTGGCTGGGATTGCCATCCGGCGCGATCTCGCCGAGGCGCTCGCGCCGTCCATTGACCGCGCCCTGCGCGCCAGCGTCGAGTACGCCTTCGCGCATCCCGACGCCAGCAGGGACTACGTCGCCGCGCACGCCCAGGAGATGGACCCGGACGTGACGGCGCGGCACATCAAGCTGTACGTGAACGACTACACGCTGGCCCTGGACGAGTCAGCGGTCCAGCGCATGCTGGAGTGGGGCGAACAGCAGGGCGCGTTTCCCCGCAGCAGCCTGCCGCCTTTTGCAGCGTAGGAGTCGAAAGCCAGCCACGAAGGACACGAAGCTCGCGAAGGGATCGGCGCCCGGAGCGCGTCCCCGCGGAAATGGGGTCTCGAGGGGTCGTGATCTTCGTGGCTGGATGTCTCCAGCGAAAACGCTACCGCGCCCGCTCGCGCGCGGGACGGAACCGGCGGCGGTTCTGCCCACCCGGCCCCGCCGCATGACGCGCAGCGCCGCCCGGTCCTGCCGCGTGACGCGACGGCCCACCGGGGCCGCCTGCGTGACGCGCGGGCGCGGCTGAATGCCGCGCGGGCCCGTCGGGACGCGCGAAGCCGTCCGAACGGCTGTAGCTGTCCGAACGGCCGTAGCTGTCCGAACGGCCGAAGCCATCCGAACGGCCGTGCCCACCGGGACGACCCACGTTCCGCGGCCGGTTGCCACCAGGCCGCGACGGCCGGCGGTGCTGCTGCGGGCGGCGGCTGTCGTCGGTCAGCGCCTCGTGCGACGTCGCGCTCACGGCAAAGCCGTCCAGGACGACCTGCTGCACCGGCATGGGCAGCAGCCGCTCGATCTCGCGGAGCATGCTGCGGTCGTCGGGCGACACGAGCGAGACGGCCCGCCCGGCGGCGCCGGCGCGGCCCGTGCGGCCCGCGCGGTGGATGTAGTCGGCGGCCACCATCGGCAGGTCGAAGTTCACGACAAGCGGCAGCTGCGCGATGTCGAGCCCACGCGCCGCGATGTCGGTCGCGACGAGCACCCGCACCTTGCCGGCCTTGAAGTCGCCGAGCGCCCGCGTGCGCGCGCCCTGGCTCTTGTTGCCATGGATGACCGCCGCGGTCACGCCGCCACGCTCCAGGTACTCGCCGACGCGGTTCGAGCCGCGTTTCGTCCGGCAGAACACGATCGCCTGGTCGGTCGGCGCCTGCATCAGCACGTGCTTCAGCAAGTCACCCTTCCGCTGCGGCGTCACCGGGTGCACGCAGTGCTCCACCGTCTGCGCCATCGTCTGGCCATCGGAGACGTCTACGCGCTCCGGGTTGCGTGTGAAGTCGGCCGACAGGCGCACGACGTCCGGCGAAATCGTCGCCGAGAACAGCAGCGTCTGGCGGTCCTTGGGCAGCACCTGCAGGATGCGACGGAGCGGCGGCAGGAAGCCCATGTCGAGCATGCGGTCCGCCTCGTCCAGCGTGAGGATCTCGATGCCGCTGAGATCCACCGTGCGCTGCTCCATGTGGTCCAGCAGCCGGCCCGGCGTGGCGACGATGATGTCGGTACCGCGACGGAGGTTCTGGATCTGCGGGCCGATGGAGACGCCACCGAAGATGGCGGTGACGCGCAGGTTCGCGGGCGCGCCGTAGGTGGTGAGCGACTTGTGGACCTGGACGGCCAGCTCACGCGTCGGCACGAGCACGAGCGCGCGCGCCTTGCGGGTGCGCGCCGGCGCGCCGCCGCGGACGAGCAGACGCTCGATCATCGGCAGGCCGAACGCGGCGGTCTTGCCGGTGCCGGTCTGGGCCTTGGCCAGCAGGTCGTGGCCGCGGAGGACCACCGGGATGGACTGGGCCTGGACGGGCGTCGGCTTGGCGTAGCCAAGGCGGGCGAGGGGGTTCGAAAGCGTGGGCGACAGCCCAAGGGCAGAAAACGGCACAGGAACAGCTCCATGTGTGGCCTGGAGCGTTCACTCACCGCATACAGCAGGCAGAATTTTCAGACGAAACACACGCCGGTGCGGCGGGGATCGGAGCGAGGGTCGGCGACTGGAGGGGATTTCAGCGGGAAATCACAGCCGGGCGCGGATGACAGACAGTATACAGCATCTTGGGCCTGGAACGAGTTCCAGCCACGAAGATCACAAAGATCACGAAGGAAGAGCGGCGCTCGGAAACCCCTTCGTGCCCTTGGCCCCTGGGCAACCCGGGGGCCACCCCGAGGCGAAGTCGAGGGGTCGTTCGCTTCGCGGCTGGAAGTATCGTCTGACCATGCCCACCTGGAAGCCCGTCCTGGCGCTCGTCACGCTGTTCGCCACCACAACCCTCGCCTCCGCCCAGACACGCGACACTCGCTACGACCAGCGCTCGCTTACACTCCCCGACGGCACGACCATCGGCTACGGCCTGGGCATCCCGACGAAGGGCGCGCCGCCGGAGGGCTACCCCTTGATTCTGGCGTTGCACTTCTCGCCGGGGCTCGGCCCGACGCCGGAGATGTTCGGCCTCCGCTTCATCGACGTCCTCGTCCGTCCCGCCCTCGAGCCCCTCGGCGCGCTCATCGTCTCGCCCGACGCGCCGGAGGGTGGTGGCTGGACGACGGAGGAGGCGGAGACCGCCGTGCTGGCGGTGCTGGAACAGGTGAAGAAGGACTTCCGGATCGACACCAGGCGCACGCTCGTGACCGGCTACAGCATGGGCGGCTTCGGCACCTGGTTCTTCGCCGCGCGCCACCCGGAACTGTTCCGCGCCGCGATCCCGATGGCCTCGATCCCCGTGACGACGACGGGCGATCGACGGGAGACGGTTGAGGCGATCGAACGAGGTGATACGTCGTGGACCGCAACCGTGAAGGGCATGCCCTTCTACGTGATCCACAGCCGCAACGACCAGATCGTCCCTTTCGACCCGCTGAAGAAGGCCGTCGACCAACTGAAGGCCGCGGGAGGAAACGTCACCTTCGTCGCGCTGAACGGCCCGTCACACTACGAGACGGGGAAGTACGTCGAGCCGCTCGCGGGTGCGCTGAAGTGGATCCGCGATGTGTGGAGCAGGTAAGCACCCTTCGTGCCCTTCGGCCCTCGGCGTCAGCTCGGGGCGACCCTGAGCGCAGTCGAAGGGTCGCGACCTTCGGATCCTTCGTGACCTTCGAAGACCGTCATGAAATATTCCGCCTCGACGTCGATCAACGCCCCGGCCTCGGTGGTGTGGAAGATCCTCCTCGACACCGCCCGCTGGCCGGAGTGGGATCCCTCCTGCGATCACATTGAAGGCTCGGTCGCTGAAGGCAGCACCGTGAAGGCCTTCACGAAGCTCAGCCCCGGCCGCGCCTTCCCCGTGAAGGTGACCGAGCTCGTCCCTGACCGCCGCATGACCTGGACCGGCGGCATGCCGCTCGGCCTCTTCAAGGGCGTGCGCACCTTCACGCTCGAGCCGCAGCCGGAAGGCGGCACCGAATTCAGTCTCCGCGAAGAGTTCTCCGGCCCCATGCTCGCCCTCATCGGCCGCAGCATCCCCGACATGACGGTGCCGTTCAGGCAGTTCGTTGCGGGGCTCAAGGCGCGCTCGGAATCCGCGCATGCGAACCCTAGCGGCGGGAAATGAGCGCGGGGTACGAAGGACACGAAGGATCCGAAGGTCCCGAAGGGCACGAAGCACGAAGAGGCGAAGGCGCACTCTCCTTCGTGCCCTTCGCGACCTTCGTACCCTTCGTGTCCTTCGATCCCGAACACGCGTGAGAGAATTCATGAATGAGCCATGGAACGCCGGCTCAGCCGGACCGTTCCCCTGCGGCCTCGCTGGCCCTGCTGCGTCGAATCTCCCCTGAACTTCCCACCACCGGCGAGCTCGCCCCTGACACCGGGCGCGAGTGGCTCGTCACCAACGGCCTCGGCGGCTACGCCTGCGGCACCGTCGTCGGCTCCATGGAACGCCGGTTTCACGGCTTGCTCGTCTCCGCACTTCCTGCCCCGCTCGGGCGCATGATGCTCCTCCACTACCTCTCGGAAGAGCTTCAGGCCCAGGACGGCCAACGCGTGTGGCTGAACGCCTACGGTGAAGGCTGCGAGCTGAAGCAGGCCGCCGGCAGTCCGTATCTCACCGAGTTCCGCCTCGAGTCCGGGCTCCCCGTCTGGCGTTACACGCTTCCCACCGCGGTCATCGAACGCTCGGTGGTGATGCGTCACGGCGAGAACACCGTCGACATCACCTACAGGCTGGATTCCGGTGACGCCCCGTTCGAGCTGGCGCTCCGGCCCATGCTCGCCTTGCGTCGCCACAACGCGCCGCTGGACGAGGCCGATGGTCGGCAGTACCGCGTGACGGCCCATGCGCGTGGCATCGATATCGATGGCGGCGATGACGTCCCGCCCCTGCGGATGGTGCTGGACGAGGCGGAGGCGACTTTCGAAGAGGGCCTGCAGGAGATCCGCGGCGTGCGGTACGACGTCGAGGCCAGGCGCGGCTACGACCACGTCGGCTGCCTGACGAGCCCGGGGACCTTCCGCGTGCGACTCGAGCCCGGCAGGTGCGTGTCGCTGACGGCATCCACCGAGGCGTGGGACACAGTGCGCGCGGTGACACCCGGCGAAGCCGCGGACCGCGAACGTCGGAGGCGCGACGCGCTGGTGCAGGCGGCGGACCGGGCCGCCCGCGGCGGCGCGCCGGCCGAGCTCGTGCTCGCGGCCGACCAGTTCGTCATCGTCCCGGCCACGCGCCCGGAAGAGGGCGACGCCGGCTCTGCGCGGTCCGTCATCGCCGGCTATCCCTGGTTCACCGACTGGGGCCGCGACACGATGATCAGCCTCGAGGGCCTGATGCTCGTGACGGGCCGCTACGAGTCCGCCCGCCAGACGCTGCTGACCTTTGCGCGCCACGTGCGCGACGGCCTCATCCCCAACCTGTTCCCCGAGGGCGAACACGAGGGGCTGTACCACACGGCCGACGCCACGCTCTGGTTCTTTCACGCGCTCGATCGCTACGAACGGTGGACAGACGATGAATCGCTCGTCGCGGATCTGCTGCCCGTGCTCGAGGAGATCATCGCGCGGCATGTCGCGGGCACGCGCTTCGGCATCCACGTCGAAGACGATGGGCTGTTGAGCCAGGGGGAGGAGGGCTATCAGCTCACGTGGATGGACGCGAAGGTGGACGGCTGGGTCGTCACGCCGCGGCGTGGCAAGGCTGTGGAGATCAACGCGCTCTGGTTCAACGCCTTGTGTCTCGTCGCGGGCTGGGTGCGCCGAGCGGGGCGCGAGAGCGACGCCGACGCGCTCGAGGACAGGGCCGCGAAGGCCCGCCAGTCCTTCAACGCGCGCTTCTGGAGCGATGCCCGCGGTCACCTCCTGGACGTCGTGGACGGCCCTGATGGAGACGACCCGGCGTGCCGTCCGAACCAGGTGCTGGCGATCGCCCTTCCGCACCCGGTGCTTGATCAGCAGCGATGGCAGGCCGTGCTCGACGTCGTCTCACGGCAGCTTGTGACTCCGCGGGGGTTGCGTTCCCTGTCCCCCGATCATCCCGACTACAAGCCGCACTACGCGGGCGACTTGAAGACGCGCGATGCCGCATATCACCAGGGCACCGTGTGGTCCTGGCTGATCGGTCCCTACATCGACGCGTGGCTGGCGGTGCATCCAGACGACACCGCCGGCGCCCGCGCCGTGCTCGACCCGATGCTGTCGCAACTGGACGAGGGCTGCATTGGCACGGTGAGTGAGATCTTCGACGGCGCCCCCCCCTTCTCTCCCCGCGGCTGCTTCGCGCAGGCGTGGGGCGTGGCTGAACTGCTCCGGGCGCTGGTCCGGACCGAACCTGCGGACACCCCGGTAGACGAGGGAAGGAGTGAGGGCGCGTGATCCACGATCTCTGGTACAAGAACGCCGTCATCTACTGCATGGACGTCGAGAAGTACCTCGACACCAATGGCGACGGCGTCGGCGACTTCGCGGGCCTGACCGACCGGCTCGACTACCTGGTGGGCCTGGGCGTCACGTGCCTCTGGCTGCAGCCCTTCTACACCTCGCCCAACAAGGACAACGGCTACGACGTCAGCGACTACTACGGCGTCGGCTCGAAGTACGGCACCTCCGGCGAGTTCGTCGCCTTCATGAACTACGCCGAGCAGCTCGGCCTCCGGGTCATCGTCGACCTGGTCGTGAACCACACCTCGTCCAGCCACCCGTGGTTCCAGGACGCGTGCAAGTCGCCGGAGTCGCCCTACCGCGACTGGTACGTCTGGTCGAAGAAGCGTCCGCCGGACTATGACGAGGGCATGGTCTTCCCCGGCGTGCAGAAGACGACGTGGACGAAGGAGCCGAAGGCGGGGGAGTACTACTTCCACCGCTTCTACGAGTTCCAGCCCGACCTCAATACGTTCAACCCCGAGGTGCGCGCGGAGATCCAGCGCATCATGGGTTACTGGCTGCAGCTTGGCGTCGCGGGCTTCCGCATGGACGCGGTGCCGTTCCTCATCTCGCGCAAGGGCGCGGACGTCACGCCGACGAAGGACTACGAGCTGCTCCACGACATGCGCGACTTCCTGCAGTGGCGGCGCAGGGACGCCGTGCTGCTGGCCGAGGCCAACGTGCCGGCGGGCGAGAGCGTGAAGTACTTCGGGGAGTACGGCGATCGCATCCAGATGATGCTGAACTTCCCGGTCAACCAGGCGCTGTTCTACTCGCTGGCGACCGCGGACCTGCGGCCGCTCGTGAAGGCGCTGCTGGCCACGCAGGACATCCCGAAGAACGCGCAGTGGGTGAACTTCCTTCGGAGCCACGACGAGCTCGACCTGGGCCGGCTCACGGAGAAGCAGCGCCAGAAGACCTTCGCGGCTTTTGCACCCGATCCGTCGATGCAGCTCTACGACCGCGGCATCCGCCGGCGGCTGGCGCCGATGCTGAACAACGACCGCCGGCGGCTGGAGCTCGCGTTCAGCGTCCTGCTCACGCTGCCGGGCACGCCCATGATCCAGTTCGGCGACGAGATCGGCCTCGGCGACGACCTCTCCCTGCCCGAGCGCGAGTGCGCGCGCACGCCGATGCAGTGGTCAGACGAAATGAACGGCGGCTTCTCGACGGCGAAGAAGACCGTCCGGCCGGTCATCGACGATCCCATCTACGGCTACAAGCGCGTCAACGTCGCGGAGCAGCGGCGCGACCCGAACTCCCTGCTCAACTGGATGGGCCGGGCCATCCGCATGCGCAAGGAGTGCCCGGAGATCAGCTGGGGCGCCTGGAAGATGCTGGGCAGCGACCAGAACGACGTGCTGGTGATGCGCTACGAGTTCGAGGGCCGCGCGGTGCTGATCGTGCACAACTTCGGCGAACAGCCGCGGGCCGTGACGATCAAGGAGAAGGACGCCGGGCACGAGCTGCTCGTGGACCTGCTCTCGTCCGGGCATAGCACGGCGGAGAACGGCAAACACGTGCTCGACCTGTCGCCGTACTGCTATCGCTGGTACCGCGTGGGCGGCCTGGATCGGGTGTCGCCGCTATGAGCGGGGTTCGAAGGACACGAAGGGTACGAAGGTCTCGAAGGGCGCGAAGGTGGCGGTCAGCTCTGTGCCCTTCGTGCCCTTCGCGCCCTTCGGAACCTTCGCGACCTTCGATCCCATCTTTACCCGCTCCGCCTCTTATTGAACCTCCGTATCGCTTCTCTTCGCTCCTCGCTGTCGACCAGCGTGTTGTACGCCTCGATCTCTACGGCGTAAGCCTCGAGAATCGGCCGTCCGGCGCCCTCCCGAACCGCGCGTTTGATCTGGCGCACGGCGACCGGCAGGTTCACGGCAATCTCCATGGCGGTCAGGGTCGCCTCCTCCAGCGTGGTTCCAGGCGCGAAGAGGCGAGTCACGAGGCCCCATTCCGCGGCCTCGTCCGACGTGAACGCGCGTCCTGTGAGGAGCAACTCCTTCGCCCGCCGCTCGCCGATCGCGCGCGAGAGGTTCTGCGTGCCGCCGCCACCTGGCATGATCCCCAGCCGCACCTCCGTCAGCGCCAGGTTCACGCCGGCCGTGGCGTAGATGAAGTCGCAGCAGAGCGCCAACTCCAGGCCGCCGCCGTAGGCGAGGCCGTTCACCGCGGCGATCACCGGCACCGGGCACGTCATGAGCGCGCTGAAGGCCCGCTCGAACACCTCGTGCTGCGCGCGCCAGGTCTCGTCCGACATCCCCTCTCGCTCCTTCAGATCCGCGCCTGCGCAGAACGCGCGCTTGCCGGAGCCGGTGAGGACGATGCAGCGGATGTCGCCTGGATCAGCGGCGATGGCCGAGAAAAGATCGGCCAGGTCGTGCGCCATCTGGGTGTTGATGGCGTTGAGCACCCGAGGCCGGTTCAGCGTGACGGTGAGGATGACCTTCTTCAGCGTCCGGGTAGTCAGCGTCTCGTAGCGGGCTTGCATTCAGGAATCGTATCGAAGGACACGACCCTTCGACTGCGCTCAGGGTCGCCCCGAGCTGACGCCGAGGGGCGAAGGGCACGAAGGGGTTCGAAAAGGGGGTCAGACCCCTTTTTCAAGGATCGCGCCGAAAAAGGGGTCTGACCCCTTTTCCGTACGTGGAAAATGGGGACTGTCCCCTTTTCCCCAGCGAAATGGGTGGAAAAGGGGACTGTCCCCATTTTCCGAGAAGGCGCGCGAGTCAGGCCTGGACTTCCTGCGGTCGGCCTCCGGCGCGCGCGGACCGGTACAGCGCCTCGATCACCCGCATATTCGCCGCGGCTTCCTCTGGCCCGTAGCGCACCGGCGTCCCGTTCAGCACGGCGTCCGCGAAGTGCTCCACCATGAGCTGATACTCATCCGCCCCGCCAACCGTGTGCTCGGTCGTCCCTGCCCGTCCACGCCGTTCCTCGATGACGCAGTCGTCTGTCCCGGGCAGGAACGCCTTCTCCACCCTCAGCAGCGCGTCCGTCCCCGCCGCCTCATAGAACTCGCACCGCTCCATCGTCAAGGCGCAGTCGAAGTGGGCGGTCAGGCCGGTCTCGAAGCGCAGCACGCCGGTGAGCTCATCGTCCACGCCGCGGTCGGTCCAGCGGGCGGTGGCGGAGACCTCGACGGGTTCGGCGCCGGCCAGCGTGCGGGAGACGTTGACCGCGTAGCAGCCGACGTCCATCAGCGCGCCGCCGCCGAGATCCGGATCGAGGCGGATGTTGCCGGGCTTCGTCAGGCGGAACGTGAACGCGCTGCGGATGGCGCGGAGGTCCCCGACGATGCCGTCCCGGAGCATGGCGAGTACGCGTTCGGTGCGTGGGTGGAAGCGGTACATGAACGCCTCCATCAGCACGACGCCGGCATCGCGGGCGGCGGCGGCCATCTCGTCGCACTGCGCCGCATCGAGCGCGAGCGGCTTCTCGCACAGCACGTGTTTGCCGGCCTGGGCGGCGCGGATGGTCCACTCGCGGTGCAGGCTGTTGGGCAGCGGGATGTAGAGCGCGTCGACGTCCGGGTCGTCCAGCAGCGCCTCGTAGCTCGCGTGCGCGCGAGGGATGTTCTGCGCGCGGGCGAAGAGCTCGGCGCGGCTCTGCTCCCTTGAGGCAATCGCCACCACCTCACCATTAGCCGATGCATGGATCGCAGGGATGACGGCACCGCGGCCGATGTTGGCGGTGCTGAGAATGCCCCAGCGAACGGGGCGGCTCACCACGGCATCACCTGGGCTGGCGGCATCTCCTGGTCGCGTGGGAGGGGCAGGTCGACCCAGCGCCGTTCGCGGTGCGACAGCGTGACGGCGTTGATCACCTCCTGCACGCGGGCGCTCTGGGCGAAGTTCCCCTGGTTGGTCTCGCCGCCGTCGAGGATCTCCTGCAGGAAGTTGTGCACCAGGTTCCCGTAGAACGCCGTGCTCCAGTGGTCGTCTGGCTGTGCCCCCGGCGCGAAGTACTTCGCCGGGATCTCGCGTTCGACGAACTCGACGGCGTCGGGCGTGGCCGTCTTGATGCTCTGGATCTTGCCGAACTCCTCGACGAGCCGCACCTGGATGGCGCCGTTCGACCCGTAGATGCGCGCCTCGATGCCGGGGTAGTTGCCGACGGTGACGTAGCTCGACTGCATCGAGAACAGCGCGCCGTTCCCGGCCTCCCCCATGAACATGTCCGCATCGTCGATGTTGATGCGCACGCGTTCGGTGTCGAGGTTCGTGCGCCGCCGCATCGGCACCATGTTCTGCAGCGTGCCGACGACGGAGGTGAGGTCGGCGCCGATGCATGCGAGCCCGATGTCGATGGTGGGGGCGCCGTAGCCCTCGAGGGACGACACGGTGATCCCGCGCCGCGACGTGTCGGTGCCCCACTCCGCCTCGCCGGTGGGCTTCACCTTGTGAATGCGCTTGTCCATCGGGTTGTCGGGGTTCAGCCACTGCGAGTTCTGCTCGTAGCCGTTGAACACGTAGGGTGTGCCGATGAACCCCTCGCGGATCAGGTCGAACATGTACATGACGGCGGGCGCGTAGCGGAACGTGAGCCCGACTTTCGTCTTGAGCCCCTTCCCCCGCGCGATCTCGTGCGCGCGCCACACGGCGCGGTAGTCGTGGCAGACCGGCTTCTCGACCAGGCAGTGTTTGCCGCCCTCGAGCACCTTGAACACGAGGTCCTGGTGGTCGCCCCGCGTGCAGATGTCGATAACGTCGATGTCATCGCGAGCCAGCAGCTCCTCCGCGTCCGTGTACAGGTCCGGGATGGAGAACTCCCGCTGCCGCGCCTCGGCAAGGTCACGATCGAGGTCGCAGATGGCGACCAGCTCGCTCAGGGGTGAGCGGGCGAACCCGGGAAGATGGGCGGTGCGCGACCAGCGGCCCGCGCCGATGACTGCGACTCGTAGTGTATTGGTCATGGACCAGGACGTTCTCCAGGAAGGGTCGCTTGGGGAAGAGCACTCTCGTGCCGTTCTTCAGGCCCAAATCGGCCTGGGTTGTGCCGACAATCCTGACACGACTGACCGGGACTGGACCTGCCTCGAGGCGCAGAAGTGATTGATTGTCGACCTCGCGGCCAAATTGACAGCAGAAATTGAACCGGACTGGCTTGATTTCGGCGCGGCGGTCGACCTGCGCGGTCCAAAGGCCCACTTGACGAACACCGCGGATCTCTATCGCTACTTCGACTGCACTCAGGCCGCCGAGTTCCTCTTCGCGTGCGTCCCCCGCACCGTCGAGGATGACGTGCCTTGAGACATTGAGTACCCACGTCGCCACGACGTGGCGCTGCAGCGGTTCAAGGAGGCCATCGAGATTCCCGACCGCGTCGCCGGCACCTCTTGATGTTCATCCGGTAGAACAACGTTGCTCTGTCGAAGACTCGCCGGGCTGGAAAGTTCAGTCAGCTCACCGCCCCTGAGGTTCAGCGCAGCGAGCGCATCGTGGCCGACTCGTTCGACGGCTTTGGCCAGTGCCCAGCCGGTGGTCGGGCGTGGTGACACACGACAGGCAACGCACTTCCGTGGACGCCGGCCAGGTCGCTAAACACCGACATTGCGCCTCGGGCCCAAGGTCCTCCGGTTAACGACTCCCGGGCTTACCAATAGGGCACGCAGCCTCCACCTCGTTTACGCAGAACACCTTCTGGAGCCGTCAGGAATGACCATTGATCAGATAATCTAGAAGCTATCTCATAAATGCTCGGAGCAGAATGCGCGCACAGGCGAGTTGCACCATGCCGAGGTAGTTCTCGACGTGGCGCTCCCAGCGGGTGACGACGCGACGACAGTTGTGAAGCCAGGCGAA
>JBFWVR010000031.1:0-18763 GCA_050246635.1 Vicinamibacterales bacterium
GCGTGCGCCCGGTGCCTCGAGCTCGAGGGCCAGGTGCGCTACTGGCGCGAGCGCGAGGAACGCACCGCGGACCGCCTCCTCGAGGTCCGCGGCATCGCCCCGACGGCCAAGGCACCGACCGCGCGGCCGGTGCCCATCGATCGCCTCTTCGCCAGCGCCCTCAGCGTGCAGACCATCGACTCAACACGGAAACCTTCGCAGCCGGGCCACGGTGCGATGAGTGGAGACGCCGCCGCAGGCTGACATGGCTGCGGGCCTCGACCCGCAACAGGGCCCAGCGCCGGCGCGCGACAACGCGCCGACGCGGGAAATCGACTACGAGGGCGCCGGGCTTCGGCTCATGCAGGCGTGCATCGACGATGCGTCGAGCAATCAGGCTCGGCTGTTGCGCGATCGCGCCGACATCCAGAACTGCCGCTTCGAGCGCGGCGGCGCCGACAATCAGTGGACCGTCTGGGACGAAGGGACGGGCCGCTACGTGCCGCGCGGCTACGACCCGGAGCAGGGCGGCCTGCCCGCGTGGGTCCCGCGCCCCGTCACGAACGTCTACGCCTCGGTCATCCGCGGCCTCACGGCCATCCTCGACCAGTCCGAACCCGCGCAGGTCTTCGCCCCCGCCACCGAGAGCGACGAGGACCAGGCGACCGCCGAGGTCGCGGACGACGCCGTGCCGGTGCTCCGCGACGAGTGCGGCTACGACAGCCAGGGGCACCGCCACGAGCTCAACAAGCTGGCCGCGCTCACCGACAAGTCCGCCTACGTCGTGTTCTACGACAACGACCCCCGGCACGGCATGGACGAGGTCGAGCTGTTCGCCTGCCCCTGCGGCCAGGTGGTCGACCCGGTCACGATCGACGAGGAGGGCGGCGCCTGCCCGGAGTGCGGCAACACGAACACCGAGGAGTTCCAGCTCGTCACCCACCCGGACACCGGGATGCCAATCGGGATGCCGATGCCGGTCGGCCGCATGTGCGGCGAGGTCCTCACGAGCCTGGAGTTTTCCCTCCCGTCGGCCGCCCGCTACGCGCACGCGAAGGCGAACCCGTGGATCCTCGGACACCGCCGGATGGGGCCGAGCGAGGTGGCCCGCATGTGGCCGGACGCCAAGACGGTGGCGTACGACCGCAAGCAGTGGGCCGACGGCAAGCTCGCGCGTGCCTACGCCGACGAACTCCGGCACATGGCGAGCCCCGCGGCGTCGAGCCGAGGGGGCGGCGGGCAGAAGTTCGAGGGGCCGGTCGTCTACCGCCTCTGGCACGACCCGATCGACACCGACGAGTTCTACTTCCCGCAGGGCTTCTACGGCGTGAAGATCGGCGACAAGCTCGTCGAATCCGGTCCGCTCCCGTTCAAGGACGGCGACGACGTGCCGTTCAAGAACGTCATCCTCCGCACCTGGGAGCAGTCGCCCGGTAGCCCGTTCGGGCACCCGCCGGCCGACGACCTGGTGCCCATCCAGCAGAGCCGCAACACCGTCGAGGCGATGATCGAGCTCATCGTCATGACCGATGCGGCGCCGACCCGCTACATCCCGGAGACGGTGACGCTCATCGACGAGCCGACCGGCGTGCCGGGCGAGTGGGTCCGCTATCGGTCGGTCGACGGGTCCAAGCCCACCGAGACGCGCGGGATGCCGCCGCCGCAGGCCCTGTTCGACTACATGGACCGCAAGGACCAGAAGATGCAGGAGGTCAGCGGCCTGAACTCCGTGCTCGTCGGGTCCCGGCCGGAGGGCGACCCGACCCTCGGCGAGGTCCAGATCCTCGAAGAGCGCGGCATGGCGACGTTCCGGGCCCCGCTCGACAGCCTCATCGAGTTCGAGAAGGAGCTCTCCCTGATGCTCCTGAGCGTCGGCCGACAGACGCTCTGGTCGCCCCGGTTCCGCCGCATCCGCGGCGAGAACAAGCAGTGGGAGATCAAGCAGTTCGCCGCCGCCGACCTCAGCGGCCAGATCGACATCACCGTCGAGCGCGCCTCGGCCTGGCCGAAGTCCCCGCTCCTCCAGCAGCTCCGCCTCAAGCAGGCCCTCGAGATGGGCGTCATCCCGCCGCCGGCGCAGGACCCCGAGGTCAGCGGCAAGCTGCTCGTGGAGATGAACCTGGCGCACCTGAAGCAGTCGTGGGACGCCGACCGCCGCCAGGTCGCGCGGCTCCTCGATCGCTGGAAGGAAGCCCGGACGCCGGACGAGATTGCCGCGTGGCCGCCGGACGAGCTCACCCAGAACCTCGAGATGCACGGCTACCTCCTCACGCAGTGGCTGAAGAGCGAGGAAGCCGAGGACCTGAAGCTGGCGAACCCGGCGGTCTACGCGGCCTGCCGGGCGCACGTTCAGCAGATCCAGCAGCTCCAGATGATGAAGGCGATGCAGCAGGCGCAGGCCCAGCAGGGCGGCCCGCCGCCGCAGGAGCCCGCGACCGGCGCCGGCGGCGCGCTCGAGGCCGCGATGCAGGCCGGCGCGCTGGTGCCGGCCGACGCCGCTGCCACCGCCGGACAGGGGCCGTCCGTCGACGACCTCGTCCAGGCGCAGATTCTGACGCCGGTGCTGCCGGACCAACAGGAGGGAGGCGCCGGTGCCGCGCCCGTGCCCGACCTGCCGGCGCAGTGACGTGATCGAGACGATCGTAGCCGGCGACGACCGCCGCTACGTGTCGTGGGCGTGCTCGGGCTGTGGATGGACCGGCCCGAGCGAAACGTTGGTGGGGCTCGGGGCCCTCGCCGCTGGGATGCTGCATCACCCATCCCGAAACAAGGCGGCGGACCACGCGAAGTCTGGCCCGGCTGGCGCGAGCGGTCCGGGCTCCACCAACGTCTCGACCTGATCCGGCTCCCCCAAGGCCCCGGCGCCTGCTGTGGCGCGGGGGCGCTGGCCGCTGGGAACGTAGGCTGCCCCGGTCTACGAGGCCGGTGGCGCCCGTCCGGGGCGGCGCTGGGGTCGCGGGGGGTATGGGCGGTTCGGGGTCTTTCGTGCACGCTGGGAGGGAACACGGGTTCTCTCCGGAGGATTTAGTCCACGGGCTAACGACCAGTTGATGCAGGCGGGCAAGGTGCTCGGCGGGCCTCATAACCCCGCGTTGCCAGGTTCGATTCCTGGGCCTGCTACCACGTTCGCGCGGCCAGAACCGCCGCGCAACGGCGCCTGACGGCAAGGGGTAGCTCCCCGCGGTGGCCCACCGCACGCCGTCAGTCATCCACAAGGGCCAGTGCGAGTTCCTAGGGCGGGACGCACGCGACGGCGCCGACACGGCGCTTTCGTGCGTCCCGCCCTTTCTCATTTGCACCGGCTCTCGACCGCAACCCTCAGAGGAGGAAACCCCATGCACCTGTTCAGACGGTTCATCGCCACGCCGGCCCTCGGTCCCGAGGACGGTGCGATGTCCGGCGGTGCGGACCCGATCGACACGGACACTGGCGGCTCAGGTGAGCCGGGTGATGTCGAGGCGTTCGACGGCGACGGTGGCGACGGTGACGATGCCGACGACCACGAAGGCCAGGGAACGTCGCCCGAGGATGAAGACGAGGAGCTGCTCTTCGGGGGCGGCGACGACCAGGACGAGGGACGACCCGCGGAAGAGCGCCTCAAGGCGCTGTCGGCGTCCCACAAGAAGCTGAAGCGCCGCTTCGGCAAGTTCTGGCCGCTCGCCAAGACCCTGAAGGCGGCAGGCGTCTCGGACCGAGACGTGCCGGCGCTCATCCAGAAGGCCCAGAACTTCGACGCGCTGGCGCGCCGCGCCGGGGGCGATCCGCAGGCGGTCGAACGCCTGATGGCCCTCGTTCGCGGCGAGGCGGTCGACGACTCCACCGGGGGGAAGTCGACCAGCCGGCGCGGTGGTGACCAGGACGCGGTCGAGTTCGACGAGAGCACGTTGCCGTTCGATCCGAATGCGAACGCCAACAACCGCTTCTTCGCGGACGAGATCAAGCGCGGCCGGACCGTCGAGGCCCGGCTCCAGACTGCGCTCAAGCGGATCGAGGCCCTCGAGGGTGGCATCCGCAGCGAGAAGCAGACCCGCGTCCAGCAGGAGTGGTCCTCCGCGATGAACGCCGCGGCCAAGCACATTCCCGATCCCGGGCTCCGCACGCTGTTCACGGACGCCGTGAAGGCGACGTTCCAGCTCGGGGGGGCTCGGCTGAAGCCGCAGCAGGTCATCGACCACTACCTCAAGCAGGCCGGCATCACGCCCGGCCGGCAGAAGGTCGCCGCCGCCGCTGCCCGGCAGCGTCTCGCCAACGGCAACCAGCAACTGCCGAGGAACCAGGCCGGCGTCGGCGCGCCGAGCCCGGCTCGATCGGGCAAGGAGCGGCTGGCGGACGTGCACAAGCGCCTCCGCACCGCCGGCTAGGCCCTCGGCCCAGAACCGGAGCGAGTGAATCGCATGAATCCCTTTCTGAAGACGCTGGATCAGTCGCCGGGCGGAGTCACCTGGATGCCGGGGTCCGACACCACGCAGTGGGACCCCCTCTTCAAGGACGACTACGCCCCGGCGATCGTCACCCAGCTCAGCGAAGACAACCTCATGACCTCGTGGATGGAAACCGAGGTCAAGGACGACTCGTGGACCGGCCGCCAGAAGGTCGTGCCCATCATGATCGGCCGTAACCGGTCCGTCGGCTCGATCCCGAGCCGCGGCCGTCTCCCGCAGGCCGGCCGCTCGGTGTTCGAGGACTTCAACGTCCCGATGCGGAACACCTACGGCCGCGTCGGCTTCGAGCGCGAAGTCATCGCGCAGTCGCGGAACCGGAAGGGGTCCTGGCAGCAGGTCATCCCCGCGGAAATGGACGCCCTCGTCGAGGCCGTCTCCTTCCACCGGAACCGCGTCATGTGGGGCTACGGCTCCGGCATCCTGGCGCTCGTCAACGGCACCCACACGGCGCAGACGACGATCGTCATCGACTCGCCCGGGAACGTCTCCGGGTCCCTCGGGGGCGCGCGCTACCTGGACGGCGACGTCACGTCCGGCCAGTACGTCGCATTCCTCGACAGCGGCAACAACATCGTGGCGACCGCGACGATCACGGGGGTGGCGACCAACCTCCAGTCCATCACGGTCGACACGGCGATCACGGTTCCCGACAACGCCAAGATCGTCATCGCGCAGTCGGCCGCCCAGAGCTCCTACAACATGGAGCCCGAGGGCGTGCTGGCCGGCATCGACGACGGCACCTACGTCGACACCTACCACGGCCTCAGCCGGACGACCTACCCGATCCTGAACGCCTACGTCACCACCGGCGTGGGCGGGCTGTCGCTGGACGCGATCCAGCAGATGTGCGACGCGGTCCACATCAAGACCGGGAAGATGTTCGACATGTTCGCGTGCGAGCACGCGGTCCGTCGGGCGTACCTCGTCCTGCTCGAGTCCGACCGGCGCTACTCCGGCGCCGACCTGATGCGTCCCGATGGCGGCACGGCCGCGGCGAAGAAGCCCGGCGGCCGGACCATCACCTACGGCGACATCCCCGTCATGGTCGACCGCGACGCCCCGTACCAGATGCTCTTCGGCATCAACAAGATGTCGTGGACCCGGTACGTCGAGAACGAGGGCCAGTGGGCGGACGAGGAGGGCCACGTCCTGAAGTGGGTGAACGAGTACGACGAGTACACGGCCTTCTACTTCATGCAGGACAACTTCCACTGCCAGCGCCCGAACGTGAACGCTCGGGCGGAGGGCATCGACGTCGATCAGCTCGTGCTGAAGGCCGCCTAACCCAGGCGGCGATGCGCGAGCCGACCGCGGCTCTGCACCACGAACGGGACGGGTCCTCCGGGGCCCGTCCCGGTTCCTGCAAGCGCGGTCCGCAACTCCCAGGAGATACCAGTGGACACTCAGCCCCAGGCGCCGACGCCCGTGCCGGAAGAGGTCGTCAACCTCATGCCGGAGCACACGCTCCAGGCGAAGCTCAAGCCGACCTCGCCCGTGACGTGCCGCAACCGCGGCCCGCGCGAGCTGGTCGACAAGCACGACGCCCACGAGTACCGGATCCCGCCGTTCGCCCTCTTCACGGTCACCTACGCCGCCGCGCTCCACTTGCAGCGGCGCCAGATCGTCCCGGGCACGCGGAATCCGAGCCTGTCCGACCCGACCCTGCCGCAGTTCGTCTCGTGGATCGGCATCAAGGAGGCGGACGGGGAGGCGGCGCTCGAGCCCTTCGACGAGGCGTTCCTCGCCCGCGTCGGCGAGGCCAAGGAGGGCCTGAACCGGGCCGCGATGCCCCTGGCCGCCGACCGGGAGGTCGAGGTCCACGGCACGAACGAGCTCCGGCGGGGGCTGCCGGGCGCCGGTGTG
The DNA here is from genome assembly GCA_050246635.1 of Vicinamibacterales bacterium. Lineage (GTDB taxonomy): Bacteria > Acidobacteriota > Vicinamibacteria > Vicinamibacterales > UBA2999 > JBFWVR01. The sequence goes on from JBFWVR010000031.1 coordinate 6,285, forward strand.
GCGCCGAGCGCCCAGGCGATGAGCGTCGGCCGGAGCCGGCCGACCCTCGAAGGCGGGTCCGAGGAGGCGCGCGCCGCCGCCCTCGAGCCCGTGAAGGGGAGCGACGCCGCGCAGGCCTCCGCCTCCGCCATCGCCGCCGGCTGGGTCCCGCCGGCCGACGAGAACCAGCTCCGGGTCAAGAGCGCGCCGAAGCCGACCGACGGCGCGCCGAAGAAGGGCCGGAAGGGGTAGCCGGTGAGCGTGCACGTCCCGGTCCCGCCGCATCTGCGCCTCGAGCCGTACTTCGCCCATGTGACGGAGTACATCGAGCGGCACGACCCGGAGCTCCGCATCCGGAAGAGCGCCGAGAAGCGGTGGTGCTACGTGCTCGAGCGCCGCTGTCGCCGGGCCCCCGCGACCAACGCGGGCCTCGGGGACTACACCGACCTCCACATTCAGGCCCGGGACGGCTACGTGCACGTCTCGCTGGTCCATCCGCAGTTCATGACGCGGCCCTGGAACATCGTGCGGGGGCTGCTCGAGGAGGGCGTCGACCTCTTCGCGCAGTCCGCCCACAAGGTCGCTGACGAGCTCGACTACGAGGAACGCTGGGCGAAGGAGAGCCGGCGCCGCCGGCGCCTCGGCCTGTTCCGGGACATCGCCGTCGACGCCTTCCCGGTGCTCGACCGCCTCGGTAACCGCGACGGCACGGAGCGGACGCGCATCAGCGTCCCCGGCCGGGCTGTCGCCTGATCGCTACGCGAAGGGAGAGCCTTCCATGTCGACCCGCCTCGAAACCCGGGTGATCGCCAAGACTGCCGCTTTCACCATCCGCTCGCCGCACGTCGCGCCGGGCACCGTGTTCACCAACCGCGGCGCCACCGGCACCGTGACGTTCACGCTGCCCACGCCGAACGCGGCGGTCCAGGGCGCCTACTACGAGTTCCGCGCGGTCGCGGACTACTCGATCGTCGTCGCCGCGCCGACGGCCGGGCAGATCATCGCGCCGGACGACGCCGCGGCCGACAACGTCGGACTCCAGATCAGCGGCAAGAAGGTCGGCCGCGGCATCCGGGTCCACTGCGACGGCACGTCCTGGCACGCCTTCCCGTTCGGCGCGCCGGACGGCTTCTGCGTCGACGGGACCGAGTACCCCATCGAGATCGGCACGTTCAGCCTCGGCGGCGTGGCCGTGAGCGCCACGGCGGCCGAGCTGAACTACCTGGCGGGCGTCACCGCCGGCACGGCCGCGGCCAGCAAGGCGGTCGTCCTCGACGCCAACAAGGACATCGGCACGATCCGCTACGCCACGATGCTCGGCCTGCTGATCGACCCGATCGCCCGGACGGCGACCGCGGACGGCACGGGCACCGGCACGATCGCCGACGCCGGCAAGCTCCAGCACATCACGGTCACGTCGGCCGATGCCAACAACATCATCGTCCTGCCGACGCCGACGCCAGGCACCATCGTCGTCCTCGGCAACGGGGGCACCGGCTACGAGCTCCGGTCGAGCGATCCCGCCAACGTGGCGATCAACGGCGGCACCGGCGCCAGCGCCGAGTCCGCCATCCCGGCGAACTCGCTGACCGTGATGGTCTGCACGAGCGCCACCACCTGGCAGGGCATCACCCTCGCCGGCACGACCCTCGCGGCCGTGGAGGCTGCGGCGTAAACCCTCGTCTTTCACCAAGGGAGAACCTGAACCATGTCGCAGCTCAGCAACGAAGGGCTCATCCGCTACCTCCAGTCGCTCGGCTTGGCGCACCCGACCACGGGCCGCCTGCTCGCCGGCGCGCTCATCGACCCGACCACGGTGGTCGGGGCCTCCGTGCAGAGCACGGACAACCTCCTGAACTCCGTCTCGCTCGACGACGAGATGCTGGCGCCCGAGAACCGGGGCCTCGTCATCGCGGCGTGGGGCACGCTGGCCGCCAACGGGAACACGAAGGACCTCAAGCTCAAGGTCGGGTCCACGGCCATCCTGACGCTGACCGACAGCACGGCCAACGCCAAGGACTACGCCTTCATCGCGTTCCTCGTGCGGGACGGGGCGGACAGCCAGCGCGGGTTCGGCATCGTGCTCGTCGACGGCGCCGTCGTCGCGGCCTCGTCGATCAACTTCACCGCGACCGAGGACGCGAACGTCGCCAAGACGATCTCGACCACGGCCGACAACAACTCCGCCGCGGCCTCGGCCGCGACGGGCAAGGGCCTCGTCGTCCTCCCGTTCGGCGGGTAAGACGCAGGCAACGGGCACCATGGTGGGGCGGGGCTGTGGCTGTTTGGCCGGCCCCGCCCACGCCCGTGCCCCTGTCGCCGGGGGATGACATGCAGCTTCAGGGCTTCACGAAGGCCGCGGCGGTCACGCCGCACGACAGCAATGCGCTCGCGCCGGGCCTCACGACCAAGGCGATCTACGTCGGCGGCGCCGGCGATCTGAACGTCGTCATCAACGGCGCCACGGTCCTCTTCAAGGCCGTCCCGGTGGGCACGGTGCTCCCGATCCGGCCCGAAATCGTGAAGAGCTCGAGCACGACGGCCACCTACATCCTCGCCCTGGGCGACTGATCGGGGGGCCGGATGCAGACGCAGCGCGAGATCCTCGACGAGTTCCTCCGCTTCCGGAGCGCCCTGGGCGACACGGACCAGCGGAAGCTCGCCGTGCTGCTGCTGAACAGGGCCTACCTGAACGTCTGGCTGGCGCACCCGTTCAACGACCACCGGCTGCCGGCGCCGATCCAGGTCACGACGGTGGCGAACACCCGGACGTACGCGCTGCCGGCCTACTTCGGGCGGATCCCGCCCCGGGTCGACTACCTCCGGAACGTCACGACCGGCGCGAAGCTCACCCTCACGCCGCTCGACCGGCTCCTCGAGGAGCACCCGGCCAGCGGCACCAGTCTCGAATCGGCTGGCATCCCGATCCGGGCTGCCCTCGCGGGCCCGGTGGGGGTCAGCGTGCAACCCTCTGCGGCCGGCCAGGCGCTCGAAGTGGTGTCCGACAACGCCTCGGACACCGACGTGCGGGTCAGCGTCGAGGGCCTGAACGGCGACGACGAGTGGGATGAGACGCAGGTCACCCTCACGGGGACCTCGGCCGTCGCCATCGGCACCTGGAAGGACCCGATCGTCAACTTCTCGAAGGCGTATCCCAACGGGACCACGCCGGCCACCGAGAACACGTCGAGCCGCGGCACGGTGTCACTGCGCGTCGTGTCGGACAGTTCGGTCCTCGGGGTCCTCTTGCCAGAAGAGAGCGCCCGGGAGTTCCCGTCCCTCGTGCTGTCGCCGAAGCCGGTGACGGCCGGCGAGATCATCGCCATCCCGGCGATCCGGGCCCCGAAGCGGCTGGTCTACGACGCCGATGAGGTCCCGCGGTTCTGGGCCAGCGCCATCCTCGAGGAGATGAAGGCGCTCTACCAGGTGAGCGCCGGAGAGATTGCGGACGACTCGCGGATTCAGCGGACCGCGCTGGCCCGGCTCGTGGCCCACGACAACTCCGGGGTCGAGGGGCGCATCCGCACGAGGCCCTTCCGGTGAGCTACCTCCGACCCGAGGCGCAGCTCTGGGCGAACGACTTCACGCCCGGCTACCTCGATTCGCCCGAGGCCGACACGCTGCCGCTCGGCGCCACGCCGGACGCGAAGAACGCCTTCCTCTACGCCATCGACGTCGACCGGCGCCGCGCCGTCATGGGCAAGCGGCCCGGGACGCGGCTCATCACGCCGACGGCGCTGGCGAGCGAGACGTGCATCGACGCCCTCTTCGAGTGGCGGCGGTCCGGTGCGGGGCCGAGCTTGCTGGCGATGTGCGGGGGCGAGCTCTTCGAGGTCGACGCGGTCGCCGGCACGTCGAGCTCCATCGGCACGGGTTGGACCGCCGGCAATCCGGCGCGGTTGACCCCGTTCAAGAACGACGCTTTCGTCTACGACGGCGACTACATGCGCCGCTGGGACGGCACGACGCTCTACGAGGTCGGCGGCGCCGCCCCCACCGGCGTCACGAACATGAGCGCCGGCACCGGGAGCGTGACGGGCACCTACGAGGCGGTCTACGCCTGGTACAACGAGGACCGGGACCGCTGGACGTCGGTGACGGACGCGACCTCGACGCTCGTGCTGGCGGGGCAGGGCCGCACCCACACGAAGCCCAGCGGGACGCCGCCGACCTGGGCCACGCATTGGGCCGCGTTCGTCCGCCGGACCGACACCTACGAGCTGAACTACTACTACGTCGGCCGCGCCACGATCGCCACGGCGACGCTCACCGAGACGGTGAGCGACACCGTGCGGCAGCGGAACGACCTGGCCCCCCTGCCGGGCGACAACGACGCCCCACCGGGCGCGTGGAAGGTCCTCGTCGAGCACAAGGGCATCGGCATCGGCATCCTGCCCGACAGCGACAGCTACTACGCCAGCAAGCTCGGCGACCTCGAGAGTTGGCACCCGAAGAACAAGTTCCCGGTGTCGCGCTCGACGGGTGACGACCTCTGTTGGGCGCGTCCGTTCGGCGCCGACATTCTCATCGGCACCCAGCACGCCTCGTGGCGGCTCGTCGGCACACAGGTCCCGTTCACCATCGAGCCGGTGCACTCGTCCTACGGCTCCGTCAGCCAGGACGCCTGCCTTGAGGTCGACGGCCTCTTCTTCGCCTGGGACCGCGTGCACGGCCCCTACGTGACAGACCTCGTATCGTTCCGGCGAATCGGGGCCAACCGGATCGACACCATCCTCGCCACGGTCGCGCCGGACGCGGTGAGCGACATCCGCATCGTCCACGACGAGCGGAAGCGCCTGATCGGCTGGGCCGTCCCGACGGGCACGACCAGCACGCGGCGCCGCACCATCCTCTGGTACCACTACCAGTTGGACTGCTGGCTGCCGCCGCAGACCGGCATGGAGTACGGCGCCTTCGCCACCCACATGGACGCCGACGGCACCTTCGGCGTGTTCATGGGCGACTATTGGGGCCGCGTGTTCGAGATGTTCTCGGGCACCCGCGAAGGCGTGCCGGTCGAGACGCCCACCGACAACGTCCGGGTCGCCGCGGTCGTCTCCGCGACCGCCAGCACCGTCGTCGTCAACGTCGGCGCTGCCTCCCTCTACACCGCCGGCTCTGGCCTGGCGGGGCTGCCGGTCGCCGTCCTGAGCCCGGCCGGGGTCTGGCAGTGGCGGCGCATCAAGTCGAACACCGGCGACACGATCACCCTCGACACCACGAACGACGCGCAGTGGACGACGACGCCGACCAGCGAGTACACGGTCGTCATCGCGGGCATCGAGTGGTTCTGGTGGACGCCCTGGCTCGATTTCAGCGTCCCGCACCTGACGAAGCAGCTCGACCACCTGTGGTTGGAGGCGAAGAGCGCCTCGAGCGAGCACACCGTCACGGTCCGGATGCGCTTCAACAACGATGAGGGCGTCGTCGACAACCTCGAGCTCTCGTTCACGACCGCCGTGACGGCCGGCCTCTGGGGCGACCCGAACTCGAAGTGGGGCGTGGCGCTCTGGGCGACGACCCAACGCCAGCTCCGGAAGAAGAAGCTGCCGCGGTCGCCGCTGACCGCGCAGGTCCAGTTCTCGAACTACCTCCCGGATCAGGAGATCAAGATCCCGCTCTGGGGGCTCACGGCCGACACGTTGCCCGGCAAGAAGGCGCAGAGTGCCTGATCGCGCCATCGACCGCCGCACCGATGAGGCCCTCTCGGCGCTCCAGCGCGAGCGGGTCAACCTCCCGATCACCACGATCGGGCCGGTGCTTGAGGTCTACTTTCCGGCCGCCTCGACGCCGCGGGACATCCCCCACGGTCTTGGCGTCGTGCCGGACGGCTACCAGGTCCTGCTGGTGGCCACCGGGCAGGTCCAGGCGGTCAACGTCCACCTGTGGACCCCCACGGTCGCGTGGATGGAGGCGACGGTCGACCACACGCGGGCCCGGATCGCCTTCGTGAAGTTGCAGGAAGGAGTCATTACCCATGTCGTTCCGTCGTAGGCTCATCGCCCTGGCGCTGGTGCTCTGGCCGGTGGCGGCCGCGGCCCAGATCACGCCGACCTACACGTTCACCGCCGGCACGGTCATCAGCCCGGACGAGGTCAACGCGAACTTCGCCCTGCTTGGCAGCGCCCTGAACCGGACCGACGGCATCGTAACGAGCACGATCACGGTGCCGAACACGGGCCTGCATCTGCTCGACACCGACGCCAGCCACGACCTGATCGTCGCGCCGGGGTCGAACCTGACGGCCGACCACACGCTGACGGTGACGACTGGCGACGCCGACCGGACCGTGACCATCGGCGGCGATGCCACCATCAGCCAGGACTACTCGACGAGCGGCACGCCCTCGTTCGCTGGCCTGACCGTGACGGGCACCGGCGCGACAGCGATCGACGTCGCCGGCGGCATCAACGCCGGGAGCGGCAACGTCGGCATCGTCGGCACGGATGGGCGCGTGCCGGCCATCTCGTCCACCTACTTCGCCTCGCTCGACGGGTCGGCGCTCACGAACCTCACCAGCGCCACCTACGCAGTCGCGGCGAAGACGACCACCTACACGGTGACGACCTCCGACAACGTGCTGACGGCCAGCGGGACGTTCACCATCACGCTCTACGCCGCCAGCGGGAACACCGGGCGCCTCCTTGAAATCAAGAACATCGGGACCGGCACCGTCACGATCGACGGGAACGCCTCGGAGACGATCGACGGGGAGACGACCTACGTGCTCGAACAGCAATACGAGTCGGTCACGCTGCTGTGCACCGGCTCGGGATGGGTGATCCTGTGAAGACGACCCTACGACGCCTCGCCTCGGCCGCCCTGCTGCTGCTGACCCTCCAGGGGGCGCTGTCGCTCGTCCCGCCGAGCCTGAACGACGAGGGCGTCTGGACGGCGCCGAGCCTCTGGGTCTTCCGGGCCACGCCGGTCGAGGCGACCTACCGCCCCAGCGTCATCAAGAGCATCCAGCGCGGCACGATCACGCTCACCGCCGCGCAGTCGAGCAACACCGCCACGCTTTCGACGAGTGTGACGACTGCGAACGCGCTGGCCGTGTTCGGTGGCTTCACCGCTGACACGGCGGTCGGCTTCACCAACGCCAGCACCCAGAAACTGTTCATCCAGGTGGTGCTCACCGACAGCACCACGGTCACCGCGAGCCGAAACGCGGCGGCGACCACCGACTCCGTGGTCGTGCCGTATCAGGTGATCGAGTTCTACCGCTTCGCGCTCCGGCAGGACGTGCAGCGAGGAGTGATCACGCTGTCCGGGGCGACGTCCGCGACGGCGACCATCACGAGCGTGACGACCGCGAAGGCGCTCCTCGTGGGGGCCGGGTGGACCAAGGCCGACGCGACAGGGGAGAACTCCGGCCGGATTCTACCGAACCTCGTCTTGACCAACAGCACGACCGTGACCGTGGCGACCACGGCATCCGCCACCGCGGCGCTCACCATCCCGTGGCAAGTCGCCGAGTTTAAGTAGGTTTCACCATGCCCACCATCTTCCGGGCCATCGGGAAATCCTCGACACCGTCGAAGCGTGGCAACGCCTTCGAGGCGGTGGTCCAGTTCGTCCAGGTGAACTCGGGCCCGCCCGCGCGGACGATCGTGCTGCGGGAGGACACCATCACGGCGACGAGCCGGGCCGACCTGGTCGAGAAGTGTGAGGCCCGCCTCGCGCGCCTGAAGCGTGCCCAGGAGGACGCGGACCGGGCGCTCGACATCGACGGCAAGACCCTCGCGGAGGTCGAAGCATGAGGCAGATCGTCATCGGCGCGTTCGTCGCCGCGCTCGCCGCCGCGGGCGTGCTCGCGCAGGCGCCTCAGCCCCTGAGCGCCATCGAGCGCCTCCGGATCGAGAACCTGTCCCTGAAGCAGCAGCTCATCGAGGCCAAGGCCGAGATCGGGCGCTGGCAGGGGGCCTTCGGTGAGTGCGCGGCCGCGCGCGCCGCCTACGAGCACGGCCAGAACGCCGGGGCCCTCGAGGCGGAGTTGGCAACCCAGAAGCGGGCGCTCGACGCCGTGCGCCCGGGCTACTCGTGGGACTGGTCGCTGGGCCGGTTCGAGCCGGTGCCACCGGGGGGTGGGCGGTAAGGGGGGCTGGGGAGTAGGGTGGAGATGTCATGCCGGTGAGCACCGCGGTCCCGACCCGCAAGACGTCCGAGCGCGACCTGGACCTCTGGAACCAGCAGTTCCGCGCCTCCGACGTGTACCAGAACTTCATGAAGAGCCACGGCCTGCCGACGAATGGCCGCGTGAAGCTCTCCGATCAGATGCAGGAGGCGCTCGAGCGCGCCTTGGCGCAGTCCGGCGTACGGATCCCCGACGGGATGCACATCGACCAGGGCGGGAACCTGAACCAGAAGAACAACCTCTGGCGGAACGTCGGCATCGGCGCGGCGGTGACGGGCGCGACGCTGACCGGACTCGGCGCGGCCGGCATCGGCCCGATGTCTGGAGTGTTCGGGGCCGGCGGCGCTGCTGGTGCGGCCGGCAGCGCCGGGGCGGCTGGCGGCGGCGCGGCGATCGCTGGCGGCGCGCCATGGGCGGTGACGCCCCTGGCCGCCCCGGTGGCGGCCTCGGGAGCGGCCGCCGGCGGTGGCGGCCTCGGCCTCGGCACGATCTCGGCCCTCAAGGCGGGCGTCGGCGCCGCGCAGGGCGCGGCCAACGGCGGGGGCCTCAAGGGCGCGGTGACGGGCGCGGCCACCAGTGCCGTACCGGGAGGAGACATGGGACAGAAGGATTGGCTGCTGCCGCTCATTCTGGCGGGGGCCGGGGCGACGCAGGGCGCGCTCACGAGCAAGTCGAACCGTGACATCGCGGAGCAGCAGGCCCAGAACAGCCTCGACATCGCCAAGATCACTGACGCCCGGGACCGCGACATCGCGGCCATGGACGTGGCCGCCAAGGAAGGGCAGAGCGACCCGTTCCGCGACCTGCTCGCCCAGATCCAGGCGGCGGCCCTCTTCGACCAGCTCGCCGGCTACAAGCCGATGCAGATGGACTTCTCGGACAACCCCTACGCGAAGTACATCCCGAAGGTCAGCGGCGGGTCCTTCTCCTACGACGTCAGCCCCGAGCTGCGGGCCGCGGCCGAGGCGGCGCGCGGGGCGACGCTGCGCGGGGAAGGGCAGTCGGCCACGATGACCAACCCCGAGAATTGGGGCGTGACGGGCGCGCTGAACCTCACGGGGAAGCAGCCCGTCTACCCCGGCCAGATGGGCGCGCCGCAGAGCGCCCTGCCCGAGGGGGCATCGTCGTCCGTGCTGCGCGCGCCGATGCCGATGGGGGCCGACCCCACCGCGCCGACCAGTGGCACGATGCCCGTCGACGACCCGTTCCGCCTCTCGATCGATGATCCGCGCATGGGCCGCGCCGCGCGGCGCGTGCCGCGGCGCCGCCGGCTGCCGGCGGCGGGGGCCGCCGGTCGCGGCCTCACGCCGGCCGTCGTGTAAGACTGTCTCCGTTCGATTCACCCCGCAGCCGGGCCAAGGCAGAGGGGTATGGCGCTCGGGCGCTTCTCGTACGACTTCTCCAACAAGCCGCCAGACACGCTGTCCGGGGTGACCGGGACGAGCGCGAACCCGCTCGCGCGTACCCAGACGGCGCGGACGTCGACGCGGAGCGCCGACCTGCCGTCGTTCAGCTTCGACAGCCTGTCCGGCGACCCTGCCGAGGGCCCGATCCAGAATCCGGCCGGCGACACGCCACCGCCGGCGCCCGAGGCGCCGGGGACGGCTGGGGGCTCGTGGGACAGCCCGGGGGCCGCGCCTGGCAGTCCGTGGTCGCTCTCCGTGGAGCAGGCCACGCCCGGCGCGGCGCCGGCCCCGCAGACCTCGGCATCCGGCACGAGCACCGCCATGGCGCGGTTCAACGACCAGATGCGGGCGCTGCAGACCGCGACGGACCCGAACCAGCAGGCGATCGCCAAGGACCGCCTGGCGCGTGACCTCTACACGTCTCTCCAGCAGGACGGCCACGACGTCAAGTGGCAGGGCGACCAGCTCCTCGTGGACGGCCGGCCCTACGCCGTCGGTGCCGGGGTCGCCCCGGGGACGGCCGCCTCGGCGACGGCCGGCGCGCAGCCGGGCACCAGCACGAATGACGTCGGCGGCACGCTGTCGACGCGGGCCGCGCAGACCACCGCGGCGGCCGCGACCCCGCGACCGACCGGCGAGCGGGTCGACCCCGCGCGGACCGGCTCGCTCGAGGAGGCCACGGCCTACCTCCAGCAGCAGGCGCAGAAGATCCTCGGGCGGCAGTTGACCCAGGACGAGCTGAACCTGATTGCGGCGAACGTCGGCTATCAGGGACCGACCACGAGCTCGGCGCAGCCGACGCCGAACCACCGGCCGGCCACCGAGCAGGGCACGACGGACCAGGCGATCGCGTACGTGCAGCAGGAAGCCCAGCGGATGCTCGGGCGCCAGCTCACGGACGCCGAGCTCCAGCAGGCCATCGGCATCTCGGGCTACTCCGGCGCGGGCCCGGTCACCGGCGACCAGGTCAACCGCGTGCTCGACGCGATCGCCGCGCAGGCGCCCCCGCAGGAGACGACGACCGGCGGCGGCCTCGTTACCGGCGACCAGATGAACCGGGCGCTGGACATCCTCGAGTCGTGGTGGACCGACCCGGGCGGCAACGGTCCGCCGATCGACCCGGGGCCGCAGCAGGGCCCGCCGGGCACGAATTTCCCGAACGGCTCGGGCGGGCGCCCCTACGAGCCCGGCGAAATCACGTTCGACGACCTCCGTGGCATGAGCATCGACGAGGTCCTGGCGCGGCTGCCCGACACGTCACAGCTCGGCCCCGGGGCGCTCGACGCGCGCACGAAGGACCTCGTGCTGAGCGTCCTGCAGAACCCCGAGTCGCTCGACCCCGCCACGGTCGCCAAGATGAAGGCGAAGGCCGCCGACGACCTCGCGGAGATGAGCGTCTTCCAGGACGACGAGATCAAGCGGTTTGGCTACGCCACGGGCAACTCGGACTCGAACTGGATTGCCAGCGAGCGCGTGGCGAACCGTCGGGACCGGGACCGGAGCCTCATCGAGAGTAACCGCGACATCGACATCGAGGCCGCGCAGACGAACTTCCAGGACCGGCTCTCCGCGGCCGGGCTCGGGTCCTCGGTGGCCGGGGACCAGCGGCGGCTGTCGATCGAGGAGCAGGCGGCCCAGCGCGAGAACGTGGCGCTGGCGACCGACACGGCCCTGCGGGCGTCGGCGCTCACCGGCGACCGTCTGGCGCTGCGCGAGCAGGTCAACGCGAAGGCGGCGGAGCTTGGCATCCAGGCCGACGAGCTGCAACTGAAGTGGGTCCTCGGTCAGATGGCCGACATGACCGACCGGTACGGCATCGACGTCGGCGCCGCGGTCGACCGGGAGCAACTCGCCCAGCAGGACCGGCAGTTCCTCGAGGACCTGTCGGTGAAGTTCGCGCAGCTTCAGTTCCAGTACGACGAGCTCGAGAAGCGCGACCAGTGGTTCGGGGCCGGCCTCGGCCTCGACTGGTGGAAGGCGACCAGCGGCGCAGCGGGCACCGGAGGTGGCCCGCTCCCCGGAACCTTTTGATCCCAACACCGGCACCACGTTCACCGGGCAGTTCGACGAGCACGGCAACCCCATCTGGCGGTAACCAATCATGGCGGCACAGGACATCCTCGCAGCGGTTTCGGGCGCCCTAAAGGGCGGGGCCGAAGGCTACATGTTCAACCGCGAGGAGGACTACAAGAACCGGAAGCTCGACTCCGACTCCGAGATCAAGCGGCTCCAGACCGAGATCAAGGTGATGCTCGAGAACATGAAGGAGCAGGGCCGCAATCAGCGGTGGGAGACGCCGTCTGGAAACGTGACCGCGACGCAGGAGGGGCAGAACACCCGGTGGCTGAACCCCTCTGGGAACGTCATCGCCAACAACCGGACGCGCGAGCGCGGGCAGGACCTCGGCTTCTCGCTCGGGCTCGCTCTCGAGGACGGCCGGAATAATCGGTGGTCGACGCCGAGCGGCAATGCCATTGTGGGAGCGGACACCAGCCGACGTGGCCAGGACCTCAGCGCGGAGACGGCGCGACGGGGGCAGGACATCAGTGCGGCCACGGCCGCGGCCGCCGAGGCCGGCCGTGGCACGCGCGCGACGGATGCCAATGCCCTCCGAGAGAAGGAAATCGAAGCCCGCGAGCGCCTCGAACGTCTGAAGCGGCAAGGGAACAGCGGGTCGCTCCTTGGCGATGCTGGGCGCGACGGTCTTCCGGCCGCGCCCGGGATGCCCCCGGCGGACATCGAACTGCCCGACACAGGAACCGGACGTCCGACGGCGGAGCCGATCGAAATCGTTCCGCAGGCCGGTCCACCTGTTACGCCGCGGTCGCCGGAGGCCTCCGCTGACGAGTCAAGCCGGCTGTCGCAGCAGGCCACGTCGCTCCTCCAGCAGTTCAAGACCGAGGCGGACCCGGCGAAGAAGCGGGCCATCGGCGCACAGCTCCGCCGCCTTCGTGAACAGA
>JBFWVR010000032.1:0-13443 GCA_050246635.1 Vicinamibacterales bacterium
CGCCAGGGCCGCCGCCAGGGACGCCGCCTGGGACGCCGCCAGGGCCGCCGCCAGGACCGCCGCCTGGGACGCCGCCAGGGCCGCCGCCAGGGACGCCGCCTGGGACGCCGCCTGGGACGCCGCCTGGGACGCCGCCAGGGACGCCGCCTGGGACGCCGCCTGGGACGCCGCCAGGACCGCCGCCTGGGACGCCGCCAGGACCGCCGCCTGGGACGCCGCCAGGACCGCCGCCTGGGACGCCGCCAGGACCGCCGCCCTTACGGTGGTCGCCTCCGGCGTCGCTGCGGGCGACACCTACAGCGCGGTCTATCAGGCCTGCGAGGCGCGTCTCGCGCCGACGCGCGCCACGCTCGAAGGCTCCGCCCTTGAGCTGATTGACCGCATGCTGGCCGTGTCACCGGAGAGCCTGTAGGTGAGCACCCTGTACGCGATGCGGAAGGTGCGCGGGATCGTGCGGCCCGCGCACCGAGACCAGTGGCACGACCTCTGGGCGACCGTCACGGAGGGGGATTACCTGTACTTCTCCCTCGATGAAGCGAAGACGCGGGACCAGGAGAAGGGCTTCCACGCGATGATCGCGCCGTGGGCCCGAGCGGAAGGGCACCGCATCGAGGACCTGAAGCGCGACCTGCTTGGCGAAATTTTCGGCTACCGCGAGCACGTCAACCGCTTCACCGGCGAAGTCACGATGGTCCTGCGCGAGCCGCACACGTCGCGACTGTCAAAGCGCCAGTACTCCGAACTCATCGAGCGGTCGATCGAGATCGCCGCCGGCTGCAACGTCGTCCTCATCGCCCCGGACGAGTACCGGGAGATGCACCCGGCGAAGTACGACCCCCACCGCGCGGGGGCACGCCGACGGCCCCCGATCGCCGAGACGTTGCAGACGTGTCACGACCCGCGCGCGAGCGCCAGGTGACCAGGTAAGCACCATGGCCAACGACCTCCCCTACATACCCCTGTTCGTCGGCGACTTCCTCATCGCCGTCGCGTCCTGGCCGCCGGAGCGGGTCGGCGCCTACTGGCTGGCGCTCCTGTACCAGTGGGAGCACGGCACGGTGCCCGCGGGCGACCCGCAGGACATGGCGCTCGTCCTGCACACGCCGTCGGTGCGGCGCGCGCGGAAGCTCTGGGAGGAGATCGCGGGGAAGTTCGAGATGGTCCGGCCGGGACACTTCCAGAACCGCCGGCTCGAGCAGGAACGCGCGCAGGTCTACGCGAAGCAACAGACCGACTCCAAGCGCGGGAAGGCCGGCGCGGAGGCGCGGTGGGGGAAGCACCGCCCGAGCAATGCGTCACGGAATGCTCAAGCATCGCTCGGGCATTCCCCGGGCAATAGCACTCAAACTCAAACCCAAGATCAAGACCCCCCTAACCCCCCTGCTGGCGCAGGGGGGCGCCTCACCCGCGAGGAGCGGAAGTGGGCCACGACGACGCTCCGTGAGTGGCGACATACGCACCGCGCCGGGTTCGACGTCTGCCCGCATTCGCCGGACACCTGTGGCACCGAGATCGCCTGTGTCGGCCGCCTGGTCGAGGAGAAGCGGGCGGAAGAGCGCCGCGGCCAGCAGCGCGCCTACGAGGAGTCCGTGCCATGACGGCCGAGACGCGCTGGGTGTCGGCGACGGGCTTCGAGAAGTGCTGGTGCTGTCAGCGCCAGATGCACCGCGACGAGCCGATGCGGCTGGTGATTCGGCCGTTGAACCAGACGGTCTGCGAGGACTGCGCTGGTAGTCGGCTCGGCTTCTACGACAAGCCGGAGACGCTCCCGCCGCCGGTCGCCGCCCAACGGACGGGCCCGGCCCTGCCACCCCCATCGAACGTGCCGGCCGCGTGGGACCGCCTGCGGCCGTCGGCGCTCCTGCCGTTCTTCGACGCGAAGCAGCGGCAAACCGGAGAGGACCAGTAGATGGAGGAGCCGACGATGCCCACCTACGCTGAGATCAGCCGGCGGCTGAGCGCGCTCTATGTGCAGCGCTCCGAGTGGTGCGGACTGCCCATGCCGATTCCGGGCCTGACGCTGACGCTGGAACCGAAGAACCCCTTCCGTGACATCTGCGAGCAGGTCGAGGCGGCGCAGGCCGAGCCAGCGCCGGCCGCGGAGTCCGACGACCCGGTTGAGGTCGTGAATGTCTGGTTCTCCCGCACGCTCCAGCGTGACGTCGTCATCGCGCGCGACCGCACCGGTGTGCGCGCCTACACCCTCGGCACATCCGTGAGTGATCGCATGCGTGCCATGGTCCAGACGATCGGCGCCGCCGCCGCGTGGCACCTCGACACCGAGATGACCGCGATCGACCTGCTGGCGACGCTCGTGAAGCCGCACATCTTCGACTCCTACCTGATGACCGGGATGTTCCTCGAGACCAGCCAGCGGTCGCAGGTGACCTACGTGTTCCGCCGCGCGCGACCGACGTTGGCGCTGCGGCCGAGCCTACACGGCGGGGACATGGTGGGGCTCTGTGCCCTCTGCCTCCATCCCATCGGGTACTACCAGGAGACGTTCGCCGGGTCGATGACTCCGACCGACGACGTGATCGCCCACCTGATGCTCATGCGCGGCGACGAACCGATGTTCTGGCGCCGGGCCAACCAACACCCGCTGTGGCACCCCACGGCGGGCCTCTAGAGGAGTCGCGATGTCCACAGGAACCCTGAGCGTCCTGAACGTCGGCGCGGGCGACATTCAGGTCAGCTTCAACCAGCACGACGCCGAGGAGCGCCAGCGTGCCGTCCGGATGCTCAAGGACATGCAGGCGCGCGGCTACGCGATCCTGGTGCGCCTCGACGACGGCACCTACACCCGGGCCCTCGAGATCGACGAGGCACACGGCGCCTACGTGATTCAGACGCCGGAGCCGGCCGCCGCCGCGCCGGTCGCCGAGCCGCCGCGGCGCGGCCGCCGCCGTGGACGCACGAAGGTGCCGTTCGAGCAGGCCAAGGCCATCGGGGTTGCGCGGAGCGCAGGAGGTTAGGAATGGAATTGCAGACACTCCCGAACCTCGAGCGCGCGCGCCGTGCCGGGCAGGTCGCGGCCGAACGCGCCGGCCAGCACGCCGAGGACGCGCGCCGCGGCTGGCTGGACCGCGCCGCCGCGCTCGTCACGACCTTCGCGCAGGCGCACGGGCTGTTCCTCCTTGAGGACGCCCGGCTCTTCGCGGAGCGGCAAGGTCTGCCGGCGCCGCCGGACAAGCGCGCCTGGGGCGCGGTCGTGCAGATGCTGGCCCGCCGCCGCGTGCTGGTCCGGGACGGCTACGCGCCGGCCGCCTCGAGCCACGGGTCGCCGAAGTGCCTGTGGCGGGCCTCCCGATGAGGCGCCGGCGCCCGGCCCCGCGGCCGGCGGACCCCGAGCAGGCGAAGAAGGTGCTGGCCCAGCGGCAGAAGGCGCGCGCGCGGCGGATGCGACTGACGGCGACGGTGGCGACCGACGCGACGACGGGGCTGCCGCGGCACGGCACCATCGAGATCGCGGCGAACGGCGCCATCACGATCCGGCTGCCGTTCCGCCTCGAGTCGCCGAACGCGACGCTCTGGGCGGACTGGCGCACAAAGAAGCGCGATCACGACACCTGGATGACGCGCCTGCGGCAGGCCATCGTGCACGCGGCCGACATCCGGACCCTGGCCGCGTTCCGTGACGAGCCGATCGCGGCGCTCGGCCTGTCGCGGCCGACCGGCCGGCGCCGGGTGTCCTTCGAGCGGCACGTCGCCAACCACTCGGCGCTGATTCACGACGACCGCAACCTCCAGTTCTGCCCGAAGCATCTCGAGGACTGCCTCACGAAACTCGGGTTTCTCCGCGACGACAACATGCGCTTCTCGGAGACGCCGCCCGTCACTCAGACCGTCAGCCCGGACCGCCAAGACTGGACCGTGATCCGCATCGAGATACCGGCGGAGGTTTCGATGCCCTTGCCCACGACGAGGACCCCATGACCGACGCGACCATGACCCCTGAGACGACCGACACGGACACCAGCCTCCCGGAGACGGACGCGACCCAGCCCCCGGCCTTCGAGGACCCGGCCAACGACGGCGGGCCCGCGTCGGAGGCGCCGGCGGACGACGCGCCGGTCGCCGAGGGGGAGGCCCCCGAGACGCCGGCGACCGAGACGCCGGCCGACGAGGCCGAGCCCGCGGCCGCCGAGCCCGGCGGCGACGCGCCGACGCCGACCCCCGAGCAGCTCCAGGCGCTCGGCGCCGGCATGGAGGCGCAGAAGGCGCAGGCCGCGGCCGGGGACGACGCGCTGCGCGAGGAGGACGGCGTGTTCGACGGGCCGTTCGACCCGCAGAAGGCCCTGAAGGCGATCTTCCGCCTGAACGAGGAGGTCGAGCGGGCGAAGCGCGAGTGGGACGGCGACAAGGAGCGCGCGGCCGCGTCGAAGAAGGCCTACGACGCCGAGGTCGAGGCCCTGCAGAAGCTGATCGACCGCTACCGGGACCAGCAGGCCGGCCATGCCCGGTCGGGGCAGCAGCCCCTCAAGACGGTGCCGCCCGACCAGCGGCCGTGCGCCTACGAGCTCAAGTCCGGCCAGCCGTGCGGCGTCTGCCGCGCGCGGAAGCCCGGCGAGAAGATGCCCGGCCCCGACGCGGCCGCGCACCCCGAGCACCCGGATCACGAGGCCGTCGCCAAGGCCGCTCTCGGCGAGGCCTGCGAGGAACTGGCTGTCGGGCTCGAGGAGAAGGCGCTCCTGTTCGTCGACCCGGCGGAGCTCATGCGGCTGCGGCCGGAGGACCGCCAGGCGCTCACGAGCTGGGCGGACTCCGGCGGTCCGGTCCCGCCGGCGCTGGTGACGGAGCGCGCGCACGCCGCCGACATGGCCGGCGAGGCGGTGCAGACCTGCCAGTGGTGCCCGGCGCGGCTCTGGTTCTCCGAAGCCGGCTACGACCCGTACGCGGAAGGCGCGCTCGTCGGCCTCGACTGCGATCGGTCCCGGCAGCCGGAGGCGGCTGACGCCACGGCCGCGCCCGCCGCGGACGCCCCGGAGCCGGCGCGCACGCCGAAGAAGCGCGGCTCGAAGAAGGGTCCGAAGAAGCACGACCCCGAGGCCGAGCGCGCCAAGCAGGCCGAGGCCGGGAAGGCGCAGGCGTGATCCGGGCAGCGGACCTCTTCTGCGGGGCTGGCGGGTCCAGCACGGGGCTGGCGCTCGCCTGCCTCGCGGCCGGCCAGAAGGTCGACCTGACGGCGGTCAACCACTGGCCGATCGCCGTGGAGACGCACGCGGCGAACCATCCGGAGGCGCGGCACCTGTGCGAGTCGCTCGACGGGGTCGACCCACGGAAGGTCATCGGCGGGCGCCTGGACATCCTGACGGCGTCGCCCGAGTGCATCCACCACAGCAACGCGCGCGGTGGGCGGCCAATGGACGACCAGAGCCGATCGACGGCCTGGCACGTTCTCCGGTGGGCGGATGCGCTGCGGCCGTCCTGGGTGCTCATCGAGAACGTGCGCGAGTTCGTGAGCTGGGGCCCACTCGGGACGAACGGGCGGCCGCTCAAGTCCCGGAAGGGCGTGCTCTTCCACCAGTTCGTCGAGACGCTGCGCGCGATGGGCTACCGGGTCGAGTGGCGGGTGCTGAACGCGGCCGACTACGGCGCGGCGACGACCCGTGAGCGGTTCTTCCTCGTCGCCCGGCTCGGCCAGGGTCCGATCCCGTGGCCGGCGCAGACGCACGCGCCGGTCGGGGCGTCGGCGGACCTGTTCGGTGAGCGCCAGCCGTGGCGCGCGGCCCGCGAGATCATCGACTGGCAGTTCCCGAGCCGGTCGATCTTCGGGCGGTCGAAGCCGCTGGCCGAGAACACCCTGCGGCGCATCGCGGCCGGCGCGCGGAAGTTCCAGGGCGTCGATCTCGAGCCGTTCCTGTATCAGCTCTCCCACGGAGGACGGTCCTTCGACGTCGACCGGCCCCTGCCGACCATCACGGCAGGGCCGACCGGCGGCGACCTCGGCATCGTCGAGCCGTTCATGTGCGTCCTGCGGAACAACGCCGACGGGCGCAGCCTCGATCGGCCGATGCCGGGCATCACGGCGGGCGGGCAGCATCACGCGCTCGTCGAGCCGTTCCTGCTCCAGCAGCAGAGCGGCGGCGCGCCGCGTGCTGTGGGGCAGCCCGTCCCGACGATGGCGACGAAGGGCGCGATCTCGCTCGTCGAGGCGTTCCTGCTCAAGTTCTACGGGTCCGGCGTGAACGTGCATCCCGTCGGAGTGCCGATCGGGACCATCACGACAAAAGACCGCTTCGGTCTCGTCGAGCCCGCCGCGCTCGACATCCGGTTCCGGATGTTGCAGCCCCATGAGCTCGCCGCCGGCATGGGCTTCCCGGCGGGCTACACGTTCGCCGGCAACCGTGGCGACCAGGTCAAGCAGATCGGGAACGCCGTCGAGGTCAACCAGGCGCGGGCGCTCTTCGCGTCGATGCTGTCCGCCGCGCCGGCTCGGAGGGTCGCGTGAGCTATCGCCCGATCACGGACGTCTGGATCCTTGCCCGGCCGAAGGTCCGCTACTACGGGGCGTACCCGTCGGGGTTCCTCGACCGCGCGCGGGCGCTTCTCGGCGTGTCGATCGACGACACGGTGCTGCACGTCTGCGGCGGGAAGGTGCGCGACTACCCGTTCCGTGGGTTCGGGCCGAACGACAGGACGGTCGACGCGGATCCGGCGCTGGCGCCCGATTACGTGCTGCAAGTGGGAAAGGACCCGCTCCCCGCTCCGTTGGACGTCGGACTGTCGGAGCCAGACCTGTGGTACGGCTGGCCGGCCGTGCTCGCGGATCCCCCCTACACCGAGGCCGACGCCGCGAAGTACGCACCTGGCGTCGAGGCCTTTCCGACCGCCGGGCGGGTCCTGCGCGCGTGTCTCGAGGTCGTTCGGCCTGGTGGGCGCGTCGGGATCCTCCACTACGCGATCCCGCGGCCGCCGGCCGGCGCGCGGTTTGTGGCGTGCGTCGGCGTGTTCGTCGGGTTCGACAACCGGATGCGCGCCTACTCCGTCTTCGAGCGGGAGGTCGCGCGGTGACCTGGATGCGCGCCTTGGACGTCGCGTACCTGCTCATCATCGTCATCGCGTTCGGGCTCGGGGGCCGTCGCGCCACCCGGCCACGAAAGGAGCGTCATGGATCCTAGCGCGCTGTTCACTGGCCTCGTCCTCGGCGGGATGCTCGTCGCCCTCCCGGTGGTCGCGCACCGCTTCGGGCGCGACGCCATGCTGCGGGACGCGGTCTACCTCATCGAGCAAGGCATCGACCTCGAGGAGTACCGGCGCCGGCATCTGCCCCCGGGCAGCGTGGCGCACGACCAGGTCGAGGCCGAGGCGCAGAGCGTCGGGCTGGGGCGGCGGCCGTCGGTGGCGCGGGCCCTCCGCACGGCGGAGCGATGAGGAACATCAGCTTCATGCTCACGCAGCCGCAGATCCGGGACCGGTCGAAGACGGTCACCCGTCGGCTCGGTTGGGCCACGTTGCAGCCCGGGACGCTCCTGCGCGGCGTCGAGAAGGCGCAGGGGCTGAAGAAGGGCGAGTCGATCCGCCCTCTGTGCATCGTGCGGGTCGAGGACGTGCGGCGCGAGCGTCTGGACGCCATCACGCCCGAGGACTGCGCCCGCGAGGGGTTTCCGGAACTGACCCCGGCCGAGTTCGTCGCCATGTTCTGCGCCCACATGAAGCCGTGCCAGCCGCACTGGCTCGTGACGCGCATCGCGTTCAGCTACGTCGAACAGGCGGTGGGCTGATGGCTGGTTATCCGCGGGCACCGGCATCACGACGCGATGCACGCGGCGCGGCAGGCATTCTGCGAGCCAAAGCGCGGCGAGGACGCGCAGGGGTTCGTGACATCTCGTGGGCGCTACGTGACGCGCTCCGAAGGACGGCAGCTACAGGAGGCCGCCGGCATCGGTTCGGTCTCGCCGAGCGGCTACCGTGGCGACCTGCTGTTTAGCGAAGACCTGTATTGATCGGCCCTCCCGGGGCCAAGGAGTAGCGCATGTATGGAATTGGTGAGGCGATCTTCCGGGGCGTCATCGCGGCGATCCTCATCGCGTTTCTGGCTGGCGCGGGGTGCGTCTGGATCGGCTCGTGGGCGTGGACGCATCGTCCGTGGGACGTGCAGGTCATCGAGCGGGCCAAGGAGTAGCGAGAGCATGAACGACAGCGGCAACATTTTTTGCGCGAAGTGCGGGACCGTGTGGTGCTCATGCATTCCTCAAAAGCCCGCCCTCCCCGGAGACGGGGAGCGGCAAGCTGTCCGCGTAGACGTGTCGCGCGAGTGGTGCGAGGCCGCCGCACAGGCCGAGGCCGAGGCTGGCGATCCAGACCCAACCACCGGACGCCCCGGAGACGGGGAGCGGCCCTCTGAGGCCGAACGCATTGCCGATGCCGTCGTGTCACGGCTGTTCGTCAACGGCATGGGCGAGCAGGCCGACCGGCTCGTGCTGACCGTGGACCGGCCCTACCGTGACCTCGGAGGCTGGTGTCGCGGGGCCGTACGTGACGTGGTCATCGATGCGTTGCGCTCGCCCTCGCCTGCCCTCGACGTGGCGCCCGGAGACGGGAAGCGGCCCTCTGGGAAGCTGTCGTGCTGCTCATCGCAGGAGGTCCTGTCGAGCGGCGTGACGGTGTTGTGCGGGCTGGCCGAGGGGCATCTTGGCTCCCACGAGGGCATGGCTGGCGGCCACCGCTGGTTCTGGAATGCCCACGCGCACGGCATCATGAAGGACCGTCACCCGACGACTGGCAAGCCGCTGGCGCACCGGCCGCTCTCGCCTGCCCCCGACGTGACGCCCGGAGACGGGGAGCGCCCCTCGGGCCAGGCGGGGCTGTGCGTCGGCGCCGTGGTTCGGACCAAGAGCGGAGAGGTCTGCGAGCTTGCCTATCAGGCCGTGGACCACCGCGGCCAGTACTGGGCTACGACGAAGGGCTGTGCGGTCGATGCCGATGACGTCGCGCTGGTGTACGTGCCCTCGCCTGCCCCCGACGGGCAGCGGGAGGCCTTCGCGCGATTCATGGCGCTCCGCGCGGACCTGCACACGGCGATCGGTGCCGCTCTCGCACGCGATGGTCACTGCAAGCCCTACGAGGGCCTGATGTCGATCGTCGCCCCGAATTTCTTCGACGTTGCCAGCAAGAACCCGAACGGCTGGGCCGTGACGCTGGACTGCTACGTCGTGGGCCCGTCCCGGCACTACACCTGGACCGGCGCGACGCTCGAGGACGCCGTCACCAAGGCCGAGGCCGACGTGCGCGCGTGGATCGCGGAAAGTGCGGAGGAACTGAAAGGATGACGATGAAGCGCATCGAGATCGGGCCCGGCGTGGCGTGCGACGTCGCCACGCTCCTGAACACCCGCCTCCAGGTCCAGGCCAACAGCGGCGCCGGCAAGTCCTGGCTCCTGCGCCGACTGCTCGAGCAGACCCACGGGCAGGTCCAGCAGCTCGTCATCGACCCCGAAGGGGAGTTCGGCACCCTCCGCGAGCGGTTCGACTACGTCCTGGCGTCGAAGGACGGCGGCGACACGTCCGTCGACCCCCGCGCGGCGAAGCTCCTGGCCGAACGGCTGCTCGAGCTCGGCGTCTCGGCCATCCTCGACATCTACGAGCTGAAGGCCCCCGACCGCATCCTCTTCGTGCAGCGGTTCCTCGAGGCGCTCGTCAACGCCCCGAAGCGGCTCTGGCACCCGGTCCTCGTGGTCATCGACGAGGCGCACGTCTTCGCGCCCCAGGTGGGCTCGGCGCCGAGCGCCGGCGCCGTCATCGACCTGTGCGCCCGCGGCCGGAAGCGCGGCTTCTGCGCCGTGCTGGCGACCCAGCGGCTCAGTAAGCTCCACAAGGACGCCGCGGCGGAGTGCAACAACAAGCTGATCGGGCGCACGTCCCTCGACGTCGACGTCACCCGCGCGGCAGACGAGCTCGGGTTCTCGAAGGAGCAGGCCCGGGGCCTGCGGAAGCTGGAGAACGGCCAGTTCTACGCCTTCGGGCCCGCGCTCACGCGCGAGGTCACGCCCGTCACCGTCGGGCCGGTGGCCACGACGCACCCGAAGGCCGGCGCCCGGCTCGCCGCGCCCCCGCCGGCGCCGTCCGACCGGGTGAAGGCCATCCTGGCGAAGCTGGCCGACCTGCCGGCCGAGGCCGCCGCCCAGGCGCAGACCGAGGCGGACCTTCGGCGCGCGCTCGCCGAGAAGGACCGCGAAATCAAGCAGTTGCAGGCGGATGTATCCGGTTTTTCCAACTCAAATGAGAGAGAAAAATCGGACAAATCGAGCGTCGAGGTCCTGACGGACGGTGACCGCGCCTACCTCCGGACCCTGATCGACAGGCTGGCCGACATCGATAGCCAGATTCGCGGCGAGGGCGCCGACTCCTTCGCCGTGCTCCAGGCGAAGGCCGAGCAGGCCGTCGTTGATGCGCTCGTCCGGCTCAGGACCGACCTCAGCGGCGTGGTGGCGAAGCGCCATGCTGACTTCACCGACGTGCTCGACAAGAAGGGCCTGCAGCGCATCCTCGACAAGTTGGACCGGGTCACCGCGGAGCCGGCGGCCCCACCTTCACGACTGAACGCCATGCGTGAAGTGGCCCCCTCCGCGCCGCGGACGGTCGCGCCGTCCGCGGCCCGAGATGCACATGACGCCAGCGAGATCACGCCCGTCGGTCAGCGCATCCTCGACAGCATCGCCGAGCTGGTGGCGCTCGGCGCCAGGACGCCGCAACGTTCTCTGGTCGCGCTGCTGGCCGGCTATACGAACTTGCAGTCGAAGGGCTTCGTCAACGCGCTGTCGGCGCTGAGTGCCGGCGGCTCGGTGAGCTACCCCGGTCCCGGCTTGGTCGCGCTCGAGCCGAAGGGGGCCGCCGAAGCCAACCCGGTGACCACGCCGCGGACGCCGGCCGAGGTTCAGGAACGGGTCATTCAACTCCTCGGCGGTGCCTGCGGACGCATCCTCCGGCCCATCATCGACGCCTACCCTGGCGACCTGGCCCGGACGGACGCCGCCGCGGCGGCAGGCTACGGGAATCTCCAGTCCAAGGGGTTCGTAAACGCCCTGAGCCGGCTCTCCTCGCTCGGGTTCGTCACGTATCCGGACCGGGGCCGGGTGAAGGCCGCCGACGTGCTGTTCTTGAAGGGCTAGCGTTTCCAGCGGGCCGCGGCGGCGCGCTTCGCGCTGGCGGAGCGCGCCTCGGGCGACAGCCGGGCATTCACGGCGCGGGCCCCGCGCGCGCGGGCGTCGCGCGCGTCGAGCGCCTCGGTGAGCAGGGCTTCGATGGTGGCAGGAATCGGGGCGGTCCCGGCGGCGGCGCGGATGCGGGCTGCCAGCGTCGCCGGCAGCCCGCGTGTGGTCAGGCCCATGGGCCGATTCTACTTGGTCCCGAGCGCGGTGGGGATGGCGTCCTGCCGGGCGTCCGGGCCAGCGCACTCGCTACACCGGCAGAGGCGGTGATGCCAGCCATGCGGCGCGTCGCCGTCGTCCACGGCCTGACGCGCATCCGCGAGCGTGGCGAATCGCTGAGCGCCAGCCCAGAAGCGCCGATAGAACTCCCCATCGTGGAAGATCACGCGGTCGCGGTACAGCTCCACGCGACGCGGCAGGGGCACGTCGAAGATTTCGGGCATGGCTCACTCCCATCCTTTCAGGAGACCCGCGACGTCCGGCCCCCAGATGTAGGTCGTCGTCTCGACGCGCGTGCGGCGCCGCAGGCCGACCCGCGCGCGCATCGTCGGCGCGTCGTCCCGCGCCAGCATCACGCGCACGAGGGGGCCGGGCACGCCCGCCTCGGCGAGCGCATCCGGCGTGAAGGCATCCTTCCGGCCCGCCACCGTCCGGAGCGTCCGGACGGCGGCGGGGGTCAGCAGGGCACGGGCCTCGGTGCTGGTCAGCATTGGCTAGTCCTGCAACACGACCGTGACGCCCGCACAGACCATCACGGTGTTCGCGTAGTAGACGGTCTGGGCGGTGGCCTGCGCGTCCTCGTCGCACACGACCGGCTCGCTGTAGTGCCCGGTCGCCGCCCCGAAGAGGAAGGCGGCGACCATGGCGAGCGCGACGACCGCACAGAAGAACATCGGCGGCAGGGTCCGGTTCACTTCGACACCACCCCGGCCGCCTCGAACTCGGCGAACTCCACGAGGATCTGGTCGCGGATGGCGTCCTGCGCGGCCGGGTTCTCGAAGGGCCGGAACAGGGCGAAGCTCCGGCGCTCGCCGTTGATGGAGTACTGCCGGGCGGGGAACGTGACCGACCGGTGCCCGCCGGCGCGCTCCCAGACGGCGAAGCCGACCAACTTCATGCCGGCGAGCTTGTCGAGCTGCGAGAGGAGCGCGACGCCCTCGGGCGCGGCCGCGAGCGCCGCGCGCGCCTCTGGCGACACCGGCTCGAAGCGCAGTTCGGCGTCCGCCAGCTTGTTCGGAGGGTTGCCCTTGTCGTTCGGGGTGAAGCGAATGCTCATCATGGTGAACTCCATCGAAGGGGCCGGGTGCCACCCCGGCCGCGGTTGTCTGTCCACCGGCGAGTATGCGCGCTAGCGCGCATAGGTGTCAAGAGGGGGTTGGGTTTTTCGGGGGTCCGTCTGGCACACTGAACAGGCCGTGGAGCATCTCGACGACACCTACGCTCTCGCGCCCGACGCCCAGGCGGTCATGCAGCGTCTCCAGATGCTGCCGGCGCTGGCGCATACGCGCGAGGCGCGGATCGTCTGCGTCTTCTCCCAGCGGACGCCGATGCTCCGCGGCTGGCCCTGTCGCGCCTTCATCGGCACGCCGAAGGTGCAGGGCCCCTATCGCCCCTTCTTCGAGTGGTTCATGGCCGGGTTCTGCCGGCCGGTCCTCGAAGGGGAGGAACCGGAGTACCTCGTGGTCATCGACGCCGCGCTCTGGCCGGGCCTCGACGCTACCCAGCAGGAACGCCTGATGTTCCACGAGCTGCTCCACCTTCGCGAGAAGGAAAACCCCGAAACCGGGGAGCCACGCCTGCACGAGGACGGGCGCCCCCAGCTTCAGGTGGTGCCGCACGATGTCGAAGTCTTCACCGAAGAAGTCACCCGCTACGGCGCGGAAGCGTGCGAGCTCGACGCGCTCTGCGAGGCCATCGTCGAAGGCCAGAAGCGCATCGAAGCGCGCCGCGGCAAAGCGGGCTGACGTACACAATCCGACACAACCGCCCGAACCGCCGCCTGAGCCCGATTCGGACGCAGATTGGCAGCAGGCGGTCACCGCCCAGGCGGCGGTCGAGGCCGACCCGGAGGTCCTCCCTGCCGAGGGCGCGGCGCCGGCGCCGTTCATCCCGACCATCCCCCAGGTCCGCTACCTGCTGGCCGTCCGCGAGGCGGCCGAGTCCGGGAAATCCACGACCGACGTGGCGATCTGCGCCGGGATGCACCTGAGCCGGCGGACGCTCTGGGAGTGGCGGAAGGACCTGCGGTTCTGCGCGTGGATCGTCCAGGAGGTCCTGGCGCCCTCGGACATGCA
>JBFWVR010000033.1:0-13027 GCA_050246635.1 Vicinamibacterales bacterium
GCCCGCTTCGACGAACGCCGGACACGACTCGACGCCCCTGTCAGCCCGCGGTGACCGCCAGGGGCACTGCGATCAACTGTTACCCATGTGTCCCGACGAAAGTGTTACCTATCTCTCCGACAGGCCACAGATTGCAGATTGAGCAATGCTCGGCTGCCTGCGGCACGGGCGGCGATCTTCAATCGCCAACCAGAAATCTGAGATGGCCGAAGGCCCCTCCGTGTTTCCGTGAGGGCATTCCACCGCGCCCAGATGCTGCGGCGCGTGACGTAAGATGCACGTATGTCCGCGCGTGACGCGCTCCTGAAGCAGATGCAGGCCCGGGTGCACCACCCGGCGACGGCGCGCGAGCTCATGCGGGTGCTCAAGGTCCCACGCGACGAGCGCCACACCTTCCGCCGCCACCTCGACGCGCTCGTCGCCGACGGCGTGCTGGTCAAGGTGCGTGGCAATCGCTACGGCCAGCCGGACCGCATGGACCTCGTCGTGGGCCGGCTCGAGGGCCACCCCGGCGGGTTCGGCTTCGTCACGCCCGAGCGGCCGATCGAGGGCGCGCGGGGGGACATCTACGTCGCCGCGCCGAACATGGAAGAGGCCCTCCACGGCGATCGGGTCGTGGTGCGTGTCGAACGGGTGCGGTCGGACGGCCGCCACGAAGGCCAGATCGTCCAGGTGCTCGAACGGGGCGCGGAGACAATCGTCGGCCGGTACGAAACCGACGGGGCCGGGCTGCACTTCGTGGTCCCCTTCGACAGGCGGCTGACCACCGACGTGCAGGTCGCGCGGGACGAGACGCGGGACGCCGAGCCGGGCGACATGGTCACCGTGGCGATCACCCGCTGGCCGACGCCCACACGCGGCCCCGCGGGGCGCGTTGTCGAGGTGCTCGGGGGCATCGACGAGCCGGGGGTCGACACCGAGATCATCCTCCGCAAGTTCCAGATTCCCGACGAGCACACCCACGAGTCGATCGAGCAGGCGCGGCGCATCGGGTCCGCCGTGCGTGACCGCGACCTGGCTGGCCGCACCGACTTCCGCGATTGGGACGTCGTCACGATCGACGGGGAGCACGCCCGCGACTTCGACGACGCCATCTCGATCGAGCGTTTGCCGAACGGCAACTTCTGGCTCGGCGTGCACATCGCCGACGTCGCGCACTACGTGGAGGAAGGCACGCCGCTCGACCTCGAGGCCTTCGACCGCGGCACGTCCGTGTACTTCCCGGAGCGCGCGGTCCACATGTTCCCGTCCGACCTGGCGACGGGGCTCTGCAGCCTCAATCCGCACGTGGACCGGCTCGTGCAGTCGTGCCTGATGGAGGTGAGCCCGCGCGGGGACGTCGTGCGTCACGAGATCCACGACGGCGTCATCCGCAGCCGTGAGCGCATGACCTACACGGCGGTGAACACGCTGCTGACCGGGGACGACCCGGAACTGGCGGCACGCTACGCGCCCGTGCTGCCGATGTTCCGCGACATGCACGCGCTCTTCGAGATCCTGCACGCGCGTCGTCGTCGGCGTGGCTCCATCGACTTCGACCTGCCCGAGCCGGAGGTGATCCTGGATGCCGAGGGGTTCATCGAGGACATCATCGCGTCCGAGCGGAACGTGGCACACCGCCTGATCGAGGAGTTCATGCTCCTCGCCAACGAGACCGTCGCGCGCCACCTGGAGGAGGCGGGCATGCCCGCGCTCTACCGGATCCACGAGGCCCCCGACCCGCTCAAGGTGGAGGAGTTCGGCGAGTTCGTCGCCTCGCTCGGCTTCAGCCTCGCCGCGCCGCCCGACGGCGTGAAGCCGAAGCACTTCCAGGCGCTCGTGGGCAAGATCCAGGGCACCCCCGAGGAGCGGCCCATCGCGTTCCTCATGCTGCGCACGATGCAGAAGGCGCGCTACGACGCCATCAACGTCGGGCACTTCGGCCTGGCCGCGCACACCTACACGCACTTCACCTCCCCGATCCGGCGCTACCCGGATCTCGTCGTCCACCGCCTCCTGCGCGAGCTCCGCCGGGGCCGCGTCAGCGACGAGCGCCGCGACGAGCTGGACGACGACCTGCCCGAGGTGGGGCGCCACACCTCCGAACGCGAGAAGCGCGCGAGCGAGGCCGAGCGGGAGCTCGTCCAGTGGAAGAAGGTCCGCTTCATGGCGGACAAGGTGGGGGAGGTCTACAGCGGGTACATCACCGGCGTCGCGCCCTTCGGCCTCTTCGTGGAGCTGTCGGAGCACTTCGTCGAGGGCCTGGTGCACGTCTCGACGATGGCGGACGACTACTACCGGTACAGCGAGCAGGGCCACACCCTCTTCGGGGAGACGTCGAAGAAGGTCTACCGCCTCGGCGACAAGGTGAAGGTCCAGGTCGTGCGTGTCGACATGGAGCGGCGGCAGATCGACCTGGGGCTCGACGCGGTGCTCGACGTCGTGCGACAGGACGAGCGGCGGCGCGGGCCGGCCCGGACGCAGGCCCGGCCGAAGAAGGACCAGCGCAAGGCCACGCCACAGGAGCGCCGCAGGCGCAAGGTCCAGCGGCCCGGCCGGCGCGAGCGCGCCGCCCGCAAGCGCCGCTGAAGGAGCCCCGACCCGCGTGTCCCACATCGTCATCGGCACGGCCGGCCATATCGATCACGGCAAGAGCTCCCTGGTCCGCGCGCTCACGGGGACCGATCCCGACCGTCTCAAGGAGGAGAAGGCCCGGGGGATCACCATCGAGCTGGGGTTCGCGCACGCCACGATCGAGGGCGAGACCGTCTCGTTCGTCGACGTGCCCGGGCACGAGCGCTTCGTCCGGACGATGCTGGCGGGGGCCGGGGGGATCGACGCGGTGCTGCTGGTGGTGGCGGCCGACGAGGCCGTGATGCCCCAGACCCGGGAACACTTCGACATCTGCCGGCTGCTGCGCATCCGCCGTGGGCTGGTTGCGCTGACGAAGGTCGACCTGGTCGACGAGGAGACCCTGGAGCTGGCGCGGATGGACGTCGCCGAGCTCGTGAAAGGGTCGTTCCTCGAGGGCGCACCGGTGCATGCGGTGTCGGCCAGCACGGGCCAGGGCCTCGAGGCACTGGGGAAGGCCCTGGTCGCCATGGGCCAGGGCCTGACCGCCCGGTCCAGTGATGGGCCGGCGCGGCTGCCGATTGATCGCGCGTTCACGATCGCCGGCTTCGGCACCGTCGTCACGGGCACGCTGGTGTCGGGCCGCGTGCCGACGGGGGCCGAGCTCACGCTGGTGCCGGGCGGACGCCAGGTGCGGGTCCGTGGGGTCCAGGTGCACGGCCACACGTGTGAGGCGGCCGTGGCGGGACAGCGCACCGCGCTGAACCTCGGGGGGATCGACGTGGAGGCCGTCGAGCGGGGCGCCACGCTGGCCGCACCGGGCGCGGTCGTCGAGACGGCGCGTGCGGACGCGCTGATCGAGCTGCTGCCGGCGGCCCGGCCGCTGAAGCACGGCGCGCGCGTCCGGGTGCACCAGGGCACGCGGGAAGTCATGGCCCGCGTGTCGATCATCGGCCCCGCGCGGGCGGTGATCGAGCCTGGGTCGGCGGCACCGGTCCGCCTGCGCCTCGAGGCGCCACTCGCGCTCACGCGCGGCGATCGGCTGGTGCTGCGCGCGTATTCGCCGCTGGCGACCATTGGCGGTGGGGAGATCCTCGACCCGGCGCCGCCACGCGCAGGCGTGCGGACCGCTGCCGGCGCGGCGCGTGCCGAGGCCCTGACCCCGCGCGGCGCGCCGG
This sequence comes from Vicinamibacterales bacterium, assembly GCA_050246635.1. Lineage (GTDB taxonomy): Bacteria > Acidobacteriota > Vicinamibacteria > Vicinamibacterales > UBA2999 > JBFWVR01. The sequence continues at coordinate 3,729 of JBFWVR010000033.1, forward strand.
ATGACGAGCGACGCGCGGTCGCACGGATGATCGCCGACGCCGGGGTGGCGGGCCTGGCGCGGGCCGATCTCGTCCCGCGGGCGGCCGTTGCGCCGGGGCGTCTCGGCGCCCTCGTCACCGCCCTCGCGCGCGACGGCGCCGCGGTGGTGGCCGGCGACTACCTGGTCGCCCCCACCATTGTCGACACCCGCGCGAAGGCCCTGGTGTCGGCCGTCTCCGCATTCCACGCTGCGCAGCCCCTGGCGGGGGGCCTGCCCCGCGAGGAGGCGCGCGCGCGGGTGTTTGCCGGCGCGCCAGCCGCGGTGTTCGACGCCGTGCTGGAGGCGCTCGTGGCCAAGGGCACACTCGTCGCGCGCGAATGGGTGGCGCTTGCGAGCCATCGCGTGGAGCTCTCGCCGGAGGACGAGGCCGGCCGGGAGGCGCTCGCGCGCGTGTTCCGCGACGCGGGGCTCACGCCGCCGGACCTGAAGTCCGCGGCTGCGGCGGCCGGACTGGCGGTCGCGTCCGCCGAACGCATTGTCGGGCTGCTGGTGCGGGAGAAGGTCCTGGTGCGGCTGGACGGGCAGCCGTACCACGCAGACGTCCTGGCGGAACTGAGATCCGGAATCCAGGCGCTGAAGGCCTCAGCGCCTGGGGGACGGGCGACGGTGGATGTCGCGGCGTTCAAGGAACGCTACGGCGTCACGCGGAAGTTCGCGATCCCGCTGCTCGAATGGCTCGACCGGGAGCGCGTGACGCGGCGGATGGGCGATCAGCGCGTCGTGCTGTAGCGCGGCGCTACTTCTGCTGCTGGTGCTGCTGGTCCTCGTCCAGGCCGTCCTTGATGGATCCCTTGAAGTTCTTGATGCCCATGCCGATCCCCTTGCCGATTTCCGGCAGGCGGCTTGCTCCGAAGATCAGCATGATGATGGCGAGGATGATCAGCATCTCAGGGATGCCGATAGGCCCAAACATGACAGGCTCCTTCCGGCCGCGATGCGCGGCCGCTCCGGTGATTCTAGCACTTTCGCTCCTGCTGGCCCGGCCGGCCCTCCCCGGGGCGCAGTTCCGCGCCGGGGTCGCCATGGTCGAGGTGTACGCAAGTGTCACGGGGCCCGACGGCCGGGCGGTGCGGGACCTCACGCGGGACGACTTCACGGTGCTCGAGGACGAGCGGCCCCAGACAGTCGAGACCTTCGCGGCGGGCGACTTCCCGGCCGCGGTCGCGCTGGCCATCGACCGCAGCCTCAGCATGCGTGGGGCGCCGCTGACGATGGCCCGGACGGCGGGCCGGGTGTTCCTGGCCCAGCTCGATCCGGACGACCAGGCGATGCTCATCGGCATCGGCGGGCAGGTGGAGGTGCTGGCGCCGCTCTCCGTCGAGCGCCAGCCGCTGCTCGAGGCCCTGGCGACGCTGGACCCGTGGAGTACGACGGCGTTGCACGATGCGATGATCGAGGCGATCGACCTGGTCGAGCCCGGCACGGGCCGCCGCGCGGTCGTGATTATCTCCGACGGCGAGGATCGATACAGCCGCGCGACGGAGGAGCAGGCGCTGGACCGCGTCCGTCGCTCGGACGTGATGGTGTATCCGATTGCGGTGGGCAAGATGCGGCCACGCCTCTTCGTGGAGGCGGCCGCGCTCTCCGGAGGGCAGTCGTACCACCTCACGGACCCGCGCCAGCTCGTCTCGACGCTGGAGGCGATTGCGAACGATCTCGGGTCGCAGTACCTCCTCGGCTACCAGCCATCGCGTCCCTGGCCCGAGGCGGGCAGCGAATGGCGCAGTATCACCGTCAAGGTCGACCGCCCGGGCCTGCGCATCCGCGCCCGGGGCGGCTACGCCACGCGGTAGCGCGGGTGGTGTAGCCAACTGTCCGCTTTGAGCGTCATAAGAAGCAGACAGCACGTCGCTGGCGTGAGGCCGGAACTGGCCCGTGTTTTGCTCTTGTCACCCTCGTATCGCTCAGTCAGAATGACCGGGCGCGTTCGTTTCAGTCGCTGATGCAGGAAGTGCCTCGTCCCCGTCCGGCGCCGTCCCCAGAGGTCGTCGAGTCGTCGACCCGGCTGCACGTGCGCGCGGATCGCCCGCCGGACATCCACTTCCAGTTCGAGGACCGCCAGTCCCGCGTGGGCGTCGGCGCCTCGGTGGGTGCCCACGTCCTGTTCGTCGTCCTCGTGGTCCTGATCCTTCGCTACGCTCCCGAGCCGCAGGCCGTGGAAATCGCACCCGAGCGGTTGCCCGACGGCATCGTCTGGCTCGCAGAGCCCGGGCCGGGCGGTGGGGGTGGCGGCGGCGGCAACGAGAATCCCGAGCCACCGCGGGTGGCTGAGCTCCCCGGGAAGGACGCGATCACGGTCCCGGTAGAGAAGCCGCCAGAGATCACCAAGCCGACCCCGGAAGACGAGCCGAAGCCGGTCGAGGCGATGAACATCCCGGCCAAGACGCTGTCGGCGGGTGAGGTCGAGCTGCCCGGCGTGCTCCAGAGCGCCAACCTGGCGGCGTCGGCGGCCGACTCGGCGGGGAGTGGCACGGGCACGGGGGCTGGCACCGGATCGGGCTCTGGCGTCGGTGCGGGACAAGGCTCCGGCCTGGGTGAGGGATTCGGCGGTGGCACCGGGGGCGGCGCCTACCGCCCGGGCGCCGGGATCACGCTGCCGCGTGTCGTGCGCGAGGTCAAACCGCAGTACACCGCCGACGCCATGCGCGCCAAGGTGCAGGGCACCGTCTGGCTCGAGTGCGTCGTCATGCCCGACGGCACCGTGGGCGACGTGAAGGTCGTGCGTTCGCTGGATCCCGTCTTCGGCCTCGACCAGGAGGCCATCAAGGCCGCGCGCCAGTGGCGGTTCGTGCCGGGCAGCCGCCAGGGCGAGCCGGTGCCCGTCATCATCACGATCGAGCTCACCTTCACCCTCCGCTGACCTTCAGCCTGCGCTAGCTGACCCCGTACGGGGGCCGGACTCGCGCCACAACTCTTTCCTACCGTCGCTTCGTGGGCTTCGTGTCCTTCGTGGCTGGAATTCCCTCTGCTATCCTCGACCCGATGTCCCTCAGTCGTCGCGGATGGGCGTGGGTGGTGATCGCGATCTCGTTCGTCGTGCTGGCCGGCGGCGTCGTGGAATTGACCCGGCTGATCGCGCGTGATCGCGTGATCGAGGCCGCCGAGGGCATGCCACGGCCGCGCGGCGCCTCCACCACGGCCGCCGGCATGGCGATTGGTGCCGGCCTCGCGGGGGTGTTCGGCGGGGCGGCGGCGCTGCTGCCCGGGTCCCGGCCACGCGGCACCGACGAGGCTTCGCGCAACTGAGCGCCGGCGCGTCGCCTGTGCGACACTGGCGCGCATGAACTCGAGCGCCCGGTCGTTGTCCGTCCTGGTTGCCGCCTGGTGCGTGTCGCTGTGCGCGGGGTGTGGCCAGCCTGTGCCGGGTGCCGGAGACAGGGCATCCGTCGGGGCGGACCCGCCGGATGTCGAGCAGACCGCGATGGGCGAGGGGCCGGCGCCGGTCCTGCTGGCGAGCTTCGACGGCCTCGGGGTCGGCTTCGACGGGCCCCACGGCATGTCCACGGGCCGCAATCCCTCCGACAACAGCCTGGCCGTCGGGCCGAATCACATCGTGCAGATCGTCAACTCCAGGCTGGCGATCTACACCAGGCAGGGCGCGCGGTTCGACGTGACCGGGCGCGTCCTGTACGGCGCGGCGAACACCAACACCGTCTTTGCCGGCTTCGGTGGCAGCTGTGAAAGCCGCAACAACGGCGACGCCGTCGTCCGCTACGACCAGCTCGCGAACCGGTGGCTCATCGTGATGCCGATCTTCCGCCGTGCCCAGGCGAGACCCGATCAGCCCGAGGTGCCCGCGCCCGGCGGCCCCGCACGGCGCAGCGTGCCTGGCGTGGCAGGGCAACCAGGACGGGCAGCGAAGTTGGCCGCGCCGGTTGAGCCGCCCGCGGCCGCCGACGCCCGTCGCGGGCGGGAGGCCGAGGTCCCGGAGCCCACCGGGCCCTTCTCGATGTGTTACGCCATCAGCGCGACAGACGATCCCACGGGCGAGTACTACCGGTATGAGTTCCTGCGGCCGCTGTTCCCGGACTACCCGAGGCCGGCGGTCTGGCCGGACGGCTACTACGTCCCGACCAGCACCGGCGACGACGTCATCGAGAAGCACGTGTGCGTGGTCGAACGCGAGAAGATGCTTCGGGGTGAGCCGGCCGACGAGCAGTGCCTCGTCATCGCCGACGTCAACTTCCTCAACAACGCCGACCTCGACGGAACCGCGCTGCCGCCGCCCGGCGCCCCGAACATGATGCTCGCCACGGGCGGGTCGCAGCTGAACGAGGACCTGGACGACGACGGCGTGTACGTGTGGAACGTGACGGTTGACTGGAACGATCCGTCGAGGACACGGTTGTCGCCGGTGCAGAAGATCGACGTGGCGCCGTACGACTACCTGTGCGGCGGGCAGCTGACCAGCTGCGTGCCGCAGCCGGGCGAGGAGCGGCGGCTGGACGCGCAGGGCGACAAGCTCATGGCGCGGGTGGTGTACCGCCGCGTCAGGGAAGGCGGTGCCGCCCACGAATCCGTGGTGGCGGTGCACTCGGTCGGCACGGCCGCCGGCGGAGGGGGCGTGCGCTGGTATGAGTTCCGGGTGAACCCCGATCGCTCACTCGCGCTGCACCAGCAGGGCACATTCGCCCCGGACGCGAACTACCGGTGGATGGCGAGCCCGGCGATGGACCGGTTCGGCAACATCGGGATTGGCTATTCCTTCGGCGGCGCGTCGAGCTTCGCCGGGCAGCGCTTCGCGGGCCGGCGCCCGTCCGACCCGCCGGGGCAACTCGCGCTGCGTGAGGCCACGCTCGTGGAAGGGGAGGGGGCGCAGGCCAACACCCTGCGCTGGCAGGACTACACGCAGACGGCCGTCGACCCGTCGGACGACTGCACGATCTGGTACGTCGGCGACTACTACAAGGCCGGCGCCACGACCTACTCGACCCGCATCGGCGCCTTCCGCCTGCCCGGCTGCTGGTAAGTCGGGCAGCCCCCTTTCCTGCCGGTGGCGGTAGGATGGGCGGCATGCGCATCCTCTCCTGGCTTGCCGCGATCCTCCTGTCGCCTGCGCTGGCGTTCGCGCAGGCGGCGTTTCCCGCACCCGTCGACGCCGACTTCGTCGCGAAGGATGTCCGGTTCGAGAGCGGGCAGACACTGCCCGAGGTCACGATTCATTACCGGACCGTCGGCACGCCGCGGAAGGACGCCGACGGCGTCGTGCGGAACGGCGTCCTGATCCTGCACGGCACGGGCGGCACCGGCCGCGGGTTCCTCAGCGACACCTACGGTGGCCAGCTCTTCGGCCCGGGGCAGATCCTCGACGCGACGCGGTACTTCATCATCCTGCCGGACAACATCGGGCACGGGCAGTCGAGCAAACCGAGCGACGGCCTCCGCATGGCCTTTCCCCGTTACGGCTACACCGACATGGTGCGCCTGCAGCACCGCCTGGTGACCGAGGGGCTCGGCCTCACGCACCTGCGCCTCGTGATGGGCACGTCGATGGGCGCGATGCACTCGTGGATGTGGGGCTACATGTTTCCCGGGTTCGTCGACGGCCTCGTGCCGCTGGCCAGCAATCCCGTCGAGATTGCGGGACGCAACCGCGTCTGGCGCAAGGCGCTGGTCGACGCCATCGTGACCGACCCGACGTGGAAGGACGGCAACTACACGGAGCCGCCGCTCGGCATGCGGAGCGCCATCGGCTTCCTGCTGCTCGCGACGAGCGTGCCGCTGCAGTGGCAGAAGCAGTGGCCCACGGCGGCCGCGGCCGACGCGTGGCTGGAGGAGCAGGTGCAGGCGCGCATGAAGAGCGCCGACGCGAACGACATGATCTACTACTTCCGGGCGTCGGAAGACTATGACCCGTCCCCGCACCTCGCGGAGATCCAGGCGCCGCTCCTGGCCATCAACTCGGCGGACGACTTCGTGAACCCGCCGGAGCTGCCGATGATGGAGCAGCTGATCAAGAAGGTGCCCAAGGGCCAGTTCGTGCTGATCCCGATCTCGGACCAGACACGCGGGCATGGATCGCACTCACGGCCGGAGCTGTGGGGCAGTGAGCTGAAGGCGTTTCTCGACACGTTGCCGCAGCGATAGGCCGCAGATGGCACAGATGGCACCGATGACGCGGATGCGCGACTGGCGCCGGCAGCGCAGGCGCGGGACGGCCACAGCCGATGCACCGAAGACACTGAAGACACCGAGGACACTGACGATTCGGATGACACGGATGAGAAGCAGGGTTCTGGGGATTCGGGACACGCTATGGTGACCAGGGGTGAGCCCCGCCAGGAAGCACACGGTGGTGGGGCCTTGATGCGCCCGCGTGGCGCCCGCGGTCGTGCGGCGTGCAACGCCAGGTGCGCGGTGGCTCGTATCGAGTCGGACGAGCCCGGTGGCGTGGGGCCAGCGGAGGGCGGGTGCTCAGTGTCTTCAGTGTCTTCAGTGTGCCTGCGCTGGCTGGTCCCGGCGGCTCTCGTGTTCACCACGCTCGTCCTCGGCGCGTGCGCGCCTTCCACGCCGCAACAGGCACCGACCGCCAACGAGGACTGGTCGGGGTTCGGCGACCTGGAGAACGTCCTGAACTGGACGCCGGAGCAGCAGCTCCGGGGCTACCGGAACATGGACCGGATCTACCCGACGCGGCCCGTGCCGGCGAGTACCGATCCGTTTCCGTTGCCCTCGGCGTCCGCGGACCTCTCCGGCGTGCGCTACGAGCTGGACGGGCAGGCGTACGACATCGACGCCTTCATGGCGCGCGACCATCTCGTCGGGCTGCTGGCGATCAAGGACGGCGCCATCGTCCTCGAGCGCTACGCGCAGGGCAACACGCCGGAGACACGCTGGTACTCGTTCTCGGTCGCCAAGTCGGTCGTCTCGATGCTGATCGGCGCGGCCGTGAAGGACGGGTACATCGAGAGCCTCGACACGCCGGTCACGGCGTACCTGCCCATCCTGCAGGGCTCGGCCTACGAGGGCGTCAGCCTCCGGAACGCGATGCAGATGGCGTCGGGCGTGGAGTGGGATGAGGACTACGCCGATCCCGCGTCCGACGTCGCCAGCACCGGCGGCTCGGCGCTCGACCGGCTGCGGTACCTCGCGCGCAAGCCGCGGGCGGCGGCGCCGGGCACGGTGTTCAACTACAACACGGGCGAGACGAACCTGCTCGGCGCGGTGCTCCGGGCCGCGATCGGCAACAACCTCTCGACGTATCTCGAGTACAAGATCTGGCGTCCCTTCGGCATGGAGCACGACGCCAACTGGCTGCTGCTCTCGGAGGGCGGGGCGGAGCACGGCGGCTGCTGCATCAGCGCGACGCTCCGGGACTACGGACGGCTCGGGCTGTTCGCGATGCGCAACGGCCGCCTGCGCGACGCCACCTCGGTGCTGCCGGACGGCTGGATGTCGATGTCCACGTCGCCGTCGGTGGCCAATCCTGGCTACGGCTCTCTCTGGTGGCTCCGCGACGGCGGCACCTTCGACGCGGTCGGCATCTACGGGCAGGCAATCCACATCGATCCCGCCAACGACCTCGTCATCGTCACGCACGGCGCCTGGCCGCAGGCGACCAACCGCGATTTGTCACGGCATCGCGCGGCCCTGTTCGACGCGCTCACCGCTGCGCTGCGCGGACACTGAGCGCGCTGGACGGGCGGACCAAAAGAAAAGGGGCGGCGGGAAAGTCCCGCCGCCCCAATCTTCAATCTGAAATCCTAAATCTAAGATTCCAGCGTTAGTACATGCCGCCCATGCCGCCGCCGCCGGGCATGCCCGCGGGCATCTCCTTCTTCTCCTCGGGGATCTCGGAGACGAGCGCCTCGGTCGTCAGCAGCAGGCTGGCGATGGAGGAGGCGTTCTGGAGCGCGTTGCGCACGACCTTGGCCGGGTCGATGACGCCGGCCTTGACCAGGTCCTCGTAGGTGTCGGTCGACGCGTTGAAGCCCTCGTCGCCCTTGCCTTCCTTGACCTTGGCCACGATGATCGAGCCCTCGAGGCCGGCGTTGGTCGCGATCCAGCGGCAGGGCTCCTCGATCGCGCGCTTGATGATGGCCGCGCCGACCGCCTGGTCGCCCTCGAGCTTCAGATCGTCGAGCGCCTTGCTCGAGCGGATCAGGGCCACGCCGCCGCCGGGCACGATGCCCTCCTCGACGGCCGCCTTGGTCGCGTGCATCGCGTCCTCGACGCGCGCCTTCTTCTCCTTCATCTCGGTCTCGGTGGCCGCCCCGACCTTGATGACGGCGACGCCGCCCACGAGCTTCGCCAGGCGCTCCTGGAGCTTCTCGCGGTCGTAGTCGGAGGTGGTCTCCTCGACCTGCATGCGGATCTGCTTCACGCGACCCTCGATGGCGCTGCTCGCGCCGTCGCCCTCGACGATCGTCGTGTTGTCCTTGTCGATGGTGACCTTCTTGGCGCGGCCGAGGTCCTCCATCTTGATGTTCTCGAGCTTGATGCCGAGGTCCTCGGTGATGGCGCGGCCACCGGTGAGGATTGCGATGTCCTCGAGCATCGCCTTGCGGCGGTCACCGAAGCCCGGGGCCTTGACGGCCGCGGCCTGCAGCGTGCCACGCAGCTTGTTCACCACGAGGGTGGCCAGCGCCTCGCCCTCGATGTCCTCCGCGATGATCAGCAGCGGACGGCCGGCGCGCGCGACCTGCTCGAGGACCGGCAGCAGGTCCTTCATCGAGCTGATCTTCTTCTCGTGGATGAGGATGAGCGGGTTCTCGAGCGCCACTTCCATGCGCTCCGGATCCGTCACGAAGTAGGGCGACAGGTAGCCGCGGTCGAACTGCATGCCCTCGACGACGTCGAGCGTCGTCTCCAGCGTGCGGGCTTCCTCGACGGTGATCACGCCGTCCTTGCCGACCTTCTCCATCGCCTCGGCGATGATGCCGCCGATCGTCGCGTCGGAGTTGGCCGAGATGGTGCCGACCTGGGCGATCATGTTGCCCTTGACCGGCTTGGCCATCTTCTTGATCTCGGCGGTCATCACCTCGACGGCCTTCTCGATCCCGCGCTTGAGCTCCATCGGGTTCGCGCCGGCGACGACGTTCTTCGCGCCCTCGCGGTAGATGGCCTGCGCGAGCACGGTCGCCGTCGTCGTGCCGTCACCGGCCGTGTCCGACGTCTTGCTCGCCACCTCACGGACCATCTGCGCGCCCATGTTCTCGAGCGGGTCCTTGAGGTCGATCTCCTTGGCCACCGTCACGCCGTCCTTGGTGATGGTGGGGGAGCCGAACTTCTTGTCGAGGACGACGTTGCGGCCCTTGG
>JBFWVR010000034.1:0-12094 GCA_050246635.1 Vicinamibacterales bacterium
GGGTGGCGCCCTTGATCGTGAGGTCCCACACGAAGTTGTTGAGCAAGGTCACGCGCTCGACCTCGGCGAAGAGGTACTGGTCGTAGAGGTCCAGCCAATCCGCCAGCGGCAGCAGGAGCGAGCGGCCCCGGGTGCTGTTGGGCAGGTTGTTCGCGCAGAAGTAGAAGACCTCGCCCTCGAGGAATCCCGTCTCGGGGTTCTCGCGCACGATCTTCAGCGGGCGATCCTTGCCGCCCGGCCGGTCGGCCTTGAGCAGCAGGATGTCCGGCGTGAGGATGTCGCCGTCCTCCGGGATCACGTCTCGGATCTGCGCGGCGCCGATGTAGCCGTAGCGGGGGCGCCCCGTGATCGGGTTGCGCGCCACGCTGACGGCGAGCTCGCCGTCAAGCGAGAAGGCGTCGTGGAACTGGCGGATGCGCCGCCGGATCGGATTGCGGCGCGGCGTCCACACCTGCTCGAGCTCTTCAGCGATGCGGTCATCCTTCGCCTCGATCGTGATGCCCTCCCCGACCACGAGATCGGTGCCGAGGGTGATCAGGCGGCGCGCCAGCGGGTTCGACTCGAAGAGGTACCAGACGATCTGGAGCATGCGGTCCTGCTGCATCGGCGTGAGGTCCCGCCGGTGCAGCGCCTTGCCGCCGCTGATGCGCTGGAAGAGGTGCTCGTCGGTGTCGATCAGCGTGCCGGCCGCGGTGACGAGCGATTCCTGGACCTGCACGGGCGCCGGCTCGGCCGCGGGGCCGAGCCGTTCGATCACCGGCGTCAGGGGCAGGTCGATGAAGCCAGGCGCCGCCGTGGTGGCCACGGCCGTCCGCTGGACCGGGGAGCGATCGAACAGTCGGGATACCGCCGGAGGAACGACCCAATCACGCCAGCCCATCGCGCCCTGCCTCTTCTGGGCAGCACGCGCGGGGGCGGAGGCCCGCTCCCGATGTACGGACGGTGCGCCCGTGCCGATGCTGCCCTCATCGGTCGGTGCGGTCGCGAAGCGGCCCGGACGAGCGGCCCATGATGTAGCGACTCAGCCTGCCCCGCTGAGATCGCACGGGCGACGCGTCGTCCGGCGTGTGAAGGGTGCCGACGGCCACCTGCGCGGCCATCGCGGCCGTATAGTAGCAGATCATCGCCGCGTGCGCCCGATCAGGAGACGCGCGCAGGCCCTTCGGCAGCTCCGCCGCGGGGATCAGCGGGTCGTCCGGGTCCATGATGACTAGGCCTGCCGGCACGCCGCGGCGCATCGCGGTGCGCTTCCGCATCGCGGCGAGTTGCCCGGACAGGCGATCGTCCTTCACGAGGCCAAACGTGCCAGGCTGCCCCGCTTTCCGGTTCCGGTGGTTCTGCTCGAGGGCCTGCCGGAAGCGCCACGCGATCTCGGCCTTCAGGTTGTAGAAGTGCTCGGGATCCGTCGGCTGGGCGCCGAAGAGGACGGGCAGGGTGTCGACGTTCCACGACTTCAGAATGTCGGTCACCCCGCCGCCCACGCCCGAGTCGTCGATTCCGACGCGCTCGATCTTGGCGTCCATGCTCGACATCTCGACCATCCGTTGCAGGCGCGCAGCGCTGTCGACGAGGCTGGCGTGCTTCCACGATTCGAGGCGCTCGACGCCGTGGCTGGTCCCCTCGGCCGCCACCGTCTCGTTGAACCCGTAGCGGGCGATGTCGGCGCCGAGCACGCGGTGCGGCCCCGGCCGCAGAAGGCGCTCGCCGCTGTCCTCGTCGATCTCCATGAACGACTCTTCGGCTGCACGAATGAAGTCGAGCGGGATCAGGATGTCGTCGCCCTCCTGCGGGAACTCGCCGCGCACCTTGGCCTGGAAGATCGCCGAGTCCTCGCCCCACTCGAGCCGCTTCTCGTCGACCCACGCCTTGCTGACCGTGGCGACGTGCTCGCCGTTGACGTGGAAGGTCCGGAAGAAACGCGCCAGGCGGTGGTGTGAGTCGTAGAACTTCCCGATCGGGCTGCCGGGCGTGGAGAAATACGCCCGGATCCCGCCCTGCGTGAGCGCCCCGTCGATCGCGTCGAAGATGCCGTCGGGGACACCCTTGGCCTCGTCGACGAGGAACAGCAGGTACGGCGCGTGGAAGCCCTCGATTCGGTCCGGTCGGTTCGAGGTGATCCCGATCGCGAACCACTCGCGCTCCCTGCCAATGGCCGCCAGGCGGGTGGTGTCGAGCTTGAAGAGGTGCGCGAACCGGAAGCGGCGGTACCACTTCTCGATCTCCGCCCACAGCACGTTCTTCACCTGGTGCCACGTCGGCGCCGTCGTCGGCACCTTCGACAGCGGCCGGGTGAACAGGTAGTAGAAGACGAGCCAGGCCTGCGTGCACGTCTTCCCGACGCCGTGGCCGGAGCGCACCGTGGTGCCGGTCGGGTGGCCGTTCTCGCCGGCATGGGCCACCGACCGCATGATCTCGATCTGGTGATCTTGCGGCACCGCCCCGAAGCAGTCGTAGACGAACGCCTCCGGCTTCTCCCGCCAGTGGACGAACTGCTGATAGCCGGCTTCCTGATCGGGCGTGGTCATCCGTTGTTACGGCAACGGCCGGGCCCGAAGGCGCCGGCCGGTGGAATGGGAGAACACCGAGATCACCAGATCGCGAGATCACCAGATCGCGAGATCAGGCGAGCCAGATCTCCCCGTTGTTGTCGACCCGCAGGATGCCGGCTGTGGAGGCCTTGCAGGTGCCGCAGGTCGGGAACGTCCCGTAGAGCCATGGCACGGGCTGCTCGTGCACCTGGAAGGCGACGCCCCGGCAGACAGCGTGGCGCACGGGCCCGCTGCGGCTGCCGGTTGTGAGCCCAGCCGCCTCGAGCCGGATCACGTTGAGCACCGACAGCGGGTCGACGCCGTTGGCGTGCAGTCGCTGCGCCGTGTGGACGAGGTCGATGATCGTGTCAGACCCGATCGCCGAGGACGGCATCCGCGCCAAGTCGCGGATCACGTTTCGCACCGCAGAATCGCGGGCGATGCGCTCGGCGGTCGCCTCGACGGGGTCAGGCGCCGCCAGTGGCCCGAACGCCAGGCGCAGCGTCCCAGGCCACCGCACCGCCGACCACGCATCGCGCAGCATGGCCAGGAGGCCCGCCGGCAGCACCCTAGCGAGCACCGGCGGCCGCCCCCCCGATCGGCGTGCGCACGTAGAGCCGGCTGATCCAGACGCGGAAGGCCCGCTTCCTGGCATTCGGACGCGCCGAGGCTCGGCAGCGCGTCGTCGGCTCGAGCCACTCCCGCTTGTGGGCGGCGTTGAAGATCGCCCCCATCGCGGAGTGGTTCGGCGTCGTCGGGAGCTCGCGCCCGTCGGCCAGCGCGCGGCGCTGCATGATGAGCCAGACATCGTCGGCGGTCACGTCGCCCTGCGTGCGGCATACCTGCTCGAGGGCCTGCCAGGCCCAGGCGGACCACTCGCCATCGGCGCCGCGCGCCACCTGATCGAGTCCGCGGTCGGCCAGCGCCTGGCCGAGGATGGGATCGCTCGGGATACGCCCGTCGACGTGGACGGTGACCGGCCCGCTCAGGGTCACAGCCCCGGCGGGGAAACGAAGCACGCCCTGCCCTGCGTTCATCGTGTCCTCCTACGTGTGGATGGCCTGCGCCAGGTCGCGCAGCGCCTCGCGGATGTCGCGCCCGTCGATCTCGTTGCCGAGTACGGTCCAGCCGTCGACGGGTGCGCGGCCGAACAGCTCGAGCTTGTGCGGGTCCCGGAAGCCGGCGACGCATGCGTCGATCAGCGCCCGCGCGTCGGGGGGCTTACCCGAGTGCCGGCCCACCGGGGCCTTGAACCATCCCGGCTGCTGGTAGCCGAAGGGCCGCACGTCGCCACGGATACCTACGAGCAGCATCTCGACGCCGCCGCGGTGCCAGAAGCCCAGCCCCATCCGGTCGCCGCCGTAGTCTTTGATCCACTCGAACGACGTTTTGTAGGCGAAGCCCCACGCCGTCATGAGGCGGAACGCCTCGGGCAACTGCGGGATGACGGCCCACAGGAAGAGGACCGCCGACGGCGCCAGCACGGCGCCGACCGGCAGCCGCTCGAGCGCGGCCTGGTCGAGCGTGCCGTACTGCTGGCCGGCGCCGCTCTTGTGATTGCCGCCCGTCTTTTCGTTCTCGAAGGCCCAGGGCGGATCGACGTAGAGCACGGAAACGCGCTTCATCGCGTCGACCTCCCCTGCACCTGCTCACACCGGTGGTGCGTGTTGGCCGGAACGGTGACCATGCACAGCGGGCACCGCATGGGGGCGCTGCTGAACAGTTCAACGGTCGCGTGCCCCCTCGTGAACCGCACGAGCCGCTGCACCGACCGTCGACGGAACCGCGGCAGCGCGGCGCACGACTCGCAGAGGTGCAGGTTGTCCCGGACGCCCACGCTGTAGACGGCCGGCACCGTGGCATTGTGGTGGTCGCCCTCGACGGCGGGGGCGTCCGTGTCGGGGTTCCACTCGCAGCCGTCCGCCTGCGTGATCGTGATCTCGCTCATCGGAGCAACCACGTAACGAGCCGCACGAGCAGCTCGACCACCATCCCAGCGACGCACACCGCGAGCCCGACGAAGAGGGCGACTTCGACGACGATCGCGATGCGCATGCCCCAGTCCTTCGGCCACTCGCCCACGTGTTCGACCGTGCACCCGCGGACGCCGCACTCCGGGCAGCACCTGTCCACGAGGGCAGGCTCCGCTGCCGAACTCTTGATGTCGGCCAGGATCGCCGTGCAGTCCGGTAGGGACGCAAGCCTGGCGACGATGCACGCCGGGCAGAGCACGCCGCCCCGCCCTTCGCGATCGATGTTGGTCTGCGACTCGTCGAACGGCGGGCCGACCGCGATCCGGTTCCACAGCGGTGTCGGCAGCACGACGTCCTTCGCGAAGTCGCAATAGCGCGTGCCGCACCCGCCGTAGCAGTACAGGACGCCGTCGTGCCATCCGGCCACCGGCGGGACCGGGAGGCCTCCGCTCATCGAAGCAACCACGCCGCCGCGAGTCGCAGCCCTCGGGCCGGCCGGCGCGCGGTGCGCCGACGCTCTCGGGGTCGGCGGCGGTGGTGGCGGCGCGACGCTGGGACGAGCCGTCGGCATTTCCGGCCGCACGCGTACGCGGTCACGCCGCGCGATGACGATTGCTGGTATTTCCATCTCGAACCTGCTCCCTGCCCGGTTCAGGCTTCCTGCTACGATCCCCGTGTGCCGCTTCCCACTGGTCGTCCTACGGTTCGGCCGGTGCGGCTGCCGGGCGAGGCCTCGTCGCTGGCGCGGCCGACGAAGAGCGAGGCCGCGAGCCTGCGCGTCGGCGAGCCCGTGTGGGTGCGCGTCGGGCCCGACTGGCGCCGGTTCACGATCGACGCCGTGCGCCACTCCGAGCTCGTGGTGCGGTGAGGCCCTACCGCCGGCCCTTCAACGTCGCGATTTCCCGTGCGCGGTCCTCGAGCTTGCGGAGCTCCTGCGCGTACTGCTCCGCCGTCCAGCAGCCGTGCGGCAGGGCTAGGCTCTCAACCAGTTGGATGCACTGGTCGGCGTAGCGGGCGTCCTCAACCTGCTGCCGCAGGCGGTCCCGGATGTCCGGTGGGCGTCCAGCGCTCACCGGTTTCTCCGGCGCGAGGCCTTCTGCATCGCGCGGCGCGCCGTGCGGCTCTTCGGCTTGCGGTGGCTCCGCCGCTTCACCTTCCCGTAGACCATCGCCTCGACCGCGAGCTTCGCGGCGGTCATGTCGAGCAGTCGGCTGTCGTCGTGCATCGGTGGCTCCATATCGGTGTGGGCCTCGGCCGCGAAGACGGCGGCCAGGCGGTCGAGCAGATCGGCGTGGCCCTCGGTCCGGACGATCACGGTTACGCCCTCGCTCACGCGGTCACCTCCCATCGCAATTTGCGCTGGAGCGGGTGCTTGTCGACCCGTGGCCGCGATTGGCACGACCACGACCGGCCGCGGACCTCCCCGACGACCTTCCAGCCGGCGCCACGGAGTGACGCCCCCGGCTCCGTCGCCAGGGTGTACGTGATCAGCCGGCGGTACCCGAGCGCGAAGGCTGCCCGGCGGCAGGCGCCGTAGAGCGCAGACGCCGCGTTCGCCGTGCCGTCGGTGGCCAGGCGTGTGACCTCGAGCGTCCATCCGTCGTCCAGGTGGCGCGCCACGGGCCGACCGACAATGGCGACACCGACAATCACGCCCCCGGTCGGCATCTCCGGCCAGTCGGCGACCGCGGCCAGGGCGAACTTGTGACCGACAACAGGACCGTGGTGCCGGTGAACCTGCTCAACGAACGCGTTGGCCTCGTCGCGCTCACACGGCACGATCTCGATGCGCGGCTTCACGCCGTCGCCTCGACTTCCTGCGCCATGAGCGACGCCACGGCGCGGATCCGGCGCCGCCCCATCTCCGCGTATTCGGGCTTGAGCTCGCAGCCCTTGTAGGAGCGCCCGAGGCCGACGGCCACGGCGCCCGTGGTGCCGCTGCCGTTGAACGGGTCGAGGACCACGCACGGCACGGGCTCGAGCGGCTTCGGCTCGGGCAACTCGACGCGCTGCAGCCAGCCCCTGGCGAGCCAGGCGTCGAGCAGCTCGGGCGGGATCGCCCTGGCGCCGCTCCGATCGGTGCGCCGGTAGTGCTTGAAGGCCTCGACGCCGGCCTCGGCGCTCATCTCGGCGCGGTGCGGTGACCGCCGGAGCTGCTGCGCGTAGCGCCGCTGCTCGTAGCGCGTCATGAGCCGGCGGCCCTCGTCGTCGTTCCGCTCCCTGGCCATGCCGGCGCGGCCCACCTCGAGTGAGCGATCCTCCTGGCCACCTTCCCCCGTCGGCGTCTCGATGTACTCGAACGCGTCGGGCTCGTCCGGGCAGCCGATCGCACAACCGCACGCCGGGCGCCAGCCGAGCGTGAGGCGCTCGCGCATGCCTTCAAGGATCCGCCGCTTCACGTCGCTGGCGTTCTGGGCCCCCGTGCCCTCGTACGCCTTGGTCGCCTGGCCGTCGTAGCCGCCGTCGGCGTCGCCCCCGCAGGCGCGCTGCTGGTCGACGAGCGCGGCGCCCTTCTCGACGATCCGCTCGTACGGCGCGCCGCAGTCCGGGCAGGCGCCGTGCTCGCTCGTCCCGGCACGGATGCACAGGTCTGGCAGCGCTTCGGGGAACGTGGCGAAGTGGGCGCCCGGGTACGGCTGCGACTGGATCGTCCACACCGACCGCCGATTGCGGACGTGGACCAGATCGGTCACCGCGGCCGAGAACGACGGATTCTGGCGCGGCCGCGCGCCCTTCCGTTCGTTCTCGTTGATCAGGCGGGCCTTGCCGTTGACGCCTCCGCCGCGGTGGTGCGCGTTGCCGGTGACCTGCTCGAAGATCGCGACCGCGTCGTAGAAGTAGCCGGGGCTCTTCGTGAGCAGGAAGACGTACTCGTGGGCCTTGGTGGGACGGTCGACGACCGACTCGGGCATCGGGTTCGGCTTCGCCCAGATGATGTCCGCCCTCAGGTACCAGCCGTCCTCCTGCAGCGCGAACGCAACGCGCCATGGGACACCGACGAGATCCTTCGGCTTGAGCCCTTCGATCGGCATCCTGTTCGGCTGAGTCATCGGCCCGACCCGGCCATGCTTTCCCTCGTGCCCTCCCCGCCACCGCTCGCCCTGAGCGCCGCCACCCGGCGAGTTACCCACCGCTCCAGCGCCGGTGGCGTAGCAATCGCCCAGGTTCAGCCACAGCGTGCCGTCGTCGCGCAGCACGCGGTGGACCTCGCGGAACACGTCGACCATCCCGGCCACGTAGTCGTCGGGGGTGCGCTCAAGCCCGATCTGCCCCTCGACGCCGTAGTCTCTGAGGCCCCAGTACGGCGGCGAGGTCACGACACAGTGGACGGACTGATCGGGCAAGATGCGGAGCTGCTCGCGGACGTCGCCGACAAGGATCTGCCAGGTGGGGATCACGCGGCCCCCTTGCGTTCGGCGCGCAGCGCGGCGAGGACGCCGACCCAGCCGACGCGCACCCGCGGCGGACGCGGCCGGTACGTCGACTGCCGTCCACGCCGTGACGCGCAGACGGCGCACTTCGCGCCGGAGATCTTCGCGGGGTTTCCGCAGGCGCAGCGCCTCATGCCGCCCTCCGGCTCGAGGCCTCGAGCATCGCCGCGAAGAGCGCTCGGGCTTGGTTGACCTCGACGGCGTTGCCAATCTGCTTCACCTGGTCGCCGCGGTTGCCGGCGAACTTGTAGCCGGCCGGGAAGCCCATGCCGGCAGCGAGCTCGTGGGGCTGGAGCATCCGGAACCGGATGTCGAGGGCGGCCGGCTCGACGAGGCCGAAGCGGTCCTTCGTCGTGATCGTGCCGATGGGCGCGCCGACAGGATGCACGTTCGCACCGCTGCCGTAGAACTTCAGCAGGAAGGCCTCGACCAGCGAGATCGCGCCCTTCGTCGCGACGGTCGGCACCGGCTGGCCGACGCCTCGGGGCGCACCGCCGCTCTGCTGCTGGAGCAGGAAGGGCTCGACCATCCCGAACTTCGGATCGGTGACAACGGTCGGCAGCGGGTGCCGCACCGCATGCGTGCGTGGAGCCTGGCCGGGGCGCTCGCCATAGAACGGGACGAGGAACGGCTCGACAACGCCCAGGTCGCCGCCGGTCGGCTCGGCCGTGATCGTCGGGAGCGGCCGATCGAGGCCGAAGGACCGGCCCCCGTGCGAAAGCTGGTACAGGAACGGCTCGAGGTCGACGCCCCAGAACTTCCTGGCGCCCGCCGCGATGCGTCGCAGAGTGTTCGCGGCCAGCGGCTTCTCACGGCCGAAGATGGAACGGCTTGGGAACTGGAAGTCGATGATCTCGCGGGCCGCACGCCACGGCTGCCGCTCGGCGAAGAGATCCGGCGCCGCGTCAGCCGGTGCGTGCGTCAGGGTCGGCCACGGGATCGGCGCTCGGCCGAGCCGGCCGACGAGGAAGAAGCGTTCGCGGGTGGTGGCGGCGCCGTAATTGGCGGCGTTCAGGACGCGCCACTCAACGCGGTAGCCCATCGCGGTGAGCGTGTCGACGAACTGGCGGAACAGCACGCCCCGCTTCGACTTCAGCGGCCGATGGTCCCGCCCGAGCGGGCCCCATGAGACGAACTCGCGCACGTTCTCGACGAGGATCCACGTGGGCCGGAGGGCGTCGGCCCAGCGCAGGACGTGCCAAGCCGTCGCCCGGCTCTGATCGTCCATCGGCTTGCCGCCGCGGGCGTTGCTGTGGTGGATGCACTCCGGCGACGCCGTGAGGATGTCGAGCCGTGCGCCCGGGATCACCTTCCGCGGGTCGACGCCGTCGAGCGACTCGCACAGGTGCCGCGCCCAGGGGTGGTTGGCGCTGTGGGTTTCGATCGCCAGCGGCCAGTGGTTGACCGCCGTGAGGTCGACGCGCTGCCCGACGGCGGCGCACGCGAGCGCGAGGCCCGTGCTGGAGCCCCCCGCGCCGCAGAAGAGATCTGCAACTCGGATCATCGGTGGCGGCCTGCCCTCCGCCAGATCGAACCGTTCGATCGCTTGTCGCGCCGCGCGTCTGCCCACGCGCGGCGCCGATCATCTTCGCCCCGTGTTTACAGCGGATGTTCCTTCCAGCCGAGAGCGATCAGCACACCGTGGTCGCCACCGAACCTGCTGAGCGATTCTTCAACGGTCAGCGTGACTTCGGTTGCGGAGAAGGTCACAGATCGAACGACCAGTCCCTCCTGGTCGTCCTTCCAAGCGACCAAGTCCCCAGGCCGCGGGACGGCCGGAAGGCTGATCGAGAGGTGCATTGCACCGGGAGCGTCGTCGAAGCGGTAGCGGAGCACACAGGGAACCATGGGTCCTACACCCTACCACTGACAGCGGGGCCGGTACAAGTCCCGGTCGGCGTCTCGTCGGCCTCGACCTCGTGCTGCTCGTGCACGTGCGGACACGTCCAGTCGCACACCGTGGCGCCCGTCCGCACGTAACACTCGAAGCACCCGCGGCAGCCCTCGTCGCAGTCGTGCTCTGTGTGGTGGCGGTTCGGCATCACGCGATCCGCTCGGGGGTCACGGGCCGGCCATCGGGACGCGCGGGCGGCAGGCTGAAGAGCGCCACGCCGTTCGCCTTGGCCCACGAGATCGCCTCGTCGCGGCTGACGTGCTCGAGCACGTGCGCCCCGCCGCGGACCACGGCCGACGGGATCTTCCGGGTCGGTGTGTCCATGCCTTCGAGATACATCGCCGCGTTCATCGCCTGTCTCCCATTGCCCGCGCGAGATCCGCGGACTCCTGTCGATCGTTGTCGAAGCCCTGCTCGTCCTGGAGGCTGTCGTAGACGTCCTCGCCGCACGGCCGGCAGTAGTCGGTGCCGTCGACCGTTGGGCGTTCATCGCAGATCGCACACACCGGAGGGGCTCCGGTGCGACACGCGCGGCACAGGTCGCGCGTCTCGGTGTAGCCGGTCGTCGGGTCGTCCGCGTCGACCGGCCGAAGGTCCCCGCCGCGTCCGCACTCGTGGCACCCGCCCATCGTTACCCCCACTGCACCACGGCGCCCGTGCGCCGGTCGGCGAAGCCGTGCATCCGGCCGCGGTCCTCGACCACGAGGTCGAAGTAGACGAGCTCGTCGGCGTTCGCCTGCATCGGTCGATCGATGCCGACGATGGACCGCGCGACGTCGACGGAGACGGGCTCGACCGAGAACCGCCCCCCGCAGGACCCACACGTGAACACGCCGGCCGCGGCCGAGGGCTGGCCCGCACCCGAACAGCCAGGGCACGTCGGCGCCTGGCTGGTCTGCTGCCAGACGTGGTCCTCGAGCGCCTTCCGGAAGCCCGGATTGGTGAAGTAAGCCCGGGCGACCTCGCGCAGCGCCCGCGTGTCGGGGTCGCTGGCGCGGTTGACGAACTGGTCGAGGGCCTCCCGGAACTGCGCGTCCGGAGTGACGTCGGCGGCGTGCGTCGTGTTCATCATGTATTGATATTAACAATACACTGCGCGGCGGTCAACCGGCCAGTGTGTTAAATCTCACCGCTTCTGCGGCACGATGCCGTCGCGTTTCGCGTAGTCCCGTGCCACCTGCGCATCCGATGGGTTCAGCGCGCCGTGCAGGTCCTGCAGCGACTGCCCGATCGCGGGCTCGTCGCCGAACGGCACCCGCGGCGCCTGGCTGACCGGCTCCGCCACGAGCCAGTAGAGCGTGACGGTCAGGCCGTCCGGCGTCCGCTTGGCGTCGAAGGACGCGTTGAGCTCGTCGGCCTCGCTCGCGATCCGGTTCCAGTCGACGTAGCGTGAGGCATCCGACGTGAAGGTGAGCACCCGGGCGACCTGGCGCCGCTCCGGGGTCGTGGTGACAATCTCGATCGCCATCGTCTACGCTCCCAGCTTCGCGGCGCGCCGCAGGACGTCGGGTTCCAGGTAGAGGCCGTGCTTGGCGTGGAACTGCCCGCCGATGGGGTCCAGCTTCACCACCTTGATCTTCACCATGTAGCCGGCCGCGGCGTTCGCTTCGTCCCGCGTGAGCCCGGCGTGCTCCATGGCGAACTCGACGAAGCGCTGGTGGGCCTGCGCCCACCGCTCTGCGACCGCCCTGGTCCCCTTGACGCGCTCGGTGTGTGCCGTGTTCATGTATTGATATTATGAATACACGGCCGGCGCGTCAAGGGGGCAGTGTGTTAACTCCGCTGGCTACCCGAGCCCTGTGTGCTTCATGGCGTACTCGCTCAGGAGCTTCAGCCAGATGGGGAACGTCGCAGCGCCGACCTTGCCGATCGCCGCCTTCGTGCTCGTCCACGCGGTGTCGTTGCGCGCTGCCGCCGCGAACTCATGCCCCGCCCAGGTCAGGCGGGTGGGTACGGCGTGCGGCGTGCTGTCCGCCAAGCTCGTCACCTCGTGACCCAACACGAGGCCCGCCTCCATCATGATCAGCACGTGATACCCGACGCGCTTCTCGTCGCAGCCTTCGAGTCGAAACGGGCGCGGCGCGTATCCGGTTGGCGCGTCCTCGATGGCGAGGGCGATCTGTCTGACGAGGTCCATGTCGCGATGCATCGCGCTACTCCCCTTCAGCCTGCTCGTCGTCTTCGCCGGGGTTCTCGATTTCCGCCCCTGGCGCCCGGTCGAGCGCCTCGCCGTTGCGGCTGATGCCCCACGTGTCGCGGCCCATCCTT
>JBFWVR010000035.1:0-10784 GCA_050246635.1 Vicinamibacterales bacterium
CGGACCGGCCGAACGCGCCGGGATTGAGGTGGGCCCCGGCGTCGCGGTAGACTGTTGAGCCACCCTCGGCGCGACGCGCCCCGACGGAGAGATGTCCGAGTGGTTGAAGGAGCACGCTTGGAAAGCGTGTGTAGGGGAAACTCTACCGTGGGTTCGAATCCCACTCTCTCCGCCAATTCAACAAGATCAACAGCCGCAACAACATCACAAGGCGTGGGCGTTCGCCCAACCGCTTGTGGTGTTCCTCGAATGTTCCACCACTTGTGCTACCGAGAGTGGAACCGGAACTCACGGCAGCCGTTCCTCGTTGCTCCAAGAGTCTTGGAGTCTCGTACAGGTTGCCCACGACTTGGATTCTGCTGTTCACATACTTCGGACTCCGTCGCGTCGATGAACCGCTGTGCCACACGGCGAAGAACCCGCCATACGCGAACTCTACGACTTCAAGCTTCTGCCCCTGATACGTGTTCTGGCGAACGATGTCCCCCTCGTAAATCTCCTTTCCGTGGCGGTCGTGTAGGCCGGTGAACTGCTGCCAATCGCCTATGTCACGCTTCCATTCTGCCAACAGCATGCCGCCTCTGGGCAGCAGTTCGACGTACTCGAACAGCCTCTCGACGTCGTCCCATCCTCGAAACTTGATTGTTCGTGCCATGTCTTCACTCAAACATACGCACGAAAACACGCAAGGGGCGGTTATCCACAGCCCTTCTATCCGAAGATGTGATGCCAGGTGCGTTGCGCCCAATGCCCTTCGGCCGCTGCTTTCGACAGCCAGCCGATTGCCACAACCCATCCCGCCTGAATGATTCCGAGCGTCCAGTCCAACACCTTCGTGTCGCCTTCACGGAATGGCGAGACGAGACCAGCGCGAATTAGGACTCGTACCGGAATCGACACGGCGTAGGCGAGCCACGATAGCGGCATAAACTTGCGTCGCCGGGCACTGCTCTGCATTGAGTCGTAAACACCGATGCCCTGGTTCGGCTTGTCGTAGTCCCAAGCGTCTTCGAGCTTCTTCCAGCTCACGCCTGTAGGAACTCCGACCATGTGCAGGTCTTGTCCGACCAGCGGCAGTAGACGGTTTATCTCTCGCTCGATGACCGTGTGCTGGTGCTCCGGCTTGGTTCCCTTGGGGATGAGTTGGTCAAGCGGACGCGCGAACTCAATCTGGTGTGCCCATCGCTTGTGATGACGAATCAAGTCCTGGAATTTCTTCAGCCGCTCAATGGCGCGACTGCACGCAAAGTACCCTGGCGGGAACCGGAATGACTTTGGCTCGTGCTGCTTGTCGTCGGGCATGCCGAGAGAGTAGCTCAGGCGTGATTCCCCTGTTCCAGATATGGGCCTGACACCCGCTCTTGATGCGGTTTTTGCGGTTGTTGCGGTGGGCGAAATCCGTTAAGTCCTTTGTTTTCAGCGCGCGGCCAACATCCGAATCCCACTCTCTCCGCCATCCGCCTTCGCGTGCCCCGGTGACACTGGTTGGGCACGCTACGGCGTGATGTCTCCATCCCAGCCCGCTCGCCGCCTTCGCGTGCCCTGGTGACACTGGTTGGGCACGCTACGGCGTGATCTCCCCATCCCCAGCCCGCCGAAGCCGAAGGCCCGCCGAAGCCGAGGGCGAAGGCGGCAGGCGCGCCGTTTGCACCCGGTTCGGTACCGCACACCGGACAGCCGGGCAGGGGTGTCCTCACGCACCTCTGCCATGTGCAGGCAGAAGGGGCACGGCGTATGACCGCACGCCGACTCATCGTGATCGGCGCCTCGAGTGGTGGACTCGAGGCGCTCCGCTCGATCGTTGCCCGCCTGCCGGGTGACCTTCCAGCGGCGATCTGCGCCGTCATACACACGAGCCCGGATTCCCCGGGCACCCTGGCATCCGCGCTGCAGCGCACCGCCGGGCCGTCCGTGATGGTGGCCGGCCACGGCACGCCGCTGCGGGAAGGCCACCTGTACCTCCCCCCGCCCGATCGCCACGTGCTCGTGACCCCGGGACAGCTGCAGCTCAGTCGTGGTCCCCGCGAGAACCGCTTCCGGCCGGCCATCGACCCACTCTTCCGCACCGCGGCGCAGGTCTACGGCCCGGCCAGCATCGGCGTCATCCTCACCGGCGATCTGCACGACGGCACGGCTGGCTTGTGGACCATCAAGCGGCTCGGCGGCCTGACGGTGGCCCAGGATCCGCGCGAGGCGCTCTTTCCGTCGATGCCGGACAGCGCCATCCGCCATGTGGAGGTGGACCACA
Organism: Vicinamibacterales bacterium; assembly: GCA_050246635.1. Lineage (GTDB taxonomy): Bacteria > Acidobacteriota > Vicinamibacteria > Vicinamibacterales > UBA2999 > JBFWVR01. The sequence goes on from JBFWVR010000035.1 coordinate 2,249, forward strand.
CCGCCCGGCTGTCCGAGATCCCGGAGTTGCTGGTCCGGCTGGTCATGCGGCACCCCACGATGTAGGCCTCCGCCAGGCCCGAGGCGCGCGCGGCGACGACGAGGCGCACGACGCCTCCCCCCGCTCCCTCGTGACTCACCTGATGCGCCGTCGGGACCGCCGCGACACCGCACAGACCGGCGGCTGTATTACGCTGTGCCCGGAGGCTGCGCGCCGCGACGTGACCGACACTGCAGGTTTCCCCATCGTGGCCCTGGGCGCGTCCGCCGGGGGGATCCAGGCGCTCACGCGCTTCTTCGAGTGCGTGCCCGCCGACAGTGGCGCCGCCTACGTCGTCATCCTGCACCTGTCGCCGAGCCACGACAGCCGGCTCGCCGAGGTGCTGCAGACGGCCGCCGCGATCCCCGTCTCGCAGGTGCACGAACGCACGCCGCTCGCGCCGAACCACGTGTACGTGATCCCGCCGGACCGCACCCTGCTCCTGGACGACGGCGCCCTCGTCGTGGGCCCGGTGACGCGGATGGAGGACCGGCGGGCGCCCGTCGACATGTTCTTCCGGACGCTGGCCAGGGAGGGCGGGCCGCGTGCGGTGGCGGTCGTGCTGTCGGGCACGGGCGCGAACGGGTCGATGGGCATCAAGAGCGTCAAGGAAGAGGGGGGCATCGTCCTGGTGCAGCGCCCGGAGGAGGCGGAGCACGGGGACATGCCGCGGCACGCGCTGGCCACCGGCCTCGTCGACGCGGCGCTGCCCGTCGCGGACATGCCGGCGCGCATCGTCGCCTACCTGTCCGCCCGCGACAGCCTGCGCCTGCCCGCGGCCACCACGGCGCCCGCGCCGACCAGCGACGAACACGCGCTGCGGGATCTCTTCTCGCAGCTGCGCATGCGCACCGGGCACGACTTCTCGAACTACAAGCGGGCCACGGTGCTGCGGCGCATCGGCCGGCGCATGGGCCTGCACAACCTGCCGGACCTCGGCGAGTACGCGCAGTACTTCCGCGAGCACCCCGAGGAGGCGCAGGGGCTGCTCAAGGACCTGCTGATCAGCGTCACGAACTTCTTCCGCGATCGCGACGCCTTCGAGACGCTCGAACGCCAGGTCATCCCCGGGCTCTTCGCGGGCAAGACGTCCGAGGACCAGGTGCGCGTCTGGGTGGCGGGCTGCGCGACCGGCGAGGAGGCGTACTCGCTGGCGATGCTGCTCGCCGAGCACGCGGCTGCCGTGCCCGGCTCGCCCGCGGTGCAGGTCTTCGCGACCGACATCGACGAGGCGGCCATTGCCGTCGCGCGGGAGGGGCTGTACTCGCTGAACGACACCGCCGACGTGTCGGCCGAACGCCTGCGGCGGTTCTTCGTCCAGGAGGGCGAGAGCTACCGGGTGCGCAAGGACCTGCGGGAGATGGTGCTGTTCGCGCAACACAACATCATCAAGGACCCGCCCTTCTCGCACCTGGATCTCGTCTCGTGCCGCAACCTGCTGATCTACCTGAACCGGTCCGCCCAGCGGCGGGTGATGGAGGTCATCCAGTTCGCGCTGAACCGCGAGGGCTTCCTGCTGCTCGGCCTGTCGGAGTCGATTGAGGGGTCGCAGGACCTCTTCGTGCCATTCGACAAGGACGCACACATCTTCCAGAGCCGCGGCGTGGCCGCGCGCTTCAGCATGCCGGTGCCGGAACCGGGGGGCACGGCCCGGGTGCCGCCGCGGATGCCCGCCGATGAGAGCCCTGCCGAGTCACGGACGCGGGACCGGGTCTCGGTCGGCGATCTGCACCAGCGCCTGGTCGAGGAGTACGCGCCGCCGTCGATCATCGTGGACCACGAGTACGACATCGTCCACATCTCGGAGCGCGCCGGCCGCTACCTGCAGTACGGCGGCGGCGAGCCGTCGCACAACCTGCTCAAGGTCATCCGGCCCGAGCTGCGGATCGAGGTGCGGACGGCGCTCTACCAGGCGGCGCAACAGCACGCCAGCGTCGAAGCCCGCCCCCTCACGGTCCGCATCGACGATCGCACGGTGGCGCTGAGCATCATCGTCCGGCCGGTGCTCAAGGAGACGGATCCCGCGCGCGGCTTCTACCTGGTGCTGTTCCAGGAGCGGGATGCCGGGGCCGCGGCGCGGCCCGAGGCCGCGACCATCTCGCAGGACGACACCGCCCGCCAGCTCGAGGAGGAGGTGCAGCGCGTCAAGTCGCAACTGCGGGCGGCCATCGAGCAGCACGAGTCGCAGTCCGAGGAGCTCAAGGCCTCCAACGAGGAGCTCCAGGCGATGAACGAGGAGCTGCGGTCGTCCACCGAGGAGCTGGGGACGAGCAGGGAGGAGCTGCAGTCGCTGAACGAGGAGCTCCGCATGGTGAACCAGGAGCTGAGAATCAAGATCGAGGAGCAGGCGCAGGCGAACGACGACATCCAGAACCTGATCAACTCGACGGAGATCGGCACGATCTTCCTCGACCGGTCGTCACGCATCAAGCTGTTCACGCCCCGCGCGCGGGACCTCTACACGCTGATCCCCGCCGACCGCGGGCGGCCGCTCTCCGACATCAGCAGCGCGCTGGCCGAGGCGAATCTCGAGGCCGACATCACGCGGGTGCTCGAGCGCCTGGAGCGCGTCGAACGCGAGGTCCAGACCCGTGACGGGCGGTGGCAGCTGATGCGCATCCTGCCCTACCGGACGTCCGACGACCGGATCGACGGCGTCGTGCTCACGTTCGTCGACGTCACCGAGCGGCGCCGGGCGGAGGAGGCGCTGCGCGCCAGCGAGGGCCGGCTGAAGCTGGTCATCGAGAGCCTGCCGGAGTACGCGATCTTCACCCTCGATCCCGACGGACGCATCGACAGCTGGTCGGCGGGAGCGTCCCGCCTGTTCGGGTACGCCGACCAGGAGGTGCTCGGCCAGCCGGCCGCCCTGATCTTCACCCCCGAGGATCGGCAGGCGGGCGTGCCGGGGCAGGAGATGGCGCGTGCGCGCCAGCAGGGACGCGCGGCCGACGAACGCTGGCACGTCCGCAAGGACGGCTCACGTTTCCATGCGAGCGGCCTGATCGCCCCGCTCCTCGACGGGGCGGGCGGCGTGCTCGGGTTCGTCAAGATCGCGCAGGACCTGACCGACCGCAAGCGCTGGGACGAGGCGCAGGCCGTCACGCGCCAGCAGCTCGAGACACGCGTCGCCGACGCCACGGCGGAACTGGCCGCCACGAACGCGTCGCTCGAGACGGAACTCCGCCAGCGGACCGGGGCCGAGGCCCAGGTCCGTGGCCTGCTGGCACGCCTCATCTCCATCCAGGAAGACGAGCGTCGCCGCATCGCCCGGGACCTGCACGACGAGGTCGGGCAGCAGCTCGTCGGGCTCCGCCTGCACCTCGACGCACTCGACCTGCGCCTCAACACCCCGCCAGGGACGGCGCGCGCGGCCATCGATGAGCTGCGGCAGATTGCAGAGCGCCTGGACCGCGAGCTGGATTTCTTCGCCTGGGAGCTCCGGCCGGCGGCCCTCGACGACTTCGGCCTGGTCCAGGGCCTGTCCACGTTCGTGAAGGAGTGGAGCGCGCACTTCGGGATCGCGGCGGAGTTCCAGGGCCGGCGCATGTCGAAGGTGCGCCTGGCCCCGGAGGTCGAGACCAACCTGTACCGGATCGTGCAGGAGGCGCTCAACAACGTCTACAAGCACGCGAAGGCCTCGCGCGTGGCGGTGCTGCTCGAACGCCGCGGCCGTGAGGTGGCGCTCGTGATCGAAGACGACGGGGTCGGCTTCGATCCGTCGTCCCACACCGGGTCGCTGCGGGACGGCATCGGCCTGGTGGGCATGCGCGAACGCGCCGCTCTCATCGGCGGCACCCTCGACATCGAGACCGCCGATGGCGGAGGCACGGCCATCTTCGTGCACGTGCCGCTTCCCGACCAGGTGGGGTGACGCCGCGGCCGCCGTTCCAGCGCAGGCCCCTGCTACCGCGTGAACAGCGCCGCGTTGAACACGACCCGGAAGGTGCCGAACGGCTGCCCACGCCACTGCGGCCGGAAGCCGAGCAGCACGACGTGCCCGGCGCCGTGGTGGACGTCGATGGCGGCCGCCTTGCCGTTGAGGTGCTCGGCCCCCAGCAGGTAACCGGAGAGCAGCGGGGAGCCCGAGTCCTGGTACTTCGCGATGACACGCCCCTCGAAGCCCTCGGTCGGCTCGTACGCCGGGCTGCCGTCGACGAAGACGGGCGCGCGCACCGGCATGCCAGCCATCACGGGATGCGACGGGTCGGTGACGACCTCGAGGATCGAGCCACCCGTGAAGAACTCCTGGCGCTCGAGGCCCTGCAACACGTTGCGCACCGGCAGGTGCAGCTCCTCGGCGAGGATCGCGCCACTGCGGTTGAAGCAGACCAGCGTGCCGCCCCCACGCACGAACGTGTCGATCGCTCGAATGCCCTCCGCCCCGAGCCCACCTTCGTACTCCGGCGGGACCTGGCCGCTGGCGTAGCCGTTCATCAGGCCCCGTGACTCGTCCGCGACCAGCAGGACGTCGATGCGATCGGCCAGCGCCTGCCCGCGGAAGTCGGCGGGCCGGAGGTTCACGAACTCGAAGCCGTACTGCTCGAGCAGCCAGCGCGTCCAGCCCTCGTCCATGCTGGCCTGCCACGGCCGGTACAACCCGACACGCGGGCGCGCCAGCTCGCGCCCCGTCGTTGCCGCCACCCGCTCGCCGCGCAACGCCAGGGACGAGACGAGCTCGTCGGTCAGCGTCGCGCTCAGGCCGGTCAACACGAACCGTCCGCTCGTGCCGGGCCGCCCGTCCTCGCCGGGGGCGCCGTCCTGGTACCGCACGCGGCCACCGGCAGCCCACGCGCGGTTGACCGCGCGGAAGGCGTTGTTCTCCGCGGGACTCACGGCGAGCGCGGCACCGCTGCCCGTGGCGCGGCCGGCCGGAGGGACAATCGCGGCCGCCACCGGATTGGTGTCGAAGCCGGCTCCCGGCACGCTGTCGAACGGGGCGCGATCGGCCGTGGCGTCCGGATACGGCACGGGCGTGACCGAGGCGGCGGGCAGGCTGCCCAGCGGCACCATCGCCTGGCGCTGCGCGTCGCTCAGCGGCTCGAGGACCGGCGTCACCGAGACGCCCATCTGCAGCGGCAGCGTCCAGCCCGCCGCGTCGTAGGGCTGCTCGAGCGGGCCGTCGGGCGACTCCCGGATGTCCGGGTAGTGCTGGATCTCGAGCACCTGCCGCACGTGCTCGCCGAACTCCTGGTCCATCGGGATGGCCCACGTACCCGCCGGGTACGTGACGCCGCCGGTCGTGACCGGCGCATCGAGCTGCGACACCCGCACGCCGGTGAACGCCAGGCGCCGCAGCAGCTCCACCGCCGCGACGGGATCACGCTGGTCCTGGGGCACCAGGTAGGCGTAGGGCGGCTCGTGCCGGTACTTCTCGATCTGGCGATGGCCGGCGCGGTAGCGGTTGAGCAGGACGTTCTCCTTGTAGCGCGCGGCGTAGTCGATGACCGCGAGCGAGGCGGTCTCCATGTACTCGACCGCGTCGCGCAGCCGCCACCATCCACCGGTCCACGGGCTCGCGTAGAGCGCCTGCGGCCGCAGGTCACGCATGTCGGCCGGGAAGTCGTTGAGGGTGTAGAAACGCGGCGTGGCGTAGCTGTAGAGCGCCGTCTCCGTCCAGAACGACGCGATGTTCTGGAGCATCGGCTTGTAGTCGATGTACCCCGGGTACCACGCGTCGTAACCGGTGCCCATGTGCGTCGCACCGGGCTGCCCGTGCTCCTCGAGCCGCTGCGCGATGGCCATCCCGATCGTGTTCACCTCGCGCGACATCAGGTACGGCACCTGCGTCGCGATCGGCTCGGCGAACGGCGGCAGCCAGATGCGCGTGGGGAACGGCGCCGTCTGGTGATGGACGTAGATGATCTGCGGCTCCCACGTGCGCCACGCATGCTCGGTCACCCGCGACTCGATCATGTTCAGCATGTAGGCGTCGCGGTTGTTGTCGTGCCCCACGTACTTCTGGTAGAGCCGCGGGAGCGGTGCCACCTCGAAGGGGGTGCCCACGTTCGATCGGTACCACTCCGCCACCATCTGCTGGCCGTCGGGGTTGATGGTGGGCCACAGCAGCAGGACGACGTTGTCGAGCATGCGGGCGGTGTCGGGATCGTCGGTGCGGCGGAGCAGGTCGTAGGCGAGCTGCAGGGTGTGCTGCGGGCCGGCAACCTCGGTGGCGTGCAGCCCGCCGTCGATGTGGACGAAGGCCTTGCCCTCCTTGGCGAGCGCCTCGGCGTCGGCCTCGCTCAGGCCATCCGGATGCGCCAGCCGGCGCGCGATCTCACGGAGGCGATCGATCTTCGCCAGGTTCGCCGGCGTCGAGATGAGCGCCAGGTAGAACGTGCGCCCCTCGGACGTCGGCCCGGCCGGGACCAGCGTCATCCAGTCGCTGGCGGCGTCCAGCTTCTGGAAATACCCGAGGGCATCGTCGTAGGTGGCCAGCTTGTAGTCGGCGCCAGGCACGAAGCCGATGACCGACTCGGGGCTGGGCACGGAGGCCGGCGCCTGGGTGCTGACGAGGGCCGGGGATGCGAGAAGGAGCGTGGAAAGGAGGAGGGCAACGGCACGCATGGGCCACAGATAGCACAACTGGACACCGATGGCACATCGGGACCGCCGCTTGGGGGCCACAGATGGCACAGAAAGCACAGATGGACGGGGATGCACAGATGGGCATCCCGTCATTCCGGACCCACCGAAGCCGAAGGCTGAGGCCTGACGGCCGCGAAGCGGCCGGCCCACGGTTGGCGCAGCCAACCGCCCAACGCGCGGAACGCGCGGCCCCCTCCTTCCCCCAGGCGGCGTGGTAAGCTGCCCGCCTTCACGACAGTCCCAACTCCCGGGTGGATGCCTGCCCGCAATCCGGAGGGTTCCGTGAGACCGCACCTCTGCGTGATGTTCGCCGTTTGTGCCCTGGTCCTGCCGCTCGCGGCAGCCGCCCAGACGCCCGACGCCACCCAGCCGGCCACCATCGTGGCGACGCCGGCGGGCCTGACCCTCGAGATTGGCAAGACGGCCACCATCGCCACGGAGGTGAAGGACGCATCCGGCGCCATCGTGCCCGGCGCCACCGTCGTCTACTTCTCGCGCTCGCGGCGAGACGTGGGCGTCAACGCCGCCGGCATCGTCGAGGCCTACAGGCCCGGTACCTTCACGGTCGTGGCGCTCGTGCCGCGCGACGCCAGCGAGGACCCGCGGCGCGCCGAGGCGGTCGTGCAGGCCGAGATCACCGTCACCGTGCCCAACCCGCCCGTCCGGTCTGTGACCCTGGACGGCGTCCCCGGCCACTTCTATGCCGGCACCATCGCGACCCTGGGCGTGGTCGTCACCGACGAGGCCGACACCGTGCGCACCGACGTCCCGGTGACCTGGACCAGCGCGGATCCCCGGATTGCCGCCGTCGACCGCTTCGGCCGCGTGCGCCCGCTGGCCGCCGGCTCGACGACGATCACCGCGACGGCCGAGCGCGCCACGGCGCAGCTGCCCGTGACGGTGGAGGCCAACCCCGTTGCCAGCTTCTCGATGGCGGCCAGCGCCGGGTCGGCCCGCACGGGAGACGTGCTCCGCTTCACGGTGACCGCGAAGGACGCCGCGGGCAACGCCGTCCCCGACCTGCCCATCCAGTACGCCGTGACGGGCACACCTGCCCCCGCGATCATCGCGCCGGGCGCCACCGCGGAAGTGCATCCGGATGGCCGCTTCGTCGCCGAGCGCGCCGGCACCTACACGGTGATGGCCAGCGACGGCGCGCACTCGGCGATGGCGACCGTGGAGGTGACGTCGCGCGACGTCGGCCGCGAGGTCGAACTGGTCGGCCGCGGCATCGTCCGCGACCGGCGCACATCCGACCTGTGGGTGTGGACGGCGCCGGACGGCCGTGACTACGCGGTCACCGGCACGTGGGGCGCCGACGGGCACGCCAATTTCTGGGACGTGACCGACCCGAAGACGCCCCGCCTGGTCGACACCATCCGGGTCGACGCCCGCACCGTGAACGACGTGAAGATCTCCGAGGATGGGAAGACCGCCGTCATCAGCCGCGAGGGCGCGTCGAACCGCAAGAACGGCCTCGTCGTGCTCGACGTGTCGAACCCCTCCGAGGGTGTCAAGGTGCTGTCGCGCTACGACGACCAGCTGACCGGCGGGGTGCACAACGTCTTCATCTACGACAAGCACGTGTACGCCGTCAGCAACGGCCAGCGCTTCGACATCATCAACGTCGAAGATCCATCGAGCCCCACGCGCGTCGGCCGCTTCGAGCTCGACACGCCCGGCCACGGCATCCACGACGTCTGGATCGCCGACGGCGTCGCTTTCTCGTCCAACTGGGCCGACGGCGTCGTCGCCATCGACCTCGGCGGCGCGGGCAAGGGCGGATCGCCGCGCAACCCGGTGCAGATCGGCAGCTACAAGTACCCGAGCGGCTGGAACCACGCCGCGTTCCCGTACAAGAGCAAGTCGACCGGGAAGTTCTACACCTTCGCCGGTGACGAGGCGTTCCCCT
>JBFWVR010000036.1:0-10739 GCA_050246635.1 Vicinamibacterales bacterium
ATGGTCATCGTCGGCGCCGCGATGCGACATCTCGTCCATCTCGCGTTTGGCGTCCTCAAATCCGGCCGGCCCTACGACGCGCAGTACAAACGGGCTTGACGCGCCATCACGGTATCTTCGTGGCTGGCTCTTCAATCGCCAATCTGCAATCGTCAATCTTCAATCGGCAATGGCCGGCGTCGGCCGGCCCGGCCGGCGTCAGCCGGCCTGGCTCGCGACCTGCTTCAACATGCGATCGAGCTGGCCGAGGCGTTCGTTGCTGCCGAGCAGCGCCAGGATGTCGCCGTCCTGGATGATGTCGTCCGGGCCGGGCGACACGGTCGTGAAGTCGCCGTCCCCGGTCTTCGACGAGCGTTTGATCGCGATTGTCGTGAGGCCGAAGCGGGCCCGGAGGCCGATCTGCTTCAGCGACTTGCCGATGAACTCCGCGGGCGCCGGCATCTCGATGATCGAGAACTCGCGCGACAGCTCGATGTAGTCGAGCACGTTCGGCACCACCAGGCTGTGGGCCACCCGGATCGCCATTTCGCGCTCGGGGAACACCACGCGGCTCACGCCGAGCTTCTCGAGGATGCGGCCGTGCAGCGGCGTCACCGCCTTGGCCACGATGTTCTCGACGCCCAGCTCGCGCACCAGCGTGACCACGAGCAGGCTCGACTCGATGTTCTCGCCAATCGAGACGATCGCCACGTCGACGTCCTTCAGGCCGGACGCCCGGAGCGCCTTTTCGTCGGTGGCGTCGAGCTGCATCGCCAGCGAGATGTGGTCCGACAGCGCGCGGACCTTGTCCTCGTCGCCGTCGATGCCGATGACATCGTGCCCGAGCCCCGCGAGCGTGGTCGCCACCGCCGACCCGAACCGCCCGAGGCCGATCACCGCGAATTGACGTCGTGCCATAGTCGTCTGCCCACCGGCCTCAGCCGATGAGCACCTTGCCTTCCGGATAACGGATGCGCGCCTTCAGCGATCCCCGCCGGGCCAGCGCGAAGGCCAGCGTGAGCGGCCCGACGCGGCCCATGAACATCAAGCCGACGATCAGGACCTTCCCGATCGCCCCGAAGCCGCCGACGAGGCTGAGCGCGGTGCCGGGCATGCCCGTCGACAACCCCACGGTCCCGAAGGCCGACGTCGTCTCGAACAGCGTCTCCATGAACGGCCGGCTCTCCGCGATGAGCAGCACACCGGCCGCGCCGTTCAGGGCGAGGAAGGCGATCAGCGAGACGAAGAACGCCCGGGCCACCGTGTCGTCCGAGATCCGGCGCCCGAACATCACCGGCTCGTCGTCCCCGCGGACGGTCGCCCAGAGCGCCGCCACCGTCACGCTGAAGGTCGTCGTCTTCACGCCGCCGCCCGTGCCGCCCGGCGAGGCGCCGATGAACATCAGCGCCATCATCAGGAAGAGCGTGGGCGGCGTGAGCGCGGCGATGTTCACCGTGTTGAATCCCGCCGTCCGCGCCGTCACGGACTGGAACCACGCGGCCAGCAGGCGATCGCCCAGCGGCAACCGGCCCAGCGTCCCGGGATTGTGCCACTCCAGCGAGAGAATCGCCACCATCCCCAGGACGATCAGGGCCGCCGTCGAGGTCAGCGCCAGCCGCGTGTGCAGGGACATCGTGACGCGGCTGCGCAGGCGCATCAGCTCGTTCATCACGAAGAAGCCGAGCCCGCCGAAGATGATGAGCGCGGAGATGACGCCGTTCACCGTCAGGTCGGTTTGCCAGCCGATGAGGCTGTCGCTCCAGAGCGCGAAGCCGGCGTTGTTGAACGCCGACACCGCGTGGAAGAGCCCGTACCACATCGCCTGCGACGGCCCGAGCTCGCCCCACCACCGCACCGCCAGGATGGTGGCGCCCGTCAGCTCGAAGAACAGCGTGAGCTTCAGCACCGTGCCCGCGAAACGCACGAGCCCCTCGAGGTCGTGGACGTTGAGCGCTTCCTGGAGCGTCAGCCGCTCCTGCAGCGTGATTGCGCGGCCGAACGCCGCCGCCAGCACCGTCGAGATCGTCATGTAGCCGAGCCCCCCGAGCTGGATCAGCACGAGCACGACCGCCTGGCCGAACATCGAGAGGTCGTGGGGCGTGTCGACGACGACGAGACCGGTGACGCAGACCGCGGACGTGGCCGTGAAGAACGCGTCGACCAGCGACAGGGAGCGCCCCGCCGGCGCCGAGACGGGCAACCAGAGCAGCAGGCTGCCCAGGGCGATCAACGCTGAAATGCTCAGCGCAAGTAGTTGTGGCGGCGAGAGTTGCCGGCGTCTACGGGGCATCGGCGAATCGAAAAGGCGATTCTATCAGCGACTGCTATCCTTCTGCCCCGTGACGACGATCCGATCGATGCTCCGCCGGCCCGGGCCGTCCCTGGTGATCGTAGTCGCCCTCGGCCTCGGGCTCGGCGCCGCGACGGCGGTCTTCTCCGTCATGCGGGCTGTCCTGCTGGCCCCCCTCCCCTATCCGGAGCCCGACCGCCTCGTCTCGGTGACCACCCGCGACCGCGCGACCGGCCGCGTGGTGCCACGGCTCAGCGGTCCCGACGGCGTCGATCTTGAGGCCTCCGGGGCCTTCATCGATCTGGCCCTCGTCAGCGGGGGCGAGATCGGCGTCCAGGTGGACGGGCGCGGCACCTTCGCCGGTGTCGCGTTCGCGCCGTCCACGTTGTTCGACGTGCTCGAGGTGGCGCCCGCCGCCGGCCGCCTCTACGGGGCGGACGAAGGGCGTTCGGCCGTCGTCTCGCGCGGGTTCGCCGAGCGCCACTTCGGCTCGATGGCGGCCGCGCTCGGGCGCGTGCTGCACGTCGAGCAGGCGCCAATCGTCATCGTCGGTGTGCTGCCGGCGACGGTGGACTATCCCGCCGGCACGGAGGTGTGGGTCCGCGCGCCGGCGGTGCCGGGCTCGCAGGCACGCACCAGCCTGGCCTTTCGCGGCATCGGGCGGCTCGCCCCTGGCCGCACCCTGACGGAGGCCCGCGCGGCGGTCGACGTCACCGCGGCGTCGCTGGCCCGGACGTATCCCGGCACGAACCTGAGGCGCGACTTCCTCGTCCAGCCCCTGGCCGACGAGCTGGCCGGATCGGCCGCCCCGGCGCTCCGGTTCCTGCTGTCGGGCGCGGTGCTCCTGCTGCTGCTCGCCTGCCTCAACGTCTCGACGCTGCTGCTCGGGCGCCTGGCCGGACGCGCCACCGACGTCGGGCTCCGCCTCGCCCTGGGCGCGTCGCGGCTGCGGGTGGCCCGGGAGCTGTGGGCAGAGTCCGCGCTGCTGGCGGCGCTGGGCACGGGGGTGGGGGTGGTGCTTGCCATGTGGCTCGTCGACGTCGCGCCACGCCTCGTCCCTGGCGGGTTGCCCGACGTGCCTGCCGGGGGCGACGGGTGGGCCGTGGCCTTCGCGGCCGTCGCCGGGATGGTCGCGAGTGTGGTCGCGGCGGCGGCCCCCGCGTGGACCGTTGCGCGCCTGGACGTCACCGCGGCGCTCCAGCAGGCGGGACGCGGGTCGACCGCTGGAACCGGCCGGATCCGGTTCGGGCTCACCACCGTCCAGGTGGCGCTGGCGCTCGTGCTGGCCGTCGCCGCCGGCCTGACAGGGCGTTCGCTGCTGGCGCTGGACCGCGTGGACCTCGGCTTCGATCCCGAGGACGTGCTGGTCGTCTACGCGCATGCGCCCGCGGGCACGGACGAGGAGTACGCCAGGGTCGCCCGCGAACTGGTGGCGCTCGGTCCCGAACTCGCGGCGTTGCCAGGGGTGACCGGGGCGGCACTGGCGATGGGCCTGCCCGCCGGCCGCTACTCGATGAATGGCCCGTACGCGATCGAGGGTCGCCCGGCGGCGGCCGATCGCCCGGCACCCGAGGCCGGGTACCGCTTCGCCAGTCCGGGCTACTTCGAGACGCTGCGCATTCCCGTGCTCGCGGGGCGGGCCGTGGCGTCGGGAGACGACCAGGCTGGAGCCCGCGTGGCGGTCATCAGTGCCAGCCTGGCTCGCGACGTGTTCGGGTCGCCAGCGCGCGCGATTGGCCACCGCCTGCGTACACGGCTGTCGCGCGAGTGGCTGACGATCGTCGGTGTGGTGGGGGACGTGCGCCAGGCGCCGGCGGTCCCGCCGGCGGCGCTCGTCTACCTGCCGCTCGTGCAGTACCCGGCCTTCGCCAACGAGGTGCAGATTGTCGTGCGCGCGCGTGCGCACGCGGCGCGCCTCGCTGGCGCCGTGATCGCGGCCGTCGCGCGCCGGCATCCCGACGTCGCGACGAGTGCGCTCACGCTCGAGGAGATGATCGGCACCACGGTCGCCCCGCCACGCCTGCGCGCCTGGCTGGCGGGGGTCTTTGCGGTGGTGGCGCTGCTGCTGGCCGCGCTGGGGGTCTACGGCCTGGCCGCGCTGGCGGTGGGCACACGCACGCGCGAGCTGGGTGTCCGCCTGGCGCTGGGCGCGCATCCCCGTGATCTCGTGTGTCTGGTGGCGTGGGAGGGCGCGGGACTCGTGGCTGGCGGCCTCGTGGCGGGCGCGGTTGCCGCGGCCTGGCTCGGTCAGTTCGTCTCGCCGCTCCTCTTCGGTGTCACACCCTTCGACCCGTGGTCGATCGGCCTGGCGGTGCTGGTGATCACGATGGCCGTCGCGGTGGCGATGGCGCCGTCGGCGATGCGGGCGGCGCGCGTCGACCCCATCCGTTCGTTGCGGGCCGAATAGCGGGACCGGCCGTGCTTGCCCCGTCGGGGTCGCTTGGCTATCCTTGTCGCCTCTCGCCGACCGTCACCCCGCGCGCTCCGCACGCTGACGGCGTGCGCCGCGCGATCGGCGCTCGCTGCAACCGGATCACAGGGACAGGGTGGACCTGATGGCTCGACACGAGAGCTCGCCTCCTCCGGCCCCCGACGGGACGCCCGACGTCTCCGTCTCCCGCCGCGACTTCTTCAGGACCGTCGGCATCACCTCGGTTGCCACCGCCGTCGTCACGGCCGCGCGGCCCGCCGGCGCGCAGGCGCCGGAGGCCCTCGGGCCCGGCGAGGTGCCGATCACGCTGACGGTGAACGGCCAGGCGCGGCAGCTGCGCGTCGAGCCACGCGTCACGCTGCTCGACGCGCTGCGCACGCGGCTCGACATCACCGGCCAGAAGCGTGTCTGCGATCGCGGCGCGTGCGGCGCGTGCACCGTGATCATCGACGGGCTCACGTACTACTCCTGCTCGATGCTCGCCATCGAGGCGCAGGGCAGGAACATCCGCACGGTCGACGGCCTCGCCGACGGCGACGCGCTGCACCCGGTGCAGCAGGCCTTCGTCGAACACGACGCGACGATGTGCGGGTTCTGCACGCCAGGTTTCGTGATGTCCGCGGTCGCGCTGCTCGAGCGGACCCCGAACCCGAGCGACGCCGAAATCACCGCCGCGCTCGATGGCAACCTGTGCCGCTGCGGGACGAACATCGGGCTCGCAAGGGCGGTGAAGGCGGTGCGCCGTGGCTGAAGGGGATTACACGGAAGGGAAGGGATCCACGGATTACACGGATTACACGGATTACACAGGGCACACCGAACACACCGAACACACGGGGCACACGGGGCACACGGGGAATACGGACCGCATGGCTGCTGACGCCGGTCCGGTGGGTCAGGTGGCGGAGGTGCAGGCGGGGGCGCGGGCGGAGGGACACCCGGTCTATCCGTGGCCGGAGGACCGCCGGCTGCTGGGCACGCGCATCTCGCGCATCGACGGGCCGCTCAAGGTCAGCGGTCGCGCGAAGTACTCATACGACGTCGTGCGTCCGGGCATGCTCTACGGCCGCATCCTGCGTTCGCCCCACGCGCACGCGCGCGTCACCGCGATCGACGTGACGGCCGCACGGTCGGCGCCCGGCGTGCGGGCCTGCTTCGCCACGATCGAGCCCGGCCAGAAGGTGATGTATGCGGGCGAGGAGATTGCCGCCGTCGCGGCGCTCACCGAGCAGCAGGCCGAGGACGCCGTGCGCCGGATCACCGTGCAGTGGGAAGTGCTGCCGCACCTGGCGACCGTCGAGCAGGCGATGCGGCCCGAGGCGCCGCAGGTGTTCGAGCCGGCCAACGTGCGCGCGGGCAGCGCCGAGGAGCAGGGCGATCCCGATGCCGGCTTCGCCGCCGCCGCCCACGTCGTCGAAGGTGTCTACGGCACGCAGGTGCAGACGCACACCTCGCTCGAGACGCACGGGTGCGTGTGCGAGTGGGAGGGGGACGCGCTGACGGCCTGGGTCTCCACGCAGGCCGTGCACGGGACGCGCGAGGGGTTCGCGCAGGGGCTCCGGATCCCGCAGTCGAAGGTGCGCGTGATCACGGAGTACATGGGGGGCGGCTTCGGCAGCAAGTTCGGACCCGACATCCAGGGGCTGCTGTGCGCGCGCCTGGCAAAGGAGGCCGGCGCGCCGGTGAAGCTGATGCTCGACCGCAAGGAGGAGCACCTCGCGACGGGCAACCGCCCGTCGGCGTTCGCGCGCGTGCGCGCCGGCGTCGCGGCCGACGGCACGCTGACGGCGTTCGACGGCGAGTCGTGGGGCACCGGCGGCGCGGGCGCGGGCTCCGGCTTCCCGCTGCCGTACATCTACGTCTTTCCCAACCGTCGCCGCGTCCACCGTGACGTCTACATCAACGCGGGCCAGCAGCGCGCGATGCGGGCGCCCGGCCACCCGCAGGGCTGCTTCATCACCGAGGTGGTGATGGACGAGCTGGCGGACCTCGCCCGCATGGACCCCGTGGCGTTCCGGCTGAAGAACCTGCCCGACCTGGCCCCGAACGCGATGTGGCGGCGGTACTTCCCGATGGGGGCGGACCGCATCGGCTGGAGCCGCCGGCATCCGACCGGCGATCCCACGCCGGGGCCGATCAAGCGGGGGCTCGGCTGCTCGGCGAACCGCTGGGGCGGCGCCGGCCGGGGGACCCGGGCGCACTGCGAGATCAATCCCGACGGCAGCGTCGTGATGCGGTCGGGCACCCAGGACATCGGCACCGCCACGCGCACGCTCATGGCCATCATCGTCGCCGAGACCCTGGGGCTCGGCGTCGCGGACGTGACGATCGAGCTCGGCGACAGCAACCTGCCGTTCAGCGGCGGCTCCGGCGGATCGACGACGGCGGCGTCGGTGTCGCCCGCGATGCGTGTGACGGCCGGCAGGGCGCGTGACGCGTTGTTCGAGCGCATCGCCCCCGGGCTCGGCGTGCGCCCCGCGGACCTTCGCGTGGAGGACGGGCGTGTGCGCGCCGGCGAGCGCACCCTGGCCTGGCGGGACGCGTGCAAGATGCTGGGCACGGAGCCTGTGAGCGTGGACGGCCAGTGGGAGGCCGGCCTGTCGGCGAGCGGCACGAGCGGCGTGCAGTTCGCCGAGGTCGAGGTGGACATCGAGACGGGGGTCACGCGCGTCGTGAAGATTGTCTGCGTCCAGGACTGCGGGCTCGTCGTCGACCTGAAGACCGCCGAGACGCAGTGTTACGGGGGCATCATCAGCGGCGTCAACTATGCGGTCTTCGAGGAGCGGGTGCTCGACCGCAACACCGCGAACATGGTGAACCCGAACATGGAGTGGTACCTCATGGCGGGGCAGGCGGACATCCCGGAGATCGACGTGGTCCTCGTCGACCAGCCGGAGCGCGGCGTCATCGGCATCGGCGAGCCACCGGCTGTCGCGACGGCCGCGGCGATTGCCAACGCCGTCCGCAACGCGACCGGCGTCACGATGCGGAGCATTCCCATCACCCCGGACAAGCTGCTCGGCGCGCTCGAGCGGGCGGGAGGCACGAATTGAAGGCCTTTGCCTACGTCGATCCGACCTCCGCGCGGCAGGCCGTCGCCGCGCTCGGAACCGAGCGCAACCGCATCCTGCCGCTCGCGGGCGGGATGGACCTGCTCGGGCTGATGAAGGACTACATCGTCTCGCCCGAGCGGCTGGTGAACGTGAAGGGCCTGGACGCCTCGGTCGAGGCCACCGGGCCGGGACTCCGGATCGGGGCCGCGGCCAAGGTGGCCACGATCGCGGAGGATGCGGGCATCCGTACGCGCTACCCTGCGCTCGCCGAGGCCGCCGCCGGCGTCGGCACGCCGCAGATCCGGCACATGGCCACCGTCGGCGGCAACCTGCTGCAGCGCCCGCGGTGCTGGTACTTCCGCAACGAGGAGTTCCCCTGCCTGAAGAAGGGCGGCGCGCGCTGCTTCGCGGTGGACGGCGAGAACCAGCACCACGCGATCTTCGGCGAGGGGCCGTGTCACATCGTGCACCCCTCGAGCCTGGCCGTGCCGCTCATCGCCTACGGCGCCACGTTTGGCGTGCTGGGTCCGGACGGCGCGCGGGAGGTGCCGGCGGGTGCGTTCTACCAGATGCCGGCCGAGAACCTCTACGGCGAGACGGTGCTGCGGCCGAACGAGCTCGTCACGCACGCCACGCTGCCAGCCCCGCCGACGCACAGCGCGAGCTACGAGGCGCGGTTCAAGCGCGCGCACGACTGGCCGCTGGCCGCGGCCACGGTCAGCCTCGTGGTGGCGGGTGGGCGCGTCACCGAGGCGCGGGTGGTGATGGGCGCCGTGGCGCCGGTGCCGTGGCGCGCCCCGTCGGCCGAGCGGCAGCTCGTGGGGAGGGCGCTGACCGGGGCCGTGGCGGCCGAGGCGGCCGCGGCGGCCGTCGAGGGGGCGACGCCGCTCAGCGGCAACGCCTACAAGGTGCAGATCGCGCGGACCGCGGTGAAGCGCGCGCTGCTGAAGGC
Source organism: Vicinamibacterales bacterium (assembly GCA_050246635.1). Taxonomy (GTDB): domain Bacteria; phylum Acidobacteriota; class Vicinamibacteria; order Vicinamibacterales; family UBA2999; genus JBFWVR01. The sequence continues at coordinate 8,706 of JBFWVR010000036.1, forward strand.
TGCGGGCCTGGGCGCCGCATAAGGAAGGGCGGGCACCAATGGACCACCCGAAGCTCTCGTCGCCCCTCGTCTCCGATGCGCAGTGCGGCAACCTGCGGCACAAGGGGATGTATGTGATGTCCGCGCCCGACCCGGACGCGTTCACCTTCTATGATCCGTACGACGCCACGCACTACTGGTGCACGCGGACGCAGAAGGCCCTCGGTCCTGACGGGCGGCCCGTCCGGCCCGACGCCTGCGCCCATGGGTGCGGGCGCGGCTGTTGCGAGTGACGCGTCGGGCGTCACGCGCAGCAGCCGCGAAGTCAGGATGGAGAATTGCGATTCAAGAAAGGAATTCTGAAGTCGGAATTCCTCAATTCCTTTCTTGATTCCGTTTTCTTGATTCTGAATTCCCCCGACTGCGTCAGTTCGGGACGCAGTCGGCGGGAAAGACCCGGCCGATCTTGAACTCGTAGGCCGGCAGGACGGGCTGGCAGCGGGGCAGGGCCCGTGAGGCGGCCTCCGTCCCGGGGGCGGCAGACGGACGGGCCGGGGCCGCTGCGGTCCACGCCACGGCACCGGCAAGGATCATTGCCGAAAGCAGCACGCTCCACGCGAACTCGAACCGTTTCATCTCTCCACCTTTGCCGCACGACGGCGGCCCGCGATATCAGGCGCTTGCGGTCGAATACGTCAGCAAGGCGTATTCCGTTCCGGCGGACGCCCGAAATCGGACGAATCCACGGGATTTGGTGTGACGAACGCTCGTTCGGTGTTCGTGCGTGGGATTCGGGCGCCAGGTCGCGGACAATAGACATCATGTATGTGGCCGGCGCTCCCCGAACCTGGCTGCGGCTCGAAGGCCTGGCGGTGCTCCTCGCGAGCCTGGTCGCGTATCACTGGCAACTCGGGTCGTGGACGCTGTTCGGCGCGCTCTTCCTGGTGCCGGACGTCTCGATGCTCGGGTACCTCCGGGGCCCGGCGCTCGGCGCGCGGCTGTACAACCTGGCCCACAGCTACGCCGGCCCGATCTTCCTCATGATGTACGGCGTGGCGGTCGGGCGATCGGACGTCGTGCCGTGGGCGCTCATCTGGAGCGCGCACGCGGGTTTCGATCGCATGATGGGCTTCGGCCTCAAGTACCCGGACCACTTCGAGGACACGCACCTCGGCCGGATCGGCCGAAGGAAGCAGGCGGCATGAGCGAGAAACGCGTCAACGACCTCACCCACGACATCTTCGAGGCCATCCGTACCCGCGACCGCGCGACGCTCGAGGCGATCCTCGCGCCCGAGTTCATCCAGGTCGACGCCGGTGGCCGCGTCACGGATCGCCAGACCTTCATCGACCTCATCGCGAACGCCGAGTACGAGATCGATCACATCCATGCGGCCGCGCTGACGATTCACACGGCCGGCCCCGTCGTGATCGCCACGGGCATCCAGGCCGCGGCCGTCCGCCTGCCCGACGGGCAGACACTCATGTCGCGGGGATCGTTCTCGGACGTCTTCGTCGAACGCGACGGTGACATGACGCTGATCTACGCCGCCGGGACCTCGCTGGACGACCTGCCGCGAGGGCCGGAGTAGGCACGGCGGGGGCGGAGCCCCCGCCGTGGGCCTCGGCGCTCCCGCGCCTCGGTAGGCCGCGCCCTGCGGGCGCGTTGGGCCTCGCCGCCTTTGGCGGCTCGGTGGGACTCGTCCTTGCCCCTCGGCTGCGCTCGGGGCGACCCTGAGCGATGTCGAAGGGTCGCGGGTTCGCGCTTCGGACGTCGCTAGGACTCGGCGCCTCCGGCGCCTCGCTGGGATCCACGCCTCGTGGCATAGGGACACCGTTCCTAGCGAGGCCGCGAAGCGGCCGAGTCCCAGCGAGTCGAGCGAAGCGAAGGCGAGTCCTCGCGCCGCGCCGAAGGCGCGCGTCCCAGCGAGGCGCCGGAAGGCGCCGAGTCCCAGCGAGTTCGAAGCGTGTCCACCGCGAGAACGAGTCCTCGCGAGCGGCGAAGCCGCGCGTCCCACCGAGCCGCCGCAGGCGGCGAGGCCTACCGCGCCCGACA
>JBFWVR010000037.1:0-9802 GCA_050246635.1 Vicinamibacterales bacterium
CGATTCAACCACGACTCGCGCGCCGCGCGAAGGCCGGTGGCGGGGGAGGCGCGCCGACGTGGAGAGGGAGACACCGCAGGCGTCGACCCGGGCAGCGGAGGAGTGGTGGCGTCCCTGACGCTACGCCGATCGGCGGGAACGGCCCCGATTCTGGCCAACTTTTCGAGATCCTCGAGACGTCGCGTGCACAGGACGTGCACGGCCCATCGCGCTGACCTGGTCCGAGAGCTCGTCGGACGGGTGCGCGTAGCGCATCACCGACTCGATGTCCCGCCACCCCCCCTGCTGCATCAGGTCGCGGAGCGACCCGCCGGACGCGATGAACCGCGTCGCCCCTGTGTGCCGGAGCGAGTGGAAAGTCACCCCGCGCACGGCGCGCCCGTGCGGCACGCCGGCCGCCTCGCAGAGCGCCGCGAAGAAGCGGATGGCGCGGTTCTCGGCCGCGCGGGCGCCGCGGCCCGCATGGAGCGCCGGGAACACCCAGCGGCTCCGCGTGCGCCGGGCGAGCCCGTCGAGCGCGCGCCGCACGCGCCGCGACACCGCGACGTCGTAGGGGGCAATCTTCGGGTCCTCGACGTGGATGTAGGACTGGTGGTACTGGTCGGTGGTCAGCCCGACCAGGTCGCCCATCCGCATGAAGGTGTCGATCGCCGTCATCAGGAGCGCGGCGCCCTCGTCGGCGGGCAAGCCCGCGCGCCCCTCGCGGGCGACCTTGAGCAGGCGGCGCTCCTCGTCGAAGGTGAGGATCCGAATCCCGCGCTTCTGGGTCCGGAGACGCCGCATCCCCACCAGCGGATTCACGCTCAGGTACTTCGGCACCGCCCAGGCGCACATGTCCTTGAGGATGTCGACCTCGCGGTTCGCGGTCGAGGCCGTCACCACCTTCGTGCGCTGGGAGAGGTACTCCTGCACGACATGGCGGTCGATCTGGTCGAGCGGCACGCGCCCGAGCGCGGCGATCAGGTGGCTGATCGCGGACCGCTCGCGCGCGGCGGTCGCCTTCTGCGACGTCCGGTGCTTCAGGTACCACGAGGCGTACTCGCGGAACGTCGTGCGCGTCGTGGCGTCACGGATGCCGTGGTGCTGCTTGGCGAGCTGCCCCATCCGGATCGCGTACACCTGGTCGGCGAGGCGCCGGTTCTCCTTGACCTGCTGCGGCGTGGCGGCCGCGACCGGGATCCGCGTTGCCTCGCGCAGCGGCCGCAGTCCTGGCCGCTCGAGGTTGAGCCAGTAGTACGGGCTGTCTCGACGGGTGACAACGCCCATGCGCTACTCCTGACCGAGTGGGAATACCAGATGTGCCATGGCGATAGAGACCACCGAAGCCACCACCAGCAGCCAATAGACGGTGCCAAGGCCGGACCACGCGGCGTTTGCCGCAGCCGTGGTCACGAAGAGCAGCACCGCCCGCACGCCCTTCGTTGTTAGGCAGCCCAGTACCTGTATGAAGGCCCACCCGCCAGCGAGGATAACCGCGGCGGTGAGCGGGTCCGTGACGTCAGGATCGGGAAGGGAGCTTGCGAGCGCGCCGACGGCAGCGGCGGTCAGCGTAAGCAGCACGACGCCGCCAGCTATCGCACGCCGGTTGCCGCGCCGCGCGTGTTCTTCGTAGTAGCCGAACCGGATCTTTGCTAGCAGGTCGTCTGCCGGATCGGACGGTGGCAGAATATCAGGCCGCCGGGCCGCCAAACCGATGAGAACCAGCCCCTCCCGAAATCGCTTTCGCAGGTTCGACACCTTGCCACTTCACCTCGCTACGCGGGCTGCCAAAATGACAGGAGAGGTCAATTACACACTCTTTCGTGTTGCCGATGCCATTGTGGGTCGGGTACCGTTCGCCCTTCGCCGGCGCGATGACGGCTGTGTCCCCAACACATCCCCCCGGGTGACCCAGCCGGCGACGAAGGAGGCAGAGCTTTGACCCCAGCGACCCCCCTGGCTGCGAGCGACCATCGCGCTACCGTCGTCGTCTTCGAGATCCTATCGAAGGTGCGACAACTACCGGCGGATGATCAGCGGGCGCTTCTGGCGTGGCTGGACGACTGGCTTCCGCCGCGCGTTGCTGGCGCAGTGACAGTTCCCCGGCCTGCAACCAGCGCGCGCGTCGTTCCGCTTCGAGCGCCCGCGATACGTTAAGCACGGCGAAATCCTCCGGCGTCGGCTGTTGGTACTCGACGTAGCCCCAGAGCACGGCTTGGGTTACGTCGAGTGCCGCGGCCACCTTCTGTACCGTCTCCAGCTTCGGCGTTTCCTTCGTTCCCGGGCTCTCGAGCGCGATGACCGTCGTCTTGTGGACGCCGGCGCGCTCGGCGAGGTCCGCCTGGCTCCATCCGCGCTGCTTTCGCAGCTTTCGGATCACGTCGCTCAGTTCCCACAACGGTTGCACAGGCATGGTTGTATCAAAGCGCCATTAGTCGCGTAAAGCCTTCTAAATAAACAAGATACAAAAATAGGCACAGACCGATAAATATTGTTTGACTCGGTTCGGCGTCGCGGGGTATCTTTGCGCCCGTGAGCCAACAAAAGACGGTTTTGCGGTATCTTCGTTGGCAGCGGGGTTCTTCGATTCATCGCGTGGCCAAGGACACCCGCATCAATGCCTCCACTCTCTCGCTTGCGGAGCGGAACCTCGTGAAGCTCACCGAGCAACAGAAGGACCGCCTCGCTCGGTACTACCGCATCGAGAACCCGGACGCTCTTCAGCAGCCGTACGAGCCGGCGGTGGCGCGGTGAGCGGGTCATCGCGCGCGCCGCAGCGCTTCCAGGTCATCGCCAAGGGCCGCACTCGCGCGGCGCAGGCGAAGCTGCAGCCGGCCGACCTGGCGCAGGCGCCGCTCGACGCGCGCGCGCAGCGCCCCAACGTCCCCGCGCTCCTGCGGATGGACGAAGCCGCTGCCTATCTCCGGTATGAGGGTCCACGAGCTGCGGAGGCCGCGGCACGGTTCCTCCGGCGGCACGGGGTCCGCCTGATCCGGCGCGGCCGCGTGAACCTCGTGCGTCGGGAGGCGATCGATGCCTTCCTCGATCTGGGGGAGAGCGATCTCGACCGCGCGGCGGCGAAGCACGCGGCGCGGTGACGACGTGACAGTTGCCATGTGCCCCACGGTCCCACGGGCACACGCGGAAGCGAAGGCAACCCTCTTGGCGGGACTTTCGGGGGAGCTGACCCGATGGAAAGAGACGGCAACTCGGTTGCCCGGCGGTGCCTGAACGAGGCGATCGACGCCGGCCCGCCGAGGAAGGTGCTGGCGGCGGAACACGAGATGAGTGAGCCGCAGTTCTCGAAGGTGACGAGCGGCGCGGCCGCCTACGACATCGCCTTCCTGGACCGGCTGTCCGACCCGCTCCTCGAGGACTTCCTCAAGCGGTACGGCCGGGAGCGGGGCTTCACCGTCCGGTGGACCTCGATCGAGGAACTCGAGGACCAGATCGTCGCGTGCCTCAAGCCGCTGGTCGCGGCGCTCCGGCTACGGGACGTGAAGACCCGGCCGGCGAAGGCGGACCTGCCCGTCGAAGCGGCGCGGAGGCACGCATGACGCGCGCGCAGCGGCAGGTCTGGAGCCGGGTGCAGGTCGTCGTCATGACGCCGCTGGTCGTGGGGGCCTACGTCATCTCCGGGGCCGTCGTCGGGTTCGTGCTCGGGATCTTCGGTGGCGCGGCGGCCGCGTTCGCCGAGGTCCGGCAGGAGTGGCGCCGCGCATGAAGGGGCCGCGCTTCCGGACGCTGGTGATCGGCTGGGCCTGCGGGGCGTCGCGGACCATCAGCGCGACCGACCGGGTGCAGATCGAGCGCGGCCAGGTCGTCAGCGTGCGCGGGGTGCCGATCCCGGCCGGCGGCTGGCTGGTCGGTGGGGTGTGGTTCGACGGGACGGAGCGCGCGCCGCGGCGTCGCCAACTCCGCGTGCCGCAGCACCGCATCTACCCGGCGAAGCAGCGGGCCCCGCGGCGGGCCGACCTGCTCGAGAAGTTGCCGGAGGCGGAAGTGAAGGCGGTCGTGCAAGACGTCCTGCGGATCGGCTACGAGGCCGCGGGGCGCATCCACGGCATCAGCAAATCCTCGGTGCAGAAGTTGATGCGCCGCGAGAACGTTCGGAAGAGGTCGGCATGAACGAGCGGGACACCACGGAGCCGGACGCCCTCGTCGAGGCGCTCGCCATCCTCGATGGCACCCATCCCGGGCCGCCGACCGTCGCGCATCTGGCCGCGCTCCGCGAGGCGCACGCGCAGACGACCTTGGTGATGGCGCTCTTGCACCGCGTCGTCACGGCGCTGCTGATCGAGCGACGCCAGCCGTCGGTGGCGGTGGACGGCCGCATGGTCCGGAACATCGAGGCGCGCGACCTCGACATCGCGGTGCAGCGCGACCCGAACGGCACCATCACCGCCACGTTGGTGCGCCAGTCCTCCATGAATCCTCGGTATCTGAACTAGCCCGGAAGGAGCCCATGACTGCACCCGCGTTCTCGCTCACCGATCACCTTCGCACGGTTCGCCGGCCCGGCGCCGTCGCCCGTGCCGTGGCCCGACTGCTCGGCCGCCCGACGCCCTCGGTCGCCGTCAACGGTTGGTATCCGCGCAACGACAACATCGCCGTCCTGCCCCTGGCCGAGGCCGACCGGACGGCCGGGGGCATCGTGCTCGCCGAGACGGTGCGCGAGCGCCCGCAGAAGGGCGTCGTGGTCGCCATCGGGCCCGGCCTCTACGACCCGGAGCGCGAGCGCGTCCTGCCGGTCGAAACGGCGGTCGGCGATCTGGTGGTGTTCGGCAAGTACGCCGGCGTCACCTTCGAGCTGTCGGACAACCTCCACGTCTTCATCATGCGGAACGTCGAGTTCATGGCGGCCCGCCCGGAGGGCACCTACACGCTCGTCGAGCACGTCGTCGACGCGGGCACGCCTCGGGAGCGTCGGACCTACCACGAGGAGGGGATGCTCTGCGAGCACTGCCCGACCACGGCGCTCGACGCCGAGCGCGCACGCCACCGCGCCGCCGTGCGGATGTCGCTGCGTGACCAGGTGGCCGACGAGGCGGAGATGAAGCGCCTGCTCGACGAGGCCCCGTCGCCCGCGCCGCCCGTTGCCGAGCCGCCGGCCGCCGACCCCCTGGCGGCGACCGGCGGCGACCTCGACGACCGCCTCGACCGCGAGCTCGACGACCTCATCGACGGCGCCGCGCAGGACGCGGTCGTCATCGAGCGCGTCGAGACGCTGGCCGGGCGGCGCCTGACCGAGGCCGAGACGGGCCTGCTCGCCATGCTGCTGGCGGAGATGGCCGCGCGCCGGATCCCCGTCGTGCCGGGGCTGGACTCGGCGCTCGTGCACTTCCTCCAGCACCACGGCAGCGAGTTCGAGGTCAGCGGCGCCTACGTCGAGGCGGCACTGCGGCACATCACCGAGTACGTGGAGAAGCACACCGCGGCGCCGTCGCTCGCCGAGGAGCGCGCGAAGTTCCAGGCGGAGCAGCGCGCCGCGCTCCACGAGCAGGAAGTGGCCCCCACCGTCGTGGCCGAGCGCGATGCCCAGGCGGAGGCGGCGGGCCGCGACGCGGCGGCGGCGGCGGCTGGCGACTACGAGTAGACGCCGTACGCGAGTCGGCCCGCTCCGTTGGCAGCGGAGCGGGCCGGTAGAGGACAGACAGGACCGTAAAGGAGGTTCACCGTGCTGAGAAGTGTTCCGATTGTGACATCCGAGGGCGCCGCAATACAAGCCCTCCCCGTGACCGACCGCGACCTGGCGCACGAGCTGGTCGAGGCGTGGCGCATCGAACGTCTGGCCGATGCGATCTATCGCCTCGAGCGCAACCGTGACGACGTGTCCGTCGTGACGCTCGACACCACCAGCCACGAGCAGTACACGGGCGCCGCCGCCGTCGCGCTGCGTGGCATCCAGCCGCGCTGGCACCAGACGGGCCTCTATGTGGCGCTCCACGCCTCGGGCTTCGACCTGGGCCTGTTCACCGCCACCGAGCGCCGCGAGCTGATGGCGCGCTTCGACAAGGGCCTCGCCGCCTACCGGCGCCTGCTGACCGGCATCGACCCAGAGCAGTTCCGCACGTTCGCGCGCCTCGTTGCGGCCGACGTGCAGCATGGAGGCCAGTCGTGACCTCGGACCTCAACAGCCAGGGCCTCGCGGCCGCCCCAGCGGCCCAGCCGTCCGCGGTGATCCAGCCGCGCGTCGCCGTCATCGACCGGGGGATGTTGTCGATCGCGGACATTCTCGCGCGGACCCACCGGATCAAGGAGATCCAGTCCACGGTGATGAAGCCGAACATGCACTACGGCGTCATCCCGGGCACGCAGAAGCCGACCCTGTATCAGCCCGGTGCCGACATCCTGAACGTCACGTTCCGGATCGCGCCGAAGGTGGCGCTCATCGAGGACCTGTCCACTGCCGACGCGGTGCGCTATCGCGTGCACGTCGACGGCAACAGCCAGGGCACCGAGGAGTTCCTCGGCTCTGGCGTGGGCGAGTGCTCCAGCGACGAAGAGAAGTACCGCTGGCGCAAGGCGGTGTGCAAGGAGGAGTGGGACGAGGCGCCGCCGGATCGTCGCCGCGAGAAGTGGGGACGCGGGCAGGGGGGGAAGAGCTACAAGATTCAGCAGATCCGCACGTCGCCGGCCGACGTGGCGAACACCGTGCTGAAGATGGCGGTCAAGCGGGCCAAGATCGCCATGACCCTCAACGTGACCGCGGCCTCGGACGTGTTCGCGCAGGACCTTGAGGACCTGTCGAAGGATCTCCGCGAGCACCTGATCGCCGATGAGGACGTGGCCGGCGAGCCGCGCCCGCAGGCGGCTCAGCGGATCAGCGAGACGGCGGCGCCCGCCGCCGCCGGCGCCGCTGCGACCCCCACGCAGAAGACCGCGCCGCCGGCGCCGATCGGCGTGATCGTCGCCGTCGAACCTCGTGGCGACAACGCCGCTGTCATCGTCCTCGACACCGGCTTCAAGTGCTCGACCCGCGACGCGGAGTTGATGACGGCGGCCGCGGGTCACCGGGACACGAAGCGGCGCGTCGAACTCGTCACGCGCGCCTCGAGCAATCCGGCGCTGTATGCGCCGATCCTGACCGAAATCCTGCCGATGGAGGACGGCCAGGCATGAGCACGGTGGCGCTCGCCTTCGACCCCGTGCGTCACGAGTACCGCCTGCCGGGCGGCGAGCTCGTGCCATCGGTGACGCAGATCCTCCGGGACACCGGCGTCTCGGTGGACTTCCAGGCGCTCTCCGAGATGTCGGCTGACATCGGGGCGGCCATCACCCTGAAGCGCGACATCGGCACCGCGCTCCATGCCGACGCGCATGCCTACGACGACGACGACCTGGACTGGTCGACGGTGAACCCGCTCGTCGAGCCGTACCTGCGCGCATGGGCGACCTTCCGGGCGAACTTCCCGCACCTGCGCCCGGAGACGCGCGAGCGCCAGGTGTTCCACGGCCTGTACCGCTATGGCGGAACGCTCGACGGGATCCTCGTGAACCCCGACACCGGCCACCGTGTCCTGGTGGACCTGAAGACCGGCGACCCCGAAGCGGCCGGCGCGCGCTACCAGCTCGCCGGCTACCAGTTGGCTTACCAGTTCGAGCACCCGGAGACGGTCATCCACGAGCGGTGGAGCGTGCAACTGACGCCCGACCGGCAGGTGCCGTACCGCGTGCATCCCTATCACGACGCGCGTGACGCGCAGGTCTGGCGGTCGATCGTGACCACCTACTACGCGCAGGCGAGTCGGCGGAGGACCGCATCATGACGACCCCGATCGACACGTTGACCGCCGAGGAACTCGGTATCGAACCCGAAGGCATCGAGCCGGATGGCATCGAACCGGAGCCGGAGCCCCAGCCGGAGGCGGAGCCGGACACGGCGGACGGCATCGAGCCCGAACCCGAGGAGCCCACCACGACCGAGGCGCCTGCCCAGGAGCGCGCGCTCGAGCGGTCCTCGCACGACCTGGTCGCGCAGGCCACCGCGCTCACCATCACGAACCCGGAGAGCTTCCAGCGCGCCGGCCAGCTTCTCGAGGACCTGAAGGGGTTCCATCGCCAGATCGAAGAGTTCTGGGAGGAGCCGGTCGCGAAGGCGCACGCGGCGTGGAAGGCGCTCACGACGCGCCGGGCCGACATGGTCAACCCGTTGAAGGAGGCCGTGGCGGTCCTGTCGTCCCGCTACGCGACCTTCGCGCGGGAGGAGCGCGCGAAGGCGGAGAAGCTCCGCCGCGAGGAAGAGGAGCGGCTGCGGAAGGCGGAACAGGACCGCCTGGCGGCCGAGGCCAAGGCGACCGAGGAGCGCGCCGCCGCCCTGCGCGCCGCCGCCGAGGCCGCGCCGTCGCGCGCCGAGGCCGCGGCCCTCGAGACGGAAGCCAACCAGGCGGCGGCCGACGCGGAGGTCCTGGCCGTCGAGGCGCAGACCGTTCAGGCGCCGGTGCTCCCCCCGGCCGCGGCGCTGCCGGCTCCGAAGAGCACGTCGGTCCGCGAGAACTGGACCTTCGAGGTCACCGATCCGCTGGCGCTCATCAAGGCGGTGGCCGCCGGCACTGTCGGCGTGCAGGCGGTCATCCCCAACGAAACCTACCTCCGCGCCCGGGCGAAGGCGGACAAGGGGACCGTGCAGATCCCGGGCGTCCGCTTCTACGACAAGGGCAGCGTCGCCGTCCGGAGGGCCCGCTAGTGGCGGCCGGTCACCTGTCCTTCGCGAAGCGGGCGATCGCCAACGCGGTGAGCCGCCACACGACCCCGCCGATGCGTCCGCTGACGACGGCGGACTGCGCGGCCGTGATCTTCGATCAGGTCTGGCGCCACCCGAACGGCACGACGACGGCGTTCTCGGTCCTGGCGCTCGACGAGATGGGCGCCGAGGAAGCCGGCGGGTTCCGGCTGGCCGGCATGGATGGCGTGCACGCGCCGGCGATGCGGCTCGTGTCGAACCACGCGCGGCCGGGGCAGCCGTCCATGGATGCCCTGCAGGCGCTCCTCGCCATCGAGGAAGAGGACGAGCGCGACTTACGAGAGGCCGCCTGGCGTCGCCAGGAGGACGGGCAGACCGACGAGGAGCAGGGCTTCGACAACGAGCACCAAGAGTCCCGGATGATGGCGGCCGAAGCCGCGAAGCGAGCAGAGGAGAAAGCATGAGCCCAATCATTGAATCGCGGCTGGCCGCCCTCGCGGACCGCCAACTGGCCCACGGCGGTCACGATTCGCCGGAGGACGGCCTCTGTGTCATGGAGGCCGTCGCATTCGTCGCGGGTGAAGAGCACAGCGACACGCCCGACTGCGCCTGCCCCGTGATCGGCGCGCTCATGCGCACGTGGAACGACGCGATCCGTGACGACGAGACGCGCACGCGGCTGCTGAAGCCGTTCGTGACGAAGCTGGTCGGCTCGCGGAGCACGCCGGAGGTCGAGCAGCGCCGCGCGGACCTCGCCCTCGACTGGCTGATCCGCGTGCACGCGCCGGCCTGGCTGGATCTCTCCGATGTACTGAAGCCGCACGCCGCGGCGATTCGTGCGCTGCCGCCGGTGCTGTCGGTGGAGGCGCTCACGGCGTCGCGGCCGACCCTGCTGGCCGCGTCGAAGGACTCGGCCGCCGCCTGGGACGCCGCCAGGACCGCCGCCTGGGACGCCGCCAGGACCGCCGCCTGGGACGCCGCCAGGGCCGCCGCCAGGGCCGCCGCCAGGACCGCCGCCTGGGACGCCGCCAGGGCCGCCGCCAGGGACGCCGCCTGGGCCGCCGCCAGGGCCGCCGCCAGGACCGCCCCCTGGGACGCCGCCAGGGCCGCCGCCAGGGACGCCGCCTGGGACGCCGCCTG
>JBFWVR010000038.1:0-9020 GCA_050246635.1 Vicinamibacterales bacterium
CGAACACGATGCGGCCCTGGGGAGCCCCGTTGAACGGGCCGCAGAACTGGCCGGGCGCGGACGCCGCTGAGGTGACCTCGGTGGCCACGACGCCACACTCCGCGCCCGAGGGCGTGCGACAGGTGCCTGAGACCGCCGACCCGGTGACGCGCGCGTTGACGCTGTACCCACCGCCGGTCACGGCGAACGTGCCGGTCACGGTGTCGAACGTGCCGGTCAGGTCCACGCGCGAGCCGCCGGTGCCGGCCACGGTCACGAAGCCGCTCGCAGAGGCCGTGGCCAGCGTGCGAATCGAGGCCTGCGCGGCCACGCCCTGCGACGTTCTCAGTTCGATCGAGCCGTTGGCGCCGCCGGCGCCGGCGAAGACGCCCGCGTATGTGGCCGCGGGCGCGACGGGTGCGCTGGCCGCGGGAGGGGCCGCCGCCGGCGGTGCCGCAGTCACCGGTGACGGCCCGGTCGGGGAGTCGTTCTTGCCGCAGGCGGCCGAGAGAGTCACGGCCAGCATGGCCGTGAGGGCGAACGGGTGAAGTGTGCGCACGTTGGAATCCTCCTGAACGCCCCGGCTGGGGCGATGCGACTGCCGGGGTGGCGGCCGTCATCAGGGGAAACGTCGCGGGTGCGCCGACCGAACGAGGGTCCCGCGGCCGCCTATCGCAGCGCCGCCATCACGTCGACGGCCGTCTGCACTCGCCGATCCGGATCCGGCTCAAGGAGCCGCATGACCAGCGGCCGGAGCGCCCGGCCTCCGGGAAGGGTCCGGCGCGGCCACGGATCGGGCGTCCCCTCCAGAATGCGTTCCACGATCCCGGCCGGTGAGTCGGCGGCAAACGGAAGCCGCCCGGTCGTGAGTTCGTACATCAGGACGCCGAGTGAGAAGAGGTCGCTGCGCGGGTCGGGCGGGCTCTGGAGAATCCGTTCCGGGGCCATGTAGCTGGCCGTCCCGCGCGGGCGTCCCGGCAGCGTGGACCCGGCCGCCACGTCGGTCGAGCCCGGCTCGACAAACGGGCGCGCGAGCCCGAAGTCGAGCAGCTTCAACGACCCGTCCGCCGCCACCATGACGTTGGCGGGTTTGATGTCCCGGTGCACCACGCCGGCGGCGTGAGCCGCGCTCAGCGCGTCCGCGATCTGCCAGCCGATCCGCCGGACCGAGGCGACGGAGACCGGATTCCGCGAGGCCCAGACGCGCAGGTTCACGCCGTCGACGCGTTCCATGACCAGGCACTCCCGGCCGGGCTCGTCGTGGACCGCGTGGATGCTGCAGATACGGGGATGGTTGAGCGACGCTACGACGCGGGCCTCCCGTCTGAGGCGCCGGAGCGCATCGGCGTCGTGGGTGAGGTCGGGTGGGAGAAACTTCAGCGCGACCGGCCGGCCGGTCCGCCCGTCCTCCGCCTCGTAGACGACACCCATGCCGCCGATGCCCAGTTTGCCGCTGATCCGGTAGTCCCCCACGACGGCGCCGATCACGCGTGCAGCCTACCGGATTCACTACAATCGCGCACACGATGGTTGTCCGTGCACAGGGGGCGGTCCGGCTGCTCAGTGACGAGCCGACGGTGGACCTGGTCGTGAAGGCCAGAACCGGCGACGCGAGTGCCGTGGAGGCGCTGCTCGAGCGCTGCATTCCCCAGCTCACACGGTGGGCGCATGGCCGGTTGCCGCCCGCCGCCCGCGGCGCGCAGGACACGGGGGACCTCGTGCAGGAGGCGGTCATCCACGTCCTGGCCCGGCTGGACCAGTTCGAGCCGCGCGGCGTGGGCGCCCTGCAGGCGTACCTCCGCATGTCGGTGATCAACCGGATCCGCGACGAGGTGCGGAAGATCACCCGGCGGCCCATCAGCACCGAGATGCCTGAGCATCTGCCGACATCGCATCCGTCTCCGCTCCAGGAAGCGATCCGCTCGGAGTCGTACGGCCGGTACAGGCGGATGCTGGCCATGCTGACGCCGCGCGAGCGGGAGCTGGTGATCGCGCGCATCGAACTGGAATGGACCACGGCCGAGATCGCCCGGCACTTCCGCTACCGCACGGATGCCGCCGCACGGATGGCCACACTGCGCGCCCTGCGCCGGATGACGGCGGCCGGCGCGGCGCCGCCTACGCCTGGCCGGCCGCGTCGCGGATCGCGCTGACGATCCGGGCGGCGCACACGCGGCAGAACTCCCAGTCCAGGCGGCGCATGCGGCACTCGGCCATCGGCCGGTAGAAGGAGGCCCCGCGGGCGTCGGAGCAGTCCAGGCTGGGGGGCGTCAGGCCGTCTGCCGGGGGCTCGCCGCTGTGGGCGCCCCAGAACGCGCCGAGGGCGCTGTTTGCCGGTTCAGGCAGGTCCGGCTGCTTCGTGGGCACCCGGTTCGGCTTGCGGTCCCTCTGCGGCATGCCGAGGCGGTGCACCACGACGGGCCGCCCGTCGGCGTCACGCTCGTCGGCGGTGAGGAGATCCTGCCAGGGCAGGCGGCCCTCGGCGACCTGGGCGGCGGTGGCTTCGTTCGGATACACGCGGCCAGGCGTGCGACGGTTGCAGGGGTTGTACTCCTCGGCCAGGTGCGCGATCGCGTGTCCGGCCTCGTGCGTGGTGACCAGCCTGACGTTCCGGTCGTCCGCGTCCGCCGTGACGAAGATCATGCCGAGATCCAGCGGGGCGCTGCCGCCGTACCGGCCGCAGTTCACGATCATCACGGTCAGATTCACCAGCGCCGGTGGCAGGGCAAGCCCGATCGCGGTCGACACGCGGTCGGTGGCGTCGGTGCCGATGAAGGTGGGGCTGGGCGTGTTCCGGAAGTAGCCCTCGGTGCGGAAGTACGTCCGTCGCTCCGCCTGTCCGGCCGGACACGCCTTGATGCCCGAGTCGGTGGAGACCACCGACACGGCGTGGACGTTGATGAGGTCGGCGACGTCGGAGAACGGCCGCGTGCGTGTCAGCGCCTGCGTCACGATCCCGGCGAGTCTCAGGAACTCGACCTGTTCGTCCACGGCGAACCCGTCGCCGAGCACGACGATGTCGAAGCAGGTCTCCGGCGTGCCGCTGTGGTGGAGCGTCCGGGCCTCCTTCGGATAGCCATCGGGCGTTCGTCCGGCATCCCAGCGCTCCAGGATCGGGCGGGCGCGCAGGTCGTCGACCGCGTAGTCGCCCTGCACCACCGTGCGCGCGACGACCGGCCCGGTCGCCGGGATCGTGCGCTCGAACACGAGGCGGGCGGCCTCGGGTCCGAGCGGGAGCCGCCAGCGCGCCTCCCAGGTGTCGCCGGCCTGCGCGCGGCCGCGCAGCGCGTCGGCTCCGTCCAGCATGTCCTCGAAACGGACCGACTCGCCTGGCCAGGCCCACGCGTCGATCTCATGTCCCGCGGTGTCCAATACGCGCGCGACAAGCAGGGGGCCGGCAGCCGCGGTGTCGTTCTGGGCCGGCGGATGCAGGTGCGTGCGCGGCGCGTGAGGAACCGGCGCTGCCTCCAGGATGTCGACGGCGTCGGGGCTGATGCGCACACGAAGATAGAGGCCCGGCTCCACCTGTCCCCCTCAGGCGCCTGTGCCGGCGGGCATCGGAACCCCGATCGGGGCCCGTGGGCCCATCAGCCGCTCGTGGAGCGGCCGGACGCGCGGAAAGCGGTGACGGTACTTCAGCGACACCAGACTGAACGCGCACGCGAAGTCCGGAATGCGATGCGGGTCGTCGCCAGGCGCCCGGCCCACCGAGATCGGGCAGATCGAGCACTCGTGCAGGTACTCACAGGTGCCGCACTGGCCGTAGGAGGACCCCTTCAGCTCCTTGTGGTCGAAGATCTCGGCGCTGACCACGGCCAGGGGAAACACGGTCCTGCCGGCCTCGAAGCCCGGCGCGCGGAGGTCGCCGAGACGCATCGACTCGATCCGGCTCTGCAGCGCGGGATTCGTGAACCTCTGATAGGACTCCACGAACGCCACGCAACCGTGGGTCCGGCCATCCACGTCCACCGCCAGCTGATCGCCGCGGCCCACACCGCACATCTTCACCGGTCCCGCGGGTCGCGGTCTTCCCCCGGTGTGCTGAAAAAGCTCGAGCGGGACGTCGCCCGTTTCCCTGAGGCGCCGGAGGCACACGTCGAACACGCCGGCAAACGCCGCGTCCAGTTCGTCGATGCGCCCCGGCTCCCACGCCACGGTCTCGTCGAACTGCGGCGCAATGACCAGCCGCTCGACGCGTTTCTCGATCAGCAGGTACTCGACGGAGGCCGGCAGGTACGCCAGCGTCTCCGGGAGGGCGGTCATCTGGACCTTGAGGCGCTGGTCGAAGAGCGCGGGATACTCCGTGCGGAGGTAGGTCAGCAGGCGGTCCAGCCGCGCGAAGGTGCCGCGCCCGCGGAAGTCCTGCGCCGCCGCGACACCGTCGAAGCTGAGGTTGATCTGGAAGCCATGGTCGGCGAAGAACCGGGCTTCCTCCGGACCCATCAGCGTGCCGTTGGTGATGATCGAATGCCGGATGCGCTGACCGGACCGGCGGTGGTCCTGGAGATACGCCACCGCCTGCCTGATCAGCGGCAGCTCCGTGAGCGGCTCGCCACCGATGAAGAGGATCTCCACGTCATCCCGGGTCGAGGCGAGCAGGCGGTCGAGTGCCGGCTGCGCCACGTCCCAGGACATGCGCTCGCGCTTCTTGTCGTTCTGATAGCAGTAACTGCACCGCAGATTGCAGTCGGCGGTGACGATGAGCTGCAGGGCTCGCAGCGCAGGCGGTGGCGGAAACGCCAGCACGTGGACCTCGCCGCGTTACTGCGGGCCGGCTGGCGGACAACCGTCGCCGAGCGGCCTGGCCATTTCGGCGTCGTCGGAAACCTGCATGGTGATCCGGGTGTCCGCCGGCAGCAGGAGTACGGTGCGACGGATGGACAGCACCCAGTTGCTGACGCCTTCCAGCGCATCCGCGAGGTCCTTCGGTGTGATCGTCTTCTCAGGCATGTGTCTGCTCTCCTCGTGGGTTCAGTGCGGAGCCGGCCCGCGCGGGAGCCAGCGCCGTTCGTGCAGGATGGACTGCGACCAGATGTGGCCGTGCCGTTCGCGACGGCCGACCGCGATCCGCCGTCCGTCGGCCGTGATGTCGAAGTCGGCGTCGGGTGGTTGTAGCACAAACGGCAACGCGGCCTCGAGTTGACGCGTCCGGACGTCCACGCGCCGGATGGCCAGCGTGTCCGCTCCCCAGTGCCCCGACACCCAGAGTCCGGCCGAGGCACGATGCCAGACCAGACGCCAGGCGCCGGCCCCGGTTGTCACCCGCACCGGCGGCCTCCGTGTGTGCGCATCAACAGTCCAAACGTCGGAGTCGCCGGAAACGAACGCGAGGGTCGAGCCGTCCGGGGACCAGGCCGGCGCGGCTGCCGAGAACGGCGGGAACGTCCGCTGCTCGGGCACACCGGTGGCGCGCCCGTTGGCCACGGGGACGGTCCACAGCTGGTCGGTGCCCGAGCGGTTCGAGACGAAGGCCACGGCGCCGCCGTCCGGCGCCCAGGCCGGCTCCAGATTGTTGCCGGTCGTCGCCGTCAGCGGCGCCGGGATGCCGCCGCTGGCCTCGACGACCCAGATGTTCCGCTCACCGTTGACGACCCGGTAGTACGCGAGCCACCTCCCGTCGGCGGAGAACGCCGGTTGAGCCACGGACCCTTCGTGATCGGTCAGGCGGCGGGGCTCGTCCTCCGGCCGGTCGAGGTCCTGCACGAAGAGGTTGTAACGTCCCGCCCAGCGATCTGAGACGAACGCCAGCCGGCGCCCGTCGGGGCTGAAGACCGGCTGTTCCTCCTGACGGTCGCTGCCGATCGCGTGCTCCTGTCCAGCCGGCAGGTCGCGGATCACCACGGTGGAGTCGTCGACGAACGTCGAGTAGATGAGGCGCGCGCGCTGCGTGCCGAGGCTGGGCTGACGCTCCGGTCCCTGCCCGCCCGTGAGGCGGGTGGCGGCACGTCCACGGCCGTCCGTCGTCCAGATCGCCCGCGTCCCCTCGCGGTTGGAGGAGAAGATCAGCGTGTCCGTTCCGGCCAGCCACTGTGGCTCCTGGTCGGCGGCGTCACTCGTGGTGACGCGGCGCGCCGTCCGGGTGTCCACGGTCACACTCCAGATGTCCCGGGCGGCCGCGTACGTCAGCGTGCGGCCGTCCATGGACCAGACCGGCCGCCGGTGGTCCCAGAGCCCCATCGTGTCGTCGGTTATGCGCGACGTGACGCCCGTCGAGAGACTCGCCACATGGACTCGCGGAAACCCCGCGTCATCCCGCCGCACGAACGCCAGGCGCGAGCCATCCGGTGAGACCGCCGGGTCCTCTGCGTTCGGCATCAGCAGGGAGGCCGGGCCGCCCAGGTGCGAGACCTTCCAGATGCCGCGCTGACCGTCGCGCAGCGAGACGAAAGCGACGGCCGTCCCGTCCGGAAACCAGGCCGGGGACCGGTCCTCGGCCTCGTCGGCCGTCAGCCTGACCCGCGTACCGTCCCGCGTCTCAAGCAGCCAGATGTCCGTCTGCCCGGTTTCGTTCGAGGCGTAGGCGACCAGATGCCCATCGGGAGAGAGCGCCGGGTCCGCTTCCCAGCCCTGTCCCGCGGTGAGTTGCTGCGGCGGGCCCAGGGAGATCGACGCGGGCGAGTTGAGAAGCCAGAGTCCCAGGGAGGCCGTCAGCACGGCGGCTCCAGCCACGGTGACACGCCCGCGTGCGCGCCGGGGCTCGCCGCCGGTGGCGGCCGCCGACCCGCCCGGCAGGAGCGTGGCGAGTGCGTCGGCAAAGTCTGCGGCCCCGCCGAACCGCGCGGCCGGATCCTTGGCGAGCGCCCGGGCCAGGATGGCATCGAGTGCCGCGGGCAGGCCGGGCTTCAGCGATGAGGGCGCGGCCGGCGGCACATGGATCGTGGCATCGAACTGTTCCCCCGGGGACGAACCCGGATGGGCGCGCGTGCCGGTCAGGCACTCGTAGAGCACGGCGCCGAGCGAGAACACGTCGCTCGACGGTCCGGCGTCGCGTCCCAGCAACTGCTCCGGCGCGACATAGCCGACCGTGCCGAGAATGCCCTGGTCGAGGCCGGTCAGGCTCCGGCCGCCGTCCGGCCGCGCAATCGTACGCGCGACGCCGAAGTCCGCAAGCCGCGCATGGCCGGAGCGGTCGAGCATGATGTTGGCCGGCTTGACGTCGCGGTGCAGCACGCCGTGCCGGTGCGCGGCCGCGAGCGCCCCCGCGATCTCCACGCCGATCGTCAGGGCCTGCGCGAGCGGCAGCGCCCCGGACCGCGCGAGGACGTCACGCAGGGGTTCCCCCTCGACGAACGCCATCGCGATCCACGGCTGACCGTCGCTCTCGAAGGCGTCAAAGATCGGCACGATGTGCGGGTGCGAGATCGCGGCGGCGAGCCGGGCTTCCCGGAGAAAGCGCCGGCGCTGGTCGTCCGACGCATCCGCGGCGAGCGGAGACTTGAGCGCCACATGCCGATGCAGCGCGTCGTCCCACGCGCGGTACACGACGCCCATCCCGCCCCGGCCGACCTCGCTGACAATCTGGTACTTCCCGACGCGGGCGCGCATGTGGGGGTCGGCTACCGGCGGGAGGGGCCGTGCAGGCGGCGTGCGCGGGTCAGGCGTTCGTCCGGATGCGCGGCGACGTTTCGAAGCTGTAGATGCGGAACCTGGAGAGCGGCCTGCGCGGTCTGGGGGCCCTGATGCTGTGCGTTGTGGCGGCCGCGCCCGCGCTCGGGTGGGGTGACATCCATCGGACGACGTATCTTAGCTTCCGGCACCCGTTCTTCCTCTGTGGTGCGCGTGTGCCGGGAGGGACACTGCGGTTCGAGCGAATCGGCCGTGAGCCGTCCTATCAGGTTCGGGTCAGTCGGCCGGGTGGCGGCCCGGTCATCCTCCAGGCCTCGACCCGACTGGTCGTCCGTCCGGCAGGTATCCCTCGCGAGCGGAGCGTCGTCTGGGCCGCGTGGACCGGTGAACCGCTCCGCCTGCGGGCCTGGTTTCCGCTTGGAGAGCCCCTCGGACACGAGTTCCCGAAGACGTGCACGGCACCCTGAATCCCATGTACCCTCCACACAGATGCCCGGCCGGGAGGTGTGGATGAGAGGAATGATGGTCGCCGCTGCGTGTGCCGCCCTGTGCGGCCTGGCCGCACCTTCCGGGGCCCAGGTGCCGCCCGACGGGCCGAAGCCGAGCCAGCTCGGCTCGGTCACCCAGGAAGTCCACAAGACCACCATCACGGTGAAGTACAGCCGGCCCGTGGCGCGCGGCCGGGAGCTGTTCGGCAAGCTCGTGCCGTACGGTCCCGTCTGGACGCCCGGCGCGAACGATGCCACGGAGCTGACACTCTCGACCGAGGTCGCGATCAACGGGCGGAAGGTGCCGGCGGGCACCTACACCGTCTGGTCGGAGCCGGGACCGGAGACGTGGTCGGTCTTCCTCAACACGGCGCATCCCGTGTTTCACCTCCGGCACGCCGAGGTGGCCGACAAGGACCTTCCGCGATGGACCGTGAAGCCGCGTCAGGGCGAGCACATGGAAACACTCGCGTGGTACTTCCCGGTCGTCGACGGCCGCAAGGCCGAGCTGGTCATGCACTGGGGCACGGTCGTCGTCCCGCTCGTCATCGACGTGCCGTAGCGGGTTGCGTCGACCGGGTGGAGTCGGGTTCCCCGGATCGTGGCGCGGCTCCGCACACCGGAAGAGCTCGCTCCGGCTTCACGTCTCGTGCAAGGCGTGGGGGCCCCCAACCCCACGCGTATCAGTGGCCTGCGCAGCGCTCTTCGTGTCCCCGTAACGGCCTGCTCCGAACGCGCCTCGCTCCGGGGAACCCGGCTCCACCCGGTCGACGGAGTCCCGGTAAGATCGGCAGGTGCCCCCCGAGCCGCCGTCCGCGCTCCTGACCCTGGAGGCGGACCTGCGGCAGCTTGAAGCCGACTACAACGCATTCTTCGCGGGACGCGCCGCCCGGCCGCCCGTCGAGCTCCGCGCTGGCGTCGAGAGCACGGTGAAGCGGCTCGACCGGCAGCGTCCGTCAGCGTCCGTGGACCGTTTTCGGTTCAGCA
>JBFWVR010000039.1:0-8472 GCA_050246635.1 Vicinamibacterales bacterium
GCTGCTCGACCAGCACTCTCGTCCCCTCCGCAACCTGCGCCTGTCGGTCACCGACCGGTGCAACCTGCGCTGCAGCTACTGCATGCCGGAGGAGGAGTACGTCTGGCTGCCGCGCGAGGACATCCTGGACTTCGAGGAGATCGACCGCCTCACCGACCTGTTCATCGGCCTGGGTGTGGACAAGGTCCGCCTGACGGGCGGCGAGCCGCTGCTGCGTCGGGATCTGACCACGCTCATCACCGGGCTCGCAGCAAAGCCGGGCCTGCGGGACCTGGCGCTGACCACCAACGGCATCCTGCTCGCTCCCGTCGCTGCCGCGCTCAAAGCCGCCGGCCTTCACCGGCTGACGGTCAGCCTGGACACGCTGCATGCGGACCGCTTCCACGCGCTGACACGCTCGCGCGACCTCGACCGGGTACTCGAGGGTATCGCCGCCGCCGCACCCGTCTTTCCCGGGCTGAAACTCGACACGGTCGTGATGCGCGGCGTGAACGACGACGAGCTAGTGCCGCTCATCGAGTTCGCGCAGACCCACAGCGCCGAGGTGCGCTTCATCGAATACATGGACGTCGGTGGCGCCACGCGCTGGTCGCGGGAGCGCGTCGTGTCGCGTGCGGAGATGCTGAGCCGTCTCGAAGACCACTACGGCCGCATCGAGCCCCTAGACGAGTACACGTCCGCTCCAGCAGACCGCTTCCGGCTGAGCGACGGCACGGTGTTCGGCATCATCTCGTCGACCACGGAGCCGTTCTGCGCATCGTGCGACCGCAGCCGCCTCACGGCGGACGGGCAATGGTTTCTCTGTCTGTATGCGGCGCGCGGCCTCGACCTGCGCGGCCCGCTGCGCGGTGGCGCGGCCGACGACGCCATTGCTGCCGCGGTCCGCGGTGTCTGGCAGGCGCGCACCGACCGCGGGGCGGAAGTCCGGCTGGCCGCGGGGCACCGGGGCGTGATCCCCGTGGACTCCCTCCGGCGCGACCCACACCTCGAGATGCACACGCGCGGCGGGTAGCGGCGGGGGTCAGGACCCTGTGCCGTTGCGGGGCTGTCACGGTCCCCAGCGCAGCGCAAAGGGCGGCGGCCAGGGTACGGCGCGAGCCGGTGGTGTCCCCGGGGCCGACCTTCGGCCCCGGGACACGCACCGATCACCGGGTGCTACTGCTTGACGTAGATGTTGACGACGATGGTGCGCTCCCGGTCGTCACGGTCGTCACGGCGGCGGCCGTTCTGTTCGTTCCGCGGGACGTTGACTTCCTGCCGGAAGGACCCGATCCGGGTGTAGCCGGCGGGCGGCGCGGCCCCCTGAATCAGATACAGCAGCGATCCGGTGACGGCCTGGGCATTGGTCCCGGCGGGGCCTTGCGGACCCATGGGACCGGCAGGCCCCTGCGGCCCGGGCGCCCCGTTCAACCCATTCGTACCATTCAGGCCAGCCGGGCCCGCCGGACCCACAGGACCGATCGGGCCCTGCGCACCGGTATCGCCCTTCGCGCCATCAAGGCCGTTCGCACCCGCGGGGCCGGCGGGACCAGCCACGCCCTGCGGTCCCTGGGGCCCGGGCGCACCGTCCACCCCGTTGAGCCCGTTCGCACCGGCCGGACCGACAGGGCCCATCGGACCCTGCGGACCAACTGCACCATCTGCCCCGGCGGGACCCGCCACGCCCTGCGGGCCCTGGGGCCCGGGCGCACCGTCCACCCCGTTCAGCCCGTTCGCACCGGCCGGACCGACAGGGCCGATCGGACCCTGCGGACCAACTGCACCATCTGCCCCGGCGGGACCCGCCGGACCCACCGGGCCCTGGGCACCGGTGTCACCCTTTGCGCCGTCGAGGCCATTCGCACCTGCGGGACCGGTCGGGCCAACCGGGCCGGCCACGCCCTGCGGGCCAACCGCACCGTCCGCTCCAGCGGGACCCGCGGGACCGACGGGACCAGCCACACCCTGCGGACCCTGCGGTCCGGGCGCACCGTCCGCGCCATTGAGCCCATTCGCGCCGGCCGGACCCACCGGGCCGATCGGCCCCATCGGACCCTGGGCGCCGGTGTCACCCTTCGCGCCGTCCAGGCCATTCGCACCCGCGGGGCCAGCCGGGCCAGCCACGCCCTGTGGACCCTGCGCGCCGACATCACCCTTCGCGCCCTGTGGGCCCGCGACGCCCTGCGGTCCGGGCGCACCGTCCGCGCCGTTGAGCCCATTCGCACCGGCCGGACCCACCGGGCCCATCGGACCAACCGCGCCAACCGCGCCAGCCGGACCGGCCGGACCCGCCGGACCAACCGGGCCAGCCACGCCCTGCGGTCCCTGCGCGCCGACATCACCCTTGGCACCCGCAGGGCCGATGGGGCCGGCCACGCCCTGCGGCCCCGGTGCGCCGTTGCACACGTATTGCGGCGGCGTGCCCACGGGAATGCCAGCCACCGTCACCTCTGTGAGCTTGCTACCGCCCGTTGGACAGTTCGCGCCGGCGGGTTCGGGCACGCTGAGGATGCCGTGGCCGTTCTGGCCGGCGGGGCCTTGTGGTCCCGCGGGGCCAGACGGACCCTGCGGCCCGGGCGGCCCCTGCGCGCCGGGCGCCCCGTTCAGGCCGTTGGAGCCGGCCGCGCCCTGTGGACCGGCGGGGCCAGCAGGGCCGGTCAACTGCTCGACTGAGCAGCCATACTCGGTAATGGCGACACCCGCCGCCGTGCCGGGACACAGATCGCTCGCGTCAATGACGCCGTCTCCGTCAACGTCGTCCGTGAACACGTACGCCGAGCCGGAGGCCGACCCGCGGTCATCATCCAAGTTGGCGCCCACCACAGCGGTGTAGCCGCTCACCGCCACCGACCAGCCGAAGCTGTCGGCCGACGCGCCGTCGGCCGCCACCAGCTTCATCTGCTGCATCCACACACCGCCCGTCCGCGTGAACACATACGCCGAGCCGGAGTCCGCACCGACGTCGTCATCTTTGTAGGCACCGACCGCGGCGGTGTCGCCGCTCACCGCCACCGAGATGCCGAACAGGTCGCCCGCCGCGCCGTCGGCCGCCACCAGCTTCGCCTGCTGTGTCCACACCCCGCCCGTCGGCGCGAACACATACGCCGATCCGGAGTCCGCGCCTAGGTCGTCATCCGCGTAGGCACCGACCACGACGGTGTCGCCGCTCACCGCCACCGACCAGCCGAACCGGTCGCCCGCCGCGCCGTCGGCTGCCACCAGCTTCGCCTGCTGCGTCCACACCCCGCCCGTTCGCGTGTAGACATACGCCGAGCCGGAGTTCGAGCCGCGGTCGTCATCGTTGTGGGCGCCGACCACGGCGGTGTCGCCGCTCACCGCCACCGACCAGCCGAAGCTGTCGGCCGACGCGCCGTCGGCCGCCACCAGCTTCGCCTGCTGCGTCCACACGCCACCCGTCCGCGTGAACACATACGCCGAGCCGGAGCTCGAGCCGCGGTCGTCATCCGAGAAGGCACCGACCACGACGGTGTCGCCGCTCACCGCCACCGAAACGCCGAAGGCGTCATCCGCCGCGCCGTCGGCCGCCACCAGCTTCGCCTGCTGTGTCCACACCCCGCCCGTTCGCGTGTAGACATACGCCGCGCCGGAGCTCGAGCCCATGTCGTCATCGTTGTAGGCACCGACCACGATGGTGTCGCCGCTCACCGCCACCGAGAAGCCGAAATTGTCGTTCGCCGCGGCGTCGGCCGCCACCAGCTTCGCCTGCTGCGTCCACACTCCGCCCGTCCGCACGAACACATACGCCGAGCCGGAGTTCGCACCGACGCCGTCATCCAGGTAGGCGCCGACCACGGCGGTATCACCGCTCACCGCCACCACGGCGCCGAAGCTGTCGTTCGCCGCACCATCGGCTGCCAGCAGCTTGGCCTGCTGTGTAGCCTGCGCATGCACCGCGCCTGCCGTGGCGAAGAGGAGGCACAGGGCGCTGGCAAGGTGCCGGCACGCCAGGGACAAGGCGGTCGGCCGAAGTCGTCGCGGTCTCATGGTCGGGGCCTCTCGTGGAGATCGCCGAACCGTCGTGGTCCGAGCCCGCGCGTGCCCGTCACCGGGACTGGCGCGCGTACATCCCCACTCCCTGTAGCGACAACGCGCGGGAAACGTACCCATCCCCTGCGGCAGAAGGGGCGAGAAGAGGCTGGCGCTTGAAGCGGAAGGGACGGCGTGCGGCTTACTGGAGCCTGGCGCGGAGGGCCGCGGCTTCGTCGCGCAGTGCCCGGGCTTCGAGGCCGATGCCTCTGGCGTCGAGCAGGTCGGCCAGGTCGGTGAGCGCCTGAATGAGGCCGGGATGGGGGTTGGCGCCGTACGCGGTGCGGAGGGATGCCAGCGCCTGGCGCAGGAGCGACTCGCCCTCCGCCAGCTTCCCCTCCTTCACGCGGATGCCCGCCAGCAGGGTGAGCATGTCGGCCGACGCCTGACCAAACACCCGCTGGCGGATCGCCAGCGCCTCGACGGCCATCGTCCCGGCCCCGGCCAGGTCGCCACGGTCGCGGCGGCTGGCCGCCGTGTGCGCCAGCGCCGTCGCCACCATTGGATGCTCGGGCCCGAGCGTGTCCCGGAAGATCTGCATAGCCTCCAGAAACATCCGTTCGGCCTCCTCGCGGCGCCCCGCGGCGTGGAGGATGGTCCCAAGGGTATTCAGCCTCTGGGCCACCTCGGGGTTGGCGGGGCCAACGAGCCGCCGGGTCATCTCGTACGAGGCGCGCGCCATCGATTCGGCGGCGGCCAGTTGCTGGCGGTCGCGCAAGGTCTCGGCCAGCCGCCACATCGTGCGTGAGGCCGGCTGCGAATCCAGTGCCCCGGCCGACTGGCGCATCTCCACCGACTGGCGGAGCACCCCCTCGGCGCGCTCCGGGAGGCCGAGGCCGGCATAGATGGCGCCGACGGCATCCAGGAGCCGTGCCTGCATATCGGGCCTGTCGCCCAGGTCTCGGCGAATCCGCTCGACACCCTCGTCGAGCAGCTCGCGCGCCGTGATCGTGGTGCCGCGCGTGGTGCGCGGGTCGGAGCCGCTCATCACCTCCACCAGCATGGAGGCCACGCGCTCGGCCGCGTTGCGCTCGCGCGCGGCGCGCGCCGCGAACTGCGCCAGCGCAATCCCGAACCCGGCAACGACCAGCACGAATAGCGCGGCGGTGGCCACTCCCAGCCGATGCCGCCGCGCGAAGCGCCCCGCGCGGTACCGCCAGGTGGAGGGGCGCGCCAGCACGGGCCACCCCTCGAGGTAGCGGGTCAGGTCCTCGGCCAGGTGCTGCACGGACGCATAGCGCCGGTCCGCCTCGGGACGCAGTGCGGCGAGCACGATTGTGTCGAGGTCTCCCGCCAGCTCGCGCGCACGCCCAGGCGGCAGCGCCGCGACGGTGCTGGGCCTCGGGGCCTCGTGCTCCGAAAGCACGCGCTGGACCTCACTGCCGCTGCGCGTCGGGAAGGCGTGGGGCCGGGTCCCGGTCAGCAGCTCGAAGAGGACGACGCCGAGCGAGTAGACGTCGCTGGCCGTGGTCAGTGCCTCGCCGCGCGCCTGCTCGGGGCTGGCGTAGTCCGGCGTCAGCAGACGCACCGAGGGGGCTGTGTGCAGCGCCGTGCCAGTCTCGTCGTCGGTCAGCAGCTTCGCGATGCCGAAGTCGAGCAGCTTGGGTACGCCGTCGGCGGTCACCAGGATGTTCGACGGCTTGAGGTCCCGGTGCACGACCAGGCTCCGGTGCGCGGCACCCACGCCGTCGCAGATGCGCAGGAAGAGGCGCAGCCGTTCCGCTACCGAGAGCGCCTGGGCGTTGCAGTAGGTGTCAATCGGAACGCCCTCCACGTATTCCATGACCAGGTAGGGCAAGCCCTCGCCGGTGGTGCCGCCGTCAAGCAACCGCGCGATGTTCGGATGCGTGAGCGAGGCCAGGATCTGCCGCTCCACCTTGAAGCGGCGCAGACCGTCGGTCCCGAGCAGGCCGCGCACCACCTTGATGGCCACGCGCTGCTGATAGTCGCCCTCGCGCTCGGCCAGATAGACGCTCCCCATGCCGCCGACGCCGATCTCCGAGATCACGCGATAGGGACCGATGCGCGATGGCAGCGGAGCGTCCTCGGTGACGCCGACGGCCGCCTCGGCCAGCGCCACGCCGACGGCTGCATCGAGCGACGCTGTGCCGTGCCGATCGGCGGACAGGAGCGAGACCACTTCGGCCCGCAGTTCGTGATCGCCGCCGCAGGCCTCATCGAGAAACGCCGTCGCGGCGGGCTCCTGTAGCTCGGCCGCCTCCTCGAACAGGGCCACGGCGCGCTCCCAGCGATCAGGATTCGACATCGCTGCCCTCCGCAGACCCGCCACCGCCCAGCTCCCGCCGCAGCCACGCCTTGGCCACGCGCAGGTCGCGCCCCACCGTGTTGCGCGACAGGCTCATCGCCTCCGCGGTTTCGTCGATGGTGAGACCGCCATAGAAGTGCAGCTCGACGACACGCGCCCGGCGCTCGTCCTGCGCCTCGAATCTCTCGAGGGCTACGTCCAGGTCCAGCGCGTCGAGCCGAACGTCGTGCGCCGGCGCCGCGATGCCGGTGAGCGGCACGCGCTCGCGCTCGCCGCCGCGCTTGGCCCGCAGGCGGGCCCGGGCGTGGTCGGTCAGCACCCGACGCATCGTCCGCGCCGCCAGCGCCAGAAAGTGCGCGCGCGTGCTGACGTCCACCTCCGCATCGATCAGGCGCAGGTAGGCCTCGTGCACCAGCGGTCGCGTTTCGAGCGTGTGATCCGAACGTTCGTGGCGGAGCGCGCCCCGGGCCACGCGGGCCAGTTCCTGATAGACCAGCGGCATCAGGCGGTCGAAGGCATCACGGTCACCGTGGCGCCAGGCGTGCAGAAGGGATGTGGGGGTGGACAGGTCGCTGGCCATCCGAAGCACGGGGAGTATCGCTCGGCTGGTTCACGGCCGCAAACACCTCCTCGCCGACCTGAACGCTCAACCTATCTCGCGGCCGTTGACGCGCAACCAGGCGCGGGCGTCCCGGTATGTGGGATACGCCGCGGCCACCAGCGCCCAGTACGCCGGCGAGTGGTTCATCTGCTTCAGATGCATCAGCTCATGGATGAGCACGTAGTCGCGCACCCACTCCGGCATGAGCACGAGCCGCCAGTTCAGGCAGATGTGCCCGCCAGGGCCGCAGGAGCCCCATCGCGCTTTCGGGTTCCGGATGCTGATGCGCGACACCGCCAGACCGTGCAGTGCGGCCAGGGCCAGCAGCCGCGGCGGCAGCGTGTCCTGTGCCAGTTGCCGAAGTCGACGCTCCTCGTCGGGAGGTAGCGCGTTGCCGGCCGCCCGGGCGCGCTGCCGGGAGATCCATGCCTGATTGCGCCGGGCGAAGGCCTCTGCGTCGCGCCGGGAGCCGCCCCGGGGAATCGTCACGCGGACTGCGCCGTCGCGGTCGACGCGAATCAGATAGCGCCGCGCCTTCCGGTGCCGGACGAAGCGGAGCACCATCGGCGCGAGCGCGGGTGGCGCGGGCTCGTCGAACGGCAGGGCGAGCTGCGGAACGGTGGTCATCTCAACGCGGTGCACATTCCAAGACGGCACTCATTCGAAGGTCGTACTCACTCGAGCGCAGTGATCAGCACCGAGAGATCCCGATCGCCCCGGCCGGCGTCGAGCACCCGGGCGATGTTCGCGCGCACCACATCGCCCGCCGGCAGCGAGGCGCCAACACGGGTCGCGAACTCGTGGATGATCTGGGCGTCCTTCCGGTAGAGCTTCGCGGGAATCCCGGGCTCGAAGTTCCGGGCCGCCATGGCACCGCCGAAACGGTCGAGTGCCCGACTCGAGGCCATCGCCTGCAGCATCACGTCACGCACGGCGCCCGGGTCCACGCCGGCCTTTGCCGCCAGCGCGAGCGATTCCGCCACGCCCTCGGTGGTGATGAGCAGCAGCAACTGGTGACACGCCTTGGTCACCTGTCCCGCGCCCGATGCTCCCATGTGAAACACGCGGGCACTGAACGCGTCGAGCACGGGCCTCACCCGCGCGAGCGCAGCAGCGTCCCCGCCGGCCATGACCGTGAGCGTGCCCTGCTTCGCCCCATCAGGCCCTCCCGAGACCGGCGCGTCGATGAAGTCGATCCCGTGTTCGGCCAGGCGGACCGCCAGTCCGCGCGCGCCATCCGGGTCAATCGTGCTGAGGTCGACCACGAGACCGCCGCGCCGGAGCCCAAGGGCGGCGCCCTCCTCCCCCAGCAGCACCTGCTCGACATCGGCGGTCGCCGTGACCATCGTGAATACGATGTCGGACGCCGCCCCGACGGCGCGTGGCGTGGACACAGCCGTCGCGCCCAGCGCGACCACCGGCGCCGCGGCCTCGGGTCTCCGCGCGTACACGGTGACCGGAAATCCCCTGGCCAGCAGATGGCCGACCAGCGGCGCCCCCATGCTGCCCAGCCCGATGAAGCCGACCCGTTCCCGCGCGTCGCTCATGTCGAACGCTCCTCGCCCGCGCCAGTGTGTCA
>JBFWVR010000040.1:0-6248 GCA_050246635.1 Vicinamibacterales bacterium
CTGGTCAGGCTGGACTACGACATCGACCGCGACGGCCGGGTGGACGTGCGGACCTTTCTCGCCAACGGCAGGCCCGTGCGCCTCGAAGGCGACCAGGACAGGGACGGCAAGGTGGATCGCTGGGAGTACTACGGTGCGGACGGGCAACTGCTGAAGCTGGGCACGTCCAGCGGGCGCGACGGCGTCGAGGACACCTGGCTCTACCAGACCGGGAGCACCCGGCGTATCGAGATGTCCACGGGCCGCGACGGTGTCATCGATCGCATCGAGCACTACGACGGCACCCGCCTGGCCCGCGTGGAGACCGACGTCAATCGCGATGGGACGGTGGATCACTGGGAGGAGTACGAGGGCGGGGACCTGCGGGTGCTCTCGATGGACGACGACCAGCACCCGGGCCGGCCCGTGCGACGGCTGACCTATCGCGACGGCGCCGAGCCGCTGCTCGAGGTCGACCTCGACGGCGACGGTGAGTTCCAGGCGGCCGTGCGATGAGAAAGGGTTGCGGCATCGCGCTGTTCCTGGCGGCGGGCCTCGCATGGCCGGGTTCCGCGCGCGCCCAGCTCGGCCGGCCGCTCGAGACGGCCGGCATCACGTGGACACCGACGGTCGCGCTCCGCGACGTGGGCACCGACAGCAATGTCTACGTCCTCCCGCAGGGCAGCCCGGACCGGATGATGACCTTCACGCCGAGCGTGACGTCGAAGGCCACATCGCGGCTGCTGACGGTGTCGGGGGATGCCATCGTCGACTTCGTCTATTTCGAGAAGTACGTCCAGGAGCGGATGATCAACCGCAAGTTCAACGGGCGCATCCAGGCCGAGCTGTCGAGGATGACGCCGTTCGTCATGGCCGCCTACGAACAGGGGCGGGAGCGTCAGGGTGACATCGACCTGCGCATCCAGAGGCACGGTCGCACGCTCGGAGGCGGCCTGGCGCTGGCGGTGACGGCGAAGGCGTCCGTGGAAGCGAGCCTGCTTCGCTCGCGGACCGCGTTCGACGGCGGACAGATCTTTCGGGGGATCGAAATCGCGAAGAGCCTGAACCGGCGGACCGAGAGCCTCAACGTCGGCGTCCGCTACGCGCTGACGTCGCTGACCACACTGAGCCTCGACATCTCACGCATCCGCGACTACTACCAGTCGGACCCCACGCGGAACACCGACGACCGGCGCTACTTCGGAACGCTCTTCTTCGCGCCCGACGCCGTGATTCGTGGGCGGGCGGTCCTGGGCTATCACCGGCTGCGGGTCCAGGCTCCTGGCATCCCGTTCAAGGGGCTCCTGGCGGACATCAACATCGGCTACACGTTCCGGGAATCGAGCCGTTTCAACTTCCGGTACTTCCGCGACACGAACGCTTCCTTCGATTCCCCGTTCAACCTGCAGACCCAGTACGCGATCGATCTGACCCAGGACATCGCCGGGCCGCTCAAGGCGACGGCCGCTGCGTCGCGCCAGTTCATGCGCCATTCGGAGAACCTGTTCATCAACCAGATCGCGCGGCGCGAGCGGTATGATTCGTGGGCGGTCGGGCTGGCCTTCTATTGGTCGACGTCTGTGCGAAGCACGCTGGCCTACGACTTTCAGCGCCGGCGGTCGACGCTGCCCCAGGAGAACTTCAACCGGGAGCGGCTGATCGCCTCCCTGTCCCTCGTCCTGTGAAGGATTAGCGCCATGTTGAAACGCACAGTCGCCCTGGTCGCCCTGCTGACCCCGATCTGGATGTCGGCGCTGCTGGCACAGGCGTCCGCCCCCGCTCCGGCCCCGGCCCCCGTCCAGGCTCCGGCTCCGGCGGCAGCCCCGGCGCCGCCGGCTGCGCCCGCGTCGGTCCCGGCCCCGGCCAAGGCCGACAATCGCGACTACGTGGTGGGACCGCAGGATGTGCTGCGCATCGCCGTCTTCGAGGAGCCGCAGCTGACCGGCTCGTTCCGTGTGGATACCGACGGCTCCTTCACATATCCGTTCATCGGCCTCGTGCCGGCGGCCGGGCAGACGCTGCGCGGCATCGAGGAACTGCTGACGAAGAAGCTCGCCGAAGGCTGGGTGAAGCGCCCGCAGGTCTCCGTCGAGGTGGAGCAGTTCCGCGCGCGGAACATCTTCATCGTCGGCGAGGTGAAGTCGCCGGGCAAGTACCCGATCACGGGCGCGCAGACGACGCTGCTGGAGGCGCTGGCTCAGGCCGGGTATCTCGGACCCAATTCGGGCACGGAGGTGCTCGTCCTGAAACCCGGCGCACGGGCCACCGACAGCCCCCTGACGGTCGAGGCCGCCACGGACACCGTCCGCATCTCGCTCGCGGAACTGCAGGAGGGCCGGCTGTCCGCCAACATCACGATCCGGGAAGGCGAGACGATCTTCGTGCCGCGCGCGGAGAAGTTCTACGTGTCCGGGTACGTGCGGTCTCCCGGCGCCTACACGTACGAGCGGGGCATGACGCTGCTGCAGGCGCTCACGCTGGCGGGTGGCGTGTCCGACAAGGGGTCGATGCGCGGCATCAAGGCCCAGCGCATGGTGAAGGGGCAGAAGAAAGAGGTCAAGCTGAAGGGCACGGACCCGATCCTGCCGGGTGACACGATTGTTGTCCGCCAGCGCATGCTCTAGCCGGCGGCCGGTGCCCGGGCCGGCGGGGTCCACGCGGTGACTGCGCTGACGGTCGTCTCGGCGGGCCGCCGCCCGCTCGGTGTGCTGGTGCGGGAGTTCTGGGCGTACCGGGAACTGCTGTACTTCCTCGTCTGGCGGGACGCGAAGGTCCGCTACAAGCAGACGGTGCTCGGCGCGGCGTGGGCCGTGCTCCAGCCCTTCATGACGATGGTGGTCTTCACCGTTGTCTTCGGGCGCCTGGCCGGCGTGCCGTCCGACGGCCAGCCGTACGCGATCTTCACGTTCGCCGCGCTCGTGCCGTGGACGTACTTCGCGCAGAGCCTCAGCAACGCCGCCGCGTCGCTGGTCGGCAACCGCGTCATCGCGCGGGTCTATTTCCCGCGGCTCCTCGTGCCGGCCTCGTCCATCATCACGCCGCTGATCGACTGCGGCATCGCGCTCGGCGTGCTGTTCCTGCTGCAGATGGCGTGGTACCGGCAGTGGCCGCCGCCGCAGGTGCTGCTGCTGCCGGTCTTCATCGCGCTCGCGGCCGCAACGGCCTTCGCCGCCGGCATCTGGTTCGCGGCGTTGAACGTGAAGTACCGCGACGTCCGGTTCGTGCTGCCGTTCGCGCTGCAGTTCTGGATGTTCGCCACGCCGATCGCGTACCCGGCGTCACTGGTGCCGGAGCGCTGGCGCCCGATCTACGGCCTGAACCCGATGGCATCGGTCGTCGAAGGCTTCCGCTGGGCCGTGCTCGCGACGCCGGGGCCCGGGCTCATGCTGGTGGTGTCCTGCGCGAGCGTGGCGGCGGCCCTCTGGGCCGGGCTCCTGTACTTCCGGCGTGTGGAGGGCACGCTCGTCGATGTCCTCTGACCTCGCGCTCCGTGTGGAGGGCCTCGGCAAGCTCTACCAGATCGGACAGGCCAGCCGGCAGGCCGGTTCCCTCCGCGAGCGGATCATGATGGCGGCGGCCAGCGCCGGCCGCCGCCTCACGGGCCGGGAGGGCGTCGACGGGCCGACGACCCCGCTCTGGGCGATCCGGGACGTCTCGTTCGACGTGGAGCGTGGAACCGTCGTCGGCGTGGTCGGCGGCAACGGCGCCGGCAAGTCCACGCTGCTGCGCGTGCTGGCCCGCATCACCGATCCCACCGAGGGCCGCGCCGTGCTCGACGGGCGGGTCGGCGCCCTGCTCGAGGTCAGCACCGGCTTCCATCCGGAGTTGACCGGCCGCGAGAACGTCTTCCTGAGCGGCGCCATCCTCGGGATGCCGAAGGCCGAGATCGCGCGCAAGTTCGATCAGATCGTCGCGTTCTCCGGCGTGGAGCGGTTCATCGACACGGCCGTGCGGTTTTACTCGAGTGGCATGCACGTGCGACTGGCGTTCGCGGTGGCGGCGCACTTCGAGCCGGAGATCCTCTTCGTGGACGAGGTGCTGGCCGTCGGTGACGCCGAGTTCCAGAAGAAGTGCCTCGGCAAGATGAGCGAGGTGTCGAAGGCCGGCCGCACGATTCTGTTCGTCAGCCACAACCTCGAGGCCGTGCAGCGGCTATGCTCGCGCGGCCTGCTGTTCGAGCACGGACGGCTCGTCGAGGATGGTCCCATCGGCGAGGTCGTCGCGCGGTACCGCGCCGCACAGAGCGAGGACGGGACCCTCGGGCGGTTCCGGCCGCTCGCCCGGCAGGGCGTCGGTTCCGCGCGCGTCGAGGACGTGCGCCTGATTGCCGGCGGCCGGCCCGCCGGCCAGGTGCCCTGCGATGCGGACCTCGTCTTCGAGTTCCGGCTGTCGGCGGACACGGGGCACGCGGGAGCGCTCAGCGGACAGATGCTCGAGGTGACGCTGACCGGCGACGACGGCACGCCGATCTGCAACCTGATGACGCTGGACGACGGCGGCGTCGTGCTGCCGGCCAGCGAAGCCTGTACCCTCCGCGTCACGCTGCCCGGACCGACGTTCGTGCCGGGCCGGTACCGGCTGAGCCTCTTCCTCGGGATTCCGAACCTGCTGATCTCCGACGAGGTCATCGACGGATTCGAGTTCGAGATCCTGCCGCCCGTCCACCCGTGGCGGCCGCTCGAGCTGACGCGCGCGAAGGGCGTCGTCTGCCGGCGTGGCGCGTGGACGCTGGCCGATGCGGGCGTCCCGGTCGAGCCTGCCGTGTCCGTGTCCGGGTGCCCGTGAAGATCCTCCACCTGTGTGCCTGGTATCTGCCGAAGTCGGTCGGCGGTACCGAGATCTACGTCGCGGAACTCGTCCGGCGGCAGCGCGCTCGCGGACACGACGTGCGCGTGGCGGCGCCCGACGCGGGCGTGACGGCTCCACGGACCTACCAGCACGACGGGGCGCTGGTGCTCCGGTATCCCGTGCCGGCGGCGCCGACGCGTGCCGAGGCGCGGCACACGGCACAGGCGCGGGGCGCCGAGCACCTGCACGCGTGGCTCGACTGGTGGAAGCCGGACATCCTCCACGTGCACACGTTCGCGACGGGGGTCGGACCGTGGGAAGTCAAGGCCGGAATCGCGGCGGGGGCGCGCGTCGTCTGTACGACGCACTCGGCGGCGCTGGGATTCCTCTGCGCCCGCGGCACGCTGCTCCGGTGGGGGCGCGTGCCGTGCGACGGCGTGCCCGGACCCGCGAAGTGCACCGCGTGTCTGCACCAGCTCGCGGGCATTCCCCGTCCGATCGCCGACCTCGCGAGCCTGATCCCGGTCCCGATCGCGTCGCTGCTCGGACGCCTGCCCGGGCCGGTCGGCACGCGTCTGGGCCTGCCGGCCTACATCCGCAACAGTCTCCGCCTGCAGACGGCGACGCTGCAGGCGCTCGACGCGTTCGTCGTGCTGACCGACGCCGGGCGGCAGATGGTGCTGCGCCAGGACCCCGGCGCGCGCGTCCTGCTGAACCGCCTCGGCGTGCGGGACCGTCCCGTCCGCGCCCCCGTGCGGCGCCCGCCCGACGGCCGCGTGCTGACGGTGGCCTACGTCGGGCGCCTGGACCCGATCAAGGGCATCTTCGACTTCGCGCGTGCGATTCGCTCGCTGGGCGCGCGCGTGCCGCTGCGGTTTGAGTTCCGGTCGCCGGCCGGGTCGAGTCAGCAGCTGCGCATGACGGACCGCATCAAGCGGATCGTCGGCCCGGACGCGCACGTGCGCTTCGGACCCGCGCTCCCCGAGGCGGAGGTATCGGCGTTCCTCGCGAGCGTCGACGTGCTGTGCTGTCCGTCGCGGACCTTCGAAGGCGGCCCGACCGTGGCCCTGGAGGCGCTCGCGGTCGGCACGCCGGTCATCGGGACGCGCATGGGCGGGCTGGCCGAGATCGTCGAGGAGGGCGTCAACGGGCGGCTGGTCCCGCCGGGCGACTGGCGGGCGCTCGCCGAGGTGCTGCGGAGCATCGGCCGGGACCGCTCGCTGGTGGACGCCTGGCGCCGCGGTATCGGGCCCGTCCGCACGATGGACGAGGTCGCCTCCGACTACGAGGTGCTGTACCGGGACGTCCTGGGCGGCGGGTCGTGACGGGCTGGCGGGAGTGGCGCGCGCGGCTGCTGCGGGCGTCGGGCACCTATCGCCGGCGTCTGCAGCGCAGGCCGTTTGACGGCCTCGCCATCCTGACGTATCACGGCGTGCGCGACGACAGCCTGCCGAGGTCCGCGATGCAGGGTGCCGAGTTGC
>JBFWVR010000041.1:0-5336 GCA_050246635.1 Vicinamibacterales bacterium
CACGAGGCTCGACGCCCAGATGCTGTTGCCGAAGGCGAGCCCCGCCTGGTGAAACCAGAGCGTTTCGAAGATCAGCGCGGAGCAGCCCGAGAGAAAGAACGCTCCGTAGAGCGCGGCGGTCATGCGGGGACGAATGGTACCACCCGGAGGTTCAGAGCCACCCGGAGCGGCGGAAGGCGACATAGAGGCCGACGGACAACCCGGCCATCACCGCCAGCGACGCGTAGTAGCCGTACGCCCAGACGAGCTCCGGCATGTGCCGGAAGTTCATGCCGTAGATCCCGGCAATCAGCGTGGGCACGGCCACGATCGCGGCCCAGGCCGTCAGGCGCTTCATGTGCTCGTTCTGATCGACCGACATCAGGGCCAGGTGGGCCTCCAGGCCGGTCGTCAGCAGCTCGCGTTGCATGTCGATGGCTTCGTCCAGCCGGAGGACGTGGTCGAAGACGTCCTGGAAGAACGGCCGCGCGTCCTCGCGGATGACAGGCAGGTCGAAGCGCATCAACCGCGTGCAGACCTCGATGAGCGGCGAGATGGCGCGGCGCAACTGGAGCGCATCACGCCTGAGCCGGTAGGTGCGCGCGGTGATTTCGCTGCGGCCGGTGCGGGCAAAAATCGCTTCTTCGAGCGCCTGGACGTCCTCCTCGAGCTGCTGGACCACGGGGAGGTACTGGTCTACCACGAAGTCCATCAGCGCGTACAGCACGTAGCCGGGCCCGCGGGCGAGCAGGTGCGGTGTCGACTCGCAGTGCTTGCGCAGGCCGGTGTGCGACTGCAGCGAGCCGTGACGGACGGTCACGACGAAGTTGGGTCCGACGAACACGTGCGTCTCGCCGAATTCCGTACGTCGGTCGGTGGCAGAGACGTGCGCCGTCCGCAGCACGACGAACAGGGAGCGGTCGTAGGACTCGACCTTCGGCCGCTGATGGGCCTTGACGGCGTCCTCGATGGCCAGATCGTGCAGCCCCAGCTCGGCCTGAACCTGGCGCAGCAGGGCGTGATCGGGCTCGTGGAGTCCGAGCCAGACGAACTGGTCCGGGACGGCGAGCGCCTCGCTCATCTGGTCGACGGGGATGTCGGCGACCCGGATACCGCCCGTATACACCGAGCAGGCAATGACAGGCCCTGAGTTCGGCAGGTCGGCCGAATCGCTCATGGCGTGAGCTTACCCCGGGAGTCGCGGCGTCCGATTTGACGCGTTCGAGGTCAGCTCATAGACTCGCGTCGTGTCCAGATGCGTGGCCGTCCTGGTCGCCGTCGCCGTGCTGTCGATGCCAGGGTCGACGGCGCTGCTCCACGTGCACACCTCAGCCGGGCATGAGCACGCCGAGCATCACCACGGCCCTGCCGCCCACAGCCACGCGTCGGTGGCACACCACCATCAGCACGAGACGGCAACGCCCGGGAATGGCACGACCATCGAGTCCTGCGACCCGGGAGACCACGTGGTGCCCATGGTGTTCGCCTGCGTGGCGGGCGGACAGGTGGATGTGCCGCTCCCGGAGGTGGTTGCGGCCAACGCGCTGACGACCCCGCAGACCACACCCGTCGTGCTCACGCCCGCGGACGTGCGTGCGCACAGTCCACCCCGCATCACCGACGCTCCGCTTCGCGCCCCGCCCGTCTCCCACCTCGCCTGACCCTCCGCCGGCCGAGCTGCCGGTGGTGTCTGTCCGTTCGTACACCTGAGGAAAGTCATGCCGAGCCGCGCACCGTTGTGTGCCTGGTTCGCGGCGTGCATCGTGGCCGTCCCGTTCGTCGCGCTGGCGCAGGAGCGCCCTGCTGGCGAGGTCGTGGATGCCATCGTGCGCGAAGGACCGCGAGCCATCGCCATTCGATCCGATGTGGATGTCGTCCGCCGTGACCAGCAGGTGCGGCTGGCCTTCCCGAACCCGGTCGTGGCTTACAGCCGCGAGGGGGCGGGGTTCACCGAGTTCGTGCAGGTGGAGCAGCCGCTGCCGATCTTCGGCGTGCGCGGCGCGCTCGCGCGCGCGGGCGTCGCGGCCACCGCGGCAGCCGAGGCCGAACGCGACGTGCGGCTCTGGGACCTGCGGGTGGAGGCGACACGCCTGGTGACCCGCTGGCTCTGGGCGCAGGCGCGCGTGGAGGCGACCTCCGCCGACGTGCAGGCCGTGGACCGGCTGGTTGGACTGCTTCGGGTCCGGGAGCGTGAAGGCGAAGGGTCGCGCTTCGACCGGCTCCGGGCCGAGCAGGAACTGGCGGAGGTGACGCAGGCAGCCGTGACGGCGTCGATCGAACTGTCTGACGCCCGCGGGGCAGTGGCCGCGCTGTTGCCGCCTGGTCTTGCCGTGACGCGCGTGTCCGGCTCGATCGCGGGCGCGCGCACGCCGCCTGACCGGGAGCCACTCATCGCACGCGCACGGGCCAGCCGGGCCGAGCTCCGCGCCCTGCAGTCCGGCTTCGATCGCACGGCGCTCGAAGCGGATGCCGCGAAGCGATCGCGGTGGCCGTCGCCGGTCGTGAGCGGCGGGATGAAGCGCGCCGATACCGGCGCGGACACCGTCACCGGCAGCGTGATTGGCCTGAACCTGGCCATCCCGCTGTTTGACTCGGGTGCCCGTGAGGCGGGCCGCTGGACGGCGGAAGGTGCGCGGATTGCCGCCGAGCGCACGGCTCTCGAACAGCAGGTCCGCGCGGAGGTGACGCGGGCGGCCGACGCGCTCGCGCTGCGGCAGCAGGCCATGGCCGGGGCCGGCGACGACGCGGTGGCCGCGGAGCTGGTCGCGACCGCGGAGGTGGCCTATCGGGAAGGGGAGATCGGCATCGTGGCGCTGCTCGACGCGGTGCGGACGGCATCGCGGGCGCGGATGCGTGACCTCGATCGCCGGCTGGACGTCCGCCTGGCTGAAATCGCGCTGGAGCGCGCTGTGGGAGAGAGGCTGTGGCCATGAGATCGATCTGTTGGATTCCCGTGCTGCTGCTGGCGGCGTCGTGCAGCCGGGCGGCTCCGTCGCCGGAACCGGTTCCAGCGCAGGAGCCTGAGCTCGAAGCGGTGGCCGTGACGAGATGGACGGACCGGACGGAACTGTTCGCGGAGTACCCGCCGCTCGCGGTGGGGCAGACGTCGCGCTTCGCCATCCACCTGACACGACTCGACTCGTTCACGGCGCTGACCGAGGGCCACGTCGAGGTGCGTCTCAGCGGCGGCGACGGGCCGGCCGAAGTGTTTGCGGTGGACGGGCCGTCCCGTCCCGGAATCTTCGGCGTCGACGTGACGCCCGCACGTCAGGGCCATCGGGAGCTGGCTGTCGTGCTGCGCCTGCCGGGGCTGGACGACGAGCACGTCCTGGGGGACGTGCCGGTCTATCCGGATGTGGCGGCTGCGCGGGCGGCACCCGCGCCAGACGAGCCGGCCGTCGAGAGCATCAGCTTCCTGAAGGAGCAGCAGTGGGCGCTCGACTTCGGCACCGCCGTGGTGCAGGTGGCGCCGGTGCGCGAAAGCGTGCGCGTGCCCGCCGTGGTGGTGGCGCGGCCGGGTGGCGCCGCGGACGTCGTGGCGCCGCTCGACGGCCGGCTGGTCAGCGTGGCCGACGTGTCGCCCGGCACGGCCGTGACCGCGGGGCAGGAGCTCGGCCGCGTGCAGCCGCCGCCCTCGGCGCCCTCGGAGTTGCCGCTCATCCGGCAGGCGCAGGCCGAAGCCGCCACGGAGCTGGCGCTGGCGACGCGGGACCGGGAGCGCGCGGAGCGGCTCGTGACCGCCGGCGCGGCGCCGCAGAAGCGGCTCGACGAGGCACGTGCGGCCGAGGCGCAGGCCCAGAACCGGGTGGCCGGTGCCGAGGCGCGCCTCGCGCAGTATCAGTCGGCGCGGACCGCCGGGGCGGGAGCCGAGGACGGGCTGTTCGTGCTGCGGGCGCCCGTGAGTGGCGTCGTGGCAGCGCGCATCGCGGCATCCGGCGCCAACGTGGTGGCCGGTACGGTGCTCTTCCGCATCGTCGATGCCACCGCGGTGCAGGTCGCGGGGCAGGTGCCTGAAGCAGACCTGCCTCGCGCGCGCGGAGCGAAGGCCGCCGAGATCGAGGTCGCCGGTCTCGCGTCGCGCGTGCCGGCAGGCCGGTTCGCGAGCCTCGGGCGGGTGCTCGACCCGGCCACGCGCACCGTGCCGATCACCTTCGCGCTCGACAACCGTTCGCTGGGCCTCGCACTGGGGCAGGCCGTATTCCTGCACCTGCTGCTGGCGGAAACCGCCGCGCTCCCGGTGGTGCCGGCCTCGGCCCTCGTAGACGACGCGGGCCGGCCCATCGTGTTCGTGCAGCGGGAGGGCGAAGCGTTCGAGCGTCGGCCGGTCACGCTCGGAGCGCGGTCCGGGAACCTCGTGCAGGTGACGAGCGGCGTGAAGGCAGGCGACCGCGTGGTGACGACCGGCGCGTACCTGGTACGCCTGGCGTCGCTCTCCACGCAGGTGCCGTCACATGGCCATGTGCACTGAGGGGCTCAGATGATTGACGCGCTGATTCGCTGGTCGCTCACCCATCGCGCCACCGTGGTCGCGATGGCGGCAGCGTTCCTCGTCTGGGGCGGCTGGACGACGGCACGCATCCCGCTCGACGTGCTGCCGGACCTGACGGCTCCAACCGTGACGATCCTGACCGAGGCGCCGGGGATGGACCCGCTCGAGATCGAGTCGCTGGTCACGTTCCCGATCGAATCTGCCTTGAACGGGTCGGCCGGTGTGCGTCGCGTGCGGTCGGCCACGGCCGTCGGCGTGGCCGTCGTGTGGGTGGAGTTCGACTGGGGGCAGGACATCGCGCGCGCCCGCCAGACGGTGACCGAGAAGCTCGCGCTGGTGTCCGGCTCGCTCCCGCCCTCGGTGGAGCCGCCGTTTCTGGCGCCCGTGTCGTCCATCATGGGCGAGGTCCTGTTCATCGACCTCGAATCGGACCGCCACTCACCCCGGGAGATCAGGACCGTGGCCGAGACGCTCGTGCGCCGGCGGCTGCTGGCCGTGCCGGGTGTCTCGCAGGTGATCGCCACCGGCGGTGACCAGAAGCAGTACGAGGTCGTGCTCGATCCCGCACGGCTCGCGTCGCACGGCGTGACGCTGGGCGAGGTGGAGCAGGCGTTGACGCGGGCCAACCAGAACGCGACCGCCGGCTTCCAGGTCGCGGAGGGGCAGGAGTACCTCGTCCGCGGCGTCAGCCGTCTCACCGACACCGAGGCCATCGCGTCCGTGGCGGTGCGCACCACCGGATCCGTGCCGGTCCTGGTGCGCGACCTCGGGCTCGTGCGGGAAGGGTCCGCGATCAAGCGCGGCGAGGGCTCGCACAACGCGAAGCCCGCCGTCATCCTGGGCATCCAGAAGCAGCCCAACGTCAACA
>JBFWVR010000042.1:0-5242 GCA_050246635.1 Vicinamibacterales bacterium
GGAGCTGGCCGACGGCGCGGCCTGGCTCATCACGATGGGGTGCGGTGACCAGTGCCCGGTCGTGCCCGGCGCCCGGCGTGACGACTGGCCGCTCGACGACCCGAAGGGCCAGCCGGTCGAGCGCGTTCGGGAGATCCGTGACGCGGTGCGCGCGCGGGTCGCGGCGTTCGTCGGCGCGAACGGGCTGGGCCGATAGCCCGGAGCGACCGCCGTACGTGACACGGGCGGGCCCTGCGGCCCGCCCGTTCGAGTTACATCTCCCCCGCTACAGGCATCCTGCCCGTCAGCGAAGGAGCCGCCGGTCGCATCTGCGGCCTGGCGGAATCCTGCGTGCGCTCAACCCGCCTCGCACTGCACACAGTCTGCCCGGGCCGTGATTCATCGTGATGTCGCGTGCGTTAAATCCGCGAAAACTGCCGGGAGGCCGGTCACCGGGCTAGAGCAGAGCCGCGAGCACGCCCCACGCCGCGGCCGCGCCCAGCACCCACGACGAGTTCCAGCGGAACCAGGCCAGCCCCACCGCCGCGGCCAGCGCGATGACGATGGCGGTCGAATCCACCAGCGCGGCCCGCCCGAGCGCCAGCGCCACCAGCGCAATGAGTGCCACCGCTGCCGCGTTCACACCCTCTAGAAAGCGCCGCGCCGGGGCCGACGCACGGATCCGGTGCAGGAGCACCACGCTCAGCGCCGACGCGGCAAAGGCCGGCAGGAAGATGCCGACGGTCGAGACCACGGCCCCGGTCGTCCCGCCGAGCAGATACCCGACAAACGTGGCCGACGTGAAGACCGGCCCCGGCGTCACCTGGCCGACGGCGATGGCGTCGAGCAGCTGCCCCTCGGTCAGCCAGTGGAGGTGCTCGACGAGATCCGCGCGCAGCACGGCGAAGAGCACGTAGCCGCTGCCGAAGATCAGCGAGCCGGCTTTGACGAAGTACGCGAACAGCGCCGGCGCCGCCTGCGCCACGCCGCCCGCCCACGCCGCACCGGCCGCGAGCGCCTGCGGCATCGCCAGCGCGAACCCGCCGAGCGCGGCCGCGCCGACCCGCCCCCCTGCCAGCAGCAGGACGCCGGCGCCGATGAGCACTGCGGCGTCGGGAGCCCCCGCGACGACGGCCACCGCGGCGAGCGCCGCGACCACCCGCGAGCGCCAGGACGCGAGCGCGGTGCGCGCCAGCCCGACGAGCGCCTGCAGCACGACGACCAGCGCCACCGGCTTGACCGCGCGCAGCACGTGGTCGAAGGCCGGGAGCGAACCGGCGGCTACATAGGCGGCGGCCAGCGCGCCGACGATGAGCGCGGCCGGCACGATGAAGCAGACGCCCGCGACGACGAGGCCGGCCCATCCGGCCCGGTGATACCCGGCGTGCATCGCGAGCTCGGTGGACGTGGGGCCCGGAATCAGGTTGGCCGCGCCGAGCACCTCCAGGAACTGCTCGCGCGTCATCCAGCCCCGGCGGCGGACGCACTCCTCGTCCATCAGCGCGATATGCGCGGCCGGACCGCCGAACGCGGTGAACCCTAGGCGCGTGAAGAGGCCCGCGACTTCGAGCAGGCGGCTCCCGGCGGGTGGCATGCCGCCGATTCTACCGGCGCCGCGGACACCGCGGCCCGGGGCGCCACGAACGTGGCGGGTGCTGCCGTTACACAACGTGATCCCGCCGGACACGCGGCGTTCGAGGAACCGTCACCGCGCCCCGATAGCCTCGCGGTGTTCGCCCGTATCCCGTCCGGAGGTCACCCGCATGAAGTGCAAGACGTTCGCCCTGCTCCTTCCCGTCATCCTGCTCATGGTTGCGCCCGCGTGGGCGCAGTTCGATACCGCCGCCGTGCTCGGCACCGTGCGCGACACCTCCGGGGCCGTCGTGCCGGACGCCACCGTCACGCTCACCAGCACGGCCACCGGCCTGACGGTGAAGCGGCTGACCTCCGCCGCCGGCGACTACGAGTTCCCGACGGTGAGCGTCGGCACCTACCTGGTCACGGCCGAGAAGGCCGGCTTCGCCGTCGCGCTGGTGGAGAACGTGCGGGCGCAGGTCGGCGCGCGCCTCCGCGTGGACCTCCAGATGACCGTGGGCGAGATCACCGAGCAGGTGCAGGTGCAGGCCTCCGCGCCGCTGCTGGAGACCGACTCCAGCCAGCGCGGACAGGTCATCACCGGCCAGCAGACCGTCGCCCTGCCGCTGAACGGCCGTGAGTACTCCTCGCTCATGCTGCTCACCAACGGCGTCCGGCCCTCGCCGCTGCGCCTCGGTGCGACGCCCCGCGAGGGCGCCTTCAACGTGAACGGCCTGCGCAGCACGTTCAACAACTTCCTGATCGACGGCGTCGACAACAACGCCTACGGCACGAGCAACCAGGGCTTTTCGAACCAGGTGATGCAGCCGCCGCCGGACGCGATCAGCGAGTTCAAGGTCGTCACCAACAACCAGAGTGCCGAGTACGGCCGCGCGGCCGGCGCGACGGTCAACGTCGTCTACAAGAGCGGCGCGAACCAGTTTCACGGCTCGGGCTGGGAGTTCTTCCGTGATGACGCGCTGAACGCCATGGGCTTCTTCAAGCCGGCCGACGGCAGGAAGCCTCCGCTGCGCCGCAATCAGTACGGTGGCGTGCTCGGCGGGCCGATCCTGATGAACCGTGCGTTCTTCTTCGGCGACTTCGAGGGCTTCCGGGAGACGCGCAGCCTCCCTGCCTTCGCCACCGTCGCCGACATGCGGCAACGCCAGGGGATCGTGGCCGTGGACGTGCGCGACCCGCGCACCGGGGTGGTCTACCCGGCCGGCACGGCGGTCCCGATGACGGTGTTCGCCCGCAAGGTGCTCGAAGGCCTGCCGACGACGAACCTGACGGGCCCGTCCAACTACACGACCCTCCAGAACTTCACCAATGACACCGACAAGGCCGGCGGCAAGGTGGACGTCAACTTCACCGACGCGTTGCGGGCCTTCGGCCGCTACGGCTGGCGCACGCTGGAGACGTTCGACCAGCCGGTGCTCCCGCTTCCCTCCGGCGGGTCGGGCAACGGGACGATCTACGCCCGCAACAGACAGCTGGTGGCCGGCATGACGTGGGTCACCTCGCCCACCTCGCTCCTTGAGGCCCGCTTCGGCTGGTCGACGACCGAGGGCGGCAAGAACCCGCCGGCGCTCGGATCGGTCGGCGCCCTCGAGGAGTACGGCCTGACGGGCCTGCCCGCCGACGCCCGCATCAACGGCGGCCTGCCCACCACGCTCATCACCGGCTACTCCGACCTCGGGCGGCAGGCCACCAACCCGCAGTGGCAGTACCCGACCGTCTACAACCCGAAGGTCAACTACATCCGCTCGCTCGGCCGCCACTCGCTCAAGACCGGCTACGAGTTCCAGCGCATCGAGACCGAGGTGCAGGACGTCAACCCGCTCTACGGCCGTGACGCCTACTCGGGCCAGTTCACGCGGCCGGCGGGCGCGGCGG
Source organism: Vicinamibacterales bacterium (assembly GCA_050246635.1). Lineage (GTDB taxonomy): Bacteria > Acidobacteriota > Vicinamibacteria > Vicinamibacterales > UBA2999 > JBFWVR01. The sequence goes on from JBFWVR010000042.1 coordinate 3,451, forward strand.
CCAACAACCTCTACAACCTGGCGGACTTCATGCTCGGGCTGCGGTCGCAGTACGCGATCAGCACGCTGCTGGTCGCCAACCTCCGCCAGCACATGCACTTCCTCTACGTGCAGGACGACTACCGGGCCAGCGACCGGCTGACCCTGAACCTGGGCCTCCGCTACGAGTACGCCACGCCCCAGTGGGAGCGGGACAACCTGCTGACCAACTGGGACCCGGTCGCCCAGGAGATGGTCCAGGCCCGGAGCGGTTCGCTGCGCGACCGCGCGCTGATCAACCCGGACCGCAACAACCTGGCCCCGCGCCTCGGCCTGGCCTACACGATGACGCCCGGCACCGTGCTCCGCGGCGGCTGGGGCGTCAGCTACGTGCACTTCCACCGCGCCGGCGGCGGGAACCTCCTGCCGATCAACGCCCCGCAGGTCATCAACGCGGTGGTCAACCAGACGGCGGCGGACTGGACGGCCGGCACGGGCCGGACGACCGAGCAGGGCTACCCGGCCGACCTGGCGGCGCCGACGCGGTTCAATCCGCTGATCGCGAACATCACCTACATGCCGGAGGACTACCGGTCCAGCCAGGTGCAGAGCTGGTTTGCCTCCGTCCAGCGGGAGCTCGGCCGTGGCATGCTCTTCGACGCCGCCTATGTGGGCAACCGCGCGACCGGCCTGCTGCTGTTCGCCAACTACAATCAGGCCACGCCGCAGGCCAGCGCCACCGGCACGGCCTCGATCGCGGCCCGGCGCCCGATCGCGACCTGGGGTGACATCACCTACGCCTTCAACGGAGGCCGCTCCGAGTACCACGGCCTGCAGCTCAAGTACGAGTGGCGGATGAACGCCGACCTGACCCTCCTCAGCACGCTCACGCTCTCGAAGGCGAAGGACAACGGCGCCGGCTCGCTGGAGACGGCCGGTGGTGACGGCAACTTCCCCGCGCCGCAGGACTTCCGGAACCTCGACGCCGAGTGGAGCACCTCCGCCTACGACCAGCCGTACAACAGCACGACCAGCTTCGTGTGGCGCCTGCCGTTCGGGCGGAACCGGTCCGGCCTGGCCGGCGGCCTGCTCGGCGGCTGGACCGTGTCCGGCATCAACACGGTCAGCGCGGGCTGGCCGGTGACCTTCACCTACACGCCCGCGGCGGCCTTCCAGGTCTCGGGCATCGCGCAGGACTTCCGCGGCGCCAACAACTACCGGGCCAACGTCTCGGGCGATTCCCTGGCGCCGGCCGACCAGCGCACCTACCTGAACTGGTTCAACAAGGCGAACGTCACCATTCCGACCGACCCCAGCCAGCCCTTCGGCAACGCGGAGCGCAACGGCGTGCGCGGCCCGAACTTCTGGCAGGTGGACCTGGCGGTGAGCAAGCACGTCGGGCTGGCCGGCCGCAGCGAGCTCGAGCTGCGCCTCGAAGCCTTCAACCTGTTCGACCGCGTGAACTTCCTGAATCCGAACGGCAACCGGTCGTCCGCCGCCTTCGGCACGATCACCGGCACCTTCCCGGCGCGGCAGCTCCAGCTCGGAGCCAGGGTCACGTGGTAGCGCGCCTCACGCTCCTCGTGAGCCTCGCCGGGGGTACCGCGCTGGGAGGCGCGACCCCGGCGGCCGTCGCGCCGGGCACCGCGTCCAGCCCGCTCATCATCGGGCACCGCGGTGCGTCCGCGCACCGGCCGGAGCACACGCTCGAGAGCTACCGCCTCGCCGTCGAGATGGGCGCCGACTACATCGAGCCGGACCTCGTCGCCACGAAGGACGGCGTGCTCGTCGCGCGGCACGAGAACGAGATCGGG
>JBFWVR010000043.1:0-5215 GCA_050246635.1 Vicinamibacterales bacterium
TCTTTCGCGAGCTCGGCAATGATCTTCAACGCTCGGCCCTCCATGCCGCCGAAGCAGTCGACCGCGAACGGAATGAGCCAGTAGTGACCCATTTCGTCGACTGCCGTTTGGTAGTGGTCGTCTTTCTCGGCCGCAGCCAGAATCGCCGCGCCCGCGGGCACGCGCGCGGCGATCGGCAGCTTGTGCTCCGTGAAGGGAGACACGCACGTAAAATCGAGCGCCACCATGCGCTTGTGGCTGCCGCCCGGGAAAGGGAGCACCGGCAGAGCGTCCGTGTCGATGGGTCGGCCGCGGCGCCGCATCTCCACGACGGACAGACGCGAGTAGTCGTCTGGGTCAACGTAGAGGTCGCGGCACAGCAGGTCGACGCGCATGCCGTTGGAAGGGAAGATGCGCTGCTCGGCAAGCGGGTTCCACATAGCGGACGATGCGAGGTGGCTGATCGTGCCCATCATCTTCTTGTGGAGGGACTGCTTCTGCCCGGAGACCATGCACGACAGCGCGTGCCATGCGTACTGGTCGGAGACAGGGTGGCGGCACTTGGGGCACACGCCCACGACGCCGTCCACCTGTCGATACACCGGGATGCCCAGCCGGAGCCGGGCCCATCGCATGAAAGCAGGGCCTTTCATCCAAGGCACGGACTCGCCGAGACGCGTGATGTCAACCAGCGGCATGATGCCATGGTGGGAGACGCTGCACGAATTCAGCGTGGCTGCAATGCCTGGAGCCGCAACACCCGCGGCCGCAAGCCGCGACTCGCGCAGCTCGTCGTCAAGGAGCCGTGACCACTGCTTCTGAAGCCGTCGCGGCGCCGTGCCCGCATCCTTGCGGCCCGCTCCACCCGCTGCCGCCACTACCTTGCCCGAGGCTGCCTCCGCGGCGGGCGTTACGTTGATCGCCTGGCCCACCAGAATAGCCGGGACCTCCGCGAGTCGACCCTCGCGTTGCGCTGCTGCGGCCTGCCGCGCCGCCGCGAAGCACGTGTCGACGTGGCCGCCAACGATGGCGGCAATAGAAGAAGCGTCGTTAGCACGTGTCGCGACGTCGCTGAGCTCGGCCAGAGCCGCGCGAACGTCAAGGTCATCGGCATCGAGGGGGATGCCGCGGTAGTTGGTGAGCTGGTAGTGGAGGTGGTGGGTCTCGGCCCACGCGCTGATGAACGCGACGCGCGCGTAGGTCGCGGTGTTGCGGACGCCAAACCCGCCCTGCGACAGCGGTAGCCGAAGGCGCGCCTCCACGGCGTCCGTGAGCGGAGCTCCCAGCGCCGCAGCCACCGCCACCACCAGCGCCTGTTCCACCCGCCGGACGGCGCCGAGCGCGGGCAGGGACGTGCGGCAAGCGTAGGTCGCGAGGCCGTTGCCGCAGAAGAGCAGCGTCGATGTCTTCTGGTGTGGCTCGTCGAGCTGGCTGATGCGGTTGAACGTGTCCTTCGCGGCATCCGCGATGCGACCCATGTGCGCCGTGGCGGCCTGGTCGCTGCCGACCGCCGCGCCCATCAGGGTGGCTTGGTCCCAGGAGCGGAAGGCGGCCCGCGGCATTGGGCCGACTGCGCCTTCCAGCACCGCGCGCACTTCGTCGAGGGCGTCAAGGTTGCACGCCACGGTGAACTTGGCCGGTTGGAACTCGATGCCATACTTGCGCGCGATGACGGCGAAGAACTTGAGGAACTTGGCCACGTCGGCGACCTCTCCACCGTGGTTCCCGTCGTCCGCGAAGAAGCCGTGGAGGTGGAGCCGCTCGATGACGCCCGGGTGCGCCTCGCGGAACTCACGCAGTGCGGCGTGCTGCGTCATTGCGTACAGCAGCGTGCCCAGCGGGCAGCCTTGCATCGCCCCCTCCTCGCTCGAGATGGTGGTCGACGCGTAGTACAGCTTCTTGTGTGCGCCATAGGCGGCAACAGTGTACTGGGCGAGGTCTGGGAGATGGGCGCAGGTCTCGCGGATGAAAACCGCGCGCATCGCCTTGTTGAAGGCGTTCATCACGTCTGTTCCGACGATGACGTATGTGCGGTACCTCACCGGGTCGGCGCGCCACAGCGCGACGACCCGTCGGCTGGTGTGGGCCACTGCCTCGCCCCCCGAGCGGACGCCTACCGCTACTTGGTTGTACTGGAGCAGGTGCTTGGCCGCAGGCCTGCGCCTCTTCCGCAATAGCGCTCGCCCTGCGCAGCGGCGCATGAACTCGCCACACGCGATAGGGCGGACGTCCGGCATTGGCGGTTTCTTCAGGAACGCGATGAGGGCGGCGCTGAAGATGGCGTCGCGCGCCTCGCTGGGCACCCGGTTCTCGACGATCCGCTGGAACAACGGGGCGAGCTTCGCGCAGAGGACCGAGCCGGGGCACCTCGCCATCTGTTGGAGGGGGATGGTGCGCATGCCGCTCGGCCCCGGCGCCGAGTGGGCGTCCATGGCCATGATGCTCTGCTGCGTGAGCAGTGGCGTGAAGCGGATGGTCGTGCGCGGGATCTCCGCCGGCAACACCGGGGGCGGGGCGCGAGGGTGCTTCTCGCAGAGCTGCGCGTACGTGGCGTCGTTGGGCGGGGCGATTTTCGCCCCCTTCGTCGCCGCCGCTGCGCGAGACGGCTGGCCGTCGGTGGCCAGCTGGAGCGCTCGCCGTTTCGCCTGCGGACTGACCACCGATGGTGCGTTGCCAATGGTGTGGCGCAGGAGCGTGGGGACCGGCCCGGTGAGCTCGCCGTCCTTCCAGAGAGCTGCAAGCGCCTCCGCTTGTTCCGCCGGGGCGGCAGCGACGGCAGCGACCGCGCCGTCCGGAGGCGCGTACAGGTCAAGTTCGTCGCCTGACGCGTCCGAATCCCCCCCGGGTCGGTCGCTCCCGTCCAGCCGCGCCGCCGGGCGGCCGTGGCCGTTGCCCGCTGGCCCAGCCGCCGACGGCGGGTCGTCCTCCTCCGAGGGCCGGGTGGGCCCCCGCCGGGCCGACGCCGTGTGGTTGGCCGCCTCCCAGAGCTCCACGTAGCCGTTCGGCGTGCGCAGCTGTGCACAGCGCTGACGCACGACTTGGGCGTTGGATTCGTCCGTGCGGCCGGGCCCGCGCGGGAGCGCGCCGAGCACGAGCTTGGGGAAGGCGTACAGCAGCAACCACCCTAGGGCCTCCGTGTTCGCCTCGTTGGCGAGGTCACAGATTCTCGCGAGCGCAGATGCGACGGTCCGGATTGTGTCGCCACCCCCCGGGATGCACTTCAGCGTGGGCAGCGGCAGTTTCGCGATGGCGTCGTAGGTGAACCCGGCCGGCACCGGGGCGTAGTGGCTCGCGTCGGCGGCACTTCGAAGCGCCGCGGCCGTCGCCGCCTCGACGGCGGCGATGCCGTCAGGACCCAGCGGTGCGGCGCCCGCCGGGGGCGGCGGTTGGACGACGCCCGCCCGCGCCAGAATGGCATCTGTCTGATCCTCAAACTGCTGTTGCTGCGCCGCAAGGCGGTTGTCGCGCGCGACTGTAGCGCGGACTCTCGTGTCGGCTCCCGTCATCGCGGTGCGGACGTTCTTCACCTTGCGCGCGTCGAGGTGCCGCTGGCGCGCGCACCACCCCATGTGGCGACCGCTCTTGCCCGCTGTTCGACAGTCGCAGGCCGGGACCGCGAGCGCCGCCCGCACGTGCTGCGCTTCAGCGGCTCGAGCCGCGGCGCTCACCGGGCGCGCGGCCTCTTCGTGCACCAGTTGTGCAACCCGGGCGTTGGCCGCGGTCGCGCTGGCTGCAACCAGTGGGGGGAATAGGTCGTCCGTCGCTGGCAGCTTCAGCCCGCCCGCGATCGGGTCCCATACGCCCGGCTTCGCCTCCACCGCGAGTGCCAGCCACGCCTGCCGCCCAGCCTCGTCCGCCGCGGGTTCCGGCGGCGGCAGCCGAAGGCAGAGGCTGCGCTGCTCCTGACGCGCCCGTTTCGCAACGCAGTCCGCCAGGTTGGGCTCGGCGCCGGTCGCCCCGTCGTGCCCGCGAATGCGGTGAAGGGTCGCGCGGTCGCCCGTCTGCTTGGCGTAGCGGCGTGCGTCGTCGCGGTACCTCGCCAGCTCCGTCTTGTGGGCGTCGTTCCGCCCCGTGAAGTGGCGCAGGGTGAGTTGCGAATCGACAAAGCCCGCGCCGCGGGTCGAAAGAAGCCGCGCGAGCGCCCAGAACGCGACGTGCCCCGCGGCCTCGGCGATGTTGTTCGTGGTCTGCGGGTGGGCCGCCGCCCAGGCGATGCAGCACCCGGTCGCGGTGTCGAGGAGCACGATCGCCGCTCCTACGGGGCCGCACCCCGGCGTGCCCGAGCCATCCATGTAGATCCGCCAGCGGAGCAGGCCGGGGTTCGGCGGCGGCGCGGGTCGGCCGGTGGCCGTCGCCCCCTCCTCCTCCACGACGTGGTCGAAACGGGTCGCGAACGGTGACGTGATGTCCGACGTCGCGTCCCCGGTGGGGGCGGGGCCGCCGCCGAAGGGCGCAGGCGGCGCGCCGTCCTCACCGCCGTCGGACGAACTCGTGTCCAGGAGGATGGGCAGCTGACGGAGGTACCGCTCCTGGCTGGCCGCCGCGCTCGGTGCGGTGGGAGCGTCAGGAGCGTCCTGCTCTTGACTGTACCCAGTGCGTGCCGCGTCGCTGTCGCCGCGGCGCAGGGCCTGAGGGGGAGCCGCAGCCGCCGGGCCGGCGGTGTGTTGGCTGTCGAGCGCGACTCCACCCAGGAGGTCGATCAGCGAAGAGTCGGTACCCTGCGTGGTGTGGCCGTCGACTGATGAGTCTCCGGTGACCCCCACCGCCCCCATGGCCAGCACCAGGGACGCGTCCGTTGCCCGGCCGAGGGCCGCGTCGACCAGCGGCGCGGGTGCGATGGGTCTCCCCTCCTGTACGCCCGCGGCGTCCGCCACCCAGCCGTGCTGCTGGGCTTCCCTAGCGAAGAGGGCAGCGGCCGTCAGGGCCGCGTGCGCGGGCGCAGGCGCAAGCGCGGGCGCGGGGCCGTTGGCTGAATGTATCTCCGAGGCTGCGCTTGCCCCCGCGCGGGGGCGCCGACGACCCGTGGCGCTACGCGCCCGCGTTGCTGCGCCGGATTCCGCCGGCGCCATCTGAGCTATGCGCGCCGCCGCGGCGGCGAAAGCGTCGTACGCGGTGCGCTGTGCCTCCCACCATGACTCCGGCGCGCCTCGCGGGGGCTGTCCGACCAGGCCTGCAGAGGCTCGAGGAGCCAGCTCGCCGACCGGCGGCGGCGGCAGCGCAGGGCGGGCCGTTACGG
>JBFWVR010000044.1:0-4201 GCA_050246635.1 Vicinamibacterales bacterium
CGCCCCGCAGGCTCTCCACGAGCTTGGGCAGGGGCAGGCCCCGCGCGATCGATGCCATGGCATCCCTATTCTCACGCGTCCTGCCGTCCGTCACGGGCTCGAAACCGGTAGAGCTGCCGGTGACCTGGCCGGACTTGCACCCCTTGGCCTGAGATAAGTGTTTCCGTCCGCTGGACTTAGCCGTCCAGGGGCGGGTCGTGACCATGTTCGACGCGCCCAGCACCCGTCTCCAGTCCGTCTTCACGTCGTGACGACAGGCGATGTTCGTGGGCCTCGGCCCGTGAACGGAGCCGCCGATATGCGTTCCTCAGCCAGCCCGCTGACACAGCGGCGCCGGCTACGACGCGACGGCGACCAGCGCCGTCGACAAGTGCAGCAGATCCGAGGCGACGGTGCCGGCCCGATGGCGGTCCCGGCCGAGGATGACCATCCCGAAGTCATCACCCTGCAGCAGGTCGCGCAGGACCGGGTGCACCTCGCCTTCGACCACCAGCGGCGTGACCCGTCCGCCGGCGGTCATCCGCTCCCTCACCTGGTGCAGCTCGTCGGCACGGCGCGCCTGCTCGCCCTTCTTCGCCACGTGCAGCAGCGTGACGGGACACGTCTCGGCGGCGAGGAACGCACCGGCGAACTGGAGCTGACTGTCCATGGCGTCGCTGAAGTCCACTGGCACCAGCACCGAGCCCATATGGCATCGGACGCCTTCCGGCATCACGGTGAAGACCTCCGGGTCCGAGGGCGGCACGACGACGAGCGGCACGGGCGCGTGCCGCATCAGTGACAGGGCCGTTGACCCGAAGAGGGACCGCCGGAGGCCCCGCCGGCCCCGCGAGCCCATCAGCACCATCAGCGGTTCCGCGGCGGCGACGTAGCGGCGGATGCCGTCGGCCGGGGCATCGTGGATGACGGTGGTCCGCACCTTGACCGCGCGGCCCGTCGGCTCGGCGATGCTGGTCAGCGCCAGCTTTTCGAGGTCACCCTGTGCGCGCATCTGGTCGACGTCCGACCCGTTGACGCGGGGGTCGGAACGGAGCAGCACGACGTCGCGCCCGAATTGCATGGCCATGCCCGCCGCGTTGTAGGCGACGGCCCCGGCGTGGGGTGAGTGGTCGACCGCGCAGAGTACCGGCCCGGGTGCGCCTGAGGTGTCCACACGCAGATCGTCTCATCCGTACGTCCGTCACCGCCCGCCCTGCGTTCACCGGAAACGCGATTCGTTCACTCGATCTGCGATTTCACGCCTGATCCCGGTCGTCCATCCGTCGCGTGCCGGCGTGCCCACTCGAGCGGCGCCTGCCCGTGCACCTGCCGGAACGCGCGGTCGAACGCGCCGGAGCTGCCGTAGCCGACCGCATGAGCGACCTCCTTGATCGAGAGGGGCGTCGTGGTGAGCATGGTCTCGGCGGTCGAGATCCGCGCCCGGCGCAGGTGTTCCGCGAAGCCCAGGCCTGTCAGTGACACCAGTTGCCGGCCGAGATGCGACGGCGAGAGCCCGGCGTCGTGGGCCGCGTCGGCAAGCCGCAGCGCGGGGTCCCGATGACGGCGCTCGATGACGTCGAGCGCCACGGCGACCTTGCGATGGCGTCCCGCCCACTGGCGCAGCGGCGCCGTGACGGGGCACCCCGCCCGCACCCGTTCCCGCAACTGGTGTGCGATGAGCGCGTCCGCGTGGGTCGGGGGATCCTCCAGGGCGGCCAGGGCGTCCGCGATCCGCATCCGGATCTCGCCGGGTGGCAGGCCGCCGGGTGGGAGGAGCGCGACCTGAATCCTCGTGACCGCTCTGTGCAGCCACCGGGACCCCGGCGGGCAGTCGTCGCCAGCATCCGAGGCGTCTGTCGAAGGCGGGGACCCCATGCGTGCCCGCTGATTCTTGCACTCTCCGGAGGCTTGCCGGTACTGCAAGGGACGATGGGCGATATTGGCGGGCCTCCGCCCGTTAACGGAACCGCCGATATGTGTTCCTCAGCCAGCCCGCTGACACAGCGCAGACCAGCGGGGGCCATGGCGTTCCCGTTTTCTGGCAGGACTTCGGCGGGATCGAGCAGCAGAGACGACCGTCGCGAGAGCCGCGACCGCGGTGATGGCAGACCTCCGGCGGCACACACGCCCTCGGCGCGCTGAACTGGCTGAGCGTGGATTGTGGATGCGCGCGGTCACCGCCGGCGCGAAGAGGTTCCAGGGCGCGGCGCGGATCGATTGCTCAGAACGCGGCGTGGCCCGGCGTGCGGGGGAACGGGATCGCGTCGCGGACGTTGCCGAGGCCAGTGGCGTACATCAGCGTGCGCTCCAGCCCAAGCCCGAAGCCGGCGTGCGGCACGGTGCCGTAGCGGCGCAGATCCCGGTACCACCAGTAGACCTTCGGGTCGAGGCCGACCTCCACGAGCCGCGCGTCGAGCACGTCGAGCCGCTCCTCGCGCTGCGACCCGCCGATGATCTCGCCGATGCCGGGCGCCAGCACGTCCATCGCAGCGACCGTCTTCCCGTCGTCGTTCTGGCGCATGTAGAACGCCTTTATCGCCTTCGGATAGTTCATCACGACGACCGGCGCCTTCACGTGTTCTTCCGTGAGCCAGCGCTCGTGCTCGCTCTGCAGGTCCATCCCCCAGCGCACCGGGAACTCAAACTTCCGTCCGCTCTTCTCGAGTGCCGCGATCGCCTCCGTGTAGGTCATCCGCTCGAATGGCGACTTCACGAACGCTTCCACGCGACTGATGCACGTCTTGTCGACGCGCTCGGCGAAGAAGGCGAGGTCGTCGCCGCGTTCGTTCAGCACGGCGGTGAGGATGTACTTCAGGAACGACTCGGCGAGGTCCGCGTCGTCGTGCAGATCCGCGAACGCGATCTCCGGCTCGATCATCCAGAACTCGGCGAGGTGCCGGCTGGTGTTGCTGTTCTCGGCCCGGAACGTCGGGCCGAAGGTGTAGACCTTCGAGAGCGCGCACGCGTACGTCTCGACGTTCAGTTGCCCGCTGACCGTCAGGAACGCCTCCCTGCCGAAGAAGTCGGCGCCGAAGTCCGGGCGCCCGTCGGGTCCACGGGGAATCGCCGCCAGGTTCGCGAGGTCCAGCGTGCTGACGCGGAACATCTCCCCCGCCCCTTCGGCGTCGCTCGCCGTGATGATCGGCGTGTGAATCCACAGGAACCCGTGCTCGTGGAAGTAGCGGTGGACGGCCTGGCTGACACAGTGCCGCACCCGGGCCACGGCGCCGATGGTGTTCGTGCGCGGCCGCAGATGCGCGACCTCGCGCAGATACTCGAGCGACGTCTGCTTGGGCTGAATCGGGTAGGCCTCCGGGTCGTCCACCCAGCCGACAACCTGCACCGCGTCCGCGACGAGCTCGACGGCCTGCCCCTGTCCCTGGCTCGCCGCCACGACGCCCGTCGCGACGACCGAGCAGCCGGTCGTCAGCCGCTTCACGTCGGTCTCGTAGTTCGGGAGCCCGTTCGGCGCCACGACCTGGATCGGCGCGAAGCACGAGCCGTCGTGGACGTGGACGAATGACAGGCCGGCCTTGGAGTCGCGCCGGGTGCGGACCCAGCCGCGGACGGTGGCGCGCGTGCCTACGAGCGAGGCGTCGCGCAGGAGCTGTGCGATGGCAATCGGGGTGGCCATGACGGTACCTGTATCCTACCTGTGCATGAAGGTTGGTTTGATCTCGCTCGGGTGCCCCAAGAACCTCGTGGATTCGGAGGTGATGCTGGGGCTGGCCCAGGGTGCGGGCCACGAGCTGACGCGCGACGCCTCGGAGGCCGAGGTGCTCGTCGTGAACACCTGTGCCTTCATCGACAAGGCCAAGCAGGAGTCCATCGACACGATCCTCGAGATGGCCGAGCTGAAGAAGACCGGCCACTGCAAGACCCTCGTCGTGACCGGCTGCATGGCCGAGCGTTACCGGGACGAGCTCAAGGCGCAGATTCCGGAGATTGACGCGGTGCTCGGGACCGGCGAGGTGCCGGCCATCGTCGGTGCAATCGGAGGACAGGCGCCCTCCCCGATTCAGCTGCTCCGCGCCAACGGCGAACCGGTACGCCTGCGCGGCACGGGAGCCGGCGCCGGGGCGGCGCTGGCGGACGTTGCCCCGACCGCCACCCCGGCCGCGCGTCCCACCTACATCTACGACGCCGACACGCCGCGCCTGCTCGCGACGCCGCGCCACTACGCGTATCTGAAGATCGCCGAGGGGTGCGACTACAAGTGCGC
>JBFWVR010000045.1:0-3837 GCA_050246635.1 Vicinamibacterales bacterium
CGCTCGGCCAGACGCTGAACGTCGACCAGGGCCTCCAGCTGGCCACCCTCGAGGAGACCGTGACGGTCACGGGCGAGGCGCCGATCGTCGACGTGAGCTCGACGAAGGTGGGCTCGGAGTTCAACGCGGAGAAGCTGGCGGCGATCCCGTCGGCGACCGACCTGTGGGCGACGCTGGGCCAGGCGCCGGGCGTCCGCATGCGCGGGTTCGACGTCGGCGGCTCGCACAAGAGCCAGCAGTCGGGTTACGAGAGCTTCGGCGTCCGCGGCCAGAACCGCGTCGTGACCGACGGCGTCGACACGACCGAGGGCACGGGCGGCGCGGGCATCTACCAGGACTTCTTCGCGCACGAGGAAGTGTCGGTGAGCGCGGCCGGCGGTGACGTGACGATGATGACGCCGGGCTCGGCGGTCTTCTCGACCATCAAGAGCGGCGGCAACGAGTTCAAGTCGTTCAACAACCTGACGTGGGAAGACGGCAGCTTCGTCGGCGACAACCTCGACGCGAAGACGGCCGAGCGCGGCTTCACCGGGCAGCCGAACCTGCTGTTCTACGAGGCCCACACGGACCTCGGCGGGCCGATCAAGCGCGACAAGGTGTGGTTCTACGTCGCGTACAACCACTTCAAGATCGACAAGGCGATCTCGGGCGTCTCGCGCGAGTTCACCGACCTGGGCGTCTTCGACAATTTCACGACGAAGGGCACCTGGAAGGCGTCGTCGAAGGACACGGTCATCGGCTACTACCAGTGGGCGCGCAAGCAGAAGCCGCTCCGCGGCCTCTCGAGCACCACGCCGGCGACGTCCATCCTCGCGCAGGACAGCAAGTCGTGGATGTACAACGCCCAGTGGCAGCGCGTGTGGACGAACCGCTTCTTCACCGACATGAAGGTGGGCGTGTTCGGGTTCGGCTGGCCGGGGTCGCCCGCGGTCGACTGGCACACGGATCCGCCGCGGCAGGACACGGGCACGGGCGTGGTGGCCGGCGCGGGCTGGACGCCGTTCACGTTCGACCGCAACAAGCCGCAGGTCAACCTGACGGCGAGCTACTTCCTGCCGGAGAAGGCGGGGTCGCACGACTTCAAGTTCGGCCTCGAGTGGCAGGACGACCAGTCGAAGTTCGGGGACAACAGCGCGTCGGGTCCGCTCCGCTACCTCGACCTGAACGGCGCGGTCGACCGGATCTACCTGACGGACCTCGGCGACAACGGCACGTTCGGCACCGACTGGACGGGCGCCGACGACCGCAACAAGCGCCTCGCGTTGTTCTTCCAGGACCGCTGGGCGCTCAACAGCAAGGTGTCGCTGACGCTCGGCGTCCGCATGGACCGCCAGCAGCCCTACTACGTCAACTCGGTCCGCAAGCCGCTGTTGACCGAGATCTTCTCGGCGCAGACGGTGCCGGGCAAGACCCTCCTCACCTCGACCAAGGTCGTCCCGCGCGTCGGCGTCAGCATCTCGCCGACCGACGACGGGCGGACGGTCATCAAGGCCTTCTACGGCCGCTACTACTTCAACTTCGCCGACCGGATGAGCAACCTCAACCCGGGCGGCACGAACACCCGCACCTACCGGTTCCTGGACCAGAACGGGAACATGCTCTATGACGGCCCCTCCGAGCTTGGCACGCTGCTCGCCTCGAGCGGCGGCAACAGCACCCAGCTCGACCCGGACCTCCGGACGCCCTTCGCGGACGAGATCGATCTCTCGTTCGAGCGGCAGTTCTGGGGCGAGTCGTCGGTGCGCGTGGCGTACGTCCGCAAGCAGCAGCGCGACGAGTTCGCGACACTGAACACGGTCCGCGTGGGCAACTTCACGGTGCCGCGCACCGTGGACGTCACCCTGCGCGACTACGTCAACGGCGTGACGGGCCAGACGACCCTGAACGTGTTCGACATCCCCGACAACCTGAAGGGCCAGGTCTCGAACGTCGTGACCAACATCCCGGACACGGTCGGCGGCGGTGACTACAACTTCGACACGATCAGCGTCGGGTTCAACAAGCGGTTCCCGGGCGGGCTGTTCTTCCAGAGCAGCTTCGACTACCAGTGGCGCGACGAGCTGCGCCGCGGCGACTCGGCGAGCACGAGCCCGCTGACCGCCGACCCGATCGCCACCGGCTACAACGCCAACGGCGAGTCCTACCCGACGATCTCGAACCGCCAGAAGAGCACCAACTGGTCGGCGCGCTTCCTCGGCCGGTACGTCTTCCCGTACGAGGTCGGCTTCGGGACCAACATCCGCATGCAGAGCGGCTGGCCGTACGCCCGCCGTATCGCCTACTCCCTCCCGAACGCCGGCACCGCGACGGTGTTCATGGAGGACATCGACAACAACCGCTCCGACACGGTCGTCATCGTCGACTTCCGCCTCGACAAGTCGTTCACCTTCGGCGGGAAGTACCGCTTCTCGCTGCTGGCGGACCTGTTCAACGCGCTCAACTCGAACAAGGTCACCAACTTCAACCTGAGCAACGGGTCGCGCTTCAACCAGATCATCGCGACGCTCGACCCGCGCACCTTCCAGCTCGCGTTCCGCTTCGAGTTCTAGCGGCGCACACGGCTGATCGACGGCAAACGGGCCGGGTTTCCTCGGGGAAACCCGGCCCGTTTCCCATGTACGCGCCGGTCGCGGGCGGCAGGGGCTGACAGGAGTATTGCAATGGTCGAGCTTGTGTTGTCGTCCCGCAGCCGCTAAGCTCCGTCCACTTCCATACGCCAGCCCCGTCTCATGGCCGAGCTGGTTCGTCTCCGGGCACGACCCGTCTCTTCTCCCGCGCGCAGCCTCCCGTCACGCCTCTCGCGCGCGTCTCTTCTCTCTCGACTCTCTCCTCTCTCGCGACTCTCTTCGCCCAGGGCGCACATTCATACCGTCCGTCGTCGGCGTCATCCGTCCGTTCCAGAAGTTCGGCGCTCGTGGCGCACGCTCACGGCACGTTTGCCGTGACTGTCGTTGTCTTCAGCAGGAAGGTGAACGTAATGACCAGGTTCCGCATTGTGGTCGTGTCGATGCTCATGGGCATCGCCATGGCCGTTCCCGCCGGCGCGCAGGATCAGGGCCGCCTGACCGGCACCGTCACCGACGCGCAGCAGGCCACGCTCCCGGGCGTGACCGTGACCGCGGTGTCGCCCGCGCTCATCGGCACCCAGACGGCGATTACCGAGACGGACGGCTCGTATCGCTTTCCGTCCCTCCCCCCGGGCCGCTACACGCTCACGTTCGAGCTGAGCGGCTTCCAGACCCTCAAGCGCGAGAACATCGTCCTCGGCCTCGGCCAGACGCTGAACGTCGACATGGCCATGCCGCTGGCGACGCTCGAGGAGACCGTGACGGTCACCGGCGAGGCGCCGATCGTCGACGTGAGCTCGACGAAGGTGGGCTCGGAGTTCAATGCGGAGAAGCTGGCGGCGATTCCGTCGGCGACGGACCTGTGGGCGACGCTGGGCCAGGCGCCGGGCGTGCGCATGCGCGGGTTCGACGTCGGCGGCTCGCACAAGAGCCAGCAGACCGGCTACGAGAGCTTCGGCATCCGTAACCAGAACCGCGTGGTGACCGACGGCGTGGACACGACCGAGGGCACGGGCGGCGCGGGCATCTACCAGGACTTCTTCGCGCACGAGGAAGTGTCGGTGAGCGCGGCCGGCGGCGACGTGACGATGATGACGCCGGGCGCCGCGGTCTTCTCGACCATCAAGAGTGGCGGCAACAGCTTCAAGTCGTTCAACAACCTGACGTGGGAGGACGGCAGCTTCGTCGGAGACAACCTCGACGCGAAGACGGCCGAGCGGGGCTTCACCGGGCAGCCGAACCTGCTGTTCTACGAGGCCCACACGGACCT
>JBFWVR010000046.1:0-3705 GCA_050246635.1 Vicinamibacterales bacterium
GCGATACGGTTGAGTTCGCCCCGCGGGGTTTGATATAGTTCGTGTTTGGCTGCGCGCTTGGCTCAGCGGTAGAGCACCGCCTTCACACGGCGGGGGTCAGTGGTTCGAATCCACTAGCGCGCACCATCCCTTCCCTCCCTCATCTGCAATCTGCAATCTTCAATCTGAAATCTGAAATCCCTTCCCTCTCCCCTGTAGCCTCCTTCCCACTCTCGCACCTCCCCACCCTTCCGGCCGCGCCGACCGCCCCGTTAGCTGATCAGGCACGCGACCCCGGATTCCGGGGCCGATTCCGCGGCCACCCGCCGTCCGGCAGGCATCCTGCACATGTCAGGACATGACTCGACTGCAGACACGTCTGGTGCCGCTGCTCGTCGTGGTCGTCCTCGGCGCCGGGCCGGGCGTCGCGCGCGCGCAGTACTTCGGGCAGAACAAGGTCCAGCACCACGCCTTCGACTTCAGGATCCTCGAGACCACACACTTCGATATCTACTACTACCCGGAGGAGGCCGCCACGACCCGGCAGGTTGCCCGCCTTGCCGAGCGCTGGTATGCCAGGCTCTCACGGCTCTTCGACCATGACCTCTCCGGCCGCCAGGCGGTCGTCCTCTACGCGAGCCACCCGCATTTCGAGCAGACCGACGTCATTGGCGGGATGCTCGGAGAAGGCACCGGCGGCGTGACGGAGTCGTTCAAGCGGCGGATCGTCATGCCCGTCGCCAACGGCCTGGCCGAGACGGATCACGTGCTCGGCCACGAGCTGGTCCACGCGTTCCAGTACGACCTGCTCGGCACGCGGGAAGACCTCCCGGCGTGGTTCATCGAGGGGATGGCGGAGTACCTGTCGCTCGGGTCGGAGGATGCGACGACCGCGGCCTGGGTGAGGGACGCCGCCATCGCCGAGCACCTCCCTGCGGTCGAGGACCTCGCGAACCCGGAATACTTCCCGTATCGCTGGGGGCACGCGTTCTGGGCGTACATCGGGGGCCGGTGGGGCGACCAGGCCATCCCGGACATCCTGCACGAAGCAGCCGCGCCGAAGGGCGGACGAGGCCCCGGCGGCGGCGACCCGATTGGCGCGGTGGAGCGTGTCACCGGCCTCGACCAGGAGGCCCTGACCAGGGCGTGGCACGACGCGATCGCGCAGGCGATGGTGCGGCCGATCGGCGAGCAGCGGCTCGAAACGGGTCGGCCCCTCGTCCGGGCCGGGGACGACCACGAACTGAACGTCGGGCCGGCCCTGAGCCCCGACGGCACCCACCTCGCCTACCTCTCGTCCCGGGACCGCCTCTCCATCGACCTCTACGTCGCGGACGCCCGGACCGGCGAGGTGGAACGGCGGCTGACCTCGACCGCCGCCGACCCGCATTTCGACAGCCTGCAGTTCATCGCCTCCGCCGGCGCCTGGGCGCCCGACAACCGCCGGCTCGCCGTCACCACCGTGCGCGCCGGCGCCCCGGTCATGACCATCTTCGACGCCGCGGCCGGCAGCCGCCTCGACGAGTACCCGCTCCCTGGCGTGGACGAGGCCTTCACCCCCGCGTGGTCTCCGGACGGCCACCGGATCGCCTTCTCCGGCCTCGCCGGCGGGCAGAGCGACCTCTTCGTGCTGGCGCTCGACTCGGGGACCGTCTCCCGGCTGACCGACGACGCCTTCGCCGACCTCGAGCCCGACTGGTCGCCAGACGGCGCGCGCCTGGTCTTCGTGACCGATCGCTTCACGACGGACCTCGACACGCTGGCGTTCGGCGCGCCCGGTCTCGCCGTCATGACGGTGTCCGACAGGTCCGTGGCGCCCGTCCCCGCCTTCCGGGGCGCGCCACACGTCGACCCGCAGTGGGGCCGGGACGGCCGGACGCTCTACTTCGTCGCCGCGCCGAACGGGATCCCCAATGTCTACCGGCGCTCGCCTGGCGGTGCCCTCGCCCCTGTCACACGGGTCGAGACGGGGGTCACCGGCATCACCCACATGAGCCCCGTCATCAGCGTGGCGGGCCCGGACGACCGGCTCGTCTTCGTCCTGTACCGCGACGGCGGGTACACGATCCGGACGGCTGACGGCGCGGCGGCCCCGACCACGACGGCCCGCGGCTTCGACGGCGCCGCGCTCGCGCCGCTCCAGCGGACCGGTCCGCTCGTCGACCGCCTCCTCGACGCCGAACGCCTCGGGCTCCCAGCCGCCGCCTCCCCGGACACCCGGCCCTACGAGCCCGGCCTCTCGCTCGACTACGTCGGCCAGGAGTTCGGGGTGGCCACCGCCAGCCATGTCGGCGCGTACGCCAGCGGGGGCATCGCCGCGCGCTTCTCGGACATGCTGGGGCACCACCAGGTGGATGCGGTGGCGCAGGTCAACGGGTCGTTCAAGGACGTCGGCGCCCAGGTGGGGTACCGGAACCGCACGCAACGCTGGGCCTGGGGCGGCATCGCCTCGCGCGTCCCGTACGTGACCGGGTTCGTCACCAGCCGCATCGAGCCGGTCGACGGCCGCAGCGCCCTCGTCGAGCGCGTCGTGCGGGACCGCCAGGTGGACGATCAGGTCTCCGCGCTCGCGGAGTACCCCTTCAGCCGCGCCATGCGGGTCGAGTTCACGGCCGGCCTGCGCCACCTCGGGTTCGAGCGGGAAATCACGAGCAGCGCCTACGACCTCGCGTCGGGCCGGCAGATCGCGCGGAACACCGACACGGAGCCGCTGGCGTCCCCGGTCTCGCTCGCCCAGGCGGGCGTGGCGCTCATCAGGGACACCGCGGTCATGGGCCCGACAGGCCCCCTCGTGGGCCACCGGTCCCACTTCGAGCTCACCCCGGCCTTCGGCGGCATCGACTTCACGACGGCGGTCGCCGACGCGCGACAGTACTGGATGCCGGTGCGCCCCGTGACGGTGGCCGCCCGCGTGCTCCACGTCGGGCGGTATGGGGCCGACGCGGACTCCGCCCGGCTCTCGCCGCTGTTCCTGGGCTATCCCGGCCTCGTGCGGGGCTACGGCGTGGGGGCGTTCGACGCGGAAGACTGCGTGCCGGCGGGACCGGACGGCGGCTGTCCCGCGTTCGACAGGCTGGTGGGCAGCCGCCTGCTCGTGGCCAGCGCGGAGGTGCGCGCGCCGCTCGTCGGGCTGTTCACGGGCGACCTCGACTACGGGCCGATCCCGGTCGAGGTGCTCGGGTTCTTCGACGCCGGGGTCGCCTGGAACCGCGAGGTCTCGCCCCGGTCCTTCGGCGGCACGCGCCCGTGGGTCCGGAGCGCGGGGGCGGGGCTGCGGGTCAACGTGTTCGGGTACCTGGTCGTCGAGGTCGACGCGCTCCGCGCCCTCGACCTGGCGAACGACGGGTGGCGCTTCACCGTCGGGATGCGGCCGGGGTTCTGACGTGTCCCCCTTCCTCCAGGCCTGGGCCACCGACCTTCAGATCACCGGCGCCACGGTCCTCGCGATGGTGTTCGGCGCCGCCATCGGCTGGGACCGTGAACGGGCGGACAAGCCGGCCGGCATCCGCACCCATGCGCTCGTGGCCGGCTCGGCGTCCCTGCTGGTCTCGCTCGGGGCGCTCCTGCCGGCCGAGCTCGCCCCAGCGCTGGCGCCGGCGGGGCTCCGCTCGGACCCGCTGCGGGTCATGGAGGCGGTCATCACGGGAGTGAGCTTCCTGGGCGCGGGCACCATCATCCGCGGACGGGGCCAGCGTGTGGAGGGGCTGACGACGGCCGCCGCGATGC
>JBFWVR010000047.1:0-3409 GCA_050246635.1 Vicinamibacterales bacterium
GCCCGTCACCGGTTCGTCGATCGCGATCACCGCACAGGTCGGGCCCGGTCACACCGGACGCGCCGAAGGCACGCTCTCAGGCAGCACCTGGAGCGGCACGTGGTCGAACACGTACGGTGAGCGGGGCACGTGGTCGGCCAGTCCGGACGGCTGCCGCTAGCCCATCCCTGCGGACGCGCGGAGGTCATCCGGGTCGCGGACCAGGAGCCTTCGCGCGGTGCTACGCTGCGGCGTGCCTCCACGGCTCCTCGCGCCCCTGCTCGCCACGCTGCTCGCCTTTCAATCGCACTGGCTGGATGACATCGGCACGGGCGCGCCCGACGCCGCCGGGATGACGGTCAGCGGCATCGCGTCGGTGCTCCTCCTGCTCGGCTGGTGGGGCTGGCCGCACCGGGCGGCGCGCCTGGCCCTCGGCCTGGCCTGGGGCTTCGCGGCCTGGGTCAGCGTGGCCGACCTCCTCGGGCTCGGGGCTGACGGTCGCCTGGCGCCCTCGATACTGGAGCACTGGCGAGGCGCGCTCGGATTCCCCGTCGCGGCGGCGGTCGTCGTGGCGCTGGTCGCGGCGGCGGCCGGGTTGTCAGGATTGAGAGCCGTGCACGCCCGCACGGCCTAGATCCTCCCGGTCCACGCCACGGCCGCGTCTCCCCTGCGTGTTCGCGCAGGCCCGGGGATTCGTTGTGATCGGTATGCACAACGCAGCCCTCCACACCCTCCACCGCGAGCTCTCGGCAGAGCGGGTCCGGTGCCGCCACATCGCCCTGCTCTCGCCGGACGCCCGGGCCCTGGCGATCGAACGTGGCCTGCTCGCGTTGTACCGCTGGTACACCGTGCACTCGCAGCAGCACCGCAACTGGCATCCGGACACCTGCGTCGACTGGCGCACGCTGCGCCGCGATCACGGCGACGAGGTGCACACCATCGTCGAGGGCTTCTTCGCCGTCGAGCAGTACACCCCCGACTACGTGCTCCCGTTGCTCGGCCTCGTGCGGCGGGCGTACGGACGGGCGCAGTGGCACATGCGCTGGGGCGCCGAAGAGGCGAAGCACGCCGACCTCTGGCGCAACACCGTGCTGAGCCTCGGCCGTCGATCCGAGGCGTGGATGGACGCCTGCGTCGACAGGCTTCGCGGCCGGGAGTGGCATCTCCCGTGGGACGCTCCCCTCCACATGGTGTTCTATCAGGTCATCCAGGAGCGGGCGACGCAGATCAGCTATCTGAACCTCGGCCTCGCCGCCAGGGGCCAGTTGTCCCGGCTGCCCGAAAGCATGGACGCGACGCTGGCCCGGGTCTGCCGGCTCATCACCATCGACGAGGCCGCGCACTATCACTTCTTCACGGAGGTGGCGCGCCTGCTGCTCTACTACGACCCGGACGCGGCCGTCGCCGCCTTTGCGGATGTGCTCAGGCACTTCTCGATGCCGGCGCGGGACCTCGTTCCGGACTATGACGTCTTCGGACGCGTGCTCCACGCCACCGGGGTGTTCGGCCGCACCGTGCACTACCGGGACGTCGTGCAGCCCGTCCTCGCCCACCTCTCGCTCCCGGCCGTCCGGGCGATCGAGGAGGGCGTGCGCCGGGCGCGGGAGATTCCCGGCGAGGGCGGCGTCGGGCGGACGTCGGCGTTTCTCGACGTGCTGGACCTCGCCGCCATCGAGGCCAGGATTCAGTCGCTGCTGGGCAGGACCGCCGCACACCTCGACGCAGCCGGACTCTCGACCACCGCGGACCTGTCATGGCAACGCGCGTGGCGGCGGGACGAGCCGGTCCTGCCGGCGTGACCTGTTCGATCTCCCCTCCCGGCGCGTTTACCGGTCATGGACACCACACTGATCGAGACCGCACCGGGCCTCGCCGACGCCGAACTCTCGCGTCTCGACGCCGGCCTCCACTCCGAGCAGCCCCAGGTGGCGCTGAACACGCTCCTGCATCACCTGCGGGCCCTGAAGCACAGCTGTGAACCGTCAGCGTGGCAGGACGTGGTGGGCGCCCTTCGGGCGCATCCGATCCATCGCACGATCCTGCAGTCTCCGTTGACGGGACGCGCGTTCCACAAGCCCCGCGGCTACGCCGGCGATGCGGTGCTGCTCGACGTGATCTACGGAACGGGCCCGCACCCTGCCAGCGGCACCGCGGTCGGGCGCGCGGTGTATGCCTGCGAGTTCGAGTCGCACGCGTGCCGCGTGACGCGCGCACGCAAGGCGCGTCTCGCCCGCGAGATCGACCGGGCCGCCGGCCGCCACGGACAGGCGTCGGTGCTCTCGCTGGCGTGCGGGCATCTGCGCGAAGTCGCGCTGAGCGAGGCCGCGCGGGACGGCCGCGCGCATGTGACGGCAATCGACCAGGATGCGGACAGCGTGGCGGTGGTCGCGCGCGACTACGCCGGCGTGGGCGTCTCCGCGCAGGTCGGCAGCGTCGGCGAGGCGGTCCGGGGGCGGTTCTCGGAACGGGCCTTCCACCTGGTGTACGCAGCGGGGCTCTACGACTACCTCGACCGCCGGCTGGCCACCGTGCTGACGCGCAGTCTGTTCCACGGCCTTGCGCCGGGAGGGCACCTGCTGCTGGTGAACTTCACGCCGGACTTCCTCGACATCGCGTACCTGGACGCATGCCAGGACTGGCATCTGATCTATCGGGACGAAGCCCAGATGCGTGCGCTGCTGGAGTCCGTGCCGGAAGGCGAGGTTGCCGCCGTCGAGCAGTTCCGCGAGCACGAGGACGCGATCACGTACCTGCGCGTCACGCGACGCTGACCGTCGGGACGGCGCGCTAGAAGATGGTGCCGATGGACGCCGCGGCGAGGTCGAGCACGCGCGTCGGCAGGATTCCGAGATAGAAGATCACCGCCACCGTGACGACCAGCGCGACCAGACCGGCGCCGGTGATCGGCGCGGGCGAGTCCGCCGTGGTCCGGTCCGTCATGTACATCATGACGACGACGCGCATGTAGAAGAAGACGGAGATCACGCTGCTCAGCACGCCGACGATCGCGAGGCCGTAGTAGCCGGCGCTGACGGCCGCGCTGAACACGTACCACTTGCCGATGAAGCCGGCGGTCGGCGGCAGGCCGCCGAGCGAGAGCAGCGCCACGGTCAGCAGCCCCGCCACCCACGGACGCGAATGCCACAGGCCCGCGTAGTCGTGCAGGCCGTCCCTCGCGTGGTCCTTCGACCCGAGCAGGGCGATGGCGCCGAACGCGGCGAGGTTCGTCACCGCGTAGGCGGCGAGGTAGAACAGGATCGCGGCCTTGCCGAGCTGGTTGGCGGCCACGAGGCCGACGAGCAGATACCCGCCGTGCGCGATGCTCGAATAGGCCAGCATCCGCTTCAGGTGGCTCTGCGCGACGCCGACCACGGTGCCGACGATCATCGTCGCCATCGCGAGCACCATCAGCGCGGGCGCCCAGTCCGCC
>JBFWVR010000048.1:0-3176 GCA_050246635.1 Vicinamibacterales bacterium
CTGCGTGTAGGGGTGCAGGGGGTTCGTGAAGACGTCGTCCACGCGACCGAGCTCGACGAGGCGGCCCAGGTACATCACGGCGACGCGGTCGCTGATGTAGCGGACCATCGAGAGGTCGTGGGCGATGAAGAGATACGTGAGGCCGAACTCCTGCTTGAGGTCCATCAGGAGGTTGACGATCTGGGCCTGGATGGAGACGTCGAGCGCGGCAATGGGCTCGTCGGCGACGATGAACTTCGGGTTGGTGGCGAGCGCGCGCGCGATTCCGACCCTCTGGCGCTGGCCGCCGCTGAACTCGTGCGGGTACCGGCGGCCCCACCCGGGGTCGAGGCCGACGCGCTCGAGCAGGTGATCCACACGCGCGGCGCGCTCGGCCTTGTCGCCGACGCCATGGACGTCCAGCGGCTCCCGGACGGCGGCCGCCAGCGTGTGGCGCGGGTTCAGCGAGGCGTAAGGGTCCTGGAAGATCATCTGCATGTGCCGACGGGCACGGCGCAAGTCCTTTGGGTTGAGGGACGTGAGGTCGGTGCCGTCGAAGGTGACCGAGCCGGAGGTGGGCTCGACGAGCCGCAGCAGCGCGCGGCCCGTCGTGGACTTGCCGGATCCACTCTCGCCGACAAGCCCAAGGGTCTCGCCAGGGTAGATATCGAAGGTGACGCCGTCCACGGCGCGGATGGCGCCCACGGCGCGCTGCAGCACGCCCCGGCGCACGGGGAAGTGCTTGGTGAGGTCGCTCACGCGGACGAGGGGCTCGCCGGTACCGGTGGCCCGGAGGCCACCCGCCGCTGACACAAGGGCTGCAGGCGGCGTCATGCCTGCGCTCCCATCCCGACAGGCGCCACGTCGAGCTCGCTCCACCGCCAGCACGCCGATGCGTGGGCCGGCGTCACGTCCTGGAGCGGCGGAATCTCCTGCCGGCACCGCTCGACGGCCCACGCGCACCGCGGCGCGAAGGGACACGTAGTGGGCGCCGCGCGCAGGTCGGGCGGCCTCCCCTCGATCGCCACGAGTCGGCCCGTCGCCGAGGCAACCTCGGGGAGCGAGGCTAGCAGCCCGCGCGTGTAAGGATGCCGCGGATTGGCGTAGAGCTCCGCGACGTCGGCCTGCTCGACGATGGTGCCGCCGTACATCACGGCGACGCGGTCCACCAGGCCGGCGACGAGGGCGAGGTCGTGGGTGATCCACAGGATCGCCATGCCCATCTCGGCCTGCAGCGCCTTCACCAGCGCCACTATCTGCGCCTGGATGGTCACGTCCAGCGCCGTCGTCGGTTCATCGGCGATGAGCACGGCGGGGCGGCACGCCAAGGCCATCGCGATCATGATGCGCTGGCGCTGGCCGCCCGAGAACTGGTGGGGGTAGTCGGACAGGCGCTCGACGCCGTTGGGAATCCCCACGCGCTGCAGGAGCGCCGCGCACTCGGCCGCGGCCGCCTTCGCGTTCATGCCCATGTGCCGCCGCAAGGGCTCGGCAAGCTGGCGGCCGACGGTGAGCACGGGGTTGAGCGAGGTCATCGGGTCCTGGAAGACCATCGCGACCTCGCGCCCGCGCACGTCCTGCCACTCGCGCGGGGAGAGCTCGAGCAGGCTCCGGCCGTTCAGGACGACCTGGCCGCCCTCGACCTTGCCAGGCGGCGGCACGAGCCCGAGGAGCGAGAGCGCCGAGACGCTCTTGCCGGATCCGCTTTCGCCGACGAGCGCCAGCGACTGGCCCGCATGCAAGGTGTAGGAGATGCCGTTGACGGCGTGCACGGTTCCGGAGCGCGTGTGGAAGCGCGTGGTGAGGCCGCGGACTTCGAGCACCGGTTCGGTCATGACGGTGCTCCGAAAGGTGCTAGCCACGAAGTGCACGAAGAACGCGAAGAACACGAAGGCAGGGGCTGAAAGGCCGCACCACCCCAGGCAAGCGCCAAGTCTCCTGCCCGCAGCGCCTGGGTCACGGGAGCCGACGTTAGCCACGAAGTCCACAACACTTCGACTTCGCTCAGGATCGCCCCGCTCGAGCTCGAGGGGCAACGGACAGGAAGACCGGAACCAAGAGGACGCCGACTCATCGCGACGACCTCGCGCCGGGGTCCAGGGCGTCCTGCAGGCCGTCGCCTATGAAGTTCACGGCGAGGACCATCAGCAGGATGGCCATGCCCGGGAAGATCGTCAGCCAGGGCTTTGTCGTCATCGTGGACTGCGCGTCCATCAGCATGTTGCCCCACGTGGGGGTGGGGGGCTGGACGCCCAAGCCGAGGAAGGACAGAGACGACTCGAGGATGATGGCGTTGCCCACGGCAAGGGTGGCGCCGACGATGATGGGGCCGAGGGCGTTGGGGAGGACGTGGCGCCAGATGATGGGCGCGTTGGCGACGCCGAGCGCGCGCGCGGCCTCCACGTAGGGCATCTCCTTGATCGACAGCACCTCACTCCTCACCACCCGCGCCGTCGTCATCCAGCTGAGGAGCCCGATGATGAGCGCCATCGACCCGGCCGTCGCCTGTGAGTAGGAGGCGAGGACGATGAGGAGCGGCAGCGTGGGGATGGCGTAGGCGACGTCGGTGATCCGCATGAACAGGTTGTCCACGAAGCGGCCGTAGTAGCCCGCCACGGCGCCGACGGTGGCGCCGATGCCCGTCGCCAGCAGGGCCGAGAGGACGCCGATCAGGATGCTCACGCGGCCGCCGTAGAGCACGCGCGTGAAGAGGTCGCGGCCCAGGTCGTCGGTGCCCATGATGTGGCCCCACGTCGGCGCCTGCCGGATGCTGCCGAGGTCGATCGCGTCGAACTCGTAGCCCGCGATGAGCGGCGCCGCGACGCACGCGACGGTCATGAGCCCGACGACGGCGAGCGAGATGACGGCCAGGCGGTGCCGGCGCAGCTCCTGCCAGATGAGGCCGCCCACCGGCGTGGCCGCGACCGCCGGCCCGGCAAGCGCCCCGGCCGCCGTCTCTCCGCCACGACCGCCCATCAGGTCAGTCATAGCGGATCCGCGGATCGAGCAGGCCGTAGACGAGGTCGGCCAGCAGGTTGAAGACGACGACCATCACCGAGCCGAGGAGCAAGATGCCCATGAGCAGCGGGTAGTCGCGCGCGAACATGGCCTGCACGAACATGCGGCCGATGCCCGGCCACGAAAAGATCGTCTCGGTGATGACGGCGCCGCTGAAGAGCGCCGCGAGGTTGAGCGCC
>JBFWVR010000049.1:0-3011 GCA_050246635.1 Vicinamibacterales bacterium
TGGCCTGCGGTTGCAGGCTGGCGTTCCGCGAGGGCGTCGAGGGAAGTCCGGTCGCCGTCATCGTGGCGGAGAAGGCCCCCAGCTGCGCCCTGTCGCTCCACGTCCGCGACCTGCCGATCTACGACTATCGGGAAGCGCTGCGTCCGCCGACGCGCTTCCTGGAAGTGGAAGAAGGATACGGCGAAGAAGAGAACTAGCCGCTAGTCGGGCAGCGCGAACACGTAGAGCGCGTTGCCGTGTCCCGGGTGTCTGATCTCCGGCGTCAAGGCCAGAGGGGCGCGCCGGGGACTCCCGCCACCGGTTCCCGTCGATACCGCGACGAACTGCCGGCCTCCAGCCGAGAACGACACGGGGAATCCCTGCACCGACGTGCCCAGCCGCGTCGTCCAGAGCGTCCGGCCGGTCGTCACATCGAAGGCCCGGAAGGTCCGATCGACGTCGCCGACGAACCCCACGTTACCAGCGGTGGTCAGCACGGACGACGTGAACGCCGCGCGCTGTTCGACGCTCCACAACTGTCGAAGCGTGCGCACGTCGAAGGCTGCCAGCTTCCCGAGCTTGCCGCCGGTGCCAGGCATCTCGCGGAAGGGGCCACCGCCACCGCCGTGCCCGCCGCCACCCTGCTTCAGCTCGATCGCGCGGCCCGTGAACTCCATGCACGTCTGGCTGAGCGGCACGACGACCGCGCTCGTGCCCGGGTGGTAGCTCATGGCGTCGCGGTTGTGGCCGCCGGCCGTGCTCGGGCAGACCGAGAGGGGCTGGCCGATCCGCGCGCGGGCGATGTCGTCCCGATAGGTCACGGCGCCGGTTGCCGGATCGATGCGTGTGAAGACGTTCTGGAACACCATCTCCCTGAAGCCGAGAAAGGCGCCGTTGGTCCGGTCGAGCTTCCACAGGATGCCGTGCTTGCCCGCGGTCAGCAACGTCTTCCGGCCGTCGACATCCACCAGCACCCGCTCGTAGGCTTCGTCCAGGTCGAGTGACTCCGCCGGCACGTGCTGGACGTACCAGGCGAGCGTTCCGCTGTCGGGATTGAGGGCCAGCGTCGAGTTGGAATAGAGCGCCTTGTCCTCGTTCGTGAGGCCGCGGCTCGCCGCGAGAAACGGCTTGGGTTGCGCGGTGCCCCAGTAGAGCAGGTTGAGGTCGGGGTCGTAGCTGCCGGTGATCCACGGGTCCGCGCCCGAGCGGAACGTATCGGCGAGGTTCCCCCAGGTGTCGCCGCCCGGTGTGCCGGCCCGCGCCGCGGTGTTGAACTTCCAGAGGAGCCGGCCATCGGTGGCGTCGAACGCGCTGATGTGGCACCCGAGGCCCGTGAACAGCTCGCACCCGGTCATCCCCGTGATGACCTTCCCGTTCACGACGATCGGGCCGCTCGTGTTCTTGTAGCCTCTCGCCGAATCCGCGACGGCCACGTCCCACCGGATGGCGCCCGTGCGCGCATCCAGCGCGACGAGCCGTGTGTTGTTGGTGGAGAGAAAGACCTGACCCTCGTAGATGGCGAGGCTGCGGATCGCGCTCGCGTTCCCGAGAGCGGGCGGCCCGACGTGGGTTTCCCAGATCAGCGTGCCGGTGGCCGCGTCGAGGGCCTGCACCGTGTGTCCCACGTTCGCCAGATACATGACGCCGTCGTGCACGATGGGCGTGGGCTGATTCCATGCGCCGTCCGTCATGGCCCACACCCACGCCAGCTGGAGCCGGCCCACGTTCTCGCGTGTGATCGTCGTCAGCGGGCTGTGGCTCCACGCCTGGTACGTGCGACGGATCATCAGCCAGTCGCCCGGGGCGGGATCCCGGAGCATTGCCGCGGTGACGGGCGTGTAGTTGCGGACCTCACCGGGCCGGGTGACACCGCGCACGGCGGGCGCCGCAGGGGCAGGCGCCGGCTGCGCCGTGGCGGATGCGGGGGCCCCCGCTGGCCCGGACGGGGTCCCTGGGGCCACCGCACCGATCGGCACGGCAGTGGTTCGGGCGAGCGCGTCGGAACCGGGAGTGGCGCCGTTGGCCTCGAGGATGAACGCCGTGATGGCGAGGGCGGCCGCATCCCCAAGGCTGCCGGGCCTGTCGGGAGGCATGCGTGTGGAGACGTAGTCGGCCAGGTCGCGAACGGGTCGCGTCCGCCAGACGTTGAGGAAGTTCGGCCCTGCGAGCGTCGGCGCCTCGAACGCGCCTTCGAGGCGTGACCCATGGCAGGTGGCGCACGCGGAGGCGTACGCGGCGCGCCCGGTGCTCGCCTGCCCGGCCGTAAAGACGCCGGGACGTCCGGCCTGCCCGCGAAGCAGGACGACGGAGGCCGGGATCGCCAGCGCGATCATCGGAAGAACGGACCAGCGCAGGCGCGGGAGAGCGTTGAGAACCGACATTGCGGCGGAGTATAGCCCCGCCCGGGCACGCGCCCGGCGCGCTCAGCTCCGCAGCGCGGCCGTGATCGGCAGGCGGGCGGCGCGGAAGGCGGGCAGCAGGCCGCCGGCCACGCCGATCAGCAGGGCCAGGCCCATCCCTGTCGTCAGCGCGTCGCGTGTCACCTGGAACGCGAACGAGATCTCGGCGAAGTTCGCCCCGCCCGCCGCTGACGAGATGCCGTTGAACGGCAGCGCCAGCAGGCACCCGATCGCCCCGCCCACCAGCGCCAGCACGGTCGACTCCAGCACGAACGACGTCAGGATCGCCGCCTTCGAGAACCCGAGTGCGCGGAGCGTGCCGATCTCGCGCGTCCGCGCGGCCACGATGGCGTACATCGTGTTCATCGCGCCGAACACCGCGCCGATCCCCATGACGACGGCCACGAACCCCGCCAGGGCGAGCAGCTGGCCGGAGACGTCACCGGACTGGTCCTCGTAGTACTTCCGCTCGTCGACCGCCTGCAGTTGCATGCGCGGGTTGCGCAGCAACTCGGCGTTCAGCGCGCGGATGGCCCGCGGGTTCCGCATGCGGAGCGTCACCGACTGATAGCCGCCGCCGCGGTTGAACGCCGGCCCCATGGTCTCCACGTCGCCCCAGATCTCGCTCTCAAA
>JBFWVR010000050.1:0-2967 GCA_050246635.1 Vicinamibacterales bacterium
GGCCACGGTCGCCATCACCGTCACTCGCGACTCGAGGTCGACGCGTTCGGGCAGTTCGATGGCGCGCACCTCGGGACTGGTGGACGAGGCCGGAGGGACGACGGCAAACATGGGCCCCGCCGGTGGTCGGCGCGGTGCGGCGCGGCCAATCACCACCGTGGCATCCACCTCCGGCTCGGGCGACTCGACCACGTCGACCGTGGGCGCCAGCGCCTCACGCACATGCGCCACGTCATCAGTCGTCGCGCCTGCAGTGGGGAGCAGCCGGACCCGCGCGCCTGACGCGCCCTGCAGCGAGCAGGCCGGATCCACGAGTGCGAGCCCCGCGAGGATCAGCGCCGATGCGCGGCATACCCGCTCAATCACGGCCGCCTCCGCGTGACAACGCCTCGCTCAAGGCGCCCTTCAGCCGGCGGTCCTGCGCGGAACCCGTCACTCCCGACGGCACGGCAACGGCGCGCAGGCGGGTCGTGACCTGTTCGCTCACCGCGGTCAGGCGCGTCCGCACCCGATTCCCGTCTCCAGACGTGATGGCCTCCCCAATCGACGACAGGGCAGCGACGATGTCGACGATGTCGCGTTGCTGGGGTGCAGCCGCCAGCAACGCTTCCCCGCTCTCGGCGAGTCTGGCCGCGTCGGCCGTCGTCCACGCCTGCTGGGCCTGGAGTGTCGCCAGCAACGCCAGCGTGGCGCGCAGCTGCGCCACATCGGGCGCGACGGCGGCCACGGCCACGGCGCGCCGGCCGGGACTGGCGCCTCCGAGTTTGCCGGTCAGACGCCGGCTGTCGTCAATCGACTCGCGCTGCGTGAGGGTGCGAAGGATGAACCGCCGTCGCGACAGCGCGCGTTCCATGGCCTCGAGCGCCCGCTTCTCGGCCTCGAGCGCCGCGGCAAGATTGACGTCCACCAGTTCAGTGGAGGCCCGTGCCATGTCGCGCACGGCGCGGCCCAGATCGGCGCGGCCGGAGTTGTCGAATCGGCCGTCTGAAATCTCGTGTTCGTGGGCCGCTTCGACGAACTCATCCTCGAAGTGACCGCCCATCATGAACACGATCTCGGCGCGCACCGACCGCTGCTCGGCCGCAATCATCAGGGCCTCGTCGCGCAACATCTCGGCGTCGGGCGGTTGCGCCGACTTCGTACGAGCAATCAGCCGCTCGGTTTTCAGGATGACCATCTGCTGGCTGAGTGCGTACTTGTCGCGCGTGTCGTCGATCGCAAACCCTTCTGCCAGCGCCTCACTGGCCGACACGATTTCGATGATGAACGAGTCCGACTCGACGGGCACCGCCCCGGGACGTGTATCGATCGCCACGGCGCGATACACGACCATGTCGCCAATCTCGAGATTGAGCGAGGTCAGCGACAAGTCACCGCGGCCTCTCCACTGCTGCGGCGAGACCCGTTCAAGCGTGAGCGGCACCTCGCCTTCGGTGAACGTAAACGACTCTCCCACTCCGGCGACTTTTGTGTACGCCAGTCGCAGCGCGCGAAGACCAAAATCGTCGGTGGCCTCCACCGCAATCGCGAGTGTCTCCGTCGCTTCTCGCAGGAACAGATCCTTGCCGGGGGTTGTCACCTTCGGCGCCGGAGGACGGTCGGCGGTCGCTGTCAGGCCAATGAGCCGGCGCACACCTGTGGCACCCGCAGTGTCGGCAGGCGTGAGCGCCACGAATCCATCCGTCTCCAACGTGAACGCATGGACAAACGTCCCGTCGGCGGCTCGGGGGACGACCACCGACGTCGTGGCCGTGGCCATCGTCACGGCCGCGGCTGGGCCGGTCGCTTCGACGCGCATTCGGCTCCCGGCCACGCCGGTGACTCGCTCCGGATTGGTGAAGCTCTCCGACGGTCGTCCGGTGTAGTCGGGTGGCTCGACGATGATCCGGACCTCGGTCAGGACAGGAGCCGATGCGGCATCGGTGACGATCGACGGCAGCAGGCGTTCGACCGCTGGTGACGCGAGCAGCGCTGTTGAGGCGAGCAA
This sequence comes from Vicinamibacterales bacterium, assembly GCA_050246635.1. Lineage (GTDB taxonomy): Bacteria > Acidobacteriota > Vicinamibacteria > Vicinamibacterales > UBA2999 > JBFWVR01. Next base: position 1,988 of record JBFWVR010000050.1, read on the forward strand.
TACCAATGCGGCGGCCGTCCGGATGGCCGCAGACTGCACGGGCCAGCGCGTGCTGATGTCCACCTGTCCGGCTGCCACCGCAGCATCCTGGATGACCACACGACAGATGTGAGCGGGTGTCGGTCCGGGCTCCCGGAGCAGGGCCTCGGCGGTCACGACGACGTTGCGGCATGCCGCTCCGGCCTCGAGATCACGGGCGACGCCTGCGCGTGAGCGGTCGAACTGGAAGTGTGCGACCGTCATGACGGCAAGGATGACGATCGCGGCAGCGCCTGCGGCCCAGAGCAGCGGCACGTCCAGGAGCACGGCGATGGCGGACACCGGTGCCGCGACCAGCGCTCCGCGCATCACGGCGACCAGAATGGCGCGGGCACGACGCGCGCGGCTCGCGCGTGCCAGCACCGCGAGCAATTGCCGGGACTCAGGCCACTCGTGCATGCGCATCCTCCTCTTCACGGACCTGGGTCGTCGGGCGCGAGCGTCGCATCCACCACTCAAGGGCCAGCAACACGAGCACCAGCGCCCAGAGCCAGCGGCCAAACGGCTGCGGTGTCCCGGCGGTCGGCGCCAGATCCGGCCGCGGTGCGCGCTGCCATGTTTCCACCTCGGCGGCGGGCACCGTGTCGGGTTCCTGTTCAGCCAGAGACACGGCCGAACGTGTGGACGCTTCGAGGGCGCGGGCAATCAGCGCGGCGGCGTCCACCGAGTCGGGCGGCACCTCTGCCATGACCAGCAGGCCTCCGCCGGCACCTGCCAGGAAGCGGCCGGCCGTCTGGGTGGGGTCCACTTCGCGCGCCAGCGTGTACAGCGCGGGTGAGTCGAGCGGCCGGGCCTGCGCTTCCTGTGCGGCCGCCTCGGGCGCGCCTGGGAACACCAGAACAATTGAGCTCGGAGGCGAGTTTCCTGGAGGAAACTCGCCTCCGAGCTCAATTCCCGTCACCTGGCGCGCCGCCGTCGCCGCCGCCGGCGCGCCGTACACG
>JBFWVR010000051.1:0-2876 GCA_050246635.1 Vicinamibacterales bacterium
TGCCCGGCGCGGCTTCGACGCGCGGGGAGTCGACCAGGCCGTAGCCGCGGACCCACACGCGGTAGCTCGCCTTCGGAAGGTCCGGGATCAGGTAGCGGCCCCGGTCGTCGGTCACGACCGTGCGCGAAAAGCGCGTCGGCAGGTCCAGGGTCTCGGCAATCACCCAGACGCCGGCTTCCGGTCCGCGTGCCCCGGTGACCACGCCGCCGATGTCGTCGGCATCCACCGGCACCGCAGTGCCCCCCTGCCGCGCGCCAACGGAAGCCCAGGAGAGAACCAGAGCCGCCGCCGCTGCCAGGATGCCCGTACGCAGGATCGTGCCGTTACGCGTCATGACCGCCTCCGTGGCGGTCATTCTACGCCCTGGGTCGGGCCGATGCCTGCCATGAGCTGGTAATCTCACCGCCCGTTCCTGCCTCTCCACCTCCAGATACCGGAGGTCTGTCATGCGTCAGCGCGCTCTCCTCGTACTTGTCGCCTCGGCGCTCACGTCCGGGGCCCTGATTGGCCAGGAGCCCACCAACGGCAACCTGCGCCCGAATGTGGCCTGGCTGAACCCGGCCACCACACCGTTCGCCCCCTACGCGAACGTCCCGCTCGAGGCCAGCGCCTCGGACCCGGACGGGGCGATCTCGCGCGTCGTCTTCTGGCGCGTGGACGGGACGAGGTCGCGCGTCATCGCCGACGTCTCGACCCCGCCGTACAAGACGACGTGGACCTCCGTCCCGCCCGGCGTCTACAGCGTGTTCGCGCTGGCGCTGGACAACAAGAACCTGGGCCGAAACACCTCGGTCCACACCGTGGTCGTCGGCCAGCCTCCGGCCATCACGGCCTTCTCGGCGTCACCGGACGGTGTCGCGGCCCCGATGAACCTGTTCACGCTGCAGTGGAGTGCGGCGGGCGCCTCCGCGCTCACGATCGATCAGGGTGTCGGTGTGGTCACGGGCCAGACGTCGAAGGTACTGGCGCCGAACGCCCCGCTGAGCTCGGTGAAGGTCTACACGCTGACGGCCACCAACGCCTACGGGACGGCCACGGCGACGACGGATGTGACCATCGGCCCGCCGATGATCCACAGCTTCACGGCTGACAAGCCTCTGGTGACGCCGCAGGGCGCCACGCTGACGTGGTCAACCACCGCCGCGCGCCACGTGCAGATCACGACCGTGCCCGGCTCCCTCCCGACGTCGGGCTCGACGACCGTGTACCCGAACGGCACGGCAACTCAGAGCTCGGTGGTCCACCTGCTGACCGCGTCGAATGCGGCCGGCTACACGACGAAGCCGCTGCACCTGGGGCAGATGGCCGCGCTCGCGCGGATCGACGACGCGCTCTACTACTCGGAGCACGTGCTGTTCATCATTCCGCCGTCCAGCCAGGTGACCTGGGGCGCGAACAGCTACAGCGAGGTGTACTCGCCCGCGAACCTCGCCAGCTTCGTCGCCACGCTGAAGCAGCACTTCCCCGATGACTACATGTACATTCCGCTGGTGGCGAGGAACCTCTCGCCATCGACTGCGCCGAGCGCGCTGACATTCCGGCATCTGGCGAGCGGCATCGGCGATGTGAATGTGACCGGCGTCGGCGTGCCGAACTTCGCGCGGTATCCCGTCAGCGGCACATTCCTGCCGGCGTCCCTCGGCGTGCTGACACACGAGGCGGGTCACAACTGGGGCGTGCGCATCGGCCCGGAAGTCGGCGCCGGGCACTGGCTGTGGAACTCCACCGCGCACGGCCAGATGGCCTCGGTCTACTCGGATGACGGCTACCAGACCGTCAGGCAGATCCACGGCACGCCGCAAACCGGATTCACGTGGCAGGCCATCAGCAATGTGACCAGGAATCAGACGCAGACCTACAACGACCAGGACCTCTACCTGATGGGCCTCAACGACACGTTCCCGGCCGTACACGTGCTCCAGGCTCCGGTCTTCAACGCCGACCACACCGTGTCATCGGCTTCGGTGTCGAGCTACGACCAGGGATGGGTCGAGCAGCGCTGGGGTGTGCGGTCGCCCTCGTACGCCAGCAGCCCGAAACGGCTGCGGGCCGCCTTCATCTACATCGCCCGCGATCTGAACGAGGTGCTGACCGTCGCGCCGAACGTCGAGCTCGCAGCGGAGCAATGGAGCGAAGGCGAGCAGATCGACACCGTGAAGTTCAACATGCAGGTGCCGTTCCTCGTCGCGACGAAACACCGGGCCTCGTTCAACGCCCGCCTCGCCGACCTGGACGGCAACGTGACGCCGACGCTCGAGATCGACGGGCCGTCGCACATCGTCTCGCACGATGGCTGGGCGCACGTGCCGTTTGTCGCGGTCGACCCGGACGGGGAGAATCCGCCCGCGGTCTCGTGCGTGCCGGCGTCAGCGACCTGCACGGCGTCGGGGTCGATGGTGACGCTGAGCGGCCTGGCACCCGGCGCGCACTTCATCACGATCAAGGCGCAGGACCCCGGCGGCAAGAAGGCATTCGCCCACGTTGTCGTGGAGGTCGACTAGGCCGCCCGTCCGTATGGCCGGGCGCGCCGTGCCCGGGTGAGTGCTAGTGACCCTCGAGGAACCGCTCGGCGTCGATCGCGGCCTGACAGCCCGACCCCGCCGCGGTGATGGCCTGGCGGTACACGTGGTCCTGCACGTCGCCGGCCGCGAACACGCCGGGCACGTTCGTGCGCGTGCCCTTCCCGGTCACGATGTAGCCGGCCGGGTCGAGCTCGAGCTGCCCCTGGAACAGGGACGTGTTCGGCGTGTGGCCGATCGCGATGAAGACGCCGTCGAGCGGCAGTTCGGTCCGCTCGCCCGTCTGCACGTTCCGCAGCACGATGCTCGAGACCTCGCCCTTGCCGACATCCTTGATCTCGGCCACTTCCGAGTTCC
>JBFWVR010000052.1:0-2863 GCA_050246635.1 Vicinamibacterales bacterium
CGCCGCGCTGACCGCCGCCGGACTGCTGGCGGTCGGCGCAGGAGCCGCGTGGTTCGCCACGCGGCCCTCGCCGGACAGCGCACCAGCATCCGAACAGGCCGCCACCGCGCCGGTGACCGACCCGGCTGTGGCACCGGCCATCACGGAACCCGACCCCGACGCCCCGACGGATGTCGCCGCCCCGGAACGACCCGCAGCGCGGCCGGCACCCGCCCGGCCAACTCCGGCGCCCGCACGCGAGTCCAACGTCCCGCCGGCATCACAGGTCCCGCGCCAGCCACCGGCGAGCCAGAGCATTCCGCCAGCCGTCACGGCCAGCGCGGACGCGCGTCCGGCGTCGGCGGCATCCGCGGCGGCCACCCCGACACCGGCCGCGCCGATGTTCGAAGAGCTCGTCGTCTCGGCCAACGCCGTCATCGACCTGCAACTGGACGCCACGGTCAGCAGCGAGGACGCGCAGGTCGAGGATCGCGTGGTGGCCACCGTGACGCGCGACGTGCGCGTCGGTGACCGCGTCGCGATTCCGGCGGGCAGCAAGGCGCACGGCGAGGTGACGCTCGTCGAGCGCGGCGGCAAGATCAAGGAGCGCGCGCGCCTGGCCGTGCGGTTCACCGGCGTGACGCTCGGCAACGGCACCCGCGTGCCGATCAGCACGGAAGCCATCCTCCGCGAGGGCGAGTCGGCCGCGAAGGAGAGCGCCGCGAAGATCGGCGGCGGCGCGATCGGCGGCGCCATCATCGGCGGCATCATCGGCGGGAAGAAGGGCGCGGCCATCGGCAGCACGGTCGGTGCCGGTGCCGGCACGACCGCGGTGATGGCCGGCGGGCGGAACGCGGCCGTGTTCGAGAGCGGCTCGCCTGTCAGCGTGAAGCTGCTGAAGCCGGCGGCCGTCACGGTCGACCGCTAGGGTCCCTGCCCGGAGGCGCGGTGCCGGGTCAGGCTTCCACCGGAAGCTCGACCCGCCACCGTTCCGCCCAGCGGGTGCCGTCCGTCTCCAGCGCGACGGCGCCGTGCGGCGGAAACGTCGCGCCGCCGTTCCCGGTCAGCAGGCCGAGCAGCGCGGGCAGGTGCGGCATGTGGCCGACGATGAGGATCCCGCGCACGTCGCCCGCCACCCTGTCGCGCATCCACTCCGGCGGGTCACCCGGCAGCAGCCCGCGGACCGCCGAGAGGGTCGCCAGCGGATTGCAGACCCGCCAGCAGGCCTCGGCGGTCTGACGGCCGCGCAGCTTGCCGCTGTGCCAGATCACCTCGGGCGCGAAGCCGCGGGAGGCGAGGTCGCGGGCAACCAGTTCGGCCTGCGCCCGGCCCCTGGCCGTCAGCGGCCGCATGGCGTCGACGTCCGGGGCCTCGGCTTCGGCGTGGTGCACCAGCAGGAGCATCCCGGTTATACTGGCACGTTCGAGCGCGCGGCGATTTCACCGACTTGATGGGCCGCGATCCGGGAGTTCCCCCGGGCGCTCTTCACTATCTAAGTCGCGCACATGGGCCCGCGACTGTCGCGGGTTTTTTTGTGGGCCGAAGGAGCTACATGTCACGTTTCACGTTTACGTCGGAGTCGGTGTCCGAAGGGCATCCTGACAAGGTCTGCGACTACATTTCGGATTCCGTGCTCGACGCCTGCCTCGAGCAGGACCCGACGAGCCGCGTCGCCTGCGAAACGCTCTGCAAGAGCGACCAGGTCGTACTCGCCGGCGAGATCACGACCAGCGCGAAGCTCGACTTCGACAAGATCGTGCGCCAGGCCGTGAAGGAGATCGGCTACACGGACACGACCGAGCCCTTCTGCGACACCACGCTGAAGCTGACCTCGTTCATCACGCAGCAGTCGTCGCAGATCTCCCAGGGCGTCACGGCCACGACGAGCCAGAGCGGCGACCAGGGCGCCGGCGACCAGGGCATCATGTTCGGCTACGCCTCGGCTGAATCGGACGAGCTGATGCCGCTGCCGATCGTGCTCGCGCACAAGCTGACCAAGGGCCTCGCCGACGACCGCAAGGCCGGCAAGGTGAACTTCCTCCGCCCCGACAGCAAGTCGCAGGTCTCGGTGGTCTACGAGAACAACCAGCCCGTGCACGTGTCGGCGGTCGTGATCTCCACGCAGCACACGCCGGACGCCGACCAGAAGAAGATCACCGAGTACGTCCGCGAGGACCTCGGCCCGCGCATGCTGGGCAAGTGGTGGAGCAAGGACGCGACGCTGTTCGTGAACCCGACCGGTGATTTCAGCCACGGCGGGCCGTCGGCCGACGCCGGCGTGACCGGCCGCAAGATCATCGTCGACAGCTACGGCGGCTGGGGCCGCCACGGCGGCGGCGCGTTCAGCGGCAAGGACCCGTCGAAGGTCGACCGCAGCAGCGCGTACTACTGCCGCTACGTCGCGCGCCAGGTCGTGAAGAAGGGCTTCGCGCGGATGGCCGAGATTCAGGTCGGCTACGCGATCGGCATGGCCAAGCCCGTCTCGGTCAAGGTCGACACCTTCGGCACGGGCGACGAGAAGGCCGCTGAGGACTTCGTGATGAGCTTCGACTTCCGGCCGCGCGCGATCATCGAGCAGCTCAACCTGCTCCGCCCGATCTACCGGCAGACCACCAACTACGGCCACTTCGGCCGTCCCGGGCTGCCCTGGGAAGTCTAAGGAACTGAAACCCCGCGCACGCGGGGGCGTACATCCGAAGGGCGCCGCGATGCTGATGCATCCGGCGCCCTTGCTGTTTCAGGCGCGGCTCGCGGCCGTGCGATCAGAAGAACTCGTACCAGCGGGGCGGCCGCTGGTTCACGACCTGCTGCACCGCTTCCATCTGCTCCAGCACCGGCGCGGTGTCCGTCACGCCCGCCGAGGTCAGCAACTGCTTCACCTCGT
>JBFWVR010000053.1:0-2845 GCA_050246635.1 Vicinamibacterales bacterium
CCGCGCGCTGGAAGGAGCGCGAGGCCCCGAAGGCGAAGTAGAGTGCATCCGATGCCCATCACCCGACTCTCCGCCGCCCTTGCCGCCCTGGCGGCCGCCACTGCCCTGGTGACGCTGACCGCGCAGGCGCCCGCCGCGCCCGGCCGGCTCAATCAGGTCATCGAACGCTTCCAGCAGGGTCTCCCCTCGTTCAACAACGAGCACTGGCGCTATATCGCGATGGAGCACGCGCCGTGGGACACGAAGGAAGTCGTGCAGATCCTGAAGAGCCTGAAGCCCGAGGGGGCGGCGCGGCCGCGGCTCACGCCGATCATCCGCATGCCGCAGGAGGCGGACGACAACTTCAAGTGGGCCATCAAGCAGGCGCTCGACGTCGGCGTGATGGGCGTCATCCTGCCGCACGTCACCAACGCGAAGGAGGCGCTCGCGTTCGTCAAGGCCATGCGCTTCCCGCCGCAGCGCGGCGCGAAGCACCCGGAGCCGGCGGGCGTGCGCGGCTGGGGCCCGACGGGTGCGGTCCCCTACTGGGGCCTGAACAACCGGTCCTACACGCTGGAGCGCGCGGACGTGTGGCCACTCAATCCCGACGGCGAGCTGCTGGCCATCGTCATGATCGAGTCGCGCGACGGGGTCAAGAACGTCGAGGAGATTCTCTCCGTGCCCGGCATCGGCGGCGCGCTCGTGGGTCCGAGCGACCTCAGCATGGACCTCGGCGTGGGGCCGGACCCGACCCACCCGGAAGTCGAGGCGGCCACCGCGCGCGTGGCGCAGGTCTGCGTGAAGAAGAAGATGCTCTGCGGCACGTTCCAGGCCCCGCCCGCCGAAGTGAAGAAGCGGGTCGACCAGGGCTTCCGTCTCTTCACCGGCGGGTCAGGCAACTACCAGGGCTGACGCCCGCGCGCGGGGCGCGATCCAGTTGAAGACCGGCGCGGGCTGCCGGGCCACGGACGCGGCGGCGCGAGCGGCCAGGCGGGCATAGCGCTCTGCGGCCCGGCCCAGGCGCTCCTGCACACGCGCGGCTTCTCCACTGACCGACCGCGTCGTGACCTGCCAGGTCCGCAGCAGGTGGTCGACGATGGCCGCGTAGTCTCCCCCCGTATAGACGCCGGTCCGCTGCGCCGCGCGCGCGAACCGCTCGAACAGGTCCGGTTCCACGTCGCCGCCCATCCGGCTCCCGGGCATTGCAATCTGCCGGTCGAGCATGCCCGAGAATGCGAGCATCGCGCCGGCCGGGTCGACGTCGAACACACAGGCCATCATCCGCTGGTAGAACGTCTCATGGCGCGCCTCCTCACCGGCAATCACGCGACAGATGCGTGCAAGGAGCGGCGCACCGGCGCGCTCGGCCAGTGCCGCGACGTTGCGGTGGGAGATCCGGGTCGCCCGCTCCTGGAAGGACGTATAGACCAGCAGGTTGTACGGGTCGTCCTGGCTGCCCGAATCGAACCCGCCGGCGATCAGGTCGTGAATCGTCACCTCGACCGCGCGCATGTCGACCCGGCCGGACAGGCGCAGATACCCGTTCAGCAGGTCGCCGTGGCGGTTCTCCTCGGCGGTCCAGCCGCGGAGCCACCGGGGCCACGCGCCGGGGCTCGTGCCCCGGGTGTCACGCACGAGCTGATTGAGCGCCATCGCGTAGCTGGGCAGCGCCTCCTCGGTCACGGTATCGCCCACCAGCACCGCGAGCAGGTCGTCCGGCAGGCGGAACGCCTCCGCGCGCAGCGAGCCGAGCGTGGCCTGCCAGCCCTCGACCGCAAAGTCGGGCAGGTAATCCGCCGGCTGCCACACCTGCCGCGGGGGCGCGAGCATCCGGAGCTGCCGCTCGACCTCCGGCGACAGGCTCTGGACGACCTCGTCGTGGGAGGGGACCGGGGCCATCACGCCGCGGGCTCCGCGCTCACCGGCGTCCGAACAGGCTCACCGCAGCCGCGCGTCCGCCCCTCCGCGCCCCACGGCTCGTTGAACTGACGGACGCGGCTGCCGTTCTTGACGAGCAGGGCCTGATAGAGACCACAGTGCCGCTCCAGGAAGGCCGCCTCGCAGGTGGCCAGATAGAACTCCCACATCCGGATGAACCGGTCGTCGAACCCCAGCGCACGCACGTCGGCGATGCGATCGAAGAAGCGCCGGCGCCACTCGCGCAGCGTGCGGGCGTAGTGGGTGCCGAAGTTCTCGGTGGCGTACAGCGAGAGCGAGGTCCGCCGCGCCAGGCTCCGCTGCACCTCGCCCATGGAGGCCAGCTCGCCGCCGGGGAAGATGTACTTCTCGATCCAGTCCGGCGAGCCGTGATAGCGCGGGAACCACTGGTCGCTCACCGTGATGGTCTGCAGGAGCATCGCGCCCCCGGGCTTCAGCAGACGGTCGACCGCGCCGAAGTAGTCGTCGTAGTGCCGCAGTCCGACGGCTTCGAACATCTCGATGCTGACGACCTTGTCGAACTGCCCCTCGAGCTGCCGGTAGTCCGTCTTCAGGACCTCCACGCGCGCCCCCACCTCACCGGCCCGCGCCTTCCAGGCGAGGACGTAGCGATACTGTTCCTCGCTGATGGTGGTCGTCGTGACGCGGCACCCGTAGTTGGCTGCCGCCCACGCGGCCATGCCGCCCCAGCCGCTGCCGATCTCGAGCAGGTGATCCTCCGGGCCGAGGTTCAGCTGGCGGCAGGCCCGGTCGACCTTCTCGGCCTGCGCCGTCTCGAGCGAGTCGTCTTCGGACCGGAAGTAGCCGCAGGAATACATCCGGAGGTCCCGGTCGAGAAACAACTGGAAGAAGTCGTTGCCCAGGTCGTAGTGGTGATGGATGTGCCGCCGGCTGCCGGCAACCGAGTTGTCGCGCAGGCGCCGCGCCA
>JBFWVR010000054.1:0-2699 GCA_050246635.1 Vicinamibacterales bacterium
GGTCTGCACGGCAGGCCTTCCGGCGTCCTTCGTGACGTTGGTAAGGCTGGTGATTTGCCCGTCCTTGGGGCCGATCGGGAGCGGGACGACCCTATCTTCGATGCTTCCGCGCGCCGCGTCGTCGTCGTCGTCGTCCAACAGCTCGCCGTCGTCATCGCGTACGAGGACCGGTCTGCGGGCGTCGTCGTGGGCGACACGTCCTGTCCAGCGGTAAGTTTGGCGCAGCTGGTCCCGCCATTCCATGACGATGACATCGTCGTCCTGGCATTCGGCGAGGAATTCGGTGATTGTGGCGTCGGGCAGCGGCTCCCGCAGGGGCGCGGCTCCCGCCGCGGGTGCCCCCGGCCCGTTGCCGCCGTTCGGCGCGGCATTGAGCCGTCTGAGCTGGTCGAGGTACCGAGCGCGAGCGTTCTTGGCGGCGGTCTTCTCGATCCAGCTGGCCGCGGACCGCGCGCGGTGGCCCCGGTCGCCCGTGCGGAACGCCGTCGGCGGGTGCGGCGGCGGCGGGGGGCATTGCCGTGCGCCTGGTCGCGCTTGCCGCGCGTTGTGCCACGAGTGCGACATGCTTGCAGGGGCCCGACGCGCTGCGGGCCGGTCGCGGGGCCGCCGGCGGTGTGCATGGGGCGGCTCGGCCCGGTGTCTGTCTGCTGTGGTGCGTCCGCCGTCGCTTTCGCGTTCGCAGCGTCGTGGCGTCCATGCGGGCGTGTGTTGCGGTGCGCCGCCCCCGTCGTGCGTGAGTGGCGGCTCGTCGCCGTTGGGCGGCGTCCAGGTGGCGTCGCCGTGCGTCTTCGCCCACCGGAGGTTCTTCGGGCACCTGCGCCTGTGCCAGACGTGCCCTGGGATCGGAACGAGGTCCATCAGGTTGACGGCCCGCCCGGCGGTGGGGGCTGGGTCGCGCGCGAGCTCTGCGCGCCACGCGTCGAGGTCGACGACGGGCCCGTTGGTGTGCTCGAAGTCAGCGACGCGGCCGTGGAGGGTGCCGCTCTGGAATGCGGCGACGTACCCCCACAGAACGGTAAACAGGCCGCACTGGTTGGAGTAGGGCGGCTGGCGGAGGGGCGCTGTGCGGACCAAGCGCGCCCCGAGAGCGCTGGCCAGCTTGGTGAGGTCCTTCGCGGTAATGGGCGAGGGTGCGCTGTCGACGGCGAGGAAGACGAGAGGCTCGTCGTATCCGACGTTCCGTCCGGGGCAGAAGAACCCCCCGAGCCAATGTTGGCGCACGTGGACTGGGCAGTAGATCCACCGCGCGCCGGGGTCGTCGTGCGATTCGACGATGGCGGCGTCGATGAGCGTGCGTGCTCGTTCGCCGCGGCGGGCGAGGTCGCCCATGCCGTGGAATTGGCCATGCCCTTCGCGCATGTCGTAGAAGAATCGGGCTGCGAGCCCGCGGCGTGCCCCGAGCGATGAGAGGGCGCGGTCGATGTCGGTGTCGCTCAGCTTGTCGTGTACGTCTCCACCCCAGACGTGGGGGAGCACGGCCTTGGGATCCGTGAACAAGGCGTGCAGGGTGCTCGGTTGCCGTTCGTCGGCCCCTGCGGTTGAGGGCGCGTTCGTCGCGCGCGTCGGCAACCGCTTGTCCTGCGCCGATCCCTGCCGGCCGTTGGCGGTTGCCTGTTGTTTGTTGACGGGGCCCGGCTGCGGCCCCTTCAGTGAAAACCCGTCTGGCTCGACGCACGACGGTCTTGCGGGGCGCCGCTGGCGGCCGCGCCGGACGGGTTGCGGCGCTCGGCTTGCTGCCCCTCGTTCGCGCCCTCGTCCATGTCCGCGTCGGCATCGCCACCCCGCAGGCCGCGTCGCTTCCGCCCGCCGACGCGGTCGGCGGTGCGGCGTGTCCGGAGGTTGGCGCTCAGTCCTGCGTTCTCGCCCTTGAGGCGGTCGTTCTCGCGCCGTAGCTTGTCGATGTACTCCGCGTCCGTGAGGGGCTTGCGTTGCCGGCCCGCCGCCGCCTGCTGGGCGACCTCCTGGAGCTCCGCGCTGAATTGGCTGGTCAGGGTGCGCCGCGTGTGCTCGAGCGCCTGTTGCATCTCGGCTTTGTCGCGCTGCATCGCCTGCGCGATACCCTCGACGTCGACGAAGAAGCGGTCGCCATCCTTGGTCGCGTAGAGGGGAATGGCGCCGCCGACGATGGCTTCACGGGTCGCTTTGCTGAACGCCTTCCAGTGCCCGGGTTCAAAGACCCGGACGGCGGGGTCATGCCCGCCACCGGTGACGCGGCGTTCGTGCAGTTCGGCCCACGTCTTCCCCTCCCGCAGCTGCTGGCGGCAGGCCCGCCGGAGCTTCTCGGTGACTGGGGGGATCAGTGGCACCGGGAGCCCGACGATGTACGGCCCGAACATCTTGTCCATCCCTGGCTCGTCCTTGAGGATCATCTCCCACACCCACAAGTTGAAGTAGACGAGCTTGTCGGCTCCCGATGCTTCGAAGTGGATGACGTTGAAGGCTCGAATTGCCTCATCGCGCGTCGCCCAGCCCTTCGCGACGACGGCGTCCAGTAGGAAGGTGAAGGGCGCGATCAGCACGGTCCCGGGGTTTGCGTCCCCGTTGTGGACCTCCGTCTCGAACACCTCGGTTGCCTTCTGCGCGTCGGCGTTCGCGCGGTAGGCCAGGAACGACGCTTTGAACTTCTTGTGTTCCGCCAGGTGTGGGTAGAGCTTGTCCTCGTTCTGCTTCGCGAATTCGGCCGCGATGGCCCCCGCTTC
>JBFWVR010000055.1:0-2660 GCA_050246635.1 Vicinamibacterales bacterium
GACGAGCTCTGCGTTGCAGGGCCCCTGCAACGTAAGACCCGGGATCGCGCGTCCCGGTGTCGAAGGGTCCGGCAGCAAGCCGTAGCTGTTCAGCGCCGCGACCACCGCCTCGGCCAGATCCTCGAAGGTCTGCTGGCTGTCGTTCGCATCGTCGAGGCCGTAGTAGCCCTCGATCTGGAACTTGTAGGTGGTCATGACCCGGCCGCCACCTGGCGCACCGAGGCCACCGAAGCCCGGGCCCCGCTGGGACACGATCGGCCCAGCCGGTGCGAGGCTGATCTGCCACCCGTTGATCGGGTTCCCGAACCGGTCGTAGATCTCCGATTCGCTCCGGACAATCCGCCGCTGCTCGTAGACCTGGTCGGCGACCACGCCGGACACGGCGCCGATCACGGCTTTGAGCGAGGCACGGCATGCCGCCAAGGTCATCGCCGCCACGTTAGGCGCCCCCCTGTGGCGTCACGAGGGCTTCGGCCACGGCCGTCGAGAGCACCGCGAACATCTGCTCGACCGCGGGACGCCCCTCGGCGATCCCCTTCTCGAAGTAGCCCGATCCCGCGATGCCTTGCGCGATGATGCTGCCGGCGATGGCCCACTTCGCGTGGCGGGCCTCTTCTTGGCTGAGCCCCAGCTTTCGCTGAGCCCACAGGCCGATGGCCTCGATTCCGTCCCGGCTGATCGGCGCGCCTGGCCGCCGGCCGTCGTTGAGGACGACGGCGCCGGGCTGCGTGCTGAACACGCGGCCCTGGATCTCGGCGCCGGCCGCGAACGTCTGGCCGATCAGCTCGAGTCCGCCCGCGCTCGACGCCGGATCCGCTGTGAACGACTGCGCGGTATTCCCAGTGTCGTTGTGCCGGTCAGCGAAGGCGCCCGACACCCGGCCGGCCATCTCCTGAATCGCCAGCCGCATCGTCTGGGTAACGAGCGCCTCGAGCGCCTTGCGGGCCTCGTCTGGCACCCACAGCGGGATGTCCGGCAGGTTGACGAAGACGCCGTGGTCGTTGGGCCGCGACGCGTGCGCGATGGCGCGAGCCCCCTCGAACGCCATGTCACCGTGCCAGGCGGGAGTGCCACAGCATCCCCCCGCGATGCGACGTGTCGACGTCGAGGTCCTTCACTGCGCTCGCGGCCGGCGTCGACCCGCCGGCCTCTTGGCCCACGCCGATCATCTGGTTGTAGAGCGTCCGCAGGGCCTTCGCCCGGGAGCCCATGACGTCGGCCTGCGACCGCCGATCGACCACGTCACCGGACAGGTTGGTGGTCCCCGTGTTCTGCGCATACCGCGCCGCGGCCGTCTCACAGATCACCGACGCCAGCAGCGTCTCGAAGGCGTCCACGTCGGCCGATCGGATCGTGGTCGCGCTCTCGTCGTCGGCACTGATCGTGTGCGGCGAGGTATAGACCAGCCGCAGGACGTCGTCGACGGCGGCGGTCTGCTCGAGCAGCTCGAGCACGACGAGGCCGGGCTCGTCAATGATGCGCCACAGGCTTTCGTCGAGCGGCTCCTGGTACCGCGCGGCGGTGTCATACGGCAGCCACACCTCGAACAGGGAAGACGCATCCTGCGCCCAGGCGTCCGCACCTGAGAGGATCGCGCCTTCCCCGTAGAGCACGAAGCGAAACGACGCCGTGGCGACGGTGTAGTGAACGATGCGCCGGTTGGGCCGGTGTCCGTCGAACAGGCGCCGGGCCGTGGCCATGGCCCCGGTGTAGGCGTTCGGCCCGACCAGCAGCGGGACGCTGCCGGTGTCCTGCGCCTTGTCCTTCGCCGCCGCGATGATGCCGCTGGACGTCGCGCTCATCTGAGCCTACACGAGCACCGTGCCGTGGGCCCCCGTGCCGGCGATGGTGCAGTGGAGGGCCGTGTTGAACTGGCGGGGCACGTCCAGCGCAGCCGTGGTCCCCGCGACTGCGGCCACGGAGGCCACGATCGCGCCGCTCCCGTCGACTTCGCGCACGACGAGAGTGGCAGCGTTGCTCGCTCCGGCGGTGAGCTCGACCCCCCGCAGGGTCTGGATCCCCACGCCGGTGTGCACGGTCGCGGTGGTAGTGACGGGAATAGCGCGAAACATGGCCTGAGCCCTCGGAGTGGTGGGAACCGCGAATGGCGACGGGGAGCGAGCCTGCCCACTCGCTCCCCCATCGCACGGCCGCGCGCCTGCCCTGCCCGAGCGTGGCGCACGCCGCAGCGAACCCGCCCGGCGTCTAGTCGCCGAGCGGGACGTAGTCGATCTGGAGGGTCACGTCAGCCCAGGTCGGCGACGAGCCGCTGTCCTCGACGAGCGTGACCCTGATCAGGGTGTCCTTCGCGATGTCGGCCGCCGCCGACGCGAGCGCGGTGCCTTCCTTGTCGACGGGCGTGCCCGGCGTGAGGCCGGCCACGTCGAACGCCGTCGCGAGCACCGACGAGCCTCCGGCGAGCACATCGAGCGTGCTGGTCGAATGCGTGCCGCCGCGCTGGTTGACGTTCAGCGTGACGCCGATGACCTTGGCCCGCTGCGGCATCCGCACCTGCAGGAAGCCGGTCTTGTCCGCGAACGCCGTGAGCGCCGCGCCCGCGAGCGCGGTGAGCACCAGCGACTGCGGGCGGGGCATGCCCATCGCGAATCCGGGTCTGCTCATGTCCTCGATCCTCCGTGTCTCTGCGATCCGGTGTCAGA
>JBFWVR010000056.1:0-2584 GCA_050246635.1 Vicinamibacterales bacterium
TGAAGAAGAAGATGGGCCTGGTCGAGCTGGGCCGGCACACCGGCCTGTCGGCGGCGATGATCTCCAAGGTCGAGCGCGGCATCCTGTTTCCGACCCTGCCGACGCTGCTGCGCATTGCCCTGGTCTTTGGCGTCGGCCTCGATCACTTCTTCACCGCCTCGGCCGCCCGCAAGGCCTTTGGCATTGTCCGGCGGGCCGAGCGCACGCGCTTCAGCGAGCGGCTGGGCGGGCGCGAGGTGGCGTGGGAGTTCGAGTGCCTGGACTTCGCCGCCACCGAGCGGAAGCTCAACGCCTACTGGGTGAAGTTCGCCGCACCGGGCCGGCCGCGCGCACATGAGCACGCCGGGGCCGAGTTCATCCACGTGCTCAAAGGCGCGCTGAAGCTTCGGCTGGTCGATGAGGATCACGAGCTGGACGAGGGTGACTCGATGTACTTCGATTCCGCCCAGCCGCACTCGTACTCGCGCCTGGGGGCCCGCCCGTGCGAGGCGATCGTCGTTACTACGGGCGGGTAGGGCGGGTAGGGCTCGGCGCTCCGCGCCGTCGTGGGGCTCGGGCCTTCGGCCCTCGTAAGGCTCGGGGCTCCGCCCCTTCGTAGGGCTCGTAAGGGTGCCTCCGCCCCCACCACCCCGCATTCGGACTACACTCCGCTCAATGCCGCCAGTCGCCGCGTTTGCGGTCGCCGCTCTCGTGCTGTTGGCCGTCGCCGCACAATGGTCGTTGCACAGGAATCGGCAGCGACTTCTCGCGGCGATTCGTGCGAGTTGGGGAAAGCCGGGCAGCCGCGTCCACAAGCTGGACGCAATCGCCGAGTACCACCGTTCCAAGGTCCTCGCCCACGGCGCCGGCCGGGCGCTCGACGATCGCACGTGGAGCGACCTGGATATGGACGCCGTTTTCCAGTCGCTCGACCGCACGCATAGCACGCTTGGCCAGCAGGTTCTTTACCACCGGTTGCGGCGGCAGGATGCCGGCGACCTCGACCAGTTCGAGCAGCTGGTCGAGCGGCTGTCGCGGGATGCCCAGACCCGCGAGCGGATTCAGTTGGCGCTGGCGGGCCTTCGCGAACCCGATGGCTACGACCTGTGGTGGCTGACGCAGGCCGACGCCGTGGCGCGGCCGCGCTGGTACCTCGTGTTCGTCGCCTGGGCGGTCATCGTGTTCACCGCGATGGTCGCGATTCCCTGGTGGCCAGGTGCCATCCTCATTCCGGTGGCTGGTGCTGCCGTCAATCTACTGATCCGGACCAAGACCGTGTGGCGGGTCAGTGCGATGATTGGGCCGTTCCGCCAGGTCCGCGCGCTGGTTTCCGCTGCTGAGGCGGTGCGCGACGCCGTCCTGCCTGGACAGCTCGCGGCGACACTCGCCGGCGACCTGGCTCAGACCGCGCGGCTGAATGGTATCGCCCGCTGGGTGGGCCGCGACCCATCCAAGTCAAACGAGCTAATCGCCGGGTTCTGGGAGTATCTCAACCTGCTCTTCCTGCTGGACATCAACGCCTTGTCCCTGGCCTATGGGGAGTTGCAGGCGTGCGGTCCGGCCCTCCTCAGGCTGATTGGCGCGGTCGGGGAGGTGGATGCGGCGATCAGCGTGGCCTCCCTGCGCGCCGGCAGCGACGGCTGGGTACGTCCGCGCTTTCAGCCGTCGTGGAGCGGCGCGGCGATGTCGGGCCTCGAGCATCCGCTGGTGGTCGGTGCCGTACCGAATGCCATCACGCTCGGCCCGCCTCACGGCGTGCTCGTGACCGGGTCGAACATGTCGGGGAAGTCCACGTTCTTGCGGACCGTCGGCGTGACCGCCGTGATGGCGCAGTCGATCAACACCTGCTTCGCCACCGCCTATTGCGCGCCGGTCGTGGCGGTGCGCAGTTGCATCGGGCGCGGTGACGACCTGGTGGCCGGCAAGAGCTACTACCTGGTCGAGGTCGAAGAGGTGTTGTCGAGAGTGAAAGCGAGCGCATCAGCCGAGCCTCACCTGTTCCTGTTTGACGAATTGTTCAGGGGCACCAACGCCGTCGAGCGGATTGCCGCCGGCGAAGCCGTTCTCCGGGAAATGGTGAAGGACACCGGCAACGGCCCGAGCCACGTCGTGCTGGCGGCGACCCACGACGCGGAACTCGTCGAGTTGCTCGGTGATTGCTACGCCGCCTGCCACTTTGGCGATTCGATTGGCGTCACCGGCCTGACGTTTGATTACCGTTTGTTGCCCGGCCCGGCGACGACACGAAATGCGATCACGCTGCTGGAACTGAACGGCGCCTCACCGTCGTTGGTAACAACAGCGCTGGCCAGGGCCGCCGAACTCGATCGGCAGCGTGGGGCCAGGGCCTCCCGGCCCTTGTAGGGCTCGCCCCGCCGTAGCCTTCGGCGAAGGCGGGCTCGTGGGGCTCGCGGCTGCGCCGCTCGTGGGGCTCGGCGCTCCGCGCCGTCGTGGGGCTCGGGGCTCCGCCCCTTCGTAGGGCTCGGTGCCTTCGCCCCTCGTGGGGGTACGCTCCTTGCTGTACCTCGCCGCATGCTCAAACACCACACCCTGGTTGCCTGGCAGCGCGCAGATGATCTGTTCATCGAGATTCATCGCCTGACGC
>JBFWVR010000057.1:0-2559 GCA_050246635.1 Vicinamibacterales bacterium
GCGTCATCGCCGCGTCCGAGGGCTTCACGACCCGCCAGGCGGAGGCGTCACGGGTCTTCGTCCATTCGAGCGCCCCCTCGACGAGGTCGGGCACGTAGCCCCACTCGAAGGGCTTCGGCACGCGGATGAAGTAGTTGGCGCCGGGCATCTTGATGTGCCAGTACGTGCGGCGCTCCCACTCCGGGAGCTCGTCGTACTCCTCGTCGTCGTTGTTCCAGAACCACAGGAGCGCCGAGAAGGCGGCCAGCGAGGCGACGTGCTCGAGCGTGCCGATGGGGTCGCGCGCGACCGTCTCCCCGAGCCGCACGTAGCCCTGGACCCGGGCGTTGAAGAACGCGCTGTAGCGGTTCAGCTCCCGCGCCTTCTGGCCGCCGCGCGAGAAGTCCGTCGTCACGTCCCGCGCGGCGAGCGTCGCCCGGGTCAGCGTCTCTTCGTTGACGACCCGGTTGGACGGCCCGAAGAGCCGCTTCAGGATGCCGCGCTCGACCCCGCCGGCCTCGAGGGCGAGCTTGAACTCCCCGAGCCGCGTGGCGTTCTCCATCTGGGACGACAGCGCCCGGAGCAGTTCGAGGGGGTTCCGCACGAAGTACTTGGCGAGCTGGGCATGGCCCTCGGTCGTCAGCTTCGCCAGGTCCTGCCGCACGCGCTGGCGATCCTGGCCGACCAGCGCCGCCTGATCGATGCCGCTCGAGAAGTACAGCTTCGCGTCGTCGTCGTTCAGGATGAGCCCGATCAGGCCGCGGACGGTGTCCACGCCGGGGATGAACCCGTACCGCGACTGGAGGTAGGCGACCAGCGTGTCGCGGCCGGGGTTCCGCACGATGAACTCGGGGGTCAGCGTGGCGCCGGCGCGCAAAAGTCGCGTGAACGGCTCGAACATGGCCGCCATCACGCTGTCCTTCAGGTTCGGGCCGACCCGCGTGATCGCCTCGTAGAGGTCCGGGTCGTTGACCTGGTAGAACTCCCGCGTCCCCTTCCGGATCACCGTCACGATCTGCTCACCCGGCTTGCCCATGAAGGCCGGCGAGAACAGCGTCACCACGTCGGATTCGGTCAGCCCCGTGGCCTTGACGAGATCCGCGATGGCGGGGTCCTTCTCCCCCACCGCCCCGCCGAGGACCTCCAGCACGTTGACGTGCGTGGGGATCTGCGGCGCCGGGATCTTCGTCAGGTAGCGCGCGGAGCCCTGCGAGGCCCCGGCGAGGTTCGTGAGCGCCAGCATCGCCCGGTTCTTGTCGACCATGTCGACGAGGACATGCGTGTTGACGACGATGCTCTCGAGGGGGTTGATGATGTCCCGGCCCGAGCCCTTGATGCGCCGGATCGGCAGGTTCCGGTTGGCGATCTTCCGCGACACGCCGGACCACGACCCTGCCACGTCGTCCATCACCCGCTTGAACGGCACGTAGTTCCGGTTCAGGGCCTTCATCTGGGCGATCTGCTGCTTGGACAGGGCCCCGTACTGGCGCGCGTACTCCAGCGTGGCGTCCTGGTAGGCGTAGACCGCGTCCCGCGCCGCGTCGAACGTCTCGGCGTCATCCCGGGCGGCCACGCGCGCGATCGTCGCCTTGGCCTCGTCGAGGGAGACGCCGGTTTCGATCCCCCGCCCGCGGAGCTCCACCGTCCGGAGCGCGACCAGGTAGCCCGAGAACAGCTCAAGGTCCGCCGCCACTGGCTTCAGGGCGTCGGCCAGCGACCCGCTCAGGAACCGCCCGTTCCGGCCGCGGACCCCGTGCTCGAGGAACCCCTGCGCGCGGCCGGCCGCACCGCGGGCGAGCCGGGCCAGCACGTAGGCGTTGTGCCGGTACCCGAGGCTCCGCCCGTCGACCATGGCGTCGACGGCGTCCTTGATGGGCTTCAGGTCGTCCATCCAGCCGATCGCCTGCTGCCTGAACCATCCACGGGGGTCGGTCACGAGCTGGCGCGCGCCGGCCGCCGCGGACCGTCCCGTCGTGTCGATCCGCATGAGGAGCCGCTCGACCGGATCCTGGGAGGCGTAGTCCTGATAGTTCTGCCGCGTCTCGAGCAGCGCGTCACGGAGGTCCGGGTGCGCGTCGAGCCGCGCCTCGAACTCCGCGAAGTACTTCGGGGCCTCGGCCGCGGCCTTCGCCGGGTCCATCACGTAGAGCCGGAAGAACTCGGCGGCGCCCTCCGCCCGGACCTTCGAGGACGTGTACGACGGCCGGGACGTGGCCTGGCCGAGGGCGTGGAGCTCGTATTTCCACCGCTTGTCGCTCCGCTTGATGCCGAGCACCGCGATGTCGAGATGGTGACCCGCCTCGTGGAAGATGGTCGGCAGGTCGTTGGCGACGCGCACCCGGATCTCCTGCACGTCGGGCTTGTAGATGCCGAACGCCTGGTGCCGGAAGTGCCGTTCCCGAATCGGCAGGCCGGCCAGCGCCTTCTTGACCTGGCGCACGATGTCGCTCGGCCGCTGCCGGGGCGTCACGGGCGGCGCGCCGCCCGTGCGCGCCGTGGCGCCCTGCGGCCGGGGGGTGACCGGCGGCCCGGCCGCCATGGCGAGGGGCCCCGATCCGGCGTCGTCGTCATCCTCCGCCG